>JBKBNT010000006.1:85809-381932 GCA_046295155.1 Beijerinckiaceae bacterium
CGCCCCGGCCCCGCCCCCCCCGGGCCCGGGCGCCTCGCCAAAGTTGCCTGCCTGGCGCTCAGTACGCCGGGCAGACCTGAACGTTGATCACGCGGCGGCCGTAGTTCGTGCGCACGGCGCGGCGCTCGAGCCAGCACTGCTGGGCGTAACCGTCCGCGTAATAGCCGTCGTTGGCGTAGTAATAACCGGTGTTGGCGATAGCCGCGGCGCCGATGACGCCAAGGCCGACCCCCGCCGCCGCAGGCCAGTATGGATAATAGCCGCCATACCAGCCGCCGCGATAATAGGGCGGGCGCGGCCGCCAGCCGGGCGGACGTGGCCCCCAGCCCGGCGGGCGAACGCCCGGACGGTAGCCCGCCGTGCGATATCCGGCCGCGATGCGCGGCGCATAATTCCTTCCGCCGTAGGCGATCCGCGGCGCCATGGCCATGCGGGGGGCGGCTACGCGCGCGCCGGCGAATCGGACGCCGCCGCCCGGGGCGCCATAACCGTTGCGGGCCTCGGCTGGGCCCGGCGTGAAAAGCGCGCCGGCCCCGAGGGCAAGCGCGGCCAACGCGGCCGTGCGGGCAATGCTGAACAAGCGAACCATGGCAGGCTCCTCCTTCATCCTCCGGCTCATCGCCTCGGGCTTGGCCTCTATCAGACCATGAACGAGCTTATGCGGGAACATGGCTGAATGGGGGGTGAGACGCCCGTTCATAATCCATTCACCATAAGGGAGCTCGGGGGCGCGCTCGAAGCGGCGCGCCGCGGGGGATAAAAATGCAACTTTCTTGCAGCCATGCCCGCGCTTTGTCCGCAGGCAAACACTTCGCGCGAAAGGTCCCCGGTAGACTGCTCCCGTCATCGTCGCATCGGGCATGAGGGTCTGCGGCGAAGAGGAGAAACGTTCATGGCATATATTAGCAAGCGCGCACTTTTTACGGTCGCGATGATGAGCGTCTCGCTGCCTGCGCTCAATGCAATTGCGCAAACGCAGCCGAAGCCTGCGACCGAAGCCACCCGGGCGGCCAACCGCGCCATGGAGCAAAGGCTCAACTGGAAGGATCGCGCCGATTTTGAAAACGCCGCGCGCGGCCTGATCGCGAAGCCGGACACGCTCACCATCAAGGACGCAAGCGGTCGCGTCGTGTGGGACATGGAGAGTTACAAAGCGTTCATCGCCGCTGACAAACCGGCTCCCGACACGGTCAATCCGAGCCTGTGGCGTAACGCGCAGCTCAATGTCAACTACGGCCTCTACAAGGTTGCGGACAAGATCTATCAGGTCCGCGGCTATGACATCACCAACATCACGTTCATCCAGGGCGCCAAGGGCTGGATCGTCTTTGATCCGCTTCTCTCCGCCGAGACAGCGAAGGCCGCCTTCGATCTCGTGACGCAGCATCTCGGCAAGCGCCCGGTCGCGGCGGTGATCTATAGCCACTCACATGTCGATCACTATGGCGGCGTGCGCGGCATCGTGAATGAAGCGGACGTGAAGGCCAAGAAGGTGCAGATCATCGCGCCCGAACACTTCACCGAACACGCCATCAGCGAAAACGTAATTGCCGGCAACGCAATGAGCCGCCGCGCAATCTACATGTACGGCGCGTTGTTGCCGCGCGGTCCGCAGGGCGGTGTGAACAGCGGGCTTGGCCAGACGAACTCCGTGGGAACCGCAGGTCTGATCGTGCCGACGCGCCTGATCAAGAGCACCGGCGAAAAGGTGACGATCGACGGCGTGGAGATGGAGTTCCAGATGACTCCAGGCACTGAAGCGCCGGCTGAAATGAACACCTATTTTCCGAAGTTGCGCGCGATGTGGATGGCGGAAAACTCCACGAACACGATGCACAACATCCTGACGTTGCGCGGCGCGCAGGTTCGCGATCCATTGAAGTGGGCGGCCTATCTCAACGAGACGATCAACCGCTACGGGGACAAGACGGACGTCAAGTTCCAAAGCCATCATTGGCCGGTTTGGGAAAAGGCGAAGATCGTCGACTACTGGAAGAAGCAGCGCGATCTCTACAAGTACATTCACGACCAGTCGGTGAACCTGCTCAACAAGGGCTACACTGGCGTCGAGATCTCCAACATGGTGCAGCTGCCGCCGGAGCTTGACACGTATTGGCCGAACCGCGGCTACTACGGCTCGCTCAGGCACAATACGCGCGCGGTCTATCAGCGCTACATGGGTTTCTATGACGCCAACCCGACGACGCTCGACCAGCTTCCGCCTGAAGAAGCCGGCAAGAAGTTCGTCGAATACATGGGCGGCGCTGACGCTGTGCTTCAGAAGGCGAAAGTGGACTTCGACAAGGGCGAATACCGTTTCATCGCCGAGGCGCTGAAGCATGTCGTGTTTGCTGATCCCAACAACAAGGAAGCCAAAGAACTGCTCGCCGACGCCTACGAGCAGATGGGCTACCAGGCGGAATCCGGCCCGTGGCGCTCCGTCTATCTTCAGGGCGCGTTCGAGCTTCGCAATGGCGTTCCGTCCGCAGGCGGCCTCAACACAGCGAGCCCGGACACCATCAAGGCGATGCCGCCGGAAATGACGTTCGACTACTTCGCGGTTCGCCTCAATGGGCCGAAAGCGGCGGGCAAGTCCATCACGCTCGACATCAACTTCACCGACCTCAAGCAGCCATATACGCTGGTCGTGGAGAACGGCGTTCTCAACTACGCGAAGAAAGCCGCTGCGAAGGCCGACGCGAAGGTGACGCTCACAAAGGGTACGCTCGACAGCATCCAGCTGGGCGAACTCACGCCGGAGCAGGCGGTTTCGAGCGGTCGCATGAAAATCGAAGGCAATCGGCAGGCATTCGTGGACTTCGTCGGGCTTCTCGACAAGTTCCCGTTCTGGTTCAACATCGTGACGCCATGACCGGGAGGAACCCGCACATGCGCTCTCTTCGCATCGCATTGGGCGCATCGCTGCTTTCTGCAGGTCTCCTCGCGCCGCAGGCTTTCGCCTGCGGCTTCGACGGCCTGCTGGGAGATTCATTCAGCGCGCAGCATCCGAAATCCCTCGGCGTCGCCATGTCCGTGGCCGACGCCGTGACCTCGGGCGCGCTGGGGAAGGAGGCGGTCGCACCCATCGAGCCAGGACAGAAGGGCTATTGGCGCGCCATGGGCCGTGTGCAGCGGTTCAGCAACCTCATGGCCGCCGCCGGGGGCGCCAGCGCGCGGCTTCCGGCCGTGTCTGTCCTCCTGATCGACTCCGGGCTCTGGACGCGCCTGCGCCCAAGTTCGTCCGGCTATGAGATCGAGGCCCACGCCAAGGAGCCTGCCGCGGGGGACGTGGTCATCGTCACCAATGAAACCGTGCTGGCTTCGCTCGACGACGGCAGGCTTTCGCCCTTGCGCGCTCTGGACATGGGCCTCGTCGCGGTCGACGGGGACGAGGCGCCTGCGACCAGCGTGCGCCGCGACCTTATCGCCCGCATCGATCCAGCTAAGGCTGAAGGCTTCGCGCCCGCGATTGCCCCCGCGTGGGGCAGGAGGCAGCCGGGCTTCTGACGGATCATGGGGCGGCGGGCAGTCCCCGCCGCCCCAACTTGCCTTCCCAATCCGCGGCTCTTAAACACGGGCGGATTCTGTTCGAGATCCGCAAACCATGTCGTCTTCGCTCGATCCCACGCGTTCGTTCCAGGGGCTCATTCTCACGCTTCAGCGGTTCTGGGCCGAACAGGGCTGCGTCATCCTGCAGCCCTACGACATGGAGGTGGGCGCGGGCACGTTTCATCCGGCGACGACGCTGCGTTCGCTCGGTCCGAAGCCCTGGAAAGCCGCCTACGTCCAGCCGTCGCGGCGGCCGAAGGACGGGCGCTACGGCGAGAACCCCAACCGCCTCCAGCACTACTACCAGTTTCAGGTGATCCTGAAGCCCTCGCCGCTGGACCTCCAGGACCTTTACCTGCGCTCGCTGGCGGCCATCGGCGTCGACGCCAGCCTGCATGACATCCGCTTCGTCGAGGACGACTGGGAAAGCCCGACGCTTGGCGCCTGGGGGCTGGGCTGGGAGTGCTGGTGCGACGGTATGGAGGTGAGCCAGTTCACCTATTTCCAGCAGGTCGCGGGCTTCGAATGCGCGCCGGTGTCCGGCGAGCTGACCTACGGCCTCGAACGTCTCGCGATGTACGTGCAGGGCGTCGAGAACGTCTACGACCTCAACTTCAACGGACGTGAGGGCGACGAGAAAGTCACCTACGGAGACGTGTTCAAGCAGGCCGAGCAGGAATACTCCCGCCACAACTTCGAACATGCCGACACCGCGCTTCTGTTCCAGCACTTCAAGGATGCGGAGGCCGAGTGCAAGGCGCTTCTCGAAAAGGGCGACCGTGGCGACCGGCACGACATGGTGCTGCCTGCCTATGACCAGTGCATCAAGGCCTCGCACCGGTTCAACCTGCTCGACGCGCGCGGCGTGATCTCGGTCACCGAGCGGCAGAGCTACATCCTGCGTGTGCGCGAACTGGCGAAGGCCTGCGGAGCCGCGTGGCTGAGGACGGCGGCCGGCGGGGCGGGCTGAACGGGCGCCGGCATTGCGTCTATTTCGCGCGACCGGCAGACCTTGCGCTTGCGCTTGCGGCCATGCGAAAAGTTGAATCATTCCAAACCGGGGCGGGCCGGGACAAGGACCGCGCCGGAGCGAAGACCGCGAACCATAGGAGAGGAAACGAAATATGACGCATCCCGTCGCCGCACAGAAAGCGCCCTACGCCACGGAAGTCGAGGAAGGCCGGACCTATTCGTGGTGCGCCTGCGGCCTGTCGAAGAAGCAGCCGTTCTGCGACGGCTCGCACAAGGGCACCGGTCTTTCGCCGATCCGTTACACCGCTCCGCGCACGGGCAAGGTCTGGTTCTGCGGCTGCAAGGAATCGATCAACCGTCCGCTTTGCGACGGCACGCACGCCAAAATCTGAAACGCCGGAGGCGCGCGTTCGCGCGTATCCTGATCGTCAAGCCCCGGCCGCCTTGCGTCCGGGGTTTTCCTTTGCGCTGTTCAGCGGCGGTTGCGCTTGCCGCGCTTTGCCTCTTCCTCGGCGAGGCGCTTCTGCTCTTCCTCAAGTTTCTTCGCGCGCCGCCGCATGAACCACGCGCCCCAGAAGGCGCCGGTGGCGATCATCACGATTTCCCATAGCTCAAGCCCGAACATCGTCCCCTCCGTCTGGCGCGTTCGTCGCAGAAGCGTACGCGCAGGGCAAGCCACATTCAGGTCAGCCACTCGGCCGCGGAGGGCGCGAGCGGCGCGCCGGCGTCGCGCAGCGCGCGCAGGGCCTCCGCCGCCGCCGGGCGGCCGTAGAAGTTGGCGCTGAACGTGCGCCAGCCGGCCTTCGGCACGATCGTGAACATGTGCCCGAAGAGCCATCGCGCGTCGATTCGCTCGATGTCGTCGAATGAGAAGACGTGCGTGCGCACCACGACGATGGAGACGCCAGTCGCCGTCACGCTCAGCGATGGATACAGGCTGTTGTGCGAGGTCGCTATCAGCGGCACATCGCGAATGCCGCTGAACGTGGCCAATGGGCGAAAGCGCTGTCCAGTCAATTAGCCGTCTCCTGATTGCGCTTGGTGCGGACGGCGGGGATCGAACCCGCACGGGCAAGCCCGAGGGATTTTAAGTCCCTTGCGTCTACCAGTTTCGCCACGTCCGCAGGCTTTGTCGCAGCCGCATCCTTTTGCCCGAGGGGGCAGGCGCGCGCAAGCGCGGCGAGGCCCGGCGCATTCGGGCTCCGCGCATCCGTAGGCCGCCGGAGCGCGCCTCCGTACATGCCCGGATCGGGAGGTACATTAGACTACGAGACGGGAAGTCTCTGTCCGGTTTCGCTTGAAACAGCGTCGGCGCCGCTTATTTTCCGACGCGGTTGGCCGGGCCCCTCTGGCGAGCGCAGATGCGTTCGTGATGTCGGTCGACGTCATACAGACTGGAGCCTGACCGATGGAATTTTTGCTTGCCGACTGGCTCGGCAAACCCGTTTGGATGTGGATTGGATTCCACATCATTGTCGCCATCCTTCTCGCCTTCGACCTCGGCGTCCTGCAGAAGAGAACCGGCGACCTCGGCGTCAAGGAAAGCCTGCTTCTCTCCGCCTTCTACGTCACGCTCGGCCTGCTCTTCGGCCTCTGGGTGTGGTGGTACGTGGGCCCGCAGTCGGGCCTCGAATATCTCACTGGCTTCGTGATCGAAAAGTCGTTGTCGATGGACAACGTGTTCGTCATTGCGATGATTTTCGGCTACTTCGCCATTCCCCGCAGATCGCAGTACCGCGTGCTCTTCTGGGGTATTCTCGCCGTCATTTTGTTACGCGGCCTGATGATCGGCGTCGGCGCGGCGCTCGTCGAGAATTTCGGTTGGGTGCTCTACATCTTCGCCGCCTTCCTTGTCTTCACCGGCGTGAAGATGCTGTTCGCCGGCGATGATCACTACGATGTCGAGAACAACCCCGTGTACAAATTCATGCGGTCGCGTTTCCGCATGACGAACACGCTCGAGGGCGAGAAGTTCTTCGTCCGCAAGACGCACCCCGAAACGGGCAAGGTGCTCACCTACATGACGCCGCTGTTCGCGGTGCTCGTGATGGTGAACGTCGCGGACGTGATCTTCGCGGTGGATTCGGTGCCCGCGATCTTCGCGATCACCACCGATACGTTCATCGTCTACACGTCGAACATCTTCGCGATCCTCGGCCTCCGCGCGCTTTACTTCGCGCTCGCCGCGATGGTGGAGCGGTTCAAGTACCTCAAGTACGCGCTGGCGATGGTTCTGGTGTTCATCGGCGGCAAGATCTTCGTCGCGGACATGCTGGGCCTCGCGAAGATCCCGCCGTCGATCTCTCTGGGCGTCACTTTCGCGATCCTCGCCGCAGGCGTCGCGTACTCGCTCTACAAGACGTCCGGCAAGCGGCTTACGGGCAGCGCCGCGGAGTGAGGCTAGCCGCGATCTTCGGGCGGCGGGGGCTTCGCGGCCCCCGTTTCCTTTTGCGCGCCGTGCTTCTTCAGGCTGCACACGGTGAAAATAACCAGCGCAACAAGGCCTGAGGCAATCGGAAAGACGATGAAGCGCACCGCTTCCGCGATCAGCAGGCCCCCGGCGGCCGCGCCAAGCGCGTTTGACAAAACAGACAACAGAGGTTCGTGAAGCCCTCCAATCAACTCCGAAAGACTCAGCGCCGCAGCCACGCCTGCGACGCCGAGGCGCAATTGCCAGGCGTTGCGAACGAACAGGACACCCAGCAATGCGGCGCACAGAACGATGGGATCGAGCAGAACGCTCAGGAAGGCGAGCCACATGGAGGGGAACAGTCCTGCAGGCGAAAGACGGCGCAGCTTAGCAGGCTTCGCTTTCATGGCCGAGAGGCCGCCGAACGACCTGGCAAGATCGCCTAAAGGTGCACGTGCCCGTGTTCGTGAACGTGCGGGTGGCGGTGGAGGACCGCGTCGACGAGGCGGCCGTCGCGCATGGCGAGGGCGCGGGTGGCGAGGCAGTCGAGCAGGGGCCGGTCGTGCGAGACGATCACCATCGCCTTGTCTATCGTCTGCAGCGCCTGCGTCAGCTTCTCGACATGCGCGGCGTCGAGGCTATTGGTCGGTTCGTCGAGCAGGAGAACGTCAGGGTCCATGGCAAGGACGCCGGCAAGGCAGACCATGCGCTTCTCGCCGCCGGACAGGCGGCGCACGAGGCGATCCGCGAGATGGCCCAGACCCAGCGACGTCAGCGTCACGCGGGCGCGCGCCATGGCGTCCTTGTCCGAAAGGCCCATGTTAAGCGGCCCGAAGGCGACATCCTCCACGACCGTGGGGCAAAAAAGTTGATCGTCCGCGTCCTGGAACATGTAGGCGGCCTTCAGGCGCACCTCCTGGAAGTCGCTTTCGTTCTTCCGCTCTTGCCCGAAGGCGAAGACGCGCCCCTTCGCGACGGGCTGCAGGCCAACCATCGCGCGCAGGAGCGTCGTCTTTCCTGCGCCGTTCGGTCCTACGATGGCGAGACGCTCGCCCGCCGAGAGGGTGAACGAGACGTCGCGCAGAACCGTCGCGCCGTCGCGCTCCACTGTCACGTTCTCGAAGGTGATGAGTTCGCTCATGCCATCCGGTCCAGAACGGCGAGCGCGACGATGGCGCAGCCTGCGACTCCGGCGAAACGCGCGTCGGAAAAGGTCATCGGGCGAACCCGGCGAAACGGGAAGCGCCCGGAAAAACCCCGGCAGCGCATGGCCTCGTCGACGCGCTCCGCGCGTTCGATCGAGCGCACGAGAATCATGCCGGCGAGATTGCCGTAACTTCGGAAGGCGTGACGGCCGACGCCGGCGCGAAAGCCGCGCGCGCGCATCGATTCGAACTGGCGGCGGATCTCGACGCCGAAGATGCCGTGATAGCGCACCACGAACATGAACAGCCGCACGAAGCGTTCCGATACGCCAAGCGCCGCGAGCGCCCGTCCGAGGCGGATCGGCTCAAGCGTGCCGATGAGCGCAAGGACGCAGAGCGCCGCGGCGTTCACCGTCAGCACGATGCCGAACGCGCGCTCGACGCCGCGATCTGAGACCACAAGGGGGCCGAGCTTGGCCAGCGGCTCGCCGGGCACGGTCAGCGGCAGCATGATCAGCAGCAGGATCATGAAGCCTTCAAGATGCGCGAGCCGGCGCAGGACGGTGCGCGGTTCGATGCGGGCTGCTGCGACGAGCAGCACCGCGAGCCCGATCGCCGCGAAGCGCGCAGTGAACGTGTGCAGCGAAACGAAGGTTACGACGAGCGCCATGGCGCCGATCAGGCGCGTGCGCGGATCGAGCGCCTCAATAAAGTTGTGTTCGCGTTCGGCGCGCAGGCTGGTTTGCGAGACGCTCACGCCGCGCCTCCCTTTCGCCGCGACAGCGCCCACATGGCGGCCCCCGCGACGCCGATGATCATCCCGATGCCGCCCACGATGTCGTTGAAACGTGTGCGCGTCTCCATCGCCTCGAACTTTTCAAGCAGCGGACGGACGTGGCGCGCCACGGCGGCGTCCACGGCCGCCTCGATCACGTCGCGTTGCGCCGGTAAGAGCGTTTCCGCCGCGACTGCTTGTTCCTCGTCGCCGGGGTCTCCTTCCGCGCGCCGTCCGGAGAATCGCGCGCGGTCGATGGTTAGCGAGCCGACATGACCCTCGCCCGCGTCCACGACGATCCTGATCGTCTGCGGCTGCTCGGGACGCCACTTAAACGCGCCTCTGGCGTCCGCGCTCGTGCGATGCAGTTCGCGTTCGTCGCGGTCCCGGAAGACGACGCTTGCGCCGTTAGCCCGCGCGCCGCCGACGAAATAGGCGTAGCCCGTGATTTCGCCCTGTTCGACGGTCGCGAAAACGCGTAGCCGATGCGCTTGTGCCGGCGCGGCGGCCAGGACAGCAAGAAGAAGCGCAGCGATGATGGGGGCAAGACGTCTCATGTCACGCGGACCTCGCACGGGCGAGCAATTCCGGTTTCACGCGCTTGACGAAGGAAACGCAAAATCCCGTCACCAGCGCCTCGACCACGAGAAGCGGTCCGTAGGAGATGATCACAACGCGGCTGGACGCCGCGAAGTCCGACGAGGACAGATAAAGCGACAGTGAAACCATGACGCCGGCGCCGAGCACGGCGCAGGCGGCGCATATCCCGCCATAAAAAGCGGCCCGGGCGGCGTCGGCGCGCGCAACAAGCGGCGCAAAAATCATACCCGCAACCGCGCCGGGCAGGGCGATGTTGATCGTGTTGACGCCGATGCTCGTCAGCCCGCCGAAGCCGAACATCACAGCCTGGAGGAGGAGCGCGGCGAGCACCGCGGGAAAGATCGCAAGTCCCAGGATAAGGCCCATCAGCCCACCAAGCAGCAGGTGGACGGAACTTGGTCCCAGGGGAATGGAGAACAACGAGAGGGCGAAGAACGCGGCCGACACGATGGCGACACGCGGAATTTGCTGTTCGTCCAGCGAGCGCACGCCAACGGCGACCGCGGCCGCAGCGGCGGCGCCGCCTGCGGCCAGAACCGGCCACGACAATACTCCGTCAGGGATATGCGCCACTCTTGTTCGCCTACGCTCTCTTCTTAACGGCGCGCCGGAGCCGCGGGCATCGCGGTCGCCTTCACCCAGATCAGGGCGCCGAGTTCGACCGGCGCGTCCTCGCCGGATGGGGATTTCATCTTCTCGTCGCCTTCGATGAGGGCCGCGAAGCCCCACCAGCCGGCCCGGGGCATGGCATAGGTGAAAACGCCGTTGCCGTCAGCCTTGATCACCTGCGTGACGAAGGCGTCGTTCGGCGGTTTCACTGAACCGTCGTTCATGAACTCGACCTCGACTTCGGCGAAGGGAACCGGCTTGCCGTTCTTGCGCACGATTCCCTGGAAGAGGTTGCCCGCCCACAGCCCGGTGGGGCGCACCAACGGTTCGATCTCGACCGGCGCGCCGACCATCGCGTCCCAGTCCTTGCCCGTGGCGCCCGCGTCGACCACGACCTTGGCGTGGTGAACGATGTACTTTCCCTCCGCCGGCTCCCAGTAGGGCTCGGGCTCGACATAAAAGATCCCGACGCCTGGCTGAGCCGGCTTCCACGACGAAGTCCAGATCGTCTTGTCCTGGCGCCTGGCGGATTTGAGGGTCCCCGAGAGGTCCTGGAACTTGCCGTCGACCAGCGCCCCGAAGCGCCTGGGCTTCTTCATTTCCATGACGGGGCCGCGCTCCATCGGATGGGTAAAGACAAGTTCGATGCCGACTGTCTGGCCGGGTTCGGCGACGTCGGCAGACGGAATGATCTGCTGGAAATGCGCCTGCGCCCCGGTCGCGGCGAGCGCGAACCCGATTCCGATAAAGATTCCGCGCATCCCAACCATTCCTTGCCGCCTCCTGCGAACGCTTCGTATGAAGCTTTGATTAAAACTGCATAACTCTATAGCGGCGGCGCCCGCGCTTGTCGAATCCATTTATCCACCGTACCTTCCCGGGAACTTCGCTCCTCGGCAGCCCTTATCGAACAGTGACGCAAGCCCGGCGCCTTCCGGACTTGCGTGAGAACGCCCTACGGATGGGAGCCGCTCATGTTCGACGGGTTTGACGCCGTCCTCCTGGCCCGCGTCCAGTTTGCGTTCACTGTCGCGTTTCACATCCTGTTTCCCGCCTTCACGATCGGGCTGGCCAGTTATCTCTTCGTGCTCAACGCGCTCTGGCTGCGTACGAAGCAGGACGTCTATCTCACGCTCTTCGATCACTGGAAGAAAATATTCGCTGTGACCTTCGCCATGGGCGTCGTGTCGGGCATCGTGCTGTCCTACCAGTTCGGCACGAACTGGAGCGTGTTCTCCGACAAGGCGGGACCGGTGATCGGGCCGCTGATGGGATACGAGGTGCTCACCGCCTTCTTCCTTGAAGCAGGGTTTCTCGGCGTCATGCTGTTCGGGCTGAAGCGCGTGGGGCCTGGCCTGCATCTTTTTGCGACAGGCATGGTGGCGGTCGGCACGCTGGGCTCCGCGTTCTGGATTTTATCGGCCAACAGCTGGATGCAGACGCCCGCCGGTCACACGGTGAATGCGGCGGGCCAGTTCGTGCCGGCCAACTGGTTCGAGGTCATCTTCAATCCCTCGTTCCCGTATCGACTCGCGCACATGGTGCTCGCCGCCTACCTGACGACGGCGTTCGCCGTCGGCGCCGCGGGCGCCTACAGACTTCTTCGCGACAATCACGATGCGGCCTCGCGCACGATGTTCTCGATGGCGATGTGGATGGCGGCGCTGGTGACGCCCGTGCAGATCCTCGCAGGCGACCTGCACGGGCTTAACACGCTTGAACATCAACCGGCGAAGGTCGCGGCGATGGAAGGCCATTATGAAACGCAAAGGGGCGCGCCGCTCATCCTTTTCGGAGTGCCCGATGACGACGCGGAAGTGACCCGTTACGCAGTCGAAATCCCGAAACTTGGTTCGATCATTCTCGCGCACGATCCCAACGCGGAAATCAGGGGCCTCAAGGCCTGGCCGCGCGAAGAGCGCCCGCCCGCGCTGCTCGTATTCTTCTCTTTCCGCGTCATGGTCGGACTTGGCGTATTGATGTTGGTCATCGGCCTCTGGAGCCTGCTGCGACGCGCGCAGGGACGGCTCTACAGCGACAGGAAGCTTCTGCGCTCCGTCGTGCTGATGGGCCCCTCGGGGTTCGTGGCGGTGATCGCCGGCTGGATCGTCACCGAGGTAGGCCGCCAGCCATACACGGTGTACGGGTTGTTGCGCACCGCCGACTCTGTGTCGCCGGTCGCCGCGCCCGCGGTCGGCGCGTCGTTGACGGCGTTCATCATAGTGTACTTCGCGATCTTCGGAGCGGGCGCGTTTTATGTCCTTCGACTGATGGGCATGCGTCCCGAGGGCGGGCCCCCGGACGAGGATCGCGGTCCCATTCGCACCGCTGGGATTACGCCGGCGCCGGCGGTCGACGAGCGCGCTATTCCGGCCGCGCCGACAGGAGGACGGCCATGAGCGCCTCCGATCTCGCTTTCGTGTGGGCCGGGCTGATCGCCTTCGCCGTATTCGCCTACGTGGTCATGGATGGCTTCGATCTTGGCGTGGGAATCCTGTTCCCGGCCTTCGGCCGTGAGGAGGACCGGCGCGTCATGATGAACTCCATCGCGCCGGTGTGGGACGGCAACGAAACCTGGCTCGTCCTCGGCGGGGGCGGGCTTCTCGCCGTTTTTCCACTCGCCTACGCCGTGATCATGCCTGCTCTTTACGCGCCGATCATCGCGATGTTGCTGGCGCTCATTTTCCGGGGCGTGGCGTTCGAGTTCCGCTGGCGCACGCGGCGGGCGAAATTCCTCTGGGACTGGGGCTTCGCGGGCGGATCGATCCTCGCCGCTTTCGCGCAGGGCGTGACGCTCGGCGCGCTGGTGCAGGGCATCCGCGTCGAGAATCGCGCTTACGCAGGCGGCTGGTGGGATTGGTTGACGCCGTTCAGCCTTGTCACCGGCGTGGCGCTTGTCATCGGGTATTCGCTCCTTGGATCGACTTGGCTGGTCATGAAAACAAGCGGGGATCTGCGCGACCGCGCCAAAAGCATAGCTCTCGCCGCCGCCGCCGGCACGCTGGCGATGATCGCTGTCGTGAGTTTGTGGACGCCCTTCCTCAATCCCGAGTTTCTGGAGCGCTGGTTCGGCGGGCGCACGTTCTGGCTGAGCGCACTCATGCCGGCGCTCGTCGCGCTGGCGTCGTATGCGCTCTATCGCGGACTGCACAACGGGCGCGACGCGCAGCCGTTTATTGCCTCGCTTGCCATTTTCTTTCTCTGCTACGTCGGCGTCGGGATCAGCTTCTATCCCATGATCGCGCCGCCCTCGGTGTCGATCTGGGACGCTGCGGCGCCGGTCGAAAGCTTGGCGTTTCTTCTCGTGGGCGCGGTCGTTCTTGTGCCGATGATCCTGATGTACACCGCCTACGCCTACTGGGTGTTTCGCGGGAAGGTCGATCCGGCGGAAGGCTATCACTAGGGCTTCAAAGCGTTGCGGGAAAAAGCGAACATAGCTTGGCGGCGCATTGCCTGGTTCGTCGCGCTCTGGCTCGCGGGCGTCGCCGCGGTGTCGCTCCTTGCGCTCGCGATCCGCGCCACGCTCGTCTGACAGCAGTCTACTGTTACCCGTAGTTTTGCGGATGAAATCCCCGCTTGGGCGCCGCTTTCAGCCTCAACACGAAGCGAATGCGCATATGAAAAATATGTGATCGGCTCCGTAGTTCCACTGATTGATAGTTCGTTAGACTTTCGTTCATTCTCGCGACCGGTCGCCGGAGGGGACGAGGCGCAAGAACGGCGATCTACCGGCGGGTTGAGGGGGTCAGCAAGGCGGGGGCAAAAGGCGGTTGACGCGCGCAGTGTATCTGCGCGGCGGCTTCATCGTGCCTGTCGACGTCGTGCGATGTACGCACATGAACAGGATCGAGCACACACAGGAGGGACCGAACATCGCCGGCGTCAGTCTGGCGCTGTATCTCCTTGTTTCGCTACTTTCCATGATGGCTGCGTATGAGGTCGGCAAGGCCTCCGACGACTTCCGCAACTCCGTCGTCATCAGCCTTCAGTCCTCGCACACCGCTCCCAACAAATCCGGCGACGACGATCGTGGCGATCTCTTCATCGTTCCTGCGGCCGAGACCATCGCGCTCGACGCGCGGCCGTTGCGGGAACGGGTCAGCATCAGTCATTTCCCGACAGCATCCATTCCGCGCGCGTTCAACGCGCGCGCTCCTCCGTTGAACGTCCAGCCGGCCTGACGGGCCGGGCGCCTTCGCGCGAAGGCGACTGAATTTCGGAAGGAGAAACCAAAGGGCCAGAACCGCCGCCCCTACATCGAAGCAGGCGGCGCGGTCCGGGAGGGTTTTATGGACGTAAGTATGTTGGACGCGGCCGGAAAGGCCTTTGCGTTGATGTTCAACTCATGGACATTGCTTATGCTTGGCATAGGCGTGATCATGGGTCTTGTGCTCGGTATCATTCCGGGCATCGGCGGTCTCGCGGGCACGGCCCTGCTGCTGCCATTCACCTTCAGCATGGATCCCATCGCGGCCATGGCGCTGCTGCTGGGATTGGGCGCAACCACATCCACGGGTGATCCCATTCCCGCTGTTCTGTTCGGCGTTCCGGGAGGCGCCGGGTCAGCGGCGACAGTGCTCGACGGCCTGCCGATGGCCAAGCGCGGCGAAGCCAGCCGCGCGCTGTCGGCGTCGTACATGTCGTCGCTTCTCGGCGGTCTCTTCGGCGCTGCGCTGATGGGCATCACCATCCCGATCCTGCGTCCGATCATGCTCTACATAGGATCGCCAGAACTATTGGCGTTCTCCGTCTTGGGCATTTCGTTCGTCGCGACGCTTTCGGGCAACGCCCCGCTGCGTGGCCTCGCGGCCGCCGCCCTCGGCGTCATGGTCGCCATGATCGGCTCCGATCCGCAGACGGGCACGCTCCGCTACACCTTCGATACGCTTTACCTTTGGGAGGGCGCGCCCCTCACGTCCATCGTCCTCGGCTTGTTCGCCCTTCCTGAACTCGCGGACCTCGCGATTTCGCGCACGGCGATCTCCGGCAACCTGGCCAAGACCGACAAGTCGGGCATGATTCAGGGCGCGAAGGACTGCTTCAAGCACTGGTGGCTCATCCTGCGCTGCTCCTGGCTCGGCGCAGCCCTCGGGGCGGTTCCGGGCATCGGCGGCGCGGTGGTTGACTGGGTGGCCTACGGTCACGCGGCCCGCACCGAAAAGGGCGCCTCGCAGAGCTTCGGCAAGGGCGACGTGCGCGGCGTCATCGCGTCCGAAAGCGCCAACAATGCCAAGGAAGGCGGCGCGCTCGTTCCGACCGTGGCGTTCGGCGTGCCCGGCTCGGCCGGCATGGCGATCCTGCTCGGCGCGTTCATGATCCACGGCCTCGTGCCGGGACCGGACATGCTGTCGAAGAACCTCCACATCACCTACTCGATGGTGTGGTCGATCGCGCTCGCCAACATCCTCGGCGCTGGCCTGTGCTACCTGTTCTCCGAACAGTTCGCCAAACTCGCGACGCTGCGCTACACGCTCATCCTGCCGAGCGTGCTTGGCATCATCTACATCGGCGCCTTCCAGGGTTCGCGCAACTGGGGCGACCTCTGGACGCTTCTCATCTTCGGCCTGCTTGGCTGGACGATGAAGCAGCTGAAGTGGCCGCGCCCGCCGCTGGTTCTCGGCCTCGTGCTGGGTGACATCATCGAGCGTTACCTGTTCATCTCGATCCAGCGCTATGGCGTCCAGTGGTTCGCGCGTCCAATCGTCATCGGCATCTTCGCGATCTCGCTTCTCGGCCTGATGCGTCCTCTCATCCAGGACGTGCGGCGCGAAGGCGGCATCGGCGGCATGCTGAGCGGCTACGGACGTCCCGCCTTCAGGTCGCACCACGCAATGCATCTCTTCATGCTCTGCGTGTTCGGCTACCTGCTGTGGGAGGCTTCGAGCTGGAACTTCTCGGCCAAGATCGTCCCGATGATCGTCGGCTCGCTGGGCTTCGCTTTCGTGGCCATCTCGCTTCTCAACGAGGTGTCCCGCCGCGATGATGTCGCCACTCCCGACATGCGAAAGGCCGCGAAGAACGAGGTGGAGCAGAAGATCCACATGGACCTCGACTCCGATACCGGACATCTGCCGGTGTCGACCGTCGTCAGACGCGGTCTCGTCTTCTTCGGCTGGCTGCTGGCGTTCATGGCGTCCATGGCGACGATCGGCCTTATCCCGACCGTGCCGCTGTTCGTGGTGCTTTACATGCGCCTCGAAGGGCCGGAACCGTGGAAGCTCGTCGTGCCGCAGGCGATCGCGCTGACCGTGTTCATCTGGTTCCTGTTCGACCAGTTGCTCACGATCCCGTGGCCGCCGACCTACCTGGGAACCTGGTTCCCGGCGTTGAAGGGCATGATCCCGTCGGTTTAATTCGTCGACTTCAAACTGAGCGGCCGGGCGTTTCGCCCGGCCGCTTTCCTTTTGCGTTAAGCAAGCCAGGGGGGCGACCTCGACGGAAACGACGAATCCGGGTAGCAAACATCAAGGGCGGGGCCTTGCCGGAACCCGCGATGATCGGTTGCGTTGGCGCCTGAGCGCACACGCCGAACGCCGGAGAAGAACGACATGAGCTTGCCCGCGCGCGGAGTGCTGGTCTGCCTGCTGGCGTTCGGCGCGCTCGCCATGCCCGGAGCGGCGGAAGCGGGGAACAGACCCGCGGAAGCCTGCCGTCCAATGTCGCATCTGCCAGGCGAGCTTTGGCTGGGCCACTTCACCGGCGGGCGGCGCGTCGGCGCCGGTTACGCGGTCGACTGGCGCGACGAATACAGATGCTTCACGAGCCGTGCGGCCTGCCGGGTCTGGTGGACCGGTCTCAATCGCGTCTACCGCGACGTGCGCGGCTACGGAACCTGCACGGCTCTTCGCGGCGGCGGAAAGTCCGTGATGGTCAAGACCGTGAAGCGCAAGGCAGCGGTCCTGCGCGTCCGCTACTGAAGTCAGCCTCCCGCTCTCCGGCACTGCTCCTGCATTGCGGCCAGCGGCGCGCCATTCTATTGCGGCGGAGCCAAAACATGCGCGGAGAGCCGAGATGATCGAGCAGTCCTACGAAACAATTCTCGTCGAGAAGCGCGGCGGCGTAGGCGTCGTGACGCTGAATCGTCCCCACGCCCTCAACGCGCTCAATACGCAGGTGATGTTCGACGTCACCGGGGCGTTGGCCGCCTTCGACCTCGACGACGACATCGGTTGCATGCTCGTCACGGGTTCGCAGAAGGCGTTCGCCGCGGGCGCCGATATCAAGGAGATGCAGAATCTCAATTTCGTCGACGCATTCATGGCCGACAGTTTCGGCGGATGGGAGGCGATGAGTTCGATCCGCAAGCCGGTCATCGCCGCCGTGTCGGGCTATGCGCTGGGAGGGGGCTGCGAACTGGCGATGATGTGCGACTTCATCATCGCGTCGGAGAACGCGCAGTTCGGCCAGCCGGAGATCACGCTTGGCATCATCCCCGGCATCGGCGGCACCCAGCGCCTTACGCGCGCAGTGGGCAAGGCGAAGGCCATGGAGATGTGCCTCACAGGGCGGCGTATCGACGCGGCCGAGGCGGAGCGGATCGGACTTGTAGCGCGCATCGTGCCGGCCGAAAGCCTGCTCGAGGAGGCGATGAAAACGGCGCAGGCAATCGCCGCGATGCCGCGCGCCGCCGCTATGCTCGTCAAGGAGTGCGTGAACCGGGCGCAAGAGACGTCTCTCTCCGAGGGCGTTCGGTTCGAGCGGCGCGCCATCCACGCTCTGTTCGGCACCGAAGACCAGCGGGAAGGCATGGCCGCCTTCGTGGAGAAGCGCAAACCGCAGTTCAGGGGCCGCTGACTACGCAGCGCCCGCCACGAGACGGATTGCGCGCAGCGTCGCCTCGGGATCGGCGACGCCGCGCCCGGCGATGTCGAATGCGCTGCCGTGACCAGTCGACGAGAAGATCACGCCGCCGCCGATGGAGAGCGCGGACGCCACGCGTCCGGCGAGCAGTTTAACAGGAATGTGCCCCTGGTCGTGATACATCGCGACGAAAGCGTCGAACTCGCGCCGTCCGATCAGCAGGTCGGCGCCCACGGGCCCTTCCACGTCGACGCCGAGGTCACGCAAGCGCGCGGCGGCGGGAACGTTGATGCGCTCGTCGTCGTCGCCGAACAGTCCATTCTCCCCGGCGTGAGGATTGATGCCGAACAAGCCGATCTTCGGTTTCGCGATTCCCATGCGCTGCAGCGCATGGTTGGCCGCGAGCGCGGCGGAGACGACGAGATCGGTCGACAGGCGCGCGAGTCCGTCCGCAAGCCGTTCATGCAGCGTGGCGTGGACGATCCGCAGTCCGCCGCCGATGAACATCATGAAGACGCTGTCTTCCGGCGCGTTCGACAGGCGCGCGATGAGGCTCGGATATCCAGAAAACGGAATGCCGGCCTGATGCACGGCGGTCTCGTTGTGCGGACAGCCGACTATCGCATACGCCTTGCCTTCGTGAACAAGGCCCATCGCGGCGGCGACATACTCGGTCATCGCCTTGCCCGCCGCCGCTTCGATGCGTCCAGGCGCGAATTTGTCGCGCGGCATGTTCTCGACCGGATGAAACGTCAGCGCGCCGGCCTGCGGCGCGTCGCCTTCCGCGAGCGGCAGGGACGGCGCCGCCATCGCCGCGTAATGACGGATGACGTGCGGATCGCCGACAAGCAGGACGCGGGGACCGCCGCCCTTCGCAAGCTCGGCCGCCGCCTTCACCGCAATTTCGGGGCCTATTCCGTTTGGATCGCCGATGGCGACCGCGATGATCTTGTCAGAAACGTTCATAGGGGTATCGCCATCAGGGTGTCGATGCGGGAGGAATCACAGACGACGATGCGCTGCTTAAGACGTACGTCATCACCCGCGAGGCTCCATTCGTCGAGATAACGGCCGGTGGCAAAAAGCGAGGTCGATCCATCGCGCATGATGCGCGCGACCATGAATGAGGCCTCGCTGCGCAGGCTGTCGCCATCCATGCCGAGGATGGAGGGCGGGCCGATAAGGTGGCGGTAGCTCTGGCGCTCGTAGATGTTGGCTTCCCGCAAGGCTGAAATGCGATCCTGCAACATGCCGCGCGAGTTGGCGAAGATGACGCCGGCTTCGAGCCCGTCGCGGTGATTGCCGGCGGTTGTCACCTTGTAGAGGCAGTCCTCGACGAAGAACGCGGGCCATTCCTCGAGCCGGTCGTCGTCGATGCAGCGCGCATAATCGGCGAGCGCGCGCGAAACCTTGAAATAAAGCGCCTGGAGATCGCCGCTCATGGCGCGGCCTCCGAAGGGTTTGCAACGCCCATATGGGCGCGCCACGCTTTCCAGAACCCTCGTATGGAGGCTTCAGTCACGCGGCTTTCGCTGCTTTGCGCATGTTCGCCGCCCATTTCTATGACGGCGCGCTCGTCGGGCGCGCCGGCGACGCCCCGCTGCACGAATCCGCCGACGCAGCCGTCTTCCATCGAAATGAACCCGGCGGGTCCCACGAGGTTTGCCTGCTTGAGCCGGGCGAGCCGCTGTTCCGGCGTGTCGGTGTCGAAGCCGAGAATCGTCCAGTGCAGATCGCTTTCGTTTACGCCGCGGGGAACGACCTGGCGGATCGCAACGCAGTTCTGGATCTGCTGCAGCACGAAGGTGGGAAATACCGTCAGGATTTGCAGCGTGACGTCATCCGCGAATTCCGGGAAGCCCGCGAGAAGGGAAGGGTCCGATAGCCGATACTGGCTGTCGGAGCGGATGTTCTGCTGTGCGTATTCGCCGCCCGCCGTGCGTTGCGTTCTGTCGATCGCGGAATAGCTCACATGGTGGCCGCCGCTTTCATCGACGATGATAGCGCCCTTCTGGGACAGGCGGTTGATCTCGAATGTCGTGAAGAAGAGATGCAGGATGCTGGCGTGGTATGAGTCCTTGACGTTCTCCACATAGAGCTTCCAGTTGTTCGGCAGGGCCTGTGTGTAGCGTGCGAGCACAACCGGCTTGCGGCCTTCGAGCACGCGCGCAATGCGCCGCTGAATCTCGTCGCCGAGGTAATCCTGCAGCGAGGGGCCATCCTGCGCGAACGTGCCGAAGACGAGGCCGTGCAGCGTAGCGACGCGCAGCTTGCGCGGACCGTGGTCGGCGAGGCGGAAATCGGGACCCATGCCGCCCTTGCCCTTGACGCCCTTCTGAAAGGCTACGCCCGTCAGCGAGCCGTCGAGGTCGTAGGTCCAGGCGTGGTAGACGCAGGAGAAATCCTTCTTGCCTCTGCCGCTTTCGTCCACGCAGATCAGCGCGCCGCGATGCGCGCACCTGTTTTCGAAGGCGCGGATCTCGCCCCGGGCGTTGCGGGTGACCACCACGGACGCGTCGCCCACGAATGTGGCGCGGTAATCGCCCGGCTCGGGAATGTCGGCTTCGAGGCACAGGTAATGCCATGCCGGGCCGCGGAAGATGCGCTCCTGTTCGAGCGCATAGATATCCGCGCGCTGAAAGGCCCAATAGGGCACGCGCGTGAGCTTTTCCGGCCATTCGCCGAGCGCGTCGCGGGCGCTCTGAAGCGTCCCGCCTGTCGAAGCCAACGCTGAACACATCCGGGGATCGCTTCCTCATCTGGCGCGCGCCGCCGCGTTTGCGGCGCCGTTTCACGTCCGGTGGAATAAACGTCGGGCGGGCCGCGCCGTCAATGCGGCGGGGCGTCTCCTGCGCGGTTGACAAGAGCCCGTGTTACCGGCTCTTTTGCCCATGGAAATTGATCGCAGGTCGCCTCGATGCGCCCGCGCCGGGAGGTTTGAAAGGCATGAAGCTCGCCAGTTACGTCCACGCCGGCAGGGACAGCTTCGGCCTGGCGCTGGATAATGGCCTCTTTGACCTCGCGGAGCGTCTCGGCGGCGCGGATATCGTCTCGGCGCTTTGCGGCGAGGCGCGCGTGAAAGCGCAGGCGCTTGCGCGGGAAGCCCGGCCGGAAATCGCATTCGGCGACGTGCGCTTCCTTCAGCCTGTTCCGCGTCCCGGCAAGATCATCTGCGTCGGCATCAATTATGCGTCGCGGCCGGGCGAGCACGATGTCGGCCGCCCAAAGTATCCCAGCCTCTTCATGCGCACCCCGCTGGCGCAGTCGGCGCATGGTGAGGCGCTCATGCGTCCGCCTGAGTCCGATCAGTTCGACTACGAGGGCGAGATCGCCATCATCATCGGCAAGCGCGGGCGGCGCGTGCCGAAATCAGAAGGCATGGCCTTCATCGCCGGTTACTCCTGCTTCAACGAAGGCTCCGTGCGCGACTGGATGAAGCACGGCGTCTACAACGTCACAGCGGGCAAAAACTTTGAACGCTCCGGCGCGTTCGGTCCGTGGATCGCGACGCCCGACGAAATCCGCGATCCGCACGACATGCGGATCACGACGCGCGTCAACGGCGAGATCCGTCAGGACGACACGACCGCGAACATGATCTTCCCGTTCGAGGAATTGATCGCCTACATCTCCACCTACACGACGCTTGAACCGGGCGATGTGATAGCGACCGGCACGCCGACCGGGGCGGGTGTGCGTTTCGACCCGCCAAGATGGCTGAGGGCGGGAGATGTCGTCGAGATCGAAGTCGAGGGCGTTGGCGTGTTGCGCAACGCCGTTGCGGACGAAGCGTGAGGAGGCGAATTTGACTCAGGACGCCGTTCACGCCCGCGCGCCGCTCGCGTCCGCCGCGCGCGAAATGATGGAGGCGCTGAACGTCGAAGCCGCTCCACTCAATATATGGCTGCGCACGCAGGCGAACGCGCCCGCGCAGCGCCCCTGGTTCAAGGAGACGGAGCTTTCGACGGCGGGCGCGCTGGCGGCTGGCCGTGTCGCCGCCGCGCAGATGAAGGCGCAGCCGCACCTGTGGAAGTGGCGCGAAATTTCGCCGTACCTGCAAAAGATCGCAGGCATAGCCGCGAGCGCCGACGTGCCGCCCATCGAATTTGCTGACCGGCAGCAGTTCCTGCTCACGAATCCGGGGCTTGGCGGCAGGCTGCAGGTCGCGGCCGCGTTGCGGTGCGCGGTGTCGATCTACAACCCCGGCGACGTCGCGCCCGCGCATCTGCACAGCCCGAACGCCAGCCGCACGATCCTTTCCGAGAAGGGGGGATACACGAACGTCGAGGGCGAGAGGTGTCCCGCCGCTCGCGGCGACGTGATCCTGACCCCGAACGGCACATGGCACGATCACGGCAACGACGCCGGCGAACCGGTGATGTGGATCGACACGCTCGACTGGCCGGTTCTCGAATTTCTCGATCTCATCTGGCTCGACGAGGACATGCCGGGCGCGACCGGCAACGTGCGCCGGCAGCCCGAGGTCCATGCGCAGGGTTACTCGCAGGCCCTTTATTCGCGCGGCGGTATCAAACCGCGTTTTGTGAAGCATTCGCGCGGCATCAGCCGCAACACGACGCCGCACATTCACTTCCGCGGCGCGGACATCATGGAGGCGCTCGGCGCCTTGCGCGGCGAGGCGGGCGATCCGCATGAGGGCGTGACCCTCGATCTCGTGAATCCGGCGGATGGCTCGTCGCTGTTTCCCACCATCGGCTTCGGCGCACAGATGATCCGCGCGGGCGAGGAGACGCTCCACAAGCGGGAGACTGCGAGCACCGTGTTCGTCGTGATGCAGGGCAGGGGGCAAACCGAACTTGCGGACCGGACCTTCGACTGGGAGGAGAACGACATTTTCGTCGTGCCGAACTTCCTGTGGCGCAGGCATGTCAATCGCGGCGCAAAGGACGCCGTGCTCTATACGATGACCGACGCGCCGCTGATCGAAAAGATCGGGCAGTATCGCGCGCAGGGCCGCTCGAGGAGCGGCGAAGTCGTTCAGCTCGTCTAGTTGGAGTCACCGGGCATAAGTCCGCGAACGCGGGCCTCGAGGAGGGGAAAATGGACAGACGCACATTCACCATCGGGCTTGGCGCGGCCGCGGGCGCGCCTTTGCTGGCGCCGTTCGGAGCCGCCGCGCAGGGCGCGTGGCCGCAGCAGCCGGTCCGTATCATCGTGCCGTTCGCCGCGGGCGGATCCGCCGACGTTCTGCCGCGTATTGTTGCGGATGCGCTGGGTCCGGTCTGGAAGCAGCCGATCATCATCGAAAACCGCACCGGAGCGGGCGGCAACATCGGCGCCGAACATGTGGCGCAGGCCAAGCCCGACGGGTACACGCTGATGTCGTCGCCTCCGCCGCCGCTCGCGGTCAACCAGAACCTCTATCCCAAGCTCAATTTCGATCCGACGAAATTCAAGCCGATCACGGTTCTCGCCACCTCGCCGAACGTCGTCGGCGTGAGCAACAAGCTCGGCGTGAACAGCGTGAAGGAGCTGATCGAGAAGGCGAAGGCCAATCCCGGAAAGCTCAATGCGGCGAACCAGGGCAACGGCTCGACCTCGCATCTGACCGCCGCGATGTTCGAGTCGCGGGCGGGCGTGAAGTTGAACCACGTTCCCTATCGCGGCACGGCTCCGGCGTTGAACGACCTCGTTGCTGGCCACGTTGACGTCTTCTTCGACAACATTTCGTCGTCGCTGCCGCAACATCAGGCTGGCAACATCAAGATTCTGGCCGTGGCGCAAAAGGAACGCGCGTCGCAACTGCCTAACGTGCCGACCGTGTCCGAGGCAGGGCTTCCGAATTTCTCGGCGATCGCATGGTTTGCCGTCGTCGCGCCCGAAGGAACGCCCGATGACGTCATCGCCAAGATCAACAAGGATATCGTAGCGGCCCTCAACAATCCGGACGTCCGCAGAAAGTATCTGGAGCAGGCTGCGACGCCGGTCGCCAATTCCCCGGTCGAGGCGCTGGCTTTCATCCAGGAAGAAACCAAGCTGTGGGGCGACGTCATCCGCACGGCTAACGTCAAACTGTCGAACTGATCGGAGACGGCCTTCCTTCCTTGGTCAATGAAGGAAGGCCGCGCCCGGGCTACTTCCGGTATGGTCCCAGCTCCTTCAGGGCCGCTTCCAGAAAAGACGTATCGATGCCCTTCGCCGGATCGACGTCGTTGGTGATGAAACCAGCCGCCTTGAAGGCTGCGTAATCCTGACGGATGCTGTCCACGTTCACCGTTCCGTCCGGATTGCAGTATGCCAATGGAAACGTCCGGTAGAACGCCGGATCCTTGATCGACGTGTACTCGTTCAGGATGGCGATGATCGCCTCTCCCTTCTCGCCGGCGAAAAAGCCCTTCTCGTCGAGTCCGTCGTTGTGGTCGCGCACACCGCGCAGGAAGGCCTTCATGAATTTGCGCGCGGCCTGTGGCCTCTCCTTCGCGAATTTGCCGGAGTAGAAGATCACGGCGATCTGGTGACCCGGGAAGACTTCGTCGTCGGTGATGATCTTGACGCCATAGCCTTTCGCCACGGCTTCCGTGGTCATCGGTTCTGCGGGAAGCGCGACGTCGATGGCCCCGTTCGCAAGGGCAATCACCTGCTGGGGGAACCCGAGCGAAACGAGATCGACGTCGGAAGGCTTGAGGCCAGCGCGGTCGAGTATGCGATACATCGTTCCCCAGGCGGCGGTGCCGGGCGCGGTGTTCGCGAACTTCAGCCCCTTCAGATCTGCAAGCGTCTTGAAGCGTCCGGAGTCAACGAGCGCCTTGCGCACGACGAGTGTCTGGCTTGGCCGGCCTTTGGGGGTCGACACCTTGTCGGCGACGATACGCATGTCGATGCCGCGACCGACCGCATTGAAAAAGCCCGCCGAGGGCGCTCCCGCCGACACGTCGAGTTCGCCCGCGGCGAATGGCGCCATCATGCGCGCCGCCGAGTCGAAGGTGGTGAACTGAACGTCCAGACCTTCCTGGCGGAAGTAACCGCGCTTGTGCGCAACGAAAAGACCGATGTCGGTGGCGACGTTCGTCAGGCCGACTCTTACGACTTCCGCCTGTTGCGCAAGGGCCGGCGCAGCGCCTGAGAGCGCCAGGACACCGATCATCATGCCGAACCCGCGGCGGCTGACCTCTCCAGACATTATTTCCCCCTCCCTGTCGACGACTGGCCTGCCGCCAGCGTCGTTGCGCTTCCAGCGTGTGATCCGGCGACGCTTTACGGGGCCAGTTTCATCGCGCCTGTGCGCCGGATCAATGGAAAAGTGAGCGGAAAAACATTGGCGCCGTCTGTTTCCCCTTTATGCTGCGCAAAAATTCCGGCGAACAAGGATCACGGTGACGAGAATGAGCGAGGCGGCGGCCAGGCAGACCGGTCCCACGGAACCCGCTGAAGAGAAGACGCCCGTCAGCTATCGGGCGCTTTACAGCGTATTCTTCTGGATCGGGCTGTTCAGCTTCGGTGGCGGATTGATGCCGTGGATCCAGCGCGAGATCGTCATCAAGCGCGGGTGGATGCGCGACGAGGAGTTTCTGCCCGGCGTCGCGATGGCGCAGATTCTGCCCGGCGTGAATTCCACGAACATGGCGGTCTACGTTGGACGACACCTGCTCGGCGTTTCCGGCGCGGCGGTCGCGCTGATCGGTATGCTTACCGGACCGTTCGCGGCGATGCTCGTCGCCGCCTACAGCTACAAGGCGATCCTCGCCGTGCCGGCGCTGCATGCGGCGATGGCGGGCGTGGCGGCGGCGGCCATCGGCATGTTGTTGCGCATGGGTGTGCTGGCCGTGAAGACATCGGGCAGGGGCCTTTTGCCGGTCGCCGTGATGATCAGCGTGTTTCTCGCCATCGGCGTGATGAAATGGCCGCTCGTTCCAGTCGTTCTCGTCGCGGTGCCGCTGAGCGTCCTCGCCGCCTGGCCATGGGGCCGCAAGAGCGGGGAGGGCGCCGATGCGTGAGGAGACATCGCTCAGCGTTCTCATTTCGATCGCCGTCATTCTTGCGCCGCTATCGATCGCGTCTGTCGGCGGCGCCACCGCGATCTATGCGCCGCTTCAGCACGAAGTCGTCGACTTGCGCCAGTGGATCAGCGGGCGCGAGTTTCTCGATCTCTTCGCCATCTGCCGCTTCACGCCGGGGCCGAGTTCGCTGCTCGGCGCGCTGATCGCTTTCAAGGTTGCAGGCATCCTTGGCGCGCTGGTTGCTATGGTCGCGCTCTATCTTCCGTCGTCGGCGCTTTGTTACGGTGTCAGCAGCGTCTGGGCCACGCACAAGGGCAAGCCTTGGCATACGGCGGTGGAGCGTGGGCTCACGCCAGTCGCCGCCGGTCTCATCATGGCCGGCGTGCTGGCGCTCTTCAATTTGAGCGGCGGAGATCTTCTCACGGGCGCAGTCATGGTGGGTGTGGCGGGTGTGCTGACGTGGAAAAAGAAGATGCATCCGTTCCCGCTGCTCATTGCAGGCGCGCTGGCGTATGAGGCGGCTTACCTGCTCGGCTATCTGAATTACGCGGGTAGCTGAGCGCCGCTTCAGCAATGGCAATCGACGACGGTGAGCCATAAGCCGGCAGGCAGAGCCAGAAGCGAAGCCTCGACATCGCGCGGCCAGGAATTGCTGCTGCGCGGATCGGCCTCGCGCCAAACGCCGTCTACGAGCGTCGCATGGACTGGCGCAAGCATGTGCGGATCGCGGCGCAGCAACCCTTTCAGCGCCGTGGCCTCGATCTGGTCTTCTCCGCCAAACAGTCCCGCCCATCGGCCGCCGGTCATCCAGGCGTCCCATTTGCCGACGGGGTTTCGCCAGTAGCCTGGCCGGCCAGCCGATGGATTGATGTCGGCGTGCTTGTCTTCAACGAAAACGAAGTGCGGCTGCGCCGGGCCTTCGTCCCGATCATCGTTCCAGAACGGATAAAGCGCGTCGCGAACGCCCTGGCGCGCGGGCGTCGCGACGATCAGGCAAAAGTGGCTCACTGCGCCTTGCTCGCCGCCTTCACGCTGGCGGCGGTTTGGCCGAACAGAATTTTCTTGTCGTCCTCCGACATCTTGTAATCGGGGGAGCGATAGGCTTCTCCCTTCTTGTAGGAGGCCATGACGGCCGGCCGCGCCTTCATCGCATTGTGCCAGCGCTGCACGTTGGGGAAGTCCTCAAGCCTCTGCGACTGACGTTCATACGAAACCGTCCATGGGTAGCAGGCCATGTCCGCAATCGAATACTCGCCTGCGATGAACTCCTTGCCTTCCAGTTGGCGGTCGAGCACGCCATAGAGCCTGTTCGTCTCGTTGACGAAGCGCGATATGGCGTAGGGAATCTTCTCCTCGATATAGGCGTTGAAATGGTGCGTCTGTCCGGCGATCGGCCCGAGGCCGCCGACCTGCCAGAAAAGCCATTCGATGGTCTTCATTCGTTTGCGGATGTCTGAAGCCATGAACTTGCAGGTCTTCTCCGCGAGATACAGCAGGATCGCGCCCGATTCGAAAACGCTGACCGGTTCGCCGCCGTCCGTCGGCGCATGATCGATGATCGCCGGCATGCGATTGTTCGGCGCGATCTTCAGGAAGTCGGGCTTGAACTGGTCGCCCTTGGCGATGTTCACCGGCACGACGCGGTAATCAACGCCGGCCTCCTCGAGGAAGATCGTGATCTTGTGACCGTTCGGCGTGGGCCAGAAGTAAACCTCAATCATCGAAACACTGCTCCAGAACGAATGGGCCGGATCATGTTCGCCCAGGGCGCCGGAGGCAAGAGCGTGATGATGGACTTGTTCGCCCCAAGCCCAGCGCAAAAGGACCAATCAAGTATTAAAGCAGCATACCGCAAAGCTTCTCCGTAAATTGACGGATGAAATCCTCCTACGCGAATAAATGTACCAGAAAGCAGGCACAATATGTCCGCTTTCGCGCAATCTCTGCGTTAATTGACTGCAAAGCTTCTACGATTTTACGGCTTGAGTTTGATTTTTTCTGGAAAGAGGGCCGGATTACTTTTATTGCTGACCTTCGTTGCTGTTCGCGATTCCAGAAGCGTTCTTCAGAACGCCGGCGAGTGTCAGCGAATGCCTGGAAAGGCGCGTTGCGTTTCCATGGAGGGGACATCGGGATGCGCCGGCGGTTCGTGTGAGCGGACCAGAAGCCGGCGCGCACCGTCTGAGAGGAGGGAATACGCTTGGATATGCTCAACGCCGCAGGCGGCGCATTCATGATGTTGATGGATCCGTTCAGGATCCTGATGCTCTTCACCGGCGTCGTTCTCGGACTGGTGATCGGCCTCTTGCCCGGAATCGGCGGCCTGGTGGGTCTTGCGCTTCTGTTGCCGTTCACATTCAGCATGGACCCTTATGCGGCCTTCGCGTTGCTGCTGGGGCTGGGCGCCGTCACCAGCACGGCGGATACGATTCCGGCAGTGCTCTTCGGGGTCCCCGGGACCTCCGGATCGCAGGCGACCGTGCTCGATGGCCTGCCCATGGCCAAGAAGGGCGAGGCCGGGCGGGCGCTTGCCGCCGCCTACACCGCTTCGCTGATCGGCGGCCTCTTCGGCGCTTTCCTGATGGCGATCACATTGCCGATCCTGCGCCCCATCATCTTGTTCATCGGTTCGCCGGAACTGCTCGCTCTCGCGGTGTTCGGCATTTCGTCCGTCGCGGTTCTTTCCGGCAGCGCGCCGCTGCGCGGCCTCACCGCCGCCGCGTTCGGCGTCATGCTGGCGATGATCGGCTCTGACCCGCAGACCGGGACACTGAGATGGACGCTCGACACCCTTTACCTCTGGGAAGGTCTTCCGCTCGTGCCCGCGGTGCTTGGGCTCTTCGCATTGCCAGAGCTGTGCGACCTCGCGATTCAGCGCAGTTCGATCACGAAGGACCTGAAATTCAATCCGCGCGAAGGCATGGTTCGCGGGATGCTGGATGCGTTGAAAAACTGGTGGCTTGTCCTGCGTTGCAGCTGGCTCGGCGCGTTCTTCGGCTCCATTCCCGGCATTGGCAGTTCCGTCATCGACTGGCTTGCCTACGGCCATGCGGCGCGCACGGTGAAGGGGGCGGAAAAGACATTCGGAACGGGTGACGTTCGCGGCGTCATCGCGCCGGAGTCGGCAAACAATGCGAAGGAAGGCGGCGCGCTCGTGCCGACGATCGTCTTCGGGGTCCCGGGCAGCGCGGGCATGGCGATCCTTCTCGGCGCATTCATGATCCATGGGCTCGTGCCAGGCCCCGACATGATCACCAAGAATCTTCAGGTGTCCTATGCAATGGTCTGGAGCATCGCGTTCGCGAACATCTTCGGCGCCGGGCTTTGCTTCCTGTTCAGCGGCTATTTCGCGAAGCTCGCGACGTTAAGATACACGCTGATCCTGCCGGTGATCATGTCGATCACCTATGTCGGCGCGTTCCAGGCGTCGCGCAACTGGGGGGACCTCTACATTCTGCTCGTATTCGGCGTCTTTGGCTGGACGATGAAGCAGCTGAAGTGGCCGCGCCCGCCACTGATCCTCGGCATGATCCTTGGCTCTATCATCGAGCGGTATCTGTTCATCTCGATCCAGCGCTATGGCGTGGACTGGTTCCTCCGTCCCATCGTGATCGCTTTCTTCGCGATTTCGCTGCTGGCGATCCTGCGGCCCTTCATTCACGACGTGCGCGCGCAAGGCGGCCTGATGAATCTCACCCGCGGCTACGGCAGGCCGGTCTTCAAGGCTTCGTCGCTATTTTATGTGTTCATCCTCGGCCTGATGGCGCTGATGCTCTACGATGCGTCGGAGTGGAATTTCAGCGCGAAGATCGTGCCGATGGTGGTGGGCGTTATCGGCATCTCGCTGGGGCTTGTCAGCTTCTTCAATCAACTGACGTTCCGGCCTGAGTTGAGACCCCGCGCGACCGGATCAGCCGGCGGCGAGGGCGGCGGGCGCCTGCACATGGACTTGCAGACGGATCATTCCGCCTTGCCGGTTCGTGAAACCATCAGGCGAGCCGCTGTCTTCTTCGCTTGGTTGATCGCATTCATGGGTTCGATGTCGGTCATCGGGCTGATACCGACAGTTCCCCTGTTCGTCGTCGCCTTCATGCGCTACGAGAACAGCGAGCCTTGGAAGATCGTGGCGCCCATGGCGATCCTGCTCACGATCTTTATCTACTTCGTGTTCGATCAGGCGCTGACCATTCCATGGCCGCCGACCTATCTGGGCGGCTGGGCGCCGTGGCTGAAGGATTACGTTCCTTCGCTCTGAGGATCTGACGGCGCCCGCAGGGGCGCCGTCTCGTTTCGTCGCTGGTGAGGCGTTCAGCGTTCAGACGTTCGCCGGCGCCAATGGATCGCGGCCGCGGATGATGTCGGAGGCCTTGTCCGCCATCATGATGACACAGGCGTTGATGTGCGCGCCGACCATGTCCGGCATGGCCGAGGCGTCGACCACGCGCAGGCCTTCGACGCCGCGCACGCGCAATTGCGTGTCGAGCACGGCGCCTTCGTCCGTGCCCATCTTGCAGGTGCCGGCGGGATGGTGCGCGGTGATCGCGGCGCGCTTCAGATAGGCCTCGATCTCGCTGTCGGTCTTCGCCTTGGCGGTGGCGGCCGTCTCCTCGCCGCGATAGGGGTCCATCGCCTTCTGATGCGCCACGTCGCGGGCGATCTTGAAGCCTTCGCGCAGACGGGGAAGATCGTTGGGCGAGGAGAAGAAATTGTAGACGATGCGCGGGGCGTCGGCCGGGTCGGCGGAGCGCAGCAGCACTTCGCCGCGGCTTTCGGGATGCAGCAGGCACGGGCGAATGCCGAACCCGTCGAGATAAGCCTTCTTCACGCCGGGGAACCACATGCCCGCGTGCCCCGGCAGGCCGCGGAACATGAACTCGATGTCCGGCACGTCGAGGCTCGGGTTCGACTTGATGAAGGCGTGAAGTCCGCCGGGCACGACCGTGCCCGCGCCCTTGCCGAAGAGATACGCCTGGATCATAGCCCAGATGATGCGGTCGGCGCGCAGCGTGTCGCGGAAGGGCGAAGGATTGTTCGGCCGGGTAAACATGATCATCGCCGCGAGATGATCCTGCAGGTTCTTGCCGACCGGCAGATTGACGAGGGGATCAATCCCCATCTGCTTGAGGTGATCGGCGGGCCCGATGCCGGAGAGCATCAGCAGGTGCGGCGAATTGAACGTGCCCCCGGCGAGGATCACCTCGCGGTCGGCGAACGCCTGCACCTGCATTCCGTGATGCGAGTAGGCGACGCCGCGCGCCCGCTTGCCCTCCATGAGGACGCGGGCGACAAAGGCGCGCGTCTCCACGCGAAGGTTCGGGCGCTTCTCGGCGGGGCGCAGGAACGCATTCGCGGTGGACGAGCGCCAGCCGTTGCGGATCGTGTACTGGCTGCGGCCGAAGCCCTCGTTCTGCGCGCCGTTGTAATCGTCCGTGACGGGCAGGCCGCGCTGGCGCGCCGCCTCCATCCACGCGGGGAAGAGCGGATCGTCGGTCTTGGCGAATTCAGTGCCGAGCGGGCCGTCGCCGCCGCGATACTCGTTGGCGCCGCCTTCCCATGTTTCGCAGCGTTTGAAATAGGGCAGGCAGTCCGCATAGGCCCAGCCGTGCGCGCCGTTGCGCGCCCAGCGGTCGTAGTCGCCGCGATGGCCGCGCGTGTAGGCCATGACGTTGATCGAGGACGATCCGCCGAGAACCTTGCCGCGCATCGCTTCGATGCGCCGGCCGTTCAACGTCTCCTCGGGTTCGGTGTGGTAGCCCCAGTCGAACATCGACCAGTCGTGCATCTTGCCCATGCCGAGCGGAATGTGGATGAGGGGGTGCCAGTCTCGCGGGCCTGCCTCCAGCAAAAGCACGCGGCAGTTCGGGTCCTCCGTCAGCCGGTTGGCGAGCACACAGCCCGCGGAACCCGCGCCGACGATGATGTAGTCGTAATTGCTGGAAGCCATTTCCGTCCCTGTCTGATTTCCATCCCGTCGTGTAGAATTGCCGCAACGGGTACAACGGCGCGGCCCGTTCGTCCATGCCCATCGCCGCGCGGGGAAACGGATCCGGAAGAGGCCATGAGGAACAGGATCGCAATCTCCTTCGCAATCTCGGTGCTGGTCCTGGGGCTGGCGGCGCCCTGGATGTCCATGGCGCGGGCGCAGGGGGCATGGCCAGCAGGAACCGTGCGCATTATCGTGCCGTTCGCCGCCGGCTCGACGCCCGACACCGTGGCGAGGCTCGTGGGCGAGAAGCTGCAGAGCCGCACGGGCAAGCCGTTCATCGTCGAGAACCGCCCGGGCGCCGGCGGCAACACCGGCACCGACGCGGTGGTCAAGGCCGCCCCGGACGGCGCGACCATCGGCCTGAGCATTCTCGGACCGCTGGCCATGAACAAGCTGCTCATGAAGAGCATGCCCTACGATCCGTTCAGGGACGTTGCGCTGGTGACGCTGCTGACGCTGCAACCGAGCGTGCTTGCGGTCAGCAATCAACTTGGCGTTTCGACCGCCGGCGACCTTGTCGCGCTGATGCGCAGCAACCCCGGCAAGTTCAATTACGCGTCCATCGGGCGGGGGTCGCTGTCGCATCTCACGATGGCGCTGATCGCGTCAAGGAGCGGCGTCGAGGTGGCGCACGTGCCCTTCACCGGCTCGCCGCAGGCGGCGCTCGCGGTGGTGCAGAACGAAGTGCAGATGACGGTGCTGCCCGCCATTTCGGTCAAACCGCTGGCGGACGACGGGAAGATGAAAATTCTCGCTGTCACGTCGGGTCAGCGTTCCCCTGTGCTGCCGAATGTGCCGACGCTGGCGGAAGCCGGGCTTCCAGGCGTCGAGGCGAGCGCGTGGAATGCGATGATCGCGCCGGCAGCCACGCCGCCCGCCATGATCGAGCAGATGTATGCGCATATCGCGGCGGCGCTGGAGGACCCCGATCTGCGCGTGAAATTCGCCGCGCAGATCATGGAGCCGAAGCCGATGCGCCCCGACGATCTGCGCAGGTTCATTGCGGAGGAGTTCGAACGCTGGTCGGCGGTCGTGAAGGCCGCCGGCATCGAGGCGCAGTAAGCGGCGTCCTCCTTCCTCGAGCGTCCGCCACGCCAGGTTTGAAAATGATCCGGCGATTGAGCCGCATTCAAGCGGCTTCGATCGCGAGGCAGCCCTTACTTCTGCTCGAGAATGTTCACGCCGCCAAATCGCTCCTTCCACTTGGGAATGACGTCACGGTTGTAGACATTGTCCGGAATGCCGCCCGATAGCGCCGTTAGCACGGACTTCGCGGCCCACTGGATGCCGGGACGCAATTCGCCGCCCTCGTTGAACGCCGCAGAATGGGGCGACATGAGAACGCGGTGGCCGAGCGCGCGCAGAGGCGAGTCCATCGGCAGCGGCTCTTCCTCGAACGCGTCGATGGCGGCGCCGCGCAGACGGCCTTCCTCGATCGCGCGGGCGACGGCCGCCTCGTCGATCACCTTGCCGCGCGCCGTGTTGACGACGATCGCGGAGGGCTTCATCAGCCGGATCTGCTCGTCGCGAAGCATGAAACGCGTTTCCTTCGTCAGCACGACGTGGAACGAGACGAGATCGGACTCGCGGAGCAGCGTTTCGTAATCAACGCTTTCCACGCCCGCGAGCAGGAAGTTCGCCGGCGGAATGTAGGGATCGTAGGCGATGATGCGCACACGCCACGGCGCGAGCAGGTGCGCGACGCGCGTCGCGATGCGGCCAAGGCCGACGAGCCCGATGGTGATGCCCGGATAGCCGTCCGCACGGCGGCCAATGAACGTTGTGCCCAGATGCGGTTCGCGCCACTGCCCGGCGCGCACGGCCTGGTCGCGCTCGACAGCTTTCTTCAGCATGGCGAGCATCATCATCACGGCTGTTTCCGCGACCCCGAAACAATTCGATTCCGTCGGCGCATGGCACACCATGACGCCCAGATCGGTCGCGGCGTCCGTGTCGACGTCGTCGACGCCAACCGTGTATTTGGCGACGATGCGCAGGCGCTGCGACGCCTCCATGACGCGGCGCGTGATCGGCGTATGGCGGATGGACGTTCCCATCAGGGCGACGGCGTCGCGCGCCGCGTCAACGAGCGCCTGTTCGTGGTCGCCGCGCGGCAATTGCCAGCTCTTGTCGCCGAACGCCAGGTCGCATCCTGCGCCTTCAAGCCGCTTGATGATGTCGTCAGGCTCCTCGCGGGGCGCATAAATGAGAATCTTTGGCTTTGACATATGAACCCCCGGTCTCGTTTCGCTCCTAACCACGCTCCGCGCGTGGGTTTTCGCCAATTTGCGGCGCCCGAAGGAGAGGGTCAAGCTTGCCGGCGCTTGCGCGCGACACCGGCCATCCTGTAGTTTGCGAGCACGTTGCAAGTATGTCGCAGCGCCGGTTACCGGCCTGCGGCGCACCCAATAAATCACGGGAGAAACGCATGAACGAAGCGCCGCACAATCTCTTCGAAGTCGTGCCGCTGACGAAGCATATCGGGGCGGAAATCCGCGGCGTCGATCTCTCGAAACCAGTCGACTCGCAGACCGCCAGAGCGATCTACCAGACATGGCTCGATCATGTCGTCATCGTCTTCCGCGGACAGAACCTGACTCAGGAAGACCACATGCGTGCGACGCAGATATTCGGCGAGGTCGGCCACATCCGGCGTCCGCCGAAATACTTTCCCAAGGGCTTCGACCGCGTGCTGCCCGGAATCATGTTCATCTCGAACATTCGCGAGAATGGCGAACCGATCGGCGCGCTGCCCGACGGCGAGATGATGTTCCATCACGACATGATCCATTCTGAAATTCCCGACAAGGCGACGCTCCTCTACTCGGTCGAGATACCCTCGAAGGGCGGCAACACGCTTTTCGCGAGCGGATACGCAGCCTACGAAACGATGGACCCAGAGCTGCGGGCCAAGATCGAACATCGCAATGCCCAGCACCATTACAACTATGGCTCGACGCAGAAGGGCGATGGCAAGGGGACGGAAGCCTTCTCGCGCGCACAACATCCCGCCGTCCGCACGCATGAAGAGACGGGCAGGAAAGCGATCTACGTCAATCGGCTGATGACCGTGGGACTCGAGGGCATGAGCGACGAGGAGGCGGCGCCTATCCTCGAGGCCGTCTTTGATCACGCGGAGAAGCCCGAGTTCGTCTACTCCCACGAATGGCGGGTCGGCGATCTTCTTCTGTGGGACAACCGCTGCTCGACTCACGCGCGCACGGATTTTCCGTCCACGGAACGGCGGCTGATGCTGCGAACCACCGTCAAGGCGGACGTGAAGCCCTACTGATGGCCGACCTCAAACTCACTCTGGCGTGCTGGGATTATGACCGCACGCGCCCCCTCATCGAGGGCCGGGTCAAGCCGCGCGGGATCGACCTCGAAGTGCTGGTCCTGCGCCCGCGCCAGATGTTTCCGCGCATGCTGGAGAACCGAGAGTTTCATGCTTCGGAATTGTCGCTGGCGTCCTACGCCTCGCTGATCGGCCGGGGCGAGTGCCCCTTTGTCGCGATACCGGTCGCTGTGTCGAAGTTCTTCCGCCACGGCTGCATCTATGTGCGCAAGGGAGCCGGCATCAAGCATCCGCGCGACCTTGTGGGCAAGCGCGTCGGCACCACGCAGTATTCATCGACGGCCGTCACCTTCATGCGCGGGATGCTGAAGGACGAATACGGCGTGGACGCGAAGGACATGCACTGGTTCATGGGCGGCCTGACGAAGCCGACCGAGACGCCGCTGATCCCGCTCGACCTGCCCCCCGAAATCAGGCTCGATTTCGTGCCCGAAGGCGACACGCTCGAGCGCATGATGGTCGAAGGGCGCCTCGACGCGCTTCTGTCCATCTATATTCCGAAGCTGTTCGAGGAGGGATGGGACGGCATCGAGCGGCTGTTCGTCGACTTCAAGGAAGTCGAAAAGGATTATTACAAGCGCACGCGCATCTTCCCGATCATGCACACCATTGCGCTGCGCGACGATGTCGTGCGCGAGCATCCATGGGTGCGGCAGAGCCTGTACGAGGCTTTCTGCGAGGCGCGCGACATCGCGCTGGAAGGCCTTTGGGACACGGACGCTCTGCGCCTCGCGCTGCCCTGGTTGATCGACCATGTCGAGGAGGCGTGGCGCACGTTCGGCAAGGACTTCTGGGCCTACGGCATGGAGGCCAACCGGCCGACGCTCGAAGCGATCGGACGCTACGTCCACGAGCAGCATTTCTCGCCGCGCGTTGTCCGGCCTGAGGAAATCTGGCCAGATTTGTGAGCGTGACCCCTCAACCGGCCCGCCAGAAGCGCGCCGGTTGAGGGATTTTCCTCAGCTCTTCGGCTCGGTTGTCACGTCCTGAAGCGTCCAGGCCATCTGGTCGATGTCGTTCTGCGACAGCTTGAATTCGAAGCCTTCCATCTTGGGGGCGAGGTCGGCGGCTTCCTTCTTCGCCGCGTCCGTCGCCTCCGGCGTCGTGTCGACCTTCATGCGCACCCAGCCGTCTTTCTGATCGCCGACGCTTGTCACGGTCACGCGCAGGCCGTCGTGGCTCGTTGCGATATACTGGCGCGCATCCGGCTTCACCTCGCCCTTGGGCGCGCGAACGTCCTGGAAGGAAATCGGATCGACCATGAACGACAGGCGCAGGATCTTCCCCCCGTCCGGAACGCGGCCCTCGACGTCGGTGACCAGCTTCAGTTCCGAGCCCTTCGGCTCGGATGTCATCACGTAGTCGCCCTGTCCGGCGCCCTTCAATTCGAGCCTGGCGAGCTTGTCGCGCGTGAAGTTGATCAGATTGATCTCGAACCACGCCGCGTGCGGCACCGGCACGCGCATCTCGCCGCGCGCAAGGTAGGTCTGCGCCTGGCCGGGCAGGCGGATGAACGTGCCGCCGCGCGCGCCGCCAACCGTATTGTCGCGGTTGCCGACATAGACGGAGGCGAGCGCGCTCCCCTTCGCGTCACGCATGATGACTTCCCGGCCGGCCTTGTCGCCGAGCCCCTTGCCTGGCTCGCCAAGGCCGAGGTCGGCGTAGCGGGTTGCATCGGACGTCTTGCTTTCCTCGAAGGTGAGTGACGCCGCGCCGCCGACGAGATCGCGGAACGACTCGGGGCGGGCCGCATAGCCGGAGTCCTTGTCGAAGAAACCGTCGCCGCGCCGTTCTACCGTGAACGTGCGGTCATCGTCGCGGATCGAAATCGTCACGACGTCGTTGGCGCGCGACAGAAGTTCGGGGAAGACGCGTTCACCGCGCCGGTCTGACGCGATGCTCTGCGGCGAGCTTTGGACCGTCCATATGGATGTCGCGGCAGCGAACACGGCAGCCATGCCGAGAGCGACGACTTGTTTCGCGTTCATGGGGCCAACCTCAAGCGGTCTTGTCTGAGCGCGGCTTCACGCCGGGCGGATTGCGCCGCGTGCGGCGCAGGGCGAAGAACAGCGCGATCAGGCCGACGGCGATCGGCACGCCGGCGACATTGATGGCGGTGATCGTGCTCTTGAGGCGATCGACGTCGCTGCGCAGTGCGAACTGCGTCTGCCGCAGTTCCTCGCGCGTGGCGAGAAGCTCCGTCTTGAACTTCTCGATCGTCTCCATCTGCTCGCGGGTCAGCACCTCTGTTGCGCCTTGCTGGCCGCGGCCGAGTTCGGTCAGTTTCTGCTCGGTGTTCTTCAGCTTTTCCTGCAGGGCCTGTTCCTTGGCGCGGAACTTCCGGTCAGCTTCCGTCTCCATGCGCTGGATCGTCTCGAACGGACGCCACGAGACGCCGCGTCCGCGCAGGTCGGCCAGCGCAGCGCCTCCGGTCATCTGCTCTATGGCGTTGATGACGAAGTCGCCATTATTGGCGAAGGCCTGCGCCACTTCGGAGCCAAGCACATTGCGCCGCTGGACCCAGTTGCGGTCCATCAGCATGTCGGCGTCGGCGACAAGGATGACGTTGGCGGGCCTGGCGCTCCGTGCGATATGCGCGTCCTTGCTCTCAACACCCTCGGGCTTTTCCTTGAAGGCGCTGTCGAGATTGCCGGTCACGCGGCCGCCGATGACAAGCGTCGAGGGTGCGCGCTCGATGCTGTTGAGCAGCGTCCGAAGGTCCGTCGTGCGATCCTTTGTGGCCGATACGGGCAGGGTCCCGCCCTGTGGCGAAGCCATGAGGAGCGGGCGGATCGACACGCCGTCCTTGTTCGCGCCGATCGAGCCGGCCGTGGTCACGACGATGGCGGAGAGCTGGGCGAGGATCGCCTCGTCCTTGCGCAGACCTTCATTGCGGATCGCGAGCCACGGCAGGTTGATCATCGGCGTCGGGCGGCCGTTAACGGTGCGCTCGGTCTGCAGCGCGAAGCCCGGGTCGGCGACCGCCTTCGACGGATCGTAGGTGACGCCCCACGCCTCGAACAGCTTCGGCAGATTGGAGGCGGGGTCCGGCGGCGGCGCGCCGCGCGGCCCCAGCTGGTTCTCGGCGTTCGGATCGACGAAGACGAGCGTCGCGCCGCCCGAAAGCGCCCACTGGTCGATCGTGTAAAGCGCCTTCTCGCTCAGATCCTGCGGATGCACGACCATGACGACGCGCGTGTTCTCGGGCAGCTTGCCTTCGTCCGCCTTGACGACCGTCACGTCGAAGAACTGCTTCATCTGCGTGAGCGACTGCTGCTCGCGCTGACCCATCTGCGGGTTGCCCGAGAGCCCCAGTCCGTCGAACAGGGCGACGACAGGTTTGCCGCGCCGGCCGAGTTCGGAAACGAGGCGGGTCAGGTCGTATTCCAGAAACGCCTCGCGCTCGGGCGAGAAAGAGCCGATCACGGCCTTCCCGTCCGTCGAGTTCGTCGCGGCGAGACCGAAGAACATGCGGTCGCCGGACTGCGACCGGATCGGGCTCACGCCAAAGGCGACAGCGCGGTCTTCCTCTTCCGAATACGGCTTGGGGTCGATCGTTTCGATGATGATCTTGCCATTGGACCCGGCGACGTAGGAGTCGAGCATGGAGCGCAGGCGCTGCGAGAAGGCGGCCAGTTGCGGCGCCTCCTTGGTCAGACCCGAGGACATGAAGAAACGGAAGCGCACGGGCTCCTGGATCTCGCCCAGCAATCGCTTGGTGCCCTCGCTCAGCGAATAGAGCCGCTGCTGCGTCAGGTCGATACGCGCCGACCTGAAGACATGCGCGCTGATGATGTTGATGCTGCCGAAGATGATGGCGGCGAAAACGGCCCCGATGATGACGAGGCGTCCGGTTTGGAATCTGCTCTTGTTCATGAACGCCTCACGCCGCCTTTCGCGCATCGAGCGCCTGGACGTTGAGCCAGAGCGCGAACACGATGAGGGAGATGAAGAAAACCAGGGCCGGCGCTTCGAGGACGCCGTCGGTGATCCGCTGGAAGTGTCCGATGAAGGACATCGAGGCGATGGCCTGCACGATGATGTCCGGCGCCCATGGGCGAACGGCCGACAGGACCAGATCGAAGCCCGCCATCACGAAGATGAAGCCCGCGACCACGGCGCCGATGAACGCCAGCACCTGATTCTTGGTGAGCGCGGAGATGCAGGCGGATATCGCAAGGAATGATCCAGCCATCAGCCATGAGCCGATGTAGCAGGCGAGGATAACGCCATTGTCGGGCGAGCCGAGATAATTGACGGTGATCCACAGCGGCGTCGTCAGCAGCAGCGCGAGGCCGGCGAATGCCCATGCGGCGAGCCACTTCCCGACGACGAGCTGCCACGGCTTCACGGGCAGGGTCATGAGGAGTTCGATAGTGCCGGAGCGGCGCTCTTCCGCCCACAGACGCATGCCGATGGCGGGCATCAGCACCAGATAGAGCCAAGGGTGCCAAAGGAAGAAGGCGTTGAGGTCCGCCTGGCCGCGGTCGAAGAAACTTGCGACGAAGAACGTCATGCCCGCCGACACGGCGAGGAAGACGACAAGAAACACGGCGGCGAGAGGCGTTGCAAAATAGCCGGCGAATTCCCGCCGGAACACCAGAAGGGTTTTGCTCATGGCTCAGGACCCTGCGGTTTCGAGCGTGATGTGACGGAAGGCGTCTTCCAGCGGCGTGGTGCGCACCAGTTGCTGGTTCGCGGGATCGCGGGCAGGCGCCCTGGCGAGAATCTCAGCCGGAGTGGCGTCTGCCATCAGCCTGCCGCGCGCGATGATGATGGCGCGGGTGCAGATCGCCTCGACCTCTTCGAGGATGTGGGTCGAGACGACGATCGCCTTGTTGGGCGCGAGAGTGCGGATGAGTTCGCGCATCTCGTGCTTCTGGTTCGGGTCCAGACCGTCGGTCGGTTCGTCGAGGATCAGGACGTCGGGGTCGTGGACGAGAGCCTGAGCGATGCCGACGCGGCGCTTGAAGCCCTTCGACAGCGCCTCGATGCGCCGGCTCCAGACTTCCGCCAGGTCGATGCGCTCGACGAGTTCGGCGAGGCGATCGCGGGCGTCCGCCCTGGTCAGCCCGCGCATTGCGGCGACGAACTCAAGGAAAGCGCCGACGGTCATGTCCGGATAGGCGGGCGCGCCTTCGGGCAGGTAGCCGAGCCGCTGGCGCGCGGCGATCGGTTCAAGCTGGCTGTCGTGGCCAGCGACATAGGCCGAGCCTTCGGTCGGCTCGAGGAATCCGGCAATAATCTTCATGGTGGTGGATTTGCCCGCGCCGTTCGGCCCAAGAAAGCCGACCACCTCGCCGCGGTCCACCTTGAACGATATGCCGTCGACGGCGGTGAACGCCCCGAAACGTTTGACGAGGGCGCGCGTCTCGACGAGCACCATGCTTTGTTCTCCCCCGCGTTCGCCGCCGATTTTCGGTCCGGCTGATCTCATTTGCGCGTCAGCAATAGCGATGTGGACGCCGTGCGTCCAGTTACGGATGATTTAGCTAAATTCAAGATCCCGATGGCTGCTTCGGCCGCCGTCCGTCACTGGGCGGCTGTCTGCAGCGCCGCCAGCTGGCTCCGGCGCTTGTCCACGAGCCGCTCGAACATGCGGATCATGGGCTCCGGATCGCCCGCCGCCTCCGTGTCGATGGCGCCGCGGGCGTAGTCTCTGATCAGTATTCTTACGAGGGCGTCGAATTCTTCTTCAACCCGGTCCACGTCGCCGGGCGTGCGCGCCTGATCCAGCTTGTCCAGCAGTTCGGGCATCCGTCGCCCGAGATCGACCTTGTCGGGCGCGTTGCGCAGGCCCGCCCATCCCAGAAAGCCGGTGATGGATGAGCCGAGGATGCTGAGGCCGAAAAGGGCGAACCAGATGTATTCGCTGTAGGTGTCGAGGAAACCGACAGCCTCGTCATTCACAAACGCGGCCGTTCCCGCGTGGGCCGGGTATCGCCGCGGTCGGTCGACCGGCGGCGCCTCGACGTTGAACGCATTGTCCTCGGCGCGGCGGATTCGCGTTGCGGCCTCGATGAGCGCGCGAGTCAGGTCGGTCGCAACGGACTCGTCGAGGTCAGACGTCGCCGCTATCTCATGCGTGATCGCGACCGTGTCGATGGCGGCCGGCGGTTGCGGCGGCGAACCGATGAACACGCCGGCGGGCAGTCTCGTTGCTTCGAGGTCTCGATAACGGAAGGCGAGCGCGCTGGCGCCGGATACGCCGATGACGGCGACCTGCGCGCCCCGTTCCTGCGTGATCTGCGTCAGCAACATGCGCAACCGTGCGCCAGGGAAGCCGACGAAGACAAGCGCGTCAACTTCTCCGGTTGCGATCGCGTCCGGCGTGCTTTGCAGCGACACTTCCCGCAAGTCGACATCCTTGCTGTTAAGTCCGTATTGGGCGAGCACGCGCTCGACGAGGGGGCGGCTGTCGTCGGAATCCCCACGGACGATTCCGAGTTTCCTTGCACGCAGGTCCGCCCAGTCCTTGATGTCGCGGTCCTGTCGCGCGACGAGGAAGACATGCCGCTTCTGAATGACCACGATCGACCGCGCTTCACCCGCGGTCGGATCGTCGCTGCGCAGAAGAGCGAGTTTCACCTTGCCGCCCTCGAGCGCCTTCGCGGCCGATTGCGAATCCGGTACGGGCACGATCTCGAGGCGGAACGCTTCGCGGTGCTCGGCAAGCGAGCGCGAGAGGGAGTGAAGGAAGCGGAGTTGCTGTGATCGCTCCGGACCGGCCGCTATCGAAAGTGTGCGCGGAGCCGTCACAATGTACCAGCCCGCGAGCCCTATTGCGGCGAGCGCGAAGAGCAACGCCGTCCAACGAAGCATGATGTGTCGCTTCATGTCTGCTCCGCCAGCGCGACCGTGTCGCGACGCGCCCCCCCCCCGAGGCCCCCGTGGCTGGGTCGGCGTCCCGATGAGTCGAACGAAACCCAGTATAGCGAAACTGCGAGGTTCCGCGCAGGCGGTTTCCGAAGTGAAACGCGGGCATTGCATCCGCAAATCATGGCCCCGGACCCCGGTTACGCTTCCCGTTTCCAAGCATAGCTCCTGCTTCGCGCCTGTCGAATGAACGATTGTCCATCTGGAAGTCGAAGGCATGAACCGCTGGACGGCGGCGAAATGAGGGCGCAAGATGAGAGAGTCTCGAGCGAGCCGGCGCCAAGCCGGCCAACGGAGCAAGCGGGACAGGGAGGGAAGATGTTCGGGCGGCGACCGTCGCCATTTTTCAGTTTCGTTCGGAGAACAGGAATCCACGCGATGCAAGCGGGAACCGCTGTCGCCCGTCGCCTGCTCAGTCGCCTCGTGTTCCTCCCGCGCCTGCGGCGCCGCCTCGCCGGGTCAGCGATGCCCCGGCGTCTTTTTACGCATCGAAGCGTACAGCGATTGGCGCGTGGAGGGATCCCGCCACGTCGTCGGGAGCCAGCGTTTCGTCGATCAGATCGTCATTAAGGATGTCGACACGCGCGCAGCGCCGCGCCAGCGCCGGCGAAGCCAGAACGTGGTCGAGCAGAACGCGCCGTCCCGCGTGGATGACCGTATAGCGAAGATCGGCGGGCGCGCGGGCTTCGAGCCGTTCCAGATAACGCGCCGCGAAAGCGCCGCCGTCGCCGTCCTCGGGCGCGCCGCATAGAATGCGCGTGGGCGTTTCGTAAGCGTCCGCGTTGAAGTCTCCGCAAACAACGATGCGCGCGTCGGGCTCATCGTCAAAGATGGCTTCGGCGAAAAGTCGCGCTTCGAGCGCCTGCGCCTGCCGCAACTGCGCGGCCAGAAACATGCCTTGAGCCCAGCCTGCGCTTGTCTTCCAGCTGCGCCCCGCCTTTTCCGAAGGCAAATGCGCCGCGCGGGGGGCTCTTAGATGGCAATTGATCACATGGAGGGGGCGCCCACCAGCGTCGAGCCGCGCATAAAGGATCGGCCGGTCGAAGGCCGCCCGGACCGTCTCGCCAGCCGCTTCCGGGGCGGGCGGGCGCCAGTCCCATGCCGGCACGAAGTCATGGTGCAGCTGCCGGGTTTCCACCACGGGAAACCTGCTGAGAATGACGAGATTGTGGACGTCTGCGGGTTCGCTGGCGCCGGGGCGCACGCTGGCCGCCCTGCTGAACGCGGAATAGGGCGTGCCCGCCAGCAGACGGTCGAGATGCGCGAAGCCGCGGGGCGCATTCTTCGAAGCGCGGCCGGCGTTCACCTCCTGCAGGCAAAGGATGTCGGCTCCGAGCGCGGTTACGAGCGGGATGAGAGCCGCGCGCCGCCGTTCGAACTGCGCCTCGTCGCGAAAATCGAGGTTTTCGGCGTTGAAGGTGGCGAGGGTGAAGCTCATGGCGCGCCAGGTGAGGGTCGGCCGCCACAATGGCCGTCCGAGCCCGCCGCGGCAACCCGCCGCCGCCGCCGCGCGGCGGGTGCTTGCGTCCCAGGTTCAGCGCGACTATTGCCCCATTGACTGTGCGCTTGAACCAAGGCGCAATGAGCGCGGTTCGGAGGATCACACATGGCGTACAGGCGGCAGGACGCGAAGGATTGGGCGCGCGAGAACATGCGCGGCATCTGGGCGGCCGCGCTTACGCCGTTCAGGCCTGACATGTCCATCGACGAGGCGGGCCTGCGGTCTAACCTGCGACACTGGTTCAACGATCTGGGCGTGGACGGCGTCTTCATCGCGGGCAAGCAGGGGGAGTTCTTCGCGCTGTCGCTTGATGAGCGCAAGTTGCTGTTTCGCATCGCACTCGAGGAAAGCCAGCGGGCCGGGACGAAGGCCATCATGTCCTGTTCCGACCAGAACATGGACGTTGTCGTCGAGCTCGCGAGATATGCGGAGGCGATCGGCGCCGAGAGCATCGTCGTCCATGCGCCCGTCCTGCATTTCCTGAAGGCGCACGACGAGACGATCTACGAATATTACAGGCACATCAGCGAGCAGGTGAACCTCGGCATCGCGCTGTGGAGCCACCCCGACTCCGGATATCTCCTGAGCCCCGAATTGTGCGCGCGCCTGGCCGACATCCCCAACGTCGTGGCGATCAAGTATTCAGTGCCGCGCGAGATGTACGCGAAGCTTACCCGGTTGGCCGGGGACAGGCTCATCGTCTCGACGGCCTCTGAAGAGGAATGGTTCGACAACATCGTCGAACTCGGCTGGCGGCTTTATCTGTGCTCTTCGCCGCCTTACCTGCTGCAGACGAAGAACGATCGCCGCATGCGCGAATACACGGATCTGGCTTTCGCCGGCCGCATCGAAGAGGCCAGGAAGGTGCGCGACAGTCTCGATCCCGTGCGTCACGCGATCAAGTCGACGACGCCGAAGGAAAAACCGCAGGCCCATTCCAAGTACTGGCAGGATCTGCTCGGCCAGTGCGGCGGAACGGTGCGCCGCCCGATGTTGCCGCTGACGGACGCCGAGAAAGAAGCGATCCGCAAGGCGTTCGAAGGTTGCGGCCTGGGTCTTGCGTCTGCGGGAAGCAACGCGGCATGATCGCCGCAGGAGTAGATTGACATGCAGACGGGCCGCCTCAAGGCGTTCAATTTCCAGAAGTGGATCGACGAGCACAGACACCTCTTGAAGCCGCCCGTCGGAAACAAGCTGGTGTTCGAAGGGACCGACACGATCGTGCAGGTCGTCGGCGGCCCGAACGCGCGCGCCGACTATCACGACGATCCGGTGGAAGAGTTCTTCTATCAACTCAAGGGCGACATGGTCCTCAAGGTTTACGATGAGGGCAAGTTTTACGACGTGCCGATCCGCGAGGGAGAAGTGTTCCTTCTGCCGGCGCACGTCCGGCATTCGCCGCAGCGTCCGCAGGAAGGCTCCGTCGGTCTCGTTGTTGAACCGCAGCGGCCGCCCGGCGCCGTCGACGGTTTCGAGTGGTTCTGCTTCGAGTGCGGGACGAAGCTGCATCGGGTCGAAGTCACGGTCGAAAACATCGTGAAGGATCTGCCGCCGCTGTACGAAGCATTCTTCGCTGACGAGAAGAAGCGCACATGTCCGAACTGCGGCGCGCTGCATCCCGGCAAGAAGCCGCCGGACGGCTGGGTCAAACTGTAATTCGGGGGTCTGCCGGCGAGGCCGGCATACATGAGTTTTCTCTGGAGGGTGGAATGAAGTTGAAGGGGGTCCTTACCGGCGCCGCGTTCGCGCTGTTCGCCGTTGCGCCCGCGCTGGCGCAGCAACCCGTGAAAATCGGCATGGTGACGACGCTGTCGGGGCCGGGGGGATACCTTGGCCAGGATGTGCGCGACGCTTTCAATCTCGCCATCGAAATGGAGGGCGGCAAGCTGGGCGGCGTGCCGGTGCAATTGCTCGTCGAGGACGATGCGCTGAAGCCCGGCCAGGGCAAGGAGATCGCCGAACGCTTCATGAAGACCGAGCGCGTGAAGCTGCTCACCGGCATCATCTTCTCGAACGTCGCGGGCGCCGTCGTGCCGGACATTCTCGACAACGGCGGCGTCTATGTAAGTCCGAATGCCGGTCCGTCGAATTTCGCCGGCAAGGAATGCCACAAGAATTACTTCGTCGTGTCCTGGCAGAACGACACGCTGCACGAGAGCGCGGGGCAGAACGCGACGAACCTCGGATTCAAGCGCGCCTTCGTGCTTGCGCCAAACTATCAGGCCGGTCGCGACGCCATCGCGGGCTTCAAGCGCTACTTCAAGGGCCAGGTCGTCGGGGAGCTCTACACGCGTCTCGACCAGACCGATTTCGCGGCCGAAATGGCGCAGATCCGCGCGGCCAAGCCCGACGTCGTATTCCAGTTCCATCCGGGTGGTCTCGGCATTGCGTTCGCGCGCCAGTACCAGCAGGCGGGACTGCTGGAGAACACGCCGATGGTCGTCGCAGCGCCGTCGCTCGACACCGTGATCCTCAAGGCGATCGGCGACGCTGCGAAGGGCGTCTACATTTCGAGCCACTGGAACTCGGATTTGCCGAACGCGGCGAACAAGGAGTTCGTCGCCGCATTCCAGAAAAAGTATGGCCGTATGCCAACCTATTACGCGAGCCAGGGTTATGACACCGCGCGCGCGATCGGCGCGGCGCTCAAGGGCGCCGGCGGCAAGGTTGATGATGCAAATGCGTTCAGCGCCGCCATGCGCAAGGCGGACTTCCAGTCAGTCCGCGGCAATTTCAAGTTCGGGCCCAACCAGCATCCGGTGCACGACTGGTATTCGCTTCGGGTCGAACCGGGCGCGGACGGCAATCTCGCCATCGTGACGAAGGGCAAAGTTTTCGAGAACCATGGCGACTTTTACGCCAAGGATTGCAAGATGTGAGCTTGCCCCAAGCACGAGTTCTGCGAATGGCCGGACGTCATCCGGCCATTCATTTTGTCAGGCGAGGCGCTCGAAGCGGCAGGCTGGCCGCGGAGGGCTGTTCCCCGTTCCCAAGGGGGGAAGGCCGCGGCGCGCTTCGGACGGAACGCAGGTCTGAAAATTTGCGGACGCTTGCATGTCGCTCCTGATCGAACAGGCTTTGAACGGCTTGCAGCTTGGCGTCATGCTGTTTCTGCTCGCCGCCGGGCTCACCCTCATTTTCGGCATCATGGGCGTGATCAACCTCGCGCACGGCTCGCTCTATATGGTCGGGGCGTTCGCGATGGCCTGGGTCGCGAACAAGACGGGCTCCTTCCTGGTCGCAGCGCCGGCGGGACTGCTCGCCGCGGGCGCGGCCGGAATGCTCATGGAATTCCTTGTCATACGAAAACTCTACGCGCGCGATCATCTCGATCAGGTGCTCGCGACATTCGGGCTCATCCTCTTCTTCAACCAGGCGGCGGTGCTGCTGTTCGGCAGACAGCCGCTGTTCGTTCAGATACCCGAGTTCCTGTCCGGTTCCGTTCCCATCGTGGCGGGCGTCCGCTATCCGGTGTACCGGCTTGCGATCATCGCCGCCGGATTGATCACCGCCATCGGGCTTTATCTGCTAATCGCGCGCACCCGGCTTGGCATGCTGATCCGCGCCGGCGCCACGAACCGCGAGATGGTGCGTGCGCTGGGCGTCGATATCCGCCTCTTGTACACGGTTCTATTCGGCCTTGGCGCGATGCTTGCCGGGCTCGCGGGCGTCATGGCCGGGCCAATCCTCTCCGTGCAGGTGGGCATGGGCGAGCAGGTGCTCATCCTGACTTTCGTCGTCGTGGTGATTGGCGGCGTCGGTTCGATCCGCGGCGCTTTTGCGGGCGCCATGATTGTCGGCGTGGTCGACACGATGATGCGCGCCTTCCTGCCGCAGATGTTCCGCCAGATCATGACCGGTCCGGATGCGGACGCGCTCGCGGCGGGTTTGTCCGCGATGGGCGTCTACATGCTCATGGCGCTTGTGCTTCTGATCAAGCCGAAGGGACTGTTGCCCGCTCATGGCTGATCCCGGGACACCTGAAACAAACGCGGCCGCGGGCGCGAAGTGGTTGGGCCTTGCCGTGATGCTTGCGGTTCTGGCCGCGCTTCCCTTCATCGCGGACGCAATCGGCCAGCCGGCGCTGACCTCGCTTGCGACCCGCATCACCATCCTCGCCATCGGCGCGGCGAGTCTCAATCTCGCTCTCGGTTATTGCGGCCTTGTGAGTTTCGGTCACGCCGCTTGGTACGGCGTCGGTGGTTACGTCGTCGGCATCATGTATCGTCATTACGTCAGCGGGGACCCTTTTCTCGGCCTGCAGATCGGCAGCGATCAGCTTCTGGTCACGTTGCCGCTCGCGATCCTGATCAGCGGGCTTTTCGCGCTCGCGCTCGGCGCGCTGTCGCTGCGAACGTCGGGCGTTCAGTTCATCATGATCACGCTCGCCTTCGCGCAGATGCTGTTTTTCTTTTTCGTCGCGTTGAAGACCTATGGCGGCGACGACGGGCTGATCGTGCGACGGCGCAACGCCCTGCCTTTCATCGACACCCGCGACGGGCCGACGTTCTACTGGGTGTGTCTCTTCTTCGCGGTCGCCTGGTTTGCGCTGATGTCCCGCATCGTGAAGTCGCGCTTCGGCCGCGTGCTCGAAGGCATCCGCCAGAGCGAGCGGCGCATGGCGGCGATCGGAGTCTCGACCTATCGCTACAAGCTCGCGTGCTTCGTCATCTCCGGCATGGGCGCGGGCCTCGCCGGCGCTCTGATGGCCAACCACGCGCGCTTCGTTTCGCCTGACATGCTGCACTGGACCCAGTCTGGCGAGTTCATGATCATGGTGATCCTTGGCGGAGCGGGCACGCTGTTCGGCCCTGCGGCCGGCGCCGCCGTCCTCATCGGCCTTGAGACGCAGCTCGCCGCCTGGACCGAGCACTGGCAGGTCATCCTGGGTCCGCTGCTCGTGCTGATGATCCTCTTCACGCGCGGGGGGCTGAGCGGCTTGGCGAGGCTGCTGCGGAGAGGCCGCCATGACTGAGCCGCTGCTGCGTGTTTCGCGCCTGTTCAAGCGCTTCGGCGGCGTCAACGCGACGGACGACCTTTCGCTCGACGTTCGCGCGGGCGAAATTCATGCGCTGATCGGCCCGAACGGCGCTGGCAAGACGACGTTCATCAGCCAGTTGATGGGCGAGATCGCGCCGGATTCAGGCGACATCGTTTTCGACGGCCATTCCATCGGCGGTCTGTCCACGGCCGCTCGCGTGCGCCGCGGCGTCGCGCGAACATTCCAGATAACCGAGCTTCTCACCGAAGACACCGCGCTTGAGAACGTTGCGCTTGCCGTGCAGGCCGGGCAGGGACATTCGTTCCGCTTCCTAGGGAACGCGAGCGCCGATCGCTCCCTCATCGAGCCCGCGCTTGGATTTCTCGCAGCGGCGGGACTGGAGGCGCGCGCGAACGTGCGCGTTTCGGAGTTGTCGCACGGGGAGCGAAAGCAGCTTGAGCTCGCCATCGCGCTTGCGGCGCGACCGCGTCTGCTCTTGCTGGACGAACCGATGGCGGGACTCGGCGCCGCGGAAAGCCGGCGCATGGTGGAGACGCTTTCGGGGCTTAAGGGCGCCATAGCGATGCTGCTCGTGGAGCACGACATGCACGTGGTGTTCACACTGGCGGACCGCATTTCGGTTCTCGTCTATGGCCGCGTCATCGCGTCGGGAACCCCCGCCGAAATCCAGGCAGACGCTCAGGTGCGCGCAGCCTATCTTGGCGAGGGAGACGCCTGATGCTGCGCGTCGAGAATCTCCAGGCCGCGTACGGCTCCAGCCAGGTGCTCTTCGATGTGTCGTTCGAGGTGGGCGAGGGCGAGTTCGCGACGCTGCTGGGCCGCAACGGCATGGGCAAGACCACCACGATCAAGACGATCATGGGCCTGTTGCCGTCGCGCGGCGGGCGCGTCGTTTTCGATGGGCGTGAGGTGACGGGCCGGACGCCCGAGTCCATCGCGCGCATGGGCGTCGGCCTCGTGCCGGAAGGCCGCCAGATTTTCCCGACGCTCACGGTGCGTGAAAACCTCGTCGCGACCGCCGCCGACCGCTTTGGCCGCCCCAATCCGTGGACGCTTGATCGGGTCTACGCCCTGTTTCCCCGGCTCGAAGAGCGTCATGCGCAATGGGCGCGGACGTTGTCGGGCGGAGAACAGCAGATGCTGGCCATCGGCCGCGCGCTGATGACGAACCCCCGGCTGCTGATTCTCGATGAGGCGACGGAAGGGCTCGCGCCGGTCATCCGTGCGGAAATCTGGACGGTTCTCGCGGCGCTCAAGGCTGAGAAGCAGTCGATCCTCGTGGTCGACAAGAACATCGACGTGCTGCGGCGCATGGCCGACCGGCACAACGTCATCGAGAAGGGCCGGATCGTGTGGTCGGGCGACGGCGCGCTGCTCGACCGCGACAGGGAGAAGGTGAATGGCTGGGTCGGCCTTTGAGGCGCGGGCTGTTGAGGTCGAAGCCTCCAGTCCCGGCGGAGACATCGCGGCGCTCGCCCGCGCACTCGTCGCCGCGGGAGGCCGGCTCGCGCAAGCAGGCGCCGCGCCAGCGCACATGAACGGGATGATCTGGCGCGGGCCAGATCCCGCCGCCATTCATCCTGCCCGCCGGGACGTGGACCGCGCGCGGCGCGAAGCGTTCGCGGGCTTTAGGCCGCCGCTGCGGGTCGAGCGCATTGAAGCTGACGAGGTGCAGGTGGTTTTGCGCGCGCGCGTTCCAGCGCCGGCGGTTGACGACGCGCCCGTGTTCCAAGGCTACACGCGCGCGCAGCTCGCCGCGCAGATGAGTCCGCGCAGCCAGGTTCCCGACATGAGCGCGGTGTTTGCGAAGTGGACCGCGGATGGCGCCGCGGCTCGCGCCCGCATGGCGGGCGGCCTCGACATCGCCTACGGACCGCATCGCGATCAGACGCTTGATCTTCATCGTCCGGCGGGCGCGGCGCGTCCTCCCGTCTGGGTCTTCATTCACGGCGGCTACTGGCAGGCGTCGACGAAAGACCAGCACGCGCAATTCTGCGAGGGCATGGCCGCCGCCGGTTTCGCGGTGGCGAACATCGACTACGGTCTTTCGCCGGAAACGCCGCTCGCCCGTATCGTCGAGCATGTGCGCGCGGCCCTGTGGTTCCTCGTGCGCGAAGCGGACAATCTGGCCATCGACGCCACGCGCCTGCACGTGTGCGGTCATTCGGCGGGCGGGCATCTCGCGGCCTTCATGGCCTGCGATCCGCTGGCGCCGCCGCTCATGTCCGCGCATCCGCTCTCCGGCGTTCTCTACCTCGAGTCGCTCATGCATTTGCCGATGGGAATGATACTTGGCGTCACCAGTCTCGAGGATGTGCAATCGCTGTCGCCAGACCGGATGCGTCCGCGCACCGGGGTCAGGCTGGCTTTCGCCGTGGGCGGGGACGAGAGCGACGAGTTCAAACGGCAGAGCGTCGGCCTAGCGCGCGCGTGGGATGCGCCGCCGCCGCTCGTCGCACCCGGCGCCAATCATTTCACGCTGCCTGAAGGCCTGCGCGGCGGCTCTTTGCTGGAGCAGGCGAAGGCGCTTTGCTGCGCCTGATCAGCTGGTCAGGACCTGCACGCGATCGGCCGCCCCTCCGGCGCGGCGGGTCAGGCGCGGCGTCAGCTCCCTGAAGATGGAGCGGCACATCTCCGTCACCATGTGAACGCTCGTGTCCTCCCGTTCGCGCATCCACATCGCGTTGATGCTGCGCATCGGCGTCACGTTTGGAAACGCGACGATTTCCACGTCATTCTCGTCCAGCCCTCCGCAGAGAATGCACAGCGGCGTCCCCGCTGCCCAGCCCTGACCCGCGCGAACCAGGTCGAAAAGCGCGACGGAGGAGTCGAATTCGAGGTTGCCGCGCGTCTCCACGCCGAAGCGGTCGAATTGATGCTTGATGATCTGGCTGATGCGGCGGCGATGGCCATACCGGATGAAGTCGAGCTTGCTTGCAAGCGCCTGGATTTCCTCCCAGTCGCGCGGCGGCGCCGTGCCCTTGGGCAGAACCAGCACGACGGGCTCGACGAAAAGGGGCTCCATAGCCATGGTATTATCGTCTTCGGGCGGCTGTTCGGAGGTGATCGTCAGGTCGAGGTCGCCAGCGCGCAGTTCGGGGCCAAGCGGATGGGTCGTGCCGCTGGTGATGGACAGTGAGCCAACGCTGCTCGAGAGCCTGCGCACGAGGTGCGGCATGAGCGCGTTGGCGATGGATTCGATAACGCCGAGCCTCAGCTGCGGAATGTCGTAAGCCTTGTAGCGGGCGATGCCGTCCTGCAGGTCCGCTATTTCGCCCATGAGCGCGCGGCCGCGCTTGCGCAGGTATTCCCCGCCCGGCGTCAGCCGGGGCGGACGGACGCTGCGGTCCATCAGCGTGATGCCGAGTTCACGCTCCAGCTTCTGAAGGTGCAGCGAAACGCCCGCCTGCGTGAGGCCGAGCGCGCCGGCGGCCGCTGTGAGGCCGCCCTTCTCGCAGATGGCGAGAAATATTTCGATTCCGCGAAGGTCCAACGTTCGTTCGAGCCTCCGGCGCGGAAGCGCGCCGAACTTCACTCAAGCAATCGGCGTGCCGGAAGCCGGCGGTCGCACGAATGGCAGGCGATGCGCGGGCGCAGCGGTCAGCCGCCCGCGCATCTGCCCATGGTTCGCGCAAACCGCACCATCCGGGGCGGTTGCGCGCCACATGCGCTCAGGAGGCCATCAGTCTGGGCGGCTCGGACTGGGCCGAACCTTTCGGCAGGTCGAAGAGATCATCCGGCAGCGTGTCAAAGTAGGTCAGAACCTCGTCGGTCTTCACCACGTCGGCGTATTTCGCATTCATGTCGCAGAGGTTGATCGCATGACTCGCCTGCGAGCGGTCGAAACAGCCTTCCTCGGCAAGCGCAACGCGGAAGTTCAGGCTGAAGGCGTCCAGCACGGTGGCGCGCACGCAACCTGACGTCGTCGTGCCTGTGACGATGACGCTGTCGGCGCCGAGGAGCTGGAGATAGCTCGCCATGTTGGTGCCGAAGAAGCCGGACGGCTTCTGCTTGTAGATGACGATGTCCTTGGGGCCGGGCGCGATGTCGTCGACAATGCGATTGCCGTCCAGGTTGGTGACGGCGACTTTTGGACGCTCGCCACCGCGGCTGTTCTTCCAGCCCCACGAGCCGGAATCCCAGTTGTCTTCACGGCGGATGCCCGTCGTATAAATGACCGGCAGGCCCTTTTCGTGGCATTTGTCGATGAGCGTCTTGATAGCTGCGACAGCAGGCCACGCCTCTTCACCGCATGAGTTGCGCCACTTCTTGATCGACTCGAGAATGGGCTCGGGCTTGTCGCCGCAGAACGCATAATTCACGTCGATGACGAGAAGCGCGGGTCGTTTCCCGAAGCCGCCGCGAGCGCCGTAGCCGGAAATCTCGAACACCTGCTTGTCGCGCTCAGTCAGAAACTTGTTCCAGATCGGCTCCTCGGACATACGCCTTTCCTTTCGCTTGTGGCGGGCGCGACGCGCCGGGCGTCGCGCCCTATAAGTGTGCGCGGGGGGAGTTGAGACCGCGTGCAATCGCCGTTGCACTTCGTGTGCCAAGGTCAAAGTTCTTGCAGGATCAGCGGCTTGCTGCTGGAGGCGCAGGTCGCTCGCGCGGCGCGTCCGTTCGGAGGACGGATTGCGCCGCCCGAATGCGCGCGATGGATCGACGCCTCGCGCCGGGCGCGCGCTGCGCCGACAACAGGCGCAGGATAGAAGAGAAAATCAAATCAGTGACTTACGCTGCGCTTTGGCAATCATTTACGCCGCTTATGCGGCGGCGCCTGTTTCGCAGCGCAATGGCGCCTGCCTGGCCCGCAAGCGCGGGCGGATGATCCGCGAATGGACGCTTCGCGTAGAAATCCACATATCAGGAGTCCCAACATGAAGTTCTGGGCGGTTGGCTATCTCGCGACCGGCGTCGTCATGCTCATCATCGACGCCGTCTGGCTCACCGTCATGGGGAGGGCGCTCTATCGCCCGATACTTGGGGACCTTTTGCTGGACCAGTTCCGGCTTGGTCCGGCCGCCGTCTTCTACTTTCTCTACGTGCTGGCGATTGTCGTCTTCGCGATCGCGCCCGCGGCGACAACAGGCAAGTGGACGACCGCGCTTCTGTACGGCGCGTTCCTCGGCCTCGTATGTTACGGCACTTACGACCTCACCAATCATGCGACCCTGAAGGCGTGGACGACCACGCTCACCGTGATCGACATGGCTTGGGGCGCAACCCTAACTGCATTCAGCGCCACGATGGGCTTTATCATCGCCCGCGCCGTCGCCGGGGCGCCCTGAGCCTTTCTTCCGCATGAAATCCCGGCGCGCAGGCGGCGCGCTCAGGCTGGCTTGAGCCTGTAGTGGCTGACGCCCCATTCCTCGCCGCCGCTGTGGCCGAACAGGCCTGCAGTCGCGAGGAAAAACAGTCTCCATCGCCGGGTCCATACCGCCGCGTCGCTTCCGTAGGTCTCCTCCATCAATCTGGAGATGCGGTCCGCATTGGCGTCGAAATTTTCAAGCCAGTGCATCGCGGTGCGGCGATAGTGCTCGCCGCTCCAGCGCCAGTCCTGCTCGACCTCGAAAAGATCTCCGAAGTGGCGGATCAAGCCGTGGCTCGGCATGATTCCGCCGGTGAAGAAATACTGCGCGATCCAGTCAGAATCGTCCGAGACTTCGAAGCGGTAAGGCTGCGAGCGATGGCTGAAGACGTGCAGGAACAGACGGCCATTCGGCCTGATCCACTGGCGCACGCGCGTCAGGAGCCCGCGCCAGTTCGACATGTGCTCGAACATCTCGACCGAGACGATGCGATCATATTCGCCGTCCGCCTCGAAATGATTCATGTCGGCCGTGATGACGCGAACATTCGCCAGTCCGCGCCGATGCGCTTCGGCGGTGATGTATTCTCGCTGGGAATGCGAGTTCGACACCGCCGTGATCTGCGAAGCCGGGCAGCGTTCGGCCATGAAAAGCGTGAGAGAGCCCCATCCGCAGCCGAGTTCGAGAATGCGATGGCCGTCGTGAACGTCCGCGTGGGCGACGGTTTCCTCGAGCGCCTTGACTTCTGCGGCGGCCAGTGTCTGCACGCCGCCCGTGTAGAGGCAGGATGAATATTTGCGGCGGGGTCCGAGGGCCAGCGAGAAGAACTCGGCCGGCAATTCATAGTGCTGCTCGTTCGCCGCGTCCGCATGAAGAGCTATGGAAAACCTGTCCATCTCGGCGGCGAAGCGCGCTTCGCCGTCCGGTCTCTCATCGCGCAACTTGCGCGCCGTGCGCGCGCACAGGAAGTCGATGCCCATCAGGGAAAGAGAATCCGGAATGGGCGCGCGTTCCGCGAAGCGGGTGGCGGCGGCGATCATGTTCATGGGGGGCGGCTCCAGTCAGGTGGTCGAGGTCGAGCGTTCGGGGCTGCGGGGAGGGCCCGGGAAGAAGGCGTTGACGCGGGCGCGGTACCGCTCGAACGCCGCGCCCCGCGAGCGCAGCATGTGAGCCTCGAGTGGCGGGATGCCCGACATGTGGACCAGCAAGACGTACATGAGCGCCGGCGCCACAAAGGATGCGAAGCCCCAGAGATAGCCGCTCGACACGGCAATGACGGGATAGGCAACCCACCCGAGCCATTCGAAGAAATAATTCGGGTGGCGCGAATAGGCCCAAAGACCTACGTCGCAAACTTTGCCCCGATTGGCGGGGTCGGCCCGGAACCGGCGCAGCTGGTCGTCGGAAAGCGACGCGCCGGCGAGCGCAACAACGAACAGTAGGACGCCCGCGAAGTCCTTTGCGTTCAGGCCCGGCGAGGGATTATGCGCCGCCGCGAACACGGAGGCGGCGAGCAGAAGGCCGGCGAGCGCCTGCACCTGCAGGAAGATGAACAGGCGCCGGCTGGCGTCCGCGCCCCATTCCGTCATCAGCCATGCGTATCGGGGATCTTCCGCGGCTCCGGCGCTGCGAAAGGCGATGTAGCCGCCGAGGCGGAGGGACCAGGCGGCGGCCATACCCGCGACGAGAAGCTGGCGCGAAGTGAGACCTTCATCGCCGTTCTGGACGATCAACGCCATGGCGAGGGCCGTGGCGCCCACCGCCAGCGACCAGACCGTATCTATCCACCCGGAATTTCCCGTGCGGCGCTGGATCGCCCAGGCGCCGGTCATGGCGATGCACATGAACACCGCCGCCGCCGCGATTGCCGGAAACATCGTTCGTCGACTCCAACGGATTACTTGCGAACGCCGCGCAACACGCACTGGCAAACGCCTGTGGTTTACGCGCCTTACCTCATTGCGGATCACGGGCCTTGTGTGATCCGCTTGCGGCGGACGGGCGTAACACTACCGGTCAACCGCACAGACGCGCGGCGGGTCCAGCCTTGCCCCGAATGAGGTCCACGTGAATTTTGTCCCCAGGCCGCTCCGGATTGCAGTGATCGGATCCGGCGTGACAGGCCTCTCGGCGGCTTGGCTGCTTGCCACACGTCATCGCGTCACGCTCTACGAGGCAGGTCCGCGCCTTGGCGGACACAGCAACACCGTCATGGTTGACGCCCCGGAGGGACGCGTTCCCGTCGACACCGGTTTCATCGTCTACAACGAAGCTACGTATCCGAACCTCGTTGCGATGCTCGACTTTCTGGGCGTCGACACGAAGGAATCAGACATGTCCTTCGCTGTCTCCATGGACGGTGGCGCCACGGAGTATTGCGGCTCAGGACTTGGCGGATTGTTCGCACAGAAGCGCAATCTGGCGAGCCCCAGGTTCTGGCGCATGTTCGCCGACCTCGTTCGCTTCTATCGCAACGCGAAGTCCGATCCGCGCGACCTGAGCAGCCTGACGCTCGATCAATATCTCGACGAAGGCCGCTATTCGCACGCTTTCCGCGACCTTCACCTGTATCCGATGGCGGCGGCGATCTGGTCCACGCCCGCCGGCAAGATCGGTGAATATCCCGCGGAAGCCTTCATACGCTTCTGCCGGAATCATCGCCTGCTTGAACTTGGCGAGCGGCCGCGCTGGCGAACCGTCCAGGGCGGCAGCATCGAATACGTTCGCAAGCTCGAAGCTCTGATCGGCGACGACATACGCCTGGCGACGCCTGTCAGCGAGGTTCGCCGGACGCCCGCCGGCGTCGAAGTGCGGGATGGCGCGGGAGGAACAGACCTCTTCGATCATGTCGTCTTCGCGAGCCACGCCGACCAGTCGCTCGCCATGCTCGCCGACGCCGACGCGCAGGAGCGGGACGTGCTCGGCGCATTTCATTACTCGAAGAACCATGCCGTGCTGCACACGGACGAACGGCTGATGCCGAAGCGCCGGAACGTCTGGTCGAGCTGGAACTACATGGCGACGGGGCGCGGCGCCGCACGGCGGCCGCCATCGGTGACTTACTGGATGAACCCGTTGCAGAAGCTGCCAACACGCCAGAACGTCTTCGTGTCACTCAACAGTCCGCAGACGCCGCGTGAGGATTGCGTGATTCGCGAGTTCATGTACGAGCACCCGATCTTCGACTCCGCTGCTCTTGCGGCCCAGCCCCGCGTCTGGTCTCTTCAAGGCCGGCGGAACACCTGGTTCTGCGGCGCCTGGATGGGAGCGGGCTTCCATGAGGACGGATTGCAATCCGGCTTGGCCGTGGCTGAGGCGCTTGGCGGCGTTCGGCGCCCGTGGCAAGTGGCCGACGAATCCGGACGCGTGTTCGTGGGGCCGCCTCCGGACCTCGCCGGCGCGGAGTTGACCCCTTGAGCGCCCGGGAGGAGTGGACCACGCATTCGGCGATCTTCGCCGGCTCCGTCATGCATCGGCGCGTGCGTCCACGGCGGCATCGTCTGCGCTATTCGATCTTCTCGCTTCTTTTCGACCTCGACGAACTCGATACGCTCGACGCGCGCCTGCGCCTCTTCTCCCGCAACAAATTCAATCTCTTCTCGTTTCATGACGATGATTACGGGTTTGAGAAGGGGCTCCCGCTGAAGCAGCAGATCGAGGCGCTGTTGCGCGAGGCGGGCGTCCAGCCCGACGGGGGGGCGGTTCGTCTGCTCACCATCCCGCGCATTCTGGGCTACGCATTCAATCCCTTGAACGTCTACTTCTGCTACATGCGGGCGGGTCGGCTGGCCGCGATCGTATGCGAGGTGAACAACACGTTCGGGCAGCGTCATGCCTACGTCCTTCTGGCGGAGCCGGCCAGTGCGGGCGGCGCCATGCGGTGCGCTTGCGCGAAGAAATTTTATGTCTCACCATTCATCGGAATGGATCTGACCTACGATTTCCGGATCACACCGCCGGAGGACGACGTGACGATCGCCATTCGCGGCTACAATGATGATGGAACGCTGATCACCGCCGTGCATACGGCGGCGCGGGTCGAGGTCAGCGATCTCTCAATTGCGCGCACGCTTCTGTCGCATCCGCTGATGGCGATCAAGGTCATCGGGGGAATCCATTGGGAGGCGTTGAAGATCTGGCTCAAGGGAGTACGTTTGCACGAGCGCCCTGCGCCGCCGGAAAAACCGGCGACGATTGCGCCGCGTCTTGAGGGCTGAGGGTCACATGCCTCGAAACGCAAACCACAGTCTGCGCGAACAGGCCGGGCTTCGCGGCGCCGAGGAGATATTCGCGGCCGCGCTCAATCCGCTGTTGCGGCGCATCCGTTTCGGCGGGTTGACCGTCGTGACGCCATCCGGCGGCCGGATCGTGCATCACGCCGCGGCGCCCGGGCCGGAAGCATGCATCTTCCTGCATCGCTGGCGCGCCGTGCGCCGTCTCCTGATCGGCGGCGATGTGGCGTTTGCCGAAGCCTACATGAACGGCGACTGGACCTCGCCGGACCTGACCGCCGTCATCGAGCTTGCGGCCCGCAACGGCGAAACGCTCGACAACGCGATCGGCGGCGGGCCGGTCGTGCGCACATTGAACCGGCTGCGTCACGCCTTGCGGGCGAACACGAAGCGCGGCAGCCGCCGCAACATCGAAGCCCATTACGACCTTGGCAACGATTTTTACGCGCTCTGGCTCGACGGCACCATGACGTACTCGTCCGCGATCTACAGCGCGAACGGGCAGGAAAGCCTCGAAGAGGCGCAGGCGCGCAAGATCGCCCGCATCGGCGACATGCTCGAAGTGGACAGCGCGGACAGTGTGCTCGAGATCGGTTGCGGTTGGGGCGCGCTCGGCCGGGCCCTGGCTGCGCGCGGTCCTCATGTGACAGGCCTGACGCTGTCGCCGTCCCAGCTTGCATGGGCGCAGAACGCCGCTGTTGAGGAGGGCTTGTCAAAGAGGCTCGATCTGCGCCTTCAGGATTATCGCGATGTGCGCGGATCCTTCGACCGCGTCGTTTCAATCGAGATGATCGAGGCGGTCGGCGAACGCTACTGGCCAGACTACTTCGGCGCCATCTCACAACGCTTGCGGCGCGGGGGGTGCGCCGTGCTACAGGCGATCACGATCGCAGACGACCGGTTCGAAGCCTATCGCAAGGCGGCGGACTTCATCCAGCGTTACGTCTTCCCGGGTGGAATGTTGCCGTCGAAGTCCGTCATGGCGCGCAGCGCCGCTGGAGCGGGGTTGCGGATCGTTGAATGCGAAACATTCGCCGACAGCTACGCGCTGACCCTGGCCGAATGGCGACGCCGCATGTTGCACGCGTGGCCGCAAATTTCCGCGCAGGGCTTCGACGGCCGATTCCGACACCTTTGGGAATATTACCTGTGCTACTGCGAGGCGGGGTTCCGCGCGGGCACAATCGACGTCGGGCTTTACAAATTGGTCCACGCCTAGCGCTCAACCCCGGACAACAGAACGCCCGCGGCGAGCGGGCGTCCAGTTCTTGTGCTGCTTCAGCGCAGGAAGCCGAAGAAAAGAAGCAGAAGAACGATCGGCAACGGGACGCCGACCAGCCACAATAATCCACCCTTCAGCATTCAGCGCTCCATCAGCCGCGTTTGCCGCGCAGAGCATCCTTGATGCTGCCAAGGAAGTTCTGAAGCTTGCCTTTCGCCTGGTCGGCGCGACCTTCGTTGCGCAGTTTGGTGTCCCCGGTGACATTGCCGGCCGCTTCCTTCACGCGCCCCTTCATCTGGTCCACCGAACCTTCCACCCGATCCTTGTCGATCGCCATTATCGCCTCCGTTCCGAAACCCCGCATCGCGGGCGCGCGCCGCCTCGGGCGCAGCGCTTACACCATCAAATCGCCGGGGGCAGGGCTGGTTCCCGAAGGGTTCTGCGCTCGACGGGGAAATGCGCCCTGCAGCAGAATGCCTGCAGGCGCTTCTCATCGACAGGCTTTGTGAGCCACTCGACGCCTGCGAACTCTGGCGGGGGCGAGGAGAGAGCAAGGCCCGAGAGCACGATCATCGCCACGCCCTGCTCGCGCAGCGTGCGAGCCAGCGGCGTGCTGGCGCCGTCCGCAAGATCGATGTCGAGAATGGCCGCATCGATGCGCTGTTTGCGCAGCGCGGATAGCGCCTCCCGCCCGGAGGCGAACGGACCGACGGCTTCGCAGCCGCATTCGGTGACGATAGCCGCAATATCCATAGCGATCATCGGTTCGTCCTCGCAGATCATGATGCGCGGACGAATGTTGTTCTGTACCATTTTCTGCTTGCCCTCCGGACGCGCTGCGACCGCCGCTTGCCGCGGCAGCGCGATGCGCCCGGGTTAACGCAGCCCCCGGGGCGAGGTTCCGGAAAGCGTAGCGGCGCCTTTTGCCTTTCTGTCCGCCGCGCCTAGATTCGCAACAACGACACGACGTGGCGATCCATGACTCTCTTCAACGACCTGCGCGCCCTTCGAAGATCCTGGCGCATCTATCACAGCAATCCGGGCCATGACCGGGCGTTGGATGCGCTCTACGCACAATTTGTGTCCCGGGGCGATCTCGTCTTCGACGTCGGGGCGCATGTGGGGCATCGCACGGCGAGTTTCCTGCGTCTGGGCGCAAAGGTCGTCGCCATCGAGCCGCAGATGCTCCCGGCAATGCTTATCGGGGCGGTATGGGGCTGGCGCGGCGCCCGGATTGTGCGCGCAGCGTGTGGAGCGCGCGAAGGCCTCGCAACGATGAAGGTCAACGCTGCCAACCCGATCGTGTCGACGATGTCTTCCGATTTTGTGGAGGCGTCCAGGGGCGCCGCCGGTTGGGAGGGGCAGGCATGGGAAGGCTCAGCCCAGGTGCGCGTGACCACGCTGGACGCCCTGATCGCGCGTCACGGCGAGCCTGCGTTCATCAAGATCGACGTCGAGGGGTTCGAACTGGAGGCTCTGAAAGGGTTGAGCAAACGGCCCCGCGCGCTGTCGTTCGAGTTCACGACGATCCAGAAGAGCGTCGCGCTGGATTGCGTCGGCCGATGCGAGGCGCTTGGCTTCAAACGGTTCAACGCCGTGATCGGTGAAACCCACCGGCTCGAATTCGCCGATCCCGTCGACGCCGATGTGCTCCGCGCATGGCTGTCCGCGTTGCCGCCGGAGACAAACTCCGGCGACGTCTATGCGACATGAGATCAGGCGTCCGCCTCAGAGCCGCCTTTCACCTTAACCGGGATCATCAGGTACCGAACGCCGTTCGCCTCGGCGGGTGGGAACTTTCCCGCGCGGATGTTGACCTGGATGGACGGCAATAGAAGGCGCGGGGCGTCGAGCCTGGAATCCCTTGCGGTTCGCATGGCGACGAACTCGTCCTCGCTCACTCCATCGTGAACGTGCTTGTTCGCCTTGCGCTGCGCTTCGACCGTGGTCTCCCAAGCATACTCGTCCCGTCCGGGCGCCTTGTAATCATGGCACATGAAGAGCCGCGTCTGCGGCGGCAGCGCGAGGATGCGGCGTATCGAGCGATAAAGCTGCCGTGCGTCGCCGCCAGGGAAATCCGCCCGCGCCGTCCCATAGTCGGGCATGAACAATGTGTCGCCGACAAACACCGCGTCGCCGATCCTGTAGGCGATGTCCGCCGGCGTGTGGCCAGGAACGTGCATCACTTCCGCCTGCAACCGCCCGATGGAAAAGGTCTCGCCGTCCTTGAACAGATGATCGAAGTCGCTGCCGTCGGTCTTCAAGTCCGTTGCGTTGAACACGGGGCGGAAAATACGCTGCACATCCGTAATGTGTTCGCCTATGCCGATGCGCGCGCCGGTCTTCGCCTTCATGTAGGGCGCAGCTGAGAGGTGATCGGCGTGGGCGTGCGTCTCGAGCGCCCAGACGATCTTCCAGCCATGCGCCTGCGCCGCGGCAAGCACCCGTTCCGCTGAATTGGCGTCAACTGAGCCGTCATTGTGATCGTAGTCGAGCACGGGGTCGATCACCGCCGCTTCGCCGGTCGCCGGATCGGCCACGAGATATGTGACGGTATACGTCGGTTCGTCGAAGAACGCCTGGATGATCGCGCCGCCGGCCATAATCCCCACTCCCCGGAAACCTGAGCATGCCTCATTGTCCTTGCCTATATGTGGCGAGTGTAATAGATTAGCAAAATCTAATGCAAAAAGGCGAAGCTTCGGCGGATTTGTCGCAGGCCGTAAAGATACACAGGAAAGTGGGGATAACCCTTGACGCTTACGGCCGCACAGATCCTGCTCAGCCTCCTGTCCGGAAGCATCGTCGGCTTCACGCTCGGCCTTATCGGCGGCGGCGGATCGATCATGGCGACTCCACTGCTGGTCTACGTCGTCGGCGTCGCCAGCCCGCACGTCGCGATCGGCACCAGCGCCGTCGCCGTCTCGGTGAACGCTCTCATTGGACTTGCATCGCATTCAGCCGCCCGCAACGTGAAATGGCGCTGCGCGCTTTCCTTTGCCGGCGCAGGTGTTGTCGGCGCCGCGATCGGGTCGTCGTTCGGCAAGATGCTCGAAGGACAGAAACTCCTGGCGCTGTTCGCTGTTTTGATGATCGTCATTGGGTTTCTCAGCTTTTTCAGACGTGGCTCGGAGGGTAATCCCGACGTCGTCCTCAGCCGCGCGAACGCGCCTGCGCTGATTGCTATCGGTTTCACGGCGGGACTCGTGGCGGGGTTCTTCGGCATCGGTGGCGGCTTCCTGATCGCGCCCGGCCTCGTCGCGGCGACGGGCATGCCGATGATCTATGCGATTGGTTCATCGCTGGTCGCAGTTACGGCGTTCGGCGCGACGACGGCGGCCAATTACGCGCTCTCCGGATCGGTCGACTGGGCGATTGCATTCGCATTTGTAATTGGCGGCGCGGCCGGATCGCGCCTCGGCGTGGCCGCCGGGAAACGGCTGTCCGCGCGCAAAGGAGCCCTTGACGTGGCTTTTGCCTGCGCCATCATAGCCACAGGATCGTGGATGCTGTTTCAGAGCGTGCGATTCGTTAGTTGAAGTCGCATCGTCTGACTTTCGCGCCATCTGGCGCAGTTTCCTGATCCAGCTTGAAGCAGGCGTTTCAACGACGCCCAAGATTCCGGGGGGTGGCGAACGTCATGGAACCGCCGGAAGACGCATGTGCGCCGCCGGCGTCGTCCTAATTGTTCACCTCCTCCAAGAAACTTTGGCGTTCGTGTCGCGTTTCTGACCAGAGCCTAGCAAGCGCGGAGCGAAAGCTGCGCGAGGCGAAGCTGATTTCTGGAAGGGGCCATGCCGGTGGAATCTGACCTTCTTACACGCTACGCAAGCGATTACGACAGCCGCCGCACCATCGAGATGTCCATTCCGGAATATCTGGAGGCCTGCAAGACGGACGCGACCTGCTATGCGGGCGCCCATGAGCGCCTTCTCGCCGCCATTGGCGAACCGCAGGTGATCGACACTGCGAAGGACCCTCGTCTCGGCCGTATCTTCATGAACAGGACGATCCGGACATATCCGGCGTTCTCCGAATTCTACGGCATGGAAGATACGGTAGAACGCATCGTCGCCTTCTTTCGGCATGCGGCGCAGGGGCTGGAGGAGCGCAAGCAGATACTTTATCTGCTCGGACCCGTGGGCGGGGGAAAATCCTCCCTTGCGGAGCGCCTCAAGGCGCTGATGGAGGTCAATCCGATCTACGTGCTAAAGGCGGGTGATCAGCTCAGTCCGGTTTTCGAGTCGCCATTGTCACTGTTTGATCCCAACGTGATGGGAGATGAGCTGGAGCGGCTCTATCACATTCCCCGCCGCCGCCTTACCGGACTGATGAGCCCATGGTGCCTCAAGAGGCTCGACGAATTCCGCGGCGATCTCTCGAAGTTCAGAGTGGTGAAACTCTCGCCGTCGCGGTTGCGCCAGATCGCGATCGCGAAAACGGAGCCGGGGGACGAAAACAATCAGGACATCTCGTCTCTGGTCGGCAAGGTTGACATCCGCAAGCTTGAAACGCTCGCCCAGAACGACGCCGACGCCTACAGCTATTCTGGCGGGCTGAATCGCGCAAACCAGGGCATTCTCGAGTTCGTCGAAATGTTCAAGGCGCCGATCAAGATGCTGCATCCGCTGCTGACGGCGACGCAGGAAGGCAATTACGTCGGCACCGAGAACATCGGCGCGATTCCCTTCTCCGGCGTGATCCTTGCTCACTCCAACGAAGCGGAGTGGCAGAGCTTCAAGTCGAACAAGAACAACGAAGCCTTTATCGACCGCATCTATCTCATCAAGGTGCCGTACTGCCTTCGCTCGACGGAAGAGCAGAAGATTTACGACAAGCTGATCCGCAGCTCCGAACTCTCCGAAGCGCCCTGCGCTCCGGCGACGCTGGAAATGCTGGCGCGGTTTTCGGTGATGTCGCGCCTTCGCCCTCACGAGAACTCCACATTCTTTTCAAAACTGCGCGTGTACGACGGAGAGAGTCTGCGAGAGACCGACCCGCGCGCGCGAAGTCTACAGGAGTATCGGGATTCTGCCGGCCCGGACGAAGGCATGGACGGAATTTCGACACGTTTCGCGTTCAAGGTTCTCGCCGCGACATTCAATCACGACTCCCAGGAAGTGGGAGCGGACCCGGTGCATCTGATGTACGTGCTTGAACAGGCGATTCGCCGGGAGCAATTCAATCCCGACACCGAGAAGCGGCTGCTCGAGCACATCAAGGGTGATCTGGCGCCCCGCTACGCTGAATTCATCGGACATGAAATCCAGAAAGCCTATCTGGAATCCTATCACGATTACGGCCAAAACCTGTTCGACCGCTATGTCGACTATGCGGACGCCTGGGTTGAGGATCAGGACTTCAAGGATCCCGATACGGGCCAGATGATGGATCGCGAGTTGCTCAACCAGGAACTCACGAAGATCGAAAAGCCGGCCGGCATTGCAAATCCCCGCGACTTCCGAAACGAGGTCGTGAAGTTCGCCCTGCGTTCGCGCGCAGCGAATGGCGGGAAGAATCCGCCGTGGACGAGTTACCAGAAGATTCGGGAAGTGATCGAGCGGCGCATGTTTAGCCAGGTGGAAGACCTGCTTCCGGTCATCAGCTTCGGATCGAAGAAGGATTCCGAGACTGAAAAGAAGCACGCGGATTTCGTCCTGCGGATGATGGAGCGCGGTTACACGGAACGGCAGGTGCGGCGGCTGGTCGAGTGGTACATGCGAGTTAGGCAATCTGCCTGAGCGTAGCCTCCTCGAAGGAGAGCGAACGGATGCAGTTAATCGACAGACGGCTCAATCCTTCGGGAAAGAGCCTGCCGAACCGGCAGCGTTTTCTGCGCCGTGCGCGAGCCATCATCAAGGACGCCGTCTCCAACACCTCCGCCGGACGCCCGATCCGCGAACTGGAGGAGGGCGGCGCAGTCGTCATTCCAGCGTCCGGAATCGACGAACCACGCTTCAGGCGCGGGGCGTCCGGGTTGCGCGAACATGTTCTGCCCGGCAACCAGGACTTTCTCGAAGGCGACAGAATTCCGCGGCCCCAGGGTGGGGGAGCGGGCGGCGGCGGATCGGAAGCCGGGCAGGGAAGCGGCGAGGATCAGTTCAGTATCGTGCTGTCGGCGGATGAGTTCCTTGACTTCTTTCTCGAGGACCTCGAATTGCCGCGGCTCGAACGCCGCCGGCTGGCGACCATGAAGGCGGAAGGGCTGCGGCGCGCGGGCTACGCGACGGCGGGCTCGCCCGCCAACCTCGCGATCTCGCGCACGATGCGCAACGCGCTGGCGCGCCGGACCGCTCTCAACAGGCCGAGTCCGGAAGAAATTGCCGCGCTGCAGGCGGAAATAGAAGCGGCGGAGGCGCGTGGGGCCGACGAGAGCGAGATCGCGCCGTTGCTGGAACGCATTTCGACATTGCGCCGGCGTTCGCGGATGATCCCCTATATCGATCCGCTCGATATCCGTTACCGAAGATTCGAGTCGACGCCGCGGCCGATCGCCCAGGCTGTGATGTTCTGTCTGATGGATGTTTCCGGGTCCATGACCGAGCACATGAAGGACGTCGCGAAGCGCTTCTTCATGCTCCTCTACATCTTCCTCAAGCGCCGTTACGAGCATGTGGACGTCGTTTTCATCCGGCACACCGATGAGGCCAAGGAGGTTGATGAGGACACATTCTTCCATTCGCGGGAAACGGGCGGGACGCGCGTCTCGACGGCTTTCCACGAGATGATGCGCGTCGTGTCCGAACGCTATCCGCTCGACAGCTGGAACATCTACGCGGCGCAGGCGTCCGATGGCGACAACGAGCGCGCGGACAACGCGGAGACGATCGAGCTTCTGCGGGATCATGTGATGCCCGTGTGCCAGTACTTCGCCTATATCGAGGTCAGCGAACCGGACCGCGACATGGGCATGTCGTCACTTTGGAAGAACTACGAAAATCTCGGCGACGAGGCACCCGCCATGCGGCGCGTTTCGTCCCGCCAGGAGATTTACCCGGTGTTCCGTGAATTGTTTCAGCGACAGTTGGCAGGGGCCGGCGAATGACGGGCGCATTGCTGTTCGAAGGCGCCGACTGGAGCTTCGACACGATCCAGCGCGCGCACGACGCGATCGAAAAGATTGCGGTCGGCGAATTGGGTCTCAGCGTCTATCCCAATCAGATCGAGGTCATCACGTCGGAGCAGATGCTCGACGCCTACGCCGCCACGGGCATGCCGATCTATTATTCGCATTGGTCGTTCGGCAAGAGCTTCGTCCAGAACGAAGGATCATACCGCAAGGGCTATTCCGGACTGGCCTACGAGATCGTCATCAATTCGAGCCCTTGCATTTCCTACATCATGGAAGGCAACACGATGACGATGCAGGCGCTCGTCATCGCGCATGCAGCGTTCGGTCATAATCACTTCTTCAAAAACAATTATACGTTCCGCGACTGGACCGACCCCAGCGGCATTCTCGACTATCTGGTTTTCGCGCGTAATTATATTTCCGAGTGCGAGGAGCGTTACGGGGTTGCGGAAGTCGAACGTGTGCTCGACGCGGGCCATGCGCTGATGTCCCAGGGCGTCAATTCTTCGCCGCGCAGGCGCCGTCCGGACCTGCGTTCGGAAGAGGCGCGCGAACGTGAGCGCCGGCTTCACGACGAGCGGATGTACAACGAATTGTGGAGCACGCTGCCGGCAGCCGCACAGAAGAGCGCGCCCGCAAAAGATGAGGCGCTGGTGCGAAAGCTGCTGGAGTTGCCGCAAGAGAACATTCTGTATTTCCTTGAGAAAAATGCGCCGCGACTCGCTCCGTGGCAGCGGGAAATCCTGCGGATCGTCCGGCTAATGGCCCAATACTTCTACCCGCAGCGGCTGACGAAGGTCATGAACGAGGGAACAGCGACCTTCGTGCATTACTCGATCATGAACCGGCTGCACGAAACCGGGCGCATTTCGGACGGCTCCTACCTCGAGTTTCTCACCTCCCACACCAACGTCGTGATGCAGCCGGGCTACAACGATCCCCGCTACAGCGGGATCAATCCGTACGCGCTGGGCTTCGCCATGATGCGGGACCTCGAGCGGGCCTGCCTCAAGCCGGACGACGAGGACCGGGAGTGGCTGCCGGATATTGCCGGGTGCGGCGATTCCATGGGCGCGTTGCGCGACATATGGGCCAATTACCGGGACGAGAGCTTCATCCTTCAATACCTCTCCCCTAAGGTCATTCGGGACTTCCGCCTGTTCGACCTCGTGGACGATCCGCAGGATCCGACGCTCCTCGTCGACGCCATCCACAATGAACGCGGCTATCGCCGAGTGCGCGCCGCGCTCGCGCGCTCGTACGAATTGTCGCATCAGGATCCGCAGATCGAGGTTCACGACGTGGACCTCGCGGGGGACCGGAAGCTCATTCTTCGTCACAATACCCTTGGGCGCGGGCTTCTGGTCGAGGCGGAGGCCCGCAAGGTGCTGCGCTTCGTGGCGATGCTCTGGGGCTACGATGTCCTCCTGCAGGAGGTCGACGCCGACGGCCGGTTGCTCAAGGAGCACGCGGCGGGGCCAGCATGAACCCGCTCCGCGCGGCGGCCGTGTTCTTCGCCCCGTAACTTCCCGGTTGTGTTCTCGGTCACACTGTGAAAATTCCTGTGGGGGCCGCGACGGATTGGCCTGGCGCGCAGCTTAGGCTACGTCTGGCTATCGCGCCGATTATAATGAGCGGCCGAATCTTGGCGCTGCAAGGGGATTTCGTCCGGGAAGGGTGGGATGAGTATTGCCTGGGTTTGCCTGCTACCTTTTCTGGCCGCGGCCATTCCACCCCTGACGATCCGCTTCGGACGCACGGCATGCGCACTCAGCGCGAGTGGAGCGTCTCTGGTTTCCCTCCTGCTTCTGCTGTCGATGGCGCCGGACGTCTGGGGTGGAATTCCGATTCGCACTTCGGTTCCCTGGATCGCCGGCCTTGGCCTCAACTTCAGTTTTTCCGTTGACGCTCTGGCGCTTTTTTTCGCGAGCCTGATTCTCGTCATCGGACTGCTCGTGATCGCCTACGCGCGGTTCTATCTCGCGGAAGCCGACCCGATGGGCCGCTTCTACGCTTACATGCTTCTTTTTCAGGGTGCGATGCTCGGGATCGTCCTGAGTGACAATATCCTGCTGCTGGCGATCTTCTGGGAGCTGACCAGCCTCTCGTCCTTCCTGCTTATCGGCTACTGGCGCGGGTCGCCGGATGCGCGCCGGGGAGCCCGCATGGCGCTGATCGTCACGGGGGGAGGGGGACTGGCGTTGATCGCCGGTCTCCTGCTGCTTGGCTACGCCGCCGGCACATTCGAGATCAGCGAGATCATCCAGCGCGGCGAGACGATCCGCGGCTCCGCGCTTTATACGCCTCTGCTGCTGCTCATTCTTGTCGGGGCCTTCGCCAAGTCTGCGCAGTTTCCGTTTCATTTCTGGCTGCCGCACGCCATGGCGGCTCCGACGCCGGTTTCCGCCTATCTGCATTCGGCAACCATGGTCAAAGCGGGCGTTTTCCTTCTCGCAAGGTTGTGGCCGGCGCTGTCGGGAACCGACGCCTGGTTCCTGATCGTCACCGGGGTCGGGCTGGCGACGATGCTCATCGGCGCATGGATCGCTTTGTTCAAGGACGACCTCAAGGCGATTCTTGCTTATTCGACCGTGAGTCACCTTGGTCTGATGACCATGCTGCTCGGCATGGGCACGAAGACCGCCGCGACAATTGCAGTGTTTCACATCCTCAACCACGCCACCTTCAAGGCGGCGCTCTTCATGAGCGCGGGCATCGTGGATCATGAAACGCACACCCGGGACATCAAGCGGCTCGGTGGATTGATCTGGTTGATGCCTATCAGTGGAACGCTCGCCCTGATCGCAACTGCGTCCATGGCCGGCGTGCCCCTTTTGAACGGCTTCCTCTCGAAGGAAATGATGCTGGAGGCCGTGTACGAAACGAACTACGCGGGAATTCCCGGTCTCCTCGCCGCGCTGGCGCTCGTCGCCGCTCTCCTGTCGGTGGCTTACTCGGCCCGGTTCGCCTTCGGCGTGTATCTGGGAGCAGAGCGGCACGATTACCCGCATCATCCGCACGATCCTCCCGCCGGAATGTGGGCGCCCGTGGCTTTGCTCGTCGCTGCGGTTGTCCTGATCGGAATTCTGCCGGCGCTCCTTTCAGGAGGGCTCGTCACGCGCACGGCGCAGGCGGTGGTTGGCGGCGAAATCCCGCCCTTCAAGCCGGCGCTTTGGCACGGAGTGACGCCTGCGCTCGTCATGAGCATCATCGCCTTCGCCGGCGGCTATCTTGCGTACCGCTATCAGAAAACGATTGACGCGGTTCGCATGGGGTTGCCGCGCCCGGACGGGCGGATGCTGTTCGAATGCGCGCTCGGGGGCCTCATCGCCGCCTCCCGCCGCTTGAACGCCCGTCTTCATACCGAGTCCCTTTCGGCCTATGTCGCGACAATCGTGTGCGCCATCCTGGTCGTAGGATTCGCTGCGTTCTTTACCGCAAGCCACGGCCCCGGCGCGCGGCCAACGCTTCCCGTGAGCATCATTGGTCTCACCATGTGGGCGTTCGTTCTCGCATCCTGCGCGGCGGTGGTGATCTGGCACAACGAACGCCTCCTCGCGCTCATTGTCGTGAGCGTGATCGGGTTCATCGTTTGCCTCGTCTTCGTTCAATTCTCCGCGCCGGATCTGGCGCTCACCCAGATTTCGGTTGAGGTCGTCACCACAATCCTCATGTTGCTCGCCCTAAATCTGCTGCCCCGCCGGACGCCTGGCGAAGCGGGCGCTGTCCGGAAGGCGCGCGACGGCGCGATCGCCATCGCGTGCGGCTTCGGGGTTGCGATGCTCTCGTGGTTTGCTATGACCCGTGACGTGCCCTCGATCGCCTCGTATCACCTTGCGGAATCGAAACCGCAGGGCGGTGGCACGAACGTCGTAAACGTCATCCTTGTTGACTTCCGCGGCTTCGATACGTTTGGCGAGATTATCGTTCTGTGCATCGCGGCGCTCGCGATCTATGCGCTGCTTGACAGCGCGCTGAAGGGCGCCGCTGCGAGGCGGTTGGCCGCGATGCGTCAGGGCGAGGAAAGCGGCGACGCTCATTCATTTCTGCTTGTGATCGCGACGCGGGTTCTCTTGCCGCTGGCCCTTGTCGTCGGCGTCTACATATTCCTGCGCGGTCACAACCAGCCGGGCGGCGGATTCATTGCAGGATTGGTTGTCGCAATCTCGCTTCTGATGCAGGCGATCGCGAGCGGCTATCAATGGACGGCGCGCCGATCCCGCATCAACGCGCATGTGCTGCTGGGCAGCGGGGTCTTGATCGCTGGAGCAACCGGAGCAGGCGCATTCGCGTTCGGGCGGCCATTTCTCACCAGCGCCTTCGGTTATTTCCACATCCCGCTTGTCGGCGAGGTCGAACTGGCGACCGCGGCGATCTTCGACCTTGGCGTGTTCCTGACGGTGGTTGGCACCGTGGTGCTCGCAATTGCGCAAATTTCCCGCGTGGAAGCGCGCGCGGAGCGTGTGCCGACGCCCGAAGGGCCACTGAACACGCTCGACGTCGACCAGTACCCGGCGCGCGCCGTCGAGAAGGGGGCCTGACATGGAGTTTCTCGTCGCCACAGGCCTCGGCGCGCTGACGTCGGCCGGCGTCTACCTGCTGCTGCGCCGCCACACGTTCCCCGTGATTCTCGGACTCACGCTGCTATCCTACGCAGTTAACGTGTTCATCTTCGTAATGGGCCGGCTCGCGATCAACCAGCCTCCGATCATCACCAAGGGCGTGACGCAATACGCCGATCCGCTTCCGCAGGCGCTTGTGCTGACAGCGATCGTCATCTCCTTCGGGATGACTGCGCTCATCGTCGTGCTTGCGTTGCGCGGTTTCCTGGAAACCGGGTCTGATGGCGTCGAGACGCCCTACGAGGACTCGGCGGCGCGGATCAAGGACGCGCGAGAGGGGGGGCCACGTTGATGAGCAACGCATGGATCATCGCTCCCGTGCTTCTGCCGGCCGTCACGGCGCCGCTGCTGATCTTGCTGCGCAAGTATGACCCGTTCGTGCGGCGAGCGGTTTGCATCGGCTCGACGGCGGTTCTGCTCGCCATCGCTATCGGGCTTTACGTACTTGCCGCCGAGGGGCCGCCGCGGGCCTATCTGCTTGGAGCTTGGCAGGCGCCCTTCGGAATCGTCATCGTGCTGGATCGCCTGTCCGCAACGATGATCCTGCTGACGGCGACGCTCGCGCTTCTGGTCTCGATCTACGCGGTAGGCGGCTGGGACCTGCGCGGCAGACACTTTCACGCGCTCTTCCAGTTTCAGCTGATGGGAATCAACGGAGCCTTCCTCACCGGGGACCTTTTCAATCTGTTCGTCTTCTTCGAGGTCATGCTGATTGCCTCCTACGGTCTGCTGCTTCACTCAGGCGGGCCGCGGCGCATTACGGCGGGCTTCCAGTATGTCGCGATCAATCTCGTCGGCTCCGCGCTTTTCCTTGTCGCCGTCAGCCTGATGTACAACGTCACCGGCACGCTCAACATGGCGGATCTCTACGGCAAGGTTCAGTCTGTTGCCCCCGAGAACGCAGCTCTGCTGAAGGTTGCCGCCCTGCTTCTCTTCCTCGTCTTTGCAATCAAGGCGGCGCTCGCGCCTCTGCATTGGTGGTTGCCCACGGCCTATAGCGCAGCGTCGGCGCCAGCGGCCGCCCTGTTCGCCGTGATGACGAAGGTCGGCGCCTATTGCATCATTCGTGTCTATACGCTGGCTTTCGGACCCGACGCAGGTTCGCTCGCGAACATCGTGGAGCCGTGGATCATGCCGGCGGCCCTCGCTACGCTCGCCATCGGGTCGATTGGCGTTCTCGCAAGCCGCTCGTTGGCGGCTCTGATCGTCTTCGCCGTCGTGTGGTCCACGGGTTCGCTGCTCTGCGTCTTTGGCGCGTTCAACGAGCGCGCTCTGTCAGCGGCCCTCTATTATGCCGTTCACAGCACTTTCGCCGCCGCAGCGCTATTCCTTGTCATCGATCTGATCGCATCCCGCCGTGCGGCCGGCGGTCGGCTGCAGGCCTGCGCGCCAATCGTTCAGGCGACCTCCCTCGGAGCCGCGTTTTTCCTGGCGGCAATGGCCATGACGGGAATGCCGCCGCTATCAGGATTCATTGGCAAGCTCATGGTTCTCGATGCGACGCGCGACGCGCCGGGCGGGGCATGGATATGGGTATTGCTGCTCGGTTCCAGTCTCGTCGTGATCGCTGCTTTCGCGCGCGCCGGATCGCTCGTCTTCTGGCGCGCAGAGGAGGAGGGCGCCTCACGCGATCTGATGCGCGCGCCGCCGCGAGCTGCGGTCACTTTCATCGCCGCCTTCGGCCTGCTGGCGATGACGGGCGTTCTGGCGATTGCCGGCGGGCCTGTGTCTCGGGAGTTCAATTTGACTGCCGCGCAGGTTCTGGACCGGAACGGCTACGTCCGCGCGGTCCTGGGTCCTGCCGCTCCGCTGCGCGTGGCGGGAACGCAAGGGGGCGTTAGCGATGATTGAGCGTCTTTTGCCTGGTCCGCTGATCGCGTTGACTTGCGCTGTCCTTTTCGTGCTGCTCGTCAACGATCTTTCGTTCGGCGCGCTGGCGCTCGGCGCCATCATCGGCGTCACGATCGCTTACCTCACCGACCGATTCTGGCCCGGGCGGCCGCGCCTGAAAAAGCCGTTCGCGATCGCGGCGTATCTCATCATCGTTATGAGAGACATCGTCATTTCCAATATCGAAGTCGCCCGGCTCGTGCTGTTCAGGCGCGGCTCCGACCTGAAGTCCCACTTCATCACAATACCGCTCGATCTTCGCACGCCGGAGGCGATCGCCGCATTGGCTGGCACAATCACCCTTACCCCTGGAACCGTGAGCGCGGATGTCTCCGCCGATGGACGCGCCCTTCTCGTTCATTGCCTCAATGTCGATGATCCCGAAGCCGCCGTGGCTGAGATCAAGACCCGCTATGAGCGGCGCCTGAAGGAGATTTTCGAATGATCGAGATCGCCTGCCTGATCGCGTTCGGGCTTTTGACAGCGTCCTTTTTCCTGACCGGCTACAGGCTGGTCAAAGGCCCCGACGCGCTCGATCGCATTCTTGCGCTGGACACGCTGGTTGTGAACGCGATCGGGATGATCATAGCGATGGGAATCTGGTTCACGACTTCGATGTACTTCGAAATGGCGCTAATCTTTGCGCTGTTCGGGTTCCTGACAACTGTCGCGTTCTGCAAGTATTTGCTGCGCGGCAACGTGATCGAGTGAGCGCCATGATCGTATTCGAGGCAATAACGGCCTTTCTCCTCATCGTTGGCGGCTTCTTCATGTTTGTCGGCTCGCTGGGCCTTGCGATCCTGCCCGACATGATGCGCAGGCTGCACGCGCCAACCAAGGCCTCCACACTCGGGCTTGGCGCAATCCTGATCGGCTCGATGGTGTATTTCGTCGGCGTGCGCGGCGATATCGCCATTCATGAGCTGCTCATCACGCTGTTCATACTCATCACTGCGCCTGTTTCGGGAATGATGATCGCAAAAGCATACATCCTGAAGCACAGGAGCGTCCGCGCCGAGCTCACGCCGACGGGCTTTTCCCGTGGTTGGGCCACGCTCGACCCTGGGCCGCTTACACCGACCCGGCTTCCGTCCAGGGTCAAGCCCGACTGAGGCTTCGCGGATACGCGTCACTCTGCGGGCGTCCCGCTGCTCGACCTGCGCCGCACACGGGCCGCTACGCCATAGAACCAATCCTTGCCTGAGGCGTTCAGACGCAGCCCGCACAATTTCACCCGGGCGAGGCGTCTTACCGCGCACCTCTCCAAGGAGAACTCCATGTCGAAGAAGCATCTTGCTTATCTCTTGGCGACAACCTTGCTCGCCGCGCCTGCGCTTGCGCAGACGGCCGGTTCGCCGGGCTCAGGCTCCGCGTCTCCGTCGGCTCCGGCTGCGACCGACTCACAGCGTAGCGGCGGCGCATCGGGCTCAATGGGCGCAGGCGGAACGCAGGACCGCTCGACCACGAGCCAGGCCGATCCGTCGCGTTCGGGCTCCTCCATGTCCGGCTCTCAGCCGACGGGTTCCTCGATGGGCGCCCAGTCAACGACGCGTCAGCCTTCGACCGATATGACGGCGCGCTCCTCGGCTGCGTCCGCCGACATCAACAAGGCGCTTCCCGCTCCCGGTCCAAACCAGATGATGGCTTCGGACATCCGCGGCACGCGCGTTTATGGCGCGAACAATGAAAACGTCGGCGACATCAACGACATTCTGCTTTCGCGTGACGGCGACATCATCGCTCTGGTCGTCGGCGTCGGCGGCTTCCTTGGCATCGGCCAGAAGGACGTCGCAATCCCGTTCCAGGCGTTTGAATTCGTAACCGAGAACGATGCGACCGCGAGCCGCACTTCGACGTCGACATCGACAGGCGCCGCGAGAGCGCCGAGCACCAATACGACCACGACGACGTCGCGCACTCAGACTGGACCGAGCGCCGCCGCTCCGAACGCTTCGGGCTCGACTTCGAGCACGGCCTCGAATGCGTCCGGCATGAATTCGCCGGGAGCCCAAGGGGCGTCCAACCAGGCGTCCAACCAGTCGTCTAACCAGGCGTCCTCGGCCGTCGCGCCCTCTTCAAGCGCGTCCGGTTCGCCCTCGCAGAGCGCCGCCAATCCGGCATCCGGCTCGAGCGTGTCGGGCGTGAGCGGCACGACCGGAAGCAACGCAACCACCGCCAGCAACAACCGCCCGGATAACACCGGCTCGATGAGTTCGTCATCCGGCCCCGCGACCACGGGTTCGACCCCGGCGACGAGCACCACGACCACGAGCACGCAGCAGGCGGCGCCTCTCCTCAAGCCAGAGCGCATCGTGTTGCGGGGCATGACGAAGGCGGACCTGGAAGCAGCTCCCGAGTTCAGGAAGAACGCAGCCAACCGCTGACGGGGCCGCGCATGAAAGAAAGAAGGAGGCCGTAAGGCCCCCTTCTTTTTTCGTTAAGACTGCGCTCAGCGAGGAGTCGCGGGGGCCGCGTTTGATGGAGCCGCGTTCGAAGGAGCGGCGTCGGACGGCGGCGGGCTGGCTGGCGCTGGCGCAGTGGGGGCCGGGCGCGTCGCGGTCGTGCCCGTGGTGTCGGGACCGCCGCCGGCGACGTTCGCCGCGCGGTCAGGCCAGACGAGGAAGGCGCCTACCACGATGATGGCGAGGACAACGAGGCCGATCAGCCACGTTGTTGACGACCCGTATGTGGAGGCGGCCGCTTCGCGCTCGCGCAGGCGTTCGCGCGACGAGGGCGGCAGATTCGGATCATAGGTCATTAGGCGTGCTCCATCACGTGTTGCAGTCCGATAGAAACACGCGGACGGCCCATGGGTTGCGGGCGCGGCGGATCAATCGCCCATGAGGCGCGGCAGATTGGAAGCTATGCCGCCGAAGTAAATGGCGAGGATTACGGTCTGGACCACGATCAACGAGTACTTTCGCCACATGAATCCGATGACAAACCAACCCAGGTTTCCAACGAAGTTGAAGACGAGATTGGCCGGGTAAACATTCAGGCTCGTAAGCAGGACCCCGGTGATGAGGATGGCGGTCGATGACCATTCAATCCAGAAATCGGGGCCTCTGCCACGCAAGTATGAAACGAAGTCGGACAGCATGATCGTACCTGCTCACAAGGGCGAGCCATAGGTCGCGCAAGCCGCGAAGCTTCGCAAGTCGCGGAACTGTCAGGGGTTGAAAGCCACGACCAGCTTTGGCCAGGGCGTGAACTGCGCCGGCAAGATGGGCGACGCGCCCGCGATCAGGTCTGTCGCGCCCTGGTCGGGGGAACCGCCAAACTCGGGCGGGCGCGGGGGCGGCTCGGGCACATTCACAAGCGCGAGTTGCACTGGCTTGCGGGCGGGAACAAGCACGACCTCCCGGCCTGCGTAGGCGAGCGCCTCCGGGCGGCTGACGACGCCCAGCGAGCGTTCGCCCTTCGCCGCAAGGGCGGTGAAGATCGCATTCATCCCGCCATCGGAATACGTGGTTTTGACGCTGGCGACGCCATCATCGACAAGCTTGGAGATGCGCTCGTCTTCCTTATCGCGAAGTGAGGCGACAAGGCTCTGCTTTTCGTCGTCGCCCGCGGAAAAGGCGTAGCGCCCGCCGGCGACAGTGACGCGCGGCTCGGCCCGCGTCGCCTCGAAATGATCGTAGCCTTCCTTGAGCTGACGCCAGAACGCGATGTTCGGATCGTTTCGATGACGCGCCATGTTTTCAGCCGTCATGCGGAAGGGAAACGCCTGAAACTGGAAAGCGCGCTGGCCGCCAGCAAAGGCGTCGCGCGCGAGCGCGTATATCTCTTCGATCTGCGCGTCGGTCATCGCGTAGCAGCCCGACGAAGTGCACTGGCCATGCACCATCAGATACGCTCCCGTGCCGCCATGGGCGCGGTCAAAGGCGTTCGGATAGCCGATGTCGAAGGAGAGATGAAACGACGAATTCGGGTTCATCTGCCGGGGGCCGACGGAATAGAATCCTTCCGGCGCCTGCCGGTCGCCCTCGCGGCGTTTGGGGCCGAGTTGTCCCGACCAGCGGCAGATCGGGAACGACTTCAGGAGTTCGTACCTGCCGCTGCGAGTCTGCTTCCAGACCTCGAGCACGGACTCCTTCTTGAAGACCCGTACAAGGATCGGCGCGTTGGGCGCCATGTCCTTCGTCGACATGAGCACGCGCGTCTTCGCGGCCACGGGCGCGTTCGGGTTCGCCCATGCATGATCCGCCGCTGCGACGCCCAGCGCGAGCGCGAACGCCGCCACGCCCGCCCGCACGGTGGTCTTCATCGATCGACCAGAGCTGAAATTCGACGCCATCATGTCCATCAAGCGCTAGCCGCCACTTGTGTCAACAATGTGCACGGCCACCCGCCCCCAGCCTAAAGGACAGGGCTTAACGATCCATCAAGCATGCTTTTTTCTTGAACTTGACTATTCTGTCCAGTTCACGATGGGCGCGAAGAGGTCGTCCGGCGACGGCTTCTTCTCCAGGAACGCCTGGTCGACAAGATAGCCCATGAAGGCGTCCAGGATCTTCCGGTTCGCCTCCACGCCATAGGGCCACGGGTCCGCGCCCATCAGTTCGTCCATCTCCGCGATTTCCTCGAATAGCCAGGGAAGCATGAGCCGCTGCGCGCCGGAAAAACGCATCTGCTTGAGCGCCCACGCTTTCGAGGCCTGGCAGGCCTTGAACAGGCTTTCCGGCACCCACGGCTGTTCCTTGAAGAGGTCTTCGCGGATGACCAGGGTATGCATGATCGGATGAAAGCCGGTGCGGCGATAGAAGTCCTTCTCGCGCGCCCGATAGTCCGGAAACAGGCGCGTCACGTTCTTGCCCTTGTCGAAGGCGGCGGGCCGGCGGGCACCGAAGTAGGCGTCGATCTCGCCTGCCTCAAGCATGTCATTGAGCGTGCGATGGGGCCCGATGAGTTCGAGCTTGATCGGGCGCACGGGGCGCAGGTCCATTTCGTGGTCTTCGGGCCTGCCTTCGTTCACGCCGCCCTCCACCCATGTAATCGTGTCGAGATTGACGCCGTAATCGTGCTGCAGGATGCCGCGCACCCACACGCCGGCCGTCTGGCGGTATTCCTGAACGCCGACACGCTTGCCTTCGAGGTCCTTCGGCTCGCGGATGCCGGAGTTCTTGTTGATGAAAATGTATCCGTGCCGGAACACGCGGGAGGGAAAGACGGGAATCGCCACGAAGGGAAATTCGCCGCGGGAACGCATGATCGAGTAATGCGCGAGCGACATCTCGGCGACATCGAACGAATGCGTCTTGATCATGCGGGCGAAAATTTCGGGCGGAGACTGGATGGCGAGATATCGCAGGTCTATGCCTTCGGGCTGCACTACGCCTTGCGCCAGAGCCTCCATCCGATCGTAGGGACCACAGGCCATCGTAAGCGGCAGACGCGACATTCTTTTCTCCCGAAGCTTTCTTCTTCGGAAGCGAACTTAAAGGCGCAATGGGGCTTGTCAACAAACAGCGTGCGAAGCGCAGGAGGACCGGCGCGCCGGTACATCCGCGGTCGCGCCGGCCGTTCCGCAATCGCGTCAGTCACGCCGTTGCGCAGCATGAACGCGAACCGGGCCTTTAAGTTCCGAAGCAAGTTCTATTGCAGGAAGGCGGCAGGGTAGGCCGAGGCGCGCTCGTCGAAAAGCTTCTGGGCGGCAAGGACCGCCAGTGGCGCGGACGCCGCCGTCGCGTCGGCGCCGGCCTCGAGCGCGCGGTGCGGTTGCGAGATGAAGACCGGACCGCCGACGAGCACACCAAGGGCCGGGTTGCGCGAGCGCTTGCGCATGAGGCCGATGATCGCGGCAAGTTCGTCGAGATGCTGGTCGAAGCCCACTGTGACGCCGACGATGGCGAACCACTCGGAACTGACGAGTTGCGCAAGCTCGCGGACAGAATCCACGCGTTCAGCGCGGACGCGCCAGCCGCCCGCGCGCAGGAATTTCTCGACCATCGAGGCGCCGAACGAATGCTGGTCGCCGGGCATGGTCGTCATCAGGATGCAACGGCGATCCATCAGCACCGGATCCTGATGGGTGCAATTGAAGGTTGCGAGCAATCGCTGCAAACGCCCCAATCCGATAGTCACATCAATGAAGTCACATTCGTCATGATCCCACATCTGGCCGAGATGGCGCGCAGCAGGAGCGAGGAGCTCTTCGAACAGAAGCTCCATCGAAAGCCCGCGCTCGCGCAGCAGAGTGACGAAGGCTTCGGCTGTTCTGATGTCGGGGCTCAGCACGAGATGGGAAAAGCGGTCGATCTCTTCCGCACTGATCACTGCGGCGATTTCGGGCGCGGTGAGATGCAGATTTCGCAGGCGCGGAACGATCTGGTGCGAGACAATGTGCGCAAGACGGGTGTGGCGATCCTCCACGTCCTCTCTGGCGAGGACGTCCGGATCCATAAAGTGAGCATCCGCGCCCTGTACGCCGTCTTCCGACGAACGTTCGGCGTCGGGGTCGTCCTGCCCCACTACGCGTCCCCCCGGCAACGTATCAACTCTACGGTTTATACCGTCGCACTACTTTTCCCCGCGCGCAACAAATTATGCGTGAGCGTTTTCTGATGATGCCGCCGCCGCCATTGCGCTAACCGGGCGCGAAGGGGAGTTCGCCGCGCGCAGGGCATTCCTTCTCGCGGAAGTAGCCGCGCGCGAAAAGGAATTCAAAGCCCTCGATCAGGTCTTCAAAGCGCGGGCGCGCGAAGGCCATGTTCTGGATCGCGGAGAACCAGAGCGTCCGGTCCGGGGCGACGAGAAAAACGGCGGGTTCGCAGCAGACGTCGGGCTCCGACATGCCGGAGGCGCGCGGCCGGCCCGCGGTGAGGAAAAGGCCCCAGTCCCGGGCCTCGCGGGGTGACAAGCCATAGCCAATACGCACTCTCGAAAGACCCCATTGGCCCGGGGTCTGCTCCCCGCGATCCGCGCAGTCGCATGACACGGCGACGGAGGTGACGCCCCGCTTCTCAAACTCTCCAATCCACTGCTCGAGATCGCGCAGGTAATCCTGGCATTGCTGGCAGTGAAGGCCACGATAGAACACGATCATCGACATGAGCGAGGGCCGTTCCTCGTAGAGGTCGTAGGTCCCGCCGCCGGCCATCGGAGTGCGCAGGCGTGGGGCGGGCGTGCGTGGCATGACGATGCGAATGTCGTGGTCCAGCTTCATGCGTTCGCCTCCCATTGGTTTTGTTTCGTTCCCGGAGCGCATTCAGCGCCTGGGCGGGTTGAGTTTGCGCGGCAGGTTTCGCCGTGTGTAGGCCCACATCGTGCCAACGTAGCTCAAGGTGATGATGATTTTCGCCCAGACCGTTCCGAGGGCGGGCAGACCCGCCATGGCCAGAACGCTGGCGAGCGCCAGCAGCGCCAGGAGAAGAACTCCGTGCTGGATGATGTACGACGTCCATGTCAGTCCGGAGTAAACCGCAGTCTCCGGGCGGGCGGCGAGCACGCGCTGCGTCAACTCGTTGATGAAGGGCTTGTAGCCGTCCGACGTGTCCTCGAAGCTTCCAAAACTCACGTATCGCGTCGAGAACAGCGAAACGCGCGCGCCGCCGGGGCCTACCAGATCGCACCGCTCCCGCGACCTGTCGAAGCGGGTCGGATCGAACCGCACCCTGAGGCTCGAAATGTCCTCGTAGGGCACGCGGTCGGGCCAGCCGTCGGAAGTGAGCGGGCCGCCCCACGGAAAAAGAACTCGGTAGCCAACCTCGACGATCGTCCGCCAGACGCTCCGCGGAGGCTCACCGATGCGCTCACGCACGAGGGCGCCGGGCGTCAGGCGCCAGATCGTCTCCGGCTCCAGGACGCTCTTGCGTGTTGCATACGTCCGTTCAGCCGGGGCCGTGCCCGGTTCGTCCATCCCGATGCCCCCGCATCCTTTCAGCGCCACTGTCCTAGCCCGCGATTGAATAGCGTCGTGACCCGCTTCGCAAGCCGGAGTGAACGCCTAAATATTATGCAAACTGGCGAGTACGCGTACAATATATGCCGATTTCAAGGGCTGTTGCGACGAATGGCCGATGCTCTTGTGTCTGTTTGCGCAGATAACGAAGGCGATTCGCATTGGAAATGATCAGAACGCTCAGATAGTCGGCGTTGGGGCACGAAAGTTGCTTAAGCGGCCATCATTTGGGATGCGACTGGGGATCAGCCATGAACGTTTTGAAGGGGGCCGCGGCGCTCGTCGCCTGTTGCGTTGCAACGCCGGCAGCATTCGCCGCCGACGCGAAGATCGAAGCAGCCGACACCGGGTTCATGATCGTCGCGACCGCGCTGGTCCTGATGATGACCCTGCCGGGCCTCGCCCTGTTCTACGCCGGGATGGTCCGGCGCAAGAACGTCCTTGGCACGATGGCGCAGAGCGCCGCGGCGCTCGCCATCGTGTCGATCCTGTGGTTCGCGGTCGGCTATTCTCTGGCCTTCAGCGGGGAGGGGGCCGTGCTCGGCGACTTCGGTCGCGTCTTTCTTCGCGGCATGGGCCTTGAGACGACGACCTCGCTGGCGCCGACCATTCCCGAACTTCTCTTCTGCGTCTACCAAATGACCTTCGCGGTTATCACCTGCGCGCTCGTGGGCGGCGCGATCGCTGACCGCATGAAGTTCTCGGCCTTCTGCCTTTTCTGCATATTCTGGCTTCTCGTCGTCTACATTCCCTCCGCGCACATGGTGTGGGGCGGGGGCGCGCTGGCGGCGCTCGGCGTCGTCGACTTTGCAGGCGGCGCGGTGGTGCACATCAATGCGGGCGTCGCGGGTCTCGTGGCCGCGCTGGTCGTGGGCAATCGCCGCGGTTACGGCAAGGAGAACCTGTCCCCGTTCGACCTGACTCTCGCCGTCGTCGGCACCGGCCTTCTCTGGGTCGGCTGGTTCGGGTTCAACGGCGGTTCGGCGCTCTCGGCTGGCGGACGCGCGGTTTTCGCCATCGCCGCGACGCATCTTGCGGCCTGCGCAGGAGCCATTGTGTGGAGCCTGTTCGAATGGATCCAGCGCGGCAAGCCGTCCGTGCTCGGCATCATTTCGGGGGCGATCGCGGGACTTGGCACAATCACCCCCGCCTCGGGTTTCGTCATGCCATGGCACGGCGTCGTGATCGGCGCAGTCGCGGGGGGCGTGTGTTATTATTTCTGCACCGTCGTGAAGATGCGGTTCAAGTATGACGACTCCCTGGACGTATTCGGCGTGCATGGGGTTGGGGGCGTGCTGGGAATGCTCATGGTCGGCGTATTCGCGACCGCAAGCCTCAGTGTTTCCGGTGATGCGCCGGGGGTCAGCGGACTGCTCGAGGGCAATGCCCGCCAGCTGTGGGTGCAGGCGATCGGGGTGATCGTCACGATCGTCTGGTGCGCCGCGGGCACGTGGGTCGTCCTCAAGATCGTCGAGGCGATATCCGGCCTGCGTGTGCTCGCGGACGAGGAACTCGAAGGGCTTGATCTCGCCATGCACGGCGAAGCCATCCACCAGTAAGCCGCCAAGCGCCGGTTCGGCCACAAACTGAACCGGAACCGCGCTCGCGCGTTCGATCTGTCGAGCGCCGGAATCGTGCCATCGGCACGCCTTCGCGGCGCAGCCACCCGGCTTGCCGCGAAGGAGCCTGAGCATGGACGGCGCCGATGCGCCTTCGCCGCTGCGGCGTTCAATCGAAAGGGAGGCGGCGCGCGAGCCGATCTCCGATCTCAATTTCGCAAAGCGGGTGATGATCACCGTTGGCGTGGTCGCAATCGCTTATTTCTTGTGGCTTGCATCGGACGTGCTTCTGCTTGTGTTCGCGGCGATCCTGGTCGCGATCCTGCTGCGTACGCTGGCTTCGGCTCTCCATGCTTACGCGCGTGTCGGCGAGCGCTGGACGCTTGCGCTCGCGACCCTTCTGGTCGCCGGACTCGTTGGCGGGTTCATCTATCTTTTCGGCGCCCAACTCGCCGGCCAGTTGACTCAGCTCGGCGAACGTTTGCCCGACGCGATCGACGCGGCCGGAAAACGCGCGGGAATCGATCACGCAACGCAGAAACTCGAAGACGCGATTACGGCTGAGGCCGGCTCGAGCATTCTATCTCGGGTGACGCAATGGAGCGTCAGTCTGTTCGGCGCACTGGCGAGCATCGCGCTGGTGTTCGTATCGGCGGTCTATCTCGCAGCCGACCCCGGCCTCTATCGCCGTGGCTTCGCCATGCTCTTCCCACCCGATCAGCAGGATCGCGTGTTCGGCGCGCTTGACGCAACGCACGATGTGCTGCGCCATTGGCTTGCGGGACAATTCGTAACGATGCTGCTTGTCGGCGGCGCATCTACGCTCGCTTATTGGATGATCGGCCTGCCTTCGGCCGTGGCGCTGGGCGTCATCGCAGGAGTCGCCAATTTCATTCCGTTTCTTGGGCCTTTTCTCTCGGCCGCGCCGCCGCTCGTGTTTGCGTCGTCCATCGGGGGTGAAGCGGTGATCTGGACACTGGTCGCCGTCGTCGTCATTCAGCAGCTGGAAGGCAACGTCGTGACGCCGCTCGTGCAGCGCCGCGCGGTATCATTGCCGCCGGCGCTGGGCGTATTCGCCATCGTCGTGTCCGGCGTCGTGTTTGGAATCCCCGGCATCTTTCTCGCCGTTCCGCTCGCGGCGTCGCTTCTCGTTCTCGTCCGCAATCTGTGGGTGCGCCAGACCCTCCGTGCGGAAGCGACTGCCGAGCGCGCCGGGAAGAGTGTCAGCGCTTCAGGCGCGTCATGACGGAGAGAGTCAGAAACGTAACGACGGAGATCGTCACCGCCACGTGATAGGCGCCCAGCGCGCTCGCAACGCCAATTGCGCAGGTCGCCCAGAGGCCCGCCGCGGTCGCTGTGCCGTGTACGTCGCCGCGGGTCTTCAGGATGGCGCCGCCGCCGATGAAGCCCATGCCTGCGACGACGCCTTCGACGACGCGCGCCAGCGCCTCGGGGTTCCTGCCCGCAACGGTTTCGATCGCCTCTATGAAGCCGCAGCTTGCCACGGCGACCAGCGGAAACGTGCGCAGGCCCGCGCTGTTCGATCTCTCCTCCCGGTTCCAGCCGATCGGGAGCGCCAGCACGTAGGCGAACGCGAGCGTCGCCAGATGCCTCACCGCTTCCTGTTCCTGCATCCAGGTGGAGATCGCCTCAAACACCCGCGCCTCTCTTGCTGCGTCGTGAACACAGGCGCGGTCGCGAGGTTCCATGCGCACGGGGAATCAGAAGGCCCCGCGATGGAAGCACGCGGGGCCTCGTCGAAATCTGCAGAGAAGCGTTAGGCCGCCTTGCGGTTCACCTTGCTCTCGGCCATCGCCGTCAGCTTCTTGTCGGTGGCGTATTCCTCGTCGAGGTTCTGTTGCAGAACCGCGGCGCAATCCGGCCGGCCAAGCTGCTTCGCCCATGCGATCAGCGTTCCGTAGCGGGTGATCTCATAGTGCTCCACGGCCTGAGCGGACGCCAGAAGCGCAGCATCGAGCACCTCCTTGTCGGCGACGTCGCCCGCAGTCGTGTTGGCTTCCTCGATGATGCCGTCGATAGCTGGGCAATCAACGCCCTTCGGCGTCTTGCTGTGCATCTTGAACACCTGTTCAAGGCGCTTGATCTGGCCTTCGGTCTCGCGCAAATGCGTCTCGAAGCCCTGCTTGAGTTGCGGGTCGGTCGCCTTCGAGATCATCTTGGGCAACGCCTTTGTGATCTGGTTCTCAGCGTAATAGATGTCCTGAAGCGTATGCACGAACAGGTCGTCGAGCGTTTTGATGTCTGCCGTGAAAAGTCCCATGTTTTCGCCTCCTTTTGCGGGCATCGGCCCGTTGGGTCTGCGGCGTGAACGGGGATGGGGAGTGACGGGTTCCGTGGATTGGGAGTGCACAAGCCGCCGGCGTCGCGGAGGCGACCGGCCAATCACCAAAAAGCCATGGCTTGGCGTTTGCCGCCATCAGGATGTTTTCAGTAATCCGGCGCCTTCAAATATTCGTATATAACAACCGATGTCTTGCCGTCGGGGGGCGGTGGGTTTCCGGAACATGAGTTGGCTTGAGTCCTATTTTGCGCTGTGCGGCGGCATGTCGCCGCTTGGCAAGGTCGTGCTAGCGAGCGATCTCGGCATCGCTCTGGCGTATTTCGCTATTCCCGTGGGACTTCTGATCGTCTGGCGCAGACGCCTCGACGACCTGCCTTATCCATGGATGTTCGCTCTTTTCGCTGCGTTCATAGTGGCGTGCGGACTCACCCATGCCGTGCACGCCCTGCAGATGCCTTGGACCACCTTCGAGCACACCGTCGCGGAAGCGGCGCTGAAGGCCACATGCGCGGCCCTTTCCATCGGGACCGCTATCGCGCTCATCGCGATCATGCCGAAGGCGCTGCGCCTCGTCTCCCCGCGGGCTCGCCGGGCCGAGCTTGAGCGGCAGGTGCGGGAGCGGACTTCGGAGAATCGTGAGTTGCTGCGGGAGATCAATCACCGGCTGGGGAACCAGCTCCAGGTGATTGCCTCGGCGGTGCGCATCGAGCGCAGGCGGGCCACGGAAGAGGGCGATCGCGCGGCGCTGGGGCGGATTGCGGCCGTGGTCGACGAGCTCGTCAGCAGTTATCACGCCGATGAGCGGCGCTATCGCGGCGCGGCGCCCGGACCTGACACGACGGAAGGCAGGACGCCGCCCGCCGGTCGCGCGGCGGGAAACGCCAGCTGATCAGAGAAACTGCGCGCCGGCGCTTTCGAGCGCCGGGTTCAGGTCGTGAAGCTTTACGATTTCGCCTGAGCGTTTCCGGTCAATGAGTCGCCGCAGCTTTCTGGCTTGAGGTGAGGGGGCTGTAGATGTCAGAAGATTGGAGATTATGTTTGACTGTTTGACACTGACAGGCCGGCGCCTCGGGTTGGCGCGACGATCTAACCCCCTGAGGCTGCGGAGCGTCTCAAGATCAGCCCTAACTCCGTTGGCCGCAAGGTTACGCCCAAGTATTGCTCGGCGCTCATGGCCGATGTTAGTTTGACGCGTCACAATTTCGATGGAAACTTGAAAATCAACGCTTTCTGGCCTCGGTCAGTCGTCACAACAGATACAGGGCGCTACTGTCGCAGCGCCCTGTTTTCGCAAAATTAATCACTCACTGGAATCCGCTAACTTGGCGTGTATTTTTACTTAATCAAAAAATCACCGGAAATTTTCCTCGATCACCGTCATTAGCTTCTGATTTCTATTGCGCTGGCACTGCTCCCCAACAACACGGGTGTTGCGAGCCACGTAACGGTTGTCGACGTTGGTCAGATTCTTCGTGGACATAAACCAACCGCCCATCCATGAAGAGATCAACAATTGCGTGTCCGCGTCGGCCGCAAGGAACTGACCGCAGGTGATCATTGAGCCGTCAATGTCGGTAGGACCGGGCTGACCTGGGCGTGCGTTGGCGGCGGCAGTTGTAAGGCCGGCCATGACGAGTTGCCTAGGATTGGACGCACACCAGCTTTGAACGCTAGCGACGTTTCGCCGATAGCCTTCCACGTTGAGCCTCGTCGAACCGGCCCGCTGATTGAACCAGCCGCTCATCCACGCGGAAAAATCCCGTGATGTCACAGGATCCATAGCTGCGTAGTCGGCACACGTGACCCTGCTCATGTCGAAGGTAACCTGCGCCTGCGCGGATGCGCTAAGGGCGGCTAGGCCGAGAAATCCGAAAAGCACAAATTTCCTCATTGTTCTCTCCTTACAGGTCGTCGTCTCCGACAAACAAAATCCACCGGCGCAACATCCCAATTATCAGTTACTACATAAATTTACAATGACGGAAGAAAGTGTGACGAAGGAAGACGGTAAGTTCTTTGGGAGAATTAATTAAGTCGCGGGGCGGTCCGAAGCAATTTATCGCGCCGACATCGAGAGGCGCGCCATCGGTGGACAGATCAAGATTCTACTAGTCCGTGCATCCTGCGACGCCGACGCCGATTTTTAGTTGAGGGGCCAACGCCTCCACTCAGTGGATTGAAGACGTAGCGTGCGGTGGTTTAGACCGGGAAGTTGTGAGGGGCCGCTTCCCGGCGCTCGCCGCGATGGCCGGATCCCTTGGTCGTGACCATGGCCATACCAGGACTTCGTCCCACGGTATCCACAGTGTGGCTCGGTCTCGAGCAATTCCTGCCGCGAGGATGCGCCTGAAATCCAGAAAGCATTGCGAACCGGCGCTCAATCTTGTTTCTGTTCCTAATATAACAGCAACCTCGCATCCGCCGAGCGGTTCAAGAGTCATTGCTCCGGAGCCGCGTCTTTTCGGTCGTGCCGGCTAATTGCGCGCGGCAGTAATTTTGGGGTTTGCCTGCTGACGTTGACGTTGGCAGTTCGATCCGCCATGGTTCGCCAGGGGCTTGGCGATCGCCCCATCAGGCGCCGTGCCCAAGGATCGCGTCTCGCTTCTATGGAGCCGCGACGCAGCATGGCCTTTGAGCATCACCACAAAGATCCTTTTTCGCATAACGTCACCCTCAGCGAAGCCTTCCGGGTTTGGTTACGGGTCGCGTTGCTCTCTTTTGGCGGACCTGCCGGTCAGATCGCGGTGATGCACCGGATCATTGTCGAAGAAAAAAAATGGATCGGCGACAACCGATTTCTCCACGCCCTCAACTACTGCATGTTGCTGCCCGGCCCCGAGGCGCAGCAGCTCGCCACCTACATCGGCTGGCTTATGCACCGAACAATCGGCGGACTGATCGCCGGCGTATTGTTCGTGATTCCCGGCCTCATTTCGATCATGGCGCTGAGCATAATCTATGCGTTCTACGGGAATGTCGGGGTTGTGGCCGCACTGTTCTTCGGTTTGAAAGCGGCTGTCCTGGCGATTGTCTTCCAGGCGGTTCTGCGCGTGGGCGGCAAGGCGCTAAAGAACCCGTTTTTGATCACGCTCGCCGCCAGTGCGTTTGTGGCGATCTTCTTCTTCGGCGTTCCATTCCCTCTGATCGTCCTGACCGCGGGCCTGGTCGGGTTCATTGGCGGGCGCGCGGGTCACCCGGCGTTTCAGGTGGGCGGCGGCCATGGGTCTTCATCCGGCGCGATCGTCGCGGATTCTGAAACCAGACTCGGAGAGAGCTTACCCGCGCACGCGCGGCCGAGTGTCGGCCAGGCGCTCAGAGTCTCGCTGATTTATCTGGCGCTGTGGCTCGGCCCAGTCGGCCTCCTCCTCGCGACGCTCGGCTCTGGCAACGTCTTCTCGCAGATTGCAATGTTCTTCTCGAAAATGGCCGTGGTCACTTTCGGGGGCGCTTACGCGGTGCTCGCCTATGTCGCGCAGGAAGCGGTCGAGCACTATGGTTGGCTGGCTCCTGGCGAGATGCTCGACGGCCTTGGGATGGCGGAGACGACCCCCGGTCCGCTGATCATGGTGTTGCAGTTTGTCGGCTTTCTTGCCGCGTTCCGCGATCCAGGCGTCCTCTCTCCACTCACCGCTGGCATCTTCGGCGGTCTGCTCGCCACCTGGGTAACCTTTGTACCCTGCTTCCTCTTTATCTTTTTGGGCGCTCCATTCGTGGAGTCCTTGCGTGGCGACAAGGCGCTTCATGGGGCGCTCTCGGCGATCACCGCCGCCGTCGTGGGCGTCATTCTGAACCTGGCGATCTGGTTCGCCATTCACACGATATTCCGGGAAACCCGGCAGGTGAGCGCCTATGCGCTGTCGTTTGATGCGCCCGTTCTCTCATCCATCGATCCGTGGGCCTTCCTCCTCGCCGCTGCCGCGGCTGTCGCGGTGTTCCGCTTCAAGGCGGGGGTGATCCAAACGCTGATCGGGTCTTGCATCGCAGGGATCGTTCTCTACCTCCTTGATCTGGTGCGCCTCACATGAGCCGCCGGGCAAGCTCCCGACCGACGCCTCCCCCGGGGCGGTTCATTCGGTCAACGAACGTCACTGCTTGTTCCTCAGCTTCAATATCAAGCGGGTCCGGCGCCGCATGCCTGGCGACAAGCAAAGTGAACCTTCACTCTTACTCAATCGATCGGCCATAGGGCATGAAACGGCAGGCACTCGGGGCTCATCAGCTAGCCCTCATCGCTCGCGGGCGGCACGTTGGCTTGCCCGCTTCAGACAAAGGCCGCAGTTTTGATCATATCGGATGGAGTCGCCGCGCGGACACCGGGTCCAAGCTGCCAGGAGAAATAGACTAGCGCGCATACTTCCCCGGCGAGGTCAGCGCGGAGGCCGAAGCCAACCAGCCCGTGAGAATGCGCAGTCGACCAAAGAAATGATATGTCGGCTTGCATGTTGTTCCGGCTGGCGCGATCGGCGCCCGACTGCGCTGGCAACCTGAACTTACTGCCTTAGCAAGTCAGCTCGATCCATCATTAAATACTGTACGAAAATGGCCGCAGTGGATGCTGCTGGCAAGTCATTGGGCCGAACGAGCTTCAGCTCCTTTGTCAAGGGAACATCCTTGATCGGCACTGCGGCGAGACGTCCGCTAGCCAATTCTTCGGTCACGCTGGAGCGCATGACGACAGATGCCCCCAAGCCCGCTTGGACCGCTTTCTTAACTGCTTCTGTGCTACCGAATCCCGATTGTATTCGAAGACGATCGGCGCGCTCGCCCAATTGGTTCATCAGAACGCGTCCAGTTCCCGTCCCAGGCTCGCCGCCAAGCAAGACCTCGTCTGAAAGGTCTTCCGGATCGACCGCGTCGCGCTGCGCCCATTTGTGGTCCGGCGCTACGATCAAAACCAATGGCTCACGCTTCCAGTTGGTAGCTGCAAAGCCGGGCCGATTATCCCACCATTCCATTGCTGCGATGTCGGCCTCTCCCCGCTCCAGCCGCTCGGCTACTTGCCGGTTGGGAGCGATCCACAGCTCGACCTCTATACCCAACTGTCGCTGAAACGCTGCTATCGTGGGCTGTAATAGATAAACGCCGATATTGCTTGCGGACGCCACGCGCAGACGTGGTTCATTGACCAGTTCCCTTGCTCGAGTGGCGGTTCTGATCAGCGCGCGAGCGTAGGGTAGAAAGCGCGCCCCATAACGCGACGGTTGGATGCTCCTGTTTGCGCGCTCTAGCAGGGGCACAGCGAGGTGCTCTTCAAGCTGCCTAATGTGCTCAACTATCGTTGAGGGCGACAGTTCGAGCTGTTTGGCCGCCGCTCTGACGCCATGGGAGTCAACGACCATAAGGAAGCTGCGAACATGCGTCAGGTTGAGCATCGTGTGGACGTCTGTCTTGCTCATCGGATGTTAGGGACGGAGAGGCGAATTGATGGCGCAGGTGGGTGTGTGACCTTGCAACACCTCGATTATGCTGCGCGCCGCGGACGCCTCGATCTCCCGCCTCACGTCGGTCACGGCGGAGCCGATATGCGGCGTGAGCACAGTCTTGTCGTTCGCCGCCAATAGTCGCGCGTCAATGGACGCCGGCCGGTCGGGACGAGCCCAGTCCTCAAACTCGAATACATCAGCCGCATACCCGCCAAGACGCCCACTCAGAATTGCGTCGGCAACGGCAGCTTCGTCGACCAGCGATCCTCGGGCTGGATTAACGAGCAGCGCGCCTCTCTTCATCGCAGCGATGGCCCCAGCATCAATGGTATGTCTCGTCGAGGTCAAAAGCGGCAGCGCAAGAATGACAAAGTCGGATAACCGAAGCAGGTCTTCCTTCGTTGTCAAATCCACGGCGTCCTTCAAATGAGCAGGCGGGGCGCTTATCGCCGAATCGTGCGCCAGAATCCGGCAGCCGAATCCGCGAAGTCGCCCGGCTATCGCTTGGCCCACCTGACCGAAGCCGACCACGCCAACAACCGACCCATGGATCCCGACGCCATAATGACATGGGCGCCAGCCGTAGAATCCCTGCCGGCGGATTTCGTGATCGCCCGTAAGCATCTTGCGGCCAAGGGCAAGCATCAGCCCGATCGCCAACTCTGCGGTCGGTATGGTCAGGAGATCGGGGCAGATCGTCACCCAGACGCCGCGCTGCGAAGCGGCTTCGACATCGATGTTGTCGAAGCCCTTCAGCGCGGCGCCTATTATCTTCAGCGTTGGACAATTTTCCAGAAACCCAGCATCGATCTGATCGGGCATGAACGCCATAATTCCGGTCGCATGGCGACAATGTCCGAGCAAAATGTCTCTGGACCAGGGTTCTGCATTGTCGTTTGCTATCACACGCGCGACGCCGTCGAATAGTTTGCGTGTTTCAGGGAACGTGCGGTTCGTCAGAACCACAAGCGGCAATTCCGTCATGTCGATCTCTCTGCAGGCCGTGTCAGTTTCTACTTTAGTGATCTGCGCAGATAGGCGCCGATGCTGTCGACAACGACCACGCAAGCAAGAATCGCGAGCAGAATGGCGGAGACCTGATCGTAATTGAGCAAGCGCAGCGCGGCCATCAACTCGAAACCGATGCCTCCCGCGCCGACGATGCCAAGCACGGCGGAGGCGCGAAAATGATACTCCCAACGGTAGATCGTGACATCAGTGAGCTGCGGCAGGACCTGAGGGAGAACTGCATGCAGGATCACTTGCGTTTGCGTGGCGCCAGCTGCGCGCGCAGCCTCCAAGGGCTTTGGATCCACGTGTTCTATGGCCTCTGCGTAAAACTTTCCAACCATGCCGACGGAATGCAACGCGAGGGCCAGAACGCCGGGGAGGGCGCCAAAACCGACAGCCGCAACAAAGAGGACTCCGAGAATGATTTCAGGCACCGAGCGCAGAAACGCGAGTAACGTACGCACTGTGAAGTAGACGGTGCGGTGGGGGCTCGTATTGGGCGCGGCGAGCAGCGCCAACGGCAGGGAGAAAACAACGGCCAACGCAGTGCCGGCTATGGACATCGCGAGCGTGTCCAGCAGCGGCTTCAGCCAGGTTTGCCATCGGCTAAAGTCCGGCGGGACCATTTCGGAGGCTAGCTGCTTGATCGCGGGTCCACTTTCAGCAAATCGCTTGGCGTCGAAGAAGCCCGTCAACCACAATGAGAACAAGCAGACGCACACGATTGACCCGACGAGACTCGCCCCGCGCAAAGCGGAGCGACGTTCGTCGGCGAGGATCGCGTTGAAGGATATCGACTGCATCAGGTCAGCCTCAGAGCTTCGCGATATCGAGATTCAGGATCTTCGCCATATCGCGAAGCACGTCGTATTCCTTATCGGTCGCCGGCGCGAGACCCTCGATCCGGAAGAGCTTCAGGATCTCAGGGTCCTTGAGTTCGAGAAACGCCTTTTTTATCGCTTCCTTGAGCTCGGGCTTCAAATAGCCTTGAAGCGTCATCGGGTAATTGGGAATGTTATCGGACAGCGCGAGCTGTCTGATCTTTGAAGGATCGATCCTGTTGGTCTCCACGAGCGAACGATAGATTTGCTCGGACAGCGCACCAGCGGGAACCTGGCCGTTGGCGACAGCACGAGCCACGGCGTCGTGCTTACCCAAGTGAACGGGTTTGTAATCAATCCCGCCGACAAGTCCGTTCTTGGCGAGATGAGCGCGCGGCGCAAGGTGGCTGGATGTTGAGGCCTGATCTCCGAAGGCGAAAGGACGGCCCTTTATGTCTTTAAGTTCCTTGATCGGACCGCTCACCGACGCGATCAGGATCGAATTGTAATACGGCTTTCCCTTTTCGACGCCGACAGCGAAGGGCTCGATTTCCGGCGCCTTCGATTTTGCCAGAACGTAGGAGAACGGCCCAAAGTAAGCGACTTCGATGCGACCAAACCGCATCGCCTCGATCATCGAGGAATAATCAGTCGTGACGATGATCTCGATTTCCTTCTTGAGCGTCAACTCAAGATACTTCTTCAACGGTTGCGCGTTCTGGATAAGCGTGGATGCGTTTTCATCGGGAAGCAGGGCGACGCGCAGCTTATCTGGGTTTGTTTTGTCGGCCAGCACTGGTCCGGCCGCTATCATTGCGCCGACCACGAGAGCCCCGGTCAGGAAACCACGACGCTTCATGATGTAATCCTCTTCTTTGGTTGAAGTTTTCTACTCGGCCGCTTCCAGAAGCCCCACGTTGCTGACCTTGTAGATTGTATCGAGGGCCGCCTTTCCGAGATCCTCGGGCGCGCCTTCGAAAACAACGCGTCCCTCCGCCAGGCCGATGACGCGATCTGCGAAGCGCCGGGCAAGATCGAGCTGATGCAGACTTACGATCGCGGTGATGCCGTCTTCGCGGCAAATGCGATGAAGATCGCGAAGCACGCGCACTGCGGTCTCCGGATCGAGACTTGCGACAGGCTCGTCAGCGAGGATGAGTTCAGGCTCTTGCGCCTTCGCCCTGGCAATGCCAACACGCTGCTGCTGACCCCCAGAGAGCTGATCGGCGCGATGAAGAGCGCGATCGGCCAATCCGACGCGGTCGAGCGCCTCAAGCGCAAGAATGCGATCCCTGCGCGGCAAGGGCGCCATCGTTCGGAACGTCGAATGGGCGGCAAGCCGGCCGATCAGAACGTTCTCGAGAGCGGTGAGGCGTCCAATTAAATGATGCTGCTGGAACACCATTCCGGTTCGACGGCGATGGCGGCGCAAAGCGGCCCCGCTTGAGAAGATCGAGCCTTGTCCAGCAAGGACGACATCGCCTCGCGTCGGTTTTACAAGGCCGTTGAGGGTGCGGAGCAGTGTGGACTTGCCCGCGCCGGACGTGCCGAGAAGCACAACGAACTGGCCCCGATCGAAACGGACGCTGGTTCGTTGCAGTCCCGTAAACCCATTCGGGTAGATTACCTCGACATCCTGAACCGCGAGCATTCGACCTCTCCGTCAATAGCGCAATTGTTCGGCCAAGCCGAACAAACGGCAGGCTTGTTCGGGTTCTTGACCTAATGGCTCTCTTTGACAGGCAAATGACTGACACTGGGACTCGAGAAGAAAAAAGTTGATTGCCCTGAAGCCGAGCGCCGCCTTCGGCGCGTCAACTTCGTTCGGCTTGACCAGCTTCGCTGGACGCCCGATTGCCACGCGATCCTTGCGGCTCTCGACGGACAGAGCCTGCTAGGTGACGCTATTCGCAGTGGAGCAGGAGCTCGATGACGACGCGCCGTTTGCGGAACTTGAGGGTGTGGACGCTCCATCCGAGATCGAGCAACTCGTCCATGTGCCGCGCGCGGAGGACATCAAGCGACCGCACGCGGTGGCGACACGGAGCCCTGCGCCGACTTCAAGCAGTTCAAGCTGCTGTTCGAACAGCTCAAGAAGGACCTCAACGCCGCACTGCGCCAGACGCGCGAGTTGGAGCGCAAGTCCGAAATCGAGCCAGGACGGCATTTCATCTTCAATTGGCAGGTGGCATATGTCGCCGAGAAGGACGAGGTCTTCACGAACCATCGGGGGCGTCGGGACGCGCGCCTGAGCGTGATCTTCGACAACGGCGCCGAGAGCAATATGCTGATGCGCTCGCTGTACCGGCAATTGCATGCCGACTCGGCCGGCCGGCGCATCGCCGACCCTGCCGTGGGGCCGCGTTGGCAGCGTGTCAGAGGACGGTGACTTCAAATCCGGCGTGATCTATGTCCCGGGGAGCAACTCCAAGGACCCCGGCGTCGCCGAGCATCGATACGTGCTTCACAAGATCTGTCTTGTCCTGTGCCGTAGTTCGACTTGCCAGATACCGGCATATGGGTAAGCTAACATAGTAAACAACTAGCGAATTTGGATGCCGCCGCGAGTGTTCCGGTTCATAGGTTCGACCCTGGGCCCCGCCGCTCGATTACGAGTTCGATGACTTGGGAGTCGAGGACGCGGCATCTCTGGGGAGGTCTCATGAAGGTCTGCGTATTTGGGGCGGGCGTCATTGGCGGCATTCTGGCAAGCGCCATTGGGCGCGCCGGGCATGATGTCTCCGTTATTGCCCGGGGCGAGCACCTAGAGGCGATCCAGGCGCGCGGGTTGACAGTTCGCGCGCCCGGACGGCTCGAGGTTACGCGCCCGCTCGCTGTGGCTGATTCAGCGGAATTGTCGCCACAGGATCTCGTGATCGTCGCCACCAAGACGCCTTCCTTGCCGCAGGTTGCAGAAAAGATTCGTCCGCTTATTTCTGAGAAGACGTTCGTCGCCTTCGCCGTGAACGGGATCTTCTGGTTTTATGGCGACGGCTTCACGCCCGGCGGCAATGCGCTCGATCTCTCGCGGCTCGACCCAGGCGGGGCGTTGCACGCGGCAGTTCCTCCTGCACAGGCGCTTGGGATCGTTTGCATCTCCGGCGGCGAGATCCGCGAGCCTGGCGTGGTCGAGGCAAGCCGCATGGACGGCCGATTCATTATCGGCGCCGCGCTCGAGCCGGCGCGCCAGGCAGCCGCCAACGTGGTGACTCAAGTGCGCCCCCGCGACATCGACCTGAGCTGGAGCGATGACATCCGCGTCGACATGTGGCGAAAGTATCTCAGCGTTGTCGGCAACTTCGCAACTTGCGCACTGACTGGAGCGCCGATTTCCGCCGTCCATGCGGACGCAGGCGTTCAGGCGGTTCAGCTTGGCCTTGCCGCGGAGGCTCATGCTCTCGCAAAGGCGCACGGATTCACGGATCTGGGGTTCGACGTCGAGGCGGCCCGCGCCAATCCGAGCCGGTCGAACCACAAGCCCTCCATGCTCCAAGACCTCGAACGCGGCCGCATCATGGAAGTCGACAGCGCCTACTTTGCCCTGCAGGACTTGGCGCGGCAGGCGGGTATTCCCACGCCGACCCTCGACATTGTGGCGCCGTTGTTGGCCCTGCGCGCAAGAATGTCGGGTTGTTATTAAGAATGCGATTCAGCTGCGTTGACACAATGCGCATCCGTTCTAGACTTGGCGTCGAACCGGCGGCGATGACCTCCGGACGGGGAGGAAAGCCATGGCTGTCGAATTTCTGAAGGCGACGCTTTCGAAGAAAGAACGCGTCTCCGCCGAAGAATGGGATGCACGCCTTGAACTGGCGGCCACGTACCGGCTGGTCGCTCACCACGGGTGGACGCATCTAATCAACAACCACATCACCTTGCGGGTTCCAGGAACTAGGGACCAGTTCCTCATCAATCCATACGGCCCGCTTTTCGAGCAGATAACGGCGTCAATGCTCGTGAAGATTGATGTTGACGGGAACGTCCTTGAAGACACGCCTTTCGAGATTAACCGAGCCGGTTTCGTAATTCACAGCGCGGTTCATATGTCGCGCACAGATCTTCATTGCGTTATCCATACGCACACCGTCGCGGGGCAGGCCGTCTCAGCACTGGATTGTGGTCTCCTGCCATTGAACCAGGGGTCGCTGCGCTTCTACAAGCGGGTCGGGTATCACGACCATGAGGGGATATCGCACGACCTCAACGAGCGTGATCGCATTGTCCGCGACCTTGGAGAACACAAGGTTCTCATCCTGAGGAACCATGGCCTCCTTACGGCCGGCGTGAATTGCGCCGAGGCTTTCAACCTCATGTATCATTTGGAGAAGAGCTGCGAGACACAGATGCTCGTCCTGGCGTCGAACCAGCCATACAGCATTGCGCCTCCCGAAGTGTGTGAAAAGGGCGCGGCCCAGTTCTACAGGGGCAATCGTGCTTTAGGCCAGCGTGATTGGCCCGCGCTGATGTCCCTTGTCGAAGCAAAGTATCCAGACTACGCCCACTGAGAAAGGCGTCACGAGCCGCCGCACAAGGCGAGCAATTGAGGAGGCGACATGATCACCTCGGCAATTCGCATTGGCGCCGCGTGCGGTTCGCTCCTGTTCGCCTTCATGAACTCAGGCGCTGCGCAGGCGGATGATTTCTACCGCGGCAAGACGATCACGATGTCAACGCATACCGCACCGGGCGGCGGCTATGACATGATCCTTAGGCTCCTGGCGAGACACTATGCAAGGCACATCCCGGGAGCCCCCAACATCCTCGTCGTCAACCAGCCCGGCGCCGGCGGGCTCCTGTCGCTCAACTACGCCGCGCGCCGCGCATCCCAGGACGGAACCTGGCTGGCGCTCGTCAGCCAGGGCCTGATCCTGCATGACGCCCTTGGACGGCCGGGCCTCGAAGCGTCGCTGAAGACCTTCAAGTGGATCGGCAACCTGAACTCGTCGAACAACGTCACGGCGACATGGCACACATCGGGCGTTCGAACCATCGAGGACGCCATGAAGAAGGACGTCACGGTGGGTTCGACGGGAGCGGGGGCGATCACGTCCATTGTGCCCGCAGTGATGAACTCCATCCTCGGCACGCGCTTCAAGATCATCTCCGGATACGAAGGCGGCGCAGCCCAGGATATAGCTATGGAGCGGGGCGAACTCGACGGCCGCAGCGTTAACACGTGGGATAATTACAAGAGCCTTCGCGGGGATGCGATCAAGACGGGACGCCTGCACGTCCTTGTCCAGATTGCCATGAAGAAGGAGCCCGATCTTCCCGACGTGCCGCTCCTTGTCGACCTCGTGAAGGACGATCCTGCGAAGGCGCGCATCGCGCGTTTCCTGTCGCTTGGGATGAGCGCCTCGCGGCCCCTTGCGGCGCCTCCTGGAACGCCCGACGCGCAGGTCAGGACTTTGCGGGCTGCATTCGAAGCCGCAGTGAAGGATCTCCTTCTCCTCGCCGACGCGGACAAGATCGGCGCGGAGATCAGCCCGCTCAGCGGAGAGGAAGTGCAGCTGATCGTGACGGAAGTGATCGACGCTCCCGTGGACGTCAAGGAGGCGTTCGGGCGGGCGGCCAAACTTTAAACGGGCTGAATGGGAGAGCATGATGAAGCGCGCGCTCATGAGTTGCGTCGCCATGGCGATTGCATGCGGCTCCGTGATGGCGGACGACGTCGCCGACTTCTATCGGGGCCGCAACATCCAGATGCTGATTGGCGGAAACGCCGGCGTTTCCTATGACCTCGCTGGAAGAACGGTTGCGCTGCACATCGTCAAGTATATTCCCGGCGCGCCGACGATCACGGTCGAGAACATGCCGGGCGCTTCGAGCCTGATCATGACGAACCACCTCTACAATCGCGCCCGGCGCGACGGATCGGTCATCGGCGCGCCACTGAACAACATTCTCCTCGAGCCCAGACTCAAGCTGCTGTCGCAGCAGGGCAGCAGCGTGCAGTTCGACCTGTCGCGCTTCAACTGGATCGGCTCTCCCGTGCAGGAGCCGCAGGTCATGTGGGTGTGGCACACCACCGGCGTCAGGTCGATCGCCGATCTGCGCGGCGCAAAGATCATCATGGGGGGCACGTCCGCAGGCGCCGACAATCACACGCTGCCGCTGGTCATTAATCGCGTTTTCGGAACGAACATCAATGTGGTCCTCGGGTACAAGGGGCCCAATGACGTTTTCCTCGCCGCCGAACGGGGCGAGGTGCATGGCATTAGCACGGCGCATTCGACGCTGATGGCCAACCGCGCGGACTGGGTGCGCGACAGGAAGGTCAATATCCTCGTCCAGTTCGGCGGCATGCGCATGCATGACCTTCCTGACGTTCCGACGGCCATCGAGATCGCTCCCGATGCAGAGGCGCGGCAGCTTCTTGAATTCATCGCCTCCAAGTTCGTCCTGGCGCGCCCCTACGCTCTCCCGCCCGAAACGCCCCCGGACAGGGTCAAGGCGCTGCGGGCCGCCTTCGACGCGACGATGAAAGACCCCGCATTTCTGCGCGACGCGGAAAAGGTCAGCCTCGTGGTCAACCCGGTTGGCGGCGAGGACATGCACCGCCTCATCGACCGCATAGAGCAGACCCCTGACGCTATCGTCGACCAGATACGGGATATATTAAAAAAGTAGGCGTGCGTGCCATGCGCCTGCTCACGAGGGCAGGCGTCAAGCGCAGTAACGCGCAAAGAGGCGCCTTTCTATCCGGGTTGAGCTCCGCCGAGAGCAGGCGTAGGCTTCAACGATGCGCTCGCTGAGGCGTCATGCATGGGGAGGAAATCGGCATGTGCATCGATTGCGAGTTGTCGCCTTTGTCCAACAAGTCGTCCCGATTTTCCTGCGTGGCGGGCAAGGGCGGCGCACAGCCGTCTGGCTTGACGCGGCGGACTTTTGCCTGGGGCATGGGGTTGGGCGGCACGGCCGCGTTGTCAGCGTTCTTCCTCCCCAACGCGCTGCGGGCGCAGACCTCGCGCATCACTCCAGATCTTGCACGCCTGCAGGGGGGCGGGCGGATACTCATCCGCGGCGGCGTCGTGATCAGCATGGACGCGAAAGTCGGCGACTTCGCTACCGCCGACATTCTCATCGAAGGCGGCAGGATCCGGGAGGTCCGCCCGGATATTCATGTTGATGCCGCGAACGTTGCCATCGTCGATGCGAAGGATCGTATCGTCATACCCGGCTTCATAGATACGCATCACCACTTCTATCAAGGACTGTTGCGCAACATCCTCCCGAACGGGCTCTTGCAGCCGGACTATTCAAGAGACATCAGCGACCGCCTGACGGCGGCTTATTCGGCAGACGATGTCTACATCGGCACGCTCATATCCGCTCTTGGCATGATTGACATGGGAACGACCTGCGCGGTCGACACATCGCAGGTCAATCACACGCCCGAGCACAGCCATGCAGGCATCAAGGCTCTGCAGGATGCCGGCATTCGCGGCGTTTACGCCTACTCGCGCGGCGCCGGCGACAGGCATCAATATCCTCAGGACGTCTCGCGGCTGCGTAAGGCCTACTTCAGTTCGTCTGACCAATTGCTGTCGATTGCGCTCGCCGGAACGCTGGTGCAATCGCAGTTCGAAGCCGCGCGGGCTGCGGACGTCAGGTTCGTCTCGCATGGCGTGAACCATCGCACGGAGAAAGCCCTCGCCGACCTCGCGCGCGCCAAACTGTTGCGTCCCGGCGATGAATACATCCACTGCACGCAGCTCAGCCCGGCCTCGTGGAAAATCATCAAGGACACCGGCGGCGTCGTGTCTCTTTCGCCACCCATCGAGATGATGATGGGCCACGGCATGCCTGGCATCCAGGAGGCGCTCGACAACGGCATCAGGCCGAGTCTGAGCTCAGACGTCGACGTCACGTTTGCGCAGGATCCATTCACCGTGATGCGTTCGACGATTGCCTTGCAGAGGTTGCTTTCCCTGCAACGCAGGCAGAAGGACCCTGGCGATCAGCCGAAATTGCTGACCGTTCGCGATGTCCTGGAGTTCGCCACGATCGATGGCGCCAATGCGTTGGGCCTGGGCTCGCGAACCGGCTCGATCACGCCGGGCAAGGAAGCGGACATCGTCATTCTCGACGCATCGCGCCTGAACGCGTGGCCTCTCAACAATGCTGTCGGATCCGTCGTGAACCTGATGAACCCCATGAATGTCGAAACGGTTCTGATCGCCGGAAAGGTGATGAAATGGCGCGGCGCGCTCGTCGGGGTCGATGAGCAGAAGATCAAGCTCTTGGCGTCCGCCGCACGTGATGGCGTCGTCAAGCGCGCGGGCTTCCGGTCCAGTCTTCTGGACTGATGATCCGATCGCAAGCGCTTGTCGCGTTCGGCTTCGCGGTTTGGAATTGAAACAATACCTGGATAGGAGGACAGCATGAAGTCCGGTGTGTTGGCTTGCATTCTCGTGTCGACGGCGGTGACTGGCCTGACCTGCGTGAGTGCGGGCGCCGACCCCGTCGCCGATTTCTACCGGGGCAGGACACTGGAGATGACCGTGCCTGGATCCTCCGGCGGCGACTACGACCGGCGCGCACGCATCGTCGCCCGTCACATGGGCCGGCTGATTTCTGGCAATCCGCAGATCGTCGTGAAGAACATGCCAGGTGGGATCGGGCTTCAGGCTGCCAACCACCTCGCGAACACGGCTCCTCGCGACGGGACGTCCATGACCATTGTCTTTCAGAACATGCCCGTGCTTCAGGCCATCGGTTCGAACGCTGTTCATTTTGACGTCCGCCGTTTTGGATGGCTCGGGAACACAACGAACAGCCCGAACGTCATCAACTCGTGGCACGCAACCGGGATCACAACGATCGAGCAGGTGTTTCAGAAAGAACTGGTGGTGGGCGCTTGTTGATTTTCAATTTAAACTTAACGACACCGAAGTCGACGCACGCGCCAAGATGTTGATATACCTCATCGAGAATAACCTCATCGAGTTAGAAAGTCGGACCGATTAAATATTGTTTGAATTTCCTCGGCCCTATAGCTTGCCGTGTTAGTCAAAATAATGACGCCGTTGTAACCTTCCTCAATTAGCGCAACACCTCGGGTCACCATATCTCTCAGACGCCCTTCTGCAATTTTCCCGCCGCGCGCGTATGTCTGGTCGCTCGGCGCGATTCCATTCAGCGTGCAGTATTGTTCATAGTCGATAACGCTTTCGCTCATCGTCAACCTCAGATTGAATTGAAGAAGGCGGAGGTTCGAGCGTACATTTTTAGATCATCGCAATCTGGGAGTAGCCATGGTCGACTCAGTTTTCATCAATCTCTCCCCAACAATTTGGCGCGTAGCCCTTCGAGGGAAGAACGGCAGCAATCCGGAAAACCGAGTGATCAGCATCGAGTGCGCCGCGCCGTATGATCGAGACCTAAAGCTAAGCAACGGAGCCCGCTTCCGCGACCTCACGGTGAACTTGGGTGTTCTGACTGGTGGACCCCTCAACGCAAAAAGGCGACGCCCTAGACCGAGGTGTAGGAATACTCGCCTACGCCGGGGCCACGAAGGGAGGCGACGATTACGATGCCACCGAACCGTTCATCAACGGGTGGTTCTATGTCTCAGAGACGATGTTTGAGGAGCTACTCAGCACGCTACGAGCAGACACCGCTAAGGATTGCTCCATCAGCCTCACCGTCGGACCCGTCTCATACGAGACCTTAGATTTTGTCTGGGACCTCGAAGCCAGCCCGCACCTCAGCGTTGACGCTGTGGAGTTTAACTTCACCTACCGCAAAGACGAGGAAAAGCCGGAAGCGTCTTTGATGCAGCGGATTTTCGGAAACTGACCATTACGCGATTAATTAGCGACTGGCGTCGCTTCCGAATCGCTAACTTATTGAAATGACTGGCTGGGGGACCTGGATTCGAACCAAGATTAACGGAGTCAGAGTCCGCTGTTCTACCGTTGAACTATCCCCCAGCAGAAAGCCATTGCTTTCAATGACTTCCGAAGGCGCTGGAAAACCGTTTGTAAAATCTCCCGGCCGGTTTTCCAATGGGCGGTTCATAGGGTGTTCCCGCTCCGTCTGTCAACCCGCTCCAGGCGCACGATGTTGGTCTCGGCCGCGTGCTTCTGATCGATGAAACGGGAGTACCGCTTCACCATCGACAGGCTCATCCCGATGTCGTTCGCCACGTCCTCGTCCGAATAGCCGGCGAGGCGACGCGCGCACACCGCCGTCGCGCGCAGCCCGTGCAGGGACGGGCGCAGATCGGCGACGTCCGGCACATCCTCGCCGTCTCGGCGGCGCAGCGCGCGCTCCCATTCAGCCCAACGCACAACGAGAGCGCGGCCATCCGCCGTCTCCAGCCAGCGGTTCCATCGGCTGCGCAGGCCCTCCGGCGTGTAGGGATTGCCGGCTGGGCTTAGGACGTACGCCTCGCCCGGCTCGACCACGACCTCGCGCCCCCAGCGGCCATGTCCGGCGAAGGTCATCCGGCCCCAGCCGTCGATCTCTGCCGCGTCAGCCAGCGTCAGCGGCACGAAGAACGCGCGGCGTCGCTTCCGCGTCTTCTGAGGCCGCACCCATAGACCGCGCCCTTCGCGCCAGCCCGGCCCCATGCGCACCACGTCGGACTCGCGCTGTCCGGTCGCCTGCGCCAGAAAGATGAAGCGGCGCAGGTCCGGTGGCGCCGTGTCGAGGACGAGCGTGACCGCCCAATCCGGCCAAGGCCTGTGCCCATCATCCTCTGTCGGGATCGGCGCGACCTCGCGGAAGGGGTTCGCCGGGGAGAAATTGCGCGGCACGCCCCATTTGAACAGCGTCTTGCCGACGATGAGCATGTGATTGGCTGAACCCGGGCTTGACCTCATGGAGTCGCGCAGCGCCAGCGTGCCGGCCGGCGTGATCGCCGCGGCCGAGAGCGCGCCCCACACGGTCTGCATCTTCTCGAGGTAGAAGCTGTAATCCCGGCGGGTTGCATCGGAATAGGCGGCCCATTCCGGTGAATCCTTGAACGCGGCGACGAGCGCAGCAAAGGAATCCGGGGCGACAAGGTCGGGGGCTGGAGCCCCGGTGACGGCCCGCCAGTTCTCCCACACCCGTCCGGGGTCGGACCCGAGCGACGTGCGCACGCCAGCGCGCGGCGTATTCCGCCCCACCTGGTGGTAGAAGTAGAGCCGGCCCTTGACCCGGACCGTGTGAACGTCAGGCGGCAGAACCACGCCGACCTCTCTGCGCTTGGCCATGCTGCGCGCCCTGTACCGCCCTGACCGAAGGGTCGTCGTTGGACGGTGAGGGGGCTTCCACGGCGGCGTCATCACCGAATAGAAAGTTTTCCACGTCATCCACACGGTAGAGGACGGGGCCGAGCGCACGAGATGGTTTCAGCTTGCCAGCCTCGACGGCCCGGCGGATGGTCTCCGGCGAGACGTCGAACAGGTGCGCGAGCGTCTCCACCTTGGCGGCGATACGACGATCTGAGCGCACGATGTCGCGGAGCGCGCGGGTCACGGGTCAACTTCCTCCCTGTACAGGCTGCTCAACCACGCCACTCCGGCGCAAAGGGGATGTCGTCGTCGATCGGCGCCCGACCTCCGCCGCCACCACCACTTACAGGCTTATTCGCCGACTGCCGGCTCTCGCGGGGATCGTCATCGTCGCGCCCACCGCCCTCGCTGCGGCCCGACAGAAGCCGCAGCTCGCCGCGGAACTTCTCCAGCACGATCTCGGTCGTGTAACGTTCGACGCCATCCTTCTCCCATTTGCGGGTTCGCAGTTGGCCCTCGACGTAAATCTTCGATCCTTTCTTGCAGTATTGCTCCGCGACTTTGGCGATACCCTCGTTGAAGATCACCACGTTATGCCATTCGGTCTTTTCGCGGCGGTCGCCCGTCTGCTTGTCGCGCCAGGACTCGGTGGTCGCCAGCGAGAAGGAGACCACGGCGTCGCCGCTGTTCATGCGCCGCACATCCGGGTCGCGGCCTAAATTGCCGATCAAAATCACCTTGTTCAGCGACGACATTATGCGAGCCCTCCGTTGTCCATTGCTTCCTTCGCGCGCTTGAGATCCGCGTGGGTGATCGACTTCTCGCGCACGCGCACCAGCGCCCAACGGTCATCCTTCGCCGGCAAGTGTTGTTCAACCGCGATCGCCAGTTCCACAAACGGCCGCAAGGCCTCCTCCAGTTCGGCGATCCGCGCAGGCAACCGCTTCTGCGTCTCCATGATGGCGTCGCCGATCTTCTGGATCTCGGCCCGCACAAGCGAATCCGGGGCTTGGATGATCGCGATTGGCATGTCCGGAGGCGTGTTCTCCGGCTTGCCGATCAGGTTTGCGAGATCCCGGCATTCATCGAGCGTGAGCGGCGGGCGCTTTCCAAGCGCCGCCGCCATCAGCGTTTCCTCCGCTTTTACGGTCCGGCGGAATCGGTCGGAAAGGATCTTGTCGAGTTCGGCGCAGCGGGCTTTCCAGTCAGGTTCCCCCTCCTGCGTCACGGTCGCGGGGCGGCGGGTCATGGGGAACCCGTGTTGGCGAGGGCAAGGAGAACGTCTGCGTGACACGACTCATCAAGAGCGCACCAGCAGGCGAGGTCTTTGCCGCGCAGCGGCGTCAGGTCGAGCAAAGGCGCAACTTCGCAGGCGAATCGAACGGCGGGACAGATGCCGCCGCTGTTGCTTTCATCGAACGGGTTGCCCCACTTTGTCGGGCGACCGACATAGACGGCGTTCGCAGGCATCCGCCAGCCTTTCGCGCGCGAACGCTGTATGCGCTTCGGCCTCTCAGTCACGGCTTGCCTCCTGTGGCGGGGCGGTTCTGGCTACGGCCTCATCAAACGCCCTATTGACAGCAGCGAGCCACTTATCGCGATCAGGTTCGCGACCGTTGCGTCTGGCAATCCGGCAAGCCTCTCCTGCGGCAAAGTCTATCAATAAGTGGACGATCTTGGTCTTTCCCTGATCTTCTGATAGCCCGGCGTCTTTCAATTCAGCTAAGAGCCCATTCGCGCAGCGGCTCACCATAGACGCAAAGAACGAAATCGGGTTTTCGTCGTTCTCACCCATCACTTCCTCCCTTTCGCTGCGGGCGCGTCTATGGCGGCGAGGGCGCTCTTTGCGATGGATTGGACGTCGGCAAAATGCTTGCGCCATCCGTCAGCCGTTGAGCCGTCAGGTGTCCAGATCACGCCGCGAGGTTTTATTATTTCGCGGAGCGCCTTGACCGCCTCGTCGCGCTGGCGCTCGGCCTGCAATGATTTAGCCAGAGCATCGGCGCTATTAGAAATCGCGGCGGCGGCGTTTTGAATATGCTCGCCGTTCTGCCGCTCCAACTCCGCGATCCTCTCCGCCAACTCGTCGCGCTGGCGCTCTGCGGTTTCGGCGCGGGCAATCGCGTCAACTGCCTCGACGCAGAATTGCGTAGTTGATTGATTTCTGGCGCAGCAGCCGTCGGGCAACAGCTTAACTAACTCGCGCGCCATGCCGATCAGCGATTGCATCGTCATTTCATAATCCGGCGACTCGTCGGAATCTCTCTCCAGAGGAGCCTCCATCCGCGCGACCATTCCAAGAAACTGCTGCGGCGTCATATCCCCAAGCTCCCCTGCGGCTGTTCGGCCTTTTCCTTCGCCTCGTAATCGAGGATGATCGATTCCAAGATAGCGATTTGCCGGTTCGCGGCTTCCTGCGTCAGCTTCCCGTTCTCGATCAGGCGCGCATAAACGCGCTTGCGCTGGCCCATTTCCCGGCGAAGCTCTTTCAGCTTGTCAGCGGTGGTGATGGTCATGGGGCGGCGCTTTCTGCCGCTTGCGCATCCCACAACATGCCCGCCTTCATCTCGCAGAAGTCGGGGGTATCTTCCGGGTTCTCGATGGGCCGCGCAGGCCTGACGTGCCTGCATATGTTGCTCGCCCCATTGCCGGCTCGGAAGATGCAATAGGCGCAGGAAGCGCGAAAAGCGCCATCTTTGTGAATGACCATTGGGCCGAACGTCCCGTCGGTGTATGACTTCTTCTTGCGCATGATCTCAATTCTCCCCGAACGTGCTGGCGTTTCGCGCGGCCCACGCCGCAGGCGATTCCGGCATGGGGATCAATCCGCCAAAGCGCGGATGCACGAACACCGTCGGCGCTGGCGCGTTGAGCCCGGCGTCGATCCCCCCGTCAATCATGGGCGTGCGCTGCTTCCACGGCGGCGAGGGAGGCGGGAACGATGCGGCGACGATGGGCGGCTGCGCCTTCGCGCGCTCGACCGGCGGGCGCTTCTTGACGCGATGCTTCACGCTCGCCTTCGCGTGGCGCGGGCGATAGACGCCGGCGCGGATCGCGGACGCCTTGGAAATGCAGACGCCGGCGGAACGATAATAGATTGCGCCGGATGAGCAGCGCGCGGCTTCGGCCTGCAAAGGCAGGAAGTAGGATAACGAGGCCAGTGCGGCCGCGATGTAAGTTGATCGGTTCATGCTGCTGCCCTTTCCTCTTCGCTGTCGTCGATCCCTTCGCGCATGATCGCCGGGAGCCATCCGGTCTCGTTCGCGTGCTGAGTGGCCAGTTCCGCAAGCGCCTTTTTCTTCAGCCCGCGAGGAACAGCGACGCCCATCGCGTCAAGCGCTTCCTGACAGATGCGCGCAGGAACCCGGCTGAAGAACTCCCCGGCGCGGAAGCATTCGCGGAGCGCCTTCCTGATGTTGGGCTCCCCGAGGATCGTTGCGGCAGCCTGCAGATCGCCGTCGCCTGCCTGATCCATCGTGACCCATGCGCTCAGCTGCAGAGCCAGGCGCTTCGTGTTGCCCGCCAGATCGTCGGCAGCAAGGGTATCGGGGTCGGGATAACCGGCGCGATCGCGAACCATGATGTTCGGATGACTGATATAGCCGGACGCGAAGCAGATCATGGCGTTCACGTCGCGAGAGAACGCCAGCCGATAACCTTCCGTGCGCCAGGCCTTCAACGACTGCTGAACCGCGCGCGAGATTCCGTCATCCTGTTCGTGGGCCTCTGCCTCGCGCGATGCTGCTGAGTGCGCTACGGCTTCCTCTTGATCCTCATTGTCGGAATTATCGCCCGCATCTCCGACCTTGACCACCGGTCCGGTGATATCGAGACTCCCGGCATGATCGAGTGAAACGAATATGCCGAACTTGCCGCGGTCCGCCTGCGGGATGCCGGCGAAGATCTCGACCGGGTCCTCGGTGTCGGGTTCCGGCCACTCGTAGTCCGCGTACCGGAAGGCGCCCCAATCCATCCGACCGACCTTCACGAACGCGAAGCCAAGCCCCTCGATCCGCGAGACGACCGTTTGAAGCTTCTCTTGCGCAAGTCGATCGAGCAGCGCCGGGTCGCTGGCGTAAGTCTCATCGGAGAACAGGTCCTCGAAGATCGATCCGCCAGCCTGCGTATAGGCCTCCACCCCGACAAACTTCAGTTTGCCGCGATCACTGCGACTTTCGGCGCGAAGCTCGCTCTTCACGTTCCACGCGCTGACATACTGGCGCTTCTTTACGGCGGCCAGGACGCCGCTCAGAACCTCAGCCTGCTTGTCCTTGTCCGGCTGAATAGTGAAGGCGCGAGCAATGTCCTCATCGATCTTGCCTGCCCGCCATGCGGCCCGCACATCATCATGCAGGCCGCCGAGCGCCAGCGCCTGCTGCACCTGCTTTGTGCGGAGCCCGAAGCGCCGGGCAATTGTCTCAGCATCGACGTTCTGGGCCGCGATCTTCGCGAATGCCTCGAATTGATCGATCGGATGCAGTGGGGCACGCTCGATATTCGCCGCAAGAGACCGCTCCCGAGCGGCGAGATCGTCGCCCTCGACAACATGGACATCGACCTCCTTCACCTTCAGCTTCTTGAGCGCCGCGAACCGGCGATGGCCGTCGATGATTTCGAACTCGCCCCGGTTCCGCGCTCGCACGGCGATCGGCAGGACAAGCCCCACTTCCCTGATCGAGTTGGCGAGGCTGTCGATGTCGGACTTCCCGGCGCGGGAATTGATTTCCTCCCCCGAGAATATTTGATTGATCTTTACCTTCATCAAAACCTCCCTCACCGGAACATAGACCGTCGCGGCAACGACATGATCGCCGCGAGCTTCGAACCCTTCTCGACCCCGCTGGCCTTCTCCTGCGGTTTTGCCTTCTCACGCGGGCGCGACTTCAGAGGATGATCTGGCGGATCTTTCGCGCCGATGTGCCGGCGCCTCACACGATCGGCCTTGCCGCCGTCCCTGTTCTCCTTTGCTGTCTTCCCGCGATGAGCCGCACCGAGCGCGGGAGCCAGGTTGCTCTCCCTGTTCTCGCCCCCGTTGCGAATGCTCCTGATGTGATCCAGATGCCATTCCTCGCCGGGCAATATCTTCCGGCCCGAGATGTGGCAGACGCCTTCGCACCGATCGAAGATGCGCGCCCTCACAGACGGCGGCGGCATCGCGTCAGGCGTCTTGCCTATCCATTCCTGAACGCTGCGGCCGTGAACGCGGATTGATGGGCGCTTGGTCATGCTCCCTCCATAAACAGGTCCGAAATCCGCCATCCGCCCGGCGTTTCGATGACGAGATGGTTGTCGCGCAGTTCCTTCCACGCCGCGTTCCAATGCCCGCCGCGCGGCTGCATCCCAAGGGCTTCCGCAACGGCTTCGCGGCTCACCGGACGCTTCTGTGCGGCAAGGAACCGCAACACTCTCGGCGCAGCGCCAGACAGGTTGCCGGCCCACATGTCGAGCAGGGCCGCGGGGTTCATCCTCCCATCCGATGCTGACGCGCTCGGTGTGGCGATGCGGACGAGATCACCGTCGACCAGGATCAGTCCGCTTTCAAGCAGACCTTTCCGCCCGGCGTTGAAGTGGCCGCCGCGCGCCTTGAGCCCCGCCAGCGTCGCCACCTGCGTCCAGGAACGGCGCACAGGCGGGTTCGTGTCGAGAACGGCCAACATCTTCTGCGCGGCGCTGTTGAGGCCGGCCGGGGTGGACGCCTCGCGCCGGGGGGCGGTCGGTGCGGCAACAGCCTCGCGCTGACGCGCGGTCGGCGCAGGGAAGACCTCGCGCTTGGCGCCTTCGCCAAGCAGCTCAAGCACCATGTTCGCAAACACCTGCCCTGCCGGATGCATGTCGGCCGATTGCAGTTCCGTTTCCGGTTGGCCCGGACGCGGCGACCAGAGCAATCTCGCCCCGCTGATGTGCGCGGCCGCGGCGCTCACGCCGCGCTCGTAACCCCGCCGCTCCGCCGCGGCGATCTCATCGGCGGTCGCATTGCGTCCATCCTTTGGCTCTTCCTTCACATCGAGCGCGCGCTTCAGCGCCTCAACGTCGATCGACGCCAGCGGCTGCGGTTCGATTTCTTCCTCGCCATGCTCCGGCGCCCGCCCGGAATCGAACGTCCGGATCGGCGGGAACTCGACCCGCTCCATCGTCCCCTCGGTCGAGTCCCACACCATGCCGGTCCCGCGGGGCAGGCCAGGAAGCTGGTCGACCATCTCCGCCGCGCCGCCGCACGCCTTCACCCAATCGAGTATCGCCCTGCGGTCCTGCGGCGCCGTCAGCTTCATGGCCACCAGCGTCGAGACCTGCGACAGCACCGACTTGTCGATCACCTGCGGGCGCTGCGTAATCATCAGCGGCCGAAAGCCCTTGATCCGGCCCCGGCGAACGATCTTGTTCACGACGCCCTGCAGCCGTCGCGTTTCCGGAAGAGGGTTCTGCGGCGCCATGACATCCGCCTCGTCGAGCACCAGGTGGAGCGCGGCGCGATTGCCGGTGTAGAGATGTTCAAACAGATCGGTCAGGAACCTGATCTGCGCTGCGGTCGACATGTCCGACACATCAACGATCGCCTGCGAGACATCGCCTCGGGCGATCATGTCGCCGAGCGCCCTGCCGGAGGTCTCCGTGATCGGTACGTCGGCGTGATCGCCGCCGAAGATGATGATCGGGAAGCCTTCACCGGCGCCATCGGCGCTGCGCCGCAACCCCCACCACGCGCCCGTCGGGTCGATGATGCAGACGCGGCGGCCGGCGTCGATCAACCGCTCGACCATGCCCTTCGCTGCGTAGGACTTGCCCGAGCCGGTGCGCCCCACGATAGCCAGCGCGGAGTCGAGAAGAGACGTTGCAAGCCCCATCACAACCGCTCCCCATAATCGTCATCGCGTGAATAGGGCTCGTCGACACATTGCCCGCGCCGGTCGAAATACCGGCACGCAAGGATCAGCAGGACGACCGCGATCAGCGTGCCGGCGATGATTTCAAGGCCGCCCGGGGTCATCATGACCCCCTCGCCGCCTGCTTCCGGCGCGCCATCTCTTGCCGCGCCGTGTGCTTCACGTCCTCGTCGAAGTCCTTGTCGAGCAACCAGGACAGGAAGCCTGTATCGACCTCGCTGTACTTTTTGCCGGCGTACTTGCCGAAGGTGATCTTCGGCAGAACGGCAGGCTCTTTCGTCCACGCGATCAGATCAGCGACCGACGCCTTCTTCAGCATTTCCCGAAGCAGGAACGCCGTCACATAAGCGTCCGGCATGGCGCGGTGCGAGACGGCCGCGATCGCGCGGTCGAGCCCTTCCGGGTTCAGCCAGTAGCGAAGCGCCTGGTTGGAATGCGACGGCGCTTCAGGCCACAGCTTCAGGGCGCACTTGTAGGTGCAGATCCATTCGACCTTGCCCGTTACGTCCGGCGTGATCCACTGGCGTTCGAAACGGGCATTGTGGGCGCAGAAGGCGTCGACCAGGAATATGCCAGCCATGCCGCACACCTGGTCGATGGTCATGCGCCATGACGGCTTTCCGACGCAGTCTGCATCAACGATGTGATGGATGGCCGAGACCTCCGGCGGGATCGGGCGGCCGGGAGAGCAAAGGGTCTCTCCCATACCAGCTATATCCCATGCGCCGCTTCCATCCTGCACGAGGTCAACCCAACCGACCTCGCAGATGGTGTGATCGGGCGGGGCGAGTCCTGTAGTTTCCACATCAAGCACACGCAAGCGCATGTTCGCCTCCCTCAGAGCGGTTCGCCGCGATCATCGGATTGCTTCGCCGCGCGCGATCTGCGCGACGGCTTGTCGCCCGGAAAGTCATCCTCCGGCAGATCGTCGGCCGCCGCAGCCTCATCCGCGACGCCTTGCTGCCCGGAGGCCGCGGATTCCTGATGAGGCGCGTCATTCGTCTCGGCTTCGACAAACGCAGGGTCGAAGCCTTCCGGCCCCTTGCCGGCAAGTGAAAGGCGTTCGGCCATCGGCCCAAACATGCGCTCGGCCTGTTGCGCGCCTGCATTCTTGTTGAAGTCGTACAATTCGTCGTCGCGACGGATCAGGTCGTCGAGATCACTAGACATCGGCAGGCGTTTGGCGAGGCGGCGGATCACCGTCTTCTTCGCCATTTCCTCCCACCACGAAACCCACGGACCGTTCTTCGCGGCGCGGGACACCGCCCGCACCTTCTCGATTTCCGAGACCGTCATGATCTCGCGATAAATGCCTCCGTCCTTTGTCCTGGCGATCGCATAGGCGAGGCGAGGCTTGCCGCGATCGCCGTCCATGTGCGGCTCGTGCTCGATCTTCTCGTCGTCTCCGAGCACATAGACGAAGCGATCCTTCTCGTAGGCGACCTGCGCCGAGATCGTCAGAAGCTCGCCGGAGTTGCGGACCTTCTTCAGGATTCCGCCGACCATCGGCATCCATTGAGCCTTGTCCTTGAACATCACGAACGCGCCATCGCGCCCGTCCGGCAAGAGCCCGTCCTGCGCCGCCTTCATCGCGGCCTCGAACAGCGAACGTCGATCCGCGCGGAGCAGATCGGGATTTGAATTCACGGCCGTCAGGACGACGCGCATGAACCGCTCGACCGGAATGTGCGGCGGCAAGGCGGCGGCGATCTCGCCGCTCATCTTGTCAAACTGTCCGCGGAACTCCTGGACGGGGCTTTTCTGTTCGGGTTTCGTGATCGCGTTCATGCTGCTGCGTCCTCATCGTCCGGGAGAAGCCCGCTCTGCGCCTCCATTTCGAGGCGCCTCACGTACCAGTCGGGCAAGCTGGCGGTGGTCGTGTCATCGTCGTAGGCGGGCCAGTCGTTGCTCGCGCAACAATCCGCGAACCTGCGGATTGCGCGGCGCAGTTGCTTCCGGCCCCACCAGATCGCGTTCGGATCGATCGGCTTCACGTTCACGGCGAAGGGCGGGCTCTTCTCGACGAAGACGAGCGTGTAGTGAAACTCGTCGGCCTTGCGCCCGAAGATCGCCTCCATGCCCATGCCGATCAGCGCCATCTGCATGTGATAGCCGTTGGACTCGATCGCCTTGCGGCAGCCGAACCCGCTCGCGTCGGCGGTCGTCTTCAGATCCACGATGTCGGTGTCGATCGGGATCGCGTCGGGCCGGGCCTTCAGCCAGACGCCGGTTTCCTTGTCCTTCCAGATCAGCGACCTTTCGATCTCGCCGTTGAGAAGTCCTCCCTGAATAAGGGGATGAGCAGCAAGGGACCGGGCCATGCCGCGCACGATCTTGATGTGCTGCGGGATCAGAACGGTCTTGCCGGCCGCGATTTCCGCGGCTCTCCATGCCTGCGCGGCCTTCGTGCGCCAGGAGTCAAATTCGTCCGGGCGGATGCTGAACTGCTCGCGGAATCGGCCTTCGCCAAGGAGGAGATGATGCGCAGCCCGCCCGAGAATAAGCGCGTCAGACGGCTCTTGCGGCTCCCTGTCCGGGTTCATGGACGATGCCGCCCAGTAATGCGCCGGAGAGAGGTTTTCGATTATGCGCAGCCCGCTCGATGAGATCGACGGCCCATCGCAGCAATCGGAATGATAGGCTTCGATCGGCATGAGATAGCAGCCGGGCTCGGTGATCTTGTCGCCGGTCCATTGCCGGGCGATGAACGGCGATCGCTTGCCGCGAGCCTCCGCGATCTTCTCAACCACGCCCGGCGCGGCATTGCCGGGCGTGGTCGTCGGGAATTGTTCGATCGTCATGTCATCCGTGTCCGTTGCTGGAATGGGCGCCCGCGACAAGCGCGATGAGGCCGAGCGTGGTGAAGATCGCGATGGTCAGCATTCGTCCTCTTCCTCATCCTCGTCGTCGTCGCCGTTGTTGAAGTCGCTGTACGGACACGACGCCGGGCCGGGACAATGGCCAGGCAGATCATCCCCGCACTGGCATGTGTGCGCGCGACGCAAGGCGCGGCGATGTGCGATTGCTTCGCGGCGCAGGTCGTCGTCTTCGTCATCGTGCAGGCTCATGGTGATCCTCAAAAAGGCAGACGTTGCGTTGCGTTGCGGTGCGGTGCGTTGCGAAGCGAAGCGAGGCGCGGCGGGGCGGAGCGCAGCGGCAAATCCTCACTTCGCAAAGGCCGCCAGTGTTTCGCTGATCGGCAATTCCTTCGCCCGCCCTTTCGCGGGCTCTTCCAGCTTTTCGATTCCCTTGCTGCTGGCCATGTGCGCGACTGCCGTCATGACGGACAACCGCGTCGTGTGGCGCAGTTGCGCCGCGTTCGACAGGGACGAATAGTCCGCCACGCTGGCGAGCTTCCGCGCGCCTCTCTTGGCCGTGCGGCGTATCCTGTTCACGTCCTGATCCGACGCCGATACGATCTCTTCATCGGAAAGACGCTTGAGCCCTTCGCCGCGAATGACGGCGAATACGTAGCCGTCGTTGTTGAGCAGCGAGCGGCGAGCCGTGTGAAGCGCCGGGAAGGCGCCGCTGACGTGCTTGGATATTTCCTTGCCGAGATCGTCGTAGGAGATGACCTCGCCGATCTTCACAAGCGCGAGCCGCTGCCTGAGAAGCCGGGCGTCGGCGGACATTTCAAAGCTGAGTTTCATTCTGTCCCCCTGAGTTAACGTTGCGTTGCGTTGCGTTGCGAAGCGAAGCGCGGCGAAGCGACGCGCCGAGCCGCGAGGCGGCGCGGAGCGGAGAGTAGCGCGGTTAAATCTCCGACCACTTGAAACCGATCGGGCGAAACCGCCCGTTCAGTCCGCCCTTCTCGGGACGAAACCTTCCAACGCCGATAAACCGCCCGGCCTCGATGAAATGCCGCTCGAACACAGCGGGCGTGATCGTGTCGTCAAGGATGGCGAACCGGGCCGTTCCCTTCCAGTTCGGAACCTGCGGGAACGTGCGCTTCACGCGCTTGCCGGACCCGCGCACGCCGTCGCTGTTGGCGCTGATCGTGATCCCAGGAACATCGGCCTTCATCACGCCAATTGGCACATCGGATTCGCAGATCACGCCGCCGACGAAATGCTTCGTGTACGTCGCCTTGCCCTTGCCGGGGATTTGATCTCCAAGGCGCTTGGCGACAGTGTCGAGCGCCTGTTTGAACGCCATCGCCGGGATGACGATCTGCCCGCTCTCATCCGTCGAGCATTTTTCGCGCCATGTGCGCTGCTCGTATGCGTCGTGGGTTTCCTTTTCGAGCTTCGGCGCGTCGTGCTGGCGCGATTGCGAGTAAGGCGCGGTGCTCTCGATTTCGACTGTGACCATCTTTGGCATTGGAGTTTCCTTTGAGTGCGTTGCGAAGTGTGGCGTTGCGGAGCGCAGCGAAGCGCAGTAGGGCGGAGCGGCAATCTTCATTCACGTCGCGGCATGGTGCTCTCCCATCTGATCGAAGAGGTCCATCACGGCCTTAAAGGCTGTCGCGCCGCGCCCTATCGGATCGCCGGCCTCGTAATCGTCGAACACAGCCGACCAATCGTAATCGCGGCTTGGGCCCGGAGGCGGCGCATAGTTCACGCGCAGGGCAGGCCGCTCGCCCGCCATCCGCTGGCGCATGAACTCGCGCTGGATCGCGATCGAAACCTCGCGGCCGGCGATGTCGATCCCGGCGCCATGAAGCCGGTTCGCGCATTCCTTCGGCGACCTGAAGCCGCGAATGATCTTGCCGACCTCGATGATGCGAAGCTCTTCGTTCAGATCGACGGCGCGGAGGGTGCGTGGGCAGGCGGTGATCTCGGCCATCGTCGTCACTTCCCCCGCGCGATGTCGATGGCGTAGTCGATCGCCTGCTCGCGACGGATGCGCTCGCGCGTCGCGTCGGTCATGAAGGCGTCGTCGCCGGTGATGGATTCGATCCACTCGCGCACGTCGCTGTGCGGGTCCTCGTTCCTCTCGCGGGACAGGGCGTCGACCGCATGGGCAAGCGGGATCAGGTAATCGTCGCAGGTCCTGTCGATCGGCCGGACGTAGTAGCAGGCGATCACGTCCTCCCACTCGCCGGACCACACGAAGCTGACGATCTCGCGCCATTGATCGTCCGGGTCCGCGCTGACGAAATCCTGCTCGACCGCGTAGGGCGCCGGATCGTGCGCGAGGATGACGACGAAGAAGCCCCTCGTCGGCTTGCGGCGGGATGGCGGGATGGGGGCTGCACGGAGCATGGCGTCAGCCCCCGCAGATGGCGAACAGCGCGCCGAGGAAGATCGCCAGGGCGATGATCGTGGCCGGCGCCTCGATCAGCTCGCGGGCGAGGGTGGTTGTGGACGGGTCGTCTGCTTCGCGCATGGTCGCCTCCGGTGTGTGGGGCAACAATGGTACGAAGCGTACCCATCTGTCAAGTACGAACTGTACCCATTTTCCTTGACAAGGCGCCACAAGGTGCGATACGCCGAAGGCGGGGGTATAGAGTACTCCTTACAAAGATTCAGGACGAGACGCAGAGGGGCGGGCCTGAAGCCCGCCCTCCCTGATCGTAGAGTGAGTACTTAATCTCTCAGATTGTAGAAACTCTACAGGTTGAGAGACGCGCGAGAAGAAATCTATCGAAGCGCGATGATTGATCGGAAATAACGATGGACGATCCTGCCTCTCTCGCCGGTTCTGAAGATCAAAGCGCGGAATTCTGCAATCGAGGCAGCGTTACGGTTTCTGTCGTTAGCGATGATTCGATGGCCAACGGCACGCCGATTTTTCACCCGCGCTTGGTATGTTCTGGGGTGAACTGGCGTTCCACCACACCATGCGCCCTTGATGGCGTGGCGGACCCGCCTATCAGCCTCGGGCTCGAGATCGCCGGTCGCCAGGTGGAACTTTTGTTCAGTCGCCAAACGGCCGAGAGAACAGCGGCCTTTCTGATGGAGGCGTGCCGACTATTCGACAACCGGCCACTGGCCCATTGTCCACTTCCAGAACTCGGCGGGGACGCCATATCCGGCCGCTGAAAATCCAAGCTTTCCGTCCACTTTCCCGCTGTGAATCGCTTGCGCGGCCTGCGCGGCGTCGGTGTGCATCTCAATTTCCCGATCATCCAGCCAGATCATGACGTTGTGTGATCCACCAACGAAGCAGAATTTGAGACGGAGAACGCCCTTCGGCGTCCAGTGCTGGGCGATGATGTCTCCGGTCATATGTCGACCATCACCGCCCGTACATCCCCGGCCGGGCGCGCACTTCCAGAACGGTCCTTTTCCCGGCGTCGTAATCGCACTCGTAGGTATGGCGCACCCACGCGCCGAACCCGTTCTGGTAGCTAATCCGATCCCCGATGTAAGTGACGACGCCCTTGTCCTTGTCGCGCCAGCGGTAATGGCTGAACTTCGGTTCGGTCCATCCATCGTTCCACTTGAAATCGAGCTTTGCGAGCTGCTCGACCTGCGGCCGGCAGGCGGTTGTGGCCGACGCGAAAGACCGTTCGGCCCAGCATTCGAGCGAGCCGCGGCACTCGATATCTGAGGGTTTACCTACCGCCGACGTGGGTGTGGGGTTGTCGGGTGTCCTCGATCCCTGGTTGCTGTCCGGCAAGAGAACCGCCGCGACGATAATCATGAGCACGAGCAGCCCGAGCGCTTTCATGAATCCTTACCTCTATCGGGCTTTGTCTCAGCAAGTTGTTCCCGAGCTAATTTAACAGCGGCCTCTGTGAGGGCGTCGATCTTGGCTCTGGCAGACCCCATATCCTCGACCGCTTCCAAAAGCGCGGATCGCCTCTCTGGTGGGAACCCCCTCGCTGTGCGAAGCGCCGCCCTGTATTGCCGCGATGTAGGATCAATTATTGAGAGCGTATCCTTTAAGTCGGCTCCGTCGATGGAGGCGTCCGGGTGCGCCTTGTTGAAATAGTTCAGAATGCTCTGGCGCTCCTTGGGCATAAGCCGCCCATCGGCTCTGGCAAGAAAGGATAGTACGATCAGATCACAATCCATCTCGGCTACGATGGCGTCCAACTGACCCCTTGGCGACTGTTCGTAAATGTCGCGCAGATACCTAGCGACATTGCTGACGATCTCTCCGGTCGACAGGTCGATAAACTCAGTAATCCGCGACATCAGGAAGGTTCGGTGCGCGTTGCGCATCTCGCAATAAGCCAAGATAGCAAGGTCGTTGGCCCAAGGGACGACGGATCGCGTCCGGATTATTCGATGACTTCTTTGACCAGCTCCATCAACATAGCTTATCTCTGCCCTTACCTCGACATTGAACTCGCCCTTTGCGCCGATGAGGTAGTCGGTTTCCCAATTGTCGTATTCTGGGAGGACTGCCTCCCGTTGGCGTGGTTCGTCGTTGATGGTCCGCCGAATAACGAGTTCCAGGCGCGGTCCTTGGCCGCTGTGGTCCAAGGCGGGCGTTGGTTGGACAGCCCCCGCGCTGGCCCTGCGGAACCGCCTGATCGTGCGCCAGACGATCCAAACGAGCGCCGCACCAAGGAGCGCTATTTCCATTCTGGACAGCCCCCTTGGTTAACGTCCCGCCACCGCCTTCTTCAGCACTCGTTTCCTGGAGCTTTCGTCCAGCTTCCGCCACTGGTGCGAGCGGATGATTGCGCCCACCTCGGCGGCCCACTCGAGTTTCACCCCCCGGATTGGCTGCGCGTTGTGACTTTCAAGGTCGAAGGTACCCTTCTCGGCACCGCGCAGGATCCGCTTGAGGTAGCGTTTCCCGTCAGCCGTTTTCACGGCTGCCTCCCACCCGACAATCTCCTCGATATTCCGCCCTTCGCGCCAGCAGATAATCACGTCGCCGGCGTCGAAGCGCGGCCACATGCTGTCTCCCTGGACCTCGAATGCTATCGCGTCGTCGGGAACGGGGAAGGGCGCCTCGATCTGGAAGAGCCCGTCGTCAGGGACCTGTTCGAACTCAGGCATGATCTCTGCCGCCGCTCCGATCCTCCCCATGACGGGCACCACGTTCAGCCGATCGGGGGAGCCTTCGCCGGACAGCAGCCAGACAAACGAGACGCCAAAGGCGCGGGCGTATTTCCGCACCTCGTCCTGATCAGGGATACCCCGTAAGCCCTGCTCGCGTGACTTGTAGGTGTTCGGGTTCCATCCGAACGCCTCAGCCGCAGCCCTGGGGCTTGAGTGCCCGGCGCGTATGCGCGCCCATTCGAGGCGTTCGTGAAATTCCTGAGCCATAGGACACATCGTACCCACCAATTGGGTACGATGTGTCTTGACTTTGCTTGGTACTGATCGTACCCATAAAGGCATGACCGACACGCCGCTCACCAAAATCTTTGCTCGCTGGCCCACACTGGCGGACTTCTCCCGCGACATTTCGGTCGGTTACGAAGCGGCAAAGCAGATGCGCCGGCGCCAATCGATCCCGGTGAAATACTGGCCCGCAATGATTGCGTCGGCTGCGGAGCGCGGTGAGCCTCTTACCGAAGCGGAACTCGTCGCCGCCCACGTCGAGTCAGATCGCCTGAAGGCTGAAAGCCCGAACACACATACAGGCGAAGACGCAGACGGCGGTAACGCCGCCGCAGATGAGCAGGTGGCGTGATGCGCGCGCCTTTCGCCATCCAGTTCGCGCAGTGGATCACCTTCGTAGGCGGGGATCGGCTGTCATTCGTCATCCTCCCTGAATTTCCTCGCGATCTGAGCGAACGTCTGCTCGACAGCCTCGATCGCTTCCCCCATCCCTACGGCCTCATCTTCCATTCCGAAGCTAGGAATGGGCGCGTTCTTCAACTCCCGCAGCACATCATCGAACACTGCGCCAATCTCAGTGTCGCCAACCTTGCCGACCAAAAGTTCCGCAAGGCGCAGCGCGAGAAGCTTATGAGCCCCCGCTATCGCGACGCTGGCGGCCACGCTGACGGGGCTGAACCGACGCGCGCCTTCGTCCTCGTCCCCGTTCGTCTCAACCATGATCCTGTCTCCACCGGCTCGTTAAGCAGCGCCGATGGTGACATTGGCCGGGCGGGTTCTCAACAGCCCGCCCGGCTTCAAGAGCGGGAAGGGTGATCGCCATGTTGGTGGGGCGCGAATCTCTCCTGATCCCATCTTCCTCGATCTCCGTCGATGACGGGGCGGCGCGCCAACGCCGCGCCCTGTCGAAGCTCAATTCGTCTCTCGTTCGTTCGGTCTCGGTCTCGGTCTCAACATCAACCTCACCCTCGATGCGTTCAGTATCGGGGGTTGCGATGAAACAGTCGCGTGCAAGTTCTCGACACTTGTCTGCCGACGAGCGGACAGTTGTCGCCGATCGGATCGTCGCGTTCCTGCGCGATCGCCATCCGGCGAAGATGCCGGAGAACGTCGAGGCGGACACGGGCATTCCAGCGGAGACGGTGAGCCAATGGGAACAGCGCGGGAGCGCGCCGTCGATTGCGGCGGCGTTCCGTCTGTTCAACGCCTACGGGCCTGAGTTCCTTGTCGCTGCGATGGGCGACAGCGCGCCGGATTGGCTGCGCAAGGGCGCCATCGCGGCGGAAATCGAACAGAGACAGCGCGTGCTCGAAGAGGGCGCGCAGAGGATCGAAGAACTGCGGGCGATGCTCGCGAAGTAGGGGGGCGCATGTCCAAGGTTTACTTTATTCAGGACATGAGAACGGGCGCTGTGAAGATCGGGGTATCCGCCGATCCAGCGCAAAGGCTCCGTCAGTTGCAGACGGGCACGAGTAACCGTCTTTGCATCATCCGTGCTCTGGATGGCGACGATCGCGCGGAAAGGTGGCTGCACAAAAAATTTGCGACGCACCACATCCGGGGCGAATGGTTCGGGTTTTGCGATGAGATGATGAACGTACAGTTGCCTTGGTTTGCTGAGCGATCGAACAAGAAGCCTCGGGATCATGGTTCTGGCAGCGTAGTCGAATACGTCCGGAACGCGCACCGGCTAGGCCTTCTTTCGAGCCGTGACATCGAGGATTGGCGCGCCGCTGGCGTGATCGTCTGATCTGACGCGGCGTCCTCGCCGCGCCTGAGTTTGTAGTTCGCGTCTTTGCGATCAGGGGGGCTCCTGCATCGCAATGTGAGTTGAGCAACCGCCCGTGCGCTTACGGCGCGCGCGCATTTTCATAAGCCGGATCAGGACGGGGCCTTTGCTGTGAATGAACCAACGGGAGGCGGTCTCAGACGGACGTTTTTCGTATGCCTCGCGCGCGTCTGTCTCGCGCTTGAGGACTGGCAGATGACGAAAGCGGAATGGCTGCATTCATGCGCCCGGTGGGCCGATCGCAAGGCGAGGGGGATCTGACGATGTTCGACAAGCCGCTGTTTCGATGGAGCGACGAAACCGTTCATCTCTTGCGCGTGTGCGCGATCAACGGCCTCACGGCGTCTCAATCGTCCTATGCGATCTGCGAACGCTATCGCAACGGCCCGTCGCGCAATGCGGTGATCGGCAAGGCGCATCGTCTCGGCATCCAGTTCGGCGGCACATCCGGGCCAACGCCATATCGGACCGAGAAGATCAAGGCGCCTTCGCCACGGCGCGGATTTCCATGGTCGCGGCCGGAATGCGACGCGAAGTTCCGTGAGCTGATCGCGGCGGGATGTTCGACGCGCGAGATCATGGCCGGGCTGGCCAAGGCGTTCCCGCAGCTCCCATTGCTCACCGTTGCGGCGGTTCAGGTTCACGCGGGCAAGCTCGGTTTATCAATCCGGGGCGGTCGTCCCGGCCCGTCATCGAAATCGCCACAGGTTCAAGCTTCACGAAACCCTGCGCCTGGTTCAGCAGCCCTTCAGCGGGCGCAGGATAGCGGGCGGGGCGCCGACTTCCTCCCCGGCGTTCCGCCCGCGCTCGACCTTCCGGCTCCGATCGGCGGTGTGCCGCTGCTCGATCTCGAACACGGCATGTGCAAGTGGCCGATAGGCGATCCGCGCGACATCGACAGTTTCCGCTATTGCGGCGCCGATGCGACGGCCGGGCAGAGCTATTGCCGGGGCCATTCCGCGCTCGCGTACATCCCGGCGAAGGATCGCAAGCGCACGAAGGCGCAGGAAGACGCGGACGACAAGCGCCGGGCCTACGCGATGCAGCGATGGGCGTCGGGGCTTCGCGTGGCGTGACCGGGTAAATCACTCAATCAATCATGAGAGGCGAGCATCATGGCGCGTAGACCAAGGAACAATTCCGGTGCGGACAAGAACCCGCACGAGGATCAGAAGAACGCGGCCGGCGACGGCGTGGCGCAGCGTTGGACGGCGGAGATCGAGCGCCATTACGACACGCTCGAATCCCTGCGCGGCGAATACATGAACGAATGCAAGCAGGTCCGCGAGTTGATCTCGGAATGCTACGACCGCGCGAAGGATGCGGGCCTGTCGAAGAAGGCTCTCAAGGCGGTCATCAAGACGCGGCAGCTCGAGAAGAAGATCGAGAGCCTGCGCGAGGACCTGTCCGAAGATGGGCTCGACGACGACTACGACGCCATCCGTCTTGCGCTCGGCGACCTCGCCGAATTGCCGCTCGGCGCTGCCGCGTTGAAGGGCAAGGAGCCGAACGCTGTCGACTCGCTCGCGGGCGATGATGACGAATTCGACGCGGTTGGCAGGGCCAACGCCGCGAAGATCGAAGCGGGCATCAAGCCTCTCGCGAACTGAGGGGAGCTGCCGGTGACGCCTTCCGAGGAAATCTGGGGCCTGGACGTCGCCAGCACCACAGGCGTCTGTGAGGGCGTGCCCGGACAGACGCCGCGCCTCTACACCGTGCGGCTTGCCGCAGGGGAAGACGATCACGGTGCATCCTTCGCGAAGGCGATCAAGTGGATGGCGCAGCGGCTTCTCGTGTCTCACCCGCGCGCCATCATCATCGAAGCGCCGATCCCTGCGGCGGCAATGAACGGCGCCACGAACGCCAACACGCTCGCGGTCTTGTGGGGCCTTGCCGCCTGCATCGAGGGCACGGCGCGGGCGAAGAGCATCCCGGTCCGGCGCGTCAACATTCAGCGCGTGCGGAAGAATTTTCTCGGCATCGGCAACCTCAAGGGCCCGGAGGCCAAGCGCCGCACCGTGGCGCTGTGCAAGGCGCTCGGCTGGGAGCCGCCGAACCACGACGCCGCAGACGCCGCTGCCGTCTGGCACCTCGGCTGCACGATGTTCGCGCGCGACCTGGCGCACAGGGTTGATCCGATCTCTCTCGCCGCCATGCGCGGGCTGTCGGACGATCTGGGAGGATCAGCATGAGAACCCACGACCTTCGCCGCTGCTATCCATTGCTCGCCACGGTTTCGGGGGGTGGCCGCGCTCTCTGGACGGGCTGCGGCTGCGGCCATGTGATCCTGATTCACGATCATGTGCTCGTGCCGGAAGGCGGGCCGCAGGGCGTGCGCTTCAGGGTCACGGGCACGATCAGGGATCAGCGCACATCGCGTGTCGGCTACTTCATCGAATTCGCACCGCGCACGATGCGGGAAGTTCATGTTCAGGAGGCGGAAGACGCCAGGCGGATCATGGGAGGAGCAGCATGATCGACTTATCTGCCTATCACGAATTGATTGCGCGCAAGCGTGTCGCGTTTGAAGCGCGCGGCCTGACGAAATGGGGCGAATTGCCTTCGTCGCTTTTCGATCATCAGCGCCACGGCGTCGAGTTCGCCTTGCGCGCCGGTTGCGCCGCGCTGTTTTATGATACAGGCCTTGGCAAGACCGCTATGGCGCTCACATGGGGCGATCAGATCGTCAGGCATACAAACAAGCCTGTCTTGATGCTTGCGCCGCTGGCAGTCGGTCCGCAACACGTTCGCGAGGCTGAGAGGCTTGGGATTGACGCAAAGGTAATCCGCGACGGCTCCGAAGTTACAGGCCCGGGCATTTACGTCATTAACTATGATCGCCTTGACCGGATTGACGCTTCGCAATTCGGCGGCGTCATCCTGGACGAATCCAGCATCTTGAAGAGCTTCACAGGCGCGACGACGCGGGCGCTTATCTCGACCTTCGCGCGGACGCCTTACAGGCTGGCTTGCACTGCAACGCCAGCGCCGAACGATCATATGGAACTTGGCCAACATTCACAATTCCTCGGCGTCATGGATTCAAACGAGATGCTTGCTCGGTGGTTCATCGCCGATCAAAAGCAGATGGGCCGCTATCGGCTCAAAAAAGCGGCGGTCAATCCATTTTGGGATTGGGTTGCATCGTGGGCGCGCTGCGTGTCCAAGCCATCGGATCTAGGTTTCTCCGATGACGGGTTCATTCTGCCGGAGCTTGTGACGCATCGGCATGAAATCCGCGCGGACGTTTCGCTTGATGCGGGCGGCGAAAAGGATGGGCAAGCGCGACTTTTCCGCATTCCTGAAATGTCCGCGACTTCTATTCATAGAGAGAAACGGATCACGCTAGGCGCAAGGGCCGATCTGATTGCGGCGCGCGTGAACGATGAGCGTAACGAGAGCTGGATTCAATGGTGCGAAACAAACGATGAAGCCGACGCTCTCATTGCCAGAATGCCGAAAGGCGAATTCGTGGAGGTTCGCGGCAATCAATCGGCGGATGAGAAAGAGCAAAAGCTGGTTGCGTTTTCGCGTGGTGACGTTCGCTGCATTATTACCAAGCCGTCCATAGCCGGGTTCGGATTGAATTGGCAGCATTGCGCGCGGCAAGCGTTCATAGGCCTCTCGTTTTCCTATGAGAGTTACTATCAGGCCGTTCGCCGTTCATGGCGCTTTGGCCAAAAGCGGCCTGTGCATGTGCATATTGCATGCGCAGATACTGAGCGCACGATCTATGACACGGTGACGCGCAAAGCCGACGATCACGGCGTCATGAAGGTCGCGATGGCGGCGGCAATGTCGCGCGCGGCTATCTCAGACAAGGCATATCATCCTTACAATCCAGAGAGGGAGGCCGCGCTTCCGGCGTGGTTGGCAGTATGAATATCAAGTGCCTGAATAGCCATATTGGCGAGAACTTCGCGGCCTACAATGGCGATTGCGTCGAGGTCATGGCGCAGATGCCCGATAACTCGATTGATTATTCCGTCTATTCGCCTCCGTTCTCATCGCTCTACATTTATTCGGAATCGGCCCGCGACATGGGCAACGTAGAAAACGATGAAGAATTTCAGGCGGCGTATCGCCATGCCGTGCGGGAAAAATTCAGGATCACAAAGCATGGTCGGCTATCGTCGATCCACGTAAAAGACCTAGTTTATTATTCCAACGCATCGGACAAGGGCGACCGTGGCATTCGCGACTTCACGGGCGAGTGTATCAGGACGCACGTAGCGGAAGGCTGGACCCTGCACAGCAAGACGACCGTGTGGCGCTGCCCTGTTCGCGAAATGACAAAGAGCAAGCCTGACGGGCTTCTATATAAGAACTTCCGAACTGACGCGGCGCGGGTGCGTCAGGGCTTGCCTGAGTACATCGTTACCTTCCGCAAGTGGGCCGAAGGCATGGATGAGAATCCAGTCTTGCACGTTCCGGGCCTTTGGCATGAATGGGCAGGCGAAGGCGCGCAATTCGTCGCCAAGGGGCACAACGATCCGTACTACGAGGCGCTTGATATTTGGCAGCAATGGGCCTCCCCGGTCTGGATGGATACCAACTCGACCAACGTACTGCATTCCAAGGGCAAGTCGGATGATGAGGAAAAGCATCTTTGCCCGATGCCGCTTGACCTGACAGACCGTTGCATTCGCCTCTGGACGAATAAAGGCGATGTAGTCCTCTCGCCATTTATGGGCATCGGATCTGAAGGATATGCCGCGATGAAAGCGCAGCGGCGTTATATCGGAGTTGAGTTGAAGGATAGTTATTTCCGTCAGGCAGTAAGGAATATCAGCCAAGCGGAGAAGGAATCGTCTGGCGGTACTTTGCTGCAATTTATGGGTGGCGCGTCATGAATCCTCGCTTCGTCGCCTTCGTCCGTCACGAGCATGTGCCGCGCTGGCTTTCGCTCGGCTGGCTCAGCACAGGCCCTCTTCCGGGGCCTCATGGTCATTGGTCATGCGGCATGGCGTGGATCTGCGGTTGCGCGCCGCGCCGTCCGGGCGTTGCAAGAGGAGAGTCGTGAAATGCCAGCGTTGGAGTACACGGCGCAGGAGCGCGCGCACGACATGGCGATGATGGCGCGTTCTCAAGAAATCTACCGGCGTCTTCGTTCTGGGCGCCCGGAGTCGCCCCCCACGAACGTCAGAAGCAACTGCGTGGCGCCGCGACATCCGCTCGACGATGTTCTCTACGCTGTCCCGATCGGCCCGGTCTTCGTGCCGGCCGATGCGCCGGAAGGCTTCAACCCGAACCGGCCCAAGGTTCTCGCGCGCGACATCGTGGCCGAGTGCGCGCGGCTTGCCGGATTGACCGTTCCGCAACTTCTCGTCCGCACCCGTCAGGTCAGGCCGTGCCGCGCGCGGCAGTTCGCGATGTGGCGCATCCATTCCGAATGTCAGCCGCGATCATTGCCGCAGATAGGGCGCGACCTCGGCGGGCTCGACCACACATCTGCTCTACACGCGGTCAGGAAGGTGCAGCGCCTTGTGGATGATGGCGTCATCGACCCGTCGAATCCTCGGGCATGGTTTGATCTTGGCTACAAGTCGGGGAACGGCAAATGACCGAGCCGGGGGGCGACAACATCATCGAGGCGGACCAGAAGCCGCCTCGGACGATCGAGGAGATGCGCGCGTTCGCGGACGGCATCTGCCAACGTTGCACGCCGCGCCCGGGCTACGTTTCACGTGAGACGCTTCTCATTCTGGGCCCGCACGATCACGCCGGCTTCGATGCGATCGTCCGCTTCTTCGATCTGATCCTTCCCCACCGTGACGAACTCGTTGCCCTCGTAAACGGCAGGGCGCGTCGCAATTTCGGGAGGCGCGCGTGAGAGACGACGCCGCATTCCAGGAGTGGATCGACAGGGCGAAAGCGGCGCCGATCGACGAGGTTGCGTCTTCGCTTGGCGCGAAACTGAAGCGCGCGGGTCACGAGCTCGCGGGCCATTGCCCTGCGGGATGCACGACACACGGCGACGGCTTCTCCGTCCATCCGAAGAAGGGCGTTTTCCTGTGCCGTCCCGGAGGCGCGCAGGGTTCGGTGATCGATCTTGTGATGCACATCAACGGCGGCGACTTCATGCAGGCGTGCGAGTTCATCAACGGCGAGCCTCCGCCAAGGGGCGAGTCCCGGCCGGTGGATCATGACGCGGCGCGGGACAGGGAGAAGGATCGCAAGGAGATCGCCCGCATCCGTGAAGACGAACACAACCGGGAGCAGGCGAAGAAGCGCAGCGCGGCCGAACAATGGTTCGAGGCGGGCGCGCCGATCGAGGGCACACACGCGATGGCCTATCTGCGCGCGCGCGGTCTCGACCCGTCGCCTGCCCGCACGTTCGATCTTCGGTTCATCGAAAGCGCAAAACTGTACAGCGGCGACGTTGATCCGGAGACGGGAAACCCGGTCCTGATCGGATCATATCCCTGCATGGTCGCGGCGATCCGCAACGTGCACGGCGCGATCATCGGGGCGCACCGCACCTATCTCGATCCGGCGAAGCCGCGAAAGCTGATCCTTCCGGATGGTCAGAAGGCGGGGAAGAAGATCATCGGGGAGGTGTCTGGTGGCGTGATCTGGCTCTCCGATCCGATGCCCACGGTCGCGTGCGGGGAGGGGATAGAGACGACTCTGGCGTGGAGCCAGCTATGGACGGGCGGCGAGGTGGGGCTGTGCGCCGGCGTGAGCCTCGGCAACATGGCGGGCGGGGCGAAGGGAACGCGCCCGCATCCGAACCCGAAACTGAAGCGCACGATTCCGAACGGGGAGCCGGACATGTCGCGCCCGGGGATGAGGCTTCCGCCTGACGTGCGCGAGATCATCATCCTGGGGGATGGCGACTCCGATCCCGCGACCACCTGTGCGCATCTTCAGACGGCGGGCCGGAGGTTCAAGGCGGAGGGCGTCAACCCTCTCGTGAGCATGGCTCCGGCCGGACAGGACTGGAACGATGTCTTGCTCGCATCCCTTCGCGAACACGCGGAGGCGGCATGACGATCGACGAGATCGAACTCGCCCTTGACGATATCGCCCGCGAACTGTGGGAGCCCGACCACGAGCGCGCGGAACTGCGCGCGCGGCTTGAGGCCACATATCGGCGCGGTCGATCCGGCGTCTTCGTCATCGAACTCGACGCGGCCGCCGCGATCGACGAGCGCAACGCGATCCGCGCCTTGCTGGACGAGAACGGCCACCGCTACCGCGCCCTGCGGGCCGAACGGGACAGGCTTCGTTCCGAACTGCGGCGGATACAGCGCCAGCACGCCGAACCTGCGAAGGGGAGGGCGGCGTGATCCATGTTCCCGTCCAGACCTGGGATGAATTCGAGGCGGAGACGCGGGAAATCCTGCGGCGGCAATACAAGCTCGGGCCGATTTTTTGGGGAGACATCGAAAAGCCCGGCCAGGAGTACGACTGGGTCATCAAGGGGATTGTCCCGGAAAAAGAGATCATGCTCGGATATGGCGAGAGCCAGACGGGGAAGTCGTATTTCTTCTCTGACATGGGAATGGCGATCGCGCGTGGGGTCCCGTACCTCGGCCGGAAGACGAAGCAGGGCCTTGTCATCTATGTCGCTCTCGAAGCAGGTCGCGGCTTTAGAAAGCGCATGACCGCCTACAAGAGGTTTCATCAGGTAGAGGAGAACGTTCCGTTCGTAGCCTTGACCCGCCGCCTCGATCTGTTTGCGAGCGAGACCGACATCAACGATCTCATCGAGGAGATCAAGGCAATCGCGGAATACGTCGACGCGCCGCTTCGGCTCGTCGTGCTGGACACATGGTCTGCGGGGACGCGCGGCGCCAACGAGAACTCCGGTGAGGATGTCGGCAAGGTTCTCACCCGCGTCTACAACCTCCGGGACGCCTGCGACTGCGCCGTCGCGATCGTGCATCACAAGCCGAAGGGCGGCGCGACGCCGCGGGGGCACGGATCGCTGACGGGAGACCTCGAGACCACGATTGAGATCGTGCGCACGGACCGCCGCGACGAGGACAACCGAGAGATCAGGCGGGCGAGGATAACCAAGCAGCGCGAGGGGGAGGATGGCGTCGCATGGGAGTTTGTATTGCGGCAGGTCAAGATCGGCGTCGATTCTGACGGCGACCCGATCACGGCCTGCGTCGTGACGGAGCCGAGCGGTGGCGTGGGCGACACGTCCGCGGCTCAGGGGCAGGGCAAGAACGCTCCCAGGATGACGGAGGATGGCCGCTGGTTCCTCGGGCCCAACCTTACGATCGGCATGAAGGCGCTGCAGGAGGCTTTGGACCGCAAGGGTCGCGGAGCGCCGGCGACGGCGCGCGTCCCGAGTGGCGTCCAGTGCGTAACCCTGTCCGATTGGCGCGATGAGTGGGCGCGGCTTGCCGCGAAGGAGGACGAGGACCCGGACCGTCTCAAGGAACGTGTGAAGAAGGCGCGCGACAGCCTGGTCGCGAAGCTCTTGCCGCGCGGGTTCCTCGGCAAGGACGGGGACTGGGTTTGGCGCACGAACAAGCGGGTCTTCGGGGTTGATCAGGAGCGCACGGCCGCCGCCGCGCCTCCGGGCGGGCCCGATCCGTTAGGGGGCGTCGATGATCCGTTCTGATCTTCCCTGTGCCGGGGCGAAAACTCCCTCTCATGGCGCAATCTATCCCTCTCGGGCGCAGGAAATTCCCTGTGACGCCATGTCTTTTCCCTGTGGCTGGGTGGCTCCGTGATCCGCGCTCAACGCATCGAGAGGCGCGCGCTTCGCATGGGGCCGGACAGGCGGCTTGGCGTGGTGCTTGTGATCTACCTGCGCAGCCGAATGAGGCGGCCGGGATCGTGGGCGGCGGCATTGGCCGCTGCGGCGGAATGAGGGCGGGCATCGGAATGGATGAGCCACTTAGCCAAAGCGGATCGAGAAGCTGGCGTTGGCCCGTGCGCCGGCTGATTCTCTCGTGCCAGCTCTATGAGCGCGGATGGTCATTCGATGAGATCGCCCGGCATCCCGATATCAAGTCGACGGCGCGAAATGTGCGCCGCGCCCTTCGTCGCGCGGGCGCCGACCTCGATGATTTCCGTCGCGGAAAAGTCGTGCGTATCTTGGTCAGGCACGCGGCCTTGCCTGCTCTGGAGGCCGCCGCTCGAACCCGGCGCATCGATCTCGATGAGCTTTTGGATCGCCTGGTGTCGGTGTTGGCGTCGGACCCGGCGCTTGTGCGCAACGTCCTTGATGACGAGGCTGCGTAATCGGGGAGGTGGAATTGTCAAACGTAGCGATCGACCGAATTCGAGCGGAAACTTCCTCCGGCACGCACAGGAGATCCGGGATAGACATCCCTCCCTCGTGGACAGGCCCGCACCTGTGGATGCGCATCCGCGACCACTTCGATTACTGGAAGCGGTCTCCGTCCGGCGCGATCGGCGGCAAGGCGGGCTTCTGGCCCGCCTACGTGCACACGAAGGCCGACATCAACGGCTACGTGAACAGGGACGGGGTGAGCGAGGACGTGCTCGCCCTTGGCGACCCCTATCAGGACTTCCTGCGGGCCAAGAACCGGCGCGTCGTTCCCCTCGACGGCTACGAGGTCCGCATCCGCGACACCATCCAGGACTTCCTCGTAGCGTTCAGGCAGCACGATTCGACGTCGTGCGATCTGATCGAGCACGACTGCCGCCTTGCCTCGGAAGGCTACGGGGTGAGGGACCGGGCGCGTGCGTGGGGCGGGATGAGCAAGAGCACGTATGACGACGCCCGCAAACGGGCGCTAAATCTTTGCTGCGCCTTCCTGAACGAACGCGGGAAGCCTGTGCTTTAGATTGGACGTCGCCAACTTTGCGCAAGGTGACGCCAGGTTGATCCCCGGACACTTTTGCCGCCTACATGCGCGCAGGAAGGGCCGAACTGCGCCCGCCGCCTCCAATCCCGAACACCGATCCAATCCGGCGACCGATTGTCCTTGGCTCCCATGGGGCGCGGACTCGCGAGGCCCGACATGCTTCAAGCATTCTTCGCCGCATTCCTGATGTTCTTCCTGTCGGCCTGCGGCAAGTTCAATCCGCCGTGGGGCGGCTCGGCCTGGTAGCCGCGGGGCTCCATGATCGTCGTCTCCGATCCCGACCGCATCCGCGGCATGGAGGTCGGGGAGGCGTGGCGCAACTATGTCGCTGCCATGGATGTCGTTAAGGCCGCCGTCGCGGCGGGGCGCCCGGTGTCCGCGCTGCACTGGCGCACCATCGCGGACGTGTCGCTGAACGTCCATTTCGCCAAGATCGACCGGCAATTGACGCAGGATAACCCCTGCGGCGCATGGACATGGCGATGAAGGGAGCCGTTTTACGTATGCGGGCCACCATCTTCGCCATCATCGCCTTCGCGCTCGTCATTGCGCCCCCGTCGGGGGCGCAGGACAATGCAGCGGGCTCATGGTGGGACATGCCGGAGGTTCGTCGCTGCTGCTCTATCGCAGACGCGGTATGGGCCGAAGAGTGGCGCGCGAATTCGGACGGGACCGTGACGGCTCGCGTTACCGGAGGCGGGCCACGGGATCATGCGTGGGCGCCGATCGGGCGCGAGTACGATGTGCCTGCCGACCGCATCATTGCTATTCCAGGCAACCCGACGGGCCGAGCCATGCTGTTCCTTCATCCATCGGCGCTTAGCCTCTATTGCTTCGCGCCGGGCCCCATGATCTAGGCGGCCGGCTATGAGGATCGTGTTCCGGTACGATGGAGCCCTTGACCGCTACGCCAACGCCTTCGCCATGCTGGCGCAGAAGTCGCATATCCCTCTCGCCCGCGCGCTGAACCATGAGGGCGCGAAGGCGAAGACGCAAGTTATCCGCGCCCTGACGAAACAGACCGGGCTCAGGCGCGCGACGATCGTGCGCGCCGTGAAGGAAGGCAAGGCGGCGCAGGGTGATGCGGCCCGCAACTACGTCGGTATGAAGCTGACGTATGAACTCCGGAGCAAGGGCGGTAACGTCCGCTTGAAGTTCTTTGGCGCCCGCGAAGCCCGCGCCGGCGTCGTAGCCAAGCCATGGGGCGGAAGCAGGCTTTATGCAGGCGCTTTCACGCGCGGCGGCCGCTGGCCCAAGCGCGTCACGCTGCCGTATGGAGGGCACGCATTCCAGAGGGCGGGCGCGTCCCGCCTTCCGATCTCGCAGGTCCGATCGGGGCTCTTCATTCCGGACGAGATGATCCAGGGGGCGAGCGCCGCCGCCTTCGATCAGGTGATGGGAGCGGGGCTTGAGGCCCGCGTCAGTCACGAACTGTTCCGCATGTTGCCGTGAAGTCCGACGACGAAAAGGAAATCTGATATGAGCACTGACGAGGCCGCCCCCTCGCAGCCTACCGAGCCGACTTCAGTTCCTACGGAAGCGCCGCCGCCTCCTGCGGCCCCGCGCTTCGTCGGCGGCCCGGTCCGGTCGCGAACCGTCACCCTCGAGTATCCCCTCGAGTACGACGGGAAGCTCTGGACCGAGATCACGGTGCGGCGCGCCAGCGCCGGCGATGTCGAGGCGTTCGTCGCGGCCGTACAGCGCGGCGAGAACCCGACGCTGCCTATGACGGATGCGCCGGCCGCTGTGCTCGATGCTCTGGACGCGGATGACTTTGAGACGGTCAACAAGGCGATCAACGATTTTTTGCCCCGCGCGCTTCGGGACCCCGGTCAATAGCCGTGGCCGATCCCCGTGGCGCGATGGCGATCACGGCGGCGGCGCTTTCCACGCCGATCCCGTGGCTGCGTCGTCAGCCCTGGGATGAATTCCTAGACTGGTTCGTCCACGCCTCGCAGATCAGGAACCGTTGACGCATGGCCTCCCGCACGTCGCAACTGATCGCCGAGCTTGTCGACCGGGTTTCCGGCCCGGCTGCGGGGATACGGAAGTCTCTTTCCAGCATTGGCGACGCATCGAAGCGCGTCGGCGCACAAGTCGAAGCATCCGGGCGGGCGCATCAACGGGCCGCCGCGCTGGCTGCAAAAAACGCCGCTGCGGTGAAGCCGAGCGCCACGTCGATCGCCGCCATCGGCGCGCGCGGGCTTGCCGCCGTGGGCGGCGGTTATGCGGTTGCGCGGATGGTGGCTTCGAGCATCACTTCATATGCCGACCTTGACAGGCAAATGCGCCGCGTCGGGAACACGGCGGATGCGACGGCCGCTCAGGTTGCATCCGCGACGGAACAGGCCAAGGGCCTGGCGCAAGAAGTCGCCATGCCGATGGCCGACGTCGTGAAGGGCCTTGAGGCGCTTGTCGCTTCCGGGCGGTCACTGCCGGAGGCGATGAGCTTCCTGCCGTCGGTAGCGCGTACAGCACAAGCATCCGGCGCCCAGGTGGACGAGATCGCGAAGACTGCCGCCGCGATGGGGCAGCACCTGAAGATCGGCGCCGACGAAATGCAGAACGCCTTCGACATCCTCGTCGCGGGCGGCAACGCCGGCGAGTTCGAATTGAAGGACATGGCCCGTTACCTGCCGTCCCTCGCCCCCGCCGCCAAGGCGCTCGGGCTGGAGGGACAGAAGGGCCTCACGTCTCTTGTCTCGATGCTGCAGATCATCCGCAAGGGCTCCGGCACGTCCGAGGAGGCCGCGGCCTCGATGAACAACATCCTGCAGAAGATGAGCAGCGAGGAGACCGTCAAACGGTTTAAGAAGATGGGGGTCGACCTCGAAGCCGCCTTCAAGAAGGGCAAGGCGGAGGGCCGCAATCTTCTCGAGGTGTTCGAGGATGCGGCATGGACCGCGGTCAAGGGCGATCTTTCGCAACTGCCGAAGCTGATTTCGGACATGGAGTTCGCCCGAGGCGTCCGCGCGATCCTGTCCATGCGCGGCGCGTGGCAGGATATGGCCAAGACGATCACGACCACAGCCCCCGGCCAGACGATGAAGCAATTGACGCCCATCGTGCAGGACGCGCGCGCCAAGATCGATCGCCTCACCGGCGCATGGGAGAATTTCAAGACCAGCTTCGGCGCCGCGATCGCCCCCGGCGTTGTTCCGGCGTTGGAGGCCGTGCAGCGGGCTCTTGATCGTCTCCGGGAGCCGCCCCAGCGCAGCGGCGAGGGCGAACGCGAGGATGCGGAGGACGAAGCCTACGAGGCCGAGAAGGCGCGCACGCACGGGCCGGGCGCCGGGGGTGTCTCCGGGCCGGGAGCACTGTCCAGCCTCTTCAACCCCGAGAACTTCGGGTACGGCAAGCTGGGCGAACGCGACGCCGATCTTGCGGCGGCCCGTTGGAAGGGCGTCTCGCGCGCGATCGCCGAGCGCATCCAGAAAGAGAACGAAACGCTCGCCGCGCCGGCCCGCATTCGGGAGATGATCGCGCGGCAAGAACAATTGATGTCGGCCAGCGACGCGCGGGCGGGTTCGTCATCCGGCATGGCCGCCGTCCGCGCCCGTGAACAGGTTGCGAAGTCGCGGGCCGAGATTCTGCGCTTGAAGGCCGAACTTGCGGCGGCCGAGGAAAAGGCCCGCGAGGTGGAAGCCAAACGCGCAGCGGCGCCGGGTGAGATTGCCAGACTACGGGCTCAACAACTGCATGGCGGATTCGGCGTCAACGGTTGGAACGGCGCGGCGCCTGGCACGGTTGGTCCGGGCTCCCTCATGTTCGGCACGGTCCCGGCCATTCCGCTTGTCGAGCGAAACGCCTTCGACGAGGCTCGGCGCGTCCTCGAAGAACTGCTGACCTCCGCAGGAGAGACCCGTGCGAGCATCGAAGGGATCGGCTCCCCGGTTTCCGTGTCCGTCGACACGGCCAGCCTCGAACGCACAGTTACCCTTGCCCGTGAAGCGAACGCCGAGCTTCGCGCCCTTGCCGCGAATGGCGACGCCGCCCGCCGCGCATCTGAGGGCGCGGCGCAGTCCGTGCGGACGGCCATGCGCGCAGCCTACAACGACTATGGCCTCAAGGAGTCCGGCTGATCATGGCGAGATCATCCCACGCGCGCCGCCGCGATCTCATTGTCGCTCATCATGAGGCCGGCCACGCGGTGGCGGCGATCGCCCTCGGCGTGCCGATGAGATTTGCGACGATCGTGCCCGACCTGGAGGATGCGACGCTTGGGCATGTCCGCTTTCGAAGCGGCGACCCGGACCTCCCGTCCTTGGGCCATCGTCTGCTTATCGTGAGCCTTGCCGGCCCTGCGGCTCAGCGGCGCTTTGCGCCGCGCTCGCCCATTCGCGTCAACGGCGACTCCGACTTCCAGCTCGCCCGCCTCGAAAGCGAGACTTGTTCATCGTCGCCCGTCGCCGCCCGCTCCCTTCACCGCTGGGCCGAACATGAGTCTCGCCACCTGGTCGCGCGCGAATGGGTATTGATCGAACATGTCGCCGCAGCCCTCATCGAACGGCGCACAATCGATGAAGCGGGCCTTCAACAGATCGCCGCCGCGTTCCGGGCGGGCCGTGAGCGGGCCGCCGCCGCGTATCGCCGCGGCGCATGGACATGAGGCAGCGCCTGACGACCCTTTCGCGGGGGCCAACATGAAAGTCATCATCCGATCCGACGGCGCGCTGGAAAAGCTCGCCCAGGCGTTCGGCGTCCTTGACGCACAGGCCGAGGCCGCCCTTGCCCGCGCCCTGCGCCACACCGGCGCGAAGGCGAAGACGCAAGTTATCCGCGCCCTGACGAAACAGACCGGTCTCAGGCGCGCGACGATCGTGCGCGCCGTCAAGGAGGACAAGTCGGGCCGCCTCACCTATGAGCTCGCGACGAAGGGCGGCAACATCCGGCTCAAATACTTCGGCGCGCGAGAAGTCCGGGCGGGAGTCACGGCGAAACCTTGGGGAAAGCGCCAGCTTTTCCCCGGCGTCTGGATTCGTGGCGGCATATGGCCCAAGCGCGTGACTCTGAACATGGGCGGGCACGCCTTCCGCCGAACATCCAACAAACGCCTGCCAATCGAGGGCGGACGCTCCGGCCTCTACATTCCCGAAGAGATGATCCAGGGGACAACTCTCGACGCCTTCGAGGGCGTCGTCGACCGGGATCTCGTCGCCCGCGTTCATCACGAACTCGGGCGCATCATCGGCGCTGCCGGCCTGTGATGCGCTGGCCCTCACACACGGCCGCGCCGAGCCCCTGGCGCCTGTGCTCGACCATGCGGCGCCCCCAAGGGCCGCGGGTCCTTCCCCTGCCCCCCTGGGTGCGGGCGGGAAAGCTCCCGAATTTTGAGCATAATCCTGACAACGTTGACCCCGTTTCGGTTTCGCAGGAGGGCAGATGAAGGCGATCCACGTCGAGGTTTCAGCCGATGAGGCGGCGGAGCTGATCGGCCGCACGCCGCGCCGGATTCAGCAGATGGCAAAGGAGGGCCTGCTCACGCCTGCCGGACGCGGGCGCTACGTCATCGCGGACGTCGTGAAGGCGCACGGGATCGTCCTGCAGCGGGAGAAGGAAGCCGCGATCGGCGCCGGCGCCAACGGGCGGGCACGGGAGCTGCGGGCCGATGAAATCGCGCTTCGCCTCGAGGAGCGCTCAGGGCGGCTTATGGCGGCGGCGCGGGCCGAGGCGCTCGCCGTGGTCGAAGAGATGGCGGGTGCGCTGAAGGCGGGCCTCATGGCGCTCCCGGCGCGGCTGACGAGCGACCTGGCGCTTCGCCGTCGGATGGAGGATGGAATCGATGGAGCTTTCGCAGAGGTTGCGGGCCTTGCTCGGGGCGAAGCAAGTCGCCTGGGAGCGACTGGCGCTGCTCCTGCAACCGGTCCCAAGAGTCCAGCCCGACGAGTGGGCAAGACGAAACCGCGTGTATCCTCCAAGCGCGGGAAAGCCCGGGCCGCGTGATCCCGGCCTGACGCCCTACATCGTCGCGTTCGAACGGTTTTTCGCCGAGGACCGCTACGAGATCTGCGCGCTGATCACCGGCACGCAAATGAGCAAGACAGACGGCGTGCTCGACGTAATCGGCTGGCGCCTGGATACGAAGCCAAGGCCGCAATTGTACGTCGGCCCGTCGCGCGATTTCGTCGTCGAACAGTTCGAGCCCCGATTGATGGCGCTGTTCGACCAGGCCGACCGACTGAAGCATCTCGTGGCGCGCGGCAAACGCAACAAAAAGACGCGCAAGATCGTAAACGGCGTCTCAATTCGCCTCGCATGGGCGGGATCGGCGACCTCGCTGGCTTCTGACCAGGCCGGCGACGTCTACGTCGACGAATACGACAAGATGGCGCGGCTCACGAGCGGCGAGGGCGACCCGTTCACGCTCGCCAAGGCGCGCGCGGACACATTCGCAGACAGGAAGATCGCGGTGACGTCGACCCCCAAGGCGGGGCGCGTCGAGATCGAGCGCTGCGAGCGCTCCGGATTGGAGTTCTGGAAGATGGCGGACCCCAAGGACATCGGGTCGCCGATCTGGGCGAAATGGCAGGCCGGCACGCGGCACCATTGGGCGTGGCAGTGCCCGCATTGCGAAGACTGGTTCATCCCCCGCATGCGGGATCTGCGCTATCCGGAGAACGCGACGCCGGCCGAGGCGCGGCGCGGCGCGTACCTCTGCTGCCCGAACAACGGGTGCGTCATCGATGAAGAGCACAAGGAGGCGATGAACGACGGCGGGCGCTTCGTGGCGCCGGGCGAGGTGCTGCGCCCGGATGGATCATCCGAAGGCGATCCTCCGGACTCGAACGTCCTGTCGCTGTGGGTTTCCGGGCTCGCCTCGCCTTTCGTGACATGGGGCGAGCGCATCGAGGAGGTGCTTCTCGCCGAGCAGATGGGCGACGACGAGGCGTGCCAGGGCGCGATCAATAAATGCGGCGAGTTATGGGCGCCTGCGGCCGGCGACGCGCCGGAATGGACGGCTCTGAAGCGGCTGCGGCAACCGTATTCGTTCCGGACGCGCCCGGATGGCGTCGGCTTCCTGACGGCCGGCGTCGACGTGCAAGGCGGCCGGCTCGTGTATGTCATTCGCGGCTGGGGCGCCCGTCAGGAGTCCTGGCTGATCGAACATGGCGAGCTGTTCGGCGACACTGATCAGCACCCCGTATGGCTGGACCTTGCCCGGCTGATCGAAGCGCCGATCGCGGGCGCCATGATCCGCCGCGTATTCATCGACTCCGGCTTCCGGCCCGGCAAGAAAGACACCGTGCCCGAGCACATGGTCTACGACTTCGTGCGCCGGTTTCCGCGCCTCTGCTACGCGACCAAGGGCTATGATCGCCGCGACACGCCCTTGAGCGTGAAGCGCATTGATGTCGACGCGAAGGGCGGCAAGTCGCGTTTCGGCGTGGATCTCGTGCGTCTCGACGCCGACTATTTCAAGAGCTGGGTGCACGGCCGCCTGAAATGGCCGGAAGATCAGCCCGGCGCGTGGCATCTCTCGCAGGACGCGAGCGACGAATACCTCAAGCAGCTCGTCTCGGAGTCGCGCGTCTCGGACGGCAAGTGGGCCGTGCGCAGCCGCAACAATCATTTCCTGGACTGCGAAGCGATGGCCTATGCGGCGGCCTATATGCTCGGCGTGCAGCGGTTGTCAGATGAGCAGGCGCAGCGCCTGGCGCGCAGCGTGCAGGAACCCGAACGGGATTCGCCACGCCTTGCGCCTCCGCCGCCGGCGCGCCGGGAAAGTTCATGGCTTGGCGACAGAACGAACAACTGGCTCTCTGCGAGGCGCTGACGATGGTGGTCATTCCTGCACGGTCTCCGGCAGTCATTCTTGCCGAGATCCACGCGCTGCGCGCCGCGCGCGCGTCGGGGACGCTTGAGGCCAGGGCGCCTGACGGCCGGTTGCTGCGCTACCAGTCCACGGCTCAGATGATCCTCGCCGAAGGTCGCCTGATCGACGAATACGCAAAGGCCACGGGGCAGGCGGCCTCGTCGGTCTCCTTCGGCAAGTTCACGCGGGGCTGACCGGGTGTCGAAGTTCCTGAAGGCTCTCGCATGGGTGGCCCCCGGCGCGGCGATGAGGCGCGCGCAGGCTCTCGCGGCGCTCGACGTGGCGGGCCGGTACGCCGGGGCGACCGCCGGGCGGCGGGCGTCGTCGTTTCTTGGCGGGACAGGGACGGCGAACAACGCCATCGGCTCGCATCTCTCGATCCTTCGGGCGCGGTCGCGCGAGATGGTTCGCGATCACTGGGCGTTCAGCCGCATCCTCGATGTGACGGTCGCTCACGCGGTTGGCTCCGGCATATCGGTGATCGCGAACAACGGTTCCGATCGGCTCGACAGGCAGGCCGGCGAGGCGTTCCAGGAATGGGCCGCATCCGCCGACGTGACGGGGGAAGGAGACCTGCACGGGCTTGTAGCCCTCGCCGTTCGTTCCGCGCTCGAAGGCGGGGACAGCGTGATCCGGTTCATCGACATGGGCGCATCGGATACTCGCCGCGTGAAGATGGCGTTGCAGCTTTGGGAAGGCGACATCATCGACCACTCCCGCGACGGAACGGTGGACGGCAGGACAAGCAGGCTCGGGGTCGGAGTAGGCCCCCTGGGCGAGCGAACCGGCTACTGGATGTTCCCTGAGTATCCGGGCGAGTCGGTTGCTGCGTCGACGGCTTCGAAGTTCATCGCCCGCTCGGACGTTGTGCACCTCTACCGCGCGCAACGGCCCGGCCAGGTGCGCGGCGTTCCTGTGTTCGCGCCGATCCTTCTCCCCGCGCGCGATCTCGCTGACCTGATGGACGCGGTGATCGTGAAGGCGAAGATCGAGGCGTGCTTCACGGGTTTCGTGCGGAAGACGGGCGAGACTTCGCCCCTGAGTTCGATCAACAAGCAGGAAGGCCCCCGGCGCGTCACGGAGTTCGCGCCCGGCATGATCGTCGACCTGCAGGAAGGCGAGGACATCACCTTCGCCAATCCGGGTGGCAACGGGAACGGGTTCGAGGCCGTGCACAATGCGACCCTCTACGCGATGGCGGCGGGAGCCGGAATCACGTTCGATCAGCTTACCGGCGATCTCAGGCAGGCGAACTATTCGTCGCTGCGCGCCGGCAAGATCGAATTCCGCAGGCTGATCGAGCAGCTTCAATGGCTCACCATCGTCCCGAAGATGATGGCTCGAATTACGGAGAGGTTCGCCAGCCGCGCCATTCTCGCGGGCGTCCTGCGCGACAGGCGCGAGGGCTACCGCTGGGAATACGTGATGCCGGCAAATGAGCCGATCGATCCGAAGAAGGACCTCGAAGCGGACATCATGGCGGTGCGCGCTGGCCGCATGAGCCCGCAGGAATTCATCGTCGGATGGGGCCGTCCGTGGCGCGAGGTGATCGCGGACTTCGGCGCCTTCATGGCCGAGATCGACAAGGCGAACGGCGGCAAGGGCATCGTGCTCGACATCGATCCGCGCAAGACGAACCAGAGCGGCGGCGCGCAGCCGGCGCAATCCGCCGACCCGGCGCAAGAGTAGGGAAGCAAGACATGGCGAAGAAGACAGGAGCCGCGGCGGGTCTCCCGCCGGCGGAAGCCGAGCGCGCGCCGGAGGCCCCGATGGAGGGAACCCGCCGCGCCGACACGCCTGCAGGCTGGAAGCCCGGTCAGGTCGAGAGCCGGTTCGTGGGCGCAAAGCCCGGTGTCCCTTCGACTTACGACGCCAAGGCGCGCACGGTCGAAGTCGTGATCGCGACCGACTATCGGGTTCGCAGGTGGTACGGCTACGAGGAACTGGCGATCAGCGAAACGGCGATCGACCTCCGCCGTGTGGCGCTCGGCCAATGCCGGTTGCTCGACAGCCACAACCGCTACGGGACCGACGCCGCGCTCGGCGTCGTTCTCGACGCGCGCATCCAGAACGGACAGCTCGTCGGCACGGTTCGCTTCAACGACTCCGACGCCGGCCGGAAGGCCGAGCAATCCGTGGCGCGGGGAGAGATCACAGGCATCTCCGCCGGCTACCGCGTCAACAAGCTCGTGCTCGCCGAGACCTCCGACGATGACGACGACGTCTACCGCGTCGAGCAATGGGAGCTCCAGGAAGTCTCCCTCGTATCGGTTCCGGCGGATCCCTTCTCGGGGGCTCGCTCGGACGGCGGCGCCCCGCCGCTGCCTCCTGCCTCTCCGCAGCCTGCAGCGGGGATTTCCGTAATCGAAGCCGCACGGGCGCGGATGCGCCTCGCCGCTGCAGCGATAAAGGCTCGGATCATCTCCTAGCCTTCCTCTCGCCGCCTGCGCTCACCCGGGGCCGCAGGAGCTCGGTAAGCATCGCCCCGGTTCATCGAAGGAGAAAAGGATCATGAAAAATCGATCCTTTGGTTACGCGGCGATGCTGTTTGCCGTCGCGGCGGTTGCAATGTTCACGCTCGTTTCGGACGCCTTCGCGGCGTCGCTGCCGGTAATCGGCGGCGACATCCCGCATCCGACCTCGCTCGGCCAGTTCGCCGCCGAAGTCGGTTTGGCGCTCCGCCTTCTCGGCGAGAAGCGCACCGACCTTGTCGGCCGCGCCGCCGCCAAGCAGGGCGAGATCAAGGACGGCATGACGCCGGAACAGGTCCGCGCCATCGAGGACGATCACGCCGACCTCATGCGCCAGATCGCCGAGATCGACAAGGAGACGGAGACGTTGACCCGCGCGGCGTCGTCGACTCCGCCATCCCCGCCCACCCCTCCGGTCGACGTCCAGGGCGCCATCGCCGCCGAGCGTTCGCGCTCTTCGGAAATCCGCAGCATCGGCGCGGCTCATGAGATGGACCTGTCGGACGTGGCGCGCTTCATTGATGAAGGGCGCTCCGTCCAGGAGTTCCGCAACTTCGTTCTCGACAAGCTTGCGGAACGCTCTCGTGATGGGGCAGGTCGCGGTCTACGCCAGACCTCGATCGAGGTCGTGCGCGACGAAGGCGACACCCGCCGCGAGAACATGGCGCTCGCCATCGAGGCGCGTCTTGCCCGCGCCGGCGGCGATCGTCAGTTCCAGATCGCGGACCGCGCTCGCGAATACGGCGAACGCGCCCTCGTCGAACTGGCGGCCGACGTCATCGGCTATCGCGGGCTGATCCGCACGCCGCAGCAGGTTCATCAGGTATTCGAACGTGCGTTCCACACCACGTCCGACTTCCCGGCGATCATGCTGGACGCGATGAACCGCCGCCTCATGGCGCGGTATCAGGCGGCGCAGCCCACCTATCGCAGGTTCTGCGCCCGCTACACGGTCGCGGACTTCCGCCCGATGAACGTGATCCGCGCCGGCGACTTCCCGGCCCTCCAGCCGGTCAACGAGTCCGGAGAGATCAAGTCCGGCACGTTCTCCGAGAGCAAGGAGCAGATCGTTGTGTCGCCGTACGGCGTGAAGCTGTCCTTCACCCGTCAGATGATCGTCAACGACCAGCTCGGCGCGATCGACCAGGTGCTTGCGTCGTCCGGCGTTCGCGTGGCGGACTGGGAGAACGTGAAGGCGTTCGAAGTGCTGACCGCAGGTTCGGGCGTCGGCCCGGTTCTCCTGACGGACAGCAAGCGACTGTTCCACGCCGACCACAACAACTACACGTCGAGCGGCACGATCATCGACGTGGCGAACGTCGGCATCGGCCGCGCGCTGATGATGAAGCAGACGACTCTCGACGGCATCAAGGCGAACTTCGTTCCGGTGACGCTGCTCACCGGGCCGGACAAGCTGACGCAGGCCGAGCAGCTTCTGACGACCATCACGCCCGCGACGACGGGGAACGCGGTTCCGGAATCGATGCGCCGCCTGACGCCAGTTGGCGACGCGAACATCTCCGGCAACGCCTGGTACCTGTTCGCCGACCCGGCCGTCGCTCCGGCCTTCGTCTATGCGTACCTCGAGGGCTTCGAGGGGCCGCGTATGACGGCGGAGAACGTGTTCGACGTTCAGGGCATGAAGGTGAAACTGGAGCACGATTTCGGCGTCGCCGGCATCGACTTCCGCGGCGCCTACAAGAACAACGGCGCCTGACAAGGAGCCGCCACAATGAACATGAAGGCCGCCTGAAAGGGCGGCCTTTTTTGTTCCGGCGATCACCGAACCCCGCGAGGGAACCATGAAGAATTACGTTCAAGACGGCGACCTCCTGACCGTCGCCGCGCCGTATGAGGTCGCCGCAGGGGCCGGTTGCCTTGTGGGCTCCATCTTCGGCGTCGCGGCGCACGCCGCAGCGTCAGGCGCAGACGTTGAGATAGCAACCGAGGGCGTGTTCGATCTCAAGAAGACATCGGCGCAGGCATGGACCGTCGGCGCCCGCATCTATTGGGACAACACCGAGAAGGAATGCACCACCACGTCGAGCACTCACAAGCTGATCGGCGTGGCGGTCAAGGCGGCCGACAATCCCTCTTCGACCGGCCGAGTCCGCCTCTCCGGAGCATTCACGCTCTGATCGAGCGAAAGGAAAACCCGACATGAAAAACTTCGTACAACCCGGGGACATCATCACGGTTCCCGCTCCTGCCAACGTCCTTGCGGGCGCCGGCGTTCTCGTAGGCTCCATTTTCGGAGTCGCCGCTCACGATGCGCTCTCCGGCGCAGACGTTGAGATCGCGATGACCGGGGTGTTTGACCTGGCGAAAGTGTCCGCGCAGGAGTGGACGATCGGCGCGGTAATCTACTGGGACAACACGGACAAGGTCTGCACGACGACCGCATCCACGAACAAGGCGATCGGCCTTGCCGTGCGCGCCGCCGCCAACCCGTCCGCAACTGGCCGTGTTCGCCTCAACATGGGGCCGCAGGGCATCCAGGGCGAACAGGGCGAGCCCGGTTGATCGCCTAGGATGACGCGCTGATGTCCTCCCCGTTCGACGCAGCAATGCGCGCCGCCGACGCCGCGATCGACAAGACGTTCGCGGAACAGGTGCGCGTGGAGCCGCAGTCAGGCGGGGAGTACGTCCGCACAAGCGATCCTGACCGGCCTTCCTATACAGCCATGATGATCGTCGGCTTCTCATCCGACACGGTTCGCTTCGGCAGCATGGGGCGCCTGGATGGCGATATGCCGCAACTCGCCGCCGACGAGGTGCACGTCTGGGCGCGCGAGGTGGAGTTGCCTGGCGATCGTGTTTTGTGGCCACGCGCCTTTGACCGACTCGTCATGACGGCCCGGCCGGATGAACACGCGCTCACCATCGTCGCCGTCGAGCCTGACGGGATTGGCCGCTATCGCTACCGCTGCACCAGGTCGCCGCTGTCATGATCGTCGACATCATGGCGCGAACCGCGGCGCAGCACGCCATCATGGGCAAGACGCTTGCCGGGACGAAGGTGCTGAACTCCCCGATGGCGTCGATCAAGGGCATCGTCGACGCTTCACCACACTTCTCGCCCGTGGTCGTGGTCACATCGTCCGAGTCCGAGACCACGGTAACCGGACAGGATACGCAGGGCGGGGAGACGAAGGCGTCCATCTCTCTCACTGTGTTCGTGCCGCCTTCCGCGCGGGTGACGCTCGACGGACGAGTGTACGAGGTCGAATCGAACGGCGCGTTCGCCTCCTTCCTGAGCGACATCATCATCGCGCAGGCGCTGCAGGCCCTGCGCGACTATGAGAACCCGTGGGCGCGGCTGTGGTCGCGCGTCGCGGTCAATATCCACAAGATCAAGAAGGGGCCTCCATATCTTGAGGTCGACGACACGTTCGCCGTCCCGTCGCGACTGCTGACGATCGAATATCAGCCGCTCGCAGATCCCGTGGCCGGGCGGCCGATGACGGCGACGTTCCAGGACTTCCACGATCTCATGCTCGCCGACTCCGGGCTCAGGGTCCTGGCGCCGATGTTCAAGAGTTCGATCGAAGATCCGTCCGGGGCTCCGGACTGGGCCTACATCATCATGCAACTCGGACTGGCCGACGCCGCAGCTACGAACACAGGCATCCGCCCGCTCGAACCGGCCGGCGAACCGTTGTCGCAGGCGGGCGCCTACGAAGAAGATCCGGATGACGACGGCGAGATCATTCTGCCGACCGACAACGAAGGCGCGCCGTGAACATTTCCGAGATTTTCGTGGAAATGATGGAGCGCATCGCCCGGCTGGAGCAGCGCGTCGCCGCAGGCGCGATGCACGGTCCCGTGACGGACGTCGACACGAAGAAGCAGGTCGCCCGCGTCCGCCTTGGCGGCACGGACGAGGAGCCGTGGAAATCGCCCTGGATTCCTTATGGGCAGTTCGCCGGCGCGTTGAAGGTGCATACGCCGCCAACGGTCGGCCAGAACATGACGCTGTTCAACCCGACCGGCGACCCGGCGCAAGGCGTCCTGCTCCCGTTCACATGGAACAACACGTTCTCAAGTCCGTCAGACAAGGATGACGAGAACGTGCTGACCTATGGGAATGTGCGGATCGAAATCAAGAATGACCGGGTGTTTGTGAAGGTCGGCGGGTCCGAGATCACGATCACCGGCGAGAAGATGACGGTCAAGTCGCCGACCGAATTCGACGGCGATTACGTCAAGCACAAGGGTCGCAAGATCGACCGCGACCACAAGCACCGCGACGTCCAGCCGGGCTCCGGCCTGACCGGCATTCCGAACGAATAGGGAGCATCCTGCCAATGCGCTACTATCGGGTGAAGGATCCGAACGCGAAAAGGATCGGCAAGGCCGACGTCGTCGACGGCATGGTCTACATGTCTGAGGCGGAGGCTTCCCACTGGCTGCGAATGGGCGTGATCGAGGAGATCGCACAGTGAGCAAGATCCCGTTCGAGGTCACTGACCGATTCGCCGTCACGATTGGCGGCGAGCGCGTGCGAGACGGCATCGTGAATCTGTCCGATGCGCAGGCGGAACACTATCTGCGCATGGGCGTCATCCGTGGGCTCGAGCACACGTTCACGCCAAGCGCGCCAGCTTTTGTAACCCGGCCTGAGAAGCCGATGGAAGCGCGAAGCGGTGATGAACTGGTTGTAAACCTTGCCAGCGGCGAGATCGCACCCGCCCCGCGCCATCCCCTTGACCATGACGGAGACGGAGTAAAGGGAGGATCCTTGCCCGGCCGCAAGCGACGCGCGCGCAAGCCCGCCCAGGCGGGCGAGTCCTAAACGATGGGCGGCGTAAGCCGTGAGACAGGGGCGCCACTGTCAGGCTGGCCCCATGTGGTGCAGAGCATCCAGACCATCATGCAAACACGCTTTGGTGAGCGCGTCATGCGTGAGTGGTTCGGATCGGACATTCCCAAACTGCTCGGTGAAAACGCCATCCCGGAGACGTTCGTCAGCTTCTATGCCGCGACGCTTCGGGCGCTGACCGTGAAGGAGATCAACGACGTGGCCCGTGAACCGCGGTTCCGGATCACATCGTTCGTCGTCCACGAGGTCACGCGCGAAGGCGAGGCATTCATGACCATCACCGGCGTCTATATCCCGCGCGCCCTGTTGGGCGACATGACGCCCGAGACCACACCGCGCACGATCACCATCACGCGCGACGGCATCGCCGGAGTTCTGTGAACATGACGATCAGGGATCTCGATCTCGACGGACTGCCCCCGCCGGAGGTCGTGGAGCCGCTTGATTTCGAGGCGATCCGCGCGTCCCTGATCGCCGACTACAAGGTCCGATACCCGGGCTTCGACGTCGATGCGCTCGAGTCTGACCCCGTGATCGCGCTCCTCGAGGTCGCCGCCTACCGGGAACTTGTGCTGCGCGCGCGCATCAACGACTCGGCGCGGGCGAACCTCCTCGCATTCGCCAAGGGCGGCGATCTCGATCAGTTGGGCGCCTTCTATGACGTGGCGCGCCTGACCGGGGAAAGCGACGACCGGATGCGGGACCGCGTGGTTCTCGCCATCATCGGAAGGTCTCCGGGCGGCACGCGCGAGCGGTATAAATACATCGCCATGACGGCTGACGTCCGCATCGCCGACGTGGTCGTCTGGAATACGGGCACGGACCCCTACGTGCGGATCTCCATCCTGAATTCGCTGAATAACGGCGTCCCGTACCCCGACATGCTCGAGGCCGTGGAGGCGGCGTTGACGGCCGACAACGTGCAGATGGTCAACGACACGTTCATTATCGCCGGCGCCGTCAAGACGACCGTGAACATCGCCGCTGACGTGTGGCTTCTGCCGACCGCGCCGCAGTCGGCCTTCACCGGGCTTGCACAGGCGCTACGCGACGCGTGGGCGGCAGAAGGAGGCCTTGGCCGCGATCTCAACGTGGCGTGGATCACGGCGCGCCTCATGCGCCCGGGCATCGCCCGCGTGGCGGTCACGGCGCCGGCCGGGTCCACCGCAGCGCAATTCTTCGAGGCGATCGCGCTCGGCACGATCACGCTCACCGACCGGGGGCGTGAGTTCTGATGAGCGGCGAGGTCTCGGAAGGCCACCTTCTCCCGACGAGTTCGACGCCGTGGGAGCGCAATGCGTCCCTGACGATCGACCCTTGGCCGCGACTGAGGATCCCCGCCGGCGAAATCCGCGGGGTGAAGCTGCGCTACCCGCCCGTCTCATATCTTCCTTTCCTGATATGGGAATATGGGCTCGGCCCGGTTTCCCGGTTCCACGCCGACCCGCGCGACTGCCTTGCGCTAGGCGTGCCGTGGGCGCGCGTGCGCGGCACGCAGGACGCAATCGACAAGGCGCTGGACTGGCTGGCGGGCGGCTACGAGGGGCAGCACGAGGCGTTCCCGCCGCGCCGCCGCCGGTGGAACAACTTTCACCTGTCGTTGAACAAGCTGCGGGACGTCGAGGAGCCTGATCTCAACGATATTGAATACCTCACGCAACAATCCGTTGCAGAGCGTTCCCGGTTCTGGCGCGGCTTCTTCGCCTACGATGTGCGCGCGCTGGATTATGGCTATTCGCGATGGGGGCAGTCCATTTGGGGCGACTCGTCCGGCGCGCGCATCCGCGAAGGCGGAGCCAAGTGGTCGTTCGGCAGGGTGTACGAACGGGCCTATGTCCCTGACGAGGACGACCTGACTGCGCTTGGCGTCTGGATCTCGGAAGATGACACCGGACTCGGGTGGGGCGCCTTCACATGGGAGGAGGAGGGCGTGACGTGGACGTCATCGCCCGCCGCTACCCGCTCCCGCCTGATGGCGTCCGGAGTTCGCGCTCAATCGTGCTGGATCAGGTTCCGCGACGAGGATGACGAGATCATCGGGCATCGCCGCGCCCGCATCTTCCGCGGCGTCGCGGAGAACACAAGCGGCGTCTACCTGTGCGATGGCGTGAGATACGCGCCGGCGACGAGCGCGTCGAAGATATACATCGAGGCGCTGACTGATTTCGGCGACGGCTACGGGTCGACGGCGGCGCAATGGTCGCTGCTTTTCGGATCGACCGTCGTCTCTCCGGCGAAGCCCGGTATCCAGTGGGCGCAGCCCGGCCAGCTTTCGGGCGGCGTCGAGATAATGCCGACCGCGTGCGAGGTCGAATTTGGACGGACCGTTCGTGAGCGGTTCAAGGCCTGCCTGAGTTTCTGATCGGAGTCGTGAATGCCTGCTCCCTATAATCACGCTTCCGGGCTTCCGGGAGTGTACGACCGCACGCCCGATTTCCCGGGATGGACCCGCCTGCTTTTCCGCGAGGGAAAGTTGTCCCAGGCGACGGAGGTCATGGAGCTCCAGTCCATCATCGAGGGCCGCGGCAAGCGCGTCGGCAATCTCATCGCGAAAGACGGCGACCGGATTTCCGGCGCCGACATTCTCGTAGATGTGGATGGCGAGGAGGTCCAGCTTGCGGCCGGTCGCATCTATATCGCCGGCGATGTCAGGTCCATCGAGGCGCGCACGCTGACGGACGTGCCGATGACCGGCGACGTGCAGGTCGGCGTTCGCATCATCCGCACAGTCATCACCGAACAGGATGAGCCCGCGCTCCTTGGTCTGCATCCGGGGTCCGAGTCGGAAGGCGAGGCGGGTGCTGGCCGCGAGGTCGAGACGCTGGCTTGGGGCTTCTCCGGGGACGGTGAGGACGGCGAGCTTTACCCGGTCTATTTCCTGAAAGACGGCACGGTCATCGATCAGACCCCGCCGCCGAACCTGACCGGCATCAATCAGGCGATCGCGATCTATGACGACGACGCGCATGGCGATTATGTCGTGCGCGGTTGCCGCGTGACCGCGCTCGGCAAGATCGGCGGATCTTGGCATTTCTCGATCTCGGAAGGCGTCGCCAATATCAACGGCTTCAAGCGCACGCGCGAAACCGCGCTGCGCCATGTGCAGGCGGATGAGCCGGACCTGCGGACGGTCACGAGCGAGCCTCATGTGTTTGTGGGGACCGACCAGAACGTCATCACGGTCAACAACGGCCCGATCTCCTCGATCTCGTCGGTTGTCGTCGAGAAGCAAAAGACGGTCACGGTCACGAAGGGCACGACCAATTCGACCGACGCTCTACCGGATACGTCGGTCACGACGATCGTCTCGGTCGTGCAGGGCATGACGACCTTCGACGTGACGGACGATTATGTGAAATCCGGCGACGGCGTCTCTTGGGCGCCGGGCGGGGCGGAGCCTGAGACCGCGTCGTCCTACGACGTCACCTATCGCTACCTGTCGTCGGTGACGGCCGACGCGTCCACGAGCAGGACGATCACCGTGTCCGGCGGTTTCGACGGCGGCAGCGTATTCCTGACGTATTCGCAGAAGCTCCCGCGCGTCGATCTGCTCTGTCTCAATCAAGACGGCATGAGCGTCTATATCAAGGGCGTGTCGGCGCCGGTCCGTCCCTTGAAGCCGCGCCCGCCGTCGACGCTGCTCGGCCTCGCATGGGTCTACAACGTGTGGGACGACAAGCCGCTGATCGAACACGTCGACGTGCGGTCGGTGACGTTCGAGGAATTGTGGTATTACCTGCGCCGCCTGTGGGACACGCTGGATCTCGTCGCTCTCGAGCGCCTGCGCCGCGACATTGACTCCCGCGAGCCGGTCGCCAAGAAGGGCGTTTTCGTCGACCCGTTCACCAACGATTTCTATCGCGATGCGGGGGAGTCGGGGCAGACGATGGCGCTTGTCGACGGCGTCGGCAGGCTTGCCATCGACCCCACGTTCTATCGCCCGGTCATCACCGCGCCGATCATGCTGGATTACACGGAGAGCGTGATGATCCGGCAGGATCTCGCCACGTTCTGCATGAAGATCAACCCGTATCAGAATTTCGACCCGCTGCCAGGCGAGTTGCAACTCGACCCGGCAAGCGACTTTTGGGTGGAGACGGCGACCGAGTGGCTGTCGGATCAGACGCGGGAGTTCACCGGGACCGTCAACCGCACCGACACCGTCATCAACCTCGAGGCGGAGCGCACGGAGCGCATCGAGTTCCTGCGTGAGATCGCGGTCGGCTTCACGATCCGCGGCATGGGGTCAGGTGAGGAATTGGCGTCTCTCACGTTCGACGGCGTCGACGTGACGCCGGCTGGCCCGCCTGTCGCCAACGGTTCCGGCGTGTGCACGGGCACGTTCAACATTCCCGCCAATATCGCGGCCGGCGTGAAAGAGGTTCATGCGGTCGGCGCCGGCGGCACTGAGGCGTGGGCTCAGTTCGCCGGGCAGGGCATCCTGGAGGTCGACGTGCTGCGGCGCGTCACGACAATCTGGCGGGCGCCGCCTCCGGCTCCGCGCCGTGTCGACCCTCTGGCGCAATCGTTCACGCCGATCGCAAGCCGCCACATCACCGGCATCGACGTCAAGTTCTGCCTGATCGGCGACACGTCGAACGGTGTCATGATCCAGTGCCGCGTGATGGAGAACGGCTGGCCGACGCAGGAGGTTCTTGCGGAGGCGTTCGTGGATATGTCGACAGTCGTCCTCAACAACTGGACGCAGGTTCGATTCCGTTCGCCGCTGTTCATCCCGGCCGACCGTGAGTTCTGCTTTGTGCTCCTCACCGACGACGCGGATCATTCCGTCTCGGTGGCGCGCATCGGCGATTTCGACGCCGCGAACCAGTCGTGGGTGGGCGCGCAGCCGTACACCATCGGCCTCCTGCTCTCGTCGTCCAACGCGTCGACGTGGACGCCGCATCAGACGGACGACCTGACGATGCGCGTGCCCGCGTGCGTGTTCTCGCCGACGACCAAGACCGTGAATCTCGGGTCGTTCTCGGTCACAAACATGTCCGACCTTGTGATCCGGGCGGCGGTCGAATTGCCGACAGGCGATTGCCGGGTGACGTTCGAGGTCGAGCGCGCGGACTCGTCGAAGATTTATCTTCTGCCGAACCAGCCCTACGAGTTCACGGAATATGTCACCGAGACGATCATCGTCAGGGCGATTCTCGTCGGCACGGCGAACGTCAGCCCGACGCTATTCCCTGGCGTGCTGATCGTCGCCGGGTCGATCCGCTCGAGCGGCACGTACATCAGCCGCGCCTTTGAGATGGGGTCGGCCATCCGCATGTCCGCCTTCTACAAGGCGTTCCTGCCTTCCGGGTCGACGGCCGCGATCGACGTGGACGCAGCCGACGACGATTGGGACGCCGTGACGGTTCACGCGACGAAAACGCTGGATCAGGGCGAGATCGAGCGTGAGCACAGGATAGACCCGTACACGGCGACGGTTGGCCGGTTGCGGCTGACGATCACCGGGACGCCTGCCGCGCGCCCCCGGATTTCCGATTTCCGGGCTGTCTCGATTTAAGTGGAGGGTGGCTGAATGCCCATCGAGAACACGACAGCCAATCGAGATTATCCGCTTGTCGACCCTGAGAACCAGCTTGCGTTTGACGTCGAGCGCATAATCTCGGCGCTCACCGGCATCGACGATGACATTGCGCTGCTGTTCGCCGGCCTGAACGGCAAGGCGAATTCGACGCATAGCCATTCGATCTCTGACGTCACCGGATTGCAGGCGGCGCTTGACGCGAAAGCCGACGCCGGCGGCGGTCTCGGGATCAGCGACGTGTCCGGCCTCCAGACCGCGCTTGACGGCAAGGCGAGCCTTACCGGCGCGACGTTCACCGGGTCTGTCTCGGGCGTCACGCCGTCGACCGGCGCGAACAATACGCTATTCGCAACGACCGCATGGGTGCGCCTGCAAGGCTATCTGACCGCAGTTGCGACCGCGAACATCAACGATGGCGCGGTGACGACTGCGAAGATTGGCGACGGTCAGGTGACGCCGGCGAAGATGAACAACGGCGCAGCCGTTTCGCTGCTTGGCCGCTCTGCGAATTCGTCTGGCGTTCGCGCGGACATTGCGGCTGGATCGAACGGCCTTATCCTGTCGCGTCTGGCTGATGCGGTCGGATTTAACACGCTGTCCGCGCTGCTCGACGCCGTCATCGGTTCCACGCCCGGAAATTACCTGCGGCGCGGCGCGTCTGCATGGGAGGGCGGCGTTCCGGACCAAGGAGGAATGACGCTCATCGGCACCATCAACACGACGAGCGGTTCATCGCAATCGATCACCGGGCTGACTCTTACTGACTACAAGTTTCTGTGTCTCGTTTTCAATGGGGTCTCCGGCACAATCACAAACTGGAACCTGAAGATCGGTGGCGGCGCCGTTACAGGGGCCCTATCGCCGGGAGACGCTGTTTTCGGGGATGTTCTTTTGAGTCTTGCGACTGGAGCGTTCACTGGCGTCTTTTTTACGACAGGCGGGTCGCCCAATTTGGTTGGAGACTCGTCCGTATATTCAACCGCGACGACGACAGTCACGGTTTCGACGACAACGGGCGCGTTCGACGCTGGTTCCGTCCTCGTCTACGGAGTGAAATGACATGGCGCGCTTCCACGTCATAAAGGACGCCCGCACCGGAACCGTGACGCAGGTTCCTTTCACGCAAGAGGAAGAGGAAGCATTCGACGCGCTTGCCGCCGGCCCTGTCCCCCGCGTCATTTCGGACCGTCAGTTCTTCCACCAACTAGCCGTCATGGGCATCATCACGAAACAGGAAGCAAAAGACGCTGTCCGCACGGGCGCTATTCCTGCCGTCATGCAGGCGATTATCGACGGGATTGAGGATGAGGACGAGCATTTCGCGGCTGAAATGCTGCTCTCCGGCGCCGTGGAGTTTCGACGCGACCATCCGCTCGTCAACGTGTTTGCGCAGGCTATGGATATGGCGAGCAGTCAGGTGGACGATTTTTTCAGGAGCGCATCGACGCGCTGACGCAACCCGCCAAGCGGATCACAACGCAAGGCAAACCCCGCCCCGCCAAGAGGCGGGGTTTTTCGTTGAACGGTGAAGGAGAAAAGCCGTGACGGAGATCGTAGTCGGAATCAAGCACATCCGGGACGGCGTCGAGCGCCTCCCGATCATCGAAAGCGATATGTCGGTCGTCGGCGTCATCGGCACGGCGCCCGGAGCGGACGCCGACGTGTTTCCCCTCAACACGCCGGTCTATGTCCAGAGCGACGACACGGCGCTGCTGGCCGATCTCGGCGCCACGGGATCCATCCTCGAGGCTATCGAAGGCGTGCAGGCGCAGCTTCTACAGGGCGGCGCGAAGCTCGTCATCGTCCGCGTCGAGGCGGGCGTCAGCACCGCAGCCACGATCACGAACGTCGTCGGCAGTTCGATCAGCAAGACCGGCGTGTGGGCCTTCACGAAGGCCCCGCAGGCGCTCGGCCTCACCCCGCGCATCCTTCTGGCGACCGGCTGGACGTCGCAGCAGGTGGATGGTGTCAAGACGCTCACCATCGGCACGGCCGGCACGGGCTATGAGGTCGGCGACACGATCGCCGGCACGGGTGGCGGCGGCACCGGATTCGCCGGCGAGGTCACGTCGGTCAGTGAAGCGGGCGCCATCACCGGCGTTGCGATCACGAACCCCGGCTCCGGCTATACGTCCGCGCCGACGCTGACCGTCACGTCTGACGATGGCGAGAACGCAGTCATCACCGCCACGGTCGGCAAGCTCGCCAACGCCGTGTGCGCCGCGCTCCCGCCTGTCGCCGCGCGCCTGTACGCCCACGCGATCGTGCAGGGCCCGACGTCATCCTATCAGGCGTGGAAGGATTGGGTGGAGACGCTCCAGAGCGATCGCCTCATCCCCGGTTCGACCAACGACGTGATCGTGCTCGTCAACGGCGCTCCCGTGACGCGCTCGGCCTGCGCCTATATCGCCGGCCTGCTCGTCCGTCGCGACACGCAGTTCGACGGCCGCCCCTTCCACTCCGCCGCAAACCAGCCGGTTTACGGGATCGTCGGCGTCTCCCGCGACGTCGAGTTCTCCCTGACCGACGCGTCCGTGGAAGCGCAGGACGTGTTCTCCCGCTTCGGCGGCGTGATCGTGAAGGGCGAGACCGGCGTGGAGTCGGCCCTGTCGGAAGGCGGATTCGTCTATTGGGGCACGGACACGTTGGCGTCTGACTCGCGCTGGCGCTTCTACAACGTGACCCGCGGGCGCGACTTCATCGAACTGGCGCAGATCCGCACGCTCCGGGAATATCTCGGAAAGTACAACATCACGTTCTCGACCATCGACGCGATCGTGAACACGCTGGACGGGCAGTTGTCGTTCCTCGCCGCCACTGGCGACATTATCGACTACCGCCTCGGTTTCGAGCCCGGCAAGAACCCCGGCAGCGAGATCCGGCAGGGCAACCTCTGGATCAAGTTCCGTGCGGAGGAACCGCCGGTGCTGCGCAAGATCACGATCTCGTCTCAGCGGTATCTCGAATCGCTCGACGCGATGGTCGTCACGATCGCCAACCAGATCGACGCCCTCACGATCTGACGTCCCGCAATCCGGCGCGCGCCGCATAGGCGCGCGTTGTGACGCAACCCCTCGACACACACCACAGCCGGAGAACCGCAATGGCCGGGCTCTACATCATGGACATGGCGACCATCATGGTCGGTAACGATCAGCCGGAATCCCTGAACCACCTGAAACTGACTGGCGTGCAGCTTCCTTCGCTCGAGGAAATGACGAGCGGGCACACGCCGGGCGGCTCCGTCATGGCTCTCGACATTGGGATGACCATGCTCAACGCGCTCAACCTGACATTCAAGATGAAGGGCCTCAACCCGGAATCGTCCCGCAAGCTCGGCATCGGTCAGGCGCGGCGCATCGATTACACGATCCGCGGCAACGTGCGCGACGTGCGCGAAGATCGGAATTTTGCGGCGAAGGCGGTTGTGAACGGCCGCATGACGATGGTCAATCCTTCGGAGTTCGCGCGCGAAAGCGGCATCGACGAGGATTTCGCGATCAAGGAGATCGTTCGCTACAGCCTGTTCCTCGATGGATCGGAAAAGTTCTACTTCGACTTCTTCCGCGGACCGGCTGGCGCACGCGTCGACGGCAATCCGATATTCGGCGCACAGGCCGGCAACCTCGGCCTGATCTGATCCAGGCGCGCGGATCATGCGCGGCGGATGGCGGCTCCCGCTTCGAAACCTGCCGTATGGCCTCAAGAGAAACCTGCGCGCCCGCTCCTGTCATCCAGGCGGCGGGCGCGTTGTTCACATCCTGGCGGCGCGCCTGGGCTCCCGGTAGGTAAGCGGGGATTGCAATGCTTTTCATGCTCGGCGGCGTGCGCGTGACCCATTCCGGCTTCAACGTCGAGAAGATGGGCCGCGAGAACAATTCCGAATACGCCGAATACAAGGTCGTCGGGGCGGAGCCAAAGTACGAGTTCATGGGCGACGCCGGGCGCAAGATCACGCTGTCCGGCAAGATATTCCCCTTCGCCCTTGGCGGCTATTCGGCTCTGTCCATCCTCGAGGGGATGCGCCAGAGCGGCGTGCCGACGATGCTTGTCCGCGGCGATGGCGGTTTCTTCGCGTGGGTCATCATCGAAAGCGTGAAGGAGGAGCACAAGTCGCTCAATTATCTCGGTGTCGGTCAGGAGGTCGAGCACGAGATCACGCTGTTGCGCGCGGACCCGCCGATCGCGGCAGGCCTTGGTTCCTTTCTGTCCATCTTCTGAGGCGCCCCGCACATGGCCGATGCAGCGATAGCCTACGAACGCGTTGTGGTGAGCGGCGAAGGCATCACCCTGTCGCAACTGATCTGGCGCAAGTTCCGGGTATGGAAGCCCGGCATGGTCGAGCGCATCCTCGACAGGCAGGGGGAGCTTGCCGAATTCATCTATCTGCCGGTCGGTTCTGTGGTCGAGATCCCGATCGACCCGCCGACTCCGCGGCGCGAAATGAGCGTGATCTCGCTTTGGGATTGACCTGATCCATGTCCTTCCGCCGGTCCTTCTACAAGATCATCGTGGCGGGGCAGGACGTGACGTCGCGCTTCGACCCGCTGCTTCTGGACGTGTCGGTGACGGACAACATCGGATCCACGTCCGATACGTGCGAGATCGAGCTCGCCGACCCCGGCGGCATGATTAAGTTTCCCGGCAAGGGCGACCCGATCCTCGTGTTCATGGGCGTCGACGACGCGGGCGCCGGCGAGGTCTTTCGCGGCACGGTCGACGAGGTCCGCTCCCGCGGGTCAAAGCAGAACGGCCGCATCATGCGGATCTCCGGCAAGGGGATCGACACGACCAAGAAGGTCAAGGAGCCGCAGCAGAAGCACAAGGACGACGCGTCGTTCGGCGACGTGGCGCAGGAGTGGGGGCAGGCGGCAGGCGTGCAGGTGACGGTGCACGGGGATCTGGCGTCGATCCAGCGCAAGTATTGGGACATGCGCGGCGAGTCGTTCATCCATTGGGGCAAGCGGGTCGCCGACGAGATCGGCGCGTCCTTCAAGGTGTCTGGCGACCGGGCCGTATTCGTCCCGGCGAACGACGGGGAGACGGCGTCCGGGCAGGGGGCGCCGTCTCTTTCCGTCGTGTTCGGCCAGAACCTTCTCGAGTGGGACATTGCGCCGGTGATCGGCCGCCCGGCCTACAAGACGACGGAGGTCCGCTGGTACGACCGTGAGGCGGGCCAGTGGAAAACCGAGAAGGTCGAGACAAAAAACGAGGGCGTCGACGCATCGGCGCGCTTCAAGTTCACGGACGCCAATCAGGATCAGGCGAAGAAGAAGGCCGAATCCGAAGGCAAGAAATCTGAGCGCGAGGGCGCGGAGGGCACGGTCGAGATCGTGGGCGATCCGACCGCGAAGGCCGGAGGCAAGTGCATCGTAGTCGGCGTGCGTCCCGGCATCGACGGCGAGTACCGGATCAAGAGCGCGACGCACCGGCTTCAAAAAAGCAGCGGCTACACGACGTCACTGTCTCTGGATCAGGCGCAGGGCGAGGCTGGCAAGGATGGACGGTCGGCCACAGGCAATTCGCAACCATAGGGCTCAACCGAAATGGTCCAGCACATCGTCTTTTGGGATTATCTCGACGGGCAGGGGTGGGGCGAGATCACGTCCATGCACCGTTCTCCCCACAGGCTTGCGCAGGAGGCGCTTGCTCTCGGCGCCGTTGTCGACGTGCCGCAGCAGCCGTTTCGCGACGGATGGGTGACGAAGGGGTGGGTCCAGCCTTTGCCGCGCCCGGAAGGCGTGTCCGTAATGGAGCCTGCGCCCGGGAATTTCGAGTGGAGGATGACGCGCGATCCGTCCTATCGCGTGCCGATCAGCGAGTTTCTTTCGTACCTCCCTGCGGCGGCGCGCGTTCAGGCGCGCGCGTCGAGGGCTTCGGACCCCGTGCTGGACGACTTCATGATCCTTCTCGAAATGGCGGCGCAGGAAGGGCGCGGCATCAATCCGCATGGACCGTCTGCTCGGGAAGGGCTCGGCTATCTCGTGTACAAGGGATGGATGACGCAGGCGCAGGCTGACGCGATTACAGACGCGGCGAACGATCAGGGCTAGCGCGCGATGACGATCCAGTTCGTCGGCAGCAAGACCTTCTCGTTTGCTGGCACGACGAGCACGCGGAACATCAGCCTATCGGGATTGACCGGCGGCATTGATACGTCGCCGTCCGCTGGTGACTTTGTGATCGTCGGGTATGGGGTGGGCTCGTTTGGCGCAGTCACTATTGCTATAAACAGTTCTTATACAAATCTCACAAAAATCGCAGGTACAGGTAGTGTTACCGGGTCGTTGATAGTCGGCTACAAATTCATGCCATCGACTCCCGACTCCGATGTCAATGTGTCAGGGACAAACAACTCTAACAACGCGGGCGGAGGAACTATCCTTGTGTTTAGAGGCGTTGATCCAACAACGCCGATGGATGCAACAGCCGTTTCCGCCACCGGCTCTGGCAGCATGATCCCAAACCCGGGGGCTATCACGCCAGTTACAAGCGGGGCGTTTGTCGTGGCGATCGGCGCCGGCGGCCACAATGCAACCGTGCCAGCATATACATCGTCTGATTTATCTCAGTTCAAATCGGTCAAAAGCGACGACACTTACGACATACAGGTCGGGGGCGGTTACATCGAATGGTCAGGCAGTGGCTCTGTTAATCCGGCAACATTTACACAAGCATCAGGCGACAGTTCCGCGTACTCTTGGGCCGCCTACACTCTCGCGCTGCGGCCTGCGCCATCCACAACCTATGACGATGCTGTTTCCATTTCTGCATCCGCCTCTGCCTCCGCCTCCGCCGGTCTGTCCTTCTCGGATACGCTGTCCTTCTCCGCACAGTCCGGGATAGCGGCGGACGCCACACTGACGCTCGCCTTAGCGGCTTCTCTCGCCGCCAGCGCAGGGCTGTCGTCGGCGTCAGGGGCCGAATTTGCGCCGACCTCGACTCTCGCCGCCGCGATGGCGCTCGCATCGTCGTCCAGCGCGGAATTTGAAAGCGCGGCGCAGATCGCGGCGGAGACGGGAATCTCCGCATCGGGGCTTGTCGAAGCGGTCGCGGCGGCCTCTCTCGCCCTCGCCCTCGCCAAGTCGGCGGACAGCGGGTTGTCGATCGACGGACTCGTCGAACTCGCCATGCAGTCCGGTTATTCGTCATCCGGCTCTATCACGGCGGAGACGGTGGCCGCCTTGGCGTCCATCATCGATCAGGACGCGCAGGCGCCCATAGACGCCGCCACCTATGACGAGGAGGTCACGATCGCAGCCGCCGCCGCCGTCATAGCGGCCGGGATGGGCGAGACCTTAAACGAGATGGGAATCGCCATGACGGCGGACATGCTCGCATCCGCCGCGCAGGAATCGAACTCCGCCATGACGCTCGGCGCGACGATCGCCAAGATCGCCTCCGCCGCGCTCACCATCGCCGGGCAGATCGGGCTTGAATTCACGACCGCGACGCAGGCGTCGGGTTCGGTCAACGTCATCGGCACGATCAGCCTCCCATCCATCATGGTGGCGTCCGCGTCGGCCGGGGCGGAGGCAAGCGACACGCTCGAATTCATCGCCGTGTTCGATGAGCGGGCCGCTTCAAATCTGGAGGCGGACTCCCTTGCCGCGCTGGCCGCGTACTTCACGCTGCAATCGGCCGGCGCGGTCGGGGAGCGGCATTTCATCAGCCTGTCCGGGCGTCTTGTCCGCACGGTCGACCTCGCCGCCGAAATGGACCGGCTCGACGTGGCGTTGTCCGGCAAGGTTCTCGGCCTGCAATCTCTAAAGGGCGTCATCGACCCGGCGAAGAAACTTGCCGGGAAGGTGCAACTCGTCATCGGACTGCGCGGCCGTCTCCGCGACTAAATCACCAAGGAGCATCAAGCATGAACCGCACGCTGCATCGCGGCGCGGCGCAGGTCGCGCGCGCGCAACTCCGCCCTTCCTCGGTCGCCGAACTCGCCGCAGAAGCGCGCCTTGCCACCATCGCGTTCAAGAACCGATACATCGTCGAATGCTTCGACAGGAACGGCAATCTCAAGTGGCGCGAGGACATTTTCAACCTTGTCCACAACGCGGGGCTCGACGATCTCCTCGACAAGTATTTCAAGGGCTCCACCTACACGGCCGCCTGGTACATCGGGCTCAAGGGCTCGGGCACGATCGCCGCGGGCGACACCATGTCGTCTCACGCCGGTTGGTCCGAATACACGAACTATTCGGAGTCCAATCGCCAGACGCTCACGCTCGGCTCCGTCTCGGGGCAGGCGGTGAACAATTCCGCGTCCAAGGGCGTGTTCAACATCAACGGCGCGGGCGGCACGGTCGCGGGCGCGTTCATCGCCACGAACAACACCAAGGGCGGCACGACCGGGACACTGTTCGGAACGGCGGACTTCTCCGCATCCCGCACCGTCGTCTCCGGCGACATTCTCAACGTGCAGATCAATCTCTCGGCGGCGAGCGCGTAATCGCCTGCCCCATCAATCGGAGGACGATCAGATGAACATCAGGATGCTCCAGACGGTCGAGGATCAGATCAAGGCCTTCCTCGACGTGGAGGCGGCGGAGACCCCAGCGCCTCTCAACGAAATCGCCGCCCGGAGCGGCGGCGCGATCTCCCGCACGGTCGTCGACGACATGGCGCACATCAACTGCCACATGCCCGCGGGAGGTGAGTTCACGGTCGGCGCCCGGCAGGGCAAGCGCCTTGTCGATCTCGGATACGCGGAAGAATTGAAATAGCCGGGAGGCGCACATGACCGCCCTCAACCAGAATCCCCCGCAGCCTCTCGTGGCGGGGGATTCGTTCAGCCTGTCGTTCGCGCTCACGATCACCGGGGCAGCGCCAGACTTCACCGGCGCGGACGTGAAGTGGTCGGTCTATGCCGACGCGCGCACGGGTCCGCGCCTTCTCGAAAAAACGACCGGGAATGGGGCCGCATTGGCCGAAACCGATGGCGCATGGCGGTTGCAGGTGGACGTCGGCCCCGGCGAGACGGAGGCGCTCGTCGGGCAGTTCTATCACGAGGCGACGATCTGGAAGGATGGCGAATACCGGCACACGGTCGCCACCGGCACTATCGAATTCCGCAATTCGCGAAACGACGAGGCGGCCCCGTGATCCGCCGCCAATGCGCGCGTTTCTTCTAGTCATCGCCGCGATCGTCGCGTTCGCAATCGCGGCCGTCGCATTGCTGCCGCGCGTCATCATCGCCCTGATTATATGGAGCAACACATGAGCCAGATGCTTGAGGCTTTGAAGGCGCTTGGGCCGAACGGCAAGCGCGACATCATCAATGCGCTCGCCTCCGCTGCGCCTCGTATTCTGGCGCAATACGGCATCACCACGCCCTTGCGCCTGGCTCACTTTTGGGCGCAGGCCAGCCATGAGTGCGCCGGTTTCCGCACCATGTACGAATACTGGGGACCGACTGCCGCTCAGAAGCGATACGAAGGCCGCAAGGACCTCGGCAACACGCAACCCGGAGACGGATTCCGCTTCCGCGGGCGCGGGATCTTCCAGCTCACCGGGCGCTTCAACTACGCTGATATGTCCAGGAAACTCGGCCTCGATCTCGTCGCCAAGCCAGACCTTGCTGCGGACCCGGAAGTGGCGCTTCGAATCGCGTGCGAATACTGGAAATCCCGCAACCTGAACGCTCTCGCGGACAAGAACGACATCGTGGCGATCACGAAGAAGATCAACGGCGGAACGAACGGGCTCGCCGATCGCCGCGCAAACTACGTCATCGCGTGGCGCATCTTCGGAGAAGGCGAGGGGCTTCCGCCGCCTGGCCGCAAGATCACGGAATCGAAGGAAGGCAACGCTGCGGCGCTGGCAGGCGCAGGCGCCGGACTCGCTGCCGTGAACGAAGCGGCCCGCACGGTGAAAGAAACATCGGACAACGTGAGCAGCGTTTCCGGCCTGTTTTCCGACCCCACGTTCATCATCCTGGCGCTGGTCGTCGTCGCCTGCGGGGCGATCTGGTACTGGCGCAAGCGGCGGCTGCAGGAGGACGGCTGAGATGTTCCCGCTGCTTGCAATCCCGCGCCTGTGGCTCATCGGCGGCATGGTCGCGGCCATCGTGTTCGGCGGCTGGTACATCGTTCACTCCATCCGCAAGGACGCCCAGGACGACATCATCCGCTCCATCGAGAAGGAAGAGGACCATGCGCGCAAACGTGCTGTTGAAGGCGCTCGCAGCGTCGACGCTTGTTGGGATGCTGGCGGCGTGTGGGACCGCGCCACCGGCTCGTGTCGCCTCCCTTAAAGGCGCCGTTGACGCATCGGCCACGACGGCCTGCGGCAAGACGCCGGCCGATCAGCGCAAGATCGACCGGACGACGGAAAGCGGGTTTCAGGCGGGCCTGTGGGACAGGCCGAAAGACAATCCGAAGTGCTGAGCGGCGACGACGGCCCGGCGTGCTCCGGGTGACTATGGAATGACGGAGACTGCGGAATGACCGAGAACGAAAGGGCCAAGGCAAGCAAGTCGGACTGGCACCCGATCATGCGCCTTATCATCGAAAACCCGATCTCGGCCTTCAACACGGCGGCAATCCTGTTCGGCGGCGGTTTCGTCTATTCATCGAACGAGCACCGGGCCGGGCAGCTTGCGGAGAGGATCACCAAGATCGAGCAGCAGGCGGAACGCGAAAACGCGGTTTCATCTGCCAAGGAAACGCTCACCGCCCAAAAGTTCGACATCATCAACCAGCGGTTGAACGATCTGGCGGTGTCTCTGCGCGGGGTTGAGACTTCGACGCAGTTCATCGCGCAACAGGTTCGGGAGCAGATGCAGCAGCAGATCCGCGATAACAGGCGCGGGCCTCAGTAAAAGACCGGGCTTCGGCCCGTAACGATCTCCGGCGTTTACCCCTTCCCGCCGGGGACCCTGGTGCTTACGCACGCCCCCGTTCCGGCTTCGGCCGGGCGGGGGCCTTTTTGCGTATTGCGCAAAGAACTCGATGCCGAATCCAGAATTATGCCCTCGGCCTGTGATTTGTCGGCCTGAAATGGCCTGAAATGGCCTGGAATGGCCTGGAATGGCCTGGAATGGCCGTTAATTCATTTCCGGCCGCATCTGCCCGCGCGGCAAAGGTCCCGACGTCATGGATCGCTGCAGGGCGTTCTATCTGGACCTTTGACTAGCAGAAGATCATAGCCACGTTTTACAATCGCGGCGGAAAACTGAGGAATTACGTGGCGCAGGAAGGCGTGGATTGTAAAAGACCGCGCTCGTAAGTCGCGGAGATCACAGTAAAACAGTTCGAAAATCCGCTGTTCTACCGTTGAACTATCCCCCAGCGGGCCGAGCGGTCGCTGGCGAGGCGCTAGATAGCAACGTCGCATCGTGAGCGCAACCCATCCTCGTCGCTTGCGTGTTCATTCCGGTTCACGGCGTTCCGCTCCGCGGCCCGGCCTTGGCAGGGCGGCCCCCCCATGCTTACATCTTGATTGAAGTGCGCGCGGTCGCTCGAATCGCGTGCGATGGAGTTCAATTTGTCCAGGCAGTGGAGCGACGACCCGGGCGGGCCCGGCGGAGGTCGTCCCGACCAAGGCCAGGCTGGCGGCGCCGCCGGGGGGCTAGCCCCTTCGCAGCAGGCGCAGTCTGGCGACGGGCAGGCAAACGGCGTCGCGGCGGCTTGTTCGGAGCCGTGGCCGCCGCGCCGCCCCGCGCCGACCTACGCGGCGCTGGATCTTGGCACCAACAATTGCCGGCTTCTGATTGCGCGGCCGTCGCACGACGGGTTTCGCATCGTCGATGCGTTTTCGCGAATCGTGCGGCTGGGCGAGGGGCTGAGCCACACCGGGCGTCTGAGCGAGGCCGCAATCCGCCGGACGCTCGGGGCGCTGGCGGTTTGCCGAGACAAGATGGCCGCCCGCGGCGTGACGCGCTCGCGCCTCATCGCGACGGAGGCCTGCCGGGCCGCCGCCAACGGATCCGAGTTTCTCGCCCGTGTTGAGGACGAACTTGGCGTGGAACTGGAAATCGTCGATCGCGAAACCGAGGCGCATCTGGCGGCCGCCGGTTGCGCCGCGCTCGCCGATCATGACGCCAAGGCGATCGTTCTGTTCGATATAGGCGGAGGCTCAACCGAAGTCGTGTGGCTCGCAGGCGGTGCGGCGGCGTCCGATCCGTTGCGCGAGCGCGTGCGCATCTGGACGTCGTTGCCCACGGGGGTCGTGACGCTTGCGGAAAAATTCGGCGGCCACGAGGTGGACGACGCGACCTTCGAGGCGATGGTGGCGCATGTCGCTGAAGGTCTCGGCTCGTTCATCGAGCGCACGCGCGAGCAGTTGCGCTGCGACCGCTTTCACCTGCTTGGCACGTCCGGCACCGTCACGACGCTCGCGGGCGTCCACCTTGGCCTGCTGCGCTACGACCGCCGCCGCGTCGACGGATTGTGGATGAGCGACGACGAGATCGACGACGCGCTCGCCCGGCTGCGGTTGATGACTTATGCCGAGCGCGCGGCGAACGGCTGCATCGGCCACGAACGCGCCGACCTCGTGCTGGCGGGTTGCGCTATCCTCGAAGCAATCCGCCGCGCGTTCCCGGCGCCGCGCGTCCGCATCGCCGACCGGGGCTTACGTGAGGGAATTCTTGTGCAAATGATGAGCGCCGACGGCGTATGGCGCACCGCCCGCCCGCGTGAGATCGCGCCATGAACGGCAAGGGTTCGGGAGCGGGGGGAAGCAGCGGACGCGAGGGCGGACGCTCCCTGAAAGTTCGCGTGAAGACCGCTGGCAAGCGCACGATGTCGTCGAAGCTCTGGCTGGAGCGCCAGCTCAACGACCCGTTCGTCGCAGCCGCGAAGCGTGAAGGGTGGCGCTCGCGCGCCGTCTACAAGCTCATCGAACTGGACGAGCGGTTTCATCTGTTGAAGCCCGGACAGAAAATCATCGACCTTGGCGCTGCGCCCGGCGGATGGGCGCAATACGCCGCCAGGAAGGTTCAGTCCGCATCCGGCCAGGGCAAGGTCGTCGGCATCGACCTGCTAGACATCGAGCCCATCGCGGGCGTGAATTTCACGGTCATGGATTTTCTCACAGAAGATGCGCCGCAACGGCTGAGGGACATGCTCGGCGGCGAGGCGGACGGCGTCATGTCGGACATGGCGGCGAACACGACCGGCCACAAGAAGACAGATCATCTGCGCATCGTGCATCTGGCGGAGCTTGCCGCCGAGTTCGCGCGCGAAGTGCTGGCGCCAGGGGGCTTCTTCGTGGCGAAGGTGTTCCAGGGCGGCGCCGAAGGCGAGTTGCTGACCGCCCTCAAGCGGGACTTCGCAACGGTACGTCACGTGAAGCCCAAAGCGAGCCGCGCGGATTCCGCGGAGCTCTATGTGCTCGCCACCGGCTTTCGCGGCTCCCGGCCAGAGCCGGCCGAGAGCGCTTAGTTTCAATCAGCGGCCGAGCGTCTTCTTCACCGCGTCGGAAACCGATTTCGGCGTCGCATAGAGCTTTGCGATCAGCTTTTCGACATCCTCGCCGGAGGTTGGCGTGATGTCGATGCGCATCTTGCCCGCTTCGGCGAGCAGTTCGGGATCCGTGAGCGCCGCCATGAAGGCCTTCCGCAACGCGTCGGTGCGGTCCTTCGGCACCTCGGCCGCCACGACGTAGGGCCGGCCGAGGACGTTCTGCGAGTAGAACAGCTCCAGCGCCTGCTTCGCGTCCGCGCTCGCATCGAGCTTGCCGGTGACGGGCACGCCGCGCTTGTTGAGCGCGGGATGCCCTTCCATGTCCTCCTGCGCGAACATGGTGAAGACCTTATCCTCGAACAGGCGCGGGTACTGCACCGAAAGCGTGGACCATGCGAGGCCGCATGCGCCTTGCACCTCGCCGCGCTCCATGGCGAGTGTGACTTCGCGCGAGCCCTTGTAGCCGCGCACGACCTTGAACTTCGTGCCGAGGAAGGCGTTCGACATGGCCGGATAGTCGACGGTCGTGCCGCCTTCCGCCGTGGCGCCGACGATCAACTCCTGTTTGCGTGCATCTTCGAGGCTCTTGGCGGGCGCATCGTTGCGCACCGCGCAGGTGTAGACCTCGCGGCTGGCGGAGCCGAGATTCTGGAATTTGCTCGGATCGTATTTGAGGCGCGAACCGTCGCCGAGCAGCGGCTCCAGCATCGCGCTCGCGTAGATCGCGCCGATCTGCGTGCCGTCCTTCGGAAGGGTGTTGGCGATAGCTGCCGCCGAGACGATGCTGCCCGCGCCGGGCATGTTGCTCGGCGTCACGGTCGGATTGCCGGGGATGTGCTTGCCCATGTGGCGCGCAACGAGGCGGCCATAGGTGTCGTAGCCGCCGCCGGGCGCCGCGCCGATGACGATGGTGACCGTCTTGCCCTTGTAGAAGGCGGCGGGGTCCTGCGCCTGCGCGGGCGCGGCGATGGCGGCGAGCGCGAGGGAGCCGAGGGCGAGCGCCTTGATTGTTTTCAAATGATCCTCCTGGACTGTTGTCGCGCGCGTTCTGGCATGGCCGCGCGCTTGCGTCGAGGTTCCAGTTTGAGCACGCTCTTCTCCGAACCGGCGCCGCTTTTCGGGAAGATGCCCGATCACCGCACCATCTCCACGTTGAGAATGGCCGTGCGGCCTTGAGCGTTCGCGGCAAGCGCGGCGGCGAAAGCTTCCTTGAGTTCGCCAGGAGTCGACGCCTTTGCGCCGAAAAAGCCGAAGTGAGCGCCGAGGTCCTGATATTCCGGGCCGTCGATCTCGACCCCGTGATGGAAGCGCGTCGTGTCGGCGTACCCGCCCGCGTAATAGATTACGTGACCCTTGCGCATGGCCTCGTAGCGGCGGTTGTTGCACACGACGATGGTGACGGGGATTCCGTGCGCCTTCGAGGCGCCGAGCGCCTGCACGATGGGATTGTAAAGGAACGAGCCATCGCCGACGAAGAGGACGACCGGCCTGTCGGGCGCGGCGAGCTTCACGCCGAGCGACACGCCGACGCCTTGCCCGAGAGCGCCGCCGGTGATGCGGAAGAAGCTCTGCGGCTCGTCGAGCGGCAGATGCGCGCGCATGACGGGCATGTGCGTGATCGTCTCGTCGCAGACGATCGTGTTCGAGGGCAGGGCGCTGGCCGCGATGGCGGCGAGCGCGACGGCGTCGATGCGGCCGGTCGAGAGCGACTTCTCTTCATCGGCCAGCAGCCGGTTGAGAATCTCGTTGTGCGCGTGGCGCCATCGCTCGCGCCGCGTCTCGATTTTCGCAACGTCGGACGGGCCGGGCCGGGCGGCTTCGCGCAGCATGTCGAGCGAAGCGGCCACGTCGCCCTCGAGATAATGATCGGCGTGCAGCACCTGATAACCCATGTGGGTTTTCAGAGGGTTTTCCGAAATCACCACGATCTCGCCCACGCCGGGGCGCTTCGAGGGCGGATTGAAGGGGCCGCGCGCTTCGACCACGAGGATGAGATCGCTGTCCGCCAGCGCGCCGAACTCCGCATAGCCGAGCCACATGTCGCTGCTGCGGGCGATGTTGGTGTAGGGCGCGCCGCGCACGGACGTCACTGGAATCGCAAACGTCTCCGCGAACGCGGTGAGCGCCTCGAAACCCGCTGCCTCCCGGCCGGCGCTTTCGGTCACGATGACGGGATTGCGCGCGTTGCGCAGAAGCGCCGCGACGCGCTCCACATCCTGCGGCAGCGGCGCGGTCTTCGGCGCAGGGGCGATGTCGCGCAGGCCATCGGGCTTTTTCCATTCGCCAAGCAGGGCCTCGAGCGCCACGTTGACGTAGGCCGGGCCGCGCGGGGCGCGCTGGGCGATCTCCCCGGCGCGGAAGATCGTGTTGTAGAGCGTAGACGAAAGGCCGGCGTGGGTCGCATACTTGACGACGGGCGCCACGAACCGGTGAGCGCCGCCCTCGCTGACGCCGCCATACCATTGCGGCTCAACCGGCACGTTCGGATCGTCTCCGAAGCTTGTCGACTCGCCCGACATGGCGAGCACCGGGATTTCGGACTTGGTCGCGGTGAGCAGGCCCATGGCGCCGTGCATCAGGCCGACGCCGGCGTGGATCAGGACGGCCTGCATCCGGCCGGTGACGGCCGTGTAGCCCAACGCCATGTCCACCGCGAGCGTCTCATGCCAGCAATCGAGGAATCGCGGGCCGGGGGCGTTCGTCTCCGTCTGGCGCGACATCGCCTCCCAGACGGGGCTCCATTCCGAGCCAGGGGACGACATGATGTAGTCGACCCCGAGCCTGCGGATACATTCGAGCGTCGCCTCGCCGCCGTCGAGCGTATTCTTCATGCTGAATTCCTCCCGGCGGGCATATTCCGCGCGCGCCCGGGGCCGGTCAAGGAAGCGCGACCTCGTTGCAATGAGCCGACTGCGTCTCTACAGGCTGGCGGGGGCGCGCCGCGACGCTACCTTATGGCGAAGCTGGCGATGCTGCGGGGCAGGAGGGGACATGACGATTTCTCGGCGCAGTCTTGTTGCGGCGGCGGGGGGGCTGTTCGCCGCGCCGGCGATCCTGCGCGCCAGCGGCGCCCGGGCGCAGGCGGCCGTGACGCTGCGCATGCATCATTTCCTGCCTGCGGTGTCGAACGCGCACACGCGGCTCATCGCGCCGTGGGCGAAAAAGATCGAGGCGGCGAGCGAGGGCAAGCTGCGCATCCAGATTTTCCCGTCGATGCAGCTCGGCGGCACGCCGGGCCAGCTATACGATCAGGCGCGCGACGGAGTCGTCGATCTCGTCTACACGCTGCCGGGTTACACGCCGGGGCGGTTCCCGGCGACCGAAGTGTTCGAGCTTCCCTTCATCGCCAATCGCAGCAGCAAGGTGAATTCCCCCGCCGCCTGGGAGTTCGCGCAGACCCACCTCGGCGCCGAAATGAGCGACGTGAAGCTCCTCTGCTATTGGTGTCACGACGGCGGCGTCATCCACTCGACGCGGCGGATGACCACGCTCGCCGACCTGAAGGGCCAGAGATTGCGTTTCCCCACGCGCCTTGCCGGCGAAGGGCTGAGGATCGCCGGCGCAGCCCCGATTGGCATGCCGGTGACGCAGGTTGCCGAAAGCATCACGCAGCGCGTGCTCGACGGCGCCGTCGTGCCTTGGGAGGTCGCGCCGTCGATCAAGCTGCCGGACCTCGCGCGCAATCATCTGGAGATCGCGGGCAGCCCGACGTTCTATACGGCGTCCTTCCTCGTCGCGATGAACAAGGCGAAGTACGAGGGCCTGCCCGCCGAACTGCGCGCGGTTCTCGACGAACATTCCGGCCTCGCCTACTCCCTCGCGGCTGGCGAGGTGTGGGATCAGGCGAGCGCCGACGTAGAGGCCGCCGTGCGCAAGGGCGGGCGCAACACGATCGCAACGCTCACCGACGCCGACAAGTCCTCTTGGATGAAGGCGTGCGAACCGGTCACCGCGCAATGGGTCGACGAGATGAAGGCGCGCAAGCTCGACGGCCTCGCGATGGTCGAGAGCGCGAAGCAGCTTCTCGCAAAGTACGCTGGCTGATGCTGCGCCTCACGCGCATCTTCGCGCTTGCCGGAGGTTTCATTGTCTTCGCGCTTGCCGCGCTGGTGACAGCGAGCGTTGTCCTCCGGTGGTGGACGGGACTGCCTGTCTCCGGCGATTTCGAAATCGTTCAGATGGGGACGGCTCTCGCCGTCTTCTGTTTCCTCCCGTACTGCCAGGCCAGGCGCGGCAATATCGTCGTCGACACATTCACGGCGTGGTTGTCCGAAGGGGCGCGCGCGCGCATCGACGCCGTGTGGGACGCGCTTTACGCACTGACGATGGGCGTGATCGGCTACGCGATGCTGCCAGGCGTGGCGGCGGCGTGGAAGTCCGGTGAGGAGACAATGGTCGCGCGCATTCCGTTGTGGCCCGCGCTCGCCGTCTCGACCGCCCTCGTGTTGCTGCTTGCCCTTACGTCGATCTGGACCGCTCGTCGCCTGTGGCGAGGCGTGCAATGAGCGAAACCGCACTCGCCGTCGCGGGCTTCGGCGTTCTTCTCATGCTGATCGCCGCGCGCCTGCATGTAGGTCTCGCGATGATGGTTACGGGCGCGGCGGGCTACGTGTGGCTTTCCAGCTGGCCGGCCTTTCTCGCCTATATGAAAACGAACTCGTACCACCAGTTCGCGAACTATACGCTGTCCGTCATTCCGCTGTTCATCCTCATGGGCGCTTTGGCGGAGGAATCCGGACTTTCCAAAAAACTGTTTCGCGCGGCGGCGCATGTGGTCGGCCGCTTTCGTGGCGGGCTCGCCTATGCGGTCGTCGCGTCCTGCGCGGGCTTCGGCGCCATTTGCGGCTCGTCCGTGGCGACGACGGCGACCTTCGGGCGGGCGGCGCTGCCGGAGCTCGAACGCTACAGGTATGACGGCGGTTTCGCCACCGGCGTCATCGCGGTCGGGGGCACGCTGGGCATACTCGTCCCACCCTCCGTCATCCTCGTCGTCTATGCGATTGCGACCGAGCAGAACATCGCCAAACTGTTCATGGCGGCGCTCGTTCCGGGCCTGCTCGCCGCGATATTCTATTCCGTCACTATCTATCTCGTCGTGTGGCGGCGCCCCGATCTGGGGCCGCCTTCGCCCGCCGTCGATCACGAAGGGACATGGCGCGTGGTCGCCGCCGCTTGGCCCGCTCTCGCGGTCGCCCTCGTCGTGGTTGGCGGCATCTATGGCGGCGTGTTCACGCCGACGGAAGGCGCCGCCGTCGGCGTCGCGGCGATGTTCGCCATCGGACTGGGGCAGCGCGCGCTGGGATGGAGCGAACTGCGCCGCGCGCTTCTGCAGACCGCCTCAACGACAGGCATGATTTTCATCATCCTGCTGGGCTCGGAAGTGTTCAACGCCTTTCTCGCGCTGTCGCAGCTTCCGGCCAGTCTCTCCTCATGGATCGGCGCGATGAACCTGCCGCCCTATGCGGTGCTTGCGGCGCTGCTGGCCTGTTACATCCTGCTCGGCGCGGTGATGGACGAACTCGCCATGCTGCTTCTCACGTTGCCTGTTTTCTTCCCGGTCGTGGCTGGCCTTGACTTCGGTCTCCCGGGAGAGGAGCAGGCGATCTGGTTCGGCGTTCTGGTCCTGGTCGTCGTCGGCATGGGCCTGACCGCCCCGCCCATCGGGCTCAACGTGTTCGTCGTCAGCGCCATCGCCGCGCGCACGCCGATCGCCGAGACATACCGCGGCGTTCTGCCGTTCCTCGCCGCAGACATTGTCCGGCTCGGCGTCCTGATGGCTTTTCCCGTTCTGGCGCTGGGCATGGTGCGCTGGCTGGGCTGATCCGCCGCAGCTTCGGGCGAGACGGGCGCGGAACTGCGCTTTGCGCCCCCGCGCCCCCGTGCTATGAGCCACCGCCAATCCCCGCCGGCTGATTCCGCCGGCATTTCCCTTTTCAGGCGGTCCTGTCCGCCCCGGAGGCTTGGCGCATGGCCATCATCGAAACACCGCAGCTTGTCGAGGCTCTCACCTTCGATGACGTGTTGCTCCGTCCCGGCCATTCGGAGGTCATGCCCTCTATGGTGGACATCCGCTCGCGCCTCACGCGCACGATCACGCTGAACCTGCCGATCATTTCATCCGCCATGGACACGGTGACAGAGGCCCGTCTCGCCATCGCCATGGCGCAGGCGGGCGGCATCGGCGTCATCCACCGCAACCTCGAGCCGGAACAGCAGGCCGAGGAAGTGCGCCGCGTGAAGCGGTTCGAAAGCGGCATGGTGGTGAATCCGATCACCATCTTCCCCGACGAGACGCTCGCCGACGCGCTCGCCCTGATGGAGCAGAACCGTATTTCCGGCATCCCCGTCGTGGAGCGCGGACCGACCGGCAAGCCCGCGAAGCTCGTCGGGATCCTGACGAACCGCGACGTGCGCTTCGCCGACAATCCGTTGCAGCCGGTCTCCGAACTCATGACCAAGAAGCTTGTCACCGTGCGCGAGGGCGTCACGCAGGACGAAGCGAGACGTCTGCTGCATCACCACCGCATCGAGAAGCTGCTGGTCGTCGATGACGATTATCGCTGCGTCGGGCTCGTGACCGTGAAGGACATGGAAAAGGCTACGCAGCACCCGAACGCCTGCAAGGACGAGCAGGGACGTCTGCGCGTCGCCGCCGCCTCGACCATCGGCGAGAAGGGATACGAGCGCGCGCTGATGCTGATGGACGCGGGCGTCGACTGCCTGGTCGTCGACACGGCGCACGGCCATTCGCAGAACGTGCTCGACCAGGTGAACCGCATCAAGCGCGTGTCCAACAAGGTCGCTGTGATTGCCGGCAACGTCGCGACCCGCGAGGGCGCCAAGGCCCTGATCGACGCGGGCGCGGACGCCATCAAGGTCGGGATCGGCCCCGGCTCCATCTGCACGACGCGCATCGTGGCCGGCGTCGGGGTGCCGCAGCTCACCGCGATCATGGAAGCGGCGGAGGAGGGCCACAAGGCCGACATTCCGGTCATCGCCGACGGCGGCATCAAGTATTCCGGCGACCTCGCCAAGGCCATGGCGGCTGGCGCGGAATCGGTAATGATCGGCTCGCTGCTCGCAGGCACCGAGGAGAGCCCCGGCGAGACGTTCCTCTATCAGGGCCGCACCTTCAAGGCGTACCGCGGCATGGGTTCGGTTGGGGCGATGGCGCGCGGCTCCGCCGACCGGTACTTCCAGCAGGACATCAAGGACCAGATGAAGCTCGTGCCCGAGGGCATCGAGGGGCAGGTCGCCTACAAGGGACCGGTTTCGGCCGTCCTGCATCAGCTTGCGGGCGGTCTGCGCGCCGCGATGGGCTATGTCGGCGCTGCGAACGTGCCTGACTTCCAGAAGCGCGCCCGGTTCGTGCGGATCACGGGCGCGGGCCTGCGCGAGAGCCATGTTCACGACGTCGCGATCACGCGCGAGAGCCCGAATTACCCGGGCGGACTGTAAAGTCAGCCCGACCGCTGGACCCGCGACAGCCGGCCGAATGAAGCGCGCAGGAGTTCGACCTTCCTGCGCCCCTCGGCGTCGCGCACGCCCTCGCCATAGACTTCGCGTTCGACCTCTTCGAGGATTTCGACGAGCTCCTTTTCGGTGAGATGCTCGATGCCGATGAAGTCGTTGCGGGCGTCAGACACCGCGCGCAGGAGTTCGTCGAGCTTCGCCTGAATGGCCGCGCCGTCACGGTTCTGCGTGTTCTGGATCAGAAACACCATCAGGAACGTGATGATGGTGGTCGTGGTGTTCACGACAAGCTGCCACGTGTCCGAGAAACCGAACAGGGGCCCGCTCGCCGCCCACAGGACGATGGCGATACAGCACACGACAAAGGTCAGCGGCCGCCCGGCGGCGCGGGCGACCGAATTGGCGAAACGCGTGAAGATTTTTTCCATGAAGAGGGCTCCCGCGGCCAGCCTGATTCATTCGTGAATATAGAGATTTAGCGAGTTTTCTGCGCGCCCTTCGGGAGGCTTGCGCGCAAGCCTTCCTCCCGTCATGATCCGGGACAATCGAAGGGAAGGAAAGGCACATGCGCGGTCCCCACGACGTAGGCGGCCTGGAGGCAGGATCCATCGACACGGCGCCGCATGACCTGGCGTTCTGGGAAAAGCAGATCGACGGAGTCCGGGCCGTCATCGGAGCCAAGGGAATCGTCTCCAGTCACGAGAACCGCCGCACGATCGAGCAACTGGGCCACGACGTCTACGAGCGCCTGAGCTATTACGAGCGCTGGACGGCGTCGCTGCAGCGCCAGATGATCGACAAGGGCATCCTCACGCAGGACGAAATCGACGCCAAGGTGGCGGACGTGCGCAAGCGTCTTGAAGAAAGCGGCGAACTCGAATTGCGGCCCGAGGAGGAAGCCAAATGTCGTTAGGGCATGTTCCCGAAAAGCGGCAGCCGGTTTTCGGATTAGATCATGCGCAGCCAAGCGAGCGTTTCCGCGAAGGCGATATGGTCGTCGTGCGCGAAGACTTTCCCATTGGCCATTTTCGCACGCCTGTTTACATTCGCGGCAAGCAGGGGCGTGTGACGCGCCGCTGGGGCGCCTGGGGCAACCCCGAGACGCTCGCCTACGGCTTCAAGGGCGACAAGAAATACGTCTACGAGGTCCGCTTCCGGCAGGTGGACGTCTGGCCCGATTACAAGGGCGCCCCCGACGACGTGATCGACATTGATCTGATGGACAACTGGCTTCTTCCGGCCGAACGGAAAGCCTGAATGGATGCGCCGGGCGACCGGCGGACATGACGCAAGCGGGGAAATTGAGGCGGACTCCCGTTGAGCGATCATAACGAAGCGCCGCCAGGTGGAGGGAATATGGTTTCGTTCAGTCTGAACGGGCGACAGGTGTCTGTGGACGCCAAGCCCGACACGCCGCTCTTGTGGGTCATACGCGATCAGATCGGTCTGACGGGCACGAAATACGGTTGCGGCGCAGGCCTTTGTGGCGCGTGCACCATTCACATCAACGGCGAGGCGCTGCGCTCGTGCCAGACGCAGGTGTCCGATGTCGCCGGCAAGTCCGTGACGACGATCGAGGGCCTGTCGCCGGATTCATCGCATCCGTTGCAGAAGGCGTGGGTGCAGCTCGAAGTGCCACAGTGCGGCTATTGCCAGTCGGGCCAGATCATGAAGGCCGCCGAGCTTCTGGCGAAGACGCCGAAGCCCTCGCGCGAACAGATCGTCGAGCACATGGACGGCAACATCTGCCGCTGCGGCACGTATCACAACATCATTGCGGCGATTCAGCTCGCCTCGAAGGAGGGCTGACCATGAACGCCATCGACAGGAACAATCTCTCTCGCCGCGGCTTCCTCGGGGGCCTCAGCGGCCTGACGTTCGCGCTCGCCATGGGCTCTGACGGCGCGAAGCTCTTCTCGTCGGACGCGCAGGCGCAGGCGGGCGCGAAGGCGATCAACGCGTGGGTGCGCATCGCGCCCGACGGAATCGTGACCATCTACAGCGCGGGCGCCGAAATGGGGCAGGGCTCCAAGACGTCGCTGCCGATGATCCTCGCCGAGGAAATGGACGCCGACTGGTCGAAGGTCGTCATCGAAATGGCGCCGGCCGACCGAAACGTTTACGGCTACACGTTCAACAAAGAACGCGGCATGTCCATCGTCGGCAGCCGAGCCGTGATGCTCTACTTCAACGATTTGCGCATCGCCGGCGCACAGGTGCGCAAGGTGCTTATCCAGAACGCCGCGCAGCTCTGGAACGTCGACGCCAAGTCGCTGAAGACCGAGCCGGGCTTCGTCGTCAATCCGGCGAACGGACAGAAGCTGTCCTACGGCGAACTCGCCGCGAAAGGCGTGGTCCCCAATCCGCTGCCGACCGTCGAGGCGAGCGAACTCAAGCCGCGCTCGGAATGGCGCATGATTGGCAAGGGCGTTCCACGCCGCGACACGCCCGAGAAGGTGAACGGCAAGGCTGTCTTCGGCCTCGACGTCACCGTGCCGGGCATGGTTTATGCGACGACGCTTCACGCGCCGGTTCACACCGGCAAGCCGCTTTCGTGGAACGATGCGGACATCAGGAAGATGCCCGGCGTTATCGATACCGTTCGTTTGCCGAACGGGGTGGCGGTCGTCGCCGCAAGCTTCGTCGAGGCGAAGGCCGCGCGCGAGGCGTTGAAGGTGAACTGGGACAAGGGCGCGGCGGCGAATTTCGATTCCGACGCCGCGCTTGAACGCTATGCCCAAATAGCCGCAGATCCCAAGGCGCAGGTTGCGTCCGTCGAGAAGAAGGGCGACGTCAACGCGGCCTTCGCGTCGGCAGCCAAAGTGTTCAAGGCCGACTTTCGCGCGGACCATGGCTATCATGCGCAGATGGAGCCGCTGAATGCGGTGGTGCGCATCGCCGACGACGGCAAGAGCGCCGAAGTGTGGGAAGGCACGCAGGCGCCCGACAACACGCGCGATGAAGTCGCAAAGGCGCTTGGTCTGGCGCCGCCGGCGGTCACCGTCCATCAATGCTACATGGGCGGCGGCTTCGGACGCCGTTCGTTGGGGGATTACGCCGCCGAATGCGCGTTGATCGCGAAGGCTGTGAAGAAGCCAGTCAAGCTGGTCTGGACGCGCGAGGAGGACATCGCCTTCGGCATGTTCCGGCCTGCGTCTTTCCAGCATCTCGAGGCCGCGCAGGATGCAACCGGCAAGGTCATCGGGTGGAAGCATTCCGTCGTCGGCGACGGCGGCGTCCTGCTGCTCACCGGCATACGCATTCCCTATTATCAGGTTCCAAACCTGGACATCGAGCGTCGCGGCGTCTCGAACGGCATCCGCCTCAAGCACTGGCGCGCGGTGGGTCACGTGTTCAACGTGTTCGCTATCGAGAGTCTGGTGGACGAGATGGCGGTCGCGGCGAACATGGACCCGATCCAGTTCCGCATCGAAAAGATGGCGGCCATTCCGAAGTTGCGCCGCTGCCTGGAGCAGGTGGCGAAGATGTCGGATTGGAACGCCCCGCGCCCGGACGGACGCGCGCTTGGCATATCGCTGAGCGAACGTTCCGGTTCGCTTGGCGCGGGCGTCGTCGAGATCTCGCTCAACAAGGACACAGGCAAGATCAAGGTCCACAAGGTGTGGCTCGCCGTGGACGGCGGCACCGTGGTCACGCCCGGCCCCGCCAAGGCGAACCTCGAGAGCGGCATCATCTATGGCCTGTCCGGCCTGCTGCATGAGCGCATCACCATCAAGGATGGCGAAGTGCAGCAGTCGAACTTCCACGACTACAACCTCATGCGCATGTCCGACCTGCCGGAGGTGATGGAAGTTTATCTGATGCCGAGCACCGAGCGGCCCACGGGCCTGGGCGAAGTGGGCAACCCCTTCCTGGGCGCCGCAATCGCCAATGCGTTCTACAGGCTCACCGGCAAGCGTGTTCGGCACTTGCCGTTCACGCCCGATCGTGTGACCGAGACGCTGACGTCGTAAGACTCGCAATCATGGAAGGCGCGTCCTGCGCGCCTTCCTGGAACTTCGTGGCGGAGAGAAGAGAAATGACGCAGGGTTCCGGCGAAGCGCATGGCGCGCACGATCACGATCACGATCATGGCCACGATCACGATCACGATCACGATCATGGTCACGCGCATGCGCCGCCGCAGCCCGACGACAAAGTTCATTCATATTATCAAATCCTCGGCGTCGCCCTGAAGGAACTGCTGATCGAGAAGGGCGTCGTGACCGCTGACGAAGTGCGCGCCGCCATTGAGGCGCGCGATTCGATTACGCCCGCCAACGGCGCCAGGGTCGTCGCCCGCGCATGGGTTGATCCAGCCTATCGCGATCGCCTGCTGACGGATGCGAACGCAGCGACTGCGGAACTGGGGTTCCCCATGCATACGACGCATCTCGTCGCTCTCGAAAATACGGACAAGGTCCACAACGTCGTCGTCTGCACGTTGTGCTCCTGCTACCCGCGTGAACTGCTCGGCCTGCCGCCGTCGTGGTACAAGAGCAAGGCCTATCGCGCGCGCATCGTGCGCGAACCCCGGGCGGTGCTGGAAGAGTTCGGCACGCCGCTTCCCGACAGCGTCGAGGTGCGCGTGCGCGACTCGACCGCCGACCTGCGCTACCTGGTCGTGCCGCAGCGCCCGGAGGGCACGGAGGGCATGGGCGAGGAGGAACTCGCGAAGCTCGTCAGCAGGGACGCGATGATCGGCGTCGCCAAAGTGAAGCCGCCCGTCTTATGACCGGCGGCGCTTAACCTGCCGTAAACCACACGTGTTCCAGCATGGTTCATCTGAACGAGGGATGATGACGGCGCGCGTTTGGAGTTTGGCGCTATGGTTGGAAATCTTGCCGAAGGCGCAATGGTCGCCTTCATTCTCGCGATCATCATCGCGGGCTTCTTCGGTCCGTGGGTCATTTCTCTCCTGCTCGGCGCCGTTTGCCTCGGCTGCCTTGGCCTCAAGCGCATGAGCGGCGGCGGGGAGGGCTGAACGCCTGAACGGGCTGGACATGGCTGGCCCAAACGGCCCATGAGAAGGCAACGGCCGCGACCATCGGTTCGCGGCCGTCTCTTTTTCCGGATAGCCGAAGGCCCAATCATTCATGACCCCCGCCGCCCGCGTCGCCGCCGCCATCGAAATCGTGGGCGAGATCGACGCCCGCCGCCGACCCGCCGCCGACCTCCTGCGCGAATGGGGGCAGAGCCACCGGTTCGCCGGTTCGAAGGACCGCACAGCCATCGCCGGGCTGGTCTGGGACACGTTGCGGGTGAAGTCCTCGGCCGCCTGGCTGATGGCGGGCGAGGGCGCGCGCGCCCAGGTGCTTGGCGCGCTCGCCCGCGCCCGCGGCCTCGACGTTTCGCAGGTCGCGGCGCTGTGCACGGGCGAGCGTCATGCGCCCGCGCCGCTGACCGACCACGAGCGCGAGCGGCTGATCCTGCGCGACGTCTCCGACGCGCCCCCTCATGTGCAGGGCGACTATCCCGAATGGCTGAGCGCCCAGCTCGCCGAAGCGTGGGGAGAATCCGCGGCGGAAGAGGGCCGGGCGCTGGCGCAGCGCGCGCCGGTCGACCTGCGCGCCAACCTCCTGAAATCGTCGCGCGAGGCGGCGCTGAAGGATCTCGACCATCTTGGCGCCAAACCGACTCCGCACTCGCCATGGGGCGTGCGCATCGAAGTGGGGCCGGATGGCCGCCAGCCCGCCCTCTCGGCGGAGCCCGCCTATGCGCGCGGCTTCGTGGAAGTGCAGGACGAGGGCTCGCAGATTGCAGCCCTTCTCACGGGCGCAGACTCCAGCCAGCAGGTTCTGGACCTGTGCGCCGGCGGCGGCGGCAAGACGCTCGCGCTCGCCGCGATGATGGAGAACAAGGGCCAGATCTACGCGACCGACCGTGACGGCCGCCGCCTCTCGCCGATCTGGGACCGGCTGGAGCGCGCCGGCGTGCGCAACGTGCAGGTGCGCGCTCCCAAGGGCCCACAGGACATCCTGAGCGACCTGGAGAGCGCCTGCGATCTCGTTGTCGTGGACGCGCCCTGCACGGGCGCCGGCACGTGGCGGCGCAATCCGGACGCCAAATGGCGCGTGCGGCCAGGCGCGATAGACCAGCGCATCGCCGAGCAGGACGCGGTGCTGCGCGAGGCGGCCCGCTTCGTGAAGCGCGGCGGGCGCATCGCCTATGTCACCTGTTCCGTGCTGCAGGTGGAGAACGAGGCGAGGGTGGAGGCGTTCCTTGCGGCGCATCCGGACTTCCTGCCCGTCGACATGGCCCATGCGGCCCGCAAGGCGGGCGTTCCGCAACTGGCGGAGCGGGTCTCGACGCTCGGGCCGGGCCTGCGCCTGTCGCCCGCGACGACGGGGACGGACGGCTTCTACGTCGCCCTTCTGGCGAAAGCCTGAGAATTCCTGCGCATTTCCGTGGAGCCGGCCAGGGTCCTCACGCTGCCAGCGAGCAAATCGATCGTCGCCCGCCAGAGGCTCGCGGGGCGGCGCGACGAGGGCTGCGGCGCGTCCTCGCCGGAGAACAGCGCGGCGAAGCCCGCGGAGCCGATGCGGGGGAAGCCGGGACAGGACCTTGGGAATTCTGGCGTCATGGGCGCGACGCTAGCGCGCGCGCCTTGAGCCCGGCTCAAGCGGAACGCTCGCATTTGACCTATATTGCGCCCAGCCGGGGACAGCGCCCTGCGCCGCATTGCGCCCCGCCGTCCCATGGCCTAATCCGGCCATAACCCCTTTTTTCAAGCACCCGAGTCCGACACCCATGACCGCAGCCAGCGAACAGGCCCACGCCGAAATCGTCAGCCACCACGACAAGGTGCTTATCGTCGATTTCGGCTCGCAGGTGACCCAGCTCATCGCCCGGCGCGTGCGCGAGGCGGGCGTCTATTGCGAGATCGCGCCCTTCCAGTCGGCGCAGAAGGCGTTCGACGAGTTGAAGCCGAAGGCGGTGATCCTCTCGGGCGGCCCGGCCTCCGTGACGGCCGAAGGCTCGCCGCGCGCGCCGCAGGCGATCTTTGAGGCTGGCCTGCCGATCCTCTCCATCTGCTACGGCCAGCAGACGACCGCCGTGCAGCTGGGCGGGGTGGTGGAAGGCGGCCACGCGGCGGAGTTCGGCCGCGCGGACATCGAGATCAAGGAGAAGAGCGCGCTCTTCGACGGCCTTTGGGAAGTGGGCAAGCGCTATCCGGTGTGGATGAGCCACGGCGACCGCGTGACGAAACTGCCCGAGGGCTTCACCGTGAAGGCGACGAGCGAGAACGCGCCCTTCGCCATCGCCACCGACGAGAAGCGCCGCATCTTCACCACCATGTTCCACCCGGAAGTGGTGCACACGCCCGACGGCGCTAAGCTCATTTCGAACTTCGTGCACAAGGTGGCGGGGCTGCGCAGCGACTGGACGATGGCGGCCTTCCGGGGCGAGGCCATCGCGGCGATCCGCCGGCAGGTGGGACATGGCCGCGTGCTGTGCGGGCTATCGGGCGGCGTCGATTCAGCGGTGGCCGCCGTGCTCATCCACGAAGCGATCGGCGACCGCCTCACCTGCGTCTTCGTCGATCACGGCCTGATGCGCATGGGCGAGGCGGAGCAGGTCGTCGGCCTCTTCCGCGATCACTACAACATTCCGCTGGTGCATGTGGACGCGAGCGACATGTTCCTCGGCGCGCTCGACGGCGTCAGCGATCCCGAACAGAAGCGCAAGACCATCGGCAAGCTGTTCATCGACGTGTTCGAGGCCGAAGCCAAGAAGATCGCGTCGGACGGCAAGGGCGCGCCGGAGTTTCTCGCGCAGGGCACGCTCTATCCGGACGTCATCGAAAGCGTGTCGTTCACGGGCGGGCCGTCCGTGACGATCAAGAGCCATCACAACGTCGGCGGCCTGCCCGAGCGCATGAACATGAAGCTCGTCGAGCCGCTGCGCGAACTCTTCAAGGACGAGGTGCGCGCGCTCGGCCGTGAACTAGGGCTTCCGGAAGCCTTCGTCGGCCGCCATCCCTTCCCGGGGCCGGGCCTCGCCATCCGCATCCCCGGCGCGATCACGCGCGAAAAGCTCGACATCCTGCGCAAGGCTGACGTGATCTATCTCGACGAGATCCGCAAGGCGGGCCTCTACGACGACATCTGGCAGGCGTTTGCGGTGCTGCTGCCCGTGCGCACGGTGGGCGTGATGGGCGACGGGCGCACCTACGACCATGTCTGCGCGCTGCGCGCCGTGACGAGCGTGGACGGCATGACGGCGGATTTCTTCCCGTTCGACATGAACGTGCTGGGCCGGACAGCGACGCGCATCATCAACGAAGTGCGCGGGATAAACAGGGTTGTTTATGATGTGACGAGCAAGCCGCCGGGGACGATCGAGTGGGAGTGAGGGGGAGTCTAAACGCGGCAATCTCTTACCCAAGCACCACTGCGGCTTTTCTGCGCTGCGAAGACTGGCTTTCCGCCTGATCCCCGGGCGACTTCCTACTTTGGCTTTTTCGCGGACTTCGCGGCGCCTTTGGATGTGGGCGCTCCGGCCCATCCCTTCTGCTTGAAGACGGCCCAGATCGCCATGGCATGTCCGTGGCCGAGGCCGAATTTGGTCTTCAGCCAGTCGGTCAGCTGCGTCGCCGTCATGCCCGGCGCGAGGACGCCGTCGGCCTTTGCGAGGGCGTGGAAATCGTCCGGCGTCTTGCCGGTCTTTTCCCTGATGTTGTCGAGATAGGCCTGGAACGACATGCCCCCTCCCTTGTCCGCCCGGCGGAGGCTATATCTGCCAGCAGGACATTCCAAGCGGCACACGAGGGGCGCACATGGCGGGCAGGACGACCATCTACGGCATCAAGGCGTGCGACACGATGAAGAAGGCGCGCGACTGGCTCGACAAGGCGGGCGTCGCCTACGACTTCCATGACTACAAGACGCAGGGCGTCGACCGCGCGCATCTTGAAAAATGGGCGAAGGAGGTGGGCTGGGAAGCTCTGCTCAACAAGGCCGGCACGACGTTCCGCAAGCTGCCGGACGCTGACAAGGCCAACATCGACGCAAAGAAGGCGATTGCGCTGATGCTCGCGCAGCCCTCCATGATCAAGCGGCCTGTTCTCGAACACGCAGGTAAAATCATCGTCGGCTTCAAGCCGGACGTTTATGCGAAGGCGGTGAATTAGGGGCCGATCAGGCCGGGCCGTTCGCAATTGTCCTGCCGGTCGCGGCGCGCCTGGCCTTGCGCCACCGATAGACCGCTGCGGCGAGCCCGGCGGGCAGCGCGATCGAGGGCGCGAAAATGAAGGCGACGGTCATCGCGGCGCCGCCGTCCAGATCCCGGTAGCCAGTGATCTCCCATACGACAAGCGTTCCGATCGCAACCATCAGATAGACGGCGATCGTTCCCGCGAGGAACGCAATGGCTGAATGAACGAACGCGCGGAACATGAACCATTCCCGGCCGCAGGCATCGCATGAGCATAAATATGCCCGTCCATTGACGCCAACGTGACCGGGCAGGGCGGCGGCGCCCAGCACACCATTTTGCGCAAAATCAAAACAGCCGGTTGCGCGTCTTTCGGCGCGAGCCGGGCTGTGTATAAGATGACCAACAAGTCTGGCGCCTAAGAGCGTCCGCAAGGCGGGGGACAAAAATGTTTCGCACGATCGTTCGGGCCGCCGTGGCGGCCGCTTTCCTTTCAGCCGCCGGCGGCGCCTCCGCACAGCAAAGCGAGGCCGACTTCTTCAAGGGCAAGACGCTGCGCATGATCATCGGCTACGGACCGGGCGGAGGTTATGATCTCTATGGACGGTTCGCGGCTGAATTCCTTGGCGCGCATCTGCCGGGCAATCCGACTGTGGTTCCGCAGAACATGCCTGGCGGCGGCAGCATCGTCGCGGCGAAGTATCTTTACTCGGTCGCGCCGAAGGATGGCACGGCCATGGGCTGCATCGTGCAGTCGATGGGCCTCGATGCGGCGACTGGAAACGTCACCGGCGTCGACGCCACGAAGTTCGTCCACCTCGGTCGCCTGACGACGAACATCGATCTCGGCATCGGCCGCCCCGGCGGCAAGATTTCCTCGTTCGAGGATGCGCGTCAGCGCGAGTTCACTGTGGGAGCGACGGGCGGCGCCTCGCCGGCGGTGCTTCTTCCCACCTCGCTGAATGTCTACGCCGGCGCGAAGTTCAAGCTCATCCGAGGCTACCAGGGGATTGCAGACACACTCCTGGCGCTCGAGCGCGGGGAGGTCGACATCGCGGGCTCCGGCGGCCTTGCGGGGTTGCTGGTGAGCCATCCGTCGTGGGTGCTCGAACGCAAGGCGCCGATCATCTATCAGGCGGCCCTCAAGCGTCATCCGTTGATCCCGCATGTCCCGACACTTGAGGAACTGGCATTGACTGACGAGGGCCGTCAGGTGATGCGCGCGATTTCAAGCACGGCTGAAATTGGACGATCGATCATACTGCCGCCAGATGTGCCGCCGGCGCGGATCGCCGTCATGCGCGCAGCGTTCCAGGCGATGTTGAAGGATGAGAAGGTTCGCGCGGTCGCCGAGAAGCGGAATCTCATGCTCGATCCTGGCCGGGGCGAGGACATGGACGCGCTTGTGCGCGAGACGATGGCGCTTCCGAAGGACGTCGTCGACAAGGTGGCGGCGCTTCTCAAGATGTGACGCGCGCGCGGGCCGTGCGCGTCATGCGGTCTGCATCATGCCTTGCGCAGCACGGCCCACATGTTGTCGCTCGTGGGAAGGCGGTCGATGAATCGCTGTTCGAACGTGAGTCCGGTTGACGCCGCCAGCCTTCGCAGCGAGTCCGGCGTGAAGTAATTGACGTGTTCCGGGAAGCGAAAGCCGCACCAGCGACCGCCCATGAGGAAACGGTTGAAGGAGGCGTAGTTGGGAACCTTCACGACCGCCAGGCCCCCGTTCCGCAGCACATCGCGCACGCCGGCGAGAACCTCACGCGGCCGCGGCTCATGCTCGAGATATGATCGCATCACCACCGCGTCGATGCTCTGCGGCGCGAACCGCGGCAGCGCCTCGATTGTCGCGGCGTTCACGACCCGGCCGCCCCGGGCGGCGAAGGCGGCCTGAGCCCGCGCGGCGAGGCCCGTGGACAATTCGATTCCATAGGGCGTGAAGCGCGCGTCGAGGGACGACAGGTAATCGCCGGCGCCGCAACCTATGTCGAGGACCGACAATCTGTTCTCGCCGGACGCAGCGAGGCCGGCTTCGATGAAGGCGACCGGCGTGCGGTTGCGCAGCTTCGTGCGAAATCGCGTCGCCATCGAGAGCCGTGTCGTGAGGGGTGATTCTTTCAGTTTGCGCGTGCGCGTTTCGCGGATCGAGCTTTCCCACGCCCCCTGGCCTTCGCTGAAGTAGTCAGGCGTCGCGGCCACCGGCAAATAGACGAAGCCGCAGGCGCTGCAGGCGACGACCCGCCATGGGCCGACGGCATGACGCAATTCAGCATGCTGGCCGCCGCAGGCGGGACAGGCGCGGGCTTCAAGCTTATCTGGATTCGTGGACATGTCCTTGGTCTCGAGGCTCAAGCTAACGGACCGTCGCTCTCGCGATGCCGGTTAAGGTAGCCTGAAGAAGTTGGTCAGTGCAGCCTTGGCGCCTTGAACATGCGCGCGCGGTCGCTGGACGGCACCAGCAGTTCGAAAGTCTTGCCGTCGCGATGGATGGTGAGCGGAATCTCGACGCCGGCTTCTCCCTGCTCCTTGATGCGGCGATAGAGGGCGGCGAGCGAAGAGATTGGCTGGCCCGCCACCGCCACAATGATGTCGCCGTTGCGCAGGTCCGCCCTGCGCGCGGGGCCGCGCTGGCTTCGGCCGACGACGACGACGCGATCCTCCACTTCGGACGCATAGAGTCCGAGCCATGGCTTCGGCGGCGTGCGGCGCCGCCCGAGCGTGACGAGATCATCGAAGATCGGCTTCAGCAGATCGATGGGGACGACCATGTTGAGGTGGCCGCGCTGGTCGCCGCTCTCGCTTTGCTCGATGTGCAGCGAACCGATGCCGATCAACTGACCCTTGTCGTTGATGACCGCGGTGCCGCCCCAGTTGGGATGGGCGGGGATCGTGTAGATCGCTTCGTCGAGCACGTATTCCCAGTAGCCGGCGAATTCCTGCTTGGCGGCGATATGGGCGGCGACGGATTTTTCCTTGCCCCCGGCCCCGGCGACAATCACGGCATCGCCGACGCGGGCGTTGGCGGAGGAGCCGAGCGGGAGCGCGGGCAGATCGAGATGCGCCAGCGCCTGGACGAGGCCGAAGCCGGTCTCTTGATCGTAGGCGAGCACATGGCCCTGGAACGTGCGCCCGTCGTTGGCGCGCAGCCAGATGTCTTCCGCCTCGGTGAGCAGGTAGCCAATGGTGAGGATGAGGCCATCCTCGCGGATGACGACGCCGTTGCCCTGTCGCAGCGTGCCAAGCGTTTCGGCGGTGAACGCTTCCTCGGGCACGTGCGAGGTCACGGAAACCACCGACATGAGCGCATTGTCGAGGTCGAAGCCCCAATCCTCGGCCTTCGGTTGCAGGCCGAACGGAATTCTCCACTCCGGCTGCGACGCCATTCAATTCTCCCGCCTTGCTGCCGCCCACGCGGGCCGGCCTGCGCCAAGATCGGCATGATAGGCCGTAGGGGCGTCTGCGTCCAAGAGTCCGTCAGGACTTCGCGGCGCTTCACGCTTCGCGCGCCAGGTCCGGCCTGCGCCAGACGTATATGGCGATCACCACGAGGGCGGCAAGAAGCACGCCGCCGATGACGAAGAACGACTCGCCAAGCCCGGCCAGACCCGCGACCGCGCCCATGGAAATCGGCGTGACCGCCGCGGCCACGCGGTTGGCCGTGGTGCGCAGCGCCGCCCCCTTGCCCTGCGAGCCCTTGCCGGCGGCGCCGATCAGCATCGACATCATCAGTGGCTGGCTTACGCCCATGGACAGGCCGCGTAGCGCAGCCGAGATCGCAAGCGCGGTGAAGGACGGCATGAGCGGCGTGATCGAAACGAAGATCACGGACCACGCCGCGCTGATGATCAGCACCCACATCGGCTGGGCGAAGCGCGTGATCCAGCCGATCGTGAGCGAGCTTGCAGCGGCGGTCGCCGCCGAGATCGTCATGAGGAGGCCGATTTGCGTCGCGGAGTAGCCGACCGTGGTCAGGTACAGTGGATAGAAGGAGTCCTGCACGCTGGACGCCGCGATGCGCACGACGGTGATCATCAGGACGACGGTCATCGCCGGTATCGTCGCCAGCCTGAAGGCGGCGCGATAATCGGACCAGCGGGGCAGCATGTCCGCAATGCGCGCCTTCTGGGCGCGCTCCGGCGCGCTGATCGCGTCCCTGGGCACCAGAAGCGCCATGATCACGGCGCCGAGCGCCCACAGGCCCAAGAAAAGGAAACCGCTGCCAACGCCGAGGTTGTCCCAGACCAATCCCGCTATCGGTGGGCCGATGAAGCCGCCGACGCGCAAGGCGAAGGCGAAGCGGCCGGCATAGACGTGATCCCGCCGCATGATCTGGCCGAACAGCGTCTGTGAGCCGAGCCAGCCCATGGACGAGCCGAAGCCCGAAATCATTTGCAGGACGACGATGAAGGGGATCCAGCCGACCCAAGGGAAAAGCGGCAAGGTCACCACCGCGAGCAGGAGACAACCCACCATGACGCTGCGCGCGCCGAAGCGGTCCATCAGGGCGCCGCCGTGGATCGCCAAAAGAATGGGCAGGAGGTGTTTCGAGCCAATGATGAGGCCGATGGTGGCGGCCGATTTTCCGGTGCCGGCAAGCCAGACGGGCAGAATGATGGAAATCACGTCTGTGACGGTGCTGGCGAACATCCCTGCGCCATACACAGGCGCCTGAATACGCCATGAAATGCGGTCTTCGCGCTGATTCACCCAGACGTCTCCTCCGTGGGAACGATAGGACGGAGCATGGATGGCGCCAACCTTCGACGCGTGCGCGGAGACGAAAAAGCTGGGCCGGGCGCACGCGGGGGCGGGCCGGGCGCGCCAAGCGGGGGCCGCGCCGCCCGTTCGGCGGCCCTGACGCGTATTCAGCGGCAATTTCCTCGCATTCCGGCGGGTCTCGTGCTAACCGCATGGCGCATAGTCCGCTTCCGCGCGGCGTCATCCATTGCCAATCCGACTGGACCGACATGACTGACTTCATCCGCGAGGTCGAGGAAGAGTACCGCCGCGACAAGGCCATCGAGGCCTGGAAGCGCTACCAGAACTGGATCATCGGGCTCGCCATACTGATCGTGGCGGCGGCCGGCGGCTGGCGCTTCTACCAGAGCCAGCAGAAGGCCGCCGCCGAGGCTGCCGGGGCCAAGTTCGAGTCCGCCATTCAGCTCGCGCGGGAAGGCAAGCCGCAGGACGCAGAGCAGGCATTCCTGGACATCGCCAGGTCCGGCCCGCGGGGATATGCGATTCTCGCCCGTTTTCGCGCCGCTGACGAGATCGCCTCGCGCAATCGCGCCGAGGCCGTTGTCATCTACGACGCCCTCGCAAACGATCCGGGCGTCAGCCCCGTGATGCAGAACGTGGCGCGGCTGCGCGCCGCCTTCCTGGTCGTCGACACCGCCGACGAAGCGGAAATCAAGAAGCGCATCGAACCCCTCGCCGCGCCAACTTCAGCGTTCCGCCATTCGGCGCGCGAACTTCTCGGACTCGCCGCCCTCAAGGCCGGCGATTTCGAGGCGACCGGGCGCTGGTTCGACATGATTGTCGCGGATCCGCAGGCGCCCCAGAGCATGCGCGACCGCGCCGGCACGATGCTCGGCCTCGTCGCGGCGGGGCCACTCAAGTAGGTCCAAAAGCCGATGTCATTTTCAGTTGCCATCATCGGCCGGCCCAACGTCGGCAAATCGACGCTGTTCAACCGGCTGGTGGGCAAAAAGCTCGCGCTCGTCGACGATCGTCCGGGCGTGACGCGCGACCGCCGCGAGGGCGAGGCGAAGCTCGCCGACCTCACGTTCACCATCATCGACACGGCCGGGCTCGAACAGGGCGACGCCGCCTCCCTGTCGGGGCGCATGCGGGCGCAGACCGAAGCGGCGATCGAGGCGGCCGATGCAGTGTTTTTCGTGATCGACGCGCGCGTCGGCGTGACGCCGACAGACCGTCACTTCGCCGAGCTCGTGCGCCGCGCCGACAAGCCCATCATCCTTATCGCTAACAAGGCGGAAGGCAGGCAGGGCGAGGCCGGCGCGCTCGACGCCTACGAACTGGGGCTGGGCGAGCCCGTGCCGCTCTCGGCGGAGCACGGCGACGGGTTTGTCTCGCTCTACGAAGCGCTGCTCGCCGCGTTGCCGGAAGAAACCGCCGTTCCGCCCGAGGCGGACGAGGACGACGCCGAGCGGCCCGTCTTCGGCGAGGAGGAGGATGGCAGCGAACTCGACGTGACGAAGCCGCTGCGGATCGCCGTCGTCGGGCGCCCAAACGCCGGCAAGTCCACGCTCATCAACCGCATCCTGGGCGAAGATCGCCTGCTGACCGGCCCGGAGGCGGGAATCACGCGCGACTCCATCGGCGTCGACTTCACATGGGCTGGTCCGCAGGGGCCGCGCACGATGAAGCTGTGGGACACCGCAGGCCTTCGCCGCCGCGCGAACGTGCAGGACAAGCTGGAAAAGCTCGCGGCCGCGGACGCCTTGCGCGCGGTGCGTTTCGCTGAAGTCGTCGTCGTCCTGCTCGACGCGACGATTCCTTTCGAGAAACAGGATCTCACCATCGCCGATCTGGTCGAGCGCGAGGGCAGGGCGCTGGTGTTCGGCCTGAATAAATGGGACCTGGTGCCCGAACCCCACAAGAAATTGCAGGAATTGCGCGAGGAGGCCGACCGCCTGCTGCCGCAGGTGCGTGGCGCGCCGGTGGTTCCCGTTTCCGGCCTGACGGGCGCGGGGCTCGACAAGTTGATGTCGGCCATCGTGCGCGTGCATGAAACCTGGAACAAGCGCATTTCGACAGGCAAGCTCAACCGCTGGCTGACCGCGCAGGTTGAGCGCACGCCGCCGCCAGCCGTTTCAGGCCGCCGGATCAAGATCCGCTACATGACGCAGCCGAAGGCCCGGCCACCTTATTTTGTGTTGTTCGGCAATCAGCTCACCGCCTTGCCGACAAGCTACGAGCGTTTCCTCATCAACGGTCTGCGCGAAACGTTCGACCTGCCGGGCGTGCCAATCCGCATCTCGAAACGCACGAGCGAAAACCCCTACGCCGACAAGAGCAAGAAGCGCTAGCCAGGGCCTTGATCTGTGGCCCTGATTGCGCCGCCGCAAGGGATTGCTTGCAGGTCGCGCGATTGTCGCGGCGCGCGCGGCCGCCGATATGCAAAGCCAGGTCGGCTGGCGATGTTCGCGCAGCCGCAAGGCGAACGGAGCATCCACCATGCTGCAGGTGAGGAAGGCCGCGGAGCGCGGACGAGCGGATTTTGGCTGGCTCGACAGCCGGCACACATTCTCCTTCGGTGAATACTACGATCCGAACTTCATGGGGTTCGGTCCGTTGCGCGTCATCAACGACGACCGCGTCGCGCCGGGCGCGGGGTTCGGCGCCCACGGCCATCGCGACATGGAGATCGTCTCCTACGTGCTTGACGGCGCGCTGGCGCACAAGGATTCCCTCGGCACGGGCTCGACGATCCGCCCCGGCGACGTGCAGCGCATGAGCGCGGGGACAGGCATTCGCCACAGCGAGTTCAACGCCTCCGGGACAGAACCGGTGCGCTTTCTGCAAATCTGGCTCCTGCCGGAAACGAACGGTCTCGCGCCGTCGTACGAGCAGAAGACGTTCGCGGACCGGGCGGGCAAGCTGCGTCTCGTCGCGTCGCGCGACGGACGGGACGGATCGGTGACGATGCACACGGACGCAGACCTCTACGCGGGCGTGCTCGCGACGGGAGATAAGGCGGTGCACGCCTTCGCCCCGGGCCGTATCGGCTGGGTGCAGGTCGCGCGCGGCTCGGTCGAGGTGAACGGCGTGCCGCTTTCGGAGGGCGACGGACTCGCGATTGCGGATGAAGCCGCGATCACGCTCGTCGCGCGCGAGAGCGAGACCGAGGCGCTCGTCTTCGACATGGCGCGATGAGGGAACGCCGGGAAATTCCCTCCCCGCCGGCCGGGACGAGGGGATTCCCGGCCTTCACGCCGGGCCCTGGAAGCGCCGCACCTTGTCGGCGGGCAAATCGTAGAGGACGCCGGTTTCCTTCCATTCCGGCGTGCAGAGTTTCACGATTTTCGGCGCGATTTCCTCGGGCGCCGGGATCGTCATCGGGTCCTCGCCCGGCATCGCCTGCGCGCGCATGCGCGTGCGCACATAGCCTGGCGTGACCATGGTCACGCAGACGTTCGATGTGGTCTTCGTTTCGGCTGCGTAGGTGCGCCCGATGGCGTCGAGCGCGGCCTTCGTCGTTGCGTACAGGCCCCGGTAGGGCGACAGATCCGCCTTGTGTCCGGCGCCAGAGGTCATCAGCACGACGCGGCCGGCGTCCGACGCGCGCAGCAGGACGTCGAGAGATCGAATCAGCCGGTAGTTCGCAGTCACATTGACCGCGAAAACCTTGTCCCACTCCTTAGGGTCAAGATGCGGCAGAGGCGAAATGGCCCCGAGCAGCGCCGCGTTGCCCACGAACACGTCGAGCTTTTTCCATCGCTCGTAGATCGCGGCGCCCAGGCGGTCCAGCGCATCGACGTCCGTGATGTCGCATGGGACCAGAGTCGTGGTCCCGCCGAGCGCCTTGATTTCGTCGTCGAGGGATTCCAGGCCGCCCTGCGTTCGCGCAAGCGCGATGACGTGCGCGCCCTCACGCGCAAGAGCGACGGCGACCGCGCGGCCGATGCCGCGCGAGGCGCCCGTCACGAGGGCAATTCTGTTTTCGAGCGAACGCGACATGTCGATCTCCGGCCAGAGCATCGGGCGAAAAACGGGTCCGGCTTATCGCGAAACCGATGCTCTTCACCCAACAAACGATCAGCATGAGCGATGGTATCGTGCGCTGATCTGGCGGCGTCGGACGAGGGTCCCGCCGCTGCGGGTTGATTAACCTGCTTCCGCCAGCAGCGACAACTGCTGCCGGTTCGGATCGCCGGAAATGTCCGTGAGCGAGGTTGGATAATCGCCGGTGAAGCAGTGGTCGGTGAACTGCGGGCGCTGAGCGTCGCGCCCTTCGTAACCCATGGCGCGGTAGATGCCGTCGACCGACAGGAACGCCAGCGAATCTGCGCCCACGTACTTGCACATGCCGTCGATGTCGATCTTGCCATTTTTGGTCATCTGCGCGGCGAGCAGCTTGTTCTGCTGTGGCGTGTCGATGCCGTAGTAATCGGGATGCGTGATCGGCGGCGAGGAAATGCGGAAGTGGACCTCCTTCGCGCCGGCGTCGCGCATCATCTGCACGATCTTCACGGACGTGGTGCCGCGCACGATGGAGTCGTCGATGAGCACGATGCGCTTGCCCTGTACAACGCAGCGATTGGCGCTGTGCTTCAGGCGGACGCCGAGTTCGCGGATGGACTGCGTCGGCTGGATGAACGTGCGGCCGACGTAGTGATTGCGAATGATGCCGAGTTCGAACGGCGTGCCCGACTGCGCGGCGTAGCCGATTGCGGCGGGAACGCCGGAATCGGGGACCGGCACGATCACGTCCGCGTCGACGGTCGACTCGATCGCAAGCTGCGCGCCCATGCGTTTGCGCACGTCGTACACGGAGCGTCCGTGGACGATGGAGTCAGGGCGCGCGAAATAGATGTACTCGAAGATGCACGGCCGCATCTGCTGCGGCGGGAATGGCTTGTGGCTTTCCAGGCCGTCTTCCGAGATCACGATGATCTCGCCGTTCTCCACGTCGCGGATGAAGCGCGCGCCGATGATGTCGAGGGCGCAGGTCTCCGAGGCAAGGATGTAGTGGCCGTTGAGTTCGCCGATGACGAGCGGGCGGATGCCAAGCGGATCGCGCGCGCCGATCAGCTTCTTGTTGGTGAGGGCGACGAGCGAATAGGCGCCTTCGATCTGGCGCAACGCCTCGATGAACCGCTCGAGGATGCGGGCGCGGCGGCTGCGCGCAACGAGATGAAGGATCACCTCGGTGTCGGAGGTGGACTGGTAGATGGCGCCGTCGCGGATGAGGTCGCGCCGGATGGTGCGCGCGTTGGTGAGGTTGCCGTTGTGGGCGACGGCGAAACCGCCGGTGTCGAGTTCCGCAAACAGCGGCTGGACGTTGCGCAGGATCGTCTCGCCCGTCGTCGAATACCGCACGTGGCCGACGGCGGCGGAGCCGGGCAGGCGATCGATGATCGACTGGCTCGAGAAGTTCTCCCCGACGAGGCCCATGCGCCGCTCCGACGAGAAACGCTTGCCGTCAAAGGAGACGATGCCGGCGGCTTCCTGGCCGCGATGCTGGAGAGCGTGAAGGCCGAGGGCCGTGACGGCGGCGGCGTCGGGATGGCCGAATATGCCGAAGACGCCGCACTCCTCACGGAGCGTGTCGCCGTCGATGTCGAAGCCGGCGTCGGGCGCGCCTGCGGGGAAGGCGTGATTGTTTGTCGCTTCCGACATGGCAGTCCCCCAACTATGCGCGAAACAGGGCGGATCGACTCACAGCGCCTCGCCCGAAGTTCGATACATAGTCGCTTCCGGACGGTTTGTCAGGGCCTGCTGCAGCGCACAAATGTCGCGGACACAACAAATCGGCCCCGGCCTCAGTTGATTAGAGGCGTCGGGCCGGCTGCTGGTTCGGCGCCGGCGACGCTTCGTTCTCCGGCGGCGGCTCGCTTTCGCGCAGCTTGCGATTGACGCGCTCCTGCAGCGCGTTCAACGGGTCCTCCGGCAGCATGGCCATCAATTGCTCGCCCGTCGATTGGAGGAACGGCCGCGTCTTGGCCTCGCGCACCCATTCCGGCTGGCCCTTCTCCGGCACGAGCCAGTTGAAGAACAGGAATGCGACGACGCAGAGCAGGACGCCGCGCGCTGCGCCGAAGATGAAGCCAAGCGAACGGTCGAGCGCGCCGACCTTGGAATCAAGGATCGCGTCCGAAATGCGCACCGTGATGATCGACACCGCAATCAGCGTCACGAGAAAGACGGAACCCACCGCCGCCGCAAGCGCGATCGTGTCCTTCGAGATGTACGGCTTGATGTAGGGCAGCGCCATCGGGTGGAAGTAATAGGCCGCCACGGCGGCCGCGGCCCAGGAGGCGATCGCGAGAACCTCGCGCGTGAAGCCGCGCAGCATCGAGAGAATCGCCGAGACGAAGACGACTCCGATCAGTCCAAGGTCAAGATATGACGGCATAAATCGGTTTTCCGTTTTGCCCGGCGCGTGCAAGCCGGCGGCGGGTACTCTTCGCCCGAGCGCGGGAACTTATACAGAAGCAAAGCCCCAGCGTCACCCCGAGGCGCCGTGCATCATCCCACAGCTGTGGGCCGCTGGGGATTACGTCGCGGCGCGCGCGCGGCAATTTCCGCGACCAGTGATGCGATGTGGCCACAGGCGGAAAGATCGAGCGCGCTTTTTTCCTGACCTTCGAGGGCGCCGGGCGGCGCGACCGCCGAACGGAAGCCGAGCTTCGCCGCCTCCTTCAGCCGGTGACCGCCGTGTGCGACGGGCCGCACGGCTCCCGACAGCGCAATCTCTCCGAAATAGACGCCGTCGGAAGGAAGGGCCGCGCCGGTCAGCGACGAGACGAGCGCTGCGGCGGCGGCGAGGTCGGCGGCCGGTTCGTCGATGCGCAGGCCGCCCGCGACGTTGAGATAGACGTCGTGCTGGCCGAGCCTCAGGCCGCCGTGCGCCTCCAGCACCGCCAGCACCATCGACAGCCGCGCGGGATCCCACCCAACCACCGCGCGGCGAGGGGTGCCGAGCGAGGTCGGGGCGACCAGCGCCTGTATCTCAACGAGCACCGGGCGCGTACCCTCCATGCCGGCGAGCACGGCTGCGCCAGGCGCCGACGCATCGCGCCCTGCGAGGAAAAGCGCAGAGGGATTGGCGACTTCGCTGAGGCCCGCGCCCGTCATCTCGAACACGCCGATCTCGTCCGTCGGCCCGAATCGATTCTTTACCGCGCGCAGGATGCGGAACTGGCGCCCGCCTTCGCCCTCGAACGAGACAACCGCGTCCACCATGTGCTCGACCACGCGCGGACCCGCGATCTGACCGTCCTTTGTCACATGGCCGACCATGATGACGCAGGCCCCGCTGGTCTTGGCGTACCGGATGAGGGCCTGTGCGGATGTGCGCACCTGCGTGACGGTGCCGGGCGACGCCTCGGCCGCGTCGGTCCACATCGTCTGGATTGAATCGATGACGACCAGCGCGGGACGCTCGCCTTGCCGCAGGGTTGCGACGATGTCGTCGACGCTCGTCTCCGCGGCCAGCTCGACAGGCGCGCCGGACAAGCCGAGACGGGAGGCGCGCAGGCGCACCTGAGCCACCGCTTCCTCGCCGGAGATGTAGACGACGCGGCGGCCAAGCATCGCAAGCCGCGCGCACGCCTGGATGAGCAGGGTGGACTTGCCGATGCCCGGCTCGCCCCCGATGAGAATGACGGAGCCCGGCACGAAGCCGCCGCCGGTCACGCGATCAAGCTCAGCGATGCCAGAATGGATGCGCGGCGCCTCCCGGGCGCCGCCCTGCAGGCCTTCGAGCGCGAAAACTCGCCCTTTGCCCGCGCCGGCTGCCGCGCGCGCCGCGATGCCGGAGGAGGGCGCCTCCTCCACCATGGTGTTCCACTCGCCGCAGGATTCGCACTTGCCCTGCCAGCGCTGGGCGACAGCGCCGCAATTCTGGCAAACGAACGACGTGCGCCCCTTGGCCATCAGGCGGCGCGCGATTCGGGCGCGGCGTGAGGCAGGCCGCAGGCGTCCATATGGGCGCGAATATCGGCAAGCTGGCGCTCAAGCGCATCTTCGGCCGCGCGAAGCTCCTCGAAGGCGCGGCGCATGGAGGCAGCTGTCTCGGCAAAGCTGCGCTGGGTGCGGAACGGCAGGCAAACGGCGGATGGCTGATCGAAACCGGCTTCTTCGAAAGTCATGGGAGCCTCCGGAGCGAATCCATGATGAGAACAATACAGGAACATAGAATTCCCGCAAGCGCAGGCGCCCGCGCCCGCGCTTTTTGTCCCCGGCGGCGATTTCGGGCTAGAAGTCGAGTGGGCGGCGCTTGAGACCGCGACGAGGAAACGAGGGCAGAATGCAGATTGGATTGTTCGACCATCTCGAACGTTCGGAAGATCGTCCGCTCGCCACGCAGTTCGACGAGCGGCTGGAGTTCGCCGCGGCGGCCGACGAGGCGGGATTCTACGCGCTGCACGTGGCCGAGCATCACGCTTCGCCGCTCAACATGGTTCCGGTGCCGGGCGTCTGGCTGTCCGCAATCGCGCGCGCGACGAAACGGCTGCGGTTCGGCCCGCTGGTCTATCTGCTGCCGCTCTATTCGCCGCTGCGGCTGGCCGAAGAAATCTGCATGCTGGATCACCTGAGCAGGGGACGCCTTGAGGTTGGCGTCGGGCGCGGGGTGTCGCCGTTCGAACTCGCCTATCACAAGATCGCGCACGAGGAGTCGCGCGACATCTTCAAGGACGCCTACGCCTGCCTGAAGGGCGCGCTCGGCTCCGAGGTCTTCAACTACGAGAGCGCGCGATATAATTACAAGGACGTGCCGATGGCGCTGCGTCCGTTGCAGCAGCCCTGGCCCGCGTTCTGGTACGGTTCGTCGAACGAGGAAGGCGCGGCCTGGGCGGGCGAGCAGGGGATGCACTTCACCGCGAATGGCGCGCCCGAAATGGCGAAGATCAATATCGACGCCTACCTCAAGGCGCTGAACGCGCGCGGCGGGCCGGCGCAGCCGAAGGCGGAGTTCAGGGGCGGCGCGGCCGTTGGCATGTTGCGGCACATCGTGGTGGCCGACACGGACGCCGAAGCCGTGCGTATCGCAAGGCCCGCCATCGAGCATCATGCGGGTTCGCTCAACTGGATGCGAAAGCGCCACGGGATCACGGAGTTCACGAAACGGACCGGCGCGCATCGCGGCGAGGATTTCGAAAGCTGGCGCGATCACGGCATGGTCATCGCGGGAACGCCGGACACGGTGGTGCGCGAGATCGGGCGTCAGGTCGCGCTGACGGGCATCAATTATCTGATCGCCTATCTTTTCTTCGGGGCGATGAGCGCCGCGCAGGCGCATCGTTCTCTTGCGCTGTTCCGAAGCGAAGTGATGCCGAAGATCAGGGAGCTGTAATCAGCCGCCCACGTAAACGCGGTGATATCGGCGCCCGAGGCTCGTCAGGATTTCGTAGCCGATGGTGCCGGCGCGCTCCGCGAGGTCATCGACGGTGATTTCAGGGCCGAGCAGACGCGCCGCCGCGCCGGGTTTCACGGCCTCGTGCGGCGCGTCGGTGGCGTCCATCACGATGATGTCCATCGACACGCGCCCGACGAAGGGACATCGCGCGCCGCCGATGATCGCCTCTCCGCCGCGCGCGCCGTGCGAGCCTGATGCGCTTCGCAGAAGTCCATCCGCGTAACCGGCGCCAATCACGGCCAGCACGCTGTCGCGCGCCGCAGTCCATGTCGCGTTGTAGCCGACCGTTGCGCCTGCTTTCACGCGGCGCACCCGCAGGATCGGGGCATCCAGCGTGACGACGGGCTTCATCGGATTCGCTGCGCCCGGCGAGGGATTGCCGCCGTAGAGCGCGTACCCCGGCCGCACGAGATCGTAGTGCGGCTTTTGCCTGAGCAAGACGCCGGAAGAATTCGCCATGCTCGCGCGCGCATTGGGGAACAGCGGGCGCAGCGCGCCGAATGCCTCGATCTGGCGCGCATTGAGCGCGTTGTCCGGTTCTTCCGACGAGACGAAGTGGCTCATCACGAGTTCGATTGAACCGGCGTTCGCGTGCGCCGCGATGGCGCGCGCCTCGTCCGCGCTGGCGCCAAGGCGGTTCATTCCCGTATCTATGTGCAGCGCGCACGGGCGACCCGGCGCATGTGCGAGCCACGCCCGCCATTCCTCCGGCGAGCCGATGACGGGCGTTGCGTCGGCGGCCAGCAATGCGCGCGCAACGGCTTCGCTCTGCAGCAGGCCATTGAGCGCGTAGATGCGCGCATGGGCGGAGCCAAGAGCCGCGCGGGCGCGGCGCGCTTCGCTCGCATGGGCTATGAAGAAGGTGGCGCAACCTGCCCGGGAGAGGGCGAGCACCGCCTCTTCCAGGCCTGTGCCGTAGGCGTCCGCCTTCACCACGGCCGCGCATTCCGCGCCGCCTGCGATGCGCGCGAGGGCGCGCCAGTTATCGACGATCGCGGCAAGATCGATGGTGAGAACGGCTTGCGCTTCCTCGCGCGCGGGCGGCGCCACCGTGCCGTTGGCGCTCACATCCGCTCCGGCAATGCGTCGTCGCGGGCCAGGTTCGAGAAGCGCGTCACCTCCGCGTCGAACTGCAATTCGACGGTGCCCGTCGGGCCGTGACGCTGCTTGCCGATGATGACTTCGGCCTTGCCGTGCGCGCGCTCCATTTCGGCAAGCCACGTCGTGAACTCTTCCGTGCCTTCGCGCGGTTGCTTGTTCTTGATGTAATATTCCTCGCGGAACACGAAGAGCACCACGTCGGCGTCCTGTTCGATCGAGCCCGATTCACGCAGGTCGGAAAGCTGCGGGCGCTTGTCGTCGCGCGTTTCAACCTGACGCGACAATTGGGACAAAGCTATGACCGGGGCGTTCAGCTCCTTGGCCAGCGCCTTCAGGCCCGTCGTGATCTCGGTGAGTTCCTGCACGCGGTTGCCGTCGCGCGACTTCGATCCGGTGAGCAATTGCAGGTAGTCGACGACGAGCACGTCGAGGCCTTTCTGGCGCTTCAGGCGGCGTGCGCGCGCCACAAGCTGCGCGATGGAAATGCCGCCGGTCTGGTCGATGTAGAAGGGGATCGACTGCATCTCGCGCGCTGCTTCCGAGATGCGGTGAAATTCGTGATCCTGAATGTCGCCGCGGCGGATCTTGTAGGAGGGCACGCCGGACTGCTCGGCGATAATGCGCGTCGCCAATTGCTCGGCCGACATTTCGAGCGAGAAGAAGCCGACGATGCCGCCATTCTTGGGCACATGCGCGCCGTCCGCGCGCACTTCGTATTCGTAGGCCTTGGCGATGTTGAAGGCGATGTTCGTCGCAAGCGCGGTCTTGCCCATGCCGGGACGGCCCGCGACGATGATGAGATCTGAGGGTTGCAGCCCGCCCATCTTCTGGTCGAGATCGGTCATGCCCGTGGACACGCCGGACAATTTGCCATCGCGCTCATAGGCGCGCGCAGCCGTGTCGATGGCGGTGGTCAGCGCCTGCGAAAAGCTCTGGAAGCCGCCGTCGTAGCGGCCCTGTTCCGCGATCTCGTACAGCCGCCGTTCAGCCTCCTCGATCTGCGCGCGCGGCGAAAGGTCGACGGGGGAGTCGTAGGCCGTGTTCACCACGTCCTCGCCGATGGCGATCAGATTTCGGCGCACGGAAAGATCGTAGATCGTGCGGCCATAGTCCTCGGCGTTGATGACGGTCGTGGCTTCTGCGGCGAGGCGCGCGAGATATTGCGGCACGGTCAGTCCGCCGAGATCGTGCTCGCCCAGAAACGTCTTGAGGGTGACGGGCGAGGCGACCTTGCCTGCGCGTATGAGCTGCGCCGTCACTTCGAAGACGCGCCGGTGTAATTCCTCGTAGAAATGTTCCGCGCGCAGGAAATCGGAGACGCGGTCGAACGCGTCGTTGTTGACGAGAATGGCGCCCAACAGCGCCTGTTCCGCCTCGATGTTGTGCGGAGCGAGGCGGTAATTCGGTTCGGACGCATTCGCCATAACGGCGAAACGTCCCGCGATCGGTTCGACGGCGGACATCTTCATCCAAAGCTTCGAGCTGGCACGCGACTCAATTGCGCCTGAGATAATCTTACCTCAACGCGGCGCGCAGGACTCTCTTCGCACGCCTTTGGCGGCGGAGCGAGAGGTCTTGGTGCATCAATCGTTAACGCGGGCGCTCTCGTCCCGTGATTCACAGGCCCGCAAGGACGGGCTTGACGGGCAGGGCGTGAGCGGTGCAGCGCGCGCCAAAGGCCGCGCTCGCGCCGGCAATAAAAAAGCCCGCGAATTGCGCGGGCTTTTCAATGACGGACGACAGTGGATCAGCGATCGTCGCCGCCAGCTTCGGCAAGCGCCGCGCCGACTTCGAGGCCGAGGTCGTCCATGTTGGTTTCCTCGCGGGCGTTCAGCTCCTCGCCGCGGGCCTGGCGGTCGGCTTCTTCCGGCGAACGGGCGACGTTGAGCGTCACCGAGCATTCGACCTCCGGATGCAGCTGCACAGGGATCTTGTGCAGGCCGATCGCCTTGATCGGAACCGAGATCGCGATCTGGTTGCGCGACACGCTGACGCCGCCGGCGGTGATCGCCTCGGCAATGTCGCGCGTGGAGACGGAGCCGTAAAGCTGGCCGGTTTCGCCCGCCTGACGGATGATCACGTAGGTCTGCCCGTCGAGCTTGCCCTGAACGGCCTCCGCTTCCTTCTTCAGCTCGAGGTTGCGGGCCTCAAGCTGCGCGCGCTGGTCCGAGAAGCGCTTCTTGTTGGCTTCCGTGGCGCGAAGCGCCTTGCCCTGGGGCAGAAGGAAGTTGCGTGCGTAGCCGTCCTTGACGCGCACCGTCTCACCCATCTGGCCGAGCTTGGGAACGCGCTGAAGCAGAATGACTTCCATGGTTACTCTCCTGTTGGCTTTCAGTTGTCGTTGCGGGGGGCGGGCGGCGCCGGCGGGCGCCGTCCGGGAGCGGTTGAAAACATCGCCGCGAGACCAAGGGCCGCGAAGAGCGGCAACGGCAGCGGAAAGAGAACGAGCAGCAGGATGTAGACGGCCGCGAGGATGGCTGTGCGCGCGCCCGACCGCCGGGTGCCCGCGTGCAGGCTCGCCAGTCCCTTGAAGACGAGCAGCGCGCCGATGGTCGCTGCCCCCACCGCGCCCACCGTGCGCGGCAGGCCGCCGATCAGCATCAGCGCCAGCGACCCGGCGAGCGCGGGGAGGATTTCGCGCGGCAGTTCGAAATTTTCCGGCAGGTCGAGCCAGGGACGCTTCATTTGCCCGGAGACGAGGGAGATGCGTCCCGCCAGCCAGAGGTTGAGGGCGAGGCCAGCGGCCGTCCATGCCGCCATGATCGGGCCGGTGGCGAGAACGAAGGTGCGGGCGAGTTCGTCCGCCTGCAAGCCGCCGGGCAGCCCCTTCGCACCTCCGAACAATTGCTCGATGATGGGTTGAATGCGCTTCGCGGAGTCGGTGACGAAGGCGTCGAAGGAGCCGGTTCGCACGACCGCGGCTAAAATCCCGATCAGCACGGCGCCGGCGGAAATGATCCCCATCCAGAGGGCAAGACGACCGAGCGGATACCAGACGAGGCCGTCGGGCGTCGCGTTCTCGCCGGGCGCGGCGGGGCGCGCAAGCCAGGCGAGCCGCGTCAGCCACCACGCGGGCAGGGCCGCCGTGAGCGCAAAGAAACTACAGAAAATCAGTGAGGGGCCGAGGTCGACATCCGCCAACAGCATCAGGCCGAAGAGGAGCGAGAACGTGCCGGCGACGGCGCCGACGAAGGCCGCGGCGGGGCTGAACGCGAGGCCCGCAATCATCAGCGGCAGCGCCGCGAACATGGCGATCGTCATCGCGAACGCCGTGCCCTTCACCGGAATGAAGAAGAGCAGCGCGGCGGCGAGGCCCGATCCGATCGCTATGAGGAATTGCTGGTTCATGCCTGTCCGGTTGTCCCGCGTGACGTGCGGTTAGAGCGGCTCTTTCCGCCCAGCCACGCAGGCTGGAGCATCCAGCCTGCTTGATTTTCGTAAGGCCTCTCCGCAGCGAAGAGGCGGCGCAATCAGCGGATCACGTAGGGCAGAAGGCCAAGGAAGCGCGCGCGCTTGATCGCCTGGGCGAGTTCACGCTGCTTCTTGGCGGACACCGCCGTGATGCGCGAGGGCACGATCTTTCCGCGCTCGGAAATATAGCGCGAGAGCAGGCGTGTGTCCTTGAAGTCGATCTTCGGGGCGTTGGCGCCGGAGAACGGGCAGGTCTTCCGGCGGCGGAAGAACGGGCGACGGGGAGACGTGGCCATCAGACTGCAGCTCCTTCAAAACCTTCCTGGCGGCGGGGCGGACGGTCGCCGCGCGGACCACGGCGTTCGCCGCGCTCGCCGTCACGGTCGGAGTCCTCGCGCTTGCGCATCATCGCGGACGGGCCTTCCTCGTGCTCCTCGACGCGGATCGTCATAAAGCGCAGGATGTCTTCGTTGATGCCCATCTGACGCTCCATCTCGGTGACGGCGGCCGCCGGGGCGTCGATGTTGATGAGCGTGAAATGCGCCTTGCGGTTCTTCTTGATGCGGTAGGCGAGCGTCTTCACGCCCCAGTATTCCACCTTGCCGATCTTGCCGCCGCCGGCCTCGATGACCGACTTGAACTGCTCCGTCATCGACTCGACCTGCTGGGCGGTCACGTCCTGACGGGCGAGATAGATGTGCTCGTAAAGAGCCATTGATCTGCCTTTCTCTGTTGCTCGAAACGTCCGGCGCGGAGCCCTTCGAGCCCGGAGAAAGGCCCGACGGAAGCGCATTCGAAGGCGGAGACACGGGAAGTCGGGGACCATTCCCCTGCCGGTCGGGCGAACCCGCACGGCCTTCCGTTCAGCCCCCGGCCGGAAGCTGCGAAGCGCGCCTTATACAAGATTTCCGCCAAGAGGCAAGGCGGCGAGCACCGCCTGCAACCCGCGACGCGTCGCCATCAGGAGGCCGCGAGCCGCAACTTCAACTCAGCCAGCGCGCGAACGAACACATCCGGATTGTCGAGAGCGCGGGCGAGCACGATAGCGCCCTGGATGCCCGAGACGACGACCTCCGCGTCCAACCTCGCCCGCGCCTGATCCTGCCCTTGTCGTTGCAGCGCCTTCGTCAGGGCCACGACCCAACGTGCGAAATAGCCAGAAACGGCTTGCGCAAAGCGGTCGCGTGAGTCCGAAAGCGCCAGTGCGCCCACAAGGCATACGCGGCTTCCGGACCGAAAATATCCGTCGACGGCTTCAAACATCCCCTCTACCGCGCCCGCCGTGTCGTCGGCGCTCTCTAACGGTGTGAAGACATTGCGCTCGAACCAGGCCTCGATCTCGCCCAGGACGGCCTTGGCCATCTCCTCCTTGCCGGCGGGAAAGAAGTGATAAAGGCTTCCCTTTCCGAGGCCGGTCGCCTTCGAGATGAGTGACAGGGTTGCGCCTTCATAACCGTATTCCCGAAACACTTCGGCGATCGGGGCGAGCGTGTCGTCGCGTTGCGCCACTTTGCGCGGCATTCAAAGGCCCAGTGCGCTCAAGCCGGGATGGTCATCGGGTCTGCGTCCCTGGGGCCAGTGGAACTTGCGCTCGGCAGGGGAGATGGGCAGGTCGTTGATCGAAGCGATCCGTATCCGCATCAGCCCTTCCGCGTCGAACTCCCAGTTCTCGTTGCCGTAGGACCGGAACCACTGGCCGCTGTCGTCGCGCCACTCGTAGGCGAAGCGCACGGCGATGCGATCGTGCGCATAGGCCCACACCTCCTTGATGAGCCGGTAGTCCAGTTCGCGGGCCCATTTGCGGCGGAGGAAGGCGATGATCTCATCTCGGCCGGACAGGAACTCCGCCCGGTTACGCCAGCGACTGTCCACCGTATAGGCGAGGGCGACCCGCTCCGGGTCGCGGCCGTTCCACGCGTCCTCGGCGAGCCTGGCCTTTTGGGCGGCGGTTTCAGCGGTGAAGGGCGGAAGAGGAGGGCGGGACGTCACGTGCGGCTCCTGTACTGATCGGTAATACATGTACTGATCAGTACAGAAGCTTTCCTTTCGATGCAAGCCGGCCTTGATGGGCGCGCCTCACATTGCACGGCCCTGCCTGTCGCCGCGCGTTACGCCGCTTTCCATGAAGTCAGCCCTGCCCGCGGGCCGGGGCAGGCGCCGGTAGCGGTAGCGCGACGGGTCGAAGTTCGCCCGCGCATGTCCGGAGAACACCGGCCGGTACCCCATCCAGAGCGCGAAGGCCCCCGCGACGGCGATCGCCGCCCACAGCTGGTTCGGATGCTCGTTGGCCCATTCGCTGACGCGGCGCGAACCCTTTTCGTAATAGCGGCGGCCGGTCCGCCAGGCGTCGTCCGCCATGTCGGAGGCCTGCTCCATGTAGCTGTCCTGGCCGGGCCCGCGACGCCCGCCAGAGCGGCGTTCGGCCTTGTAGCTCATGCCGCTGCCGCGCGGGTGCTGCGGGCTCAGGTCGGAGGCCGATCGCGAGCCGGCGCCGTAACCGGTCGACGAGGCAGGCCTGAAATTCGTGTCTGACATGATTTCGTCCTCCTTGCGCCTGCCTCAACGTGCGGCGCGAGGCGCCGTTCCGGCGCACCCACATCCGGGAACAGGGCGCGTCCCGCGCCCGTTGACGCGCCGCAACCGCGGAGAATCGCATGCCGACTCAGCTACCTGACGAACACCACCTGCGCGCGCCCGGCTCCATGGAGCTTGATCCGTCCGGGCAGGGCCTGGCCATCGACGAGACGGCGCGGCTGATCGCGTCGAACAAGGTCGAGGGAACGCCGGTCTTCAACGCGAAGGGCGAGGAACTCGGAACGATCCACAATTTCATGGTCGACAAGTATTCCGGGCAAGTCGCCTACGCCGTCATGCTCTGCGGCGGATTCCTCGGCCTTGGCGGCAGCCATCACCCGCTTCCATGGAGGGCGCTGAAGTACGAGCCGAGGATGGGCGGGTACGTGGTGAGCGCCGATGACCAGCGGTTGATGAGCGCGCCGCGCTATTCAGCCAGCGAAGATCCGTTCGCCGACCCGGCGTTCGCGCAGAAGGTCGACGCTCACTATACGTGAATGGCGCCGCTTCAGCTGGTACGAAATGCGAACCGGTCGCGTAAACCCCGCTGACTCAATGAAAGAACGAGCCATGAACGCTGCCCCTCATGATTTTCGGGAGCGGCGTTCCGTGAGCACCAGATAGAGCGAAGCAGCCATGATGAGCGCCATGCCGGCGAAGCTGGAAAGGCCGGGGACTTCTCCGAAGATCACGAACCCGAGCACCGCGGCGTAGACAACCCGCAGATAATCCAGAGGCACAAGCGCGGTCGCGTCGCCCATGCTGAGGCCGTGGGTGATGAGCGCCTGGCCGCCCATGCCCATCGCGCCGATGAGGATCAGCAGGACGAGTTCGTACCCCGTGGGCGTTATCCATGTGAAGATCGCGGGCACCAGGGCAAAAAACGCGTTCCAGAACGCGTAGTAGAACATGATTACCCGGGTCGACTCGGTCTTCTGAAGGTTCTTGATCGCCACGACGACCATCGCCGCAAAGAGGCCCCCAAGGGCGCCGACGATGGCGTTCGGATCGAAACCTGCCGTGAAGGGCTTGGCGTAGAGCATAACGCCCGCGAAGCCGACGGTGGCCACCGCTACACGGCGGAAGCCCACGACCTCCGACAGGAAGCAGAGCGCAAGCGGAATCATCCAGAGCGGGCGCGAGAATTGCAGCGCCATCGAATCCGCCAGCATCATGTGCGTGATGGTCCAGAAGAAGCAGGCGTTGCCTCCGGCGCCGACCAGTCCACGGATAAAGTGCGCGCCTTGACGCTTCGTGCGCAGGGGCTCGAAGAGGTCGGCGCGAAACACCCACAGCGCGCAAAGAAAGCCCACGGCGGATCGAAAGAACAGGATTTCAAACGGCGGCAGGCGATTGCCGAGGAATTTCACGATCACGGCCATCAGGACGAGGCCGATTGACCCCATCGAGACGAGGAATGCGCCGCGCGCGCTCGTCGGCATCGCGTCCCACCATGCCGCGACCGGCGCGCGCAGCCGCGCCAGGAGCGTTGGCGTCGCCGCCGGTTCGTTCGAGCTCACTGGTTCTTCCTTCCGCGAGAGGCCGTGAAGGGGAGCCTCTCGAAATCCGTTGGCGCTTCGACAGGGGATCCGCGGCCCCCTTGATTCAAGGCGCCGCCCCGGCCGGCATCATGCGCGGGCCGGGGGCCGCCATGCAAGCGGGAGCGGCGTCAGACCCCCGGACAGGTGGACGTGACGCCGCCGTCCACCACCAGCATCTGTCCCGTGACGTAGGCGCTTTCATCGCAGGCGAAGAAAAGCGCGGCGTAAGCGACGTCCCAGCCCGTGCCCATGCGGCCCATCGGCACGATTTCGTTGCGCGCGGCGGCGTAGACTTCCGCGCTTTCGAAGCCTTTGCGCTTGTAGCTTGGCACGCCCCCAACATCCCGGCGGATGAACGGCGTGTCGATATAGCCGGGCAGGACGCAATTCGCGCGGATGCGCTTGCGGGCGTATTCCACCGCGATGTTCTTCGTGAGTTCGTTGAGCGCGCCCTTGGCGGCGGAATAGACCGCGGTGGGCACGCCGAGGTGCCTGATCGAGGAAATCGACGACACGTTGATGATGGAGCCCCCGCCGCTCCTTTCCATGTGGGGAACAACCGCGCGGCAGGTCAGCATGGCGCTCGTCACGTTGCGCGCGAGCGTTTCGTTCCAGTCGGCCAGCGTCATGTTGTCGAGGCGCTTGCCCGTACCGGATCCGCCGACATTGTTGTGCAGGACGTCGATGCGGCCATGGGCGTCAATCGTTTGCGAGACGAGGCGCGCGACGTCGCCCTCGTCGGTCACGTCGCCAGCGAGCGCGATCGCCTCGCCGCCCGCCGACCGGATGATGTCGACGGTCTCCCGAGCCGCCTCGATCCGGCGGTCCGCCACGGCCACCTTCGCGCCTTCGCGGGCGAACACCACGGCCGCGGCCTTGCCGTTGCCCCACCCTGGCCCGATTGAGCCGCCCCCGATCACGAGGGCGATCTTGCCGGGCAGCCGGTTTCGGCCGGGCAAATGTTCGAGGTCAGGCGCCGCGCCGGATGCAGTCATGTGGTCCTCCCGCCGTATTGCTTTCGGCAATGATGCGCAGGCGGGGCGGGTGGGACAAGCGCCGGCTTGGGATTTACGTCCAGGGCGCGACCTGGCCGCTCTCGAAGATGCGCCAGGTCTTTGCTCCGGACTTCGCGACGACGACCTTGCCTTCCTTCGCCTTGGCGACGAGCAGCTTGAAGACCAGCGGGTGACGCCAGGCCATAGGCGTCGCGGGATCGACAACCGCCTGATACTCCTCGGAGTCCGGGTCTTCCTGGAGGATGGTTCCGGTGCGGTCCGGCCGCAGCTGGGGCGGCATCGAGCGGTCCATGATCCAGTCGCAGAGGTAGTCGCGGCAGACCTGCGGGCGCGTCTCGTAGATCTTGCAGCCGGCGTTGAGGGTGCAATTGACGCACAGGGGGCCTGCGTCTTTCTTCAACTCCTCGATGACGAGCACCTTGCAGCACATGGTGCAGGACCCACAGCTTTTTCCCGGAGCGACAGACATCCAGCAACAACTCCCGATTCGCCGCGAGGGCGTCCGCCAAGCGTTAGCCGAGGGCGCCTTCGCTGTCATTGCCGCAGGGGGCGTTTGCACAACCATAGTTTCGGCCGCTCTTGACTTGGGCGCCGCCCGGCGCCACTCGCACCCCTGCTTTTCAAGAAGGGGCGAAGTATGGCGACGGCGTTCGTGTTTCCGGGGCAGGGCTCGCAGGCCGTGGGCATGGGCAAGGCGCTGGCTGAGGCCTTTCCCGCCGCCCGCGCCGTTTTCGCCGAGGTGGACGATGCGCTGTCCCAGAAGCTCTCTGCCCTGATGTTCGAGGGACCAGAGGCGGACCTGACCCTCACGGCCAATGCGCAGCCCGCGCTGATGGCGGTCAGCATCGCCGTCCTGCGGGTCCTGGAGGCTGAGGCCGGACTTGATCTCGCCCGCGAGGCGAAGTTCGTCGCAGGCCACTCCCTTGGAGAATACTCGGCGCTGGCCGCAGCCGGGTCCTTCACGCTGGCCGATACGGCGCGGCTGCTGCGCCTGCGCGGCGACGCCATGCAGAAGGCGGTCCCCGTCGGCGACGGCGCCATGGCGGCCCTGCTCGGCCTCGACCTGGCCGCTGGCCGGGACGTGTGCGCCGAGGCCGCCGCCGCGACCGGCCTCGTCTGCCAGATCGCCAACGACAATGGCGGGGGCCAGGTGGTCGCGTCCGGATCGAAAGCCGCCGTCGAGAAGGCGATGGAGATCGCCAAGGCGCGCGGCGTGAAGCGCGCAATTCCCCTGCCGGTGTCCGCGCCCTTCCATTGCGCGTTGATGCAGCCCGCCGCCGACGCCATGGCGCAGGCGCTTTCCGAAGTGACGATCAATGCGCCCAAGGTTCCGCTGGTCGCCAACGTGCTGGCGTCGCCACTCGCCGACCCGGCGGAAATCCGTCTGCGCCTCGTGGAGCAGGTCACGGGAACCGTACGCTGGGCCGAGTGCGTGGCCTATATGGCGTCGCAGGGGGTGACGCAGTTCTATGAACTTGGCGCCGGCAAGGTTCTGTCCGGGCTCGTGAAACGGATCGCGCCGGAGGCGGCGGGCGTGGCCGTCGGCGCTCCGGCCGATGTGGAGACGTTCAAGGCGCGGACCATCGCGTGAGCGCCTCACGGATTGATTGAAGACGATGCGAAACTGATTCGAGCGGCTGTCATAGTGAGTCAGGAAACGCCGCCAAACCTTTGAAGGAACGAGTGATATGTTCGATCTCACGGGAATGAGCGCGCTGGTGACCGGCGCGACGGGCGGCCTTGGCGGCGCAATGGCCCGGGCGCTTCACGCGCAGGGGGCAGTGGTTGCGATCTCCGGCACCCGGAAGGATGCGCTGGAGGCGCTGGCCGCCGACATGGGCGATCGCGTCCATGTCCTGCCGTGCAATCTGGGAGACGCCGCGCAGATCGAGGCGCTGGTGCCCGACGCCGAGAAGGCGATGGGTCAGCTCGACATTCTGGTGAACAACGCCGGCATCACGCGCGACGGTCTGTTCATGCGCATGAAGGACGAGGACTGGGAACAGGTGCTCGCCGTCAACCTCACCTCGGCGTTTCGCCTCTCGCGGGCCTGCCTTCGCGGCATGATGAAACGCCGCTTCGGGCGCATCATCTCGATCACCTCGGTCGTGGGAGTGACGGGCAACGCCGGACAGGGCAATTACGCGGCGTCCAAGGCCGGCATGATCGGCATGTCGAAGTCGCTCGCCGCCGAGGTCGCCAGCCGCAACATCACGGTCAACTGCATCGCGCCGGGCTTCATCGCAAGCCCGATGACGGACGCCCTCAACGAAAAGCAGAAGGAGGCGATCATGGCGACCATCCCTGCGGGGCGGCTGGGCGAGGGCCAGGACGTGGCCGCGGCGGTGGTTTATCTCGCCAGCCGGGAGGCCGGATACGTCACCGGCCAGACGTTGCACGTCAACGGTGGAATGGCGATGATCTGAGCGTTTCCGGCCTCTCGCCATGCTCCGGGAAGCATGGTATGAGCGGCGGAATCTGACGGAGACGAGGGGCCTGCGCGCGAGCGTTGGCGATTGTTTCCAGAGCAGTCCGGGGATCCCTCGGTCAAAAGGGGTCGTGGGTTTGGGGGTCGTCGTCGGCGGTCGCGTCCGCAAGCGTTCAGGCGCAGGGACATGACGGGACGGCTGCTCGCGATCGGAAGGTAAACAGGGAAAATCAAGATGAGCGATGTCGCCGAGCGCGTGAAGAAGATTGTTGTGGAGCACCTCGGCGTGGACGCCGACAAGGTGGTCGAGAACGCCAATTTCATCGACGATCTCGGAGCGGATTCGCTCGACACCGTCGAACTCGTGATGGCGTTCGAGGAGGAATTCGGCGTCGAAATTCCCGATGACGCCGCCGAGACGATCACCACCGTCGGCGACGCCGTGAAGTTCCTCGAGAAGGCGTCGGCCGCCTGAGGGCGGTCGCGAGAATTCCGCAACAGCCGGACGGGTTGACGCCTGTCCCCGTGCAGGGCCGGGTTTCCCGGCCCTTAGCGTGTCCGGGCTCCGGACGCCGTGATGATCGGAGGTAATCTTGAGACGTGTCGTCGTGACTGGCATCGGAATGGTGTCGCCCCTTGCGGGCAGCGCGGAAGAGACGTGGTCGAGAATCCTCGCGGGACGCAGCGGCGCCAACCGGATCGAGAACTTCGACGTTTCCGATCTGCCCTGCCAGATCGCCTGCCAGGTGAAGCGCGGCGACGGCTCGAACGGCACGTTCAATCCCGACGCCTGGATGGAGCCCAAGGAGCAGCGCAAGGTCGACGACTTCATCGTCTACGCCGTCAGCGCCGCCACGCAGGCTCTTGCTGACGCGGGCTGGGCCCCGAAGACGCGCGAGGAGCAGATTTCGACCGGCGTGCTGATCGGTTCGGGCATCGGCGGGCTCGGCGGCATCGCGGAGGCTGCGGTCATCCTGAAGGAGAAGGGGCCGCGCCGCCTCTCGCCCTTCTTCGTGCCAGGCCGTCTGATCAACCTGGCCTCCGGCCATGTGTCCATCATGCACGGGCTGAAGGGGCCGAATCATTCGGTCGTCACGGCCTGTTCGACGGGTGCGCACGCCATCGGTGACGCCGGCCGCATCGTCGCGCTGGGCGACGCGGACGTCATGGTCGCGGGCGGCGCCGAGTCCGCCGTCAATCGAATCGGCATCGCCGGTTTCGCGGCCTGCCGCGCGCTGTCGACGGGGTTCAATGACCGGCCCGAGCAGGGCTCGCGCCCCTACGACAAGGATCGCGACGGTTTCGTGATGGGCGAGGGCGCGGGCTGCGTCGTGCTCGAGGAATACGAGCACGCGAAGGCGCGCGGCGCGAAGATCTACGCGGAACTCGTCGGCTACGGCATGTCCGGCGACGCCTATCACATCACGGCGCCCTCGGAAGATGGCGACGGCGCGTTCCGCTGCATGAGCGCCGCGCTGAAGCGCGCCGGAATTTCGGCCTCCGACATCGACTACATCAACGCGCACGGCACGTCGACGCCGCTGGGCGACGAAATCGAGCTGGGCGCCGTCACGCGCCTGATCGGCAACGCTGCGGCGACCGTCTCCATGTCGTCGACCAAGTCCGCGATCGGCCATCTGCTTGGGGCCGCGGGCGCGGTGGAAGCAATTTTTTCGGTGCTGGCCATTCGCGACAACGTCGCCCCGCCGACGCTCAATCTCGACAATCCATCCGTCGAGACGGTCATCGACCTCGTGCCGAAGGAAGCCCGCAAGCGCGAGGTCAACGTCGCGCTTTCGAATTCCTTCGGTTTCGGCGGAACGAACGCGTCGCTCGTCTTCCGCCGCGTTTCTTGACCCGCCGTTTGTCCACAGGGGCGGCGTTGCAGCCGCCCTACCTTATTTCGCCACATTCCCGGTTAGGGTACGCTGACCGTTGCGCGCCCTGGGTCATGGGGGGCCGGCGCGCTTCGTCCATCGAGCCGGTATCCGAGCGTCAGAGTAAGGAATGACGGACTCAAACCAGCAGAACGAATCCGCATCCGGCCAGGCGCGCCCCACGACGCGCTTCTTCGGGCGAGCGGCCTTGCGGACGCCGCAGGAAGCTTTGCAGCCCGAGGCCGCCCCGCCGCCCCCGCCCGACAACAAGAAGCGCCCGAGCCAGCGCCGGCCGGCGCTTTCAGCCATCAGCGGCTTTCTCTCGTTCCTGATGCTCGCGGCCGTGGGCGGCGTCGTGCTTTTCGCCGCCGCCGAGCGCAAGCTGTCCGAGCCGGGTCCCCTGAACGCCGACAAGGTCGTCTTCATCGCGCCGCGCACGGAAGTGGTGGAGGTGATCGACCAGCTTGCCGCCGCCGGCGTGATCGACCAGCCGACGCTTGTTAAGGCCAGCCTCTGGCTCGAGGGCCGCTGGAGCCAGGTGAAGGCCGGCGAATACATGTTCAAGCGCGAGGCCAGCCTGCGCGACGTGATGGACACCATTGTGTCCGGGCGCCAGCTCCTGCACTCGGTCACGATTCCCGAAGGCCTGACCAGCGAGCAGATCGTCCAGCGCCTGAAGGAGCTGGATATCCTCGCGGGCGAGGTTCGCCAGATTCCGCCGGAAGGCACGTTGCTGCCGGAGACCTATCGCGTTCCACGCGGCATGTCGCGCAACGACCTGATCCGCAAGATGCAGCTCGACCAGAATCGGCTCGTCGACCAGATCTGGGCCAAGCGCGCGCCAAACCTGCCGCTGCGTTCGAAATACGAGCTCGTGACGCTCGCCTCGATCGTCGAGAAGGAAACGGGCCGCGCCGACGAGCGCACGCGTGTCGCCGCCGTTTTCCACAACCGGCTCAACAAGCGGATGCGCCTGCAATCCGACCCGACAATTGTCTACGGGATCGTAGGGGGCAAGGGCACGCTGGGCCGGCCGATCCAGCGCGTCGAGATCACCAGACCGACGGCCTACAACACCTATGTGATCGAGGGGCTTCCGCCTGGGCCGATCGCCAATCCCGGGCGGGCGGCGCTGGAAGCCGTCGCCAATCCCTCACGCACCAGCGATCTGTTTTTCGTCGCCGACGGCACGGGCGGACATGTTTTCGCGGAGACGCTGGAACAGCATAACCGCAATGTTGCGCGATGGCGCGAGATCGAGCGCGAGCGTCAGGAATCGGCTCCCGACGCTGTCGATCGCGCGGCGCCGGACGCGGGCAGCGCGCCTCCGCCAGCGGCGCCTCCCGCAAACTCCCGCCAGCGGCGCAGTCAGGCGCCCGGCCCTGTTTTCGGCTCTCTCAGCGGTGACCCCTTCGGTGGTCTGGCGATGGCCGCGCAGGGGCCGCGCGCGCCGATCGGCTTCCGCTCGGGGGGCTGGGCGGACACGCCCGCGCCGCTCGTTGCGAGCTCCTATCGCCTGTCGCCCCTCGCGGCGACGCTTCTGCCGACTACGCTTGCCGACATGGACCGCGCGTCGGGCCGCACGGCGCTTCGCGCCATCGCCGCGCAGGCCCCTGCGGAAGCCGCGCCGCCCTCGGCCTCCTCTTACGCGCCGTTGAGCACGCTTCCCGGTTCGCCTTCGCTCAACTTTTCCGGGTTCGAGAGCCCGCGCCGCTCGCGCGCGGCCGCCATCGCGGTCGCGGCGCAGGCCGAGGCGGAGGTTGCAGGCGTCGTGCTCGCCTCCGACGAGCCGGAGACCGACGTCTCCACGCCGACCATGGCGACGGTTCCCGTTTCCAGCAAGCGTCTCGGCGAGATGGAGGCGCGCGCGGCGCGCTTCCGCGGCGGCCAGAACTGACACTGCTTCCTCCAGGCCGTTTCTTTCCCCAGTTCGTCTATGTGCGCGGTGTTGAGCCGGGCGCTTGCGCGCCGTATGGTTCGCGCCCCGGCGCGCAGCGCCGCAGTCGCATTGGAAGAGAATGAGCCTCCAGAGCATGACCGGCTTCGCCCGGTCGCAGCGCAGCCAGGGCGCCTGGCGCCTGTCGTGGGAAATCAAGTCCGTCAACGCGAAGGGCCTGGACTTGCGCCTGCGCACGCCCAACGGCTTCGACGCGATGGAACAGGAAGCGCGCAATCGCATCGGCAAGAAGCTCACGCGCGGAGCCTGCTACGCCACGCTGACCGCGCAGCGCGAAAGCGCGGCCCCGGAAATCCGGGTCAACGAAGCAGCGCTTGCGAGTCTCCAGCAAGCAATCGCCAGGCTGCCGGCCGCGAAGGGAATCGAACCCGCCTCGCTTGACGGCCTGCTTGCGATCAAGGGCGTCGTCGACATCGTCGAGAGCACGGACAGCGACGAAACAATGGCGCACGTTCATGAGGCCGCCCTCGACGCGCTCGACGAGGCGCTCGACGGTATCGTCGCGATGCGCACCGTTGAAGGAAAGGCGCTTGCCGGCGTTCTCTCGCAACGGCTCGAAGCAATCGCGAAGCTGACCGAAGCCGCGGACGCGTGCCCCGGCCGCAAGCCTGAAGCGGTGCGTGCGCGGCTCGAACAATCTGTCGCCGCTCTGGTTCAGGCCTCGGCCGGACTCGATCCGGCCCGATTGCATCAGGAAGCCATTCTGCTCGCCGCGAAGGCCGACGTTCGCGAAGAGCTTGATCGCCTGAAAGCGCATGTGGCCGCTGCGCGCGACCTCATCGGATCAGGCAAGCCGGTCGGGCGCAGGCTCGATTTTCTCGCACAGGAGCTCGCGCGTGAAGCCAACACCTTGTGCGCGAAATCGAACGATCCGGAATTGACTCGCACCGGCATGGAGCTGCGCGTCGAGATCGAACAATTCCGCGAGCAGGTTCAGAACGTCGAATGAGAGCGCAATGAAACATTCCGCGAAGAAGGCCGAACGGCGCGATGGGGTGGACGGCGATCCGATTCACAGACGCGGACTCATGCTGATCCTCTCCTCGCCCTCGGGCGCAGGCAAGACGACGCTGACGCGCGACCTTCTCAGCGACCGCGCGCTCGATCTCACGCTGTCCATTTCCGTGACGACGCGCGCGCGGCGCAGCAGCGAGGTGCACGGCATACACTACAATTTCGTCAGCAAGGATGAATTCCTCAAGCTGCGCGACCGCGATGACCTGCTCGAATGGGCCGAGGTGCATGGCAATTACTACGGGACGCCGCGCGAGCCGGTGGAGAAAGTGCTGGGCGAAGGGCGGGATATGCTCTTCGACATCGATTACCAGGGCACGCAGCAGGTTCTCGACAAGGCGGCCGCCGACGCGGTGACAATTTTCATTCTGCCGCCATCTATGAAGGAGCTTAAGTCGCGTCTCGAACGCCGGGCCGAGGACGCGCCCGAGGTGATCGCAAGGCGGCTCGAAAACGCGCGCAACGAGATCGCGCGCTGGCCGATGTACGATTACGTGATTGTCAACGAGGACATCCAGCGCGCTCTCAATGAAGTGAAGGCGATCGTCGTCGCGGAACGCCTGAAGCGGACGCGCAGCGAAGCCGGGATTGAACGCTTCGTCCAGCAACTTCTCGATGAGTGAGAAGATCTAGCGCCCGCGCATCGCGTCGAAGGCGTTGGCGAGCGCAACGAAGCGGTCGACTTCGATTTCCTCCGCGCGCGCGGTCTCCGCGACGCCGGCCTGAGCGAGCAAGGTTTGCGCGTCCACGCCAAGGCCTTTCAGCGACTGGCGCAGCATCTTCCGCCGCTGACCGAACGCCGCCTGCGCGACGCGCGCGAGCGTTGCCCCGTTGCAGGGCAGGGGATTCTCGCGCGGCGTGATTTCAACGACGGATGACGTGACCTTCGGCGGCGGCGTGAAGGCGGCGGGCGGCACGTCGAAAAGAATGCGCGCATGCGTGCGCCAGCCGCACAGAACGCTCAGCCGGCCGTAATCGGCGCGCGCGTGCGTCGTGGCGACGATGCGTTCCGCAACTTCGCGCTGGAACATCAGCACCATCTTGTCCCAGTACGGCGGCCACTGCGCTGTCTCGATCCAGTTCGTCAGAAGCGGTGTGCCGATGTTGTAGGGCAGGTTCGCGACGATGCGCACGGATCCGCCGGCGCCGTGCTCGCGCGCGACCGCCGCGTAGTCCGTATCGAGCGCGTCGCCGGGAATGACTGCCAGCCGGCCAGGGCAGGCCGCTTCGATTTCAGCAAGCGCCGCCAGACAGCGTTCGTCACGCTCGATTGCGACGACCTTGCGCGCGCCCTCCGCGAGCAATGCGCGCGTGAGGCCGCCAGGGCCAGGACCGACTTCGATGACGGTCGATTCCCGCAATGGTCCGGCCGCGCGCGCGATGCGGCCAGTGAGATTGAGATCGAACAGGAAGTTCTGGCCCAGTGACTTCCTGGCCACCAAGTCGTGACGCCGCACGACCTCGCGCAGCGGCGGCAGTTCGTCTAGGGCGCTCACGCAGAGGCGCCGGCGTCGGCGGAGGCCAGCCTGGCGGCGAGCCGCAGCGCGGCGAGAAGACTCTCGGGACTGGCCTTGCCGGTTCCAGCTATGTCGTAGGCCGTGCCGTGATCGGGGGACGTGCGTATGAAGGGGAGGCCAAGCGTCACGTTGACGGCGCTGTCGAAAGCAATGGTCTTGATCGGTATGAGCGCCTGATCGTGATACATGCAGATGGCGGCGTCATAGGTTTCGCGCGCGGCCTTGTGGAACATCGTGTCGCCCGGCAGCGGCCCGCGCGCATCCACGCCCAGGGCGCGCAGGCGTGCGACGGCCGGCGCGATCATGTCGATGTCTTCGCGCCCCATGGCGCCGTTTTCGCCCGCATGGGGATTGAGGCCCGACACAGCGAGCCGTGGCGAAGCCACTCCGAAACGTTCCCGCAGATCACGCGCCACGATGCTGCCGGTGTCGACGATCAGGTCTTCGTTCAAATCGTCGAGCGCCTGCCGCACCGAAACATGAATGGTCGCGGGGACGACCGCGAGTTCGGGCGACCACAGCATCATCACCGGATGCGCCTTGACGCCGAAATCCCGTTCCGACAGTTCGCCCAGGAATTCGGTATGCCCGGGATGGTTGAAGCCCGCCTTGTAGAGATTTTCCTTGGAGATCGGATTGGTGACGAGCGCGTGAGCGCGCTTGTCGCGGACGAGCCTTACACCCGTCTCGATAGCTTCGATGGTCGGCTTTGCATCGGACGGGTCAGGGCGCGCGGGTTCGCCGCGCACCAACGCCGACAGCCGGCAGACTGGCAGGGCGGTTTCAAATGTCGCAGCCGCGGTTTCAGGAGTCGCATCGGCGATCGGAACGTTCAGGCCGATGCGCCGGGCGGTCCGGCGCATGTGATCCGGATCCGCCAGCACGAAGAAGGGAGGGGCCCCCGCGTCACGCCGCAGCCACGCCAACAGCGCGATTTCTGGGCCGACGCCGGACGGATCGCCCATCGACAGGGCGATTGGCGGGCGCTGGCGATTGCCCGCTTCGCTCATGGCCTTACCGCTTGACGATGATCGCGCGCTTGCGCAGCGGAGCGTAAAGTTTTTCGCTCACGCCCTCGAGCCTCTTGCTGACAAGCTGCTGCCGCACTTCCTGCGCGGCGGCGCTGTCCGTCCCTGAGCGGTTCGATCCACAGACGGCGATCATTTCGAAACCTTCGGACGTGCGTTGCGGCGGGGTCAGGCGGCCGACGGGCGTGTTCTCGATCGTTCTGGCGACTTGATCCGGCAGCGCCCCGAGCGTGCGGTTGAGCGACGGGCGCAGCGCCACGTCACGCAAGGCGCTGGCGAACTGAAGGCCGCTCGCGCAATCGGTGAAGCGCGTACGCAGATTGGCCGCTTCCCGTCCGCGGGCGTCGACCTCGCCCGGGCTGGCGTTGCGCGGAACGATGAAGACGATCGGGCGCAGATTATATTCCTGCGACTTTTTAGCGCCCAGCTTGTCGAGTTCGGCGCGAACTTCGCTTTCGCTGACGCTGACATTCTTGTTGAGGGCCGCCACGTACCCGCGCCAGCCGATCTGCGCCTTGCCGTGCTCCTGCCAATGTTGCTGGTCGACCCGTGCAGCCTGAAGCGCAGGGCCGAGCGACGCAGCAGGAATGTTCTTCGATGCGGCGATGCGCGCGAGTTCCTGGGTCGCTTCCTGATTCGACGGGTTGATGCCGTACTTTCGCGTTTCCGTCGCCTTGATGCGGTCTTCGATGATGCTTTCAAGCGCGGCGGCGGGGGTGGCAGGCTGCTTGAGCACGCGCAGAAGTCTGACTCGCTGCTCGACGTCATAGGTCGTGATGGGGCTGTCATTGACGGTCGCGACCAGCGACTGGGCGCGTGCGGGGCCGGGCGCACACACGCCGAGGGCGAAGATTGAGAACAGCGCAAGAGCGGCTGCGCGAGGACCATTCATTCCAGGCATTCGCTTTCCTTCCCGTTGCGTCAGCGCGCGTTGCCGGACGCCAGGCCATCTTGCAGGCGCGAGGAGTCGAGACCGGAGCGCACGCGCGCGTCGCCGAGCGTGCGCAATTGCAATTGCAACGCGACCGTCTGGTTCCGCTCCTGGTAGCCGAGCGTGTTTTCTTGCAGGATCGACGTGTAGGTGACCGCGAGCGTCGTGCATTCGTCGGTGTAGCCGGCTCCCAGGCCGAGGCCCGCGACCGAGAACAGGGGCGCCTGCTTGGCCGCCGTGCTGTTGATGGGCGTATAGGTCTGCCGAGACATGTCGACGATGATGCTGCCGTTGACGAACCAGTTCTCCGTGAACTTCAGCTTCGTCGAAGCGCCGAAGCCTTCACGTGGCTTGTAGTAACCGATGAGCGGCTGGGCGTCGTAGTTCGCGTAGAGCAGCGTCGCCTCGATCTTGCCCCAGTTGGCGTGCGCCGCAAGGTCGAAGCGGCGCATGTCGAACGTGTTCACGTCGAAGCGCGCCTTGGCGACGAAGCTGTACGTGGAGTTCGGCGCGAAGGCTGCGCGCGCGATGTAGTCGGAGGCTTCCGTGTTCAGGCCGGATTGAAGGCCGGTGTTCGCGACGTCGGGGTTCGCGTAGGAATTGGGACCCACGAGCTGGTAGGACTGGCCAACCATCATGCTCGCATAGCCGCCCCTGTCGAAAGTCGCCGTATACTGGGCGCCGTAATTGGCGCGCGTGCCGCCCTCGATGCGGTCGTAACCGGAATATTTCGACCATGCGAAAAGGTTGGTGTCATCGAATACGAGACTTTGCGCGTCTTCGTTGACGAGCGTGCGGCTGCGAATGGCCGCAGGGCGCGTGACGATCTGCGCAATCGGCTCGACGACATGCGAGACGTCGTTCGTGCGCGCGATGAAGGGGAAGCGGTACTCGACGCCCGCGCCTGGCAGAAGCTGGCCGCGGAAGACGGAGTCGTCCTGGCCGAAGAAGTTGAGCTGGCTCGCGTTGTTGATCGTCGAGAGGCATCCAAGGCAGTTGCTCGAGAACGTCATGCTGCCGGTGGTGTCGAGCTTCAGCCACGAGCCATTGAAGTTCGCGAAGGCGAACGGCGTCCACACCTGCCCGATCGGGTCGATGTAGTTGCGCTTCCAAGACGCCTGCGCGCTGGCGCGGGCGTAATTGCCAGCCATGCCACGGATCAGGCAGTTGCTCGGGTAATAGAGGCCGTTAAGTCCGGGTGCGCAGACGTCGTAGAGGTTATACGCCTTGTCGAGCTGGCGCGCGCCGATGGACTCGAAGGCCGCGAGGTCGCGGGTGACGTTTGTGAAATTGAAGTCGATCTCGGCCTGACCGCCAATGCCCCAGGTCCGGTCGGCAGGTATGTCGAAGGTCTTGTTGTAGTCGATCAGGGGGCCGACGACCGGCAATTGCTCCTGCAGGTCGGATGCAGACAGACCGCGGAAATAATAGCCGCGCAGGTCGAAGTAGCCGCGCTCGCCCTGGCCGGTCAGGAAGACCGTCGAAATCGCTTCCCTGAAGAAGTTCTGCGCCAGTATGGCGTTCGGAAGCTTGTAGTCTCGGGTGAACCAGCGGTCGGACATGACCGTGACGTCCCAGCCGAGCTTCCACTGCGTATTGATGTTGAACTGGCCCTTGGTCTCGATGGAGCCGCGGAAGTCGCGGCTTCCCGGTCCGTAGGGCGCCGGCTGGAATGCTCCGGGATCCTGCTGGAAGATGCCTGAGGCGCGAATGCTGTAGGAGCCATTCATCAGGCGGTGACGCCATTCGGCAATGCCGAGAACGCCCTGCCTGCTGAGGAACGTCGGGGTGACCGTCAGATCGTAATTCGGCGCGAGCGCGAAAAAGAGCGGGACCGCGACGCCCGCGCCGAGATTGTTGCTGGCCACGTAACGCGGCGCAAGAACGCCGCTCTTGCGCTTTACGGAAGGATCGGGCGTCGAGAAATACGGCAGCCACGCGATCGGCATCCCGAACAGTTCGAACGTCGCGTCCTCGTAGTAGACGGTCTGCTCGGAATTGTTGTGGATGATCTTCTTCGCCTTCACGCGCCAGAGTGGCGGCCTGGAGGGATCGGTCTTGCACTCGGGGCAGGCGGTGTACTCGCCATTCACGAAGACTGTCGTCTCGCCGCCGATCCGCTCCGCGCGCTCGGCGTTGAATCGCGTGTCGTCGGCGCTCACCGTGCGGAGGCTGTCGACGAACCCTTCGCGGAAGTCGTCCGACAGCTCAAACCGGTCGCTGTAGGCGACCGAGCCGTCGCGTTCCGTCAGCTTGGCGTTGCCTTCGGCGAAGACGCGCTTGGTGTCCTGATTGTAGACGACCTTGTCGGCCTGAAGGATGCGTCCCTGATAATAGATCTGGACGCTGCCCACCGCCGTGATCGTATTGGCGTTGCGGTCGTACTGCATCTGGTCGGCGTCGACCAGCATCCTGTCCTGCTGTCCGGACTCAGCCCGGGCGCTGCGGGAAATCCGGTCCGTCAGGGTCTGGGAGAGGGCAGGCGTCGCGATCGCCGAACCGGCGAGCAAAAGGGCTGCGAGCAGAACACTACGCGCAGGCATTCCGCGACCGCCTTCGGAGGAGAGACGACGGCCAATATCGCTTCTGGGGCCGGTAAGGCGCCCCATCAGCCATCCTCCTGATGCAACAACACAAGCGTACCCAACATACTGCCTACTATGGCCGGCGACCAAGCGGCGACCGGCGCGCTGAGGAGGCCCGCGCCCCCCAGATCGCCTGTAAGCTTCGTGGCCACATAAAGCACGAAGCCCGCACCCACGCCACCTGAAACCATCTGGCCAATTCCACCAAACCGGAAGAATCTTAAGGAAACGGTTGCAGCGATAAGAACCATCGCGAGCAAAAGCAACGGTCGCGCCATAAGCGTCTGGAATTGCATCCGGTAACCAACAGCATCCAATCCCGCGGCTTCGGTCCGCCGGCTGATTTCCGGCAGCTTCCAGAACGAGACGGAAGCCGGATGAACGAAGGACTGGGTCACCTGTTCAGGGGTCAGGGCCGTGTCCAGGACGTAGCGCGGCTGGACCTTGGGATCCTCGCCGGGTGCGAAAACCCTGGCGTCGGCCATGACCCAACGGCCCGGCTCGAGTATCGCGCGCTGCGCCTCGACACGTTCGCGGAAACGGCCTTGCGGATCGTAGACGAAGGCAGTCACCCCCGAGAGCCGCGTGCCGCCGTCGCTGGATCGTTCGGCGCGCAGGATCGACTGGTTGTCGAGGCTTCGCTGGCGGATCCACATGCTTGTGTCCACGTCGGCGCGCGACGACCGGCCGAAGATCCGCGTCTCGATCTGGCTCGCCTTCTGCTTGAGCGAAGCCGACAGGGGATTGTAGAGGGTCGTCGCCGCCACCCCGAGCGCGAGAACGATCGCGATCGGCGGCGCAAGGAACTGCCACACGGATACGCCCGCCGACCGGGCGATCACCAGCTCCAGCCTGCGGGACAGGCCGACGAAGGCGAACATCGCCCCGCCCAGCACGGCGAACGGCAGCACCTGTTCTGCGATGGTGGGCGTGCGAAGCAGGGCCAGGTAGGCCAGCAGGGTGGCGCTGGCGCGTTGTGCGTCGCTGGCGCGGCGCAGCAGCTCCACGAAGTCGCCGAGGTAGATGATCAGGAAGAGCACGGCGAACACGGCGCCGACGCTGCGCAGGAAGCGCGCCGCGAGGTAGCGCCCGAGCGTGGAGAAAACGATCATGCGGGTTGCGCCCCCGCTCGCGGCGTTCGCGAGACAAGGCGCCGCAGCGAGGCGGGCGCGCCGACGAAGCCGTAAAGGAATGCGCCCACCATTCCGGCCAGCGGAAGCGCGTAGACGAGGGGGACAGCCGCCGCATTGCGGGCGGAGATGTTCGAAACCGCGATGCCTCCCACGCGCAGGGCCAGCCCGATGACGATTGCCGCGAGAATGGCCGCTCCGCGCCCCTGCCGGGTTGTGCGGGCCTGCCCCAGCGCCGCGAATGCGATCATCGCAAAGGCCATCACGTAGAGCGGTCCGGAAAGGCGCTCATGCAATTCCGCCCGGAAGCGCCCGTAATACTGGCGCGTGAAGGAGTCGGCGTTCTCCTGTGACAGGAACAGGAGGTCCGTCGTCGTGCGCTCACGCGGGCGAAGCGCGCCGGCTTCGGAACCGCCGGCGAATTGCGCCAGATCGAGCGCGTAGCTTTCGAACTGCACCATCGCCGAGGAACGTTCGTTGCGCGTCTGCCGGTGGACGAAGCCTTTTTCCAGAACGAGGAAGTTGTTGTCGCCGGAACTCACCGTCAGCCCGGCCTCGGCGATGTAGGTGCTTATCTTCTCCGCATCGCGCCGATCCTGGATGAAAATGCCGAGCAGCGCGCCATTGGCTCCGCGTTCGCGATAATGAAAGACGAATCCCTGGTCGAGCGTGACGAACTGGCCCTCGCGGACGAGGTAAGTGAGGAAGTCGGCGCGCACCTTGCTCAGGATGTCGCGCATCAGGCGGTAGCTCGCGGGCATGGCCCATGTGGACATCACGCCGACGAGGATCGAGACGGTCACCGCCAGGATCACGAATGGCCGTGCAAGCCTGCCCGGCGACATGCCCGCGGCGGTCATCACGACGAGTTCGCTGTCGCCGTTCAACTTGTTGAGCGTGTAGAGAACGGCCGCGAACAGGGCGATGGGCGCGATCACGGAGACGAGCGAAGGAATGGTCAGCGACGTGACGCTGAGAAAGACCAGAATGGTCTGACCCTTTCCGGTCATCAGGTCGACCTCGCGCAGCGCCTGCGACACCCAGACGATGGCTGTGAGCACCGTCAGGCTGGCCGCGAACGCGATGAAGCCTCCGCGAAGGATATAGCGTTCGACGATGCCCATGCTGACGCGGAATCCGGCTCCGTGGGGGAATCATGCTCTTATAGGGCGCCGTGGCGCCCGACGCGACCTGCACAAGTTCATGTACACGTTTATCCGCGGGTCGGGCGAAATTATGAGCGCGCATGTCGCGCGGGCGCCATTGCAACCGACCGGGGCCGTGACCATGATGAGTCGGCCTGCCTCCTGTGCGCCGCCCGAAAGGATCGCAATGACGTCGAAGCTTGCCGTTGAATTTGTCTCCCTCAAGGACGCCGCCCGCCCGGGCCGCTCGAAGGCGGCCGCCGCCTCGCCGCGAACGCTGGTGGTTTTCGCGGGCAAGGACGTCGCCTTCGGGGCCGAAACCGCGAAATTGCTGGGCGGCGCCGTGGACGTGGTTCGAAAGGCCGCGGCGTCGGCGTCCTTCAAGGGCAAGGCGTCCTCCACCCTTGAGCTCTGGGGGCCGGAAGGGCTGAAATTCGACCGTCTGCTCGTCGTCGGAGCCGCGCCGAAGGAGCCGCCCGCCAGCCCGTCGCCGACGGACGTCCTTTCCCTCGGTGGATATGTGATGGGCAAGCTCGGCAGGAAGGGCGAGGCGGTCGTCGCGCTCGATCTGCCCGAAACGCCGGAGAAGCCGGACACCGCGGCCGCCGATTTCATGCTCGGCCTGCGGCTGCGCGCCTACAAGTTCGACCGCTACAAGACCAAGAAGCCTGATGACGCGGAGCCTGAAGGAACCCTCAGCGTTCGCATCGCGGTGGGCGACCCGGCCGCGGCAAAGAGGGCGGCGCGCCATGCCGACGCGGTCGCCGGGGGCGTCGAGATCGCCCGCGACTTGGTCAACGAACCCCCGAACGTCCTTTATCCGGAAGAGTTCGCCAAGCGCGCCCGGGCGTTGACCAGGCTCGGCGTGCAGGTCGAGGTGCTCGACGTCAAGCAAATGCAGAAGCTTGGCATGAACGCGCTTCTCGGCGTCGGACAAGGTTCGGCGCACGGTAGCCGTTTCGTCGTGATGCGCTGGAACGGCGCGAAGAACCCGAAGGAGAAGCCCGTCGCCTTCATCGGCAAGGGCGTGACGTTCGATACAGGCGGGATCTCCATCAAGCCGGCGGCTGGCATGGAGGACATGAAGGGCGACATGGCGGGGGCGGCCTGCGTCGTGGGCCTGATGCACACGCTCGCATCGCGCAAGGCGAAGGTGAACGCCGTGGGAGCCATCGGACTGGTCGAAAACATGCCCGACGGAGGCGCCCAGCGGCCCGGCGACATCGTCAAGACGCTCTCGGGGCAGACGGTCGAGATCATCAACACGGACGCCGAAGGCCGCCTCGTCCTCGCCGACGTGCTGTGGCGGATCCAGGATCAGTACGATCCGCAGTTCATGGTGAACCTCGCCACGCTGACCGGCGCCATCCTCATCGCGCTCGGGACCGAACACGCCGGCCTCTTTTCCAACAACGACGAACTCGCCGAGCGCCTGACCGCGGCAGGCAAGCAGACGGGCGAGAAATTGTGGCGCATGCCGCTCGGGCCCGCCTACGACAAGCTTCTCGACTCCCGTTTCGCCGACATGAAGCACGTGGGCGGCCGGCATGCTGGCTCGATAACGGCGGCCCAGTTCCTTCAGCGGTTCGTCAACAAGAAGCTGTGGGCGCACCTCGACATCGCCGGCGTAGGGATGTCGTCGCCGTCCAGCGACATCAACCAGAGTTGGGGGTCGGGTTGGGGCGTACGCCTGCTCGACAGGCTCGTCGCGGACCATTACGAGAAGTGAAGGCTCGATCCTGAAGGGGGCTTCCATGCGTCTGGCGCGCGCTGCGCTTGCCGCCGCCATACTTTCCGCCGCGTCGGGGGCGCCCGCGCGGGCTGCGACCTCATGCGCGGCGTTCATGGACGCCTTCGTCAAGGCCGCGCCCGAATTGCAGGCGCAGTTCGTCCGTCCCGTCGTCATTTCCCGCGGGACAGGCGAGGGCGCGGGCGATGCGCGCGACGTGGTGACGGGTTTCGGGGTCGATGCGCGGCTGATCTGCGTCGGCGACAGGTTCGTGCGCTTCGAGGCGCAGATTCCCCAGCGCGCGCAGCCGCTGCTGATCGACGGCTTCAATCGGATGCAGGTCGCCGCCACCATGGCGGCCTGGCGCTGGCCGCGCGCGCGGGCGTCGCAGACCGTGACGAGCATGGCGGCAGACGCGGCCGAGTTTCTGCGCGCCTCGCAGGAACGCGGCGACATCTATATTTCCGGCAAGGTCGACCGCCATGTCGGGCGCGGCGGCGAAATCGGCGTCGAGTGGACGCTTGCCGACCGCTCGTTCATCATCATTTCGGCCGACTGACCCGATGCCCGAGGTATGGTTTTACCACCTCGTCCGGCAACCGCTCGACAAAGTGCTGCCGGCGCTGCTCGAAAAGGCGGTGGCCCGCGGTCTTCGGATCGCCGTCCAGCTTGGCGCGCCGGAGCGCGTCGACGCGCTCGACAACATTCTGTGGACCTATCGCGAGGACTCGTTCCTGCCGCATGGAACCGCGCGGGATGGAGACCCCGGTCTTCAGGCCGTCTATCTCACAACGGGCGATGAGAACCCGAACGGCGCAACCATGCGTGTTTTCGCGGACGGCGCGCATGCGTTCGACGCCGCCGCTGCCGGCATTGCAAACGGCTACGAGCGATTGATCCTCATGTTCGACGGCAATGACGAAGAGGCTGTCGCCGACGCGCGCGAGCAGTGGAAATCGTTCAAGGATGCGGAGTATACGCTCTCCTACTGGCAGCAGAACGAGAATGGCGGGTGGGAGAAAAAGGCCGAGCACAAGCCCGCCCGTTAAGGAAACGCCGCATTGAACTCACAACATCAGCACGCCTTGCGCGCCGACGCTCGCGCGATGGATGCAGGCTTCATCGACGCGACGGGCCGCCGCGAATTCTTCGCGATGTGCGCTGCGGGCTTCCTGTTTTCCGTCACGCACAATTACTCCGCGCTTCTCGCCATCGTGTTCGAACGTTCAGGCCATTCGCTGCCGAGCATAGGCCTGCTGCTGTCGCTGTTTGCGCCGCCCGCGATTGCGGCCGCGTTCTTCTCGAGCGCGATAATCGCAAGGCTCGGCGCGCTGGCCGCCGTGCGCTGGGCGATCATCCTTACGGTCGCCGGGCTTTGCTCGCTCGCGCTCACGCGGGAGCACTTCACGCTCGCCGTCGTGTCGCGCGTCGTGCAGGCGATTGGCGTCGGCCTCTTTCTTCCCGCTGCGATCGTCTATGTGCAAAGCCGCATTACGCGCGCGCGCTTCGTCTATCTCGTCACAGTCTTTTCCGCCGGCATTCCGCTCGCCGCCGCCGTGGCGCCGCCGCTCGGCGAGTGGACGCTCCGGCACTGGGGCGACACGGCCATGTTCGCGCAGGCAGCCTTGCCCGGCCTGGCAGGAGTGCTGCTGACCATGGGCCTGCGCACGGCGCCGCAGGCGGGCAAGGCGACCGGCCTGGCGCTGACCGGCGCTTTCCGCGGCAGTTTCATCCTGCCCTATATCGCCGTGACGACTGGCGGGGCGCTTTACGGGTTTTCGATCAGCTATCTCGCCACAGACCTGCAAGCGCGCGCCATTGCGCTCGCGGCCTTCTTCGTCCCCTCGTCGGTCGGGATGGTGGCGGTGCGGTTCATCGCGATGCGGTGGCTGTCGGCGATGCGGCCGCCGAAGCTCGTCATGGCGAGTCTCGCAATCTATGCGCTGTCCTTCGTCCTGATCGCTGCCGCGCGCGACGCCTTCGTCATGGGACTCGCGGGGGTCGCATTCGGAATTGGCAACGCGATCATGTTTCCTGTCGTCTCGGCGTGGCTTGGCGAAAGCCTTGCGCCACATGAACGCGCCGGCCCGCAGGCCATCGCCACCGCCACTTTCTATCTCGGCATTTACGCGACGCCGCTCGTCCAGACCTTCATGATCGGCGCATGGGGCTTTTACGCGACCGAGATGGCCTTTGCAGGGGTCGCCGCGCTTGTGGCGCTCGTGCTCGTCGTCGGCGTCAGGAAGTAGCGTGGCGCAGCGGCGCTTACGCCTTCTTCATCCATACCTTGTTGTCGTGGAACGCCGCGCCGCCGTAGGGGGCGGGCGAATCCGCGCCGGTGAGCGTGTTGATGCCCCTGCCGTCCTCGAAGGCTTCGTTCGGCCAGATGCCTTCCGAGATCAGAACGCCCGGCAGCACGCCGTCGAACAGCTTCGCATGAAGGCGCACTTCGCCGCGCAGATTGCCGAGAATCACCTTGTCGCCATCAGATACGCCGAGCGCGACGGCGTCCCGCGGGTGAACGAACACGCACGGGCGTCCTTCTCTCGCGCGCGATGACGGCGTTTCGTTGAACGTCGAGTTCAGGAACGAGCGCGCCGGCGAGGTCGCGAGCCGGAACGGATGCGCTTCGTCCGTCTCCTCGATGGCTGCCCAATGGTCCGGCCATTCGGGCATGTCGCGCCAGCGGGGCGACAGGGCGCCTCGAAACGCGATCTTGTCCCACTGCGGTTTGAATCGGAACTTCTTGTCTGGCCACGCGAAGCCGCCGATGTAATGCGCTTCTTCGAAATCAACCTGCACGTCGCGCCAGTTCATCGCGGCCAGCTCTTCGAACGTGCCCCAGCCGATGTCGCGCAGCGTCGCGTCGATCAGTTCGCGCGGCGTCTTCTCGAAGCCCGGATGCTTCGCGCCGACGCGCCGCGCCAGTTCGCAGATGACTTCGTGATTGCTGCGGCATTCGCCGGGCGCATCGACAAGCTTCTGCGCCAGCTCGACATATGAATGGCCGCCGCCCGTGTAGATGTCGTCGTGTTCAAGGAACATCGTCGCAGGCAGGACAATGTCCGCCATGCGCGCGGTTTCGGTCATGAACTGTTCGTGAACCACGACGAACAGATCCTCGCGCGCGAAGCCTTCGCGCACCTTGTTCTGGTCCGGCGCCACCGACATCGGATTGGTGTTCTGGATCAGCATCGCCTTCACAGGCGGTCCGCCCTGCAGCGCCGCGGCGTCGCCGGTGAGGATGGCCCCGACCTGGCTCTGGTCGAGCGCGCGGATCGAGGGATCGATCACGTCGGAGCCGTCGATCAAGGGCTGGCGCCATTTGTAAATAGCGCCGTTGTTGTGAAACGCGCCGCCGCCCTCGTATTTCCATGCGCCCGTGACGGCTGCGATGCAGGTCGCCGCATGCATGTTCACCGAACCGTTGCGCTGGCGCGAAAACCCGTAGCCGAGACGGAAGAACGTGCGCTTGCGCTCGCCGATCAAATGCGCGAACGCCTCGATCTGCGTAACGGACAGGCCGGTGATATTCGCCGCCCATTCCGGCGTGCGCGTGGCTAAATGCGCTTCAAGCCCGTGCGGATCGTCCGTGTATTTTTCGAGATAGTCCCAGTCCGCAAGGCGATCGCGAAACAGGACGTGCATCACGGCGCAGGCGAGCGCGCCGTCCGTGCCGGGCCGCAGGCAGAGCGCCATGTCGGCCTGTTTCATCGTCTCGTTTTCGTAGATGTCGATGGCGACGATCTTGGCGCCGCGCTCCTTTCGCGCGCGGGTCGCGTGGGTCATCACGTTGACCTGCGTGGCGACGGCGTTCGTGCCCCAGATCACGACGCAGTCGCTCTTCGCCATTTCGCGCGGGTCAGGGCCCGCCATGCGGCCAGTGCCGGCCAGATAACCGGGCCATGCGAGATTGATGCAGATCGTGCCGTTGTGCCGGGAATATCTTTTCGCGTGCGCAAGGCGGTTGACGCCATCGCGCATCACCTTGCCCATGGTGCCCGCATAGTAGTTGAGCCAGACGCTCTGCGGGCCGAAGTCGCGCTCGGCTTCAACGAAGCGCGCTGCGATTTCATCGAAAGCCGCGTCCCACGTGATGCGCTCGAATGCGCCGGAGCCTTTCGGCCCGGTGCGGCGCAGCGGATAGAGCAGGCGGTCCGGGTGGTGGATGCGTTCCGCATAGCGCGCGACCTTCGCGCAAACGACGCCGGCGGTGTAGGTCTGGTCCTTGGCGCCGTAGACGCGGCCAATGGTCATGCCGTCGATCACCTCGACGTCGAGCGCGCAGGCCGACGGGCAATCGTGCGGGCAGACGGAGGGCTTGCGTTCGATCTTCGGCGGCGCGTTCATCGGAAACTCCGGTGCGGTCGCCGGAGTTTTATCAGAACCGCGTTGTCAGATCGACAAGCCACTCGGGCGCAATTTTGAGCACGGCGATTTCGACCTGCTTGTCGAAGCCTGTGAGAATGGCGACGCCGACGGCCACCAGAAAAGCGCCCATGATCGCCTTGCCGGCCTTGCCGCCGCTCATCAGCTTGCCGCGCCAGCGCATCATCGTTTCCCGGGACAGGAAACCGAGTAGGACGAGCGGCAACGCGGCGCCCACTCCAAACACCAGCATGGTGAGCGACACCATGCCGAGGTTCTCGCCGCGTGACGCCATGAGGGAGGCTGCGCCAAGCGTGGGGCCGACGCAGGGCGCCCAGACCGCGCCGAGCAGGAGCCCAACAGCGAACTGGCCGCCGAGGCCCGCCGTTGAAAAGCCGCCGAATCGTTGCTCGGTCCAGTCGGCCACGGGGCCTGCGGCGGCCGCGAATCGCGTCTGCGCGGCGGGCAGCAAGAGCACGGCGCCGATAACGATCATGAGGACTGCCGCGGCGACGCGGAAAACCTCCGCATCGAGCCCTAGCGCAAAGCCGAAAAGGGCGACGAAGAGCCCGATGATCGTGAAGGAAATCGCCAGGCCGCCAGCCAGAGCGAGCGGACCGAATCGATGCTCGCCCGCCGCCGCCGCCAGAACCATCGGCACAAGCGGCAGCACGCAAGGCGACAGGATCGTCAGTACGCCAGCAAGAAACGCAAACCCGACCGTTCCCATCGCGTCAATCTCAGAGCGCGCTGCGCATCAGGTCTTCAATGGCCTTCGGGTCGGTGACGCCAACGTTGCGCATCGTCTCCTTCGCGCCCTTGAAGGCGATCAGGGTCGACTGGCGGGTGACGCCCAGCGCCTTCAGTGCGTCCTTCTGGTTGTCGAAATCGACCGCGAAGACTTCCATGTTCCTGAATTCGGGTTTTTTCAGAAGCGATTTGATGATGGGCTCCTGCCGCTTGCATGTGGGGCACCATGGGGCCGTGACGTCGATGAAGATCGACTTTCCTTCGGCCTTGGCCTTCTCGAATGCCCTCATCTCGAAGGGCCACGCCTCCTGGGCGGAGGCGGGGGTGAAGGCGAAGACGGCCGAGAACACCGCGGCGGCGGCAACAAACGTGCGTCGATTGTGTGTCATCAAGATAAACCCTCCGGGCGAAGACGCACGGAGGGTTAGCACACGATCGGGGAGCCATGTCTTCACAGACACGTTAGAGCCGGCTCAACATAATGTGTTTGGCGTCGATGTAACGTTTTCGGACCCGGCTTAACCGACGATTTCGTTGCCCGAGAACCACTGGGCGATCTCGACCGCCGCCGTCTCGGGGGCGTCGGAGCCGTGGACAGAGTTCTCGCCGACGGAGAGGGCGTATTCCTTGCGGATCGTGCCGGCGTCGGCGTTGGCCGGGTTCGTCGCGCCCATGATCTCGCGGTACTTCTTGATGGCGTTCTCGCCCTCCAGCACCTGAACGACGACGGGCCCGGCGGTCATCGTCTCCACGAGTTCGCCGAAGAAGGGGCGCTCGCGGTGGACGCCGTAGAACGTCTCGGCCTGGGCGCGGGTCATCTGAACGCGCTTCTGGGCGACGATGCGCAGGCCGGCCTGCTCGATCTTGGCGTTGATGGCGCCTGTCAGATTGCGGCGGGTCGCGTCGGGCTTGATGATGGAGAAGGTGCGTTCGAGCGCCATGGCTTTTGAACCTGCATGAAGAACGGGAGAGCGCGGCTTATACCGGGGGATCCCGCGCCGCACAAGGCGTGCCGGGCCAGTCGTGGCCATTGTTATCGCCTATCGAAAAATGCTAATCTGATTGCTCCTCTCGATTGGAAGCCGGCATGAACTTGCGCGATCTGAACTACGTCGTGGCCGTTGCCGATCACGCCCATTTCGGTCATGCGGCGCAGGCCTGCAACGTCAGCCAGCCGACGCTGTCGGGCCAGATCGCCAAGCTCGAGCAGGAACTGGGCGTGGAAATCTTCAGCCGCGTCGGGCGGACGATCCGTCCCACGGAGGCGGGCGAGCAAATCATCGCCCATGCGCGCCGCGCCATCGCGGCCGCTCAGGACATCGTCGATGCGGCGCGGGCGAATCGCGATCCCCTCAGCGGCCGGCTCCGGGTCGGAATCATTCCCACGATCGCCCCCTACCTCATGCCCTACGTTCTGCCGCTTGCCACGGAGAAGCTGCCGAACGCGCCAATCGTTCTCGTCGAGGATACGACCGGCCATGTCGTGCCGCAGGTCATCGAGGGCAAGCTCGACGCAGCCATCGTCGCGACGCAGGAAGACGCGCCGGAGCTTGTGTCCATCGATCTTTACGACGAGCCGTTCTTCGTCGCCATGCCGGCCAACCACGCGCTGGTCGCACGCAAGGAGATCGCTGTCTCGGACATCGACCCCAAGACGCTCCTGCTGCTGACGGACGGCCATTGTCTGCGCGACCAGGCGCTTGATCTGTGCAGCCACCCCAACGTCGGCGGCGGCGTGATGGCCGACATGCGCGCCTCGAGTCTCGAAACCCTGTTGCATCTGACGGCGGCGGGGCAGGGAGTGACGCTGCTGCCGCGCCTCGCCATCGAATGCGGCCGCGCCGACACCGACCGCCTGGCGACGCGCCCTCTGGCGGGCGAGCACGCCCACCGGCGTGTGCGGCTCGTGCATCGCCGCCGCAGTCCGCGCACGAAGGCGCTGATCGAGCTTGCGCGGATCATTCGCATGTCGCTTCCGGCGGGCGTTCGCAGTCTGAAGGGTTGACCCGGGTCCATAGACGATCCCTATCGGTTCAATCGACTGCGCCAATGACGCGCTGCGGCAGATCCGCCGTTTAGAACAAAAATAAACTGGCCGCGCTTGACCCGCGTTGACAAAGCGCGGCGGGAGCCATTCTTCATCCCCGGTCGTCGCGGCGGGCAGCCTTTCGGCGCTGCTTCCGTCGCGAGTCGATCTCAAAACGTCGTTCAGGAGGTGAGCCATGGCTCTCAAGGGCAGCAAGACCGAGGAAAACCTGAAGTATGCGTTCGCGGGCGAGTCCCAGGCGAACCGCCGCTATCTGTATTTCGCCCAGAAGGCCGACGTTGAAGGCTACAACGACGTCGCCGCCGTGTTCCGCTCCACCGCGGAAGGCGAGACCGGCCACGCGCACGGCCATCTCGAGTACCTCGAGGAATGCGGCGATCCGGCCACGGGCCTGCCCATGGGCAAGACCGACCTGAACCTCAAGGCGTCGATCGCCGGCGAGACGCACGAGTACACCGACATGTACCCGGGCATGGCCCGCACGGCCCGCGAGGAAGGCCACGACGAAATCGCCGACTGGTTCGAGACGCTGGCCAAGGCCGAGCGTTCGCACGCTGGCCGCTTCCAGCGCGCTCTCGACGAGATGAAGTAAGACTTCGCACGTTGATAGGCCGGCGCGTGAAACATCCACGCGCCGGCCTTTTCTTTCCCGCACACCGACGCTTGCAACGACAAAGAGGGCGGCAATGAGAGAGGGCAGTCTCGAAGCGCCGATCCGGCATCCGCTGGACTGGCAGAACCCGGAATTCTACGACGAGGCGAAACTCGACGAAGAATTGCGCCGCGTCTTCGATATTTGTCACGGCTGCCGCCGTTGCTTCAATCTGTGCGATTCATTCCCGCGCCTGTTCGACCTCATCGACGAGTCGAAGACGGGCGAACTCGATTCGGTGTCGAGCGCGGACTTCAAGCCGGTCGTGGACGCATGCACGCTCTGTGACATGTGCTTCATGACGAAGTGCCCGTACGTTCCCCCCCACGAATTCAACCTCGATTTTCCGCATCTGATGCTGCGCTACCGCGCCGTCGAAGCGAAGAAGAACGAGAACGCATTCTTCGACCTCCAGCTTGCGCAGACTGACCGCAACGCGAAGATGGTGGCGCCCGTTGCGCCTGTCGCAAACTGGGCGACGCGCACTTCCAACAAGTTCACACGCGGCGTGATGGAGAAGGTGACCGGCATCGACGCGCGCGCCGAACTGCCCACCTATGCAAGCTCGCCGCTGACGAGCCAGGCGAAGGCGACGACGCCGGAGGTCAATCGCGCGGCGCCGGGCTTCGGCCGCAAGGCGGTGATCTACGCCACGTGCTTCAACAACTACAACGATCCCGACGTCGGCCTTGCGGCGCGCGCGGTCCTCGCGATGAACGGCGTCGAGACGGAGGTCGTGCATCCGCACTGCTGCGGCATGCCGATGCTGGAGCAGGGCAAGATCGCGGAAGTGGCGAAGGCGGCGAAGACGGTCGCGGAGGCGCTCGTACCCTGGATCGAAAAAGGCTACGATGTAATCGCTCTCGTGCCATCCTGTTCGCTGATGATGAAGTTCGAGTGGCCGCTCATCGTCACCGACGACAAGAACGTCAAAACGCTGGCGCAGAACACGTTCGACATCAGCGAATACATCGTCGACATCGCGAAAAAGAATGGGCTTGCGCCGGGCCTGGCGCCGGTCCCCGGCGGCGTGACGCTTCACATCGCCTGTCACTCGCGCGCCCAGAACATGGGCCAGAAGGCGACGGAAATGCTGAAGCTTCTGCCGGAAGCCGACGTGCAGGTGATCGAACGCTGCTCCGGCCACGGTGGCGCGTGGGGTTTCAAGAAGAGCAACTTCGATATCGCGATGAAGGTCGGCAAGCCGGTCGCGCGCACGACGTCGCAGGGCGGCAAGGCCTATGTGACCTCCGAATGTCCGCTGGCCGGCGTTCATATCGGTCAGGGCGTGGAGGCGCTGGGTGGCGACAAGCCGAAGCCCCAGGTCGTGAAGCATCCGATCCAGATCTTCGCGCGTAGTTACGGCATCGAAGTCTGACGCGAAGGCGCCCGCGCCTTCCGCATCGCTTGGTCTGATGACGCGTTCCATCGGGAACGCTCGGCAAACGGGAAAACACGATGATGGCCAACAAGCACGAAATCTCAGCCGCCGACATCCTGCCGCTGCCCGAGTACATGAAAGTGCGCTCCGAAACGCGCAAGAAGATGGCTGCCCTGAAGCGGGACCGGCGGGTCGACGTGGGTCCGCATGTCACCTTCTACTTCGAGAACTGGGACACGATGTGGGCCCAGGTGCAGGAGATGCTCTATATCGAGAAGGGCGGCGAGGAACAGGTCAAGGATGAACTCGAAGCCTATAACCCGCTCGTGCCGAAAGGCAGCGAACTCTGCGCGACCTTCATGATCGAGATCGACGATCCGGACCGCCGCAAGCGCATTCTCGGCCGGCTCGGCGGCATCGAGGAAACGGCATTCATCACCGTGAATGGCGAGAAGGTTCCGGGCAAAGCCGAAGAAGATCAGGATCGCACGACGGCGGAGGGCAAGGCGTCCTCCGTTCAGTTCGTCCACTTCGAATTTACCCCGGCGCAGATCGAAGCGTTCAAAAAGCCCGGCGCGCAGGTTGTCGTCGGGTTCTCGCACCCTAATTATTCGCACATGTCGGTGCTGCCGGAGAACGTGCGCGCTTCACTTGCGCAGGACTTCGACTGAACGACAGCGTTTTCTCCGCGCGGCGCAGCTTTTTCTGCGCCGCCATTTCCTCGGGGCCCTCATCGTCTAGATGACGGGCCCCGATTTTTTGCGCCATGCGCGACGCCCGCGGCGGTGGCGAATACGGAATAAGCGATGATGCCGGCGAGCGCGGCGCCGGACCAGACGATGCGTTCGTCCGTCAGCTCCAAAGCGAATATGACCACGGGCCCCAATGCGCGCAGCACTTGCGCGGTAAGCGGCCGGGTCAGCGATATGCCGACCTGCAGGGCATAGAGCGGCAACGCGATCAGGGGCGTCGCCAACGCCGCGAGCCAGAGCCAGTCGCTTGCCTGCGCGAGGCCGGTTGGCCGCGCGCCCCACACGACGACCGCAAGAGCGATGACGGAGATCAGCAGATAGCGCGCGCCGGTCACGGCGTTGGCGCCCAGGCCATGATCGTTGAGGCGTTTGGCGAGCAGGTGGCTCAGCGTGATCGAGACACCGCTGACGGTGAGCGCGGCGAGGCCGGTCGCCGCGCCCGTGGGCGAGTAATCGACGCGGCCCGATTCTCCCGCGAGGACGACCCACGCAAGAAAGGCCATCGACAGCGCCATGCCCGCATAGCAGCACCCTTCCGTCCGGCTCCAGCGGTCCTTGCCGGCGAGCGATGCGCCCGCAAGCGCGAGCGCCACGACGGTGAGCGGCCCGAAGCCGCTGTGCAGTGCGTTCAGAACCGAGGGCTGCACGAACTTGAGACCGAAGAAATAGGAAGTCCATGCGAGGGCTGTCGTCACGTTCATTGCGACCACCAGCCCGGCGTAGTTGCCCAGCTTGCGCAGACCCTCCCGGTCGCGCCAGAGCGCAATCCCACCGAAGATCGCCGCCATCAATGGAAAGGTCGCGAGGATGACCGCGAACACATCCACGCTGCGGAAGACCTGCGCCAGGTAGACGTCGCGCAGCGCCTGCGAGAGCACGAAGAATGCGATCAGCGCCGGTCCGAGATGAATCATTCGCTCCTCCCTGCGCCTCGCTAGCGGCGCGCGGGCGATCGCGCCACCCGAATCCGCTGATGGCGCGAACCTCTTGCGCTCGCGCGCGTCTGCCGCCACAAGGGCGGCCATGCTCGCCATCGACGACCTTTCCTACCGGCTGGGGCCCCGGCTTCTCTTCGATCACGCCTCGGCGATGATCCCCCCGGGCGCCCGTGTGGGATTCGTCGGTCGCAACGGCGCGGGCAAGACGACGCTGTTCCGGCTCGTGTGCGGCGAAATCGCGCCCGAGGGCGGATCAACCAGCCTTCCGCGGCGCGCGCGCATCGGGCGCGTCGAGCAGGAAGCGCCGGGCGGTCCCGGCAAGCTGGTCGATTTCGTTCTCGCGGCGGACGTCGAGCGCGCGCAGCTGATGGCGGAAGCGGAGGCTGCGAGCGATCCGATGCGCATCGCCGAAATCCAGACGCGGCTCGCGGATATCGACGCCCATTCCGCGCCCGCGCGCGCTGCGGCGATCCTCTCCGGCCTCGGGTTCGACCACGAAGCGCAGAACCGCGCGTTGAGCGAATTTTCCGGCGGCTGGCGGATGCGCGTCGCGCTCGCCGCGGTGCTGTTCTCGCGGCCCGATCTTCTGCTGCTCGACGAGCCGACGAACTATCTCGATCTCGAAGGCACGCTCTGGCTGATCGACTACCTCGCGCGTTATCCCGCGACCATCGTCGTCATCAGCCATGACCGTGATCTACTCGACGAGGTCGCTGATCACATCCTGCATCTCGACCAGGCGAAACTGACTCTCTGGAAGGGCAATTACACGAGCTTCGAGAAGCAGCGGCGCGAGCAGCAGGCGATCCGCCTCAAGCAGGTCAAGAAGGACGAGGAGAAGCGCGCGCATCTGCAGGCGTTCGTCGATCGGTTTCGCGCGAAGGCGACGAAAGCGCGGCAGGCGCAGTCGCGCCTGAAGATGCTGGAAAAGATGGAGCCCGTCTCGGCCATCGTCGATCAGGACGTGTTGCCGTTCAACTTTCCGTCTCCCGCGAAGCAATTGTCGCCGCCGATCGTCGCGATGGAGAGCGCAAGTGTGGGCTATGACGGAAGGTCAGTTCTCTCCCGGCTTTCGCTTTCCATTTCGAATGACGACAGGATCGGTCTTCTCGGCTCGAACGGCAACGGCAAGTCGACGTTTGCGAAGCTCGTCGCCGGACGCCTTGAGGCGATGTCCGGCAAGATCACGCGCGCGGCGAAGCTCGACGTCGGCTTTTTTGCCCAGCACCAGATCGACGACCTCGACGCGGGCGGAACACCCTATACGCATGTCGCGCGGCGCATGAAGGACGCGCCGGAAGCGAAGATTCGCGCGCGCTGCGCGCAGATCGGCTTCCCCAACGTGAAGGCCGATACGCGCATCGAGTTGCTGTCGGGCGGCGAGAAGGCGCGGCTGCTGATGGGGCTTGCGACGTTCGAGGGCCCGCACCTCATCATCATGGACGAGCCGACGAACCATCTCGACATCGACAGCCGCGCGGCGTTGATCGAGGCGATCAACGAATACGAGGGCGCGATCATCCTCGTCTCGCACGACAGGCATTTGCTCGAAGCCTGCGCGGATCGTCTCTGGCTCGTCGCGGACGGCACGGTAAAGAACTTCGACGGCGACATGGACGATTATCGCCGGTTCGTGCTCGACAGCGCGAACGGTGGCGATTCATCGCGCAAGGGCGGGGGCGGCGTTCAGGCCGAGCAGCGCCGCGAAGCGGCCAGAACGCGCAAGGAGCTCGCGCCGCTCAAGAAGAAGATCGAGCAGGCCGAAGAGCGGATGAAGAAGTTCGAGGGCCTTCTTCGCCGGGTAGACGAGGCGCTCGCGCAACCGGATGCGTTTGCAAAAGATCCGGCGAAGGCCGCGCAACTCGCGCAGCAGCGCGCCGAACTTGAGAAGGCTCTGGCTTCGGCTGAAGACGAGTGGCTTACGCTCAGCGGCGAGTATGAAGAAGCGCTGGGGTAGGGGTTCTAAACCTTCGGCGACACCATCGCGCAGGCTGCGCCGTTCGCTCCCGTGACGCGCAGGTTGTCGATCTTCAACGCGCCCGAAGCGGCGAGACGCAGCGCAAGCGGATAGATCACGTGTTCCTGCTCGAGCACGCGGGCGCCGAGCGTGTCCGGCGTGTCGTCGTCGAGCACGCTGACCGCCGCCTGCGCGATGATGGGGCCGGCGTCCATTTCGGCCACGACGTAATGCACCGAACACCCATGGATCTTAACGCCATCCGCGATGGCGCGTTCATGCGTGTGCAGGCCCTTGTAGGACGGCAGCAGGGAAGGATGGATGTTGATGAGCCGGCCTTCCCAATGCGTCACGAATGCGGGCGTCAGAAGCCGCATGAAGCCCGCGAGGCAGATGAAGTCGATGCGGTGGGCTTCCAGCATTTTCTGCAGCACGGCTTCGAATGCGTCGCGCCCGGCGTAGATCTTGTGGTCGACGGCGGCGGTCGCAATGCCCTGCGCCTTCGCTGTCGCAAGGCCGGGCGCGTCGGGCCGGTTCGACAACACGAGCGCAATTTCAGCCGGGAAATCGGGCTCCCTGGCCGCCGCGATCAACGAGGCCATGTTGGAGCCGCGCCCCGAGATGAGAATGGCCGTGCGGCGCTTGCTCACAGTCTCAGCTTTCCGGTCGTAACTACCGCTTCGCCGTCGCGCGCGATGACCTCCCCGACGTGCGCGGGCTTCTCGCCCGCGTTGCGCAGCGCCGCCTCGACTTCGCCGGCTTTCGCCGCTTCCGCGACCACGATCATGCCGACGCCGCAGTTGAACGTGCGCAGCATTTCCTTCTCGATGACGCCGCCTTCCTTCGCGAGCCAGCCGAACACCGGTGGCGGATCGATCGCGTCGAGATCGAGGCGCACCGCTGCGCTGTCGGGCAGAACGCGCGGAATGTTGTCGGGAAAGCCGCCGCCGGTGATGTGCGCCAGCGCCAGGATGCCGTCCGTCGCCTTCAGCGCCGCGAGCAGCCCCTTCACGTAGATGCGCGTCGGCGTGAGAAGCGCCTGCGCGAGCGTCTTGCCAGGCGCGAAGGGCGCTGGCGCGTCCCATTCAAGGCCGGTGCGTTCGACGATCCGGCGCACGAGCGAGAAGCCGTTGGAGTGAACCCCGGAGGAGGGCAGGCCGAACACGACGTCGCCGGGCTTCACTTCGCCCCTTGGCAGAAGGCGGCCGCGCTCGGCGGCGCCGACGGCGAAGCCCGCGAGGTCGTAATCGCCCGCGGCGTAGAGACCCGGCATTTCGGCCGTCTCGCCGCCGATGAGCGCACAGCCGGCGTCGACGCAGCCGGCCGCGATGCCTCTCACGATTGCGACGCCCGCTTCCGGGTCGAGCTTGCCGGTTGCATAATAGTCGAGGAAGAAAAGCGGCTCGGCGCCCTGCACCACGAGATCGTTGACGCACATGGCGACGAGGTCGATGCCCACCGTGTCGTGGATGTCGCTCTCGATGGCGATCTTTACCTTGGTGCCGACGCCGTCGTTGGCCGCAACGAGGATCGGGTCGCTGAACCCGGCCGCCTTGAGGTCGAACAGACCGCCAAAGCCGCCGATCTCTGCGTCCGCGCCACGCCGGCGCGTCGAGCGCACCAGAGGCTTGATCTTCTCGACCATCGTGTTGCCGGCGTCGATGTCCACGCCGGCCTGGGCGTAGGTGAGGCCCGGCTTGTCAGGCTGCTGCATGGCGGTCCTTTCGCCAGACCATGTTCCAAGACGTAGTGCGCCGGGTTAGCCCGGGCGCGGGGCCGATGCAAGGCGGCGCATCGCCCCCGGCGCGGCGTCCCCAGCAGGTTCGCCCCCGCGCGCCAGCGATCATCGGTCGCACCGCCGGCATTCTCCATGTTTGCCGGGGACGATGTTCCCGAATCCCGAAATGTGCGATTTATACGCAAGAGCGCGCGCGGGGCCTGAAATGGGCGCCGCTCTTGCAGGACTTCTATGAAATTTGGGGCTGGCATGGACTCGCGGCTGAACGAAACCGAACACGTCGCGCGCGCGGCGGCCCTGAGCGAGCTTCACGCGCGCCCCGCGCCGCGGGTCGATCCGCACGGACATGTCACGCGCCTCGTTTATGCGCTCGACGAAGGCCGGCCCCGCAATGCTCCGCGCCGCATCGACCTGATCTGCCGGAAGGCGGGCGTCGCGCCGCCGCCGCCGGGCGCGCGCTATCATTCGCTCATGATCGAAGGCCGCGAACTGCGCTGGGAGCGGCATACGGAGTTCGTCTCCTATACATTCGTTTCACCGGGAGACGGGCGCAGCGAGATCATCTGGCAGCACCTGACGGAAGACCCGGAAGTGCAGGCCGTCGCAGGACCGCTCGCCGCGCGCATCGCGATCGCTGTCGTCCCGATGTCCGAAACCAGCGGACCACCGGAAGGGCCGGATGTATGCTCTTCGGCCGTCATGGCCGGGCGCGCGCGCATCTCGACGGACTTCCGCGCCGACGCGCATGGCTTCGTGCGCTTCGCGCTGGCTCATGACGATATATCGCCCGACCAGCTTGGCGTTCTCTGCCAGCGTATTCTCGAAATCGAGACTTATCGCATGTTCGCGCTCATGAGCCTGCCGCTTGCGCGCCAGACCGGCACGATGGTGCAACAGATCGAAGTCGAACTCGGCGAAATCACGAAGCGGATTGAAGAGCAGCAGTCGCAGACATCGAGCGAACCCATGTTCCTCGACCTGTCGAAACTCGCCGCCCGTGTGGAAGCGGAACTTGCCTCCGCATCCTTCCGGTTCTCCGCCGCGCTCGCCTATGGCGCGATCGTCGAGGACCGCGTTCGCGCGCTCGATGAGCGTCCCGATGGCGACAGGCCGATGGTCGGCGCCTTCCTGATGACGCGGCTGACGCCAGCGATGCGCACATGCTCCAGCATGCAAAAGGCGCTCGCCGATCTGGCTTCGCGCTGCGCCCGCGCCGCCGACCTGATCCGCACACGTATCGACCTCGAACTCGCGCGCCAGAACAACGAACTGCTCGGCGCCCTCAACCAGCGCACGCGCCTCCAGACCCGGATGCAGCAGACGGTCGAAGGGCTCTCTGTCGCCGCCATCAGCTACTACGTGCTGGGGCTCGCCGGCTATCCGATCAAGGGTGCGAAGGAGGCGGGCTACTGGCCCTTCGATATGGGCCTGACGCTGGCCCTGCTGACGCCCGTCGTGGTCGCAGGAGTATTCTACGCCGTGCGCCGGATCCGCATGAGCCACTCAGATGCGCCATAAGCGTGGCATTAAGGCTGCCGTTATGAATTGAACATTCGGGGGCTAGTCATCCATACGAGCTTGGCTTTATAAGACATGGGCTCGGCCTTTCAGGCCCGAGTCCGGAATGGCGGGCGCCGGGCGCCCGGGGAAGGAGCGCAAGCGAGATGATGGATGGCGTGCCGCCCCCCAGTCGTGAAGCGCTAGACCTTCCAGTCCTCACGGAACGCGCAAAAGCCGCCGGCGTCGTACTGAAGGCGCTGTCGCACGAAAGCCGCTTCCTCCTTCTGTGCATGATGGCCGACGGCGAACGGTGCGTTGGCGAACTCGGGAGTCTGCTTGACCTGCGGCAGTCCGCAGTTTCCCAGCAGCTGGCCCGCCTGCGCTTGGACGGCATGGTGAAGCCCCGCCGTGACGGCAAAACGATTTTTTATTCGATCGCCGACGAAAACGTCCGGCGTATCGTGGTCATTCTCTACGACGTCTATTGCCGCCAGCCGCGCAACCCGGATCTGGCGTCCTAATTTGCGATCGCGCGCGCTGGCGCGCCCACGTGGGGCCGTCTATTGTCCGTGTTGCGGCGTTTTGCGCCGACATACACAGGGAGGGGTCCATGAGAGCGGTTGCGAGAGCGGCGGCGTGCGCCTTGCGCGCGTTTGCAGCCATCGGAGCGATCATGGCGGGCATTGCGCCCGCCGTCGCCCAGGAGTTTCCGACAAAGCCGATCACCATCATCGTGCCGCTGGCCGCCGGGTCCGGCATGGACACGATCGCGCGGCTTTACGCCGACAGGTTGCAACAGTCGCTCGGCAAGCCGGTCGTCGTCGACAACAGGCCCGGCGCCGCGCTGATGCTCGGGGCGCAGGCGCTCGCCGCCGCGCCGCCCGATGGCCACACGCTCGGTCTTGCCACGACATCATCGCTCGCGATCAATCCGGTGCTCTACAAGCAGATCAACTACGATCCCGACAAGAGCTTCATTCCGATCGCGCTTTACGTGAAGTCTCCGTTCATCCTGGCCGTCAATCCCGGCCTGCCCGTGAAGAATGTGAAGGAACTGATCGCCTACGCCCGCGATCGGAAGGACCTGAACTATTCATCGCCGGGCGCGGGCGTCGCGCAGCATCTGTCGATCGAATACATGAAGGCGAAATTCGGCCTGCAGATGACGCACGTGCCGTACCGCAACACGCCTCAGTCAATTCTCGACATCGCGTCGGGCCATGTGCAGCTTGGTTTCGTCGAAGCCGGGGCGGGCCTGCCGCTGATCAAGGACGGCAAGCTCCGCGCGCTTGCGGTTTCATCAGCCTCGTCGCTGCCGGTGCTGCCGGACGTCCCGCCATTCTCGGCCGCCTCGGGCGAGAAGGACTTCGAGGCTGTGTCGTGGCACGCGATCCTGGCGCCTGCGGGAACGCCCGACCCCATCGTGCAGAAGCTGCACGGCGAGATGAAGCGGATCATGGCGGAGGAGCAGATCCGGGAGAAGGTCTCGGCCCTCGGTCTGATTCCCTACGACACTCCGAGCCCGGCGGACCTGCGAACCTATCTCGCAAGCGAACGCGAAAAATGGGGCAACCTTGTCAGAAGCCTTGGGCTTCAGGGGACGCAATAGGCGCATGACCGCCCTTGAAATGAAAGCGGACCGGGAGGCCTCTGGCCTCCTCACCGCTTTATGGTAGTTCTGCCCGCGACATGAACGCGCAAAACCTTCTGGCCAGCCTGCCGAACCTCATCACGCTTGGCAGGCTGGTGCTCGTGCCAATCATCGTGACGCTGATTATCCAGCCGGAGTGGGAACTGGCGTTTCTGCTGTTCCTGGTCGCGGGCGTGTCGGACGCGATCGACGGCTGGCTGGCCAAGAGATTCGACCTGCGCTCGGAACTCGGCGCCTATCTCGACCCGATCGCAGACAAGGCGCTGCTCGTCTCGATCTACGTCTCGCTCGCGGTCGTCGGCGTACTGCCGGCGGCGCTCGCCGTTCTGGTGGTTTCGCGCGATGTGATGATCGTGGGCGCCGTGATGATTTCCTGGGTGCTCGACAAGCCGGTCGCCATCCGGCCGCTGCTCGTCTCCAAGCTCAACACGCTCGCGCAGATTACGCTCGCCGCTTCCGTGCTGGCCGCCAAGGCCTTCGCCTTTCCGCTCGGCATGTGGTTCACGATCTTCCTCTACCTCGTGGCGGCGTTGACGCTGGCCTCGGCAGCCGCCTATCTGACGCAGTGGATCCGCCACATGGACCTGTAGAGGTCCACCCGGGGCAGGCGGATCCCGCGCGGCGGAGCTGACATGGTGGTCGAGCGGCAGATCCGGTTCTGGCTTGCGGCGGCGGTGATCGTTGCGCTGCTGCTTTGGCTGCTTTCCGGCGTGCTGATGCCCTTCGCTGCGGGGCTCGCGCTCGCCTACCTTCTCGATCCCATCGCAACCCGTCTGGAGCGCCTCGGCGTCAGCAGGCTGGTGGCCTCCCTGTTGATCGTGGGGATAAGCGGGCTCCTAATTTTCTCCGCGCTCGTCGCCCTCCTGCCGCTCCTGCTCAAGCAGGCGGCGCAGTTCATCGAGCGTCTGCCGTCCTACGCGGCGCAACTGACGGACCTCATCGGCCGCTACGGCGACGAGATCAGCGCGCGCGTCAAACCGGCCCTCGAATACTTCGGCTTGCCCGCACTCGGCGGCGGGGGGAGCGACGCCGGATTGCCCAAGACGGGGGATCTCGTCGGGCAGGGCGCCCGCTGGATCGGCACGCTGATTTCATCTCTGTGGCAGGGCGGTCAGGCGCTGGTCGGCATCGTGTCGCTGCTCGTCATCACGCCCATCGTCACCTTCTACCTGCTGGTTGACTGGCGCCGGCTTCTCTCGACGCTCGACAATCTCGTGCCGGTGCATCATCGCGACGTGGTGCGCGGGCTCGCCCGGGAGATCGACGCGGCGATGGCGGGTTTCATTCGCGGGCAGTCCTTCGTCTGTCTGTTCCTCGGCCTGTGGTACGGGCTCGGCTTCACGCTGGTTGGCCTCAACTTCGGCATGTTGATCGGCATCACGGCGGGCGTGCTCAGCTTCATCCCGTACGTGGGTTCGCTCACCGGCCTCATCGTTTCCGTCGCCGTCGCGCTGGTGCAGGGGCCGGGCTGGGGCCTTCTTGGCATGGTGCTGGCGGTGCAGTTCACCGGCCAGTTCATCGAGGGCAACATTTTGACGCCGCGTTTCGTGGGCGAAGCGGTTGGTCTGCACCCGGTCTGGGTGATGTTCGCGCTGCTCGCCTTCGGCAGCCTGTTCGGCTTCACGGGCCTCATCCTGGCCGTTCCTATCGCCGCCGTGATCGGCGTCCTGACGCGTTTTGGCGTGAAGCAGTACATGGTGAGCCCGCTTTATACGGGCGCGCCGGCGCGTCCGCCGAAGGACCCGGACATCATCCCGTGAAAAAGCCGACCAATCAGCTTGCGCTGAACCTGCCGCTCGAACCGCGCTTCGGGCGCGAGGATTTTCTTGTCTCGCCGTCGAACGAGCGGGCCTGGGAGACGTTCGAGCGCTGGCCGGACTGGCCCGGGCGGATGCTTCTCCTGCTCGGGCCCACCGGCGCGGGCAAGAGCCATCTGGCGGCGATCTGGGCGCAGCGGGCGCGGGCGCGCGTGCTGTCCGCGGCCTCGCTGCCGCTCGCCGACCTGCCGGCAATCGCCTCGGCCGGCGCGGTTCTGTTGGAGGACGCCGACCGCGCCCCGCTGGCCGAGGCCGAGCTGTTTCACCTGATCAACCTGATCCAGTCCGGGCAGGGCCATCTCGCCATAACCGCCCGCGCCTGGCCCGACGCCTGGGGTGTGGGCACGAAGGATCTGCTGTCCCGCCTGCGCCTTGCGCCAGCGATCGAGATCGGCGAGCCGGACGATCCCCTCATCCGCGCGGTGCTCGTTAAGCTTTTCCTCGATCGGCAGTTGGTGGTCGACACGTCCGTGGTTGAATATCTGGCGGTTCGGATCGAGCGGTCGCTGGACGCAGCGCGAAAGGTTGTCGAAATACTCGACAAGGAGGCGCTGGCGGCGGGACGTCCGATCACGCGGCCCATGGCGGCCGAGGTGTTGCGCAGGAGCGGCGTGGAGCCTTGATCCGGTGGGGCCGTGAATGTCACGTAATCGACATGCTTGGCAGGGCAAAGTGACGGCGGAGCGAACCAGGAGAGTCAAGTTGAAGCCGGACGCAGATGCGCTTGCCGAGCGCGAGGACGTGACCACGAGAACCGACGCCGCCGCCATGCAGGACCCCGGGATGGCGGCGCTGGTCGATCTGCCAGCCGGCCGCTACATCAATCGCGAACTCTCCTGGCTCGAATTCAACAGCCGCGTTCTCGAGGAAGCTTCGAACCGCAATCATCCCCTGCTTGAACAGCTGCGTTTCCTGTCGATCTCGGCGAACAACCTCGATGAATTCTTCATGGTCCGCGTCGCGGGCCTTCTCGGGCAGGTTCGCTCCGGCATGACAGCCGTTTCGGACGACGGGCTCTCGCCCGCGGAACAACTCGTTCAGATCAGGCGGCGCGTCGGCGAACTCGTGGACAAGCAGCAGCAGCGGTGGAGCGAGCTTGCGAGGGAGCTCGCGCGCGAAGGCATTGTGATCGCACGGCCGGCGGACCTCGACGCCCGCGAACAGGAGTGGCTGAACGACCACTTCATGCAGCACATTTTCCCGATCCTGACACCGCTCGCGATCGACCCGGCGCATCCTTTCCCATTCATCCCCAATCTTGGATTTTCCGTCGCGCTGGATCTGGTCCATACCGGCGATGCGCGCCGCCTCAATGCGCTGGTGCGCCTGCCGCAGAAGGTGGAGCGTTTCATTCGCATGCCGGATTCCGGCTCGTCGGGCGTTCGTCTCGTGGCGCTCGAGGCGCTGATCGCGAGCCAGACCGCGCGGCTTTTCCCCGGTTACAGGGTAGTGGGACAGGGACATTTCCGCGTCATCCGCGACAGCGATCTCGAGCTCGAGGAGGAGGCGGAGGATCTCGTGCGGTTCTTCGAGTCGGCGCTGAAGCGCCGCCGCCGCGGGCGCGTCATACGCCTCGAGATCGAGGCGCACATGCCGGAGGAAATTCGCAATTTCGTCGCCGCGCAGCTCGACGTCGGCGAGGACAATATCTACGTTCAGAACGGCATGCTCGCTCTTAACGAGTTGTCCGAAGTCGTGTCGCTGAACAGGCCGGACCTCAAGTTCGCGCCCTACAATCCGCGTTACCCGGAACGCGTGCGCGACAACGCCGGCGATTGCTTCGCTGCGATCAAGCAGAAGGACTTCATCGTTCATCACCCTTACGAATCCTTCGACGTGGTGGTGCAATTCCTGATGCAGGCCGCGCGTGATCCGAACGTGGTGGCGATCAAGCAAACTCTCTATCGCACGTCGTCCGACAGCCCCATCGTGCGCGCTCTGATCGAGGCGGCGGAGGCGGGCAAATCGGTTACGGCGCTCGTCGAACTGAAGGCGCGTTTCGACGAGGAGGCGAACATCCGCTGGGCCCGCGACCTCGAACGCGCGGGCGCGCAGGTCGTCTTCGGCTTCATCGAACTCAAGACGCATGCGAAGCTGTCTATGGTCGTGCGCCGCGAGGGCGCCGGGCTTGCGACCTATTGCCATGTGGGCACCGGAAACTATCACCCGCTGACCGCGCGCATTTATACGGACATCTCCTTCTTCACCGCCGATCCGGTCCTCGCGGCGGACGTCGGGCAAATTTTCAACTTCATCACCGGCTATGCGCAGCCCGCCAACCTGCAACGGATGGCCGTCTCGCCTATCAGTCTCAAGAAGCGCCTGCTCGATCACATCAATGAGGAGATCGCGCACGCAAAGGCCGGCCGCCCGGCCGCGATCTGGGGCAAGTGCAACGCGCTGGTAGATCCGGTCATCATCGACGCGCTCTACCGCGCCAGCCAGGCTGGCGTGAGCATCGACCTCGTGGTGCGCGGAATCTGCTGCCTGCGGCCCCAAGTCCCTGGCCTGAGCGACAATATCCGCGTGAAATCCATCATCGGGCGATTTCTGGAGCACGCGAGGATCTTCGCCTTCGGGGCTGGCCATGGCCTGCCGCATCGCAAGGCTCGCGTCTATATTTCCTCGGCCGACCTCATGCCGCGGAACCTGGACCGCCGCGTCGAAGCCCTCGCGCCGCTGGAGAACCCGACCGTCCATGCCCAGGTTCTCGACCAGATCCTCGTCGCGAACCTTATCGACAACCAGCAGAGCTACCGGCTCTTGCCCGACGGGGGCAGCGAGCGCATAGTGCCGCGCGCGGGCGAGGAGCCCTTCAACGCGCACAGCTATTTCATGACGAACCCGTCGTTGTCCGGCCGTGGCAAGTCGTTGAAGACCTCCAGTCCGAAAACGCTGTTCAAGAGACCCAAGCCGGCCGATACATGAAGTCACCCACCGAGGCGCAAGGCCGTCTGCCTTCACTCGACCCGATCGCGATCGTCGACATAGGTTCGAACTCTGTGCGCCTCGTGGCCTATGAAGGCCTCACGCGCGCGCCAAACCCCATTTTCAACGACAAGCTCCTCGCGGGGCTTGGCAGAGGGGTCGCGACCACCGGGAAGCTCAACGAAGAGGGCGTGGTGCGCGCCCTGAAGGCGCTGGAGCGATTTCGTGTGCTCTGCCGCAACATGAAGGTGGGCGATATTCACGTGCTGGCGACCGCCGCCGCGCGCGACGCCACCAACGGTCCGGAATTCCTGAAAGCCGCGTCCCGCGCGATTGGGGCCAAGATCGAGCTACTTTCAGGCGAGCGCGAATCGCAGCTTGCCGCCATGGGCGTCGTATCGGGCTTCCACAAGCCAGACGGCGTCGTCGGCGATCTTGGCGGCGGTTCGCTCGAGCTGGCGGACGTCCGTCACGACGTACTGGGCATGGGCGTGTCGCTGCCACTTGGTGGCCTCGCCCTGATGGACGTCTCGAAGAACTCCCCCAAAAAGGCGCAGAAGATCGTACGCGAGGCTTTGTCGAACGTGAGACTGCTGCGCAAGCTGCAGGGCCGCACGTTCTATGCAGTCGGCGGCACGTGGCGCGCGCTGGCGCGCCTGCACATGAGCCAGCGCAGCTATCCGCTCAACGTCATGCACGGCTACGTGATCCCGTCGCGCGACGCCGCGGAGTTCGCCTCGCTCGTCGAACGTGTGAACGCAGATGCGCTCGTCGCGATCGAGACGGTCGCGACCGGCCGGCGCCCGCTGCTCGCCTACGGCGCCGTGGTGCTTGAGGAAATCATCCGCATCGCGAAGCCAAGAGAGATTGTCGTCTCTGCGCTGGGTTTGCGCGAAGGGATGTTGTACGAGCGCCTTTCGAGGGCGGACCGGAAGAAAGACCCGCTGATCGAGGCGGCGCGCGATCTCAATATCCTGCGCTCGCGTTCGCCGCGCCACGGCGAGGAGATGTGCGCATGGACCGACCGCTTCATCAAGGCGAGCGAACTTGTCGAGACCGAAGAAGAGAAGCGCCTGCGCCACGCCGCCTGCCTGCTCTCCGACATCGGCTGGCGGGCGCATCCGGATTACCGCGGTGAACAGGCGCTGAACATCATCGCGAACGCAGCCTTCGTGGGCATCGATCATCCCGGGCGGGCGTTCATTGCGCTCGCGGCCAGTTATCGGCACATGAGCTCCGACCACAATGTCGCGCCCCATCTGCGCACGCTTGCCACTGCGCGCCTGCTCGATCGCGCGCGTCTTCTGGGCGCGGCGACGCGCGTGGCGTATGCGATCAGCGCGGCGATGCCTGATGTCCTGCCGCGCACAAAACTGACCTGCACACGCGCGAAGCTGACTCTGCACATGCCTTCCGATCTCGCGCCGCTCGCCAACGACCGGCTCGCCGGACGCCTAAAGGCGCTGGCCAAGATCATCGGCCGCGAGTCGGAGATCAAGATCGGCGGGTAGGAAGCGTTCCGGCGCGCCTTTCTCTTCCCGCCCCTTCAGGGGGAGGGAAGAGACCTGAGCCATTGCGCCCTCACACCCCCGCGCCAACGACCTGCTGTTCGAGGTGCGCGACGAATTGCGGGGGCAGGTTCATCGCCTGCGCGAGCGCCTCGAGGAACGCCTTTTCCGAGGGCTGATCCGGATCGATCGCGAGGCGCGCCGCGAGATAGAGCTCGGCCGCCTGCTCCATGCCGCTCGCCATCGACGCGATCTGCCGCACGCTCGGCGGATTGGACAGGGCATCGAAGATGAACGCCTTGGCGTCGGCGTCGAATCCCGCGCGGTTGGCTGCGTCGAAGATCTGCTTGTGCTCCTCGGGCCCGATGTGTCCGTCGGCGTTCGCGGCGGCGATCATCGCCTTGATCAGCGCAAGCGCGAAGGGCTGTCCCGATGCGTCCAGCTTCGGCAGGAAGGGCGAGTTTTCCGGCGGTGCGTCTGCGGTTGTCGCGACTGGCGCGGCGGCGACTGGCTGGCCCGTGTTCCAGTTCTGCCAGGCGCGATAGGCGAGCGCTCCGAGAGCGGCCGATGCGCCGACCCCCATAAGTCCGCCCGCCATCTTGCGCACGCTCTTCTGTCCGAGCAGCACGGCGAGAAGCCCCGCTCCCGCGAGGGCGCCGGCCGCGCCGCCGGGGACATTTTTCATGAGATCGCCGATTCCGCGGCCTTCCGGGGGCGCTCCGGTCTGGGGCTGGCCCCACGGCTGGGGAAAATTGCCTCCCTGGGCGGGCGGTTGTCCCTGCTGCTGGCCGCCGAGCATCCCGCCCAGTTGGCCGAGCATGCCGGACAGGCCGCCGCCCTGTCCGGAGGCGCCCGAGAGCATGTCCTTTGCCCGCTGCGCCTGCTGCGACAGGCCGCCGGGGCCGAGGAATTGTTCGAGTAGCTTCTGCGGGTCCATGAGCGCGCTCCTGTCGCGGGCCGGTGTTCGTCCCGCTTCAGGTGGTCATGGCTGCGATGTTGCGCAAGGCGCGCGAATCCGGTCGAAACTTTACAGGGCGGCCTGTCTCAGGCGACTTCCTGTTCTTCGCCGGCCGTGTCCTGCCATTCGAGCGTGATGACCCGGCCGCGCTCAACGGTCAGCGCGAGCTTGCCGCGCTTCAACTCCAGCGCCTTGACGCCGAAGATTTCCCGCCGCCACCCGCGCAGTGCCGGGACGTCAGCCCGGTCGTCCGAGGCGATGGCTTCGAGGTCGTCGACCGTCGCGATCATCTTGGCGGCGACGCCGTGCTTCTCGCTCACCTGCCGGAGCAGGACCTTCAGCAGTTCGACGGTGGCTCCCGTCGATCCGCCGGGACGGCGGTCGCGCTCGATGCGGGGAAGGGTGTCCGGGTCCCGCACGACACCGCGCTCGACGGCGGCGAGGATTTCGGCGCCAGCGCGCGACCGCTCCATGCCACGCGGGAAAGCGCGCAGGTTGGCGAGCGCGTCGGCGGTGCGGGGCGCGGCCAGCGCCACCTCGATCATCACGTCGTCCTTGAGGATGCGCGAGCGCGGGACGTCCTTGGTCTGCGCCTCGCGTTCGCGCCAGGCGGCGATTTCCATCAGCACGGCGAGGTCGCGCGGCTTGCGCGCCCGGTGGCGAAATCGCTCCCAGGCGTTGTCGGGATGTTGTTCGTAGGTCGCTGGAGACGTAAGCCCCTGCATCTCGTCGGCGAGCCAATCGACGCGGCCGGTCTTTTCCAGCTTGGCGAGCAGCGCGCGATAGACGTCACGCAGGTGCGTCACGTCGGCGAGCGCATATGCGATTTGCGCATCCGAAAGGGGGCGTCGCGACCAGTCGGTGAAGCGCGACGACTTGTCGACGGCGACGCGGCACAACGCCTGCACCAGTTCGCCGTAGGAGACCTGATCCCCGAACCCGCAGACCATGGCCGCGACCTGCGTGTCGAACAAGGGCGCAGGGATCGTTTTCGCGAGGTTCCAGACGATTTCGATGTCCTGCCGGGCTGCGTGAAAAACCTTCACCACGGCTTCGTTGCGCATCAGGTCGAAGAACGGAGCGAGGTCGATGTCTTCTGCAAGCGCGTCGACGGCCACCGCCTCGTCGTCGGAGGCGATCTGTATGACGCAGACCTTCGGCCAGAATGTCGTCTCGCGAAGAAATTCGGTGTCGACGGTTACGAACGGGTGCCGGGCGAACCGGGCGCAGGCCTGCGCCAGTTCCTGGGTGGAGGTAATGAGGCTCATCGGCGCCGATATATCCGAATCAATCCCGCAGGACGAGATACTTTCCTGAACCGTCCAGCCACGTTGCGCAATGTTGCGGGGCCTCCGGCGGCCCCCTAATGTGCCCGCGCAGGATCATTTAACAAACGTCAGGAGGGCGCATGACGACGCCGGTCGCCTCGGCGAAGCCGGACGCAGTTGCAGGGGCGGGCGCTCAGGTCGCGGCCGAGCCGGCGAAACCGCCCCGAATTCTCGATCATTGCCAGAACATCGCCGACCTGCGGGAGGCGGCCCGCCGCCGGCTGCCGCGAGGCGTATTCGAGTTTTTCGACAGGGGATCGGAAGACGAGGCCTCGCTGAAGGGCAACCGGAAGGCCTTCGCCCGCATCAAGCTGCGCAACAAGGTGCTGGTGGACGTCTCCCGCCGCTCCATGGCCACGACGCTGTTCGGGAAACCTATGGCCATGCCGCTCGCGATCGCGCCCACGGGGGTCGCGGGCGTGTGCTGGTACGAGGGCGAGGCGGAGCTTGCGCGCGCCGCCGCGAAAACCGGGGTCCCCTTCACGCTTGCGACGCCGTCGGTCACCTCGATCGAGACGATCGCGGCGGTGGAGGGCGGGCGCAAATGGTTCCAGCTCTACATGTGGCGCGAGCGCGACCTTTCCTACGCGCTTGTGAAGCGCGCGCAGGATGCGGGCTTCGAGGCGCTGATCCTCACGGTCGACACGCCCGCGCCGCCCATTCGCGAATACAACCGCCGCAATGGCTTCTCGATGCCGTTCCAGCCGAACCCGCGCGCGCTCCTCGACATGGCCTTGCATCCCCGCTGGCTCGCGACGGTGATGGCGCGCTACCTCGTCAAGAAGGGGATGCCGAAGCTCGCCCACTATCCGCAAGGGGCGGTGAGCCGCATGGCGCCGGGCGCTGCCCCCGCCGCGCCGCCCAAGGGCGTGGTGCCAAACCTGCGCGGAGACGACCTCACATGGGACGATGTGAAACGGTTGCGCGCGGTCTGGAAGGGTCCGCTGATGCTCAAGGGCGTCCATCTGCCCGAGGACGCGGCGCTCGCCGTGGAGGCGGGGGTGGACGCCGTGATCGTCTCCAACCACGGCGGACGAAACCTCGACAGCGCCGTGGCCCCTATCGAGGTGCTGCCCGAGATCGCGGCCGAGGTGGGCGGGCGCATTCCGGTCTTGCTGGATTCCGGCATACGCAGGGGCGGCGACGTGGTGAAGGCGCTGGCGCTGGGCGCGAGCGCCGTCCTGTCCGGCCGCCCGGCGCTCTATGGTCTTTCGGTCGCCGGCGAAGCGGGGGCGTCGCACGCCCTTTCGCTGCTGCGCCGGGAGATCGACGCGACAATGGCGTTCACTGGCTGCGTCAGCGTCGCGGACATCGGTCCGCGCGCCGTCTGGACGGGACCGGCGGCCAGCACATGAATTCGATTGTCTTGCGCGCCGGGCTCCTTTAGCCAGAGCGCCAAGAGAGTTTGCGGGAGGGATTGAGAACATGTCCGAAAAGGTTATCGAGAACGGCACGATCGCCGACGCCTACATCGAAATCCTCGCCGACCGCGGCGTCGATTTTCTCTTCGCCAACGCGGGCACAGATTTCGCGCCGTTGATCGAATCCTTGTCGAAGTTCGAGGCGCAGGGCCGGAAGATGCCGCGTCCCGTCACCGTGCCGCACGAGAACGTCGCCATTCACATGGCGCTCGGCTACTACCTGCAAACCGGCAAGCCGCAGCTCGTCATGGTTCACGTCAATGTTGGCATGGCGAACGCCATGTGCGGCGTGCTCAACGCCTGGCGCGGCAATCTTCCCGTCGTCTTCACATCCGGCCGCACGCCCTACAGCGAAGAAGGCGGATTGATGGGCGCCCGCAGCGGGGAAATCCATTGGCCGCAGGAGATGCGCGACCAGGCGGGCATGCTGCGCGAAATCGTGAAGTGGGACTACGAGCTCAAGAACGCCCAGGTGCTGGAGTCGACCATCGACCGCGCGTTCAATCTTACGATGAGCGAGCCGAAGGGCCCGGTCTATCTCTCGCTGCCGCGCGAAGTGCTGGCCGCGCCGGTCGAAAACTTCAAGTATTCATCGCCCTCGCGCCATGTCGCCGCCACCGCGCCGTTCCCCGATCTCGACGCCATCGACCGCGCTGCGGACATGATCGCGAAAGCTGAAAATCCGCTCATCATCACCGCGAGCTGCGGCCGCGATCACGATGAGCCCGCGCGTCTGGCGGCGCTCGCCGAAATCTTCGCGATCCCGGTGACGCAGCGCAAGCCGCGCTACATGGGCCTTGCGACCGACCACCCGATGCATCTGGGCTTCGAGCCTGATCCGTTCCTCGCCGACGCCGACCTCATCCTCGTCATCGACGCGGACGTGCCGTGGATTCCGCACAAGAAGGCGCCGGGCAAGGACTGCAAGATCATCCAGATGGGCGTCGATCCGCTCTACACGTCCTATCCGATGCGCGGCTTCCCCTGCGATCTCGCGATTTCCGGCTCCATCGGCCCGTCGATGGCCGCGCTCGCTTCGGCGCTGGAAACACGGCTTGGTCCCGCGCGCGACCGCATCGAGGCTCGCCGCAAGCGCCTTGCCGAACGCCGCGCCGCGCAGCGCGACCGCTGGGCGGCCGCGCTTGAAAAGGCGAAGTCCGAGACGCCGATTCATCCGGCCTGGGTCACGCATTGCCTCAACGAGATCAAGGGCGAGGACGACATCATCCTCAAGGAAGGCCCGATCACCTACGAACACCTGACGATGAAGAAGCCCGGCACGCTGTTCTTCACGGGCGCAGCCGGCGCGCTGGGCTGGAGCCTCGGCATGGCGCTCGGCATGAAGGCGGCGCAGCCCAACAGGCGCGTCATCACATGCGTCGGCGACGGCGCCTACATGTTCGGCAATCCGACGCCCGCGCTCTACGTTGCGAAGGCGGAGAACTGGCCGACGCTGACCATGGTGTTCAACAACGCCATGTGGGGCGCGGTGAAACGCAACACGCGCGAGGTCTATCCGTCGGGCTTCGCCGCCAAGAGCAACCGCGAGCCGCTGACCTATTTCACGGAGCATCTCGCCTTCGAGAAAACCGCGGAGGTCGCAGGCGGATATGGCGCTTCGGTCAGCGACCCGGCGGAGGTGCCGAAGGCGCTGGAGCGCGCGTTCAAGGCGATCGACGTCGAGAAACGCTCGGCGACGCTGAACATCGTGTGCCGCGGCCCCTGAGGGCTGCGGCGGCCACCGCATTTCAACAGGGGAGAGAAGCGACATGGCGGATGACGCGATCAGCCGCGCCCCGGGCGTGTTCGAACTGCCGAAGGTCGACAACGCGACGGATACGCGCGACCTGCTGGCCCATGCGGCGAAGGACGCGCGCGCGCTCAAGGATTACTTTGTCGTCGACGTCGACGCACATCTGAGCGAGTTCGCCTTTTGGGGCGAGATTGTCGATCGCATCGACAACGATGTTTACCGGCAAATGGCGCAGAGCTTCCGCAATCGTCCCGGCTCGCCTCCGGGCCTGATGAATGCGACGCCGGGCATGCTCTATCAGGATATGTTCGGGCGGATACCCCATCAGCAACGCCTCGCCGAAAAGACAGACGGGCCGCACGCCATGGTCACGCTCGTCCAGCGTGCGATGGATACGATGGGCATCGATTACATGGTCGTGCTGCCGACACCGATGCTCGTCCTGGGAATGCATCCGCAGGCGGAAATCGAAACCGCTCTCGGCAGCGCGTTCAACCGCTGGATGGTCGAAGACATGCTTCCGCATGAAAAGCGGATGAAGAACTTCATCTATCTGCCGTTCAACGATCCGCCCGCAGCGGTGCAGGAAGTCGAGAAGTACGCGCACCATCCGGGCGTTCTCGGCTTCATGGTCACGTCGACGCGCTACAAGCCGGTTCATCACGACGATTACATGAAGCTGTACGCGGCGATCGAAGCGTCGGGCAAGCCCATCACCTTCCACTCCGGTTTTCACTGGGGCGACGAGTCGATGAAGCAGTGCAACCGCTTCCTCTCCATGCACGCGATTTCGTTCGTCTACTTCAACATGGTTCATCTGACGAACTGGGTCATCAACGGCATTCCGGAGCGGTTCCCGAAGCTGAAGACGATCTGGATCGAGAGCGGACTCGCATGGGTGCCGTTCATGATGCAGCGTCTCGACTCCGAGTACATGATGCGCACGTCGGAAGCCCCGCTGCTGAAGCGCAAGCCGAGCGAATACATCCGGGATATGTATTTCACGACGCAGCCCATGGAGCGCGACAACCTCAAGCTGCTCGAAGCCACGTTCGACGCCATCAACGCGGAAACGCAGCTTCTGTATGCGTCCGACTGGCCGCACTGGGATTTCGACCTGCCGAACTCCGTCACGCAGCTTCCCTTCGTCACGGAACAGCAGAAGCGCAATATTCTCGGCCTGAATGCGGCGAAACTCTTCAATCTTGAAGTTCCCGCGCACAAGCTGGGCGTTCCGAGACCAGGTCCGGCCGCAGAGGCCGCGCAGGGTCTGTCGCCTGCGGCGGAATAGACCATGGCCGATGGCGATCTCATTGCGCGCATGGAGTCCGCGCTCGCGGCGGGGGAGGCGCACACGATCCCGGACGCGGATTTGCAGCGCGCTCTGACAGCCTGCGTCAGGGCCTACGCGGCTCGCGCGGAGAGGACGGGCGAGGAAATCGCGCCTTTCGGCGACGGCGCCGTCAACGCCACGGAAGCCGTGACGGCGGCCTGCGCCATGATCCGCGCCGTCAATCTGAACCTGTTCGACGTGGCCTTATGGTTTGGCCGCGAGGGCGGCCACGCTCGCCGCTGACGATCAATTTCTTGCGAGGGGGAGTGGGAATGGCTGAGGTGCGGGTCGCCCGGTTCGAGGACATCGCCGATGGCGATCATCGGGTTTTCGCCGCTGGCAAGAGGGAAGTCGGCGTTTTTCGCGTCGGCGAAGCGATCTACGCATGGGAAAACCATTGCCCCCACGCGGGCGGCCCGGTTTGCCAGGGGAAGATTTTTCCCCGCGTGGACGAGGCTCTGGACGCGGAGAAGAAGAGCCTCGGCTTGCGCTTCTCTTCGCGCCGGAACATCGTATGCCCGTGGCACGGTTTCGAGTTCGACATCGAGACTGGAATACATCCCGGCGACCCTTCTGTGCGTTTGCGCAGGATCGTTGCGGAAGTGAGGGACGGCGACATCGTCCTGACGCTTCCCGGCTGATCGGCCGCCGCTCGCATCGAACGGCGCGCCACGACTGACGGGAGTTCGCATTGGGCGATGAGGTCAGGCCATCACGGCGCGCGTTCGCGGCTTACGCAGGCGGCGCGCTTGCGCTAGCCGGCGCCTCTCGCGTGCGCGCAGAAGGGCCTGAAGACGTCGATCTTCAGCTGGCTCTCGCCGTCGACGCGTCAGGCTCGGTGAACGCCCATCGCTTCGAGTTGCAGAAGCAGGGATATGTTTCCGCCTTCCGCGACCCCCAGGTGATCCGGGCGGTCACATCCGGGATGCTCGGGTCCGTCGCCGTGACGATGTACCAGTGGACCGGGCCGAGGATGCAGGTCATCGCGGCGCCCTGGACGAAGATCGACGACAAGGCTTCGTGCAATCGCTTCGCCGATCTTGTCGCCGCAGCGCCGCGCAGGCTCTTCGGCGGCGGCACGTCCATTGCTGGAGCGATCGACTATGGCGTGGGCGTCTTCAGGGACAGCGGCTTTCGCTCCATCCGGCGCGTGATCGACGTATCGGGCGACGGCGCAAATACGAGCGGGCGCCCGGTTTCCCGCGCGCGCGACGACGCCGTCGCATCCGGCGTAACCATCAACGGACTGCCAATCCTCGCTCTCGAAACCGATCTCGACGATCACTACAGGGCGGAGGTGATTGGCGGGCCGGGATCGTTCCTCGTGCCCGCGAAAAGCTTCGAGGTCTTCGCGGACGCCGTGCGCCGCAAGCTCATTCTCGAAATTGCAGGCAGTGAGTTCATGCACACGGGGTAAGGACCTCGGCGCGCTCCTTTCTCTCGCTTTCAGGAGAAGGCGCGATGCTGCTCGGACACATCGCGCCGTTCTCTTAAACCGCCCGCAACTCCAGCCGCAGCGGGCTGCGGAACGTGGTGGAGGGCATCCACTTCAGCTGCGCATCCACGCGCTCGTAATCGGGAATTCGCGCATGCATCGTCTCGAATACGACGCGCGTCGCCAGACGCGCGATCTGGGTGCCGAGGCAAGTATGGACGCCTGATCCGAAGCCCAGATGACCCCGCGGTTTGCGCGAGATGTCGTATACGTCCGGATTGGGGAATCTGCGGTCGTCGCGGTTGCCGGAACCATAGGCCATGCAGACGAAGTCGCCAGCCTTCATGGTCTTTCCATGGAGTTCCAGGTCGCGGGTCAGGCAGCGGCGGAAACGCTGGGCCGACGTGTTGAAGCGCAGCGATTCCTCGATAGCGTCAGCAGTAAGCGCCGGATTGGCGACGATTTTCGCCCGCGCCTCGGGATGATCGCTCAAATTGAGAGCGAACATCGTCATGAACCCGGACAGCGACTCGATTCCCGCGAGGATAAGCGTCACGCAGGTAAGAAGCACTTCGCGTTCGGTCAGCTTCTCGCCCTCGACCTCGGCCTCCTGGAAGTGGCTGATGAGATCGTCGCCCGGATTTTTCTTGCGCTCCGCAAGTATCGCGCGCGTATAGTCCTGAAGCCACTGGAAGGCTTCGATGTGCTGCGCGTTCTTCTGCCGGGTGACCGGGTCCGTCTGAACAGCGAGCACGGCCTTATCGCGCACTGTTCGTTCGTTTTCGTCGCGCGGCAGGCTCAGCAGGCTGAACAGCACGTCGATGGTCACGCGCGTCGAGACTTCGGTCACGAAATCGAAGCTCTTCTTGCCGATGACATCGTCGAGCGCGGCGTTCGCGGAGGCGGCAATCGGCGCGGCGAGCCCGTCGATGGAGCGGCGTGTGAAGGCGTGCTGGATGAGCGCGCGCATCTGGTCGTGGCGCGGCGGATCGGTTGTGCCGAGCGTGCCGCCCGCGCGGTTCGGCAATTCGTCCATCAGGTTGCCCTTCGCGGACGAAAAGGTCTTCCAGTCGGCGCACGCGTTGGAGATGTCCTCGTAGCGCGAAAGAATCCACATCTTCGCGCTTTCCGACCAGTAGCAGGGATGCTCGTCGCGCAGCGTCCGGTAAAGCGGGAAGGGATCCGCATCGACGTCTGGTGAGTAGGGGTCGAACACGAACATCGATTTCCTCCGTCGCCCTCAGCCGTGCGTACGCGCGGGGTCCTTGAACCTAGTCTTCACTAACGCGGCGGCTTTGTCGCGGGGAATGGACGGGCCGGGCCAAAAATTGTACTTTTTCGGCGCAGATCCGGCCCGGGAGGCGGCGCATGACGCAAGGAGCGGCAAGAGCAATCGGTCCAGGGGCGGCTTCGGCCGAAGTTCCGGTCTTTCGTCTTTACGGGGAGGCGGAGAGCGCGGCCGACGCGGAGTTTCTCCACATAGAACCGCTTCAGGCGCGCAGCGAGCGGCATGGGTGGGAGATTGCCCGGCATACCCATCGCGGGCTTTTCCAGGCCGTATTCCTCACCGGGAAGTTCGGTCAAGCAATCTTGGACAATCGCGTCGCCGAAGCAAGGGCGCCCTGCGTCATCGTCGTTCCGCCGGGCGTGGTGCACGCGTTCAATTTTGAGCCGGGAACCGCCGGTTACGTGCTCACCCTCGCAGCCGCATGGACCGGGCCCAAGGGAGCCGATCGCGCAAGCGGCCTCTTCGACGGGCTGATGGCGGAGCCCGCCGTCGTCGATCTGGCCGAGGATGCCGCCGCCTGCGTTACGCTGCTCGATCAGTTGATGGGGGAAATCCGCGCCCGCCGTCCCGGCTACGGGTTCGTGAGCGAGTGGCTCGCTGCCTCGGTGCTGATGATGCTGGCGCGACGGCGCATGGCGGTCGACGGCGCCATCCGCGTCGACGATCCGCGCACGGATGTCTTCGCGCGCTTTCGCATGATGGTCGAGGAGCATTTCATCGAGCACTGGCCTGTGTCGCGCTATGCGCAGGCGCTGGCGACAAGCGAGAGCAGGCTCGACCGCATTTGCCGCTCGCTGGCGGGTCATTCCGCGTTCGAGGTGATCCAGAACAGGGTGCTTCTGGAAGCCCGGCGCAAGCTCGTCCACGTTGGAGCGCCCGTGAGCGCGCTCGCATACGAGCTCGGGTTCGAGGACCCGGCCTACTTCTGCCGCTTCTTCAAACGCCATACCGGACGCACGCCAAGCGAATGGCGGCGGGAGCAGCGCGAGCGTCTTTCCGGTCTGGCTCAAGTATAAGGCGCAGGTTACACAAATTCGCCCGCTTTGGAGGCGATCAGACATCTTGCGAATCCTGGAGCACGGGGGCCTGTTAAGCCTCCGTCAACCATGTCCTGCTGAATTCGGCGGGCCTGTAGGAGTGGTTTGTCCTTGAGTTATCTGTATCCGCCGCCGTCTCCGAACCTGCCGGTCGTGGTCCAGAAGGACCTCGGCGGGCTTGTGTCCGAATACAGGGCGATGACGGAGCTTTATCGCCAGCAGAACCGGGAAGTGCGGCTCCACGAATGCCGCTCGGCGTGCACCCTTGCGCTCAGTCTGCCGAACGTCTGCGTCTATCCCACAAGCGTCCTGCGGTTTCATTCCGCCTATCATCGCGACACCAAGCAGGTCGACCAGAGCGTATCGCGCGAACTCCTCTCGGCCTATCCTCCGGCCGTTCGCGAGCGGCTCGGCAATCATCTGACCCGGCACTACCGGTCGATCAGCGGCGCGGAACTCATCGAACTGGGCGTGCGCGATTGCACCAGGCCCAGCGAGACCATGATTGCGCGCGCAAGGCAGACGCCGGCGACGACGGTTGTCGCCAGCAACGCGCCTGCCGAAGGAGACGCCGGGGTCGGTTCGATCGTCAGCGGCGTCAAAACCCTCCTCGGTTTCGGGGCGGCGCAACCTGCGGCGAACTTGCCGCCGCAGCGCCCGGTCATGACGGCCGCGCTGCAACCCGCCGACCTTCGCGCATTGACCCCGCCATTGCCGCCTGCGCGGCCCGAAAGCCTCGACGCCGAGGCCATCGCGGGGACGACCGAGGCCGCCCTGGCGGACGTTCCGATGCCGCCTCGCCGCCCCAATGGGGCCGACGCGCTGGACGGCCGCGAACCGATCCGCCTTCCGCGCATGATCACGGGGGCGCAGCCCATCCTCCCGGCCAGTTTCACGGCCTACGCGTCGCTGCGCTAATCCACGCCAATCGCGGGTTTCTCCGAGCTTCTCACCACGCCGGGTTCCGGAACGGACTTCGGGCGGTCGCGTTGCCACCAAGGCGTCGGGGTCGCCTTTGGGGGCGCGTTTTACCGGGAGAGAAGCAGATGGCTCACGACGAGGACAGACGCTGGCGCGAGCGTTCATGGCGCGACGAAGACCGGCGCTTTGGCGAACATCGCGGCGAAGGCGCGGGACGGCGCGAGTCCGGGCGCGGCTGGAGCGAAGGCTCGGACTGGCGCAACCGGGATCGCGGCGAATGGTCCGGCAGCGCGTCAGGACTGGGTTACAGCGCGCGCCGGGGGGGATGGGACGCAGGAGATCGCTGGGGGGAACGCTCGGGTTCCGACTGGGAGCAGACGGGATGGCGCGACCTTGAACGCGGGCGGGAGTACGGCGAACGCTCGCGGGAATTTTCCGGTCGCGACATGGGGCAAAGCCACATGGGACAAAGCGGCTGGGACCGTGGCGGCCATGATCGCCGCCAGGAGCGCGATTACGCCGGTTCCCTGCGGTCCGGCGATCATGGCGGCGAGATGGGCGGTTCGCTCGGCTCGCGCTACGGTTCCTCGGGATACGGCGGCCGCTCTGGCATGTCGGGCCGGGATTATGGCGGCGGTTTCGCAGCCTGGTCAGGCCCTGACTCGCTGGAACACGGCCAGTACGCCGGCGGCCGCTCCGGGCGCGGTTACGAAGGGTATTCGCCGCGGGCGCACGGCGGCGCCGATTCCGGCCATGCGTCAGGCTATGGCTATGGCGGGCCACACGACTGGGGTGGACGCTCGCATGAGGAGCGCGGATTCTGGGACAAGGCGGCGGACGAGGTGTCGTCCTGGTTTGGCGACGACGAGGCTGAACGCCGGCGTGAAATGGACCGGATGCACAGCGGCCGCGGCCCCCGCAACTATGCGCGCTCCGACTCGCGGATCAACGAGGACGTGTGCGACAGGCTGACCGATCACCCGATGATCGACGCGTCCGACATCGAGGTGTCCGTGTCGAGCCGCGAGGTGACGCTGTCGGGCACAGTCCTGACCCGCGACGAAAAGCGGCGCGCGGAAGACATCGCTGAAGCGGTCTCCGGCGTCACGCATGTGCAGAACAATCTGCGCGTGAAGCAGCGTAGCGAAAGCCCGGTCGAGCGCACGCTCGACTCCTTCTCCAACGCGACGACGGGCGCATTCGGCGAGCGCGGCGGATCGACCATGTCCAGCCGAACGGGTTCGTCGACTTCAGGCTCATCGACCGCGGGCGCAAGCGGGTCGCCTTCGGGCGATACGTCGTCGAAGACGACCACAGGCTCCTCGCCGGGCGTGATGCGCTCCGATCCGAGCACGTCGTCGACGAAGGGCGCCTGACGCGCCTTGCGCCGCTGATGAGGCTCTCTCCTTCGGGAGAGAGCCTTTTTCATGCGGCGCTCTGGCTCTCCCAGGCGGGGATGACCGGCGCGCCCGCCAGCGTGTAGCGGCGCATGAGGCGACGTTCCTCGCGCGGGAAATCCGTGCGCGCATGCGTCGAGCAGAGATTGTCCCACATGAGGAGATCGCCGGGCTTCCAGACATGCTGGTAGCGGATGGCGGGATCTTCCGTGTAGGTGAGCAACTCTTCCAGCAGCGCGTCGCTCTCCGCATCAGAAAGACCTTCGATGCGATGCGACATCAGCCGGTTCACGTAGATCGCCCGGCGGCCGGTGTCCGGATGGCGCAGCACGATCGGCTGAAAGCAGTGCGGCACCTGCGAGAGCGGGCGTTCGTGAAGATCTATGCGCCGGTCCTGATATTCGTCGAACGCCTGCAGAACCGTGCGGCCCTCGATGCGATCCTTGAGGTGTTGCGGCAGGCGCGCGTAGGCCTCGTACATGTTCGCGAACATCGTGTCGCCGCCGTGGCTCGGCACCTCAATGGAGTAGAGGAAGCTCGCGCGGTTGGGCTGCGGCGAATAGCACATGTCATGGTGAAACCACATCTCGCCGTCCGGCAGCACGCCGATGGGCTTGCCGTTCTCGCGTATGTTGGAGACGAGCATGGCGTCCGCGTTGTAATCGGGACCGGCTGCGGCGTCGTCGGGCTTTCGGTAGTTGTCGGGCTCCACGCGAACCTTGCGTCCGCCCAGTTCGCCGAAATTTCGCACGAAGGCGCGTTGCTGGTTGGCGTCAAGCGACTGGCCCCGGAAAAGCAGCACGCAATGGTCTAGCCATGCCTGCCGGATGGCGGCGACGTCGGCGGCGTCCAGCGGTTGCGAAATGTCCAGGCCCCTGATCTCCGCGCCGATGGCGGGCGAGAGGGGGTGTACCGTGATGGGCATGGCTTCTCCCGAGGCCGTTTGCTGTTATTAGATAGCGAAGTATAGAGGGAGGCGAGGCGCGCGTCATCCACCCGGGGGGCGCGGTCGATCAGCCGGCGGCGGACGGAGGCGGCGCGCGTATGAAATTCGGCATTTTCGACCATCTGGACAACGATCACCTGCCGCTCGCCGATTATTACGAAGAGCGCCTGAAGATCATCGAGATGTACGATCGCTTCGGCTTTCACGCATGGCACGTCGCCGAGCACCACGCCACGACGCTGGGCATGGCGCCTTCGCCCAATGTGATGCTCGCCGCGGTCGCGCAGCGCACCAGGCGGCTGCGCTTCGGCCCCATGGTGTACGCGCTGCCGCTTTATCATCCGCTGCGGCTCGCGGAGGAAATCGCGATGCTCGACCAGATGTCGCGTGGACGAATGGAGATTGGCTTCGGACGCGGCTCGTCGCCGGTCGAGATCTGCTACTTCGGCGTCGATCCTGCCGAGACGGAAGAGAATTATCGCGCCATGTTGCCGCGCATTCTCGATGCGCTGGAGACCGGCGTGATGCGTGCGCCAGAACAGGTGGAGCCTTACGCCGAGTTCGCGCTGAAGGTGCATTCGCACCAGAAGCCTCATCCCCCCGTCTGGTATGGCGTCCACGCGGTCGAAAGCGCGCAGCGCGCGGCGACGCGCGGGTGGAACACCATCAGCCTCGACGCGGCGGAAGAAGCCCGCGAGTGCAATGAGGCCTTTCGCGCAACCTGGCGGGAGGCGCATGGCGCGCGTCCGCTGCCGCTGATGGGGCTCGGGCGTTTCGTCGTCGTCGCCGAGACGGATGCGAAGGCGGAGGAGATCGCTCGCCGCGCCTATCCGCACTGGCATCAGGGCTTCACGCATCTCTTTCGCAGGCTGGGGCGCACGAACCGGCATCCTCGTCCGGACAATTGGGACATGCTGCACGGCCAGGGCAAGGGCGTGGCCGGTTCGCCCGCCACTGTTGCGGCGTTCCTTGCCGGGCAGCTCACCGAGTCTCAAAGCAACTATTGCGTGGCGCAGATCGCTTTCGGCGACCAGTCCTTCGATGAGCTGCGCGCCTCCGTCGAACTGTTCGCGCGCGAGGTGATGCCGGCGCTGCGCGACGTCAACCAAGAGCTGGCGGCCTGAACCATGGAAGGCGCAGAAAATCAGTGGATCGGGCTGGGCTCCGTCGCCCTTCTGGGTGCGATGGTGATCGCACCGTTCGTCTTCACATGGATCTATTGCGATCGTCCCGAGGTGTTCTGGAAGCGCTGCCTGCGCGCGACGGCTGCAAGCCTCCTCGTGCTGGCGGTGAGCGCGGCGCTTCTCCTGCTATTTTTCGCTTCGCATTTCCCGGAAGGGGCGGTTCTGGCGAAGGTGCAGGAGACGGCGGGACAGGGGCTGATCGTGGCGTTCCTCGCGCCCGTGTTCGGGACGGACTTCCTCATGCGCATGAAATACAAGTACAGGTGGCGCAAGTCGCGGGGCCACCACGAGCACTAAGTGAAAGGCTCTCCCTTCGGGAAGGGAGAGCCTCCGGTTTCTATTCAGCGCCCGCCGGTCAGCGGTTGCCCGAAGGCGCGTTCACATTGCCGCCCCGGTTGCGCGCGCTCTCGTCCCATTTGAACTCCGGCGCATTTTCAAGGTCGGCCTTCGTCAGCCCCTTGAGCAGGATGCGATCCGGTTTCCAAAGACCGACAGTGGCCTGCGCGGTGCGCTGGTTCGCCGTTGTGGTCGTCGTCTGACGCTGCTGGTTCGCCTGCTGCTGCGCCGACAGCCGGTCGCTCTGCCTGTCGGCCTGCCGGTTCGCCATGTCTTCGGCCCGCTGGGCGGTCGTGCGCTCACGCTCCTGCGAGGTTGCGCTGTTCGGCACGGCTCCCGTCGTCATGCGGTCGGTGTTGTTCACCGCCGGGTTGTTCACTGCGGGACCTGTCGTACGCGCGCCGTTCATATTGCTCGCGGTCGCCATGTTGGGATTCTGGATTTCGAGCGACTCGAACGGAATGGCGACATTCTTCTCGCCGATGCCGAGGAAGCCGCCGACGCCCACGACGATCGCGATGATGTTGCCGCGCTGGTCGAGCAGGAGATCGTCGATGTCGCCGACTTTCTGATTGTCCGCTGTATAGATGTCGGCGTCGCGAAGATCGGCGGCGCGTATGTGGCCGGATTGCGGGGCCGCCAGGAATTTGCCGGACATCTGGCTCGCGCCAGGCTGCGCGTTCTGCTGTTGCGCCTGGCTCTGCTGCTGCGGCTGGTTCGGCTGAACCTTCTGCTGCGCCGGGCTCTGCGCAAGCGCGAAGCTTGGCGCCGCCGCGATACAGGTCGCGAGAAGGAAGTTGCGGGTGCTGGTGCGTAGCATGTTCTCTCTCCGTTGATCCGAAAAAGGCCACGCGCGCGCGTTGGGGCGCGCGAAAATACGAACTGGTGTGGCTCGCTTTCAACGGCGACGGACAGAGAAAGGTTCGCCTGTGCTGAACGCGTCAGCGCGGCCGTGCGCGCCGAAAGGCCTCGATGCGTCCGCTCGCACTGTCAAGCATTCTGCGCGCGTCAGGCGCATAGCGCCGCCGCCAATTCGGATGCTCGGTCGTCGTTCCGGGAAGGTTCGGCTGATCGAGAAGGCCGATCATGTCCTCAACAGGCGCGAGCGCGAGTTGTGAAGTCGAACGCGCGAGGAAAGACATCGCTGCGTCCGTCACGCTGTCGGCACAGGTTGCGTCGGGAGCCGGACCGCGCGAGACGATGCCTGCGTCTTCAAACGCGCGCCACATCGCCTGGCGATCGCGATCGCGATTGGTCTCCTCCGACTCGAGCGACTGGCCGGGGCCGAACTGGTCCAGGTCCGCGCGCAACTTCAGGTCGGCTCCTTTCCACCAGCCAGCGATGGAGGGAATGTCGTGGGTCGAACTCATGGCCGCTGCCGATGGCGGATACCATTCGGGCTTGTGGAACCCGTCAGGGCCACGCTCAAACTGCATGACGCGCATGCCGTACACGCCGGCCAGTTCGAGGCGTTCCCGGAAGCCGTGCGGCACTGTGCCGAGGTCTTCGCCGATGACGATGGCGCGATGACGCTGCGACTCAAGGCAGACAAGTTTCAGCATGTCGCCGAACGGATAGGACATGTAGGCGCCATGCGAGGCGTCCTCGCCTTCCGGCACGAGCCACAAGCGCGCAAGGCCCATGACGTGATCTATCCGCACGCCGCCCGCGTGACGGAACTGGGCGCGAAGTGTGGCCAAGAAGGACGCGTAGCCGCTGGCGCGCAGCGCGCGTGGCGCAAACGTCGTCAGTCCCCAGTTCTGTCCGCGCGGCGCCAGGGGATCGGGCGGCGCGCCGATATTGAGGCCAACGAGAAGGTCGTTCGGCTGCATCCAGCCATGGCTTCCGCCGGCGTTCATGCCAACGGCAAGATCGCAGATCAGGCCGATCCGCATGCCGGCGCGCCGCGCGGCGTCCTGCGCGCTCGCCTGCGAGACGTCCGTGATCCATTGCAGGAAGGCATGGAAGCGAACGTCGCGCTCGTGCTCCTGCGCGAAGGCGGCGACGGCCTGTGAACGGCTGTCGCGATGTTCGGCGTCCCACGAGCGCCAGTCCCATCGCGCGAAGTCGCGCAGGAAGTAGTGCGCATGCAACGCTTCAAACTGCGCGTGAGCGGCCAGGGGTTCGCCGCCCTGCGCGCAGAAGTCAGAGAAGGCGGCGGCCAGGGGCGAATGATGCGCGATGTCGGTGGCGCAGAAATCCTCGAAGAGCGCGCGAAAGAAGCGCATCCGCACGGCGGCGGCCTGCCGCCAGTCCACAAGCGGCAAGGCTTCGAGCGTGGCCATCTGCTGCGCGACGCCCGCCTCAGCGATGGCGGCGGCCACGCGGCCGGGCCCGAAAACGCCGGCGCAATCGGCGTGCATCGGGTTGCGGAAGAGGCGCGTCGATGGCGAGTAGGGCGAATAATGGTTCGGGTCGGCCGAGAACAACGCATGTGTGGGGCTCAGCGCGAGGGCGTCGGCTCCGCGCGCTCCCGCGGCCATACACAGCGCCTCGACCCCGGCGAACGTGCCAATTCCTCCATCCCCCGCGCTCCGAAGCCCGTAGAGTTGCGCAGTGAGGCCCCACACGGGCGCGCCGCCTGATACGTCGGATGCGGTGAAGCAGCGCGGCGGGGCGATGGCCAGCGTCGTTTCGCTTCCGCCGATCAGCAGGCGATGATAGCCCGCGCGATGCAGCGGGTCGGCGCGCAGGTAACCGTCGGCGTGTTCGTGCAGCGGAACATCCTGTGCGTCGCCATCCTCGAACACGATGCGCGCGTGGCTTGGCTCCAGATGATCGGCGGGGATGAGGATCGGCTCGCCCGCGGTTGCGACGATCATCGGAGGCAGGCTGCGTCCGGCGCCTTCGCGTGTCAGCCGCAGCCGGCTTTCGGCGATCTGCGCGGCGCTGGAGCAGGAAACGCCACAGGCCTCCAGGATGCGGCGCAGGTCGTCGCCGGAGACCGTTCTCTCCTTGCCGGTGTGATCCGTCCATGACGGCGCAAGTCCGCAAGCGATGGCGAGCTTGCGAATGGAGGCGTCGGCGTCGAGATAATCGTCCATCTGGTCTGTTCCCGAGTGGAGCTTGTCCGGTCCTCCCGCGCGCGTCGAGAGGCGCGGCGTCAGGTTTCATTACGGAATATGATCGTTCCGCGTGGCGGAAGCGTGATGTCGAGCAGGAAAGTTCCCGGCCTGTGCGGATCCTCGAATGCGTCGGCGCCCCCGAAGTTGCCGACGTCGCCGCCGCCGTAGTGACGAGAGTCCGTGTTCAGGAGTTCGCGCCAGCGTCCGCGGCACGGGACTTCAAGCTGCAGCCCGCGCGCCTCGCCGCCCCGGTTCATCGCGACGAGGAGCGGGGCGGCTGCTTCGCCGGATCGGACATAGGCGACAACCGGGGGGGCTGCTGGCAGCCAGGTGACCAGTTGCGACACGCGCGTCGTCAGCCGGATCGGCGCCTCGCTGCGCAGCGTGCTGTTGAGGTCGCGGATGAGCCGGAGAAAGCGTAGACCGCCAGGATCGTCGAGAATGTCCCATGCGACCGCGCCATCCGGCCAGCGGTGCTGGCCAAGCTCCGCGCCCATGTGCATCAGCTTCATTCCTGGCGTGAGCCAAGCGAACGCGTAGACCGCGCGCAGCAATGCGAGTGGATCGCCGGCGTCCGCAGGCGCGAAACTGGAGAGCGTATCGGGCGTGACCGGCAGCAGCGCGCGCTCAAGCCTCGCTGCGCTCTCGCGTTGCAGCGACAGCCCATCGCCATTGAACGCAGCAGCGATCGCGTCCGGCCGCCACGCGGTTGCAAGGCCCGCATCCGGCGCCTGTGCATCCTCGAGGATCAGCACCGCGCCGGGGGCGCTTTCCTCGATCGCGTCGCGCAGGCGCGCTTGCAGTGTCGAATCGGCGGCGCTTCCCTTCATGCTCAGACCGTCGATGTGATACATCCCGAGCCAATGCATCGCGCTGTCCGCGAGGATGTTCTCGACGAGGCGCGGCTCGCCTGCGCGGGCTTCAGCGAATGCGGCCGGAGCGTCCCATTCGACGATCACGCCGATCCCCGCGTCGTGGCAGGCGTCGACGAAGGCCGCGAAATCGTGCGCCGGCCCGAGTTCCGGCGGCGGCGCGAAAAGCCATGCGGCCCCCGCGCCGGCCGCCGCGTCCTTGCGCGCCTGTCCAACCTGAACGTGGGTGAACCCTAGAGCCGCGATGAAGGGCGGCAAGCGCTCGCCCAGTGCGCGCCAGCCGGCGACGCGGCCTTCCCGCGACAACCACAGTTCGGGCACAATCCGGTAAATCGCGGCGGGCGGCGCGCAGTCGCGCCGCGCGCGGCGTATCGCGAGGAAACGGCCGTCGCGCCATGCGCGCCGCATTGGCTCGGCAACGATTCCCGCCGGGCGCGGATCACGTTCGATTTCGCGCGCGAACGGATCGACGACAAGCGCGGCTTCCCGATCCTCGCGCTCGCGAATGGCGAACGCGTAGCGGACGCCAGCGCCAATGCGAGGCACGAACAATTCCCAGATGTGAGACCCGCTGCGGCGCCCCATGGGGTGGCGCCGGTCGCTCCAGCCATTGAAGCTGCCAGCGACCGCCACGCTCGCCGCTTGTGGCGCGAAAACCGCAAATCGCACGCCCGGAACGCCTTCGAGCACGGCGGCGTGCGCGCCGAGGATGTCGCCGGCGCCGCGCATCTCGCTGTGGCAAAGCGCGCGGAGGTCCGCCTCCGGTATGGCCGGAGGAAATGAATAGGGGTCCTCGTGCTCGTCGACGCGCCCCGGCCAGAAGATGCGCAGCAGGTAAGGCGCGTTGGCGTCGAAGGGGGTGGCGAAGAGCCCCGGCGTCTGGCTCTGGTCTAGGACGGCGAGGATGGAGCGATCGCTCCGCGCGCGCGCCTCGACGCGCCATGCCCCCGGCGCATTCACCCGCAACATACGCCCTCCCGCGGCGCTCTGCACGCCGAGCACGCTGAACGGCTCCGCATGCGCGCCGCGTTCGAGCGCGGCCAGGCTTTCGGCGTCGAGCGCGGCGATGTGCTGTCGTGCGACGGACAATGGCGCGTCCCCCGTCGGCGGAATGGTCCGCGCAACGCTTCAGCTCAAGTCGATAGCCGATTCGTGAAGGCGCCGGTAGGTCAACTCGCGTGGGCGAGGCGGTAGACCTCACTGTAGCGGCGCGCCGAATGATCCCAGCCGAAGCTGCGCGCCATGGCGGCGCGGCGCATCGACGTGAACCTGCGGGCCGAAGTGTAAGCGTCGAAAGCGCGGCGGATGGCGCCGTTCAGATTGTTTGCGGTCGGCGCGGTGAAGAGGAAGCCGGTCTGGCCGTCCTCGATCGTGTCGGCTAGGCCGCCTGTGCGATGCGCGATCGGCAAGGAACCGAACTTCTGCGCATACATTTGCGACAGGCCGCACGGTTCGAAGCGCGACGGCATCAGCAGGAAGTCGCTGCCGGCGAACATGCGGCGGGCCTCCTGCGCGCAAAAGCCGATGCGCGCGCCGACCATGCCCCTGTGCCTTTGCGCCAGCGTCCGGACCGCGTCCTCGAAGCGTTGTTCGCCCTGGCCGGTGACGATCAGCTGGCCGCCGTGGGCGACAATCGTCTCGGCTGTCTCGATGGCGAGATCGACGCCCTTCTGGTGAACGAGGCGGGACACGATCGCGAAGAGGGGACCGTGGGACAAGGCAAGGCCGAAATCCTTGCGCACATGGTCGGCGTGGCGGCTCTTCCATGCCTCAGCCTCGGAGACTGCGCTGCCGGCCTCCTGTTCCCAACTCTCGTCGATGCCGTTGAGGATGCCTGTGAGCCGGCCCTGCGCATTGCGCTCGGCGAGAAGGCCATGAAGGCCGCAGCCGAATTCAGGGGTGGTTATCTCCTGCGCATAGGTCGCGCTGACTGTCGTCAGGTGCGACGCATAAAAGACGCCTGCCTTGAGAAACGACATCTTGCCGTAAAATTCGACGCCGTTGACGTCGAAGGCGGCTTCGGGAATCGCAAGCGCGCGCATCCGGTCCGCGTCGAACACGCCCTGATAGGCAAGGTTGTGAATCGTGAGCAGGCTCGGCGTCCGGCTCCCGCGCCACGCCAAGTAACCCGCGGCGAGACTTGTCGGCCAGTCGTTGAGATGCAGGTTGTCCGGCGTCCAGCCCGCCTCGCCGAACCCGCAGGCGATATCGGCGGCGGCAAGCGACAGGCGCGCGAAGCGAACATCATTGTCCGGCCATGGTTCGCCGCGCCCGTCGACGTAGGGCGTTCCGGGACGATCGTACAGTTCGGGGCAGATCAGGACGTAGACGACCAGGCCGTCGGGCCGCGTTACGCGGCCGACGGCGCAGGCTGGTATTTCTCCCGCCGCGGGAAGGCTCGCGACCTTCTTGATCGCTGCATGTTTTGCGAGGACCTGAGGATAGCCCGGGATCAGGACGCGCACGTCGCAGGCTTCTCGCAGCGCGCGCGGCAGGGCGGCGGAAACTTCGCCAAGCCCGCCCGCCTGGACATAGTCCGACATTTCGGGCGTCACAAACAGGATCTTGCGGCGCTCGCCGGAGGCTTTCGCAAAGGGGGACATCGAGGGTCCGGAACTTGTCTGTGCGTCAAACGGCATGACAGAAGGCATGAAGCAATCGGCGGGCCAGATGGAAAATGAACTGGCCGGATAATGTAAGGTCAGGGTTAAGCCTGGCTTAACGTTACGTAAGCGGTTTGGCGCCCGCTCTTGCGCTTGGGCGCTGCGGCATGTGATCCTTCAACGAAGATGCTGGAATTTATGTGCAAAAAGGTCGCGGAAGCGCCCGCTTTCCGATTTGTAATTTGTCTCATTCGCGATCGTCCCCAAGTGTGGGGTGCGGGCTGCGCCGAGTGGAATCGGCTCCGCTTGCGGATGAATGGTTTGCGCCGCTTTCCGATTGTTTACCCGCGCGTGGGAAGCTGCGCCCCATTCATAAATTCGTTTGGAGTAGCAAATGAGCGTTCGTTCTGACGACCTTGCGCTTAACGCAAGTCTTCCCGAAGAAACGGCGGCAGTCCCGGCGCCCGCGGGCGCACAGCGCATGACGGCCGAGGAACTCCGCGCCCGCATTCTCTCCAAGCTTGCCTATTCCGTGGGCAAAGACTCTGCGAGCGCGCGCGACCATGACTGGCTCACAGCCTCCATTCTGGCGTTGCGCGACGGCGTCATCGACGGCTGGGCGCAGACGATCCGCGAAGCAAAGCGCAGTGGGCGCAAGCGCGTGTATTACCTGTCGCTGGAGTTTCTGATCGGACGACTTTTCAAGGACGCGCTCGGCAACATGGGTCTCACGGAGATCATGCGGGAGGCGCTCGGAGGCCTCGGCGTCGATCTCGACTCCATCGCTTCGCTCGAGCCCGACGCGGCGCTGGGCAATGGCGGCCTTGGCCGCCTCGCGGCCTGCTTCATGGAAAGCATGGCGACAGTCGGCGTTTCGGGGCTCGGCTACGGCATCCGCTACGACCATGGGTTATTCCGCCAGAAAATCGTCGACGGGTATCAGGTCGAGGCGCCGGAGGACTGGCTGTCCTTCCGCAATCCCTGGGAGTTCCTGCGTCGCGAGATCGTCCACGAGATCGGCTTCGGCGGCGCGGTTTCGATGTCGAACGGATGGGACGGCGCGGCCCGTCACTCGTGGCAACCGGCGGAGACAGTGCTCGCGGTCGCCTACGACACCCCGGTGGTCGGCTATCACGCGCGCATGATCAACACGCTGCGGCTGTGGAGCGCGCGCTCCACCGATCCGCTTCGGCTCGACGCGTTCAACTCGGGGGACCATCTAGGCGCGATGGCGGAGCGCACGCGCGCCGAAAGCATTTCACGCGTGCTTTATCCTTCGGACGCGACGCCTGCGGGACAGGAGCTTCGCCTGCGGCAGGAGTATTTCTTCACATCCGCCTCGCTTCAGGACCTGATCCGGCGCCACATGCAGCGGTTCGGAGACATTCGCAGCCTGCACGAGAAGGCGTCGATCCAGCTCAACGACACGCACCCCTCGATCGCGGTGGCGGAGCTGATGCGCCTGCTTATCGACGTGCATGGCATCGGCTGGGACGAGGCGTGGCGAATGACGCGCGCGGCCTGCTGCTACACCAACCACACGCTTCTGCCGGAGGCGCTGGAGACATGGCCGGTCGATCTGATGGAGCGCGTCCTGCCGCGACATCTGCAGATCATCTACGCTATCAACGCGCGACTGCTCGACGAAGTGCGCGCGTCGGGCGTCTCGAACGACAGCGTCGCGCGTGTCTCTCTCATCGACGAGAACCATGGGCGGCGCGTGCGCATGGGCAACCTTGCGTTCGTGGGTTCGCACAAGATCAACGGCGTGTCGGCGCTGCATACGGAGCTTATGAAGGAGACCGTGTTCCACGATCTCAACAGCCTTCTGCCGGGCCGCATCACCAACATGACGAACGGCATCACGCCACGGCGCTGGTTCCAGCACGCCAACCCGCAGCTGGCAAAGCTCGTGCGCGAGTGCGTCGGCGAGGCTCCGTTCGAGGACCTGGAGAAGATCAAGGGGTTTGCGCGTTTCGCGGATGACGCGAACGTGCGCGAGCGTTTTCGCGCGATCAAGCTGGCCAACAAGGATCGCTTCGCCGAATATGTCCATGAGACGATGGGCGTTCGCGTCGATCCGCGCTCGATGTTCGACGTGCACGTGAAGCGCATCCACGAGTACAAGCGGCAGCTGCTCAACATCATCGAGACCGTGGGCCTGTACCAGGCGATCAAGGCCAACCCCGCGGGCGGCTGGACGCCACGCGTAAAGTTCTTCGCCGGCAAGGCGGCCGCGAGCTACGTGATGGCGAAGTCGGTCATCAAGCTCATCAACGACGTCGGCAAGACGATCAACAACGATCCCGACACGCGCGATTTCCTGAAAGTCGTGTTCCTGCCGAACTTCAACGTCAGCCTTGCGGAGATCATCATCCCCGCGTGCGATCTGTCGGAGCAGATTTCGACGGCAGGAATGGAGGCGTCGGGGACGGGCAACATGAAGTTCGGTCTCAACGGCGCCATCACGATCGGCACGCTGGACGGCGCGAACGTCGAGATGTTGGAGCACGTGGGTGAGGAGAACATCGTCATTTTCGGCATGACGGCCGCGGAGGTCGAGGCGCGCCGGCGCTCCGGCTACCAGCCGCGGCAGGTGATCGAAAACGATCCCGTCCTCGCGGAGGCGCTGCACGCGATTGCAGGCGGCGAGTTTTCGCCGGACGATCCATCCCGCTATCACGCCCTTGTCGACACGCTCTACAACAGCGACTGGTTCATGGTGGCGGCTGATTTTGCGGCCTATTGGAACGCGCAGCGCAACGTCGACGCCATGTGGCGCAACCCGGATGACTGGTCGCGCCGCGCCATCATCAACACGGCCAACATGGGATGGTTCTCGTCCGACCGGACGATCCGTCAATACGCCGATGAAATCTGGAAGGTGCCGCACTGGCGAACCGCGTGATGGACGCTGTCGCTCATTTCTTCAGCGGACACGATGCGGCGCCCGTCGAACAACGGGCGCCGTCTCATCTTGGCGTTCGCCTGGCGGCGGAAGGCGCAAGCGTCGCGGTCTATTCGCGCCATGCGGACGCGATCTGGTTCTGTCTGTTCGATGAACGCGGCGAGCGCGAAGTCGCGCGCTGGCGCCTGGGAGGTCGCGACGGGGACGTATTCCATGGGTTCGTTCCCGGCGTCGCAGCGGGCGCCCGCTACGGTCTGCGCGCGGAGGGGCCGTGGGAGCCGTCACGCGGCCATCGCTTCGACCCGCTGAAACTGCTTGCCGACCCATACGCGACCCGCATCGACCGGCCGTTCAGATGGTCTGCGGAACTCGCCTTCGCTCGCGAACACGCCGTGGACACTGCGCCGTTCACGCCTCGCTGCGTCGTTGAAAGCGAGGCGCCCGCGGCGCCGCGTCGGCCGGGTTCGCGCAAGGCGCCGCGCCTGATCTACGAGCTGCCCGTGCGCGCGTTCACGGCGTTGCGTGAAGACGTGGCGCCGCGACTGCGCGGCACGCTCGGCGGGTTGATGCAGCCGGGTTGCATCGACCATCTGGTGAAGCTCGGCGTCAGCCATGTGGAACTCATGCCGATCACCGCTTGGATGGACGAGCCGCATCTGGAACGGCTCGGGTTGTCAAATGCGTGGGGCTACAACCCCGCAAGCTTCTTCGCGCTCGACCCGCGCCTTGCGCGCGGCGGTATGGAAGAGCTGTGCCTGGCGGTCGCGCGCCTGCATGAGGCTGGGATCGCCGTACTGCTCGACGTCGTCTTCAACCATACCGCGGAGAGCGATCTGGAAGGCCCCACGCTATCGCTGCGCGGCCTCGACAACGCAACTTACTATCTGCATTCGAACGATTCGCCGGGAGTTCTCGTGAACGACACGGGATGCGGCAATACGCTCGCCTGCAATCGTCCCGCGGGCGTGCGCCTCGTCATGGACTCGATGCGCTATTTCGTCGAGCGCGCCGGCGTCGACGGTTTTCGCTTCGATTTGGCCCCGGTTCTGGGCCGCAGCGAGACGGGTTTCAGCCCTCATGCGCCGCTGCTCGCCGCCATTTCGCAGGACCCGGCGCTTCGCGACCTGATGCTGATCGCCGAACCATGGGACATTGGACCAGGGGGCTACCAGATGGGCGCGTTTCCGGCCCCGTTCATGGAGTGGAACGATCGCTTCCGCGACGACGTGCGCCGGTTCTGGCGCGGAGAGTTTGGCGCCATCGGCGCGTTTGCGACGCGCGTCGCGGGTTCGCGCGACATCTTCGCGCGTTCGCACCGACCGCCTTCGGCGAGCGTGAACTTCGCCGCCGCCCATGACGGCTTCACTCTGCGCGACGTCGTCACATACTCGCACAAGCACAACGAAGCCAACGGCGAGCAAAATCGCGACGGCTCGAGCGTCAACCATTCTTGGAATCACGGCGTCGAAGGGCCGGGCGACGATGCCGTCGAACAGCTCCGCGACCGCGACGTGCGCGCGCTTCTGGCGACGACGATCCTGTCGCTCGGCGCGCCGATGATCACGGCGGGCGACGAGTTCGGCCGCACACAGCAGGGCAACAACAACGCCTATTGCCAGGACAACGCGGTGACGTGGCTCGACTGGGCGCGCGCAGACGCTGGGCTGATTGAATTCACCGCGGCGCTCGTGCGGCTTCGCGCGCGCCTGCGCGTGTTGTGCGCTGACGAACCCCTGCGCGGCGCGGGAGAAGGAGGCGCGCAGCCCGGCGCCGTCTGGCTGCGTCTTGACGGAACGCCCAAGCAGCAGTCGGACTGGACCGACGGCGATTGCCTCGTGCTCCTGAGCGCAGCCGACGATGGCGGGCGCATGCAGCGCGCCATCGTCGCGTTCAACCGGGCCAACGCGCCGCACGCTTTGATGCTGCCCCAGACGCGCCCCGGTTTACGGTGGATGTGCGCGCTCGACAGCGCGACCGGCGTCTGCAGCGTGGACACGCCCGCGGTCCACACGCTGAACGCGCGCTCGGTATGCGTGCTCGTCGAGACGCACTGAGCGCCGGAACGAAGTTCCGCGCAGCCGGTTCATCGATGGCGGCCGAAACGTGGCCGCTTGACCATGTGGACCGATGTCAGATCGACCCGGATTAATTCAGGCTGCCGCCCTGGCTTTCGCGAGCCGTTACGCTTCGCCGCCGCGTTCAGCTTCCATCGCCGCCTCACGCACGCGCGCAATCGCGAGCCAGCCGCAGGGCCAACCGCGCCGCCGCGGTGCGGCCGGCGAGGGAAGCGCGCCGCGCCGAACGGATCATGCCGGGCGCGATGCGCGCGCGCCAACCGACATACCGGCGCGGGGCTGGAAGGATATCCTCTCCCGCGTGTGGAGGCAGATTGGCGAAGACCGCGTCCTTGCGGTCGCTGCGGGCGTCACGTTCTACGGGCTGCTCGCCATCTTCCCAATGATCACCGCGCTCGTTTCGATCTACGGGTTCGTCGCGGACCCGGTGATGATCAATGACCAGCTGCGCTCGATGTCGAACGTTCTGCCGGGCGGCGCCATCGATGTGATAGAGGAACAGGTGACGCGCATTTCTTCCCAACCGCGCGGCCAGCTTGGCTTCGGCTTCGCGGCCGGTCTCGCAGTCACCTTGTGGAGCGCGAACGCCGGCATGAAGGCGATCTTCGATGCGCTCAACGTCGCCTACAATGAGCAGGAGAAACGTTCCTTCATCGTGCTCAATCTGCAATCGATGACCTTCACGATCCTTGCGGTCGCGTCCGCCGTCGCCGCACTGCTCGCGGTCGTCGCGTTGCCGCCGGCGCTCGCGTTCATCGGCGTAGGCGACGCCGCGCAGTGGGCAATCTCAATCGCGCGGTGGCCCGTCCTGTTGCTTGGCCTGGTGGTCGCGCTGGCCGTGCTTTTTCGCTTCGGGCCGAGCCGCGACGAACCGCAATGGAAATGGTTGTCGCCGGGGGCCATCGTCGCCGCGATCGTGTGGCTCGCGGCGTCTCTCGCGTTTTCTTTCTACGCGCAGAACTTCGGCTCCTACAACGAGACCTATGGATCGCTTGGCGCCGTCATCGGCTTCATGACGTGGATGTGGATATCCGTTTCGATCATCCTGATCGGCGCCGAGATCAATGCGGAAGCGGAGCGCCAGACGGAAGCGGACACGACCGAAGGCCCGGAGCAACCGATGGGTCAGCGCGGCGCCGTGGTGGCTGATGAGCCGGCGTCCAGCGCACGTGGCTGAACGTGTGCGCGGCCTTCGCTGGAACAAAGTGCGCAGCGCAAGCATTTCAACGCAGCCAATCCGGAGGTTCAAATGACAGACACGAACATTGGTCGGCAGAGCGGCGCCGGGAACGACGCCATGACCCGCGCGCGACAGGCCGCCAGCAGCGCGTCCGAAACGGCCTCTGACATTGCCGGCCAGGCGAGCGGGTTTGCCAGCAAGGCCGCCTCCGCGCTCGCCAGTGAGGCCCAGAACAAGGCCGCGGGCCTGATGCAACAGCAGATGCGCGCCGGAGCCGATTACGTGCAGCTGGTTTGCGAGACCGCGCACAGCGCGGCAGGCGACCTTGAGGACAAGGCGCCCGAGCTTGCGCGCATGGTGCGCGACGCCGCACGGCGCGCCGAGGACTTCGCGGAACACCTTCGCCGGCGCGACGCGGAGGAAATGATCGACATGGCCTGGGACTATGCGCGCCGCAATCCGCGCATGTTCCTTGGCGGCGCCATTGCGGCCGGATTCCTGCTCGCCCGCTTCGCAAAAAGCTCCGCCGAGCGCTCCGCCTCGATGAGCCGCCGCTACGAGCCGGCGCATGGCTCATCCAGCTTCACGCCTCGCAGCGCCGCGACAGGCTACAGCGGAAAGCCTGATGGATCCGCCGGCGGCGCAGCGTCCGTCCGTTCCACCAGCGGAGGAGCATCCTATGCCGGATGATCGGTTCGCTTCGCGCCCTGCGCCCCATCACGCGCCTGACAGAAGCCCTGGCGTCCTCGTGAGCACGCTCCTGAGCGACTTCAGCGATCTCATCAGCAAGGAAATCGCCCTCGCGAAGGGCGAGCTGTCGCGCAACATTTCGGAGAAGGTCGCGGGAACGCTCTGGATGGCGATCGCCGGAGCCATCTTCCTCGTCGCGGCGCTCACATTCGTCGCGGGCGCAGTCTTCCTTATCGCGAGCTATGGAATCGCCATGCATTGGTCGGCCTTCATCGTGGGCGGCGCGCTCGCGTTGATTGCGCTGATCATGCTCTTCGCGGGCAAGTCGAAAATGTCGGGGGACACGCTGCCGGAGCGCAGCATCAACCAGGTGAAAACGGACGTTCGGGTCGTCAAGGAGCAGATGCAATGACTTCATATTATGCGCGCAGGCCGCATCGCCGCTCTCGCGGCCTCGATTGGAACATGAGCGCGGACAGCGTCCTGGACATGGCCCGCCGCAAGCCCGAGGCGCTGCTTCTCATCGGCGCCGGAATCGCGCTGATGCTGCGCGGCGGTGGTGGCCTGAGCTACGGTTCGTCTTCGTCCTCGCGCGGCGAGCGGCGCAACTTCGCACGCAATGAATCGCGCCGTCACACGGGTCCCCGGCCATACCAGCCGACGGGCGATGATGGCAGCGAGTGGGCGCAGGACTCCTCCGAAGGCGTGATGGCGTCGGCGCGCGAGAGCGTTCGCAGCGCAAGTGAGAGCGCCAGCCGGATGGCGAACGAAACGACCGAAGGCATGACGCGCTACGCGTCCGACATGATGCGCCGTGTGAGCGACACGGCCTCCTCCTACGCATCGACGGCGAGCCGCTGGGCGGACGACGCGCGCGGCGGCCTGATGGATCGCTCGCATCGCTTCGCCGAGCGCGCGCGCACGGTGCCCGAGGAGCTCGACGAAGCCGTGCAGGATCATCCTCTCGTGCTCGCGGCGCTTGGCGTCGCGGTCGGCGCGGCGCTTGGCGCGACGCTACCCTCGACGAGCATTGAAAATCGCGCCATGGGGCAAGCCAGCGACCAGTTGTGGGAGGCTGCTGAAGACGCCACGGGCCGCCTCGGCGAGGCCGCGGATGAGGCCTACGAAGAGGCATTCCGCACCGCGCAGGACCACGGCCTCAGCAAGCAGGGGCTCAAGGAAATGGCGCGCGACGTGGGCTCCAGGTTCGCGAGCGCCGCAGCGGGCGCCGACGACGCCGGGACGCAAGCCAAAGCCGGCGCCTCAAGCGGCGGTTCGCGCGATCAGAATGTGAGCGGCGCCGCGCCGGCGTCCACGGGATCACGCCCGGGCGGAGCCGGCCTTTCCGGCGAGGGGAAGCCCGGGAACGCGAGTCAGTCCTGAATCGAAGGATAACGCCTCATGGCTCATGACAAATCCATCGACGAACTCGAGCGCGACGTAGAACAGGCGCGCGCCCGAGTCGCCGCCGACATCGCGATGCTTCGCGCACCTGAAACCTACGAGGCCGCCAAAGACAGTCTCGTGAACACGGCCTTCGGCTTCCGCGACCAGATGCGCGACCGGGCGAGCGGCTACGGGGCCAGCACGATTGACGCCTTGAAGGCGAAGGCGGCGGCGAACCCGCTCGCCGTCGCGGCGATCGGCGCAGGCATCGTCTGGCGCCTTTACAAGCATCCGCCGATCACCACGGTGCTTGTCGGGCTGGGCCTCGCAAGTTTGCTGCGCACCGACCCTGAAGACGACTCGATGCATCCGCGCCGGCTTATGGAAACCGCGTCCGAGAAGGCGATGGAAATCAAGGATCGCGCGGCGGCGCATGTGCAGGAGTTGCGCGAAAACGCCGTGGGCGCGCTCGAGGAACGCATGCACGAGTGGACCGCCGCGGCGGAAGGCGCTTATGAAGCGGCTGCGGAGCGCGTGACTTCAGCCGTCGCTTCACAAGGGGAGGGCGCGCAGCCGCCGTTCGAGCAGTCGCGCGATCCGGAAGCCCTCGGGGCGCGGCCGAACCGCATGCGCGCGCCGACAGCCGATATTCCTTATCCGGCAGATGCAATGCGTTCATTCGAGCCCGCGGCCTCCCACGGAGGCGAGCGGCGCGACGCCTATTTGCTCGGCCTCGCGGCGCTGGCGGTCGGAGGCGCCGTTGCGCTGGCGCGCCGGAGCGGACCGGAGGATGTCGCCGAAGACATCGAGCGCGACGAATTCGACGATGGGCGCGAAGTGACCTGGCGGCGCTACTGAGACGTGAAGCTGAAAGGACAAGACGGAATGAGCATCATCTGGACCGTCATCATCGGCTTCATCGCAGGCGTCATCGCCAAGCTGATCACGCCGGGCCGCAATGAGCCGTCGGGTTTCATTCTCACCACCATCCTGGGAATCGCCGGCGCCTTCGTGGCGACATGGCTGGGACAGGCGATCGGCTGGTATCGCGCCGACGAAAGCGCGGGCCTCATCGGCGCCATCGTCGGCGCGGTCATCGTGCTCGTGATCTGGAGCGCGTTCCAGAGGCGGTCGACGGCGAACTAGCCCGGGCGGACGATCTTTTCGAACATGCGCATGGAGCAGGCGTCAGCCTGCTCCTTTTGTCAGGGCTGCGCGATTCGTCAGGAGAAAAACTCGACCCGGCCAGCCGCAAGGTCATAGCGTGCGGCGACCACTTTCACTTTACCTTTCGCGACGAGACCGGCGACGATCTGGCTGGCCGATGAAATCCTCCCCGCAGTGCGGATGGCGTTTTCGCGCACGGCGTTGTCGACGAAATCCCCAGCCTTGCCTCTCACCTGCAGCGCCGCGGGCACGATGGGCTCCAGCATCGGGCCGATAGAGCCGGGGAACGTCGTATTCTTTTCCACGACTTCGCAGGCGGCGGCGACAGCGCCGCAGCGTTCGTGACCCAGCACCACGATCAGCGGGACGCCGAGAACGGCGGCGCCGTATTCGATCGTTCCGAGCGTTGCGGTGTCGGCGACATTGCCTGCGTTACGGGCGACGAACAAATCGCCGACGTTCTGTTCGCCGAAAATCAATTCGGGCGGCACGCGGCTGTCGGAGCAGGAGAGGATGGTCGCCCAGGGCATCTGGTGGTTGGCGACCTGGGCGCGCGCCTTCGCAAGATCGACAGCGCAGGCCTGAGGCGAAGTCACATATCGCTGATTGCCTTCCTTGAGCCTCGCCAAGGCCTGGTCGGCCGTGAGGGACGTTGTGGGACCATCTGCGGCGAACGCGGGTCCGCGCAATATCGCAGCGGCAGCGACGGTCGCTCCCCACTGCAGGAAGGTTCGGCGCCCGATCCCTCGAGTACAAGAAATGCACATGGCTTCCTCCCTGCGTATCGTGAGTGGCGTAGCGAACGCAGGTGAGTGATAACATACTTACAGAAAATAAGGCATTGCTGAAACCGCCGGCCGGCTGGGCGGCGGTTTTGCTTTGGCCAATCAACAACGGCGCGTGCGCGCGCGGCCGTAGCGATCCACGAGCACGCGCCCGTGTCGGTCCGTTACATAGCACCTTCCGGCTGCGAGCGGGCCGCCCGGGGCCGTCACCACCGCGCCGACGGCGCCACCGGCTACCGCCCCGACCGGTCCGCCCACCACCGCGCCAGCGACGGCGCCTGTCGCAGTGCCGGCCGTCTGCTGCTGGGTAGCGCAAGCGGTGAGCGCGAGACCTGCCGAAGCAGCCAAAACGATCTTCAGGTTCATTCGCTGTTCTCCCACGCCCCCGGCGTAAACGCCCCCTGTCGCGCCAACGCGCGCGCCACGTCTGCGTTCGCTCCGCCGCGAACTTTCCATTCGCTTGCAACGTTGCATCGATGCCCGCAGTCGCGGCGCGACGAGGAGAGCGTGCATGGCCGAAGACAGGCTCAACCAGGCGATCGCAACCGCGCTGGCGCGCATGGACAAGAGTGCGGACGAGATGCCGGACAGCGGCCTGTCGGACGACGAGGCGCAGATTCTCTCCCTGCTGGGCGCGGCGGTCGTCGCCGAATGGGCCAACATTCCGCGGGAGACGCAGCGCACGCTGTTCGAGCGCGCGACTCGGCTTGGCGCGCCGGGCGGCGATTTCACGCTGAGGCAGGACATCGCCACGTTCCTGCACGACCACCACGAACGCACCGCGCCCAATGGCGACGCCGCGCAGGGGGGCGCCGGTCAGGGCGACGGCCCGGCTTGAAACGGGTAGCCGGAGGCGGCTTCCCGTTCAATTCGAGCCGCCGGTTTCAGACGGCGTAGCGCAGGACGGCCGCGAGCGACCCCCCGCCAGGGATGTCCTGTTTGCGGACGCCGAGCACCCTGCCGCCCGAGAGGAGGACTCGTCCGGCGATTTCATCCACGACGCCGTAGTTCTTCGCATCGCCGCTGTCAGACAGGGTGATCGCGCCGGTCTGCTCATCGACGAATCCCGGCACAACTTCATCGATGTCGACGAGCAGGGTGTCGATTGCGCCAGCCGTCGCCGCCCGCGCCGCTGACGCCATATCGGCCGTCGCGCGGCCTTGCGACATCCGGTCGGCATAGAGCTTCGCGAACTCCGCGATTTCCGCCGCATAGATGCGATCGAGCACCGGGCGGGCTGCGTCCGCGAGCTGGGCCGCGCTCATGGCCGCCGGGGACGTGGCGAGGCTCTCCCCCGCCGTGCCTGCGTAGGAGTTCACGGAGCGCCAGATGCCGAGCAGGGGTTCCGCAGCCACGACGATCAACGGTTCATGACGCCCGGCGAGCAGCGGACGCAACGCTGCATCCACCTTGCGGCAATACTGCCGCATGAGGACCTTCTGCCCTTCCGACCCATGTATCCGGCCGGACGGCGAGCGATCGTTGATGCTGGCGCGGCCTGTCGCCGAACCGGCGTCGCGCGGCATGTCCCGCACACGAACTTCTTCGGCCGGCATGTCGCTCGTCATCTCGATGAGGCGAGGCCTGTCTTCGCTCAGGGCGAGGACGAAGGCGTGGTGGGGGAACGTGACCGCCCGCAGAAGCGGCTTGAGGTGAAAGCGGTCGGACACTTCGACCATTTCGCTCAGCTTGTTGGGTAGCCGGTAGGTGCGGGCGCTTTCGGGCGTCACGAGAATCGCCACGCTGTTGCTCTGGAATTTCCAGAACTCGTCGTCGTCGAGGATGTCGTCGACGTGCTCCGCGATCGCCGCGCGCATGCGTTTGTCGAATCCTGACGCTTCGAGCTGGCGGTCGGCTTCGCGCGCCAGATTTTTGAGGGCGGTCCGGGTCGCCCCCACATGCTGCGTCTGGGCCGTCGCCGGGAGATAGAACGAAACGCATCCGGAGGCGCGCTCGCGCGCCAGCGCGCCGATTTCGGCAATCGTCGGAATGTCTACGTAAAGCATCGCTTTTCCTTTTTTCCGGGAGCGACAGTACGAGGCGCCAGACCCGCAGCCGTCAATCCGTGGTTATGCGGTCGCGCGGCGCGGCGCCCGCCGGGAGGGGAACTCCCAAGCCCGCAGGCCAATTTTCATCGAGCGGGCCTCCATTTCCGGGGAAAGGCCGCCCCACATTGCCGGCGGGCGCCCGCTTCCCCCCGGGCGCTTTTTCCGTTAGGCACACGCAACCTGAAGCGGCCGGCCCATCCGGACGCGCGTTCACCTATTGTCCGGGACGACCATGCACCGTTATCGCACGCACACCTGCGGCCAGCTTCGCGAGACCGACGACGGCCAGATGGCCCGCCTTTCCGGCTGGTGCCACCGCATACGTGACCACGGCGGGGTGCTGTTCATCGACCTGCGCGACCACTATGGGATCACGCAATGCGTCGCCGACCCGGATTCGCCGGCCTTCAAGCTGGTCGAGACCTTCCGGTCGGAATGGGTCGTGCGGCTGGACGGCAAGGTGCGCCGCCGCCCGGCCGGCACCGAGAACGCCGACATGCCCACGGGCCAGATCGAGCTTTACGTGACGGAGGCCGAGGTGCTTGGCCAGGCGGCGGAACTGCCCCTGCCGGTGTTCGGCGATCAGGACTATCCGGAAGAAACGCGTCTTCGCTATCGCTTCCTGGACCTGCGCCGCGAGCGCCTGCACAGGAACATCATGCTGCGCGGGCAGGTGATCGACTCGCTGCGCCGCCGCATGAAGGGGCAGGGCTTCAACGAATTCGCAACGCCGATCCTCACGGCGTCGAGCCCGGAAGGCGCGCGCGACTTCCTCGTGCCCTCGCGGCTGCATCCGGGCAAGTTCTACGCGCTGCCGCAGGCGCCTCAGCAGTACAAGCAGCTTCTGATGATGGCGGGCTTCGACCGTTACTTCCAGATCGCGCCCTGTTTCCGCGACGAGGACCCGCGCGCGGATCGCCTGCCGGGCGAGTTCTACCAGCTCGACGTCGAGATGAGCTTCATCACGCAGGAAGACGTGTTTGCGGCCATCGAGCCAGTCCTGTCGGGCGTGTTCCAGGAGTTCGCGGACGGCAAGAGCGTGACCCCGAGCCCTTGGCCGCGCATCGCCTACGCCGACTCGATGCAGAAATACGGGACCGACAAGCCGGACCTGCGCATCCGCAATCCCTACACCAGCGCCCCGCTCGCAATGGCGGACGTGTCCGAGCATTTCCGCGGCTCGAACTTCAAGGTGTTCGCGCGCCTGCTCGAAGCCGAGAAGAACCGCGTGTGGGCCGTGCCTGCGCCGGGCGGCGGGCAGCGGACGTTCTGCGACCGCATGAACTCGTGGGCGCAGAGCGAAGGCCAGCCGGGGCTGGGATACATCTTCTGGCGTGACGCCGACGGCAAGACGGAAGCCGCCGGGCCCATCGCCAACAACATCGGGCCGGAGCGGGCGGAAGCCATTCGCGCGCAGCTCGGCCTGAAGGCCGGCGACGCGGCGTTCTTCGCGGCGGGCGACCCGGAGAAGTTCGCCAAGTTCGCAGGCGACGCACGCATCCGCGTCGGCAAGGAGCTCAACCTCGTCGATGAGAACCGCTACGAGTTCGCGTGGATCATCGACTTCCCGATGTTCGAGTGGAACGAGGACGAGAAGAAGGTCGACTTCTCGCACAATCCATTCTCGATGCCGCAGGGCGGGCTTGAGGCGCTGACCTCGCAGGATCCGCTCACCATCAAGGCGTTCCAGTACGACGTGGCCTGTAATGGCTACGAACTGGCTTCGGGCGGCATTCGCAACCATCGCCCGGACGCGATGGTGAAGGCGTTCGAGATCGCGGGCTACGGCGAGCAGGACGTGGTGGAGCGTTTCGGCGCGCTTTATCGCGCGTTCCAGTACGGCGCGCCGCCGCACGGCGGCATGGCGGCGGGCGTGGACCGCATCATCATGCTGCTCGCAGGCGAACAGAACCTGCGCGAAGTGGCGCTATTCCCAATGAACCAGCGCGCGGAAGATTTGCTCATGGGCGCGCCGTCCGAGGCAAGCACAAAGCAATTGCGCGAACTGCACCTGTGGCTCAATCTGCCGGAGAAGTGAATAGACGATTCGGGAGGCTTGATAGGGCGCTGAAGAGTCTTAACTTTTTTCCGGTAAGGTGTGGCAGTCCGATTGACAATCAGGAGGGAATCGTGAGCGAAAGCTTGAGAGAACTAATCGAGCGCGCCAAAAAGGTGAAAATGACACCTGCCGATGAGGCGAGGCAGCGTGAAAGTTTCGCCTATGGTAGTGCTCTGATCGAAAATTCGCGCATCACAAGAGACGTAGTTAGGCAGGCGGCACAGGACATCGCCGAAGGAAAGGTCCAAGTTGTAGAAATGCAACGATCTATAGCTTCGCGACGCGGGTAAGACCTTCGGCAAAGTCGATCGGATAATTCATTGAGCAATAGCGGTATGGATGTTCCTGAACGTCATAGCGAGCCTGATGATCTTATCATTATTCAGGACCCAACCGAGTAGGCTCTTGCCGAAGCGCGTAATGCGCTTCGGCAATATGACTTGGCAATGCGTTACTTGCGTGAGTGGCTGGATCCAAACAGCGGGGGCTTTCAGTTTCGCTTCCCGCAATTGCTAGCGCTAAATCGTATCGTGCTAGAAGGAGTTAGTCGTACGGCAGGATCGTTTCGCGTTGGAAAAATCCGGATCAGTAATTCGACTTACCAGCCGCCAGAGCCTACTGAAGTTCCGGATTTAATTGAAGATTTTTGCCTTTATGTGAATGAAAATTTTGCGTCTAAGAGCGCTCTACATCTCGCCGCCTATGCATTGTGGCGGATCAATTGGATTCACCCATTTGTCGATGGAAACGGTCGAACTGCACGCATTGTTTCCTATATAATAATGAGTGCAAAGTTGGGATGTGTACTCCCAGGCACGAAGACGATCCCTGAACAAATCGCAGCAAACAAAGGGCCATATTATAAAAGCCTTGAGGCTGCGGACAAGCGGTTCGAGCAAGGTGAGATTGATGTAACTGAATTAGAAGCGCTGCTTGAATCATACTTGGCCGCTCAGTTACTTGACGTTCATGACGCAGCAACTAAGGAGCAGCGCGAAGCTGTTCCAGAAACCTCACAATTGCCTAATTGGAAGGTTAGCTCTGGCCCTGTTGTAGAGTATCGCTATACTGACGCCGTTTATAGGCCGGATTATAGTAAGATCATAGATGAGGCTGTGAAAACTGCGCACAGAAGTGAATCAAAGAATTGGTTCGAAAGAAATCAAGCTTTGGTAACGGCTATAGCTACGGTAGCGGCTGCTGTGATTGGTTCTTTGCTGACTGTTTTTTTAAGCAAATAAAACTAATTATCTGGTGCGCGACAGGATCGTCTCGGCAAGCAGGTCGAGATGGTTCTCGCGCATCGGCGTGATGGAGGCGAACGCCGCGTCGAGCGACTCGGTTGTGGCGCCCTCAAGCGCGAGCACGCGCAGATAATTGTCCCTCACAAGAGTCTCGACCGCCTCGTCGTCGGCGTTCGGTTTTGTATTGGCGGGCGCAAGCGCGATTGCGGGGCGCTGCGCGGCCACGGTTTCCGTGATCATCGACATGCTGTCCGATGTCACCAGCATCGCGTCGCACTCGTAGACGGGACCGGCGGAGCCGGGACCTGTATCGCGGAAATCGATGAAGCGCACATTGGCGCGCGATGCGAGTGGCGCGAGCGCCGCATATGCGGCCTCGGGCGTGCGCGGCGAAGTCGCCATGCGCAGGCTGACGCCCGTCGCCGCGGCGCAGTCCGACAGCAACCGGGCGAGTTGAGCCCAGTCCGCCTCATCGAAGGCCGCGGTCGCCGTGGGGCCGCCTACGAGCACGCCGATGCTGCGTTCCTCGCCGCCTGCAATGCCAGCCCAGGCGCGCGGACGCGGCAGCGCATCGGGATCGATCGCGGCGGGCTTGATGAGGCAGGCGTGGTTCGGCAATTCGCGCGCCCGCGCATAGGGCAGGAGCGTGAGGCTCACGTCGCGCGGATCGAGACCGCGCAGAGAACCGGCAATGACGTTCGGGATCTTCCGCAGTTTCGCAAGCGCGATGTTCGCGCCGAATGTGACGGCGCCCGCCGAGACCACAAGATCGCAGGATGGAAAATCGCGCTCGCGCAGGCCGTGCGCGACGACGAGATAGGCGCGCGGCGGCAGCAAACGCGCGAGTCGCGGGGCGAGCGCACGGGGAACCGCGCGTGCGAGGCGCAATTCCACGCGCAGGGTCTCGACGCCGCGCTTGCGCGCGAGCGCGGCGGCAATCGCCTCGCTCTGCCGGTAGTGCCCCGGCCTTCCGTCTGAAAGAATGAGGATGCGCATCGCGCTCCTGTTCAAGCGCCCCTGATCTTCCGCCATTTGTACTTCAGTTCTTCGCGCAGGAAGATCATGAAGTTCGGTAATTGGCGGCTGTCGTCGCTTTTCCATGTCTTGAAGGCGGCGCGGCGCTTCGAACGCACGCGGATCGGCTCAAGATAGGGGAAATGTGCGCCGAGCCGCTGCGCCCACCAGTCCTGATCGTGCTGCGTGACGTGCGCGTTCCTTCCGTCGGGGAGGACAAGAACCGCAGGTCCGGTGTCGATCACGATGATCGCATTCTCCGCGAAGGCGGCCATCTCCGCGATGATGGGCTCCAGTTCCTCTTCCGGGATGTGCTCGAGCACGTCGACGTTGACCAGCAGGTCGAACTTGCCCTCGGGCTTGGCGCTGTATTGCGGGATCGCCGGATCGTAGCGCACGGCCCGCGCGCCGGTGGCTTTCTCGAGTTCGTCCGCGAGGCTGCTCTGGCCGCAACCGAAGTCGATGATCGATTTCGGCTTCAGTTCCGCGATGTGCGGCAGGATGTACGGCAGATTCTTGACGCTCGTATTGCCCCACGCCTCGCGGCTGTGGATCAGCCGGTACTGCTGGATCAGGTCGTCGCTCATCGAAGGCCTTCCTCAATGGCGCCGCGCGCCCGCGCGGCCGCCGTGAATGAACTGTCTGTCATTGGCCCGCCCCCTCAAGCGCCGCGCGCAACATGTCCTGGATGACCGCCACTCCTGCAGGGCTGAGATGGTCGTCATCGCCGTAAAGCGCCTTGCCGCCCGCGGTCGCGTTACAGACGCGGGCGTCGCACAATCGCTCGTGCGGATAAAGGACGCGCACGTTTTCTGTCTCCGCGAGCTTTGCGAGCACGGGCAGCACGCCCCGCTGGCGCTCGTCGAAGGCCGAACGAGGCATGGCGATGTCGCGGCTCCCGCCGCGCATGGCGGCCTTGATGATGGCCGTCGGCACGTTGATTTCGTATTCCGGCACGGGGCCGATAATCACCACGCGCTTGCCGGCGGCGCGCAGCTTGTCGACGGTCGCCGTCAGCAGACGGGCGAAAGCGGCGCGATTTGCTTCATCGTCCCCGGGCGCAAAACGGCGCGCGGGGGTCCCGACTTCATTCAGCGAGGCGACTCCCTCCGCGTAAAGTCCCCAGCGGCCGACCAGGATCACCTCCCGGACATCGGGATTGGCGATCAGGCGCTCCATTTCGCGCGGCTCTGCGAGGCAGCGGCGAAAGACCGGGGCTTCGTTTTCGAGCCCGAACAAAGGCGGACATCCGCCACGTCCGCTCCGGTACCCTTTCGAGCCTCCTTCGGCGGCGAGCGACGCGATGGCCGGCGCGAGCACTCCCGCATGAGAATCGCCCCAGAGCACAAAGCTGGGTGTGGCGGCTGACTGATCGCCGATGAAGCATTCCGCGGGCTTTTGGCTTCTGCCCTTGGCGTCGACGCCACAGCGGTCGTCGTTCATCTTGCGGGGCTGCATCGCGCGGGCGAGCGCAGCGATCTCGGGATCGAGCCGGCCGGGCAGGCCGCGCGTCTTGACGATGATCTGGCTGATGGCGGCAGTCAGCGCAATGGAGGCGGCGCCGGCCGCAAAGACGAAGCGGCGCGTGACCGGCGGGCCGGCGCGACGGGCGGGCTGCTCCACGAGATGATAGCTCGCCGCGGAAATCGCGACCGCCAGGACAAGCAGGGCCGCGCGATGCCACGGCTGCAGATCGGGACCGAACTCGTAACCCGCGAACGCAAGCAGGGGCCAGTGCCATAGATAAAGCGAGTAGGAGATCTTGCCGATGTAGACGAACGGCGCCAGCGATAGCGCGCGCGCAATCACCGTCCGCGCGGCGTCCGTCGATGAGTGGATCAGCATCGCCGCTCCCGCCGCCGGCACGAGCGCCGCGAAGCCGGGGAAGGGAGTCGCGCTGCTGTAGAACAGAACCGAAAACGCGATCATCGCCAGCCCGATCGCGGCGATCGCTTCGTTGGCCTTGCCGCGGGCCCGTGGAACAAGCCCCATGGCCAGCGCAACGCCGCACATGAGTTCGAACGCGCGCGATTGGGGCAGGAAGAACGCCGCCGGCTGCTCGCGGTGAACGCCCCAGGCGGAAAATCCAAGCGAGGCGGCGAACAGGGCCCAGAAGATCGGCGCGCGCCAGCGTTTGAGCCGGCGCGACAGAAGGAGAAGCGCGAAGGGCGCGACGATATAGAACTGCTCCTCGACGCCCAGCGACCATGTGTGCAGGAGCGGCTGGGTTTCTGCCGCGGGCGCAAAGTATCCGCCCTGGCGCGCGAAATGGAAATTCGACCAGAAAGTCATCGCCGCGAGGGCGGAACGTCCGAACAGGAGGTAGTCGTTCGGGGTCAGGAACAGCGCGCCCACGCCTGCGCAAAAAAGGATCACCACGAAAAGGGCCGGGAAAATTCGCCGGATGCGCCGCTCGTAGAATCGGGCGAGCGAGAAGTTATCCTTCTGCTCCTCCTTCAGGATGATGGAGGCGATGAGAAAGCCGGAAATGACGAAGAAGACGTCCACGCCGACGAACCCGCCGGGGAGAACGCCCAGCCTGGCGTGATAGATGACGACCGACAGCACCGCGAGCGCGCGCAGCCCGTCGATGTCGGCCCGGTAGGCTACGACGTGGTGGGACTGTCCGGACGCTGTATTCCTGGACTGCAGCAAGCGCCGTCGTCCTTCACGCGAGATGGGGCGCCGGGCCGATCCCGGCGGCGGGCCTCTCTAACAGAGCGCGTGGGTCAGGTCACGGGGGAGGGGGCCGGCCACGGCTCGTTCAGACACCGCGGCCAGCCGTTCGAGGTTCAGTCGAGCTTCAGGCCGATCTGCTTGATGACCGGCGTCCAGCGTTTCAGCTCATCCTGCAGGAAACGGGCGGTCGCCTCGGGTGTCGTGTCGCTGGACGGATCGAAGCCGGACGCCGAAAGGATTTCCACGAACTTCGGGTTCTTCATCGCGTCCTGTGTGGCTTTCGAGAGCCTTTCCACGATCGGCTTCGGCGTGCCCGCGGGGGCGAAAAGGGCCGCGAAATTGAGCGCGATGCAGCCGGGCGCTCCAGCTTCCTCGCAGGTCGGAATATCGGGCGCCGCTGGGTTGCGCTTGGGCGTCGTGATGGCGAGAAGCCTGATCTTGCCCGTCTGGTGCAGGCTGAGGACCTGGCCTGTGATGTTGATCATGCCCACCGGGATCTGGCCGCCCACGAGGTCGTTCTGGGCCGGGCCGCCGCCGCGATAGGGCACATGGACGATGTCCACCTTTGCGGTCGACTTGAAGAGCTCGCCAGCCATGTGACCGGCTGAACCGACGCCGGGCGACGCGTAGGAGAGCTTGCCCGGGTTGGCTTTCGCGTATTCGATCAGGTCCTTGAGCGTCTTGAACGGTTGCGCGGGATGCACCGCGACGCCGATTCCGCCCGTCGAGATGACGGCGATCGGCTCGAAATCCTTCACCGGATCGTAGGTCTGGGTCGCCGCCGCGATGGGGCGCACGACGTGGGTCGCGCCGGATCCGAACAGGATCGTGTAGCCGTCGGGGGCTGCGCGGGCCACGGCCGCTGCGCCGACGCCGCCGCCCGCGCCGCCCTGATTCTCGATGACGACGGACCCCAGTCCGGCCTTTACATATTCAGCCCAGGGCCGGGCCACGGCGTCGTTCACCCCGCCGGGCGGGAAAGGCACGACCAGCTTGATGGTCCGCTCGGGATAGGCGGCCTGCGCGCCCGCGTAAGCCGCCAAGCCCACGCTGGCTGCTCCGGCCGCTCCGAGTTTCATGAAAGCGCGTCTGTCCACGGCATCCCCTCCTTGTTGTTCCATCCGGCCCGCGGCGTTGCGCGAGTCCGGGACGGTAAATAGGCGAAGGCGGCGCGGGACGCCAGCGCATGGAACGGCATTCCCAAAATCAAGTCTTGTCGGGCTCGCTCCAGCATCGTTTATGAGAATCGAACGTCAATGACCCGCGGGCGACCGCGGGGCGGGGAGCTCGATGGCTACGAAAATGTCCGAAGATCTGCGCACGGGCGCGCTGGTCTATCATCGCCTGCCGAAGCCCGGAAAACTGGAAATCCAGGCGACGAAGCCGCTCGGCAACCAGCGCGACCTCGCGCTCGCCTATTCTCCCGGCGTCGCAGCCGCCTGCGAAGCGATCGTCGACGATCCGCGGGAGGCGGCGTTCCTGACCGCGAGGCAAAATCTCGTCGCGGTCATCACCAATGGCACCGCGGTTCTCGGCCTGGGCGACATCGGTCCGCTCGCCTCCAAGCCGGTGATGGAGGGCAAGGCGGTCCTCTTCAAGAAGTTCGCCGGCATCGACGTGTTCGACATCGAGGTGCAGCAGAAGGACATCGAGAAGTTCGTCGAAACCGTCGCGTCGCTGGAACCAACGTTCGGCGGCATCAATCTCGAGGACATCAAGGGGCCGGACTGTTTCGAGATCGAGGAACAGCTGCGCGCGCGCATGTCGATCCCGGTGTTCCACGACGACCAGCATGGCACGGCGATCATCGTCGCCGCCGCCGTGCGCAACGGCCTCGAACTCGCGGGCAAGGATCTCTCGAAGGTCAAGATCGTCTGCTCGGGGGCGGGCGCGGCCGCGCTCGCGTGCCTCAACCAGCTCGTCGCGCTGGGCGCGGACCGGAAGAACATTTTCGTCTCGGACATCGAGGGCGTGGTCCACAAGGGCCGCAACGAACTGATGGACCGGTGGAAAGAAGTCTACGCGCAGGAGACGAAGGCGCGCACGCTCGCCGACATCATTCCCGGCGCCGACGTGTTCCTCGGCCTTTCCGCCGCGGGCGTTCTGAAGCCCGAGATGGTGAAGGCGATGGGCGCGCGTCCGCTCATCCTCGCCCTCGCCAATCCGACGCCGGAAATCATGCCGGAGGAGGCGCTCGCCGCGCGTCCCGACGCGATGATCTGCACAGGACGTTCGGACTATCCGAACCAGGTGAACAACGTCCTCTGCTTCCCCTACATCTTCCGCGGCGCGCTGGACGTTGGCGCGACGACGATCAACGAGGTGATGAAGCGGGCGGCGGTCGAGGCCATCGCGCAGCTTGCGCGCGAGGCGCCGTCAGACGTTGTGGCGCGCGCCTATGGCGGCTCTGCGCCGCTGTTCGGCTCAAATTCGCTCATCCCGTCGCCGTTCGATCCGCGCCTGATCCTGCGCATCGCGCCGGCGGTGGCGAAGGCGGCGATGGAGAGCGGCGTCGCGGCGAAACCGATCACCGACTTCGACGCCTACGCCGACCAACTGGATCGCTTCGTGTTCCGCTCCGGCTTCATCATGAAGCCAGTGTTCGCGCAGGCGAAGTCGGACCCGCGCCGCGTGATCTACGCGGACGGCGAGGACGAACGCGTGCTGCGCGCGGCGCAGGTGGCGATCGAGGAGCGCATGGCGGTGCCGATCCTCATCGGCCGTCCAGCGGTGGTCGAGAGGCGCATCGAGCGATTCGGCCTGCAGATCAGGCCGGGCCGCGATTTCGAGCTCGTCAATCCGGAAGACGATCCGCGCTATCGTGATTACGTGCAGACGCTGATCGACGTGGCGGGCCGCAAGGGCGTGACGCCCGACGCAGCGCGCACTCTGGTGCGCACCAACAACACGGTGATAGGCGCCGTCGCGCTTCATCGCGGCGACGCGGACGCCCTGATCTGCGGGCTTGAAGGCCGCTTTCATACGCGCCTGCGCTTCATCCGCGACATCGTGGGGCTCGCGCCGGGCGTAAACGACTTCTCGGCGCTGTCGCTGCTGATCACGCAGCGCGGCAACTTCTTCCTCGCCGACACCCATGTGCGCGCAGATCCTACAGCGGCCGAGATCGCGGACATGACGGTAAGCATCGCGGAGCATGTGCGCCGCTTCGGCCTGACGCCGAAAATCGCGCTGCTCGCCGACAGCGATTTCGGAGGGCTCGATTCGCGCACCGCCATCAAGATGCGCGAGGCGCTGCACCTCGTGCGCGCCATCAATCCCTATCTCGAAGTCGATGGCGAAATGCAGGCCGACACCGCGCTCTCACAGGCGATCCGCGACCGCGTGATGCCCCATTCGCGCATGACCGGCGAGGCGAACGTGCTCGTCATGCCGAACCTCGCGGCGGCCAATATCGCGTTCCAGCTCGTGAAGGTGCTGGCGGACGCGCTGCCGGTGGGGCCGATCCTGATGGGCGCGGCGAAACCGGCGCACGTGCTGACGCCGTCAGTCACCGCGCGTGGCGTCGTGAATATGACGGCGATCGCTGTGGCGGAGGCGCAGGCGCAGGACAAGTACGACCCGGCGTGAGGGCGGGGCCTCAGCCCCGTTCGTAGATCTCCCGCATCCGCGCCACGTCCTCGCGGGAGGGAAGCCCCGCCTCGTTGCCCAGGCGCTGCACCTTGAACGCGGACGCCGCACGGGCGAATCGGAAATGGTCGATCCAATTCGCCTCCGGGCGGTCGAGATAGGACGCGACATAGGCGCCGTGGAACACGTCGCCGGCGCCGGACGTGTCGATGACGAGTTCGGATGGCACGTCGAGCGCGGGCAGGCGCTGAACCTCGCCGCTCTCGTCGTACCACAGCATTCCGTGTTCGCCCTCGGTGACGCCGCCGATCCGGCAGCCACGCCCTTTCAGGTAATCGAGCAATTCGCCGCAAGTCATCTTCATCTGTTCGCAAAGGCGCGTCGAACAGATCGCGACGTCGATGAACCCGAGCAGGTCGTGCGTGTTGGCGCGCAGGCCACCGCCGTCGAGCGAGGTCATCACCCCCATCTCGCGGCAGAGCTTCGCGTAGTGAATGGCGGCGTCGGCCTGATGCCCGTCGAGATGCAGCGCGCGAACGCCTGCAATGTTGAGGTTCGGCAACGGATGCTGGTAGTCGTCGTCGCGGGCGCGAAGAATCGCGCGCTTCCCGTCGTTGGGCAGAACGACGGAGAGCGACGAGCGCTTCACCTTCCGTCCGTGAACGGAGATCTGGTACTTCGCGGCCATGTCGAGAAACATGCGGCCGAGCCAGTCGTCCGACAACGACGTGAGCATGTCGACGCCGTGGCCGAGGCGCGCGGCGCAGAAGCCCGCCGTCACCGCGTTGCCGCCGAAGGAAATGGCGTAGTCGCGCGCGACCGCCTTGTCGTCGCCCGACGGCATGGCGTCCGCGAGGATCGTCACGTCGATGTAAGTCTGGCCAATAAAGAGAGAATTCATGTCCACCCGCTCATGACTGCCGTACTGTAACGCTCTGGGCGCGCGTTGGTTTACAAATGGTGCGACGAGGACACACCTGGCCGCGATTTACGCCGGCGACTGTTCCCCACACTTACGCTTGCAATCCTTCCGGTTTATGTTCGGCGTGCATTTTTCAGGCCGATTCGAAGTTATTTTTTCAAGGGCGCACATTATGGCCACCAAGTCTTTTGACAATTCCCTGCACAGGGCTTTCGGCGCGCGCGATCTCGGAGCCGAGAACGTCCGCCTCTCAGAAAAGATTGACGAGTGCGAGCAGCGCATCGCATCGCTGATGTGGGTGCTCGGCGTCATTCGCCGCGGTGTCGAGTGGCAGGACGACAGCCCGATCCTGCGCATCATCGAACGGGCGATGTCGGAGGAAGAGGCGCGCGGCGACACGCTCGGGCCGAATGTCGCGCGCATGACGTTCCGCCGCGCCACGCCGGCGCCAGTCTACTATCCCGACAGCGATTCCGCCTGATCAGCGCCGGTCAGACCGAGAAGCTCGTGCCGCACCCGCACGAGCTTGCGGCGTTCGGGTTTTCGATGCGGAACGCCTGGCCCATCAGGTCGTCCACGAAGTCGATCTTCGCGCCGCGCAGGAAGTCGAGCGACACGGGATCGATGACGACGCCGATGCCGTCGCGCTCGATCAGAAGGTCGTCGTCCGCGCGGTTCTGCACGATCTCGAAGGCGTACTGGAAACCGGAGCAGCCGCCGCCATTCACGGCGACGCGCAGGAGCGAGCCCTCCGGCTCCTTGGCGAGAATTTTCTGGACGCGCCGGGCGGCGCGTTCGGTGACGACGGGCGCAGCGTCTGTCGCGTCGGGAAGTGACAGTGTTTCGCTCATGTCAGGTTTCCAGGGCTCCTTGCCGCAAGGGCGAGGTAGATATATGCCCGCTGGCGTGACCGTTCAACGCGCCCTCTACGCCGCTGACCCGCAGGCGAGCCGCGGCAGGCTCCTCGCCGAGCCGCCGTCGCCGACCCGCACGGAGTTCCAGCGCGACCGCGACCGGATCATCCACTCCACCGCCTTCCGCCGGCTCGCCCACAAAAGCCAGGTCTTCGTCCCGCACGAGGGCGACCATTACCGCACACGCCTCACGCATACGATCGAGGTTGCGCAGATCGCCCGCGCGCTGTCGCGCGCGCTGAACCTGGACGACGATCTGGCGGAGGCGCTGGCGCTCGCCCACGACCTCGGCCACACCTGCTTCGGCCATACGGGGGAGGAGGTGCTCGACGCGGCGATGCAGGCGCACGGCGGGTTCGACCACAATGCGCAGGCGCTGCGCATCGTCACCAAGCTCGAACGCCGCTATGCAGACCATGACGGGCTGAACCTGACATGGGAAACGCTGGAGGGCCTCGTCAAGCACAACGGGCCGCTGCTCACCTCCGATGGCGCGCCGATGCCCAAATACGCGGCGCGCGGAGTTCCGGCGCCCATCCTCATCTTCGATCGAGCCGCGCATCTGGGGCTTTCCACCTATGCAAGCGCCGAGGCGCAGGCGGCGGCGATTGCGGACGACATCGCCTACAACGCGCACGATCTCGACGACGGCTTGCGGGCCGGGCTGTTCGACATCGCGGACCTGCGCAGCGTCCCGTTCCTGCGCGACATCGTGGACGAGATCGACCGCCTGCATCCGGGGCTGGAGCGGGTGCGCGTCATTCACGAGGTGTCGCGCCGGGTGATCACGCGGTTGATCGAGGACGTGATCCGCGCGAGCCGCGCCCGCATCGAGGCGCGCAAGCCGGCCTCGGCGGACGACGTGCGCGGGGCGGGGGAGGCGACGGTTTCGTTCTCGCCCGAGTTTGTGGCGGTCGACCGGGCCCTGAAGGACTTCCTGTTCCCGCACATGTACCGGCATCCGCGCGTCATGAAGGTGCGGCGCGAGGCGGCTTCCGTGGTCGAGGTCCTGTTCGCGCAGTTCGCGGAGGAGTCCGGCCGGATGCCCGGCGAATGGGCCCACGCGGCGGCGGTCGCTCCGACCGAGGCGAAGCGGCTCAGGATCGTCTGCGATTACATAGCCGGCATGACGGACAGGTATGCGGTGGCCGAGCACGTGAGGCTGACGGGCGGCGCGCCAAGTCTGAGGTGAGCGCCGCCTTTGACGCTTCGGGCGATTTCCGCTAGGCCGCGCGACGACTTTTTCTTCTCACGAACGCACGCGGATTCCCCGCCCATGAACATTTTCGCGGAATTTCAGGATCGGGTCGGCCGGATTCTCCGGGGCCTGATGGACGCCGGGCAATTGCCGCCGGGGCTCGACCTCGGCCGCTTCGTCGTCGAGCCGCCGCGCGATCCCTCCCATGGCGACCTCGCGACCAACGCCGCCATGGTCTACGCCAAGGAGGCGAAGCCGGCCTTCGCCAGTCCGCGCGAGCTGGCGACGACCATCGCCTATGCGCTGGCGGGCGACCCGGACGTCGATCAGGCCGAGGTGGCGGGGCCCGGATTCATCAACATCCGGCTCCACGCGCATGTGTTCGCGGACGTTCTAAGGGCCTCGCTCACCGACGCCGGTTACGGCCGTCCGCGCGTGATGGACACACGGCCCGTGAACGTCGAATACGTCTCCGCCAATCCCACGGGCCCGATGCACGTCGGGCACGGGCGCGGCGCGGTGTTCGGCGACGCGCTTGCAAGCCTGCTCGCCTTCGCCGGCCGCACGGTTACGCGCGAGTACTACATCAACGACGCCGGCGCGCAGGTGGATGTCCTCGCGCGCTCGGCCTTCATGCGCTACCGCGAGGCGCTGGGCGAAAACATCGGCGAAATTCCTGAAGGGCTCTATCCCGGCGATTACCTGAAGCCCGTCGGCGCCGCGCTCGCCGCCGCACACGGCGCGTCGCTGCGCGACAGGCCGGAGGCCGAGTGGCTGCCGCTCGTGCGCAAGTTCGCCATCGACGCGATGATGGACATGATCCGCGGCGACCTCGCCGCCATGAACATCCGCCATGACGTGTTCTTCTCCGAGCGTTCGCTCACCGAAGGCGAGGGCGGCCAAGACGCTGTTCGCGCGGTCATCGAGGACCTGCGCGCGCGCGGCATCGTCTATGTGGGCCGCCTGCCGCCGCCCAAGGGCCAGTTGCCCGACGATTGGGAGGACCGCGAGCAGACGCTGTTCCGCTCGACGGATTTCGGCGACGACGTGGACCGACCGCTGATCAAGTCGGACGGCGGCTACACCTACTTCGCGTCCGACATCGCCTACCACAAGTCGAAGTTCGACCGGGGCTTCGACGACATGATCGACGTGTGGGGCGCCGACCATGGCGGCTACGTGAAGCGGATGCAGGCGGCGGTGAAGGCGATCTCAGGCGGGCAGGCGAGCCTGGACGTCAAGCTGTGCCAGCTCGTGAAGCTCGTGCGCAACGGCGAACCGGTGACGATGTCGAAACGCGCCGGCACGTTCGTGACGCTGCGCGATGTCGTCGACGAAGTGGGCGTCGACGCCGTGCGGTTCATGATGCTGTTCCGCAAGAACGACGCGACGCTGGAGTTCGATCTTGCGAAGGTCATCGAGCAGTCGCGCGACAACCCGGTCTTCTACGTCCAGTACGCCCATGCGCGCGGCAAGTCCGTGCTGCGCCAGGCGCAGGCCGCGTTCCCGGGTCTCGACCTGTCGGCGGACGCCCTGTCCATGGCCGAGCTTCAGCTTCTCGGCGACGAAGGAGAGATGGGGCTGGCCAAGTTGATCGCGCAGTATCCGCGGCAGATCGAGGCCGCAGCCGCCGCCCACGAGCCGCATCGCGTCGCTTTTTACTTGCATGAACTCGCAAGCGCACTGCATTCCCATTGGAATCGCGGCAAAGATCAGCCACATTTGCGCTTTGTTAATGAAGAAAGACGAGATTTGACGTCAGCGCGTGTCGCACTGGTTGCCTCCTTAACCAGAGTGCTCGCGTCGGGGCTCGGCGTGCTAGGCGTCTCCGCTCCTGATGAAATGCGCTAGCGCGCCTCGCAGGCTTCTGCTCTCAGGCGCGCGGTTGGGCGCAACCTGTCCCCGGGACGTCGGGTGGCGGGACCGCGTGCGAGGTATAAGTCCATGAGTGAAGCCGCCCGGATTCGTGAACCCATCGATCTGGCAGAATTCGAGCGCCGGCTGCGCGGCGCGCCGGTCGAGGAGCCCTTGACCGCGTACGGCCAAGGCGACGCGCCGAAAAGCGATGTTTCGCAGCGCCCCGTTTTCCCGCGCGCGGCCGACCCCCAAGGGGCCGCCGCGTCCACCAATCCCGTCGCGAACCTTCGCGAGCAACTCGAGGCCGCAGCCGCGCGGCAGGATCCCTTTCAGGCCGTTGTGAGCCAGCCCGACGCCGCGGCCCGCTTCACCGCCGCATCTCCCCCTCCGCCGCCCGTGGCGGCGCCCGGCGACGGGTTCGAGCCCCCCGCGGCCGGGTGGCGGCCGGAGGCCTTCGAGCCAATCGACAATTCCGGGCGGGCGTCGTCGCGCAAGCGCATGATGCTTCTCGGCAGCGCTGCCGCCGTCCTGGTCATCGGCCTTGGCGCGACTTTCATGATGCGCGGCGGTTCCAACAGCGGCTCCGCGCCGACGATCCGCGCCTCCGGCGAGCCCTTCAAGGTTCAGCCCGAAGCCAAACCGGCAGGCGAGAAGCCCAGCGAAGCGGCGACGATCCTCGATCGCAATGGCAGCGAGCGCCTCGCCGCAAGCCGGGTCGTGACCCGTGAGGAGCAGCCGGTCGACGTCCGCGAGGCGGCCCGGCAAGCGGCCGCCGCAAATCCGGCCCCCGGGCCCGCCCGTGTGGGCCCGTCCGCCGGCGCCGCGCCGTCAGGCCTCCCGACCGCGGGGCCCGCCGCAAACGGGTTCTTCCCCGAGCCGCGCCGCGTCCGCACCGTCTCGGTGCGTCCGGACGGCACGATCATCGACGCGCCGCAGGCCGCCCCGGCGGCTGTTCGCCCGGCCGCGCCTCCGCCGGCGCG
>JBKBNT010000007.1:0-340897 GCA_046295155.1 Beijerinckiaceae bacterium
CCTCTTCAATGCCCAGTCCATCGTCGACCTGCTTCAGGATCAGGGCGATCTGCTGCTCGCTGAACTTCGATCTTCATGACCAGTCTCTCCTCTCCCAGCCCGGGAGATTATGAGAAAATCCTCGCTTTCGCTGGTCCAGTTCTCGGGAAGCAGGTCAACCGTCAGTTGGGACCATGACAGGAGCTTTCGCTACCGCAGTAGCGGGCAGACTTAATCGGTAGGCCGCGTCCTTCGGCTACGTTCACATAAGCAAGGGCGAAATTTGGGTGCTTCGTCTGACTACAGCCAGATAGACCGAAGGATCAGCTTGGGCAGTCGTAATAAGGCTTCACCCCCGCTTTTACGGTCGTTCGCAGCATCAGCCGGCGCTCTGTCGAGGGGAAATCCGTGCGCGCGTGGGTCGAGCAGCGGTTGTCCCACAAAAGCAGGTCGCCAACCTGCCATTCGTGCGAATACACGAACTCTGGCTTCTCGGCGTGATCGAAGACGTCGTTGAGAATGGACGCCGCCTCCTCGTCACTCATTCCTTCAAGTCCCACGGTCATCAGCCGGTTAACGTAGACGGCCCTCCGGCCGGTTTCCTCGTGGGTGCGGACAGCAGGGTGCTGCGCGCGCGCGAACGCTTCGGTGCCCTTGCCGTCACCTTTCTTGGTTGAGCCGTAGTTGTAATGGTGCTGCGCATTGCGGCCCTCGATCTTTGCGCGCAGCTCCGGGTCCATGGTCTCGTAAGCCGCGTAGCCGCTGGCGAACAGCGTGTTTCCACCCTCGGATGGAATTTCGATAGAATAGAGCAGGGTTCCTTTGTCCGGAAAGTCCGCGTGAATCGTGTCATGGTGGAACATCATCTCGCCATCGGGCAGCGCGCCGATAGGCTCGCCGTTTTCACGAATATTCGAGATGAACATGATCCCTGGCAGAACACGGTCAAAGCCTGCTGGGCGGTACTTAGGCGGGCGATGGATGTGGCCAGGCTCGCCGAACATCTTCGTGGCTCGCATGTGGTCTTCCTGCGTCAGCTTCTGCCCGCGGAAGACGATGACGATGTGCTCGAGCCAAGCCTGATATATCGCTTTTTGCGTTTGCGTGTCGACAGGTTTGGAAAGATCGACGCCGCGAATTTCCGCCCCGATGTGCTTGGTTAGGGGCACGACCTCGATCGATTTGCCTGGCGCTTCATTCATCGTATTGTTCCTTCTCTGGCATGTATGTAGCCGAACTCAGAACCGCATCGCCTGGCCTTCGATGGTGAGGCGGCGCATGAGGCGGGGCTCCTCGCGGGGGAAATCCTTGCGGGCGTGGATCGAGCACCAATTGTCCCAGATCACCATGTCGCCCAGCGCCCACTTGTGCTCGTAGACGATCGCCGGATCTTCCGAGATGTCGAACAGCTGCTCGAGCGCGGCCTCGCTCTCCTCGCGCGACAGACCCTCGATCTTCGCCGACATGAGGCGCGAGACGTAAAGCGCCTTTCTGCCGGTGGCCGGATGGGTGATGAACAGCGGCTGCCAGTTGTGCCGGATCTTCGACAGATCGGCGGTGTCGACGTTCAGGCGCTCGCGGCGCTTGTAGTCGTGCATCTGCAGGACGCGGCGGCCTTCGAGCCTGTCGCGCAGCGCGCGCGGAATGTTGTCGTAGGCCGCGTACATGTTCGAGAAACAGGTCTCGCCGCCCCAGGACGTGAGCTTCATAGCGTAGAGCAGGGTCGCGCGGTGCGGCTCGGGGTAATAGCTCGTGTCGTGGTGGAACCACATCTCGCCGTCGCCGAAGGCGCCGATGGGCTTGCCGTTCTCGACGATGTTGGTGACCATCATGAAGGGCGTGTCGAAATCCCCGCCCGGACCGTCGCCGGCGATGGGACGGCGCCGGTAGGCCACCTTGCCGAACATTTCCGCGGCCTTGAGCTGCTGATGCTCGTCGAGGGTCTGGTTGCGGATGACGAGCACGATGTTGTCGTCGAAGGCCTTGCGGATCGCGGCTGCGGTTTCCGCGTCCACAGATTTCGACAGGTCCACGCCATGGATCTCGACGCCAACAGCAGGATGTTTCGTCATAGCGATCATTGCGGCTCTGTCCAAGATATCTCTGCGAAAGACGACCTTCCGCGCTGCGGGGGCGGTTCCCTTTTGGGGGACTTAACTCCTTCTGGATAGTCGCGTAGGACTGAAAGCAAACGTCACGTTCTTTGACGATTTGGGCGTCTGTGGAAGATACTGGTCAGGCGCTTGAGAGCAGGAGCTCGGATCCGAATGGATAAGCTAAAGGCGATGACGGTATTTGCTGTCGTGGCTCGGCGCCAGAACCTGTCACAGGCCGCCAAAGAGCTTGGGGTTTCCCGACCACTCGTGAGCCATCAGCTGCGGCTGATAGAAGAACACCTTGGGACACGACTGATCAACCGGACCAGCCGTCAGTTTTCACTCACTCAAGCTGGCGCGGAGTATCTGGAGCTGTGCAAGTCTGTCATAGCTGTCATCGAGGAGAAAGAAGCCCTCATTTCCCAGTTTCAGGCATCGCCTCGGGGCCAGCTACGCGTCGCTTCGTCTCTAGCCTTCGGCAATTACGAGCTCGCGCCCATTGCTGCTGCTTTTATCGCGAAGTATCCTCAAGTGTCGCTCTCCCTTTTCGGGACCGACAACCACATGTCGAGCCGGCAGCTCGTTGACCAGAGTTTCGATGTTGCTTTCGTGATGAACCCTGTGTCCGACAGTGCAACCGGGGTCGCAAGGAGGGTGGGCGCGGTCCGATGGCTGGTTTGCGCCGCCCCTACCTATCTCCGGTTGCATGAGCAAATCCGCATTCCAGCTGATTTGACTAAACACAATTGCGTGAGCCATCGCAGCTTTGTTCCTCCTAATGTTTGGCGATTTTCACGACCGGATGGGCTGGAGGATGTGCCCGTCAGCGGCAACCTCTACTCAAATAGTGTCATGGTGCTGCGCGCCGCCGCTCTTCAGGGAGTAGGAATAGCTATGCTGCCTCTCTATTGCGTAGCGGACGATCTTGCCGGCCACCGGCTCGTGCAGCTGCTTGCCGACTTTGAAGCCCCGGCCAAGCCGGTATACGCCGTGTATCCCCACGCCACCGTCCCTCAGAAATGTCGGATGTTTGTTGAGTTCTGCCGGCGGGAATTGCGAAGGATGGAAGCTGCACGGTCGGCGGCCGTACTGATCGAGTACGACGCTTGAACCGCATCAAGGCTGCGGCGTCAGCAGCGCTCCATCTGCGGGTGATTGCTTGCCTTTTTCGGCGGCAAACTGCGCGGTTGACCTCAGGCCGCGCGCGTCACTTGGCGATGGACAGATCGCTAGCGCGGCTGCGGTCATCCATTGGCTTTCGGCGCCCTTGAAATCCGCTCGCGTTGCCAGCCTTCGCGGCCTTGCCTCATCAGAAGCTTGAAGGCACGCGCTAAGGCACTTATGCCACGTCTCAGTTTCACGCTGCTCGGGAGGTTGTCCGCCTTCCAGTTCCGAAGCGCCCGTGATCATGCACGCCCGCCCCGTGCTGCTGCGTTCGCCAAGCAGGCGCGCCGCGCCACCTTGACAGCGTTGCCTCCCAGCATGAACAATGAAAACATTATCAAGACACCCAAAGATAAGAACAGTCGGAGGAATATATGAACTTGCAGGTTCACTACGATCTGGAGCCATTAAGCCCGATTCTCGGAGCAAGCGTCCGGGGGCTTGATTTGAGCAGAGAATGGACTGAAGCCGAAGCAATAGAGCTGCGCAAATGCTTCGCGCGCTACCACGTGCTCTGCTTCCCCGGTCAAGAAATCACCAATGACGATCAGATCCGTTTCGCCCGGATGTTTGGACGGGCAGATGCTGACTTCATCGGAAAACCTCAGAATGTAGAATATCCTGGGGCCGATGGCCCGGCAAAACGGGGGGTGATGTTCATCTCAAATATTCGCGAGAATGGTAAGCAGGTTGGCGCTTTGCCTGATGGAGAACTGCACTTCCATTCTGATGGCGCACATCGTAAATCACCCTACCGGGCTACCACGCTCTACGGAATCAAGATTCCCTCCCGGGGTGGTGAGACAAAATTTGCGAACCTGGAACTCGCGTACGAGCGGCTTCCACAGGTGGTGAAACAGCGCATCGAGGGCTTGAAGGTCCGCAACGTGTATGACACGCGCGCAACACTGCGCAGCCAGACGGATGAAACAGACGACACTCTTTCAAACGCGGTCCATCCGCTTGTGCGCATTCACCCCGACACAGGCCATAAAAGCCTCTTTTGCAGTCGCCTGATGACCCGAAATATTGTTGGTATGGATGCGTCTGAAAGTGACGCGCTATTATCTCAGCTTTTCGACCATGTTGAAAAACCTGAGTTCATCTATGCGCACAGGTGGAAGCCAGGCGACTTGCTCATTTGGGATAATCGGTGCCTCAACCACGCGAGGAACGATTTTCCCGCGGAAGAGACACGTCATCTTCGTCGAGTGACGATTTCTGAGCCGGTAGAATAGGCGCGCGCAGAGTCCAGCTCGGTGCGTGTAAGCGAAAGTCTTGGGCTTGTTTACTCTTGCCCGCAAGAGCCACGCCCAGGGAGTCGGCTTACCGCCCGAAGCCAGGCGATGTCGCTCTAGCAACGACTTTGGAGAATACGGGAGGGAGCCAGTGCTCACCAGCAAACGCGAAGTGGTCCGTTTATCGCCGGCGCTCGGCGCCGAGGTGCGCGGCGTCGATCTCGCTCAGCCTCTCCAAGAGATTGATCGCGAGTTTCTGCGAAAGGCCTGGAGCGATCACCTTGTTCTTGTCTTGCGACACGACAAACCGGTCTCCGCCGAAGCGCAGATGGATTTCTGCAGGACATTTGGGGAAATCGGCGCCCGCGCCCGTCCGGTCGAAGCGCGCCTTGAGCCCGATAATGCGCCCCAGAACGTCATGTATGTCTCCAACAAGCGCGAGGGTGGGCGGATCATTGGTTCGCTCCCGGATGGCGAGATGGAGTTTCATATCGATCAGAGCTACCTTGAGAATCCGGCTATCGGCGGCTGCCTCCACGCGCTGGAAATTCCTCGTTCCGGCGGCGACACGTTGTTTGGAAACCTGTGCCTCGCGTGGGACACGCTGCCAAAGGAGCTCAAGCGCGCCGTTGCCGGGCTAAAAGTCCTCAACATCTTTAACCATAACGGTTACGGGACTCAGAGCCGCATTGCCAACGACGTGGAGTCAGCGAGCTACAGGACACTTCATCCGATCGTGCGCAAGCATCCGATGAGCGGCCGTGAATTTCTTTACGTGAACCGCCTCATGTCGGCCTGCATCGAGGGGCTGCCGGAGAGTGAGAGCGACGATATCCTGTTTAAGCTCTTCGATCATCAGGAGAAGCCTGAATTCGTTTACAAGCACAAGTGGCGGCGCTACGATCTTCTTCTGTGGGACAATCGATGCTGCATTCATGCTCGCACCGATTTCGATAAGAACGAAACTCGACACCTGCGGCGCTTTTCAATCAGAGACTCTGCCGCGCGCTGACGGGACGGGCCGGGGCAACAGCGACTGCGTTCGCAAGCGCGGGGTGTCACAGGCGTCAAAGAGGGCGTGCAAAGGGGGGTACATGACGTGTCTGCGTCTGACTTTGGCACGTTGGACAGCTAGCGCTTTCGCGGTGGCATGTATCTCCGCGGATCCGGCGGCTGCAAGCGACCTGACATGGAAAGGCCGCACCGTCACTGTCACCATCGGGTTTTCGACGGGCGGTAACTACGACTTCGTAGGCCGGCTCGTAGCCCGGCATATCTTGAAGCACATGGCTGGCGCGCCCACTGGTATCGCCGTGAACATGCCCGGAGCCGGCAGCATACGGGCGGCCAATTACATATTTAATTCAGCGCCACGGGACGGGACGGCGCTCGGCATCCTCTCCTCCTCCATCGCGATCGAGGAGGCGCTCGGAAATCCAAGTATCCAGTACAAGTCTGCGGAGTTCGGCTGGATCGGTCGCGTCAGCATGATCCTCCAGGTTCTCGCAACGCTTGACCCTGCCCGGGCGAAAGCGATCGAGGATGTCCGCCGCATAGAGACCGCCATGGGCGCCACCGGCGCCGGGTCGCCTTCGGAGGGCTATCCGAGGTTGATGAACGGCCTGCTCGGCACAAAGTTCAAGATCGTCAGTGGTTACAGTTCCTCCGCAGACACCATGCTCGCCATGGAGCGCGGTGAGATCGACGCCTCCCTGCCATCCTGGAACACGATCAAACGGACAAAAGCGCAATGGCTTGCGGAGAAGAAGATCCACCCGCTGGTCCAGTTTGTTTTCGAGCGAAGCCCAGACCTGCCGGACACGCCGACGTCGGTTGAGCTCGGTAGGACTCCGGACGAACGCGCGGTGCTTGAATTCTACACGAGCGGAGAGGAACTCGGGCGATCCATTCTCGCCCCGCCGGGCCTAGATCCAGAGCGGCTCGCGGCGATGCGCGCTGCCTTTATGCAGATGCTAAAAGACGACGAGTTCCTGGCCGAGGTCAAGAAGACACAGCTGGAGTTCAATCCGCTTGAGGGAATGAAGCTGCAGCGAATCGCCGCGAACACCGTGAACGCCTCTCGTGAAACGATCGAGCGGACCCGTGCGCTTCTCGGCGCAAAGTAGAGCAAGAAGAGAGAAACACATGCGCACCAGCAGGGCAGCCGTCATCACGAAGCATAACGCGCCTCTTGAAATTCAGATTATTCCATTTCCGGAGCTGACCAAGGGCGACCTGCTCGTACGGGTGATCTCGTCCACACTCTGCGGCACGGACGTCCATCGTTGGCATGGTCCGCTTGACCGCGGGGACACGCTGCCCATCATCACCGGTCACGAGCCATGCGGCATCATCGAAGAGATTGCCGGCGATCGCACCGATATACTTGGCAATCCCGTGAAGGTAGGAGACAGGATTGTTTGGAGCTACGTGGCCTGCGGCTCCTGCTATTACTGCAGCGTTGCGCTTCAGCCCTGCATCTGTCCGGATCGAGCCTCCTGGGGACACAACAGGAGCGACCAATCGCCTTATCTGCTCGGGTCCTGCGCGGAGTACATGTATGTGCCACGTCAGTGCCTGATCGTGAAAGTGCCTGAAAACGTCACGTCGGCGTCAGCGGCTGCTTCGGCATGCGCCTATCGCACATGTATGCACGGGTTCGATCGGCTCGGCGCAATCAAGAGCCACGAGACTGTCCTTATTCAAGGAAGCGGGCCGATTGGCATTTTCTGCGCCGCTGTGACCAAGGATCACGGCGCGAAGACGGTGCTGATGATCGGGGCTCCCAATGCGCGGCTGCAAGTGGCCAAGCGGATGGGCGCCGACCATGTGCTCAACCTCGAGGAAGTCACGGACACACAAGACAGGAAGGAATGGGTTCACTCTCACACGGGCGGGCGCGGCGCCGACATTGTTATCCAGGCGGCCACCAATTCGGCAGTTCCCGAGGGGCTCAGCTTACTGCGCGGCGGCGGCCGCTTCCTCAACATTGGCGTGGGCGGTCGGGCTGCGGTAGCAGTCGAAACATTGCCGCAGCAGCTATCGTTCCTGACCGTCCGCAGCGGCGAGCCGCGACACTGGCTTCAGGCTCTAGACTTCATGGCGACCCGCAAGCACCGCTACCCCTTCGAGGACATGATTTCAGCACGCTACAAGCTCGAGCAGATCAATGACGCAATGAAAGCAATGGCGAGCTTCCAAGTGGTGAAGGCTTCTATCGAATTTGCGTAGGGGAGGGCAGATAAAAAGGTGGCGGGATCCATTAGATGTAATTCATAGCCTCCGGAAGCGCGCGAGAATGAATCAGGCCTTTCTTGACCGAGGGACGTGGGAGCGGGACGTCCGCGCATGTGCTCTTCGACAAATCCGAGAAGGCAGGCCCAGCGCCCGGAGGACAACGGAGGAGAAGAGCTACGCGATGGGGTCGGGGTCCGCGCCGGGAAAGGGAAAATCCATGCGCTCACGGGTGCTCAATGTGGGTCATCGCTTTCCTCCTGACAGGTGGTCAGGTCGCAGACCGCACCGCTACCAAGGTGCTGCTCCAGCAAATGCCGGTGGCGAAATTACTCCACGGCGCCAAGGGCTACGATGCGAACGTGATCAGCAGACCTCTGAGTGCGCCGCGGCGATTCTGAACATCACGCCAAAGGAGAACCGAGGCCGGAAGTGCTTCGTATCAAAAGCGCAACGTCGTCGACCGCATGTTTTGGTGTTTGAGACTTCAGACGGTTCGCCACTTGCTATGATCGATAGGCGGCCAACTTCCTCGCCGTCGTATGCCTCCCCCGACGTACGGATATTCGCTATCAGTCTGGTCCTTAGGCGCCAGTGAATGCATATCCGCACACGCGAATCTGCGAGTTGCGGCGTCCGAACTGCCAAAGTCTGACTATTCCTAATGATTGCGACCCTCTGACCTATCATTCAGCAATTCACGAACAAAAACGGCGGCCCGGTGGGCCGCCGTTTGCCTATCCGGTCCGACGAGGCGTCACGCCTTGTCGGGGAACCACTTCTGCATCTTCGGCTCGACGCCGTTCTTCTTCATTTCCTCGAGCCAGATCGCGTGAATGCGGGGATCCTGATCCTCGTACTCGTACTGGTCGCCGCCTTCCTTGATCGAGGTCGATACGGCGCCCTTTTCGCCCGGCTTGACGCCAAGCAGCGAACGGCGCTGGGCATAGGTAAGCGGATAGCGCAGGCCGCCCGTTCCGGTCGCCAGGTAGCGCGCGGGATGCTGGCTCGTATTGAAGTGCTGGTGGAACTGCTGGTCCGCCGGCGGGAACACGACGCCGTGCTTCCAGTCGATGCGCAGGAAGTCCTTCTGGTCAGCGAACCACAGCAGCGAATAGCCGTGCCCCGTGACGCACATCACGTGGAAGCCCGGACCGTGACGGTGACCCTTCTTGTAGGTGCCGACCGGCATTTCCGAAATGTGCGCGTGCATCGTGCCGTCCGCGAGGACGAACATGATGTTGGTGCCGCCGGCGCCGCGGTCGCCCCAAGACTTCAGCTCGATGGCTGCGAGATCTGGAACGAAGTTCGTCTCCCACATGTGGTTGCCGGGACGAACCGTGATGAGGTCGCCCTCGCCCGAATACCAGCCCTGCTTGCCAGAGCGTTCATTGAAGTCGAAGTCGTTGCCGAAGACGAACTTCTCGTTGTGGAACGTGTTCAACACGAGCGGCAGGTCGGTGGTCGTGACGAGCAACGCGCGCTCGCGGCCCGAACCGTTGAAGTGGCGGTGCTTGGCGTTCAGCGGAATGGCGAAGAGGCTCTTGGGACCCCATTCGAAGTTGCGCTTCGTGCCATCCTCGAACTCGACCTGCGTGGAGCCCGTACCCTCGAGAACGTAATAGACGTCCTCATACAGGTGACGCTGCGGCGTCGTCGAACCGCCCGGCGGAATGTCGAGCAGGAACATGTTGGTGAAGTCGCCGCGGCCGATCAGGTGCACGGCGGCGCCCTTCACGCCGTAGCGTGGCCACATGTCCGTTTCGACGGTGAACAGGTCGATGCCGTAGTTCTCGGTGACCTTGATTCCCTCTTTCGCGACCCAGTCGAGATACGGGTCGATGCCGTAACGGGGATCAATCTTCTCTGACATTTCATTCCTCCTGGAGTTATCAACCAATCTTAAGAGAACAGAAGCGACTTGATTACCACCGGGACCACGCCCGGCGGCGAGATGAGTTCGCCAACGTCGACGAAATCGAGTTCCTGCAATTGCACGCCGTTGGTGGAGAGAAGTCTACAAGAACGATCGAGATCCAAGTCGTGCACCCTTTCCTCCGCTGAATGGCTGGCGACGCGTGAGCGTCAGTCAATCTTCTCGCTTTCGCCCGAAGACGCGAGTTCGTTCTCGGCAGCTTCGAGGTGTCTTCTCATGCGGGCCGCCCTTGCCGGGTCGGCGTGTTCGGCTTCATCGCGCGCGATGTTCTCGATCATGACGAGAAGCGAGCGGCGCGTCGTGGCCACGTCGGCCGGGTCGACGCCCTGAATGGCGATTTCGTTTACCTCCTCGGCGAGAGGCACCAGCTTCTTCTTGAGCTGCCGGCCTGCAGGGGTGAGGAAAACATAAACGTTCTTGCGACTATGCGGCAGCTTGCGCCGTTCGATGTATCCGAGCTTTTCCATGGCCGTCAGCGCCGAGAAGGTCGTCGGCTCCATGAGTCCCGCTTCCTCGCTCAATTCACGCTGCGTAATCCCGTCCCGCACCCACAGGATGCGCAGGAAAACCCAGTGTCCGAAAGACACGTTGTACCGGGCAAGCCGCACCTGAAGCGCGCGCTGCAGGCCGCGCCCCGCGTCCTTGATCAGATGCGCGATGCGATCGTTGGGCACCGCCTCGCGCCAGTGGCGCAGCATGATGTCCGCCGTGCGCGGATCGCCCTTGCGCGCGGTCATGACATCACCGCGGCGCGATTGGCGAGGTTCGGTGTGGGAACCTGATGCGACAAGGTCACCTCCCTGCCCTCGCGCGCTGATTGCAGGATAGCGAAGCAGACTTCCATAGTCGCCAGCCCCCAACGCCCGTCGTGAACCGGCGGAACGCCGTCGGCCACCGCCGCATAAAGCTCGTCGATCACCTCCCGGCGCGGAACGGGGGGCACGGGCACCGCCTCAAGACGCCGCTCGCGATCATCGTAAATCATCACGCCCTTCGAGTTCGGGCGCAAATCGGCTCCGTCGCAGGATACGACAAGCAGGCCGAAATTCTGATGATAGCGTTCCGCGGCGGCTTTCGCCTTCGCCGGATCGAAGCCACCGTAACGCGGCCCGCCGTAGTTGACCTGCCACTTAAGCGCGTGTTCGGCCTCGCCCGCAACGCCATCAAGCGCGCGGCGGGCGGTCCCGTATGCGTCCGGGTTTTTCGGCAGACCGCTCTCGGCGATCCACTCGACAAGCTCGTCCGAGTCAAAGTGCGCGTAGCCTGAGTAAGTAATGCTTGCCGCCGCACCGTTGGCGAACGTCAGTAGCGCGGTGTAGGCCCCCTCCGTGCGGCGCGACGGATCCCATGCTCCCGTAACCGCGCGCACCGACTGCACCATGCCGCCGCCGATGAAGCGAACGTTGTCCACCTGATGCGGCGCCTGGTTGAAGATCACGCCGCCGCCCTTCGACGTATCGAGTTCTTCCGGGCGGCGCGGACGGAACAGAAAGTCCGTGTAGTCCATGCCGCTCATCATGCGCACGTCGCCATACGCGCCGCTCTCGACAATCTCGCGCGCGCGGCGGATGGGGCCATCGAACGAATGCGAATGGCCTACGACCAGCGCGACGCCAGCCTTTCGCGCCGCGTCGATCATGGCCATGCAATCGGCGACGTTCAGCGCCATCGGCTTTTCGCACAGGATGTGACGGCCGGCCGCGGCTGCGGCGGCGACGTTCTCCACATGGTATTGATGCGGGGTCGAGACATAGACGACCTCGACGCGGGGATCGCCGCACATGTCCTCGACGCGCTCGTAGGCGCGGCCGGCGAAATCCTGCTCGAAGCGGGCGCGCGCCTCGGCCCGCGGATCGGCGCCCGCGACGATCTCGATGCGCTCGTCCATGACGAGCGTCGGCAGCATGAGGGAAAAGGCTCGGCCAAGGCCCGCGACGCCCATCCGGAGTTTGCGTTCAGCCATGGGCGCCGCTCCGCTCCTAGATGTCGATCACGACTTCGCCGCCGCGTCCGCGCGACACGCACACCATGATGTCGGTGGCGTGCTCGGCGGGCGTGAGCACGAAGTCTCGGTGATCGACGTCGCCCGAGACAAGCCGCGTCCGGCATGAGCCGCACGAGCCGCTCTCGCAGGACGACGGCACGGGATGACCGGAGTTGCGCAACGCGTCGAGGATCGACACGCCGACGGGCACGTCGAGGATCTCGCCTGTCTTTTCGATCTTCACGGTGAAGGGCACGTCCTCTGGCCGCGGCGTCGAGCCATCGGCGAACGCCTCGAAGTGCACGGCGGAGGTCGACCAGTGGCCGGTCATGTCGCGCACCGAATCCATCAGCCCGCGCGGGCCGCAGCAATAGACGTGACCCTTCGGCTTTTCGAACACCGGCCACAGGTCGTAGGCGTTGTCGATGTCGCCGCCGTCGTGGTGAATGACCACCTTGCCCGCGAACTCCGGCGCCTTGAGCTCCTCGAGGAAGGCGGTCGTCTCCGGGCTGCGCGTGAGATAGTAGAGCTTGAACGAGGGGCCGCCCTGGGTGAGCAGGTGACGCGCCATGGACAGGAGCGGCGTGATGCCGATGCCGCCGGCGACGAACGTGTAGCCGGCGGGCGAAGGCGCCAGCTCGAAATCGTTCCTGGGGTCAGAGACGGCGATCGTGTCGCCGGCCTTCAGGTCCTCGCACATGCTGCGCGATCCGCCCCGGCTCGCCGGCTCCTTCTTCACCGCGATCACGTAGCGGTCACGCTCGATCGGATCGTTCGAGAGAGAATACTTGCGCTCGTCGCTGTACGGCGTGCGCACGGTGACGTGAGCGCCGCTGGTGAACTCGGGCAGCTCCGCGCCCGTGGGATCACGCAGTTCGAACAAATGGATGTCGTCCGCGATTTTCTCTGCGCGTTCGACGCGGAGGTCCCGCATGGCTCTGTTCGCCTTCCCTTTGGCCGCGTTCGGCGCGTTTTCGTTGCATGCTTCGGCATGGCTTTCCGGCGGGTGGACCCGCCGCCGCCGGATGTTTAGACCCCTAAATATTTCTCGGCAAGCCCTGTCAATCGGCTCTCGACAAATGGAGATGGTCGCGCTAAATGCTTAGAGAGCTAATCAAGCGCCGGAGGGGATTCCGCGCGGGGCGTTGGAGGACGTCATGCTGACTCATGAGGAAAACGAACTTCTCTGCCGCGTCGAGGGCGACGCGCCGATGGGCCAGATCATGCGGCGCCATTGGCTGCCCGCCTGCCTCATCGAAGAGGTCGAGGAGCCCGATTGCGATCCCGTGAAGGTGCGCCTGTGCGGCACGGATTTGGTCGTCTTCCGCGACACCAACGGCAAGCTTGGCGCGCTGGACGAACTCTGCCCGCATCGCCGCGCCTCGCTGGTCTATGGCCGCAACGAGGAATGCGGCATCCGCTGCCTCTATCACGGCTGGAAGTTCGACGTGGACGGCAACGCGATGGAGCTTGCCTCCGAGCCCGCGGAAACCGGCTTCGCGAAGAAGGTGAAGACGAATTCCTATCCCGTGCGCGAAGCCGCCGGCTTCGTGTGGGTCTATCTCGGCCCCGCCGAGTTGATGCCCGAATTCGAACCGCCGGTGTTCCAGCCGACGCCCGACACGCGCGTCTCGATCGCCAAGTTCCGCGTGCCGTGCAACTGGGCGCAGATTCTCGAAGGCGGTATCGACTCGGCGCACTCATCGAGCCTGCACTCCTCCGACATGGTGCCCGCGCGCGTTGCGGGCGCGGAAGCCAACGACAAGAACTGGCTTCGCCCCTCGACCGACAAGTCGCCGCGCCTGCAGGTTCAGCGCACGCCGTTCGGCTTCCGCTACGCCGCGCTGCGTCGTCCGATCCAGAACGCCCAGACGCACGACTATATTCGCACGACGCTCTTCATCGCGCCGTACACGGTCTACATTCCGCCGAACAACAACTATAAGATCGCCATCCTGCACGTGCCGGTCGACGACACGAACACGGACTTCTACTTCCTGTGCTTCGGCGATCCGGCGACGACGCCGGAAACGGAGACCTGGCGGAAGTTCCTGGGCGCGACCCGCGGCGTCGATCTAAATGACGACTGGACGAACAAGCGCACCCACGACAACAAGTTCCTGCAGGACCGGCAGTCCATGAAGGCCGGCAACTTCACCGGCATCAGGGGCATTCCGAACCAGGACTACGTCATGTGGGTGACGATGGGACCCATCGCCGACCGCAGCAAGGACCTGCTCGGCGCCAGCGATCTCGCCATCGTCGAATTCCGCAAGCAGATGGTGGAAGCAGCGCAGAACTATGCGAAGGACGGCACGGTAATCGGCCTCACCGAGCCTCGCGTACCGCACAACAAACTGCGCTCTTTCGAGGGCGTCGCGCCGAAGACGACGGACTGGCGTCTCGTCGGCCTCACGGATGAAGAGCTGACCGCGCGCGGTCTCAAGCCCCCGACGCAGACGGCCGCCGAGTAACAGATATACGTGGACTCGGCCAAAACTGGTCATCATTTCCATCTATAGTGATAGGGAGACCAACCAAAATGTTTCTGAGAAATGTCTGGCAGGTCGCAGCTCACTCTGCGGAGCTCAAGAGCGCCCCTTTAGCGCGAACGCTCCTCGGTGAGGACGTTGTTTTATTCCGATCTGCGGACGGTACGCCCGCAGCATTGTTGGACGAGTGCCCGCACCGGCTTGCTCCCCTGTCCAAAGGGCGCGTCGTGGGCGATGTCATAGAATGCGGGTACCATGGCATGTGCTTCGATGCGCGTGGCGCGTGCATTCGCGTTCCAGGTCAGGAGCGCCCACCCGGGGGCGCAACGGTCAGGAGCTTTCCCACTGCCGAGCGTTACAAATTTGTTTGGGTCTGGCTTGGCGAGCCGGAGAAGGCCGACGAGGCTGAAATTCCAGACTTTCATTGGATGGATGATCCACAGTGGGCTATTTCAGAAGGGTATCATCATATTGGCGCTAATTATCAGCTTCTCAACGACAACCTTCTGGACTTGTCGCACGAGACTTTTGTCCATTCGCATACGATAGGGAATGCGGCAGTTGCTGAGGCGCCTCTAACTGTGAGTGGAGATGGAGGCGTCATCCGGGCGCATCGAGATATGCTAAACTGCGAAGTCCCACCGTTTTACGTAAAGGCGACAGGATTCACCGGCAGAATCGATCGCTGGCACACCACAATATTTACGCCGCCGGCTTTTCTCATAATCGAAAACGGGTCGATGCCCGCCGGATCAAACAAGGACGAAGCTCGAAATCGGGGTATGACGCGCGAGCGCCGCGTGCTTAATCTGATCACGCCGGAGACCGAAACCTCTTCTCACTATTTCTGGGCGATTGCTCGTTGTTATTCTTTGGATGATGCCGAACTAACCGATTACATCCGGTGCGAAGTAAGTCGGACATTCGACGAGGACAAGGTCATTCTGGAGGCGCAACAAAAGCGCATGAGCGAGCGTCAGTTGGAAGAGTTTCCGGTCACGTTGCGTGCAGACGCTGGCGCGGTCCAGGCGCGCCGTCTTATGAAAAAGTTGCTCGCTGAACAAGCTTGCGCGCAGCAGAGCAAAGCGCAAGATCAATATCAACTTGCGCGTGCGTGATAAACTGGCAAGTGTTAAGCTGGATACAGGTGTTTTGAGACACTTTTAAGTCCAGAAAGGCTGTCAAGTTGTTAAAGGGGGGAAGGCATGTTCAAAGCATTCATCAGACTGGGTGTCGCCGCGGCGGGCGTTACGCTCGCGGGCGCCGCCGCGCTCGCGGACTTCAACGACCAGAAGCCGATCAGCTATTCGGTCGACGGCGGCACGGCAGCCGGATACGCCAAGGTTTTAACGGAAGCCATCAACGGCATCGTGCGCGAGGCCTATCCGGGCACGGACGCGACTTACAAGCCGGGCTCGCCCGCTGGCGGCATTCTCAATATTTCCACGGGCCGCTCGGACTTCACGTTCAATGGTTCGCCCGTCGAGATTCTCTACGCGAACGAAGGCAAGCCGCCGTTCAAGGAGCCCTACAAGGGCAAGTTCCACTTCGTCATGATGCTCCACGAAGGGCTGATCGTTCACAACCTGATGACGAAGGACTGGGCAGACCGCAATGGCGTCGCGTCCTTCGACGACATCGCGGCCAAGAAGCCGCCGATGCGCATCACGGTGAATCTGGCAGCCAACCTACAGTCCACCGTCACCATGTACCAGCTGTTCTTCAACGCCTTCGGCATCAATGAGGCCCAGGCGACCGACAACGGCAAGAACATGATCCGCGGCAATTCGGCCACAGGCTTCGATGCGCTGCGCGACGGCAAGGTGGACGTCTTCATCAACGGCGGCTTCGTGCCGACGGCGGAAGTGACGGAAGTGTCGCGCGGCCGTCCGCTGCAGTGGATTTCCGCCGACCCGGCCAAACTCGAAAAGGAGGCCAAGAAATGGGGCCTCAAGCTCGCGACCATTCCGAAGGGCGCCTATCCCTTCGTGACCAAGGACGAGACGACGATCTCGATCTGGAATGCGATCGTCGCAGGCGATCACGTGTCAGAGGAGACGGTCTACAAGTTCACGAAGGCGCTCATGGAGAACGAGGCGCGGATGCGCTCCATTCATCCGACGCTAAACCAGTTCTCGCGCACGGAGGCGGCGAAGAACACGACCTCCCTGACGACGCACAAGGGCGCAGAGCGTTATTACCGCGAAGCCGGACTCATCAAGTAAGTCGATGACCAATCTGCATCAAGACACCCCGAGCGCGCGCCTGCGCGCCCGGGCCACGATGGTTCATGCAATGGAGCTGATCGGCGAGACGCAGCGCGTCAAACCGACAGGCTTCTCGCAAATTCTGGTCGGCGCGCTTTCTGTTACAGCGACGCTCGTCATCGCCTGGTATGCGTTGTTCGCCTATGCGACGCAGCACTTCCAGGTGTCCGTCTTTCTCGCGCTGCTGCTGCCGATCTGTTTCATCACGACGACACTCCATGCGCGCGTCGACATCATCACGCCGGTCGACTGGGCGCTGGGCGTCGCCGGCAGCGCAGCCGCGATATGGTTCGCCTTGAGCGAGCCGCGCATCGGCAACTGGATGGCCGGCTTTTCCGAACTGGAAACCGGCGACTACATCGCTGGCACCACCCTCGTCCTGCTGACGATAGAGATCTGCCGCCGCACCGTCGGCATCGGCCTGACGGGCATTCTTTTCCTGCTGCTCGCCTATGTGGCGTGGGGGCACCTGCTCACGGGCAGCTTCCGGCACCCGGCGGTGAGCTATCCGTATTTCCTCGAAATGCAGGTCATCACGACCGACGGCATTTTCGGCTCGCCGCTTTACGTCGCCGCCAGTTACGCGTTCCTGTTCGTGCTGTTCGGCAATTTCTATGTGCTGAGCGGCGGCGGCCAGTTGTTCTTCGATCTCGGCGCCGCGCTCACCGGCCGCATGGTCGGCGGGCCCGCGAAGGCCTGCGTCATGTCGAGCGGGCTCTACGGCTCGATCTCCGGCAGCCCCGTGGCGGATGTCGCCACGACGGGGCCGGTCAGCATTCCGATCATGAAGAAAATCGGCATACCGGCCGAGCGCGCGGGCGCCATCGAGGCGGCCGCCTCGACCGGCGGGTCCATGCTGCCGCCGGTGATGGGCGCGGTCGCTTTCATCATGGCCGACTTCACGGGCATCCCGTACCTGCAGATCTGCATCTACGCGACGCTGCCGGCGCTCGGTTATTACTTCGGCGTCTTCCTTCTGGTTCACTTCGAGGCCGTACGGCTCAACCTGCCGCGCCTGGAGGAAAGCCAGATCGTGGGCCTGCGCATCGCGCTCCAGCGCAACTGGCCAAGCCTCATCCCGCTCGTCGCGATGATGTGGCTGCTGACGAGCGGCTATTCGGCGGCCTACGTGGCGGGCGGTTCGGCGCTATCCGTGGTCGTCGCGAGCTGGTTCTCGACGCGGGAGAACCGCATCGGTCCGGCGCGGTTCGTCGAGGGCTGCGTCGAGACCTGCATGTCGTCCGTGCCGCTGGCTGCGGCGGTCGCGGCCGCCGGCATGGTGATCGGCTGCATCGAACTCACGGGACTCTCGGGGAAGTTTACGCTTCTTCTGTTCGAGCTTTCAGGCGGCTACCTCGTGCCGTCGCTGATGCTGTCGGGCGTGATCCTCATCCTGCTCGGCATGGGAATGCCGACGACCGGCGTCTACATCATGGGCGTGGCGCTGCTTGCGCCCGTGCTCACCGGCAAGTTCGGCCTGCCGACGATGCCTGTCCATATGTTCCTGCTGTTCTACGCCTGCCTGTCGGCGATCACGCCGCCAGTCGCGGTGGCGAACTTCGCCGCGGCGTCGATCGCCGGGGCCAATCCTTTCCGCCTCGGCCCCTACGCGGTGAAGCTCGCCATCGGCGGCTTCGCGCTGCCGTTCTTCTTCCTCTTCAACCGGGGCATCCTCCAGGTGGGGGACTGGGACGCGGTGATCGGCGATACGATCATTGGCCTGCTGCTGGTGTTCTTCGCGTCGGTCTCGCTGCATGGCTTCGTGCGCCGGGCTCCGATACCCGCTCTGCTGCGGCTGTGCTTCGCCGGCCTCGCGGTGGCGCTGATTTATCCGGACCGGCTCTTGCAGGTTGCCTGCGCTCTTGCCGGAATCGCGCTCTTTGCGGCGCTTTACCGGTTCGCTCGGCGCCGCGAAGCCGACCAGCGGCTTGCCGCAGCCTGAGCGGCGGAACGGCAGGAAAGTGATGCGCGTTCCGACGAAGGAAAAGGGCGGCTGCTTAACCCGTTCGCTGGAGGCTCTGCCCCCACCGACATCTCTCCTTGCAAGATGTGGCGTGATTTCTTGCGAGCTGTGCGCGACCGGGTCGCTGTTCGACTTATTGCACCGCTGCGCTGGTCATACTAACGTAACGCAGAACGTCGGCGAGTTCTTTCGCCGCAAGAACAAGTCGCCGTGAGGAAGAGCAATATGTTTGCCAGGTTTTCGAAGCTTGCCGCCACTGCATTTTTTCTGCTCGGAACCGCAGCTCTCTCGCAAGCTCACGCCCAGAGCTCTCCAAATTATCCCGCTCAGCCCATCAGGTTCATCATAACGCACCCCGCTGGCGGTTTGCCGGACACGGTTGCTCGTATCTTTGGACGTCGCCTTGAGCAACGTCTCGGACAGTCAATAATCGTCGAGAATCGTTCCGGAGCCAACGGAGCGGTCGCTGTGAACGGCATGCTTTCGGCGCCGGGGAACGGATACGCCTTTGTGGTGACCGACGGCGCGATCTGGTCGGTCAACCCGCTAATTAACCCGCAATTGTCCTATTCGGTGAAGGATCTGCGTGCAGTGGCGCTCCTCGCCAACGCACCTTTGTTCCTCGCGGTTCATCCAAAGGTGCCAGCGAATACGCTTGATGAGTTCATCGCCTATGTCCGCGGCAACCCGGGCAAGGTCAATTACGGATCGAGTGGCCTTGGCAGCAATCACCATCTCTCGATGGTTGCAATGGCCTACGCTCTGAAGCTCGACACCACTCACGTGCCGTTCAAGGGAACTGGAGAATCCGTACCTGCGCTGCTCGGTGGCCATGTAGAGGCTCTATTCTCCGCTTACCCTTCGCTGATCGGCGCAAATGAAACGAAGCAGGTCAGAATGCTGGCGGCCAATGGCGCCAAGCGTTCCTCGCTTGCGCCTGATTTGCCGAGCATAGCCGAGAAAGTTCCCGGTTACGACTACTCCGTCATTATAGGCATCTACGCCCGTAGGGATACGCCGGACGAGATTGTCAACAGGATCGCAATGGAATCGGCTGAAATCGCCAAGGAGCCGGATGTGATCCAGCGCCTGACCGTTCTTGGAGTAGAGGCGGTGGGTGTAGGGCCGGATGCCTTCGCGAAAGCTTTGAATGACGAAACCAAGCGGGTCGAGGCCCTCATCAAGGAAACCGGTCTAAAGTTAAAATAACGTCAGCGGAAGTAATTCATGGCTGATACGGGCTCGTCAATGCAAGTTGCGAATATGCAGCGGTCTGGATGTGTCTGCTCCACAAGCCTATAGCTTGCTCGGCCGCATGAACATTTTGCGTGCGGGCAGTGCACTAAAGTTATCCGCAAGCGCCATTCTTCAGCAGCGTGAGGGCTAGATCGACAAATGCAAAAAGACGCGTCGATCTGAAATTGCGACGGGCTACCGAACGGTTTGACCAACACCGGCAACCAGATGGATCCCCAGGGCGCACGTTTCTCGATGGCGCTATAGTTCGTCTCTCCGCCCGAGTCTTGCCTTGCGCCATCTGGAAAACTTACGCGGGCGAAGGGCATGGACGAAAGCGCCCCGCCGTTGCACCCGTTCACGCAAACCTAAACGATGGGACGAAAATCAGACAGGGACGGAAATGGCCTCCAGCAATTACGACTACATCATCGTTGGCGCAGGCTCCGCGGGCTGCGTGCTCGCCAACCGGCTGACCGAGGACCCGAACTGCCGCGTGCTTCTGCTGGAGGCAGGCCCGCGCGACTGGCATCCGCTCATCCACATCCCGCTCGGCATGGGCAAGATGCACGACTGGTCGATGTTCGACTGGGGCTATCACACGGAGCCGGAAGCGACGCTCAACGGTCGCCGTATCGAGGCCATGCGCGGCAAGGTGCTCGGCGGATCGTCCTCGATCAACGTCATGGCCTACACGCGCGGCCATCGCGGCGACTATGACCGCTGGGCGCGCAACGGCGCCCATGGCTGGGCCTATGCCGATTGCCTCCCCTACTTCAGGCGCTGCGAGACGTGGGAAGGCGGCGCGAACGAATATCGCGGCGGCGACGGGCCGCTCGGCACGGAGTTCGCGAAGACGGACGATCCGCTCTTCCCCGCATGGATGGAGGCGGCGCGCCAGCGCGGCATCCCTGTCACCGACGATTACAACGGCGCGCAGAACGAAGGTTTCGGCCGCAGCCAATATACGATCAGGAACGGACGCCGTTCATCGACCGCCAATGCGTTCCTTCGTCCCGCGGAGAAGCGCGCGAACCTGCGCGTCGAGACGCGCGCCTTCGTCTCGCGCGTCATCATGGAAGGCAAGCGCGCGCGCGGCGTCGCCTATTCGCACCACGGCATGCAGGTGCAGGCCTTCGCCGATCGCGAAGTGATCCTGGCGGGCGGCACGTTCAACACGCCCCATCTCTTGATGCTGTCCGGCGTCGGTCCCGCCGATCACCTGAAGCAGGTCGGCGTCGATCCACTCGTCGATCTGCCGGTGGGCAAGAACCTGCAGGATCATCTCGCCGCGATGATCATGTTCACGCGGCCGAAGAACCCTTCGCCCTTCCGCGACACGCTGCGCGCAGACCGCATCATCTGGGCGATGATACAGGCCTATCTGTTCGGCAAGGGCGCGGGCACCGTCGTGCCGGGCGGGCTGCACGCGTTCATCAAGTCGAACCCGAGCCTCGACGTGCCGGATATCGAGTTCATGTTCCGCGGCCTACCGGGCCACGCGGGCATGTGGTTCCCGGGCATCAAGAAGGCTTATCTCGACGGCTTCGGCATCCGCCCGTGCCTGCTGCATCCCGAAAGCCGCGGCGAAGTGCTGCTGCGCTCCGCCAACGCCGCCGACGCGCCGCGCATCGTCTACAATTTCTTCTCCTCGCCCAACGATCTGCCGCGCCTGCGCGAAGGCTTCAAGATCGCCCGCGACGTGGCCCACCAGAAGGCCATGGACCCCTATCGCGGGGAGGAGACCGCCGCCACCGCCGAGGCGAAGACGGACAGCGAAATCGAGGCCTATCTGAAGCGCGCCGCGATCACCGCGTTCCATCCCGCGGGCACCTGCAAGATGGGCACGGACGCGCAGGCCGTGCTCGACACGCAATTGCGCGTGCGCGGCGTCGAAGGCCTGCGCGTGGTGGACGCATCGGCGATGCCGGACATGGTCGGCGCCCACATCAACGCATGCGTGATCATGATGGCGGACAAGGCCTCGGATATCATCCGCGGCCGCGACCCGCTGGCGCCCGCTAACGTGTGAGCGCGAGGAGCCGACGCAAGAGGCACTGTCCGCGTGAGTGCATCTAGATCAAAGACGCGGTGAATATGTGTTTTATTTTATTAGCCTTGAACTTCATCCCCTTATGTGAGGAGCGCTTCGAAGGCAATGACGAAGCTAACAAACCGAGAGCGCTTCCTTTTTGCCGGGTCATTTATTGTGATCTCCGTCCTTGGATTTCTTGTCTGGAAATTTGTGGTTGTTTCCGCCGGTTCGCCGCGAGGAATTATAGGAAGCAACGGTCGCATCGAAGCCGTTGAAATTGACGTTGCCACCAGGAATGCAGGCAGGATCAGAGACGTCCTTGTAAAGGAAGGCGATTTCGTCCGCGCTGGGCAGCATCTGGCTAGGATGGACACGGCCGTGCTTGAGGCACAGCTACGAGAGGCCGAGGCGCAACTCCAGCGGGCATTTATCGGCATAGAGACCGCGCAAAGCCAAGTCACTCAGCGCGAAGCCGAGAAACAGGCTGCCGAGGCGCTAATCGCCCAGAGGGAAGCTGAGCTGGATGTCGCGCGGAGGCGGCTCGAGCGTACTGAAGATCTTGCGCCGCGGGGAGCCGCGCCGGTTGCGCGATTGGACGAGGAGAGATCGGCCGTAGCAGCCGCGCGCGCAGCGGTCAGCGCTGCTGCGGCGCAGTCGGCGGCCGCGCAGGCCGCCATAGGCCGGGCGCGAACGGATGTCGTCTCGGCCAAATCCGCCGTGAACGCCGCGCAGGCGACTATCCAACGAATTCAAGCCGACATCGACGACAGCGTGCTGAGATCACCGCGTGACGGCCGGGTCCAGTATCGAGTAGCTCAGCCCGGTGAGGTTCGCCCATCCGGTGGCGTGGTGCTGAACATGGTCGATCTAAGCGATGTCTACATGACCTTCTTTCTACCGACGGAACAGGCAGGGCGGGTTGCGCTGGGAGCCGAGGCGCGGTTGGTGCTTGACGCCGCCCCGCAATACGTGATTCCCGCCGAGATATCCTTCGTCGCGGATGTCGCCCAGTTCACGCCGAAGACAGTGGAAACGAAGGCAGAACGCCTAAAACTGATGTTTCGCATCAGGGCGCGGATCGCCCCGGACTTGCTGAGGCAACACCTCCACCAGGTCAAGACCGGCCTGCCGGGTATGGCCTATGTGCGGCTCGATCCCCAAGCGGACTGGCCCCCTGAACTGCAGGTGCGGCTGCCGAAATGACCCCTGATGCGAGCAAAGAGAAGGGAAACGGCGGAGCGGCCGGCGCGCCGGTTGCCCGTCTGCACAACGTCACCTTGCGCTATCGCAAGGTGCGCGCACTCGATTCCGTCAGCCTTGAGATCCCGGCAGGCTGTATGGCCGGGCTGATCGGGCCGGACGGCGTCGGCAAGTCGAGCCTGCTGGCGCTCATCTCGGGCGCCCGCGCGGTTCAGGCGGGTGAGATCGAGGTGCTCGGCGGTGACATGGCCGATGCGCGCCACCGCCGCAGCATTGGCCCGCGCGTTGCCTATATGCCGCAGGGCCTGGGGCGAAACCTCTATCCAACGCTGTCGGTGCGCGAGAACATCGATTTCTTCGGCCGCCTGTTCGGGCACGATGGCGATGAACGGACGCGCCGCATCGAGGCGCTGACGCAGGCCACCGGACTTAAGGCCTTCCTGGATCGTCCAGCCGCCAAGCTCTCCGGCGGCATGAAGCAGAAGCTCGGCCTGTGCTGCGCCCTGATCCATGACCCCGACCTGCTCATTCTCGACGAGCCCACTACCGGCGTCGATCCGCTTTCGCGCCGGCAGTTCTGGGACCTGATCGACGGCATCCGCCGTTCCCGCCCCAGCATGAGCGTGCTGGTGGCGACCGCCTACATGGAGGAGGCGGCGCGCTTCAACTGGCTGGCGGCGATGGACGGTGGACGAGTGCTGGCAAGTGACACGCCCGAAGGCCTGTTGCAAAGCACCGGGACGGAGTCGCTGGAGGCTGCCTTCATCCAGCTGCTACCGGAAGACAAGCGGCGGGATTATCGCGCGGTCGAGATCCCGCCTCGGCTGGAAGACGATGGCGGTACCGCGATCGAGGCGCGGGATCTGACCATGCGCTTCGGCGAGTTCACTGCGGTCGACCGCGTGAACCTGCGTGTCCCGCGAGGCGAGATCTTCGGTTTTCTCGGCTCCAATGGCTGCGGCAAGACCACGACCATGAAGATGCTGACCGGTCTTTTGCCGCCGAGCGAGGGCCGCGCCTGGTTGTTTGGGCACGAGGTGGATCCTCACGACCTCGCGACCCGTCGGCGCGTTGGTTACATGTCGCAATTCTTTTCGCTCTATGCCGAGTTGACGGTGCGGCAGAACCTGGAGCTGCACGCCCGGCTGTTCCATGTGCCCGCCGCCGAAATCCGGGGGCGCGTGGACGAAATGGTCGAACGCTTCGATCTCGCCGCTTTGGTGGATAGTCTGCCGGGCCGACTTCCCCTCGGGCTGCGGCAGCGCCTGTCGCTTGCCGTGGCCATGATCCACAAGCCGGAGATGCTGATCCTCGACGAGCCGACCTCCGGCGTTGATCCCGTGGCGCGCGACGCTTTCTGGCGCATGCTGGTCGAACTGTCACGACGAGACGGCGTGACCATTTTCATCTCCACTCACTTCATGAACGAGGCGGAGCGTTGCGACCGCATCTCGCTGATGCACGCGGGCAGGGTACTGGTGACCGACGCGCCCGCCGCCCTGGCCAGCAAGCGCGGTGTAGACAGCCTCGAAGAAGCTTTTGTCGCGTATCTGGAGGATGCCGCAGCGGAGAGCGCGGCCGAGCCAAGGCAACCGGATGTGGCGTCTTCGTTCGATTCGGTCGCCGCGTCGGCCAGCCATGTCGAACCGCATAGCCGGCGGCGGTTCTTCGACCCCCGGCGCATGTTTAGCTATGCACGGCGCGAAGGACTGGAGCTGCGCCGCGATCCCGTGCGCCTATCGCTGGCGCTGCTCGGCAGCGTCATCCTCATGTTCGTGATGGGCTATGGCATCAGCCTCGATGTCGAGGATCTCACCTTCGCGGTCCTGGATCGCGACCAGACCACCGTCAGCCGTGACTACACGCTCAACCTTGCCGGCTCACGATACTTCATCGAACGTGAGCCAATCGCGAGCTATGCCGATCTCGACCGGCGCATGCGCAAAGGCGACATCAGTCTGGCGATTGAAATTCCACCGGCGTTCGCACGCGACATCGCCCGTAGCCAGCGGGTCGAGATCGGCGTCTGGATCGACGGCGCCATGCCGACGCGGGCAGAGACGGTCCGCGGTTACGTGCAGGGCATGCACGCACATTGGCTCGCCACCAGGGCTCGTGAGGCCGGGTACGATGACGCACTGGCGAAGCTGGTGAACATTGAGACCCGCTTTCGCTACAATCCAGACATAAGGAGTCTCGTAGCAATGGTGCCGGCGGTGATCCCGCTGCTGCTCATGTTGATTCCGGCTATGCTCACCGCACTCAGCGTCGTGCGCGAGAAGGAGCTCGGCTCAATCATCAACTTCTATGTTACCCCGACCACTCGGCTTGAGTTTCTGCTCGGCAAGCAACTGCCTTATGTGGCGCTATCTTTCCTGAGCTTCCTGCTACTCACTCTGCTCGCGGTGACCGTCTTCGAGGTGCCGTTGAAGGGGAGTTTCCTGACGCTCGCTGTGGGTGCGTTGCTCTATGTCGGCGCCGCCACGGCCGTCGGGCTGCTCATCTCCACCTTCATGCGCAGTCAGATCGCGGCGATCTTCGGTACGGCGGTGCTCACCATCCTGCCGGCGGCCAACTTCTCTGGCATGATCGACCCGGTGTCGTCGCTCGAAGGGATGGGGCGACTGATCGGCGAGGTCTATCCGACCACGCACTTCCTGACCATCGCGCGCGGCGCCTTCTCTAAGGCGCTGAATTTCTCCGATCTGCACGCCGCCTTCCTGCCGCTGGCGCTGGCCGTTCCGGTCCTTATAGGGCTATCTGCGACGCTGCTGAAAAAGCAGGAGCGGTAGTTCATGCGCCTCTCCAACATTTTCCATCTTGGCGTCAAGGAACTGCGCAGCCTGGCTCGCGACCCGATCATGCTTGTGCTGATCGTCTACGCCTTCACCGTTTCTGTCTACACCGCAGCCACGGCCATGCCGGAGACCCTCAACAAGGCGCCGATCGCGGTGGTGAACGAGGATCACTCGCCGCTCTCCTGGCGCATCGTCAACGCCTTTTACCCGCCCTACTTCGTCTCGCCGGATCTGATCGACGAGGTCGCAATGGATGCCCGCATGGATGCCGGCTTCGATACTTTCGCTCTCAACATTCCGCCAAACTTTCAACGCGACCTGCTGGCCGGGCGCCGACCGACGATTCAGCTCAACGTCGACGCCACGCGCATGAGCCAGGCTTTCACCGGCAGTGGCTACATCCAGAGCATTGTCACCGGTGAGGTCCGCACGTTTGTTCAGCGGTACCGCGATGTCAATGAATTGCCCGTCGATCTGGCGCTGAGGGTGCGTTTCAATCCCCTGCTCGACAAGTCCTGGTTTGGCGCCATCATGCAGGTCATCAACAATGTGACCATGCTCTCCATCGTCCTCACCGGCGCCGCCCTGATACGCGAGCGCGAGCACGGCACGGTCGAGCATCTGCTGGTCATGCCGGTGACCCCCTTCGAGATCATGACCAGCAAGGTATGGGCGATGGGGCTGGTCGTCCTTGCCGCCACCGCCTTCGCGCTCTTTGCCGTGGTGCAGGGCGCATTGTCGGTGCCAATCGAGGGCTCACTGACGCTGTTCCTCGCCGGGGCGGCGCTGCATCTGTTCGCCACCACCTCGATGGGCATCTTCCTCGGCGCCATCGCCCGCTCCATGCCGCAGTTCGCATTGCTTCTCATCCTGGTGCTGCTGCCGTTGCAGATGCTCTCCGGCGGCGCCACGCCGCGCGAGAGCATGCCGGACACCGTGCAGTACATCATGCTCGCTGCGCCCAACACGCATTTCGTGCTGCTGGCCCAGGCGATTCTCTACCGTGGCGCCGGCGTTGCCGCGGTCTGGCCCCAGTTTCTCGCCATCGCGGCGATCGGAGCGGTGCTGTTCGCCCTGTCGCTGGCCCGATTCCGCCGCACCATCAGCACCATGGGCTAAGTGGCGCAACGCTTGGAAACGGAGCGGCGCTTGCAAGACACTTATGTGATAAAAATATCTTGCTACGAGCGTAAGGGCGAACGACAATTAATCTTAATGAATAATCCAAGGGGGCCAACATGTGGTCATACATGGCAGGGATTTTGGCGTTGTTCGCATCTACAGGCAGCTTTCTCTGCCTCGTAAACGCGCCACATGCTCAGGACGCTTATCCAAGCCGGAATATTACCGTGCTCGTCGGCTATTCGACGGGCAGCGGTCCGGACGCTATTGCGCGCCATTTCGCGGAAGAGTTGCGCAAGAAATCGGGACGTAACGTCGTTGTCGATAATCGGCCCGGCGCTCTCACCAATATCGCTGCGCAGCGCGTCGCGCACTCGAAGCCCGACGGCTACACGATCTTCATCACGCCGGGCAATTCGAGCTGGGCGATCAACAGCGCCATCTTCAAGGAACTGCCGTTCAATCCGCTCGAGGACTTCACGCCGGTCACCTCACTGGTGACGACGCCGTTCGCCTTCGCTGTGCCGGAGGGCTCGCCAATCAACTCCCTCGCCGAGTTGACCGTCGCCCTGAAGGCGAAGGAAGGCCGAGCGAAGTATGCGTTTCCCAACAGCATCTCGCTCGCTTCGGCGGAACTCTACAAGAAGCTCGCCGGGGTCGAGGCGCAGGGCGTTGCCTATAAGTCGATCGCGGACTCGCACGCGGCGCTTGCTTCGGGCGAAGTCGACTTCTTCGTCACGGACCTGACGTTTCGCAAGGGCAAGCTTCTCGCCTTGACGGTTGCCAAGCCCTCCGCGGTCGCGCCCGGAGTGCCGTCGGCGAAGGACGCAGGCCTTCACGATTTCGATCTCTTCTCCTGGTTCGGCATGTGGCTGCCGAAGAACGCGCCCAAGGACGTGGTCGACAAGCTCACCGAGTGGATGGACGAATCCGTGCTCACCGAAGAGACGCGCGCGAAGTTCGCCCCGATGGGCTTCGAGCCATGGCCCGGCGTGCGCGGCGAGGCGTTGCGGGACTTCACGAAGGCCGAGATGGCCAAGTGGAAGACCGTCGCCGAAATCGCGAAAATTCCCTCCCCGTAAGTCTCAACCGCACTGGAACACGAGCAGATGTTACGCCCCGAAGACAACGAGAAGCTGACGAGAGTTGGACCGGGAACGCCAGGCGGCGAAATGTTGCGTCGCTATTGGCACCCGGCGCTCCTGTCGTCGGAGTTGCCTGATTCTGACGGTGCGCCGGTGCGCGTCCGGCTTCTCGGAGAGGACCTCATCGCCTTCCGCGACAGTGAGGGGGCCGTCGGGCTCGTCGACGCATTCTGCCCGCACAGGCGCGCGCCGCTGTTCTTTGGCAGGAACGAGGAGTGTGGGATTCGATGTGTCTATCACGGCTGGAAGTTCGATCGCCACGGCGACTGCACAGACATGCCCTCCGAGCCCGCAGGCACGCCGTTGCAAACGCGAGTGAAGCTAAGAGCCTATCCGACCCACGAGGCGGGAGGACTGGTCTGGGCTTATCTTGGCCCCAAGGAGATGAGGCCAGAGCCGCCGGCATACGAATGGCTGCGCGCGCCAGCCACGCACAGGCACGTCTCCAAGTCATTCCAGCACAGCAGCTATCTGCAGGGCCTGGAAGGCGGGCTCGACACGGCGCACGTGGGCTTCCTGCATAGTGACGACCGCAACGCGGTGACACGGCTCTCCGCTCTCGACAAGGCGCCCCGCCTAGACGTGGAGCCGACCGAGTACGGATATTATTACGTCTCTACCCGCCAGATCGCGCAGGACCGAAGGTACATCCGCATCTACCAGTACATGATGCCCGCCCAGCAAATGCGACCGAGCGTGGTCGCAGGCTATGGCGAGAAGCAGGAGATGCCGACCATAGACGGACACATCTGGGTTCCCGTCGATGACGAGCACTGCCACGTGTACAACATCATCTATTCCTACGCTGACGAGTTCCCACTTTCGCGCGACTTCATAGAGAAGGAAGAGGCGTTCTTCGGCCGGGCGCCGGAAGATTATATTCCCGGTACATTCAAGCTGAAGAAGAACGCGGCCAACAACTACTTGGTCGATCGCGCGCTGCAGAAGCAAGGCAACTTCAGCGGCATCACCGGCATCAACACGCAGGACATGGCCCTGCAGGAGTGCATGGGGCCGATCGTCGACCGCTCGAAGGAATTTCTCGGCACTTCGGACAGGGCCATTATCACCATGCGCCGGCTCCTTCTCGAGGCGGTGCGGACGGTGGAGGAAGGCGGCGCGCCGCGCGGATCGTCCCCGCGCGACCATCGCAATGCTCGGGCCTTCGACGACATCGTCGACCCCTTAACTCCGTTTGAAAAGCTTCTCGAAGAAACCATCGCAAAATGGTGAGCCAGCAACAAGCGAACGCGCGCCTTACGCGATTCGAGGGTCAAGTCTGTATTGTCACGGGGGCGGGCCAGGGCATAGGCCGCGCCAGTGCGCTGCGGCTCGCGGCAGAAGGCGGATCCATCGTGATCGCCGAGCGGATCGAGCTCACAGCGGCAGAGACGATGGCGCTCGTCGCGGCGAACGGCGGGGCCGCGCGGACCGTTATTGCAGACGTCAGCATCCCGGAAGAAGCGGAACGGTTGATGCGCGAGACGATAGCAGCGTTCGGCCGCATCGACGTTCTGGTAAACTGCGTCGGCGGAACGATCTGGTGGCAACCGTTCCACGAATACACCGTGCCGCAGATTATGCTGGAACTGGAGCGTTCACTCCACACGACGCTGTGGTGCTGCAACGCTGTCCTGCCGCACATGCTCGCGCAAGGTTCCGGCTCGATTGTGAACCTTGGATCGTCCGTGACGAAGGGCGGGCTCTACCGTGTCCCTTACGCGGTCAGCAAAGGCGGCGTAGAGGCGCTAACTTCGACTCTCGCCGCCGAGTATGGGCGTCACGGGATCAGGGTGAACGGTGTGAGCCCTGGCACGACGATCATCCACGACCGCAAGACCTCGCGCCTGACCCTGCGACCAGGCGAGGACGCAAATGCTATTCCCGGCACGCCGGAGCGGGTGCAGGAAGCGCGCCGCCTACAGCAGAACATGCTCGAACGCGATGGAACGCCCGAGGAGATCGCGGCGGCCGTCGCCTTCCTCGCCTCGCAGGATGCATCGTTCATCACCGGGCATATGATCGACTGCTCGGGTGGGGGGCGATGATGCAATGAATGCAACATGTTTCCGAAGATAGCAGGATAGCGTCCGTCAAGCGACGAATGCGGTCGGCGACTGTTGTAGAAGCCGATATAGCGACCCATCGAGGCTCGAGCCCCGGGACGGTGGCGTACGCACGCAGATATACCTCTTCGTATTTGATGGTCCGCCAAAGCCGCTCCACGAAGACATTGTCGCGCCAGTCCCCTTTTCCGTTCATGCTGATCTTGATCTCCCGACCAGCCAGCGCCTTGATGAACTCGATTGACGTTAATTGACTGCCCTGATCAGTATTGAAGGTTTCGGGAGCCCCATGCCGGGCTAGCGCCTCCTCGACGGCCTCGATGCAGAAGTCGGCCTCCAGCATGATTGACACGCGCCAGGCACGCACCCGGCGAGTGAACCAATCGACAATACCCGCGAGATAGATGAAGCCCCGCGCCATGGGGATGTAAGTGATATCCATCGCCCAACCTGATTGGGCCGAGCGAGGGGGAGGTTTTTCAGAAGATAGGGGTAGATCTTGTGCCCAGGCGCCGGCTTCGAGGTGTTCGGCTTGCGGTACAGCGCGGTGACGCCCATGCGCTTCATCAGCGTAGCCACATGCAACCGGCCGACTTTGAAGCCCTCCTGCACGTGCAGACCCTGAAGCATCCGGCTTCCTGTGAAGAAGGGTAGCTCCATGTGTAGCTCGTCGATCCGGCGCATCAGTTTCAGATCGGCGTCTGAGGCGGGACGCGGTTGGCAATCTGGGCTGCCAGCTGATCCCAAGAACACCGGCCTGCCGGCTGATGCTGAGTTGCGACTCGGGATCGCTCATTTTTTGCGCTCGGCAACAGACCCGCCGTGCCGAGCGTGCTGGACAAAAAATCATTCTCCAGCATCAGCTCTCCGATCATGGCAGGCAGGGTTTTCACGTCAATGCTCGGCTCAGACTCAGACTTGGCGGCCTGTCCGAATACCCCGGTTGCTCCCTCAAGCAGCTGGTCCCGCCACTGCTTGATCTGGTTCGGATGCACATCGAATTCCTGCGCCAACTCGATCAGCGTCTTCTCGTCCTTGATCGCAGCCACCGCCGCTTTCGCCTTAAATGCCGGGCTATGGTCCCGCCGCGGTCGTCTTCCCATGGTCTTCTCCTCGCTCGCAGCATCATGCTGCTGTTGCGCGGAAAATCCACTTATCCCACCTGTTCAGATTTCCCGAACCAGCTCTATCAGGTCGGGTTCCGCTCTAACTAGACGTTCCACACGTCAACAATTATGGCCGCACCTCGTCAATGCTGTGATGGCTCATGAACGAGACGGTCTGCTGGCACCTTTATTGATGGATTTATCGTTTCTACGAATTCCTTAACCATAGCCGCTTCTGCATTCCCTATCCTCGGGGAGTCAGGAAGCAGCCTTGGAACGTCACGATACCCCCCCTCAAACGCTTCGTCGCCGAACGCGCTAAGACGTTTGCGGATGAGCGCCTTCGCTTCGGCCGGATGTTGTCTCACGAACACCATCGCCTTGTTCAGCGCCCGGTAGACAGCGCGCGCAGCTTCTGCGTGGGTATTGAGCCAGTCGACATTTCCAATCAAGCACATGTAGGGCTGGTTCTTTAGTGGAGCCCACTCACCTTTCGCGCCGCTATAAAGAAGAAAGGCACCCATCTTGTCTACAGCCTGCAAGGAAGTTGGCGCAGAGAAGGCAAATGCGTCAATCCGCTGATTCTCTAATGCGGCAAGCATAGGGCCGGACGGGCCGATCGGCAGAATCGTGAGGTCCCGCTCAGGATGCCAACCCTTCTTAGCAGCAATGAAGCGTATGAGCATGTCCGGAGAGCCCCCGGCGGCCCAACCCGCGACTTTCAGGCCTTTGAGCGCATTCAACCGCTCTTCGATAGGCATATCCTCGGTCAGCTTGAGTCGCGAGGCGACTTCCTTGGAGACGACGACGTCACTGCCGTATTCCTTCGCGATCACAGCAAAGAGTCCAAGCTTCTCACCCCTCGCGATTGCCAAGGCCGCCGTCTGCGGGAGGCCGACGTAAAAGTTAACGTTCCCGGCTATCGTGGCCGACGCAGCGGCGCTGCTGCCACCGAGCTGAACGGCCTCGACGCTGACACCCTCCTCTTTGAAGAAGCCCTGATCTTCAGCGATGTACAAGGGCACGTAGACGAAGCTTACGCTTGCAATTCCGTATCGTAACTTATGCTCTTGAGCAGTCAGCTGCAAGTTTCCGCCGCAGGTTACAAAGGCAATAGTTGCACTTAGCACAGCGAGCAATCTCAACATCTTTTCCTCCTGAGCGTCAACATGTTGTTGATTTTAGATCGAGACCTCTTGTGCTTCGAGCTGCTGCTGCCAAGGCATTAAGTTCGTCTCGGCCAATCGAACAAGAGCATTGAAGATCATGCTGATAGCCACGATAACAACCAATGTAGCGAAAGTTCCCGCCGTGTCGAACATTGCCGCCGTATTGGCCAGGAGAAAGCCCAGCCCTCTATTCGTCGCCATCATTTCCCCAAGGATCGTCCCGATCAATGCATATGGGACGGAGAGCCGAAGGCCGGTGAACACCCATACCAGAGCAGATGGAATGACGACTTTTCGCATGAGATCGGCTTCGTTAGCGCCCATTAGACGCATGATCGTGAGCTGGTCACGATTGACGTTGCGGACCCCCGAATACGTGTTCAGAAACACGAGGAAAAACACCACGACTGCTACAAAAATGACCTTCATACCAAGATCAACGCCGAACCAAAGTACAAAGACAGGAGCGAGCGCCACTTTGGGCATGCTATAAAAGGCCATGAGAAACGGATCGAGGATCTTAGCGACAGTCGTGGCCCGGCCCAGCAACAAACCGACGACGAGTCCAGCGCCTGCGCCAATCATGAAACCCGCAACTGCGACGGCGATAGTCGCCTGAAGATGCGACAGCAAGGTTCCGTCCGATACCCACTGCACCAGACGCGCGGAGACGTCAGTTGGCTTGCTCAGGTAGAATTCCAGCTGTCGGCTTCGAGAGAGATACTCCCAGAGGAGGATGAACATAGCCGCAATGCCTACCCGAATCGCAGCAAGGCTGAGACCACTTTTCATGTCGGAAAGGCCTCAGATTTGATGCCCGGCGAAAGCTTTTCCCAAAGCCCATGGGCCAACTTTAGGAACGTAGGGTCAAATCTCAGTTTTAGAAGGTCCCTCCCTCGTGGCAAACCTGTTTCAATCACCTGCAGGATGCGGCCAGGGCGACGACTAAACACCACACATCGGTCCGCCAAGGAAATCGCCTCGTCTAGGTCATGGGTTACAAAGATGACCGTCTTATGCAGCCGGGTTTGAACGGTCAGGAGTTCTGTCTGCATGGCGAGCCTCAACTGAGCGTCGAGAGCACCAAAAGGCTCGTCCATAAGAAGGGTTTCCGGATCACTTGCCAAAAGTCGGGCCAAAGCGGCGCGCTTTCGCATCCCGCCCGAGACCTGTGAAGGATAGGATGCATCGAAGCCTGTCAAGCCAACAAGGTTTATAAGCTCCTGGATGCGAGACTTCCGTTGCTGCTTTCCTATGCGCCTAATTTCAAGTGGCACAGAGATGTTTCCAGCGATTGTCCGCCAAGGCAGCAAGTGGTCAGCCTGTGTCATGTACCCGACGCGGCGATTAATTCCCGTTACCGGTTCGCCGCCATACTCAATGTTTCCTTCTGAAGGCTTCATTAGCCCAGCGACCATGTTCAACAGGGTCGATTTCCCACAGCCGGAAGGTCCAACCAAAGTGATGAACTCCCCACGCATGACACTGAGATTGAGGTCCATGACAGCTTGGACAACCGATTCTCCAACGGTGAATGCCTTTGACACCCGAGTGAATCTGATCAGGGGTGCCGCATTGATTGGCCCCACGAGGTGCTCATTACCGAGTTGATTATGAGGGGACATGCGCATCAATTCTCACCTTCGACGGGCACAAGGTGGCGCCTATCAGTATGGCCGAACCTCACCCTCTATAGTAGTGCGCAGCATCAGGCGCCGCTCCCCTGCGGAGAAGTCGGTGCGCGCATGCATCGAGCACCGGTTGTCCCAAACCAGCAAGTCTCCTGGTCGCCAAACATGTTCATAGGTCCATTCTGGCTTCTCCGCATGATCGTAAACCTGAGTAAGCAACGTCTCGCTTTCTTCTTCCGACATCCCTTCCACTTTTACTGTCATCAAACGGTTTACGTATATCGCCCTGCGGCCTGTCTCCTCGTGTGTGCGAAACACCGGATGCGTCGATTCTGAAAACGCCGCAACCCCCCTGTTGTCTCCTCTCTTGGTCGAACCATAATTGTAGTGATGGAAGGCTCGTTTACCATCCAAAGCCTTTTTCAGCTCTTCCGGAAGAGTTTCATAGGCAGCGTAGCCGTTGGCGAAGACGGTATTGCCACCCACGGATGGCACTTCAACCGAATAGAGGCAGGTGCCTTTGTGCGGCATCTCCGCGTGCAACATATCATGATGAAACATCATTTCACCGTCAGGCAATGCGCCTATGGCCTCGCCGTTCTCGCGAATATTGGAGATAAGCATGATCCCATCCAGTAGATTGTCATAGCCGGATGGCCTAAATTCTTTGGGACGGCCCACCTTGCCAACACTACCAAAAATATTCGTCGCGGTTAGAAGATCCTGCTGAGTAAGTTTTTGATCGCGGAACAACAAGACGATATGACGTAGCCATGCTCGGTGAAGGTCCTGCCGTGTTTGTTCATCGATTTGCTCGGCTAGGTTCACACCTTTGATCTCGGCTCCTATATGTCGGGCGAGCGGTATAATTTCCAAAGCCATCTTCGTCTCCTCCGCTGTGCTTTTTCTTTACGCGCCCGTGCGCGAGCCCGGTTTCGTATATCTACAGTTACTCATCCCGGACGAGTCCAAATCATTTCTTAGGTCCCTAAAGAGCAAATGTTTCACATGTGGATAGCTCGCACAACAACTTTGCACGAATAAGGTGAGTGAGGCGCTTAAGCTTATCGGCTCGCGTCTTCAGCTGTTTCCACTGGCCAGATGACCTGCCCCCAATTTTTTGGACCACGGATAGCTGGAAAATTCTAGTTTAGACCGTCCTGGCCGGGCGGAGTGGTTCGATGAAGAAGTCGATGTACAGCGAGCAGCAGATCGCCTTCATTCTCAAGCAGGGTGATGAAGGGGTGTCGGTGGCGGAGGTCTGTCGGAAGGCAGGCATCAGCGAGGCGACGTACTATAACTGGCGGAAGAAGTACGGCGGGCTGATGCCATCCGAGGTGAAGCGGCTGAAAGAGCTTGAGGCTGAGAATACGCGGCTTCGCGTGCGTTCGCGGATCTGACGCTTGAGAAGCTCATTCTGAGAGAGGCCGCCTCGGGAAACTCCTAAGCCCCGCGCGTCGCCGCACCTGCGTGGAGCATGTGATCGCCAAACCTGGCGTGTCCGAGCGGTTCGCCTTGCCGGGTTCTGGGCCAGCACCGATCCACGCAGCGCAAGAAGCCCGACAAGCCCGATGATGAGGCTGCCCTGACAGCCGACGTCACGGCGCTCGCCATTCAGTACGGCCGCTATGGCTATCGTCGGATCACGGCGATGTTGCGGGCGCGAGGCTGGAGGGTGAACGCCAAACGGGTTGCGCGGATCTGGCGACGCGAGGGGCTGAAGGTCCCGGCCAAACAGCCCAAACGGGGCCGGCTCTGGCTGGACGACCTGTTGGCCTGGTGGGTAGCGTCCGTGAAGATGGTGTAATTTTACGAGTGGCCTGAGGACATGAGCAGGCGGCTTTCGCGGTTATGCTGAGGAAGGGATCGACCTCCTCCTTGTCGATCTGATCGAAGGCTTTGACCTGCCTGTAACGGTTTTGGGTTTGCCATTCGTCGTTCTGCTCGAACAACACGGCGCCGATCAGACGCATGATAGACGCTTCGTTCGGGAAGATGCCGACGACATCGGCTCTGCGCTTCACCTCCTTCTTCAGACGTTCGATCGGATTCGTCGAGTGCAGTTTCGTGCGATGTTGGCGCGGGAACGCCATGTAAGCCAGCACGTCATGTTCGCTTTCGTCCATGAGTTCGGCGAGCTTCGGCCAGCGGGCGCGAAGCTGGTTGGCGACATGCCGCCACATTTCGACGGCGTGCTTGCGGTCGGGCTGGTCAAATGCCTGCCGGATGGGGGCGGCCACCACGGTGTGCTGGCCCTTCGATACGTGTGCGAGCGCGTTGCGGATCCAGTGAACGCGGCAGCGTTGCCAGGTCGCATCGAAGATCCGTGAGATCGCCGACTTCAAGCCGCTATGCGCGTCGCTGATGACCAGCTCGACCCCGTCGAGGCCGCGCGCGCGAGGACCGCAGGAAGTCCATCCAGAACGTCTCCGCCTCCGAAGGGCCAACGCCAAGGCCGATGATTTCGCGCCGCCCATCCGTGTTGGCCGCAACGGCGATTATCGCCGCGAAAGAGACGATCCTCCCGCCCTGGTGCTGCTTCAGATAGGTGGCGTCCAGCCAGACACACGGCCATTTGCCGGTCAGCGGGCGGTTCAGGGACCCGCCGACGCGCTCGTCAATGTCCTTACATAACTTGGGGACGGTGCTCTTCGAAATGCCGCTCAAGCCCATCGCCTGCACGAGATCGTCAACGCGCCGGGTGGAGACGCCGCCGATCCACGCTTCCTGGATCACGGCGACAAGCGCTTGTTCTGAACATATTCCGGGCCTCAAGGAAGCCGGGACAGTAACTCCCTTGCCGCAGCTTCGGCACCTTGAGGTTTAGCGTGCCCAGACGGGTGTCGAGCGTCCTGTCTCGATATCCGTTGCGCCAGGTCGTTCGGTTTTCGGCCCGCTCGTGCCGTCCGGCTCCAATCACGCCTTCGACATCGGCTTCCATGATCATCTGCAAGACCGCCTCGGCGACGGAACGCAGAAAATCACCCTGATCGTGCTTTTGCAGGAGCTCAACAAGGTCCATGTTGGTTTTGGTCATCGGGGTCTCCGTGTGGTTCGGGGTTGAAGTCGCCAAACTCCACCTCGACCATACACCTCGATGGCCACCCGGTTTACACCGGCAGCGCCGGAGAAATTACACCACTTAGCGTAATCGCCATGCCCACCTCCCGTTGTCGAATGCGGCAGGATGAGCGACGATTCGGCCCATCATCGGAGCCGACGAACCTGGAGGTTACGATGGACGTGTATGCAGCTCTGGATGTGTCGCAGGAGCAAACCGCAGTTTGCGTCGTCGATCAAGATGGGGCGCTGATTGCGGAGATGAAAGTCGCGACGTGTCCGGACGCCATCGCCGATTCGTTAGCGCGTTGGCCCGACAGCCTTGAGCGGGTGGGCATGGAAACGGGCCCGCTTGCCGTCTGGCTTTGGAATGCCCTGACGGCGCGCGGACTGCCGATCATCTGCCTCGACGCCCGGCATGCGAACGGCGTGCTCAAGATGATGCCGAACAAAACAGATCGCCATGACGCCCGCGGCTTTGCGCAGATCGTGCGAACGGGATGGTACAAGGCTGTGCATATCAAGAGCCACGAAGCTTATGTCACGCGCGCGCTCCTGACCGCTCGGGACGCCCTGGTCGGCGTGCGCGTCCGGCTCGAGAATGAGATTCGGGGCCTGCTAAAAACCTTCGGCGTCCTGTTCGGCAAACGCGTGGGCAGCTTCACGCGGCGCGCTGAGGAAATCATCGCCGGCGATCTGTCAGTGTCGCCCGAACTTGTGCCGATCTTCGACGCCCTCATCAAGGCCCGTCGCGATATTCTCGCGCGGCTCAGGACGCTCGACGGTCAAATCCGCGCTGCCGTCCGACGCAACGAAGCGGTTCGTTTGTTAATGACCGCTCCCGGCGTGGGTCCGATCACCGCCCTTGCCGTGGTGGCCGCCTTCGACGACGCAGCGCGGATCAGGCGATCGTCCAGCGCAGGGGCATACCTAGGGCTGACGCCCAGACGCTACGCTATGAGCCCGGCGAAATCAGCCGGAATGGCAGGGTGTCGAAGCGGGACGACAAAATGGCCAGGACCTATTTGTTCGAGGCTGCGAACGCGATCTTCTGCCGCAACCTTGACGGACCACGCCTGCGCAGCTGGGGGCGCGCTATCGCGGAAAGGACGGGCCCCCGAAAGGCCAAAGTGGCTTTGGCGCGGAAGCTGGCCGTGACGCTGCATGCGATGTGGCGCACCGGCACGCCTTTCCACGAGGCGGCCGCCTCGTGACGCCCAGAAACCATCGACGAACAAGTCGCTGATTACCAGCGCCCGCAGATGCGTCCAGCCGGGACGCGTGGCGAGGGCAAGATCGCTCCCCGGACTGCGGCTATGACCGCGCACACCACTTCGATCCGCCCGACCCTGAACGCAAACATGCGGCGTCCAAGCGACGACCGCGGAGAGAACCCCAGAGCCCGGCTTGTTGCATCCCAGCGCATCGGAAATCAGGACTTGACCGAGCCGATTAGAGAACCTCCGTGGACGCTACCCATAAAACTCGTCAGGCCCCCAGATGCCGAAACTACTTCACCGCCGCAGGTTACGATGCAACGTGATCGGATTCTGCTCTAGCCACAGTCCTTGCGCGCGCAACGGCGGGTGTGGGCTGGTCGCCCAGAATTTACCGGTCGGCAATCGCGACCGGGGCTCCGCGCCCCTTCGGTGCTCAGGCTTCGGCGCGCAGAATCGCGCGCGAAGGGAACGTCACGGGCCGGGAGCCATTCTCCTTGCTGCGGCGCGGCCCGCGCAGGAAGCAAGCTTGTCCAAAACGCATCACGACGACACGGCGGGCGGCGGCTCCGCGCAGGCGCAGGCGCATGGGCCGGGCCCGGGCCTTGGCCCCGGCCTCGGCGCCGAACGTCTTGGCCTTGTGGCGTTGCGATGGCCCGTGCTGCTCGCCATCACCATGCTCGCGTTCAGCGTCTTCGCGGCGCTCGGCGTCGCGCGCATCGACGTGGACGACTCGCTGAGCCAATTGTTCCGCTCAGACACGCCGGAATTCCATCAGTACGAGGAATTATCGCGGCGCTTTCCATCCAGCGAGTTCGACGTGCTGGTGGTGGTCGAGGGCTCCAGCCTCCTGCAACGGAATGGCCTCGAAAGCCTGCGCGACTTCGTGACGGATGTGCAATTGGTGGAGGGTGTCCGCGGCGTCATCTCGCTGTTCTCCGCGCGCCAGCCGCCCAAGGGCGACGAGATTCCCCCGCCGCTCTTCCCGCCCGATCTGCCGGAGGGTGACGAATTCACGCGTCTTGTCGAGGGCGCTCGCGCGAATGAAATCATCCGCGGCAAGCTGCTTTCTGAGGACGGACGGTTGGCGCTTGTCGTCGCCTCGCTGGACCAGGCGGCGGTTTCGCGCGCGGGGCTTCGCACGGTCATCGACAACATCCGCAAGACTGCAGCCGAGGATTTCGACGGAAGCGGATTGACGGCGCAATTATCCGGCGCGCCGGTCATGCAGCTTGAGATCCGCAACGCGGTGGAGCGCGACCGGCTCATCTATAACGCCGTCGGGTTCGTGCTTGGCTGCCTCGTTGCGACGATCTTTTTCCGCAAGCTTTCCTTCATCATCGTCGCTGCGGCGCCGCCGCTGATCGCGATTCCATGGTCGCTTGGAATTCTCGGCTGGATGGATTTCCGCCTCAACATGTTCCTGAACGTGATGACGCCGCTCATCATGGTGATGGGCTTCTCCGACACGATGCAGATCACCTACGCCGCGCGCGAACGCCTGCTTGCCGGCGACAGTCCCAAGGAGGCGCTGCGCAGCGCCATCCTCGTCGTTGGCCCGGCGTGCGTGGTGACGGTCGCAACGACCGCGCTCTCATTCCTCACACTGGCGCTCTCCGGCTCGGAGCTCATACGGACGTTCGGACTTGCTGGCGCCGTTTCGACGCTCACCTCCTATGTATGCGTCATCATGCTTTGCCCGATGCTGGGCGTCTTTCTGCTTCGAGGCGGAGGCGTCACGGCGGTGCGCCTGCAGAAGGCCGACGCCGCAGTCGAGGCCCTGCGGAACTTCTGCGGCGGCCTCGCGCGCATAGTCACGGCGCGGCCGCTTCTGTTCAGCGCGATGAGCTTCGTTGTGGTAGCCGGCCTTTGCCTTATCTACGCGACGCTCCAGCCCCATTACCGGCTCGCCGACCAGGCGCCCGACCGCGAACAGGCGGTAAAAGCGGCGGCGCGCCTCGACGCGCAATTGTCCGGAGCCAACCCGGTTCATGTTCTCGTTGAACTGCCCAAAGGCCAGAATCTGTTTGATCCCGCGACGCTCTCCGTCATCAGCGCGGTGCATCGCGCGGTGGAGGTTGAAGCGGGGGTGGGCAATGTCTGGTCGCTTGAAACACTGCGCGCATGGCTCGCGGAAAAAGCCGGTAACAGCGACATTGGCGTGCTGCGCCGATATGTCGGTCTCCTGCCGGAACATCTCACACGCCGCTTTATATCCGCGGAAGAAGACGCGGTCGTCGTGACCGGCCGCATTCCCGACGCCGACGCGAGCGAGCTTCTGCCGGTGATCAACCGCCTCGAGCGCGCACTCGATCCGATCCGCGCGGCGCACAGGGACTATCGCATATCCGTGACGGGGCTCGCCGCCATCGCCGCGCGGAACAGCTCAGGCATGATCGGCCAGCTCAACGAAAGCCTGACGGTCGAAATGATTTTCGTCGCAGCCTTCATCGGACTGGCATTTCGCTCTCTCGCCGTGATGCTGCTGACGATCCTGCCGGGACTTTTTCCCATCGTCGCTTCGGGAGCGGTGTTGTGGGCGCTCGGCGAGGGCCTGCAATTCGCCAGCGTCGTCGCATTGACGGTGGCCTTCGGCCTCGGCCTCGATGCGACGATTCACTACCTCAACCGGCTTCGGCTCGAGGACGCGCCGGACGCCGATGGTTTCGTGAACCCGCGCGAAAGCATCATCCGCGCTACCATTCTCGTAGGGCCTGCGCTCATTCTCACTTCGCTGGTGCTCGCATTCGGGCTGGGCGTGACGATCCTGTCCGATCTGCCTTCCCTGCGCCTGTTCGGCTGGTTGTCGGCGGTCACGATCCTGGCTGCGCTGGCGGGCGATCTGCTGATCCTGCCCGCCACCGTGATGCTGCTTCGGCGCCGATGGAAGCCGCGGAGCGCGCGCGTCTGAGGTCAGCGCGCCCGGCGGAGATTGATCGAGACGTTGCGCACGTCGCCTTGGGACGACATCGATACCTGCTGGCTGTCGCCGCGCGTGCGCACGGAGACCTGCGCCGCAAAGCCGGACCCTTGGATCATGCCGCTGATGTGTCCTTCGCGCGCAACGCCGGTGATCGAGCCGGCGGCGCTGCGGCTGCCTTCGCGCCAGGAACCCTCGATGTCGCCGTTGCCGCGCACGCGCATGTCGCCGCTGAGATTGAAGCGATAGCTGTCGCTTGCGCAGCGCAAGGATTGGCGTATGGCGCGGCCTTCGCCGCCGACATCGTAATGCGCGCGGCAGCGAATGCGCTCGCGACCGCCGTTCGCGAGAGTCACGGTTCCGCCCCCGGACCATGCGCCTGTCAGGCCAGCGAAGGGCCCGCTGGCCGACGCCGAGGCGCGTTGCGCGAACGCCTGCGGCGCAAGCGCCAGCAATTCGGCCATGACCGGCGCCGCAGCGCGACGATGAAAAGAGAAAGCAGTCGCTCGGGCTATGCGGGTCATCAGATCCTCGTTGACGGAGTGGCGCGGCTTCAGCCGGCGATCCATCCTTCAACGACCATCGGGCGAATTGGCTCCGGGACGACGAACGCCCGCTGCCGGGGACAATCCCGGCCGCCTCCCTCCCGAGCCGGCCGGGACCCTCTCAACCCTGCATCGCGAGCGACGTGAACAGGGGAAACGGAAGCGCGAATAGCGACGCGCATCGGTAAACGCCCCGCTGCGGCGAAGGTTCCGTCAGACTAAAGTTCAGAGCGGCAGCATCGCGCCGCCGTCGCCCCGATGCTGAATACGATCTTTGCGAAGGAATCGAAATTGAAGCAGAACGCCAGTGGGATGCCGAGCGGGAAGGACGGCAACCATGGCGAAAGATACGATTTAGGCGTCGATCTGGCAAAGCGCGTTCTCCAGGTTCACGGCGCGTCATTCACAGGCAAGGTCTTGTTTCGCAAGAAGCTAGTCGAAGCCAGTTCCCGCGCTTCATGGTCCAATAGGCACCGTAGCCACTGGAAAGGCCTCCGAGGGAACAGTCGATGGACTGTGGTCCGCAATCGGCAACTTCATCAAGCTCGTCAAACCTCAAAACCCCAGAACTATTTTGCCGCAGCGGGCTGGATGCCATGTGGTCGCCTTCCGCCTTAATTTCACTGGACTTCCTCGCCGCACAGAGCATTGCTTGTGTTCAGCCGCGGAGAGGCCGCGCTCCTGAACCCCGCCTGGCGATTAGCCGATTGCGGGGTTGTGCTGGTGACAGCGGATGCTGTCTCAGCACAGGAGCGAGAGATGACCAGGCTTACCGATCCACAACTTGTCGTTTTATCGAGCGCTGCAGCGCGTGACGATCGGGCGGCGGCGCTGCCGAGGAAGATGCCGACGGCTGCAGCGCTGAAAGTCGGCGCAAGCCTTCTGGCGCGCAAGCTGATGCGCGAGGTGCGCGCCAGGGCGGGCATACCGGTCTGGCGGGAAGATGAGGAGGGACGGGGCCTTGCGCTCGTGATCACGAAAGCAGGGCTTGCGGCGATCAACGCGGATGAAGCGGGCGGGGTAGCGGAAGCGCGGCAGCGAGGTCGTGCCGCGAAAGGGGCGAAGGCGTCCGCGAAGCGCGCCGTGCGATCCCGAGGTTCGACAACAGGGTCCGCTGCTCGCCCCTCGAAGCATTCACGGGCAACGACCCAGCCGAAGCATGATGCCCCCACGGTTAAGACCGCCGCAGGCCAATCCAAACAGGCGATTGTCGTCGGCATGCTCAGCGCGAAGGATGGCGCTACCCTCGATGCGCTGATTGCTGCGACGGGCTGGCTGCCGCACACCACAAGGGCCGTGCTGACCGGATTGCGCAAGAAGGGCTTCGCGCTTGAGCGGGCGCGACAGGATGGCGTCACCACCTATCGCATCACGGCGCATCCGGCTGAACCCGCGGCGGCCTGAGCGATGGCGCGCTCCAAACCTGATGTCGACGCCGAACTTGTTCGGATTGCCGGGATGGGCGTCGACGATCTGCGAACGCTCTGGCGCAGGCGGCGGGGCGGCGATCCCCCGCCTGCGCTCACGAAGGATCTGATCGCCCGCGTTCTGGCGTGGGCAGTCCAGGTGGAAGCGTTCGGCGAACCCGCCAGGGTTCGCCGCATCCTCAATGCTGCGCATTCCGGAGCAGGCGCGCCGGAGCGGCGGATGAAGCCTGGCTCTGTGATCATGCGCGAGTACGACGGCGTCGTGCACGAAGTGACTGTCCTGCCGGAGGGGTTCCTCTGGCGGGAGAAGACATGGCCGAGCCTCTCGGCGATTGCCTGCGAGATTACGGGCACGAAGTGGAATGGTCTGCGCTTCTTTGGCGTGGCGCAGTCGAAAAGCCCGGAGCGATCCAGCAGGCGCGCGCGGCGGCCGCACGTTGGGGCAGGTCCCAGCGCACCCCTCGCCTTGCGATCTGCGGACCCGCGATCGGCCACCGGCGCTGATCAGGGCAGGGGAGGGCCGCTGTGAGCCCCAGACAGCAGGCAGCAATCCCTAAACTTCAGCGCTGCGCGATCTACACGCGCAAGTCGACGGACCATAACCTCGATCTCGCCTTCAACTCCCTCGACGCGCAGCGCGAGGCCTGCGAAGCCTATATCAAGAGCCAGGCGCATGAAGGCTGGCGACTGGCTCCCGGCCAATACGACGACGGCGCCTTTTCGGGAGCCTCGCTCGACCGGCCCGCCCTGCAGGCGCTGCTGGAGCAGGTCCGGGCAGGGAAGATCGACATCATCGTCGTCTACAAGGTCGACCGGCTCACACGGTCGCTCGCCGACTTCGCCAAGCTCGTCGAACTGTTCGACGAACATCAGGTGTCGTTCGTCTCCGTCACCCAGTCGTTCAATACGACCTCGAGCATGGGGCGGCTGACGCTCAACGTGCTGCTCTCCTTCGCGCAGTTCGAAAGGGAGGTGATCGGGGAGCGGGTGCGCGACAAGATCGCCGCCTCCAAGCGCAAGGGGCTGTGGGTCGGCGGCCCGATTCCGCTCGGCTATTGCAGCGTCGACAAGAAGCTGCAGGTCGTCCCGGCCGAGGCCGAGACCGTCCAGCTGATCTACCGGACCTACCTGGAGCTCGGATCGGTTCAGAAGCTCGCCGCATGGCTTGACGCCCGGAACATACGGCCGAAGCCGCGCCTGCTGTCGAACGGCAGGACGATCCAGGCGGAGCGGTTCATGCTCGGCCCGCTGGCCCACCTCCTCAAGAACCGGTTCTACGTCGGCGACGTGGTCTACAGGGGCGAGGTCCACAAAGGCGAGCACGAGGCGATCATCGATCGCGAATTGTTCGACGCCGTGCAGGACCGGATACGACAGCAGGGTGTGGCGCGAAAGATCAGGCGCGAGGCCTCACCGGCGATCCTGACCGGCCGCATCTTCGATGATGCCGGCCACGCCATGTCGCCAAGTCATTCCAACAAGAAAGGGGTGCGCTACCGCTATTATTTCTCGCAGGCGCTGACCCAGGGCGAGAAGGATCGGGCCGGCTCCGTTGCGCGGGTCCCGGCGCCGGATGTCGAGGAGGCGGTTTGTCATGCGTTCAGGCAGCATCGTCCTGATCTCGACAATCTCGACGACCGCAGCCTGATCGAGCAATTGGTCGAACGCGTCGTCATCACCAAAGCCCATTTAAAGATCACGTTCACTTCGACTGACAGAGCCGAAGGCGAGCAGTTGGCTGCGGACCATGACGCACGAACCGACGCCATCATCGTCCCGTTCGCCACTCGCAGCCCCGCGCGCAAGGGCTACCTTCATCAGCCGCAATCAAAAGCAGAAATGCCCACCGAGACACGGGAGGCGCTGCTCAAGGCGATCGCCCGCGCTCGCGGTTGGCTCGATGAGATCCTGTCTGGCGCAGCGAACTCGTTCGAGGCGATCGCTGCACGCGAGGGTCTCGTCGAGCGACACGTCCGCTTCCTCATGCCGCTCGCCTTCGTTGCGCCCGAGATCATCGAAACGATCGCCGACGGCGCCGCGCCAGCTGATCTCACAGTAAGCCGCCTCGCCAGAGGCCTGCCGAACAGGTGGGCCGATCAGGTCCAGACGGTACTCGGCCGCTAACTTACTCCCCCGCGCATTCGATATACGCGACGCGGCTAGCCTGCTCCGCGACAGCCCACGCCCGGCTAATTGCCTACACGAGCCGCGTTTCGAACCCGTCTCCGCCGTGAATGAACCAGTCTCCGAATCTCGCAATCGGCCAACACGGAGATTGCGAAATCGGGAGTGGAGACCGGGCCGCTTGGGTTCGCAGATATCGGCCAATGCAGGCCCCGTTGGCGGTCTCCGTTCTCCGGCGACCCTTTCAAAGCCCGCAAACACGGGGGCTTTCTCGAGTTCGTGCGAAAAGTCTCCACCCAGGGATATGGCTGGCTGGGGCGGGAGGATTCGAACCTCCGTATGGCGGAATCAAAATCCGCTGCCTTACCACTTGGCGACGCCCCAACGCGCGGCGGACCATAATCGCGAGGGCGCCGCGCCGCAACCGGCCCTCTTGTGCGAGGCTGGGGAAATTCGCTTGTCGAGGCCGGATCGCCTCGCTATAAGGCAGGCCTTCCCGGCGACGCGGCCGGCGCAATGCGCCGCTCCGGACGCCAGCGGATCGGAGTGTAGCGCAGCCTGGTAGCGCACCTGCTTCGGGAGCAGGGGGTCGGAGGTTCGAATCCTCTCACTCCGACCATTTTCCTACAAATCGACAACGTCGTTCGGGCCGTCAGCCCGCCGCAAGCGCGTTCCAGACAAGGCGCAGCGCGAGGATCGTCAGGCCGATCTGCAGGATGAGGCGGAATTTTCGCTCGCTTGTGCGCGCCAGCGCCGCTTCCCCCAGCCAGTTGCCCACAGTTCCCGTTGCCACCATCGCCACGATGAGCGGCACGTAATCCCATATCGAAAAGCCGATCGCCGCGAAGGCGATCAGTTTCAGAATGTGGACGCTGGTCATGAGGGCGCCCAGCGTCGCGGCATGGTTGCGCCGGTCGGGCGCGGCGCTGGCGACGAACGGGGCGACTATGGTGCCGGTCGCGCTCACGAATACGCCCAGGAAGGTGGCCGCGAACCCGACGATCGCGAATCGGCCGCGCTCTGCGCCCATGCGCCCCAGGTTCGGCAGCCAGGTCACGATCAGGATGAATACCCCAAGGATGCCCATCAGCATGGCCTGGGGCAGGGCGACAAAAGTCCTGGCGCCGAGCGCAGCGCCCACGGTGGCCCCGAGCACGAAAGGCAGGATGGCGCCGCGCATGATCCAGCGCCACATCAGCAGCGTCCTCGTCACTCCTGATCCAAGCTGCACGAACGTGTGCGCGGGGATGACTGTGGCGGGTGGCATCATCGTCGCCATGATGGCGAGCAGGATGAGGCCGCCCGCCGTTCCGGTGTAGAGCCCTATGAAGGCTGTAAAAAACGACGCCGTAGCAAGTCCGGCGAACATGAGCAGACTCATGTCTGCCGGCAAAAGCGCTTCCATTCCCATCCCCGTTCGCGCGTTCGCGCCTTTGCTTCATGTTTTCTGATGGCGCGCGCGGTCGAGCCGCCCGCAAGATCGCAGGATCATTATCGGAGGCGGCAACGATACGCGAGCCCGCGCCGGGCTCCGGCGCCCTTCAAAATTCACAGGGCCGCCATGCGTCAGGCGGTCAGCTTGACGCAGACGCGCCAAAATGGGTTATCGGGTCGATGATCGAAAAGCGCCGCGAACTGCTGCCAGGGTGGCGGGCGGGACTTCTTGTCCTGGGCCTCTACGCCATGCTGTTGCAGGCGTTTCTCGGCGCGCTGGTGGGACCGGCGCAGGCGCTGGCCAGCGCCGATCGGATGATCCTGTGCACCTCGTCCGGCGAGGCGTCAGCGCCGGGCCACGAGCCTGCCACGCCGCACGCGGGTCATGAGTGTGTCTGCGCTGCGCTCTGCCATGGCGCCGGCGCGCTTGCGCCGTCGCAGGGCGGCCAGGTCGAGATCCTGCGGTTTGAAATAGACCTCGCCCCGCCGCTCTCTCCGCAACGTGCATTTTCTCTTCTCGTTCGCGCGCTGCCGCCGGCGCGCGCGCCGCCTCGCAATGGTTTCGTCCTGAAAATCTGACGAAACCAGGCGCGCGCTTGCGCCGATCGAAGCGAGATCCACCATGCAGAAGATTTTTCTTGCCGCCATTGCGGCCGCCATCGCGTCTTTGCCTTTTTCCGCCTCGTCCTTCGCCCACGCCACGTTCGAGCGTGCGGAAGCCGCGCCGGGTTCGTCCTACACGGGCGTGCTGCGCATTCCGCACGGATGCGAGGGGCAGGCCACCCATACGGTCCGTCTCGACTTGCCGCCCGAAATCGTCGGCGTGAAGCCGATGCCGAAGCCGGGATGGAAACTCGCGACGTATGAAGGAGACTACGAGCGCCCGATCGACAACCACGGGCGCATCGAGACGAAGGGCGTTCGCAGGATTGTCTGGTCCGGCGGCGACCTTCCCGATGCGCATTACGACGAGTTTGTCTTCACGGGGACGATACGGGGCGACGCCGCGGGGGGCACGATCTACGCGCCGGTGGTGCAGGAGTGCGCGAACGGCCGGCAAGCCTGGATTGAAATTCCCAAACCGGGCGATGCGCGCCCAAGGGCTCCTGCGCCAGGCATCCGGCTCGTTTCGGCCGCCGCCGCCCAGCCCGTTCAGGAGCAGAGTTACAGGCTTGGCGATCTGACCATCACGGCGCCGTGGACGCGCGTTACACCGAAGGGCGCGAAGGTTGCCGGCGGCTACCTGCGCATCACGAACACCGGCAAGGAGCCGGACCGCCTGACCGGCGGAACGTTCGACCTGTCGGCGCGCGTCGAGGTGCATGAGATGGCCGTCGAAGGCGGCGTCATGCGCATGCGACAGCTTTCCAGGGGGCTCGAGATCAAACCGGGCCAAACGATGGAGCTGAAGCCCGGGGGATATCATCTCATGTTCATGGACATGAAGGGCGCTCTCGAAGCAGGCAAGCCCGTGAAGGGCCGCCTCACCTTCGAGAAGGCGGGAACCATCGATGTGGAGTTCCACGTCGCCCCTCTGGGCGCGACGTCGCCAATGGGCGCCGCCAAGCCCGCCGCGCCAGGCGGCGATGCTGGACACGGGCACAGCCATCACTGACGGTGAGCGCCGGGCGCCGGTCGCGTCCTGCGCGTTACGGCAAGCGCGACATCACCCATGCAGCGCGGGCGAACAGGTCCGCGTCGCCATGTTCATAGCCGATCATCTGGAGCCCGAGGGGCAGGCCTTCCACCTGAAGCAATGGCAGGTTGAGCGCCGGAATCCCGAGCATTGAACCGGGCACCACGAAGGCCGGATCGCCGGTGGACGACAAGCCGACCGGCGCCGGTCCCGTGGCCGACAGCGTGATGCAGGCGGGCGCCAATCCGGCAAGTTTCGCGTAAGCCGCGCGGATCGCCGCGCGCTCGGCCAGCATCGCGCGATAATCGTCGAGCGTCATGCGCCCGGTTTCGTTGAAACGTTCGCGCATCGCCGCGCTGAGCTTGCTCGCGTCGCGCTCCATGTAGGTATTGAGCGGCCAGCGCGATTCCCATGCGTTGATGTCGCGGGTGAGCGGCAGCGCGCGCTGGATGAGGCGCTCCACCTCCTCGATCTGCCCATTGTCGGCGCGCGTGATGATTTTGACACCTGACTTTTTCAGCGCCTCGACAGCCAGCAGGAAAGCCTCGCGGGCGCTTTCGCTGGCCTTTGTCCATCCCGGAGTTTCCAGCGCCACAAGGGTCGCGGGCGCGTTCGCGGCTGGCGGAGCAGCGGGGCCTACGAGGCCCGTAAAGCCCGGATCGCCGCCGACCCGGGACGCAATGGCGCAGGCGGACAGCCATGCGTCTTCAAGGGTGGCCGCCAGAACGCCCTGAGCCGACTGGCTCATGTAATCATGGCTTCCGCCACGATTGATCGCGCCGAATGTCGGCTTGAAGCCCACGACGCCGCAGAAACTTGCCGGGCGCACGATGGAGCCGACGACCTGCGTGCCGAGACCCATGGGGAAAAAATCCGCCGCAACGCCCGCCGCCGATCCGCTGCTCGATCCGCCCGGCGTGCGCGAAAGATCGTGCGGGTTGCGCGTGGGGCCTGGATGCGAGGCGGCAAACTCGGTCGTGACCGTCTTGCCGAGCACGATGGCGCCCGCCTCCCGCAGCGCCTTCACGCTCGCAGAATCCTTGTCGCCGCGCCACCCGGCATACAGGGGCGAGCCCATCTGGGTCGGCAGATCGATCGTCTCGATGACGTCCTTCACGCCGAAGGGCATCCCGTCCACCGGCGAGAGCGGCGTCCCGGCCCGCCAGCGATTCGACGCCTCGTCGGCCAGCGCGCGGGCCTTCGAGACGTCCGCCCGCGCCGTGAAGGCGAGCACGTCGGCCTCGCGGGCCTCGATCGCCGCGAGACGCCGCTCGAGGAAGTCGCGGGGAGTATCCTTGCCTGAAGGGAAGGCGTTGGCGGCGGCTGCGAAGCTTTCCGGCATGTTTTTTTCGGTCCTGTGTGCGGCGGAATCGAGCAAGGATCGTTCATCCCTGTGGCTGCTGGCAAGCGCCGGGACATGGCTTCGCCACTTTCCTGCCCCGGCTAGGTCGAAGCGGCCGTCCATGCTAGAAGCCCGTCGCGAACGGCGAGAGTCCGGAGGTTTGTCTTGGCAGCTATCGATCTGCGCACCGATCCCTCACTGGGCGACGTTCCGCCGATAAAGGCGGCGGTTGCGAAGGGGTCCGATGCGCCGCCGCCCTCGCCCGACGCGCTGGGCTTCGATCCCGCGATCCGTGGCCTCGCCGAACTCGCCGCGCATCGGTCTGCCGGCAGCCCGCTGACGCTCGGATTGCTCGGCCCCGCGGGAGCGGGGAAGAGCTTTGCTCTGGCCCGCCTGATCAAACTGGTCAACGGCTTCTCCAAGGGCGCTTCGGGCGGCGCTTCTCCTTACGTAAGCGATATTCTCGTCGCCCGCGTCGACGCGGGCGCGGCGCGCGACCCGGCCACCGCGCTTGCCTCGAGCGTCTTCGCCGCGATGCAGGCTGCGGGTGGGCAGGCGGCGATGATGGCGGAGGACGCGGCCACGGCTGGCGCCGATCCCGTGGACGCGGCGCGCGCGGCGAGCGAACGGCTCATCGACCTGCGCCGCCGCCTCGACGGCGAACGCCGCACGCTCGGCGAACTCTCCGGCCGGCGCGCGCGGCTTTCGGACACCGTCCTTTACCAGGCGGCTGGATCGCGCATCGACTCATGGGCGCGCGCGAACCGCAGCCGGGTCGAAGGGCGTCTGCGCGCCTTCGGGTTCGACTCCGGGGATCCTGTCGCGACCTACAAGGACCTTGTCCGCGACGTAGCGGAAAATCGTGGACTGATGGGGCGCATCGGCGCCTTCGCGCACGCGATGTGGGCGTTCCGCGGGCAGGCGAAGCTCATCGTGCTCGCGGTGATCTTCTTCCTCATCGCCTGGGCGCTTGGGATCGCGCAGGACTCGCAATCGTTCTGGGCTGGCTGGCTGGGCGGGCAGGGCGATTTGGGCGCGAAGTCCGCCGCCTGGATCAACGCGAATGGACCAGCGATCTTCGGCGCCTTGCGCAGCGTTCTCCTCTGGGCAGGCCTCGCGTGCATTGCGCTCAACGTCTTTCGTGCGGCCCGCTTCATGTCGCCCATCTGGCGCGGCGTCTCCCTTCTCGATGCGGATATGGAGACCGGGCAGCGCGACCTCGATACGCTGATCGGGAACCAGACGCGCCTCGTCGACGATCTCGCGGCGCAGGCGGAGGCGCAGGCGCGCCGCACCGAGGAGGCCGAGCGGCGCGCGGCCGCCCATTCCAGCCGCAGAAGCGACGACCCGGGCGCGACGCCATTCGCATCTCAGGAAGGCGACGGCGCAAGCCGCCAGGCCCGCCACTTCTTCCGCGCGCTGACGCGGGAGGCCGCGAACGGCGGAGGCCCGCAGCGCATCGTTGTCGCGATAGACGACCTGGACTCCCTGTCGCCACAGGATGCCGCGTCCTTCGTGGATGAAGCCGCGGCCTTGCTCGCGCAACCGCCTTTTGTCGCCATTGTAGCCGCCGATCCGCAGCGGCTGGCGCAAGGCTGGGGCAGCGACGGCGCTGGACGGCTCGCCCGCCGCGTGCAAATCGGCGTTCGCGTCGACGCGGCGTCGAGCGGGGATTACGCACGGCTCGTGCGCAAGCTTCTCGGCGCGAACGAAGCGAGCGTCGCCAGCAGCGAGTCAGCCGACGTCCGCGAATCGGTCTGGGACCGCCCGGTCGCCAGCGAGGAGGCGTCCCTGCTGGAAGCATTGGCGCCGCTCGCCGGGCGCACGCCGCGTTGCGTGGCGCAGTTCGTGACCGCTTACCGCCTCGCCCGCTCGCGCACCGACAGGTGGGCGTTGCTGGCCTTCGCGCTGGCGCTCGATATCGGCGCGACGGAGGACGAGCAGGCGGCGATTTCGGCGGCTACATCATCGTCGCTGCCGGATCAGACGTTCGATCCGGCCGGCGTTTCGGCGCGCGTGCGCGACGCGCTCGAGGCTGCGCGCACCGCCAATGGCGGAGCGATCAAGGCGGGCGAAATGCGCGCCGCGATAATGCTCGCCTCGACCTATTCGCTCAACGTCTGACCGCGCGTCAGAACCGCCGCATGAGTCCCGTCAGCGCGCCGCGCTGACGGCGTTCGGAGCGCGCCGCGATGGTCGTGAAAGCGCCCGCGACCAGCGACCAATTCACTGACAGGTCGTACATAAAGCTCGCCTGCGCCTTGTGTGCGCGGGCGCGTTCGCCGAACGGGCCTTCCTCGTTGAAGCGGTTGAAGCTCTGCAGAAGCACCAGCCACTTCTCGAGCGGACGCACGCCGAAGGTCGCGTCAAGGCGCACGCCCCGCCAGTCGCCGCTCATCAAGCGCGGACCGCCAGATAATTCGACGAAGGCGGAGCGGCCCATCACATCGAGCGTGACTGCGCCCGCGAGGCGAAGATCGAGCGCGGCGCCCGCCGAACGGGAGGCCATTCCTTCGAGGCCTGAACCGGCGGTTGCAAGCGTCTGGACCGCCACGCGCAGCGCGCCGGATTCGAACATCAGCCGCCGGACGCCAATTGCGCCGGCGCCCTGCGCCTTCACGCCCGAGCGGTCTTCGAGGCGCCCTGCCTCCACGCGGGCGAGAATCGTCGTAGAAGCGTCGAGACCATATTCGGTCAGCGCCGACAGGCTGAACTTGCTGTACTCGGGGATCGGGATCAGCCGCCCCTTGCGCGTCCAGTACTGAGTGGCTCCATCGAAGGTTGAGAAGAGGAAGACCTTCCCCTCGCCGGGACCCTCGAGAAAGGCGTCCGCATGCGCCGTCGCGCCGCCTCCGGCGAGAGCCAAGTGCGCGAGACCCGCGCCAAGGGCGAACCGCATTCCCATTCCCGACACGCCACGCGCAAGCTGCAGCTAGACTATAAATCTACGGCGCCGGGTTGCAATGCGCAAAATGACCGTCGCGACGGATTCAGACGGGGCGGCGTTTGCCGCCGTGACTTGCGAGGACGAAGAATACGGCGATGAGCACGATCAGCGCCGAACAGGCGATGACGCCCGCGGCGTTGCCGAGCACCGACCAGTCGCTGACGAGGCCGATGACGACGGGCCCGGCGACATAGCCCACATCGCCGATGGTGCGTTGCAGCCCCATGCCCTGGCCGTACTGGTTGCGGGGCAGGACCTCGATCGTGTAGGCGGCGACCGCCGAGCCGTTGAAACCGCCCGCAAGGCCATAGACGGTCATTGAAATCCAGAACCAGAACGGATGGGCGCCGCCAAGCAGCAGTGCGATGCCAAACGCGGAGACGAACAGCGACAGCACCACCGCCATGCGCGAGCCAAGCCGCTTGATGAGGGCCGTCGCCAGCGGCAGCACGACAAGCATGGCGCCAGCCGTGATCGTGATTCCAAATCCGATCGCAGCAACGCTCAGCCGGAAGTCGCCATCGCCGATCAGCGGCACCAGCTGGAACAGGAACGCGGTGCGCGTGAAGAAAACGACGCACGAGACAAGGGAGATGCTCAGGAACGGCAGCGTGAGAAGCCCACGTTGCGCCCCCATCGCCGCCGACATCGTGCTGACCTTCGCGCGCTGGTCGCTGAACGAGAAAATCCCCAGCAGCACGGTCGCCGCCGAAATCGCGAGCAGCGCCCAGAAGGGAGCGCGCAAGCCGAAATAGCTCGCAACGAAACCGCCAAAGACGGGGCCGATGGAGGCGCCGAACTGAAGGGCCGCCTGATAGAGCCCAACGATTCGCGCGCGGTTTTCGGATGTGGACATGTCGGCGAGCGCCGCGCCAGACACCGTCATGTACATGCCGGAGCCTACGCCCTGCACGAAGCGCCAGAACACGAGGTGATAAAAGTCGTTCGTCAGCGCGGCGCCGATGCAGCCGACCCCGATGAACAGGGCGCCGGCGATGAGCAGCGGCCGCCGTCCGAGGCGCTGGCTCAACCAGCCGCCGGGATAATTCGACACAAGCCGGCCGATGCCGAAAACCGTCATCAGCATGCCGACGAGGGTCGAGGTCACGCCGAATGTCGCGGCATAGAGCGAGAGCACCGGCACCATCATGCCGCTGCCGATCATCGTGACGCAGATCATGCCAAGGAGCGGCCAGGCCTGACGGTCGCGCGCGAGGGAGTCCCGGAGGGAGCTCATAAGGCTCATGGGCGTCCTTTCCCGTATATGCCGGGCGCCGTCAACCACGGGCGTGGGCCACTGGACAAGACGGCCAGCCTGCGCGAAGAACGCGCCACGAGAGAGCGACAGGAGGAAGCGGATGAACGTCGTGACCCGGCCCGCAAACAGCGAGGCCATCGAAGCGAAATTGCGCCAGGAGGTGGCGGCCTGCACGCTCATCCTCAACGACGAAGGCCTGATGGGCTACAGCGGACACGTCAGCGCGCGTCTGCCCGGCGAAGACGCCTATCTCATTCAGCCGCTCGACACGAGCCGCGCAGGCCTCAGGCCGGACGACCTGCTGGTGTGCGACTACGACGGCCGCGTGCTGCGCGGCAACGGCAAGTCGCGCCCGCCCGCCGAGGTCTATCTGCATGGCGAAATCCTGCGCGCTCGCCCCGACCTCAATTCGGTCGCGCATTTCCATCATGACCTGACGAACGTGTTTACCCTCGTGGACGGCGTCGAGCTGTCCCCGATCAAGAACCATGCAATCCGCTGGCGCAGCGGCATTCCCGTGCATCAGGATCCGTCGCACGTCAGCGACTCGGGACTTGGGCGGGCGGTCGCGGAGACGCTCGGGCCGCATTTCGCAATGCAGATCCGCGCTCACGGGCAGGTCGTCGCGGCCGAAAGCGTGCAGGCCGTGCTGATCGATTCCGTTCACTTCGTGGAAAACGCGGTCGCCATGTACCACGCCGCCGCGCTTGGTCGCGTGCGCCCGCTGACGGACGCCGACATGGATGCTTTCGAAGTCGCCTTCAAGCGGCAACGCCACATCGACAAGCTTTGGGAATATTATGTTGGCCGCGGGAGGACAAAGGGCTTCCTGCCGGACGCATGGGACCTCGCCTGACGGCAAGAGCGCGGCGCGTCAGCGCCGCGCCTTTCGGGCTGGCCTGGCTTCGCTCAAGCGGTCTTGCGATACGCGAGCTGGAAAGAAGCGGAAAACGCCTGCGAATAGATTAGCTTCCGCTTGTACTTGCGCCTGATGCATGCATCCTCATGCACTCATAAGAATATGAGCGCAGGCGGGAGGAAGCGTGGCAATATTCGGTCTTGCGATTATCGCCGCCTATTGCATCGCGGCGTCGCTGCTCGTCTACGTCGCTTCGCCGTCGAAGATCGCCACGCTTCTGGCTATCTTCATCATATGGATTTCCGGCGTGGTGGCCGCCCTGCTGCTGATGCGGCCGCGGCAGCCGGAAGACGCCGCCGATCCGGCGTTCGTCAATGAACTGCCCGGGCTCAAGAGCGCAGAGGCCCGCGACGCGACGAGTTCGCCCACGTTCGAGAACGCGGCGCGCACCTAGACGGCGCGCCGCGCGCCTGAGAGTCAGGCGCGGTTCATCTGCGGGCCGAGCATCTTGCTTTCAAGCTCGTCGAGCGACAGAACGGTCGCGTACTTGGCGTTCATGTCGAACAGGTTTGCGCAGTGCGCAAAGTTGGAGCGATCGAAACAACAATCGTCGACCACGAATGTATTGAAGCCGTTCGAGAACGCGTCCACCACCGAGGCGCGCACGCATCCGGAGGTGGAAACGCCGCATACGACCACCGTGTCGATCTGCCGCTGCACGAGATAGGCGGCGAGCGGCGTCTGGAAGAACGCGCTCGCCTTTGTCTTTTCCAGGATCCATTCGCCGTTGCGGGGCGCAATCGCGTCGGGGAAATCGTTGAATCCTTCGGGAACAGTATTGGTGACGCGCTTGCTTTTGGTCGCCTTGCCGACATACGCCGTGTCTTCAAGATGGCTGCGCGTATAGATCACGGGGCGTCCAAGTTCGCGAAACAGATTGATGAGCGCGGCGATGCGCGGCATCGTCTCCCATGACACGGGGCCGCAGGCTGGACCGAATTCGGCGATCGCTTCCTCGAGCGTCTTTCCTTCCGATCCGCAGAAGCCGAGCGTAATGTCCACGACCACCAGGGCGGCGCGTTCTCCGAGCTCGGCGGCGCCCATGAAGCCGCCCTTCTGATAGGTTTTCAGTTCCTCGGCGGGAATGATCTTCATCCAGTCCTTCATCGCAGCGTCCTCTAGCGGTGATCGTGTTGCAATTGAAAAGCGAGTCCGGCCGGGTTGCAAGCGCGGCCGAGGCGTCGCCGCGCCTTCGCCGATCCATGCGCGCACTCCGTACCGTACATCTTCGCCTTGCGCGCCCGCGCCCGGCCCCTTAGAAGGCCGGAATCCATAAAAAAGGCGGTTCGAGCCGCCTGATCCAGAGGAGACGAACCTTGCGTCACACACGCGTTTCCGCGCTTTCTTCCAGCGCATTTGCGCTCGGCCTGGCCTTTGCCGTCCCCGCTGCGGCGCAAGCGCCGGAGCAGTTCTATCAGAATCGCAAGATGGACATGGTGATCGGCTATTCCGCCGGCGGCACCTACGACCTCTACGCGCGTCTCGTCGCACGGAACCTGTCGAACTACATGCCGGGCAATCCGACCATCGTGCCGCGCAACATGCCCGGCGGCGGAAGCCGCACGGCCGTCGCCTGGCTCGTGAACGTCGCGCCGAAGGACGGCTCGGTTCTGATGACCGCCGATCAGTCCCTCGCCATCGCCCAGGCGCTGGGCGATCCTCAGGTGCGTTTCGACGTCACCAAGCTCAACTACATCGGCAATCCTGCGCGGGAGAACAACACGACAGCCGCCTGGCACACGTCCGGCGTCAAGACGATCCAGGACGCCATGGCGAAGGAAGTGACGGTCGGGGCGACGGGCGGCTCCACTTCGTCCCAATATCCGAAGGCGATGAACGCGCTGATCGGCACCAAGTTCAAGATCATTCTCGGCTATCCGGGCGGCAACGACATCAATCTCGCGATGGAGCGCGGGGAGGTCGCCGTGCGCGGCTCCAACTCGTGGGGCGCATGGAAGGCGACCAGGCCCGACTGGCTGCGCGACAACAAGATCAATATTCTCGTGCAGATTGGCCTTGAGAAGGCGGACGATCTGCCGAACGTGCCGCTGCTCATGGACCTCGCGAAGAACGACGAGGACCGTGCGGTGCTGCGTCTTCTTTCGGCTCCGACTGCGATCGGCCGGCCTATCTTCACAAATCCCGGCGTGCCCGAGGACCGCGTGAACTTCCTGCGGGCGGCGTTCGACAAGATGGTGAAGGATCCGAAATTCCTTGCGGAAGCCAAGAAGGAAAACTTCGAGATCGATCCCGTCAGCGGCGCCCAGATGCAGAAGATCGTGCAGGAGATCGTCTCGGCGCCGGAACCTGTCCGCAAGAAGCTCGGTGAGATCATCGGCGGCGTGGAAGAAAACACTGGACCGGCGCGCTGACGCGCGGTTCAGTCAGGCGGAGCAAGCCCGGGAGAGCCTTTCGGCCCTTCCGGAGCGCGCCGGGGAGGAAGCGATGGATGACGCGGGGACCACTTCCAATTCGCACGCGCGGCTGAAGCTCGAAGCTGCCGCGGCGACCCGGCTCCTCGTTCACGAGGACATCCTGGACTATTCGGGACATGTGAGCGTTCGCGTCCCCGGACGCGACGCCTATTTCATCCAGCGCGGCGTCGATCCGCGATCTGACGTGCGGCCGGAGCGGATGCTCATGGTCGATCTCGACGGCAAGGTGCTCGAAGGCGATGGCCGCGCGCCGATCGAGACGCCGATACACGGCGAGATCTATCGCGCGCGGCCCGATGTGAACGCGGTTCTTCATTGCCATATGGAATTGGCGATCGCCTTCACGTTGATGAAGGATGTGACGCTCGCGCCGATGCGCGCCCGCGCAGTGCGCTGGCAAAGCGGCATTCCGACCAGTCCCGATCCCAGCCACATCAAGCTCAAGGAGCAGGGCGAGCGGCTTGCGCGCGACCTCGGGCCGCATCACGCCGTGCTGATGCGCGCGCACGGGCTGACGCTCGTCGCCGAATCGGTTCCCGCGCTGCTCGTCGACGCGGTGCATTTCGATGAAAACGCGCGCGCGCTGATGCAGGTTTTGCAGGCTGGCAAGACGCCGGTTCCACTCACGGACGAGGAGATGGAGCAGATCAACAGGCACGAGGTGCGCGACTTCCACTGCGGGAAGCTGTGGTCCTACTACACGAGGCGCGGGCGGAAGGCCGGCGTGCTCGAGGAGGAATGGGATTTCTCCGAGTAGCGTCGTCTCGCAGGAGGCGCTGCGTCCTCGGCGGTCCTGGCGGGGCAGGGCGCGCGAATGCGGCAGCGGCGTTCACCGCGCCGGGAAACTCAGCTTTCCAATTTTTTCTCGGCGACGGGGGGCTTCGCGCCTGTCTCCATGAGTTCGGCCACGGCCTTTCGTTGCGGCAGCATCACCATCAGAAACGCCAGTGAAACACTGGCTGAAATCGCGAACGACAGGCGCAGGCCGATGACGTTCGCCAGAAAGCCGAGCGCCAGCGCGCCGAGCGCCGGAAAGCCACGAAACAGAAGAAGATAGAGCGCCATCACACGCCCGCGCATCCGGTCGTCGGTGGCAAGCTGCATGAGCGCCTGAATCGAGGTCGACATCACGTTGATGCTGAACCCCAGAAGGGCTGCGAATGCGACCGCGATCCACAGATTGCTGGTGGCGACGAAGCCGAGCGCGGAGGCGGCCGTGCCGAAGTAGCCGATCATCGCCAGGGTGGTCAGGCCCGAAAGCGCGCCGCGCGCCGCGATATAGACCGCGCCGAGCATGGCGCCTACTCCGACGCTAGACGTCAGCCACGCGAGGCCCGTGGCGCCCGCATCGAAGACATTTCCGGCGAAACCCGGCAGGAGATCCTGCAATGGGCGCACCATGACGGACGACATCACGAGCAGGATCAGCATGGCGCGCAAGCCTCTGTGCGTCGCGGCGTAGCGCATGCCTTCCATCACCGCCGACAGCAGGGGCGCGCCGCGCGCCTTGGATCGGTCCGGGGGCGCCACGCGTAGGATGAAGAACGCGGTCAGGCATACGGCGCTGCCGATCATGTGCGCGAAGAAGACGCCTTTCACCCCGAAAGCCGGAATGACGAACGCCGCAATCGCCGGCCCCAGAAATCGGTTCGAGTGGAACGACGCCGAGTCGAGAGCGATGGCCGACGGAAAATCCTCCCGAGGCACTGTCAGGGGAATGATCGACTGCCGCGCCGTAGAATGAAACGGGTAAACGCAGCCCGCAAACACGGACAGCGCGAACAGAAGTTCAATCGTGATAAGGCCGAAATAAGTCGTTAGCGCGAGCAGTGTCGCATGCACGAAAAGGCCGGCCTCGGCGGCGCGGATGGAGCGCAGCGGATTGACGCGATCCGTCCACGCCCCCGCGATGGGCGCCAGAAAGATCATGGGCATCAGGTCGGCCGCGGCGATGACGCCAAGCCAGGCGGGCGATTCCGTCAGCTCCCAGGCGAGCCAGCCCGCGCCGACCCGCATCATCCATCCGGTTGTATAGTGGGGAAAAAGCCCGCCTTCGAAGAGCGCGAATTTCGAATGAGAAAGACAGCGAAGGATAGGCGGCTTCTTCGATGACATGCCGTACTTTCATGGGCGGAAGGATGCGCTTGGGCGCATCCTTCCTGGATCATGCTTAAAGATCGAACGTCGCGGGCGCGAACAGTTCCTCGGCCTTTACCAGCCGATCGGTGAGGCCCTGCTCGTGCACGTACTGGGCGATCGTGTCGATCACGTTGCGCGTGGCGCGCAGGCCATAGGCTTTCGGATCGGCCGAGAACATCTTTGCCGCTTTCGGCTCGACAAGACCGCAGGCGACATAGTCGCGCAGCGTCTTTTCCGCCGAATACTCAACCTCGGCCTTCGCCTTCATGAAGGCGTGGTAGATGTTGACCGCCGCCCACGGGTGCTTCTCGTGCAGCTCGCGCTTGATCACCATTGCGTGGTTGATCGGATAGATGCCGTTTTTCCTGAAATAGCGCGTCGATTCCGCGACCGGATCAGGGAATAGCGGACGGCAGACGCCGGAGATGTCCGCCGTCGAACGATCCACGAGGTTGGGCTCGTTCAGGTAAAGCAGCGTGCCGTCGAGTTCGCCCTTGAGCAGCATTTCGCCGATGTTGGTCGACATCGGAATCTGCTCGATGCTTACGCCCGCCGGCGGCTTGAAGCCCGTCGAGCCGCCGTGGCTCTTCTCCGGATGGCGCTCCATGTGCCACAGAATATCGCGCGGGTGGACGCCGAATTCATTCTGCAGCACGCCGCGGCCCCAGATGGCGGATGTCTGCTGATATTCCGGCACGCCGATGCGCTTGCCCTTCAGATCCGCAGGCTCGTTGATGCCGGAGTCGCGGCGCACCATGATGCGCGTGTGAAAGAACATGCGCGCCGTGTAGATGGGAATCGCGACGAAGCGCGTGTCGCCTTTCGAAACTGCGATCAGCAGCGACGAGATCGACATCTCCGACACGTCGAATTCAGCGAACTTGAGCTGGCGCCAGAACATTTCGGACGGATGCACCACCGTCGGCATGAACTTGATGCCCTGCGGCTGATGGCGGCCCTCGATGATCGGCCGTGTGCGCTCGTTGTTCGAGAGCGCAATACTGAATTCAAGCGCGTGTGCGGACATGTTTCCTCTCTTGTAAAAAACGCTTCGCGGCGCCGCTCGTTTCGCGCGGCGCGCCGGATCGCGCCGCAGCAATCACCATTTGGCGAGGAGTTCCTTCCCGAACACCTCGCGCCAGTCATCCTCGACCTTCATGAAGCCGTCGTAGGGGCGTATGTTCGCCTGCGTCTTCGGATCGACGCCGCGGGGCTTGCGGCCTTCCATCACATCGTTGATGGATTCGAGCATGATGCGGCGCATGGCGACGATCGCCTTGTCCGAGGTGCCGAGGTGCTCCTGCGAGCGGTCGACAATCGGCCCCATGCCCTCCTGCAGGGCGAAGTCCTGCGTGTTGATGCCCTGGATGCCGGTGAAGGTCTTCGTTTTCTGCACCTGGCGGTCGATGAAGTAGTCGTTCGACTTGTTCGCCTTCAGGCGGAACGTGCCCGGGATCATGTCGTCGGGGCCGCGGCCATAGAAGGTTTCTCGTTCGATGACGTTCTCTTCCGAGAACTTCGCGTCCTGGTCGTAGGCGCAGGCCCAGTTGTAGACCCAGGTCGTCGTGTCGTCGATCGGCGCCCAGATGTGTCCGTTCAGCTCCGGATATTCCCGCTTCTTGCCGGAAAACATGTGAATGCCTCCCCGGAACTGCTGGAAGGGCATGCCGAAGTGGTAGATGCGCACATAGGCGCGGCCGTCGCCGAGGTTCCGGTGCGAGGTGTAGTAATACCCGTAGTCGGTGCGCTCGACATCGAGACGGGGCGAGCGGTCGCGCAGGCGCATCTCGTTCTTGTCGCCCAGATTATTGTTGTGCGCGAAGGAAGAGTGCGCCGTGTCGAGGCCGCCCTCCATCGCCTGAAGGTAATTGCAGTCCTCGAATGTCTTCGAAACGTGGCGGTGCGTGGCTGGCGCGCGCGTCCATTCATAGTTCGGCGGTTCGGGCATCTGGTCTTTCGGACCCATGTAGGTCCAGACGATTCCGCCACGCTCGACGCATGGATAGGCCTTTATCTTCACGCGCGCCTGAAGCGGCGTGCCCGCTGGCTCGGAGGGCATGTCCGTGCAGTCGCCGTGACGGTCGAACTTCCAGCCGTGGTAGACGCAGCGCATGCCGCACTCTTCGTTGCGGCCGAAGAACATCGGCGCGCGCCGGTGCGGGCAGTAGGCGTCGATGAGGCCCACGTCGCCCTCGGTGTCCCGGAAGGCGATCAGGTCTTCGCCGAGCAGGCGCACGCGCAGGGGTTCGCCGTCCCTCTCCGGCACTTCGGCGGACAGCGCTGCCGGCATCCAGTAGCGGCGGAAAAGTTCGCCGGCGGGCGAGCCTGGACCGACGCGTGTGATCTTTTCATTGTCTTCGGGCTTCAGCATGGCGCTGTTTCCTCCGCGTGCTTGGTTTACCGGAGGGGTGGTCCCGGCTTGCGCCGTCGTGCGCGCCGGCGGGCGTCCCCTCGCTTTCGCGACTTTGATAAACGCTCGAGGCTTGGAGCGCCATAGGGCAATGCGCATGGCCGCCCCTCGCCGCGGGCGACCCTTTCCATTAGTCTATGCCGGACAATTCTGCGGCGACTCGCAATCCGGGGAGATCAGGTCGACATGCTCAGGTGGTCAATCGCGACCGTTTCGATGGGCGGCACGCTCGAAGTGAAGCTCGCCGCGGCGGCGCGGGCCGGTTTTCGCGCGGTCGAGATTTTCGAGAACGACCTCACCTTTTTCAGCGGCCGGCCGCGCGACGTGCGCGCCAGGGTGCAGGATCTCGGGCTTGAGATCGCGGCGTTTCAGCCGATGCGTGACTTCGAGGGAATGCCCGAGCCCATGCGCGCGCGCAATTTCGAGCGGGCGCAGCGCAAGTTCGACCTGATGGAAGAACTCGGCGCCAAGCTTCTGTGCATCTGCTCCAATGTGCACGAGGATGCGTTGGGCGAACCCGAGCGATCGGCCGCCGACCTTGCAGAACTCGCTGACCTCGCCGCCCAGCGTGGCTATCGCATCGGCTACGAGGCGCTCGCCTGGGGGCGCCATGTGAAGGACTGGATGCAGGCGTGGGACCTCGTCAGGCGCGCCGATAGGCCCAACCTCGGCATTGTGCTCGACTCCTTTCACATCTGCGTGCGCAACAACCCCATCGCCCCGATCGCGGATTTGCCGGCCGATCGCATCGCGCTGGTGCAGATCGCCGATGCTCCGGCGATCCTGATGGATCCGATGTCCCTGTCCCGTCATCACCGCTGCTTCCCCGGGCAGGGCGAATATCCGATCACTGATTTCGTCGAGGCCGCGATAAAGGCCGGCTATCGCGGCGCATTGTCGCTGGAGATTTTCAACGATCAGTTCCGCGGCGCGCCGGCGAATGTCGTCGCGCGCGACGGCATGCGCGCGCTGCAGACGACGGGCGAGACGCTCGATGCGCGCCGGGCCGAGCAGGGGCTTGCGCCTACGTCCATCGGCTCGCCCTTGCCGAAGGCGGCGGCGATCTCAGGCCTCGAATTCATCGAGTTCGTGACGAGTTCGGCGGAATCCCCGCGTCTTGTCGCCTTGCTGGAGGGGCTGGGCTTCCGGCGGGTCGCCCGTCACCGTTCGAAGGACGTCGATCTCTACCGGCAAAATGCGGTGAACATCGTCGTCAATCGGGAGCAGGAAGGCTTCGCGCACTCATTCTATCTGGTGCATGGCACGTCCGTGTGCGCCCTCGCGCTGCGTTTCGACGATCCGCAGCGCGCGCTAGACCGCGCCAATGCGCTTGCGGCGCCGACCTACCACGGCCGCGTCGGGCCGGGCGAGGCGGTGATTCCCGCCGTCGCGGGCGTCGAAAACAGCCTTATCTATTTCCTGAAGGAGAACGCCGGCCCCGGCGCCCCGAGCCATTGGGACCGCGACTTCGTGTTCGAAGCGGAAAAGGAGCCGAAGGGCGCGCTCACAGCTATCGACCACCTCTCGAACGTCGTCCGGCGGTCCGAATTCCTTTCGTGGGTGACATTCTACAAGGCGGTGCTCGGCTTCGTGGACGAGCCGCAGGTAGAGCTGGCCGATCCCTACGGCGCCTTCTACAGCCGCGTGCTGAGTTCGCCTGACAAGAGCGTGCGCATTCCGCTCAATATCGGGGACGGGGGCGCGACGGCGGTGTCGCGTTTCATCGAGGCATTTGGCGGCGGCGGCGTGCAGCAGCTTGCCTTCGCGACGGACGATCTCTTCGCCTTCGTGGAGAAGGCGCGGGAGGCCGGCGTGCCGTTCCTGACCATCCCAGACAATTACTACGAGGATCTTGCAGCCCGTTACGATCTCGAGCCTGAGCTGATCGAGCGCATGCGCGCTCTCGGCGTGCTCTACGACCGCACCAAGGGCGGCGAATTCTTCCACATCTACACGAAGATGTTCGACGACCGTTTCTTCTTCGAGATCCTGGAGCGGCGCAACTACGACCTGTTCGGGGCCGCAAATACGCCCGTCAGGCTCGCCGCCCAGGCAATCGAAATGGACGAATCCGCCAAGGCGCGGGCCGAGTACGGATATTAATCCGCCCGGCCCGGAGCTGTTACGCCGCGCGCGCCAGCAGGCCCTCCATCGACACTGCGTCGGTCGGGGCGATATCGAGACTGTCAAGCACGGCGCGACCCGAGTCCCGCAGGAGCGCGCCGACATTGCTGCGCGCCGGCGGCAGATGCGCTGACAGCAGAACGGACGGCGCGATCCGCTCGACGCTCGCGAGCGTTTGCGCGAATCTGCGCCGGTCCACATGCTGCAGCCACGGCGCGTCTATCGCGGCCCATTGCGTGAGGCCGTCCATCAACTCGTGCCGAACCACCTCTTCCGCCGTTTCGGCCACATCATGCAATAGGGCGCCGAAGCAATCGGCCACGAACAGCGCGTTGTCGCGCGGATCAAGAAAACCGAGCGTCTCCGGCGCGTCGAACCACGGCGGGCGAACGGGCGCCAGCCGGCGGTCCCCGATGTCGAGATTCTCCCCGGGTTGCAGGATGCGCGCACGATCGGTCGGCAGCCCGAGAAGTTGCATCTTTGCGTAGCCGACGAAGGTGGTGACGACCTCGGCCCTCGGCGCGCGTTCGAGCACCGCCCTCAGGGCCCCTGTGTGGTCGGCGTCCGTGTGGCTCAGCCAGATCCAGCGCAGATCCTCAAGGTCCATCTGCTGCTCGAGCGCGGCCATGAATTCGTCGCGCAGCATGGGCGTCCCCGTATCGACCAGCAAGGGCTCGCGGCCGCGCAGGAGAAAGGCGTTGACTGGCAGGCCGCCAACACCCGGCACGGGCAGGAAGGAGGAGAGAACGGTCCAGTCGCCGTGGAGCTTGCGCGCTCCGGTGAAAGTGGGGGCTTCAGGCATCATCGGTTTGCTCCAATTTGAATGAACGATATTGTTCACTCAAATTGAAATACGCCTGGGCTTCCTCCTTGTCAACCATTCAGTGAACATTTATGTTCATCCAAATGCCGAATCGATCCTACAAGCTTAACGAACGCGCCCGCTCCCAGGCCGAGACGCGCCAGCGTATCGTGGAGGCGGCCGTGCAGCTCCACGAGGAGCTGGGACCTCGCGCGACCACGGTCAGCGCCATCGCGGACCGGGCGGGGGTGCAGCGGCTCACCGTGTACCGTCACTTCCCGGACGACGCGGCGATTTTCCAGGCCTGCACGTCGCACTGGAACGAGCGCAATCCTGCGCCGGACCGCGCGCTCTGGCTCGAAGAATCGGACCCGCTCGCGCGGGCGCGGATCGCCATTGGCGCCTTCGCGGCCTATTACCGGCGCACGCGCGGCATGTGGACCGTGGCTTACCGGGATGGTCCTTCCATCGAAGCGCTTAAGGAGCCCTTGAGGCAATACGCGCACTACATTGACGAGTGCGCCGGCGATATCGCCGAAGCGTTTGGCGCTGATGGCGCCGCACATGCGCGGATTTATGAAACTGCGCGTATGGTCCTGCGCTTTCCTGTGTTCGACGGACTCGCGGGCGACGGTCTCGACGACGAAGGGGTCGTGGACCTTGCGATGGCCTGGCTTCAGGGTGCGGCGGCTGGCGCGGCTCACCGCAAGGCGCTGGATTTAAGCTCTGCGCCCGGCTAAAAGGGCGCCAACTTCCATCCCTCTCGACACAGGACGCACACGCCTATGGCGCGGCAATTCATCTACCATATGCAGGGCCTCTCGAAGAAGTGGCCGGGCGGCAAGCAGGTTCTCGACAACGTGCACCTGTCCTTCTACCCGGACGCCAAGATCGGCGTGCTCGGCGTCAACGGCTCGGGCAAGTCCACCCTGCTGAAGATCATGGCGGGGATGGACAAGGAGTATAACGGCGAAGCCTGGGTCGCAGAGGGCGCGCGCGTCGGCTACCTGCCGCAGGAGCCGCAGCTCGATCCTTCGCTCGACGTGCGCGGCAACGTGATGCTCGGCGTCGCGGCCAAGAAGGCGATCCTCGATCGCTACAACGAACTCGCCATGAACTACTCCGACGAGACTGCCGACGAGATGACGCAGTTGCAGGACGAGATCGAGGCGCAGGGCCTGTGGGACCTCGACAGCCAGGTCGACCAGGCGATGGAGGCGCTGGGCTGCCCGCCTGATGACTGGGCGGTGGACCGGCTCTCTGGCGGCGAGAAGCGCCGCGTGGCGCTGTGCAAGCTGCTTCTCGACAAGCCGGACCTGCTGCTGCTCGATGAACCGACCAACCACCTCGACGCGGAGACGGTGAACTGGCTTGAAGGGCATTTGCGCCAGTATCCGGGCGCCATCCTCATCGTCACCCACGACCGGTACTTCCTCGACAACGTCACGGGCTGGATTCTCGAGCTCGATCGCGGCCGCGGCATTCCCTACGAGGGCAATTACACCTCCTGGCTGACGCAGAAGCAGAAGCGGCTCATGCAGGAGGCGAGCGAGGACAAGGCCCGCCAGCGCGCCCTCGAAGCGGAAAGCGAGTGGATCGCGTCCTCGCCGAAGGCGCGTCAGGCGAAGTCGAAGGCACGTATCCAGCGTTACGAAGAACTCGTCGCCAAGCAGAACGACAAGGCGCCGACCACCGCGCAGATCATCATCCCCGTGGCCGAACGACTCGGCCAGAACGTCATCGACTTCGATGGCATCAGCAAGGGCTTCCAGGACAAGCTCCTCATCGAGAACCTGTCCTTCAAGCTGCCGCCCGGCGGCATCGTCGGCGTGATCGGGCCGAATGGCGCGGGCAAGACGACGCTGTTCCGCATGATCACCGGGCAGGAGCAGCCTGACGGCGGCAAGATCACCATCGGCGAGAGTGTGCAACTCGGCTACGTCGACCAGTCGCGCGACGCGCTGGACGACAAGAAGACCGTCTGGGAAGAAATCTCCGGCGGCAACGACGTGATCTATCTGGGCAAGCGCGAAATCAATTCGCGCGGCTATTGCTCGGCGTTCAACTTCAAGGGCGCCGACCAGCAGAAGAAGGTCGGCATGCTGTCGGGTGGCGAACGCAACCGCGTGCATCTCGCCAAGATGCTGAAGAGCGGCGCCAACGTCCTGCTGCTCGACGAACCGACCAACGATCTCGACGTCGACACGCTGCGCGCGCTTGAAGAGGCGCTCACCGACTTCGCCGGCTGCGCCGTCATCATCTCGCACGATCGCTTCTTCCTCGACCGCATCGCCACCCACATGCTCGCCTTCGAGGGCGACAGCCATGTGGAATGGTTCGAGGGCAACTTCCAGGACTACGAGGAAGACAAGAAGCGGCGCCTCGGCATCGACAGCGTCATCCCCCACCGCCTGAAGTACAAGAAGTTCTCGCGGTGAGTTGAAGCCACGCGACCCGCCAGGCGGATGCTCCAGATCCGCCTGACGTTCCCACCCCTGTTCAGTCGAATTGATGGGCGAACGGGTGGGCGTCATGGTGAGGCGCGTTGACTAAGCTCCTTTGGCGTCTACATTCCCCTCAAGCTTCAAGGGAGGGGAACATGAAGCGCATCGCCGCCATCGCCGGACTGCTGACTGGTCTTTGTGTGAGCGCCGGGCTTTCCGACGCCCGCGCGCAGCAGGCCGCCGCCGACTTCTACAAGGGCAGGACCGTATCCATTGTCATGGGCACGGGACCAGGCGGCAGCTACGACCTTTACGGACGGCTCATCGCGAGCCATTACGGCAAGCACATTCCCGGCAATCCGGCGATGGTTGTGGAGCACATGCCGGGGGCCGGGGGCGCCACGGCCGCCAATTTCATGTTCGGGCCCGGCCCGCAGGACGGCAGCAAGATACTGCTCACCCATGCGCTGCCGCTGATAGAGAAACTCCAGAGCAACGGCGTGCGCTTCGAATCGCGCAAGTTCCAGTGGATTGGCGCCTACGACCAGATCAGCCAGGTGCTGGCGATCTGGCACGCCTCTCCCGGCCGCACGATCGAGGAGTTGAAAACAAAGGACGTCGTGCTCGGCTCCATGGGCCGCTCGCACCTGAGCTACCAGTGGGCGACGCTGCTCAAGGATGCGCTTGGCGCTCAATTCCGCGTGATCGCTGGCTATCCGACAGGCGGCGAACTCAACCTCGCGATGGAGCGCGGCGAGATCGCGGGCTGGACGATCGCCTGGGAGAATCTCACCGGCAACGCCGCTTGGCTGAAGGAGAAGAAGGTCGTCATTCCCGTGCAATTCACGCTCTCGCGCATGAAGGAATTGCCCGACGTGCCGACGCTGATCGAACTCTCGCAGGGCGAAAGCAGGCAGATCGCGGAATTCCTCGCCGCCGGCACCCCCCACGCGCGCGGTCTTGCCGCCGGCCCCGGCGTTCCTGCGACGCGCGTCGACGCCTTGCGAGCGGCCTTCGACGCCATGATGAAGGACCCCGCCTTCATCGAGGAGGCGGAGAAGCGCAATCTTGCCATTTCGGCGCGTAACTGGAAGGAAGTGACCGAACTGACGGAACGGATCGTCAGCGTCTCTCCCGACTTTGTCGCGAAGGTGAAGAAAGCCGTTGGCGCACCGGACTGACTTGATTTCGAACACACGGAGCAAATCATCAACATGTCGAAACTCGCGAAGCCAGCTGTAACCGCCCGCCCGTTGCACGATGTGATCGGCAATCGCTGGAGCCCGCGCTCGTTCGCCGACCGGCCTGTTTCGAAGGACGATCTTGTCGCCGTTCTGGAAGCCGCGCGATGGGCCGCCTCATGCAACAACGCGCAGCCATGGCGCTTCCTTGTCGCAACGAAGGATGACACGGGCGGATACGAGGCGGCGCTCGCGGGCTTCAACGCGCGCAACCAGCGCTGGGCGAAGACGGCGCCGGTCCTGATCTTCGGCTGCGCGCGCAAGACATTCGAGGCCAACGGCAACCCGAACAATCACGCCTGGTATGATCTTGGAGCGGCCGTTGCGCAGCTGACCGCGCAGGCCTCGGCGCTGGGCCTCGTCGTGCATCAGGCGGCGGGCATCGAGCGCGAGACGGTGCGCAAGACCTTCAATGTGCCGGACGAGTTCGACATCGTTGTCGGCTTCACGCTCGGCTATCAGGGCGATCCGGATGCGCTTCCGGAGGAACTGCCAGGCCGCGAACGCGAGCCGCGCGCGCGCAAACCGCTTGGCGAGATCGTTTTCGCCGGTTCGTTTGGCGCGACGGCGCCCTACGCGAAATAAGGATGCGGAGGGCGGCTGCGGCCGCCCTTTTCTGTCATGGCGCCAACTCTCGACATCAGCGAGATCATCTCACGTTTTCCGGATTTCCGCGTCGCCTTCGTTATCCTCGAAGGAGATGGAGTCGCGGTTGCGCGGCCATCCAGGGTCGAGAACTACGTTGTGAGCGCCGAAGCCGAATGCCGCGAGCGCTGGAGCGGCATGGAACTCTCCGCCATTCCCGGCGTCGCGGCGTGGCGGCGCGCCTACAAGGGCTTCGGCATCAAGAGCACGAGCTATCGGTCATCCGTGGAGCGACTCGTGAAGCGCGTGCTGGCGGGGGATGCGCTGCCGCGCGTGAACGCCTTCGTCGATCTCTACAACGCTGTTTCGCTCAAAACCGTGCTGTGTCTTGGCGCTGACGACCTCGGCAAGACGGGCGTCGATTTTGCGTTTCGATTTGCGCGTCCGGGCGACCATTTCATCGACATGGCGCCGCTTGAAGGCCTGCCGCCCGAGCAGCCGCCGAAGGATGGCGAAGTCGTTTATGCCTGCGGCGGGCACGTCCTTTGCCGCCGCTGGAACTGGCGCCAGGACGCCCGCACGATTGTTGGCGAAAGCACGCGCAGAATTGTGCTGACGATCCAGTCCAACGGCGAAGGCGACGTGATGGCGGCGGCCGATGAATTGCTCTCGCTGGCGCGCGGCGGCCTGGGCTTCGGCGGCAGGTTCGCCGTCGCTGATCGCCACCGCCTGCGGGTGGCGCTTTAGCGCGACGGTTCCTGCCTGTTCGTAGAGGCTTCCGTCGTGCGATCAGGCGCGGGATGATCGGGTGGCAGGGTCACAACGCGGCTGCGCCTGCGCCGCATGATGGCGTAGACGAAAGCCGCCGCGAGCACCACGGGGCCGATGATCCAGGCCAGAGTAGAAAGCGTGAAGTCGATCAAGCGCGCCTCTCGTTTCAAGTTCCTGACGAGGCAATGCGCCGCCGCTCGCGCGGTTCCGGTTTCGACAAGGGCGCGGTTTGCCTGCTAGGCTCCCGCGCAGGGGAGGTTAGCGCAATGGAGCCAGCACACATCGGCGCGGGAAATCCGCTCAGGGTTCTGTCCGCCGGTTCGGTTCGCGCGGCGCTCCTCACGGCGGCGCAGGCCTACAACGCGAAGACGGGCTGCGCTTTCACTTTCACGTTCGACACGGCTGGAGGCGTCGAGAAGCGCGCGGGCGCCGAAGCGCCGGATGTCTTCGCGTCTTCGATGGATTCGTTGCGCAAGCTGGAAGCCTCGGGCCTGCTTGGCGGGCCGGCGCGCGCAGTCGGCTCCGCGCGGATGGCGCTGGGCGTTCGAACGGGCGAGCGCGCCCCTGACATATCGACGGTCGAAGCCTTCAAGGCGGCGGTGCGCGGCGCGCGGAAAATCGCGCGCGGCGATCCGGCCGGCGGCGGCACGGGCGCAATACATCTGCTCGAAGTGTTCACGCGCTTGGGGCTCTTCGACGAGGTCGCCGCCAAGAGCGTGCTGCGCGTCGGCGGGGTCAATGTCATGCGGGCCGTCGCAGAGGGCCTCGCCGATTTCGGGATTACGCAGTCAACCGAGATTGTTCCGGTGAAGGGCGTTGAGATCGCAGCCTGGCTTCCCGATGAAATACAGTCGGTCACCGCCTATGGGGTCGCTGCCGGCGCGAAAAGCGCGCAGCCCGGGAAGGTTCGCGACTTCCTCGCATGGCTCGCGGCGCCCGAGGCAGCGCGTCTGTTTGCCGAGGCGGGATTCTTCCCCGCTTGAAGCGACTTGCCCGCTTGAAAAGATTTGCGCCAGCCGGCCTGTAAGCCGGGTTCTGTAGGGCCGCGCCGCTTGCGCGCCGCGACGTGACGGCCATTCCTCTGGGACGATCGTCGCCGAACGCCTCAAGCAACCAACCCGGACGACGATCCGGAGCGGACCCGGAGCCTTGCAGCCCCTCGTCGTCCCTATTCGGTCTTGCTCCCGGTGGGGCTTGCCATGCCGTCCCCGTTGCCGGCGACGCGGTGCGCTCTTACCGCACCTTTTCACCCTTACCGCAGGCCGGTCTCCCGGCGTGCGGCGGTTCGATCTCTGTGGCGCTTTCCCTGGGGTCGCCCCCGCCGGACGTTATCCGGCACCGTTTCTCCGTGGAGCCCGGACTTTCCTCCGCCTCGCGGCGGCGGCCGTCCGGCCGACTGGCGCAGGCCTTCACGTACGCATCGGGCGCGCCCGGGTCAAGGACGGCGGGAAGGCTTCAGCGCATCGGAACCATCTGGCTCGGCGCTTCGTTGCTTGTCCATGTCCCGCCGCAATTGGCGCCGGGGCGATACCCGCGCCTAGTGCGCTCACTCGCGGAGAACACGACATGAAGCCAATTCTCTTCGCCGCCGCGCTCGCCGCGGCTGTCCCGCTGGCCGCCTGCAATACGCCGAGCGAACGCGCCGCAGGCGGCGCCCTTGTCGGCGGCGCGACCGGCGCGGCGATTGGGGCGGCGGCTACGGGACGCGGCAGCGGCGCGCTTGCTGGCGCAGCCATCGGCGCCGTGGGCGGAGCGGCGGTCGGCGCGGCTACGGCCCCGCGTTGCGCGCAGTATGGCTACGACGCCTATGGCCGGGCGGTGTGCGTCGGCTATTACCGCTGAACTGAGCGCCACGGACAGCCCGGCGTCGCGTCCCGCCGCGCCGGGCTTTTACACTGGGCGGGAAGTGCTATGTCTCGCACATGCTGATCGAGACGCCCGACTGTCCACTCGTCAATACCCTTTGTCCTTCGCCGAACCAAGGCGATCGGATCGGGTGCGCAGCGCCAGACATGATCCTGCTCCATTACACGGGAGCGCCCGCCGGGGAGGAGCGTGCGGCATGGCTGCGCGATCCGGGCGGGCAGGCGCTGGCCTGGCTTTGCAATCCGCAATCGAAAGTATCGGCGCATTATCTCGTGCATGAGGACGGCCGCGTCGCGCAGCTCGTCAGCGAGTCGCGGCGCGCATGGCACGCGGGCGTCGGCTCATGGCGCGGCCAGACCGACATCAATTCGCGCTCCATCGGAATCGAGATCGTCAACCTGGGGCACGAGGCGGAACTGCCCGCGTTTCCGGAAGCGCAGATCGCCGCCGTGGCTGCGCTATGCAAGGCCGCGATGGCGCGCCACGGCATTGCGCCGGAGCGGGTGCTTGCGCATTCCGATGTGGCGCCCGGCCGCAAGGTCGACCCCGGGGAGAGATTTCCCTGGGACGCTCTTGCACGTGAAGGCGTCGGCCTGTGGCGGCCGGAAGCCGCTGAAACACCCGGCGCGCGCGCCTACGCGCCAGGCGACGAAGGCCAGCCGGTGCGCGCGTTACAGGCGATGTTCGCGCTGTTCGGCTACGGCGTTCAGATGACCGGCGTTTACGATGTACAGACAAAGGCCGTCGTCGAAGCATTCCAGCGCCATTGGCGGCGTTCGCGCGTCGACAGCATAGCCGACGCCTCGACCATCGCGACCTTGCGCGATCTCATGGCGGCAAGCGGCGTTTCGATGTCCGCTGGAACATGAAGGAGACGCGCCATGGGCGCATATCTGATCACGGGCGCCAATCGCGGAATCGGCCTTGAACTGGTGCGACAGGCGGCGGAGACCGGCGAAGCCGTTTTCGCATGTACGCGCACTCCCTCCGCCGCAAGCGAGCTTCTGGCGCTGTCGGTCACGACCGGCGGCCGCGTGCGCATCGTCGATATGGATGTGAGCGACGAAGCCTCCATTGCTGCGGCGGCTGCGCAACTGCAGGGTATGCCGATCGGCGTACTGATCAATAACGCCGGCGTCATGGGCGCGCGGCGCACGCCGTTGCAGACGGACGCGGACGAATTCATGGAGATCATGCGCGTCAACGTGCTGGGCCCGACGCTCGTGACCAGGGCGTTCGTGCCGAATTTGCGCGCGGCGCGCGGCGCGAAGGTCGCCGTGATCTCGTCCCTGATGGGCTCGTTCAGCTACGAGACGACGAGCTACATCGCCTATTCCACTTCGAAAACGGCGGTGAACCGCATGTTCAACGCGCTCGCCCGCGAGCTTGCGGGAGACGGAATCCACGTCGCCATTCTCTCGCCGGGATGGGTGCGCACGGACATGGGCGGCCCGAACGCGACCCTCAGTGCGGAAGACAGCGCGCGCGGGCTGCTGCGTGAAATCGCGCGCACGGACGCCTCGCTCTCCGGCAAGTATCGCGACTATGCAGGCGGCAAGCTGACGTGGTGAGTTCTAGGCCGCGTCCTTCGCCACCGCCGCCGGATCGTAGTTGAGGATCGGCGACAACCAGCGCTCCACTTCCGCGATGCTCATGCCCTTGCGCGCGGCGTAATCCTCGACCTGATCCCGCTCGACCTTTGCGACGCCGAAGTAGTGCGCTTCGGGATGCGCGAGGTAGACGCCGCTCACGGACGAACCCGGCCACATCGCGTAGCTTTCCGTCAGCTTCACGCCGATCCGGCGCTCGGCCTGCAGGAGATCGAACAGCGTCGACTTCTCGGTGTGATCCGGTTGCATCGGGTAGCCCGGCGCCGGGCGGATGCCGCGGTATTCCTCCGCGATGACCTGTTCGGTCGTGAGGTTTTCGTCTGGCGCGTAGGCCCAGAACTCCCGGCGCACGCGCATGTGCATGCGTTCGGCGAAGGCTTCGGCTATGCGGTCGGCAAGCGCCTTCACCATGATGGAGCCGTAGTCGTCGTTGGCGCGCGCGAAGCGATCAGCGATCCTCTCTTCATTCGCGCCCGCCGTCACCACGAAGCCGCCAACGTAATCCGCCTTGCCGACGCCAGCAGGCGCGACGAAGTCGGACATGGCGAGATGGGGACGCCCGTCGCGCCGCGAAAGCTGCTGGCGCAATGTGTGCAGGACGGCGCGCGTCTCGGTGCGCGACTCGCCCGTATAGAGACGAATGTCGTCGCCAACCGCGTTCGCGGGCCAGAAGCCGATGACGGCCTTCGGATCGAACCAGCGCTCGGCGACGGCGCGCTGGAGCATCGCCTGCGCTTCCTCGTAAAGCTGGCGCGCGACAGCGCCCTGCTTTTCGTCCTCGAGGATTGCAGGGTAACGGCCTTTCAGCTCCCAAGTCTGGAAAAAGGGCGTCCAGTCGATGAAGGGGACGAGCTCCGCAATGTCATAGGTTCCGAACACGCGCGTGCCGATGAAAGCCGGTTTCGGCGGATCGTAGTTCGTCCAGTCGATCTTCATGGCGTTGGCCCGCGCGCGTTCAATCGGGACACGCTGCTTGTCGGCCTCCGCGCGCGCATGGGCGTCAGCCACCTTTCGATATTCGGCGCGGATCGTCTCGATGTATTGCTCGCGCGTGCCGGGCGACAACAGGGCGGACACGACTCCGACGGCGCGGCTCGCGTCTGTCACGTAGACGGCCTGGCCCCGATTGTAGTTCGGGTGAATCTTGACGGCGGTATGCACGCGGCTCGTCGTTGCGCCGCCGATCAGCAGCGGCGCGTCGAATCCTTCGCGCTCCAGTTCCGCAGCGACGAAGCACATTTCGTCGAGCGAAGGCGTGATGAGGCCGGACAGGCCGATGATGTCGACCTTCTCCTTGCGCGCGACGTCCAGGATCTTCTGCGCCGGCGTCATGACGCCGAGGTCGATCACTTCGTAATTGTTGCACTGGAGCACGACGCCGACGATGTTCTTGCCAATATCGTGCACGTCGCCCTTCACGGTGGCCAGCAGCACCTTGCCGGCCTTCTGGCTGTCGCCCGCCGCATCCATCTCCATGTAGGGCATGAGGACGGCGACCGCCTGCTTCATCACGCGCGCGGACTTCACGACCTGCGGCAGGAACATTTTGCCCGAGCCGAAGAGATCGCCGACGACGTTCATGCCCGCCATCAGCGGACCTTCGATCACGTCCAGAGGCTTCGCGGCGGCGAGGCGCGCCTCCTCCACGTCTTCAGCAATGAAGTCGCTGACGCCGTTCACCAGCGCATATTCCAGCCGCTTGTCCACCGGCTGCTCGCGCCATTCGAGGTCCGGCCCCTTGGCCTGTTGCGCTGCGCCCTTGAAGCGGTCGGCGATGGCGAGCAACCGCTCTGTCGAATCCGCGCGGCGATTGAGCACGACGTCCTCGCAGGCTTCGCGCAGTTCGGCGTCGATCTTTTCGTAGACCTGCAACTGGCCGGCGTTGACGATGCCCATGTCCATGCCGGCCGTGATGGCGTGGTACAGGAAAACGGAATGCATCGCCTCGCGGACGTGGTCGTTGCCACGGAAGGAGAACGAAAGATTGGAAACCCCGCCCGACACATGGGCGTGGGGCAGGCGCCTGCGAATCTCGCGGGTCGCCTCGATGAAGGCGACGCCATAGGAATCGTGCTCTTCGATGCCGGTGGCGACCGCGAAAATGTTGGGATCGAAGATGATGTCCTGCGGCGGAAACTTCGCCACGTGGACAAGCAGGTTATAGGCGCGTTCGCAAATCGCGACCTTGCGTTCGAACGTGTCGGCCTGGCCTTCTTCATCGAAAGCCATGACGACCACCGCAGCGCCGTAAAGGCGAACGGTGCGCGCCTGTTCGAGGAACTTCTCCTCGCCTTCCTTCAGAGAAATCGAGTTGACGACGGCCTTGCCCTGAACACACTTGAGGCCTGCCTCGATGACGTCGAACTTCGACGAGTCGATCATCACGGGCACGCGCGCGATATCCGGCTCCGATGCGATGAGATTGAGGAAGGTGATCATCGCCCTCTCGGAATCCAGAAGGCCTTCGTCCATGTTGATGTCGATGATCTGCGCGCCGTTGGCGACCTGGTCGCGGGCTACGTCGAGCGCGGCGGCGTATTCGCCATTCTTGACGAGCTTGCGGAAGCGCGCGGAGCCGGTGACATTCGTGCGTTCGCCAACGTTGACAAATCGGATGTCGTCCGTGAGCGTGAAGGGCTCGAGGCCCGACAGACGCAGACGCGGCGCGATCGCCGGAATGGCGCGTGGCTTCACGCCTTCCACGCGCTGCGCCATGGCGTGGATGTGGTCCGGCGTCGTGCCGCAGCAGCCGCCAATGATGTTGACGAGGCCGGAGTCCGCGAACTCGCCGAGCAGACCCGCCATATATTCCGGGCTTTCGTCGTAAAGACCGAATTCATTCGGCAAGCCGGCGTTGGGATAGGCGCACACGAGCGTGTCGGCGATGCGCGAAAGTTCCGCGACATGTGCGCGCATTTCCCGTGCGCCGAGGGCGCAGTTGAGGCCGACCGACACCGGGTTCACGTGGGAAAGCGAGTTCCAGAAAGCTTCCGGAGTCTGGCCCGACAGCGTTCTGCCGGAAAGATCCGTGATCGTGCCCGACAGCATGATCGGCAGTTCGACGCCCGATGCTTCGAAAGCATCGCGGGCGCCGGCGTATGCCGCCTTCGCGTTCAGCGTGTCAAAGATGGTCTCGATCAGAAGTAGATCGGCGCCGCCCTCGATGAGCCCCGCCACGGCTTCGAAATAGGCCTTGCGCAGCTGGTCGAAGGTGATCGCGCGGAAGCCGGGGTCCGTCACATCGGGCGAGATCGACGCGGTACGGTTCGTCGGGCCGAGCGCACCGGCGACGAAGCGGGGCCTGCCGTCCTTCTTCTGCGCGATGTCGGCCGCCTCTCGCGCAAGGCGCGCGCCGTCCCGGTTGAGTGCGTGGACGTAAGCCTCGCAACCGTAATCGGCCTGGGCAATGGTCGTCGAGGAAAACGTATTCGTTTCGCAAATGTCCGCGCCAGCCAGGTAATACGCAAGGTGAATGTCGCGGATGGCGTCCGGCTGCGTGAGGATGAGGATGTCGTTGTTGCCCTTCAGGTCGTGGGGATGATCCGCGAGGAGCGAGCCACGGAAGGCGGCCTCGTCGAACTTCAGATCCTGGATCATCGTGCCCATGGCGCCGTCGAGCACGAGGACGCGCTCGCTCGCGGCGGCGTTGAGGGCGGCGCGAATTTCGGCGGCGGTGCGGGTCATGTCAGGCCGCCTTCCGTGCAGGCTGCGCGCGCAAGCCGAGCAGGTGGCATATCGCGAATACGAGGTCGGCCTTGTTCATCGTGTAGAAATGGAATTCGCGTACGCCGCGGTCGACGAGATCGAGAGCCTGTTCGGCTGCGACGGCGGCCGCGACAAGGCGGCGCGTGGCGGGATCATCGTCGAGACCTTCGAAGCGGGCGGCGAGCCACGCCGGCACGCTCGCCCCGGTCTTGGCTGCGAAGGACGCGGTCTGCCTGAAGTTCTGAACCGGGACAAGCCCCGGCACGATCGGAATGTCGATCCCGCGCGCGCGAACCTTGTCGAGGTATCGCAGGTAGCTTTCATTCTCGAAAAAGAACTGCGTGATCGCGCGCGTCGCGCCTGCATCGATCTTCGCCTTCAGAGCATCGATATCCTGGTCGAAGCTCGCCGCTTCCGGATGCTTCTCCGGATAGGCGGAGACGGTGATCTCGAAATCGCCAATGCGCTTGATGCCGGCGACGAGCGCGGCGGAGGTCTGGTATCCTTCGGGGTGCGGTTCGAATTTCGCGCCGACGCCTGCCGGCGGATCGCCGCGCAGCGCAACGATGTGACGAACGCCAAGGTCCCAGTAGCCTTGCACGACGTCGTCGATTTCAGCACGGCTGGCGCCCACGCATGTGAGGTGCGCAGCGGGGCGCAATTGCGTTTCTCCAAGGATGCGCGCGACGGTTGAATGCGTGCGCTGACGCGTCGTGCCGCCGGCGCCATAGGTCACGGAAACGAAATGCGGCTGCAACGGCGCCAGGCGCTGGATCGCTTGCCAGAGCGCCTCTTCCATTTCGGGCGTCTTCGGCGGAAAGAATTCAAATGAGACATTGACCGGCGCGTCGCCGGAGCGGCTCGCGCGGGGAGCGAGAACGTCCATCAGGCAAGCTCCATCGTGCTCGGAACAAGATCGGTGACGACGCGCGGATCGCGCGCAATCCAGAGTGAAACAGTCAGTTTGTCGGCGTCGCGCTTGGCTGCGGCGAGATCGCGCCCGCCGACGATCTCAAGGCCGATGTCCGCGAACATTTCGTTGATCTCGTCGCGGGAAAACCCGAGGCGGCGATGTGCGTGCTTCTCGCGCAGGAATTCGAGTCCGTGCGGCGCGAAGTCGACGACGACGAGGCGACCGCCGGGACGCAGCGCGCGCGCCGCCTCACGCAGGGCGCGTTGCGGATCGTCGAGGTAATGCAGCACCTGATGCACGAGCACGAGGTCATAGCTGTCGCGCTCGACAGGAAGCGCGTAGACGTCGCCCTGACGCAGCTGCACGTTGCGCAGGCCCGCGCGCTCCACTTCCGCGCGCGCGACCGAAAGCATGGCGGGGCTGAGATCGACGCCGACAACGCGGTTGGCGTGCGGGCTCAACAATTGCAACATGCGGCCGGTCCCGGTGCCGAGATCGAGCACAGCCTGTAACGGCCCGTCGCCAACAAGCTGGAGGATGGCGGCCTCGACTTCCTCTTCCGGAACATGCAGCGAGCGCACCCGGTCCCAGTCCGCGGCGATTTCCGCGAAGTAGCGCGCGGCAACCTCCGACCGGTTTCTGCGAACTTCGGCCAGCCGTTGCCGGTCAGCGACGATCTGCGGATCGGCGGGATCGATGCGCTTGAGAATGTCGCGGGCCAGCTGAGCGCACGGACCCGCCGGGGCGATGTTGAAAAAGGCCCAGGCGCCTTCGCGATGGCGCTCCACGAGCCCGGACTCGACCAGCAGCTTCAGATGACGTGAGACGCGCGGCTGGGACTGGCCGAGGATGTGGACGAGTTCGGAGACCGTGATCTCCGCCTCGGATAGCAGCGCCAGCAGGCGCAGGCGCGTGATCTCGCCCGCCGCCTCCAGTCCGGCGAGGACGGAGGCGAGGGGCGCGTGGGACGTGCGGAGGCGAGTGGATGCCGACATAAAGATATCTTTATGCAAAATCGCAACCCTTGGCAAGGACGCCGCCCACAATTGTCCCGTTAGTGGGCAATTGCCCAAATCGCTCGCATGGCGTATTGGTGGGCTGCGCCGGATCGCGCCTCGCGACTATGCGGACTTCCGGAGGATCGTTGCGATCAGCTTGCCGGCTTGCGGCGGCGAACGAAGATGTTGGCCGTCACGGCCTGCGCGATGTGCTCGGCCATGCACTGGTAGCCGACGTCGTTCAGGTGAAAGTCGTCATCGGCCATGATCTGCATGCTGGCCTTGGTCTTGGCGATATATTCCATCGCCGTGTAGCGGCGGACGTAGAGCACGTTCTGCTCGGCGGCGACGCGCTTCAGCGCCTCGCGGATGGCGAAGTAATGTTCATCGCGGGCGAACTTCGGCGTGTACTGCAGGCCGACGAGCACGACGTCGATCTTCTTGCGCTTCAGGATGGCGATGGTCTTCGAAACCGTGCGCTCGAACTGGTCGACCGGGATGCGCTGGACGGCGTCGTTGGTGCCAACCTGCCAGAGCACGAGATCGGGCTTGATGAGCGCCGCCTCCATGCGCAGGCGGTCCGCGGTCGTGCCGGCGGTTTCGCCGGACACGCCGCGGTTGATCATCTCGATGGGAACGTCCTTGAGGACCTTCTCCAGCATGATTTCGAGCTGGGAAGGATAGTTCTTTCGGCTCGACGTTGCGCCAACGCCCCAGGTGGACGAAGACCCGATGGCGAGAATCCGCAGAGGCTGATGGTTCTCCAGCCGGTTCACGAGCGTGGGCAGGGGCGCAGGCGAAGCGATTTCATTTGCCGGAACAGAGCATTGCGCGCTCAACGGGTGGGTCGCGATCGGCGCAGGCGGGCCTTCCAGCGCCGGCTGCTGCCCAGCTGGCGACGTTTGGGCGACGGCGATCCCGATCGCGCAAGCGGCGACGGCTCCCGTCAGATAGATCAGGCCCTTAGGCGTTGTCGCCATTCGGATACCCACGCTGTCATACTTAGCAATAGAAGTCCTATTATAAGGATGGCTGTGTCAACCCACAAGCTTTCCGGGAACGAGAAGCGGAAGATCTGGCCCGCGAGACTGAGCAATGAGCCGACGCAGAAAACGTTGAGCGAGTTGCGGCCCAGCATCGAAAAAAAGCGGGCGATCGGCCGCATATATTTGACGATAAAATAGAAAGATCCTCCGAGCGCGGCCGTGAGCGCCAGCAGGTGGAGCAGACGAAGGGGCGTCTGGAACGTTTTGTCCACCACGAAGAAAGCCGCGGGCTCCGGCGCGGTTAGCCAGTCTGGATGCCAGCCCAAAAGGGCGGCGAAGACGCTGAAAACGACGAACAGCACACCGAAAATCCGCAACGGAAACCGGTACTTGGACACCATGCGCTGGGCCGGGCCGTCGCCGCCGAGCGCGTAGCCTATCGCGAAGATGAACTGCCAGGCGAACGGGTTGAAAAACCAGCGCCCTTCGACGGGCCACGTCGGCAGATTGAATCCTGTGTACAAGGTCGCGACATAGAGGCTGGCCGACACCGCCAGCATCAGGGAAGGCGACAGGCGATAGAGCACCGCCATCAACGGCGCCATCGACATAAGAACGATGTACAGCGGCAGGATGTCGAAATAGCCAAGGTGATGACTGAGGATGACGAGGCCTACGTTGGCTGTCACCGGTTCGTCAAAAACCGCCGCGGCGTTGTTCCATTGCAGGACAAGCGTCGTTTCGGTGATCAGCGCCGTCGCTGCGATCATCGCAATCGCCATGACCGTGATGACCTGCTGGGCGATGTAAAGCGTCACGGCCCGCCCGCCGATCCGCAGCACAAGGCGAACCGGCTCCAGCTGCGGCGAGCGGTCGACCATGGCTCGCAACGACCAGCCGGCGAGAAACACGAAAAGTTCGGCTGAATCGGAAAAGCCGAAATTCCGGTGCGTGAAGTTCTCGAAGAAAATGCCCGGGATGTGATTGATGAAAATGGCTATCAGCGCGTAGCCGCGCCAGAAGTCGATTTCATTGGGCGGACGCGTTCCCTTGACCTTCGGAGGCACCGAAGGAGTTGGGGCGACACGCCGTTTCGCCAGTTCATCCATGTCCGAAGTCTTCAGCCAGCACCGGTCCCATTTAAAGAAATGGGGCGGGCCGGTCGAGGCGCCAGCTGTCACAAATTCCCGTGTCATTCCCGACTTCGCGTGAGCCTTCGCAAGCTTTCATTAACGTTAACCAGTCCAAATGGTGGGACCCGAAAAAGCATCCTGGCGCTCCGGCGCTTCGATTGACGTCCCATGTAATCCCATGCTATCCCAAATTATCCCTTCGGCGCGCCACATCGGGCGCCCAGCGCCGGATTTCCGGACAACGCCAGCGGAGCATTCTCCGCCGGGCGCCTGCGAGAAGGCCGGGGATAACGCGTGGCGTTCGCCGGACGATAGTTCCGTCAGGCTCAGTTCGAGTGGCTGCGTTGGATCGGTTCGTCTCCCACTTCACCAACCGGCTGGACGCCAAGGGGCGCGTCTCCATTCCGGCTTCATTTCGTGCGGTGATTGCGAGGGACGGATACGAGGGCCTGTACGTTCATCCGTCTCTGGATGCGGAAGCGCTCGATTGCGGCGGCTTCGCCCTGGTGCGGGAGATCGATGCGGTGCTCGGCCGGTTTGCAGCCTATTCCAACGAGCACGACGTCTATTCGACGGCGCTGCTTGGAGACGGGGAAATCCTGAAGGTGGATCCGGAGGGCAGGATCATCCTTCCGGAGCGTTTCAAGGCGTATGCGTGCGTGACCTCCGAGGTCACGTTCGTGGGGCAGGGGTACAAGTTCCAGATCTGGGAACCGGGTCGCTTTCGCGCCCACCTGGAAGAGGCCAGAAGCCAGGTGCGAGAACTGCGGAAGAGGCTGGGGGCTCCGGAAAAGGGTGCGGATCATCCGCAACCTCGAGGAGTGCAGGAATGACTACGGGTTGCGGCGAGGAGCCTTCTCCTGTCGCTGGCGGACCGGCCCGACACATCCCTGTGCTTCTCGAGGAGGCGGTCGCGAGCCTCGCGCCCCACGATGGGGGCGTCTATCTCGACGGCACGTTCGGAGCGGGCGGCTACACGCGCGCCATCCTTGCGCACGATGGCGCTCGCGTCATCGCGCTCGACCGCGACCCGACCGCGATTGCGTCTGGCCAGGCGATGGCCGATGCGTTCGGGGGGCGTCTGTTGCTGCGACACGCCCGTTTTGGCGAACTCGACGAAGCGGCGCGAGCCGCCGGATGCGACGCGCTGGATGGTGTTGTCCTCGACATCGGCGTCTCGTCCATGCAGTTCGACGAGGCGGCGCGCGGCTTTTCCTTCCGCTTCGAAGGCCCGCTCGACATGCGGATGGAAATGAGCGGGCGCAGCGCCGCCGACATCGTCAACGAAGCCGACGAGGAGGAGATCGCAGACATCTTCTACCACTACGGAGAAGAACGTCTCGCGCGCCGCTTCGCGCGTGCGATCGTTCACGATCGCAAGGCTTCACCCTTTACCACGACCGCGCAACTCGCGGGCCTGATCGAGCGGCTCAATCCGCCGCGCTTCGGACAGATTCATCCCGCAACCCGGGCGTTTCAGGGGCTGCGCATCGCGGTGAACGACGAGCTTGGCGAACTCGCGCGCGCGCTCGCGGCGGCGGAACGGATATTGAAGCCAGGCGGTACACTCGCCATCGTCAGCTTCCATTCGCTGGAAGACCGCATCGTCAAGCAGTTCTTCGCGGAGCGTTCCGGGCGCGGACACGCGCGGTCGCGCCTGCTGCCGGGCGAGCCGGCGCAGGCCGCGCCAACTTTCGATTGTCCTGCGCCGCAGCCTGTCGGGCCGGGCGAGGCCGAGATCCGGATGAATCCGCGCTCGCGCTCGGCGCGCCTTCGTTTCGGACGGCGCACGAGCGCGCCCGCGCGCGGCATCGAAGGCGCATGGTCGAAACTCGCGTTGCTGCCTGCAAAACCAAAGAAGAAGGGGCGCTGACATGGTGCGCTGGCTCAACGTCATCGCCGTTCTGGCCCTCCTCGGCTCTGCGGTTTACGCCTACCGGACCAAGTACGAGACGATCTTCTACGCCGAGCAAATCGCGAAGTTGAAAAATCAGAACCAGCGCGAGCGCGACGCCATCGCGGTGCTGGAAGCCGAATGGGCGCATCTGACGCGCCCGACGCGCATTCAGTCGCTTGCCGACCAGCATCTCGACCTGAAGCAACTCAGCGTCGACCAGATCGTGCAGGTTACGGATCTGCCCGATCAGCCGCCGCGGCAGGATTCGATTGGAAGGAAGCTCGAGCTTCTCGGCCTTGCGGACACCAGCACGCCGCGCGACCCGAAACCCGCGGCCGCAGCCACGACACCGGGCAGCAAGACACGGCAGGAGCGTTGAGATGTCCGCGGACTCGAAATTTGAACAGCCCGCCGATGCGGCAGCCGCGCCACGGCCGACGTGGCGAGCCCGCGCGCTGGGCGTGTTCAGGGCCATGTTCGGCACGCGCATCGACAAGAGCGGCGCGCGCCTGCGGCTGGTGGCGGCGGCCTTCGTCGGCATCTACGCGATCATCGGCGGACGCCTCGTCTATCTCGGCATGACCCCCGAGCCGCAGACGCTGCGCCGCGTCGCGGCGGAAGCCAGCTCGCGCGCGCGTCCCGCCATCGTCGACCGCAATGGCGAGATCCTGGCGGCCGACGTCATGATCGATTCGGTCTTCGCGGAGCCGCGCAACATCGTCGACAAGGACGAGGCTGTTGAGCTTCTCACGGCGGTGCTGCCCGATCTCGACGCCAAGGAATTGCGCGACAAGCTCGCCTCGCGCCGCGGCTTCGTCTGGGTGAAGCGCGGCGTGACGCCGAAGGAGCGCGCGGAAGTCTTCCGCCTCGGCCTGCCCGGGGTCGGATTTCTGCCCGAACACAAGCGCGTCTACCCCAATGGCCCGATCGCCGCTCACGTTCTCGGTTTCACCAACATCGACAATATCGGCATCGCCGGGTTCGAGAAATATATCGATACGCTGGGGTTCGCCGACCTGAGCAGCGCAGGCTTCAAGGTCGCCTCGCAGGATATGAAGCCGATCAAGCTCTCGCTCGATCTGAAGGCCACGCACGCCGTTCGAGACGAACTCATCAAGGGCATCGAGCTCTACAAGGCCAAGGCGGCCGCGGCCGCCATCATGGACGTGAACACGGGTGAAATCATCGCGCTCGCGTCGCTGCCCGACTACGATCCCAACAATCCCGTGGACGCGCTTGAGCCGACCCGCATCAACCGAATGACCGTCGGCGTTTTCGAGATGGGCTCCACCTTCAAGGCGCTCACGCTCGCGATGGCGCTCGACGCCCGCAAGGCCACGCTTCAGTCCCGCGTCGACGCGCGGGCCGCTTTGCGCTACGGGCGCCACACTATCAACGATTTTCACGGCCAGCACCGCACCCTCACCTTCTCGGAGGTGTTCACCTATTCCTCCAACATCGGCACCGCGCGTCTGGCGCTCGGCGTCGGCGTCGAGGGACACCAGCAGTTCTTGAGGAAAATGGGCCAGCTCGATCGCATGCGCACCGAAATGCCGGAAAGCGCCGAACCGATCGTGCCGCGCCGGTGGGGCGAACTGAACACCATGACCATCGCTTTCGGGCACGGCCTCGCCGTCGCCCCGCTTCAATCCATGATGGCGGTGAGCGCGCTCATGAACGGAGGCAAGCTGGTGAAGCCGACCTTCCGCATGCGCACGATAGAGGAAGCGCAGGCCGATGCGCCGCAGGTCATCCGTCCCGAGACAAGCGAGCAGATGCGCTACCTGATGCGCCTGAACGCGGAAGTCGGCTCCGCCCGCAGGATCGACGTGCCGGGCTATTTCGCCGGCGGCAAGACGGGCACGGCCAACAAGGTCGTCAACGGGCGATATTCAAACGACAAGGTGTTCACGACGTTCACCGCGATCGCGCCTTCCGACAAGCCGAAGTATCTGTTCCTTACCGTCTATGACGAGCCGCAGGGCGTTCCGGCAACGTCCGGCCAGCGCACCGCAGCCTGGAACGCGGGCGCGACGACAGGGCGCATCATCGAACGTGTGTCGCCGATCCTCAACCTGCCGCCGCGCCCCGTGATTCCGACCGGAAACTTCCCGGCGGTTGCGCGGCTCGGCCTCGGACTGCCAAGCAGCGGGAGTTCCTGGCGTTGATCACGCTCGCTGATCTGCTGCCTGACGCGCGCCTGCCGCCGGATGCGGCGGGCAGAAGCGTTCGCGGGCTGGCCGAGGACAGCCGCAGGATCGAAGAGGGATTCGTTTTCTTCGCGCTGTCGGGCGCGAACGCCGATGGCCTCGCCTTCGCGCCTGCCGCGCTCGCCGCCGGCGCATGCGCGGTCATATGCGAAAACGCTCCCGACGGCGCGGATTCATCCGTCTACATCGAAGTCGCCGACGCGCGGCTTGCGCTGGCCCGCGCCGCCGCGGTCTTTTATCCGCGCCAGCCCTCGACGATCGTCGCGGTCACCGGAACGAGCGGCAAGACGTCCGTTGCGTCGTTCGTGCGACAGATCTGGTCGCGGCTGGGCCGCAAGGCGGCGGCCGTCGGCACAACCGGGATCATCACGGATGAAGGCGTCGACGAAGGCGCGCTGACGACGCCCGACCCTGTCACGTTGCATCGAACGCTCGACCGGCTTGCGCGCGACGGCTTCACGCATCTTTCCATGGAGGCGTCGTCGCACGGTCTGGACCAGCGCCGTCTCGACGGCGTGCGTCTGACGGCGGCGGGCTTCACCAACCTTTCGCGCGATCATCTTGATTATCATGCCGACATGGACGCTTATCTCGCGGCGAAGATGCGTCTGTTCGAGGCGCTTCTGGCGCCGGGCCAGACGGCCGTGATCGACGCTGACGGCGAATACGCGCCGCGCGTGATCGAGGCGTGCCGCGCGCGCGGATTGAAACCGTTCACAATCGGCGCGCATGGCGACGGACTGAAACTCGTCGAAGCAGCTGCTTCGGCTGCGTCAACGCGGCTCGTGATTGACCATGACGGGACGCGCCGCGAAGTGACCTTGCCGCTCGCGGGCTCGTTCATGGCGTCCAACGCTCTCGTCGCTGCGGGACTTTGCATCGCTTCGGGCGAAAATCCGGGCGCCGTTCTCGACGCCCTCGAAACGCTCGCGGGCGCGCCGGGACGGCTTGAAAAGATCGGCGAGCGCAATGGAGCGCCCGTGTTCGTCGATTACGCGCACAAGCCGGATGCGCTCGAGAAGGTCCTGGCCGCGCTTCGGCCGATGACGTCCGGCAAGCTCGTCGTCGTCTTCGGATGCGGCGGCGACCGGGATCGCGGCAAGCGCCCGATCATGGGCGAGATCGCGACGCGCGCCGCCGACGTCGTGATCGTCACCGACGACAATCCACGCTCTGAAGACCCGGCGGCGATCCGCGCGGAAATTCTCGCCGCTGCGCCCGGCGCCATCGAGATCGGCGACCGCGCGCAGGCTATCAGGCAAGCCGTTTCAATGCTGCGCCCAGGCGACGCGCTGGTCGTCGCAGGCAAGGGCCACGAGACGGGACAGAAAATCGGCGCGACGACTCTGCCTTTTTCCGATCACGAAGCCGCGCGAAAGGCGCTCGCCGCAGAATGATCAACGGTAGCTATCTATGGACTGGACTTTCGCTCGTCACGCCGCTCGAGGCGCGCGTACGCGGCCCGCTGCCGGCGGGCGTCCTCGGCGTGTCGATCGACAGCCGCACCATCGAGCCGGGCGACCTCTTCATCGCCATCAAGGGCGAGAACAGCGACGGACATGATTATGTGCGCGCCGCATTCGAAAAGGGGGCGGCCGCTTGCGTGGTCGACGAGGATCACGCCGCGCAGCTTGCCGGGGCGGGCCCGCTCTACATTGTCAAGGATACGCAGGCGGCGATGGAGCGCCTTGGCGCCGCCTCGCGTTATCGCTCGCGGGCGTGGATCTGCGCCGTCACCGGCTCCGTCGGCAAGACCTCCACAAAGGAAGCGCTTCGCCTGACCTTGTCGCACTTCGGCAATACGCACGCGTCCGTCGCCTCCTACAACAATCATTGGGGCGTGCCGCTGACGCTGGCGCGGATGCCTGCGAACACGAACTATGGTGTTTTCGAAATCGGCATGAATCACGCCGGAGAGATTCGTCCGCTCGTCGCGATGGTTCGCCCGAACGTGGCCATTGTCACGACAATCGCGCCTGTCCATGTCGAAAACCTTGGCTCGCTCGAAGCCATCGCCGATGAGAAAGGCGAAATCTATTCGGCGCTGGCACCAGAGGGCGTCGCGATCATTCCCGCGGACGCGCCCCATGCGGACCGCCTCATTGCAGCGGCGGACCGCTCGAATGTCTCGCGCAAACTGACCTTCGGCGAATCGCCCGCGGCCGACATGCGTCTTGTCTCGATCATGAGCGATCCGCAAGGCTCCGATGTCGAGATGTCGTTCGAGGGACAGACCTACCGGTATCGTGTGGGCGCGCCTGGCAGGCATCAGGCGATGAATTCGCTCATCGTCCTTGCCGCCGCGCATTGCTTCGGTTGCTCGATAGGGGAAGCCGCCGCGCGGCTTGCTGACTTCACAGCGCCGGCGGGCCGGGGCCAGCAGACCAGGCTGCGGGCTGGCGATGGCGAGTACCTCCTCATCGACGAAGCCTACAACGCGAATCCCGCCTCGATGCGCGCCGCGCTCTCCGTGCTCGGAGACGCCCCGCTTGGAGCGGGCGGACGGCGCATTGCTGCGCTCGGCGACATGCTGGAGCTCGGCGAACATTCTCAGCGACTGCATGAGGAGCTTGCAGATCCCATCCTTCTGAACGGCGTCGATCTCGTATTCGCGGCCGGCCCCATGATGAAGGCCCTTTTCGACAAGCTGCCGGCGGACAAGCAGGGGCTTTGGGCGCCGGCCTCCGCCGATATCGAACGCGCGCTGATCGCCGAAATCAGGGCTGGCGACGCAGTCATGGTCAAGGGATCGAACGGCAGCCGCATGGGCCCCATAGTCGCCGCGCTGCGCAAATATGCCGCCGATGCGGCAGACGAGGTTTGAGATGCTGTACTTTCTGGCCGATTACACGCACGTCTTCGGTCCGCTTAACGTATTTCGCTACATCACGTTCCGCGCAGGCGGCGCGACTGTGACGGCGTTGTTCATCGTCTTCTTCTTCGGCCCCGCCATGATCAACGCTTTGCGACTCAAGCAGGGCAAGGGGCAGCCGATCCGCGCGGATGGGCCGGAATCCCATCTCGTGACGAAGAAGGGCACGCCGACCATGGGCGGGCTGATGATCCTGTTCGGCGCGATTTCGTCCGTGCTGCTGTGGGCCAATCCGCGCAGTCCGTTCGTCTGGATCGTGCTGTTCGTCACGGTCGGGTTCGGCGCGATAGGCTTCTACGACGACTACCTGAAGGTGAAGAAGCAGACGCACGACGGCTTTTCAGGACGTGGCCGTCTTTCGATCGAAGCGGCGATCGCGCTTCTCGCCTGTGCGGCGATGATGAAGTTCGGCCCATCGAACATCACAGGTCTCGCCGTTCCGCTCGTCAATGGCTTCGTGTTCGATCTCGGATACTTCTTCATCCTCTTCGGCATGCTCGTGATCGTCGGTTCGGGAAATGCCGTCAATCTAACCGATGGCCTCGACGGACTCGCCATCGTTCCGGTGATGATCGCAGCCGGCACCTTCGGCGTCATCGCGTGGGTCGTGGGCAACGCGATCTTCTCGACCCATCTCGGCGTCAACTTCATTCCCGGCACTGGCGAACTTGCGGTCGTTTGCGGCGCCGTCATCGGCGCGGGCCTCGGCTTCCTCTGGTTCAATGCGCCGCCGGCCTCGATCTTCATGGGCGACACCGGGTCGCTGGCGCTGGGCGGTCTGCTCGGCACGACCGCGGTTGCGGTGAAACACGAGATCGTGCTCGCGATCGTGGGCGGCCTGTTCGTCCTGGAGGCTGTCTCCGTCATTCTTCAGGTCGGTTTCTTCAAGATGACCGGCAAGCGCATCTTCCTGATGGCGCCTTTTCATCATCACCTCGAGAAGAAGGGATGGAAGGAGCCGCAAATCGTAATCCGGATGTGGATCCTGTCATTCGTGCTCGCGATGGTCGGCCTTGCGACCCTGAAGGTGCGGTGAGGAGAGAGCAATGCTGTCACGCGCAGAAAGAACCTTCTTCTCCGACTGGTGGTGGACCGTCGACCGATGGCTGCTGTCCGGCCTTTGCGCGCTGATGGTGCTCGGCGTCGTATTCACGATGGCCGGCAGTCCGCCTGTCGCGGAGCGCCTTGGCCTGCCGACCTTTCACTTCGTCAACCGGCATCTCGCCTATCTGCTTCCGGCCGCAGCGCTGATGGCGGCCGTGTCGCTTCTGTCGCCTCGCGGCGTGCGCCGCACGGCGCTCATCGTCTATACGATCGCCATGCTGTGCGTGTTTGCCGCCCTTCAGTTTGGCGTTGAAATCAAGGGCGCCCGGCGCTGGATCTTCGGCGTGCAGCCATCGGAGTTCGTGAAGCCGTGCTTCGTCATACTGGCTGCATGGGCGTTCTCGGAAGGCGCGCGGCGCCGCGACGTGCCCGGCACAGCCTTCGCGCTTCTGCTGCTTCCGGCGACGATCATTCCGTTCATGCTGCAACCGGATTTTGGGCAGACCGTGCTCGTCAGCATCGTTTGGGCCGGCCTCTTTTTCCTGGCGGGTCTGCACATCCTCTGGGTCGCGGGCATTGGCACGCTTGGCATTGCGGGGGGATATTTCGCATACAAGTTCCTGCCGCACGTGCGCGTGCGGTTCGACAAGTTTCTCAACGCGGGCGTTGACGGGCCGGCGACGAATCCGGGCAACTCGTTCCAGAGCGACGTGGCCGTCGACAGTTTCGTGCAGGGCGGCTGGTTCGGCAAAGGGCCGGGCGAGGGCACGCTTAAGCGCATCCTGCCCGACTCGCACACGGACTTCATTTTCGCCGTCACCGGAGAAGAGTTCGGCGTCGTCGTCGCCTTTCTCCTGATGACGATCTTCGCGCTTATCGTGCTGCGGGGCTTCACGCTTGCGATGCGCAACGAAGACCCGTTCTGCCGCTTTGCTGCGGCCGGGCTCATCATGCTGTTCGGCCTGCAAAGCGCCATCAACATGGGCGTCAATCTGCATCTTCTGCCCGCCAAGGGCATGACGCTTCCGTTCATATCCTATGGCGGCTCGTCGTTGCTTTCGCTGGCCCTCGGCATGGGCTTCCTGATCGCGGTGACGCGGAGGCGCCCGCGTTCGGCCATCATCGAGCGCGTGAAATGACAAGCGCGGATCGTTGTGTGCTTCTCGCCGCCGGGGGGACGGGCGGCCATCTTTTCCCGGCGGAGGCGCTCGCGAACGAACTTTCGCGGCGCGGCGTGGCTGTCGAACTTGTCACCGATGAGCGCGCGCTCAGGTACGGTCAGCATTTTCCGGCACGCGCCGTTCACGCCATCACGTCTGCGACGCCCACGGGCGGTTCTGTTTTCTCGAAGGCGGCCGCGGTCGTGAAGCTGGCTATCGGCACGCTTCAGGCGCGCGCGCTCATCAGAAAGCTGAAGCCGGCGTGCGTTGTGGGTTTCGGCGGTTATCCCACCGCGCCGCCAATCGTCGCCGCGAGCCTCGCTGGCGTTCCCGCGATCCTTCACGAGCAGAACGCCGTCATGGGCCGCGCGAACAGGTTTCTCGCCGCTCGCGTCCGGCGCATCGCGACCGGGTTTCCGCGCCTTGACGGGGCCGCCGCGGAGATCGCCGCAAAGACGATTCATACGGGCAATCCCGTTCGGCCCGCAGTGATCGAGGCGTCGCAGACGCCGTACCCGAGCTTCGCGGACGGCATCCTGCGCATTCTCGTGACAGGCGGCTCGCAGGGCGCGCGGGTGATGGCGGATGTCGTCCCCGCGGCCGTCGCGGCCCTGCCGCCTGATTTGCGCGCACGCGTCTCGATCGTGCAGCAGGCGCGGGGCGAAGACGAAGCGCGGGTGCGCGAGGCCTATGCGCGGCTCGGCGTCGATGCGGACGTGGCGCCATTCTTCAAGGATCTGCCGCAGCGCATCGCCGGCGCGCATTTCGTCATCAGCCGAGCTGGCGCCTCGACCGTGTGCGAACTCGCCGTGATCGGCCGTCCCGCAATACTCGTGCCTTATCCCTTCGCCCTCGATCAGGATCAGGCTGCGAATGCGGCCGAGCTCGCCGAAAGCGGAGCCGTCACGGTGATCCGCCAGACGGATTTCACGCCGGACCGGCTGTCAGCCGAGATCTTCGGAGCCTTTCAGGACCCTGAGGGGTTGACGCGGCGCGCAGCGGCGGCCAAGAGCGCCGGAGTGCCCGACGCGGCTACTCGCCTCGCAGACCTGGTGATGGCGACGGCCCGGCCCGGGTGAGGAGCCATTCATGAAACTACCCCGCGAACTCGGGCCCATTCATTTCATCGGCATCGGCGGCATCGGCATGTCCGGCATAGCCGAGGTCCTTCTGAACCAGGGCTATCGCGTGCAGGGCTCCGATGCTTCGGAGAACGCGAACGTGGCGCGGCTGCGCGATCACGGGGCGACCGTTTTCGTCGGACATAACGCCGAGAATATCGGAAATGCAGAGGTGATCGTCGTCTCTACAGCGATCCGCCGCGACAATCCCGAGCTGGCCGCGGCGCGCGAGAGACGCCTGCCGGTGGTGCGGCGTGCGGAAATGCTCGCTGAACTGATGCGTCTCAAGCGGTCCATCGCGGTGGCGGGCACGCATGGCAAGACCACGACGACGTCAATCGTTGCGGCGCTGCTCGATGCAGGCGGCTTCGATCCGACCGTCATCAACGGCGGCATCATCAACGCCTACGGTACGAACGCGCGACTCGGCGCGGGCGAATGGATGGTGGTGGAAGCCGACGAGAGCGACGGCACGTTTCTCAAGCTTCCCGCCGACATTGCGGTCGTCACCAACATCGATCCGGAACATCTCGATCACTTCAAGACGTTCGACGCGATCAAGGACGCATTCCGCGCCCTGGTTGAAAACCTGCCGTTCTACGGTTTCGCGGTCATGTGCCTCGATCATCCAACCGTACAGGAGCTTGTCGGGCGCATTGAGGACCGCCGCGTGGTCACCTACGGTGAAAATCCGCAGGCGGACGTGCGATTGCTGGACGTCAATCTCGACGGCGGCGAGTCGCGGTTCAACGTTCTCGTGCGCGACCGCGCCACTTCAAAGGCGACTTATATTGAAGACCTGCGCCTGCCGATGCCGGGCCATCACAACGCGCTCAACGCCACCGCGGCAATTGCCGTCGCGCATGAACTTGGCGTCTCCATTGAAGACATCCGAAGGGCGCTTGCGTCGTTTGGCGGCGTGAAGCGCCGGTTCACGAAGACCGGCGAATGGAAGGGCGCGATCATTTTCGATGATTACGGCCACCATCCGGTCGAGGTTGCGGCGGTGCTGCGCGCCGCGCGCGCCTCGACGAAATCGAAGGTGATCGCCGTCGTGCAGCCTCACCGCTATACGCGTCTGCAATCGCTGTTCAACGAATTCGCGACCTGTTTCAACGACGCGGACGCCGTCATCGTGGCGGATGTTTATCCTGCCGGGGAGAGGCCGATCGCCGGCGTCGACAAAGAGCATCTCGTCGCGGCCATCAAGGCGCACGGCCATCGCAACGCCATGACGCTCGACGATCCCGCCCAGCTTGCCTCCATCATCGCCGGGCTTGCGGGAGCGGGCGATTACGTCATCTGCCTCGGCGCAGGCAACATCACGCAATGGGCAGCGTCGCTTCCCGGGGAACTCGCGAAGGCCGCGCCGTGAGCTTTGAAGACATCACACCGAAACTTCAGTCGCTCATGCCCGATCTGCGCGGACGCATCGCGGCGAATGCGCCGCTTGCGACCATCACGTGGTTCCGGGTCGGCGGACCTGCACAAGTTCTCTTCACGCCTGCGGACGAGGACGATCTCGCCTATTTCCTGAAGCGTCTGCCGCAGGAGATTCCGGTCACTGTTCTTGGGCTGGGCTCCAACATGATCGTGCGCGACGGCGGCGTGCCCGGCGTGGTGATCCGCCTTGCGGGCCGCGCGTTCGGCGAAGTCGAGATTCTCGATAACCACCGCGTGCGCGCGGGCGCGGCGGCGCCGGACATGAAGGTCGCGCGCGCGGCGGCGGAAGCCGGCGTCGACGGTCTTGCGTTCTATCGCGGCATACCAGGGTCGATCGGCGGCGCGCTGCGCATGAACGCCGGCGCGCACGGCGGCGAGACGACGGACGTACTGATCGAGGCGCGCGGCGTTGACCGGCAGGGCAATATCCGCACGTTCTCCCACGCGGACATGGGTTTTTCCTACCGGCACAGCATGGCGCCTGAAGACATCATCTTCACGAGCGCCGTTTTTCAGGGCAAGCCCGGCAAACCCGAAGACATCATCGCGGAGATGGAGCGCATCACCGCGGCGCGCGAGGCGACGCAGCCCATTCGCGAGAAGACCGGCGGCTCGACGTTCAAGAATCCGAAGCCGCAGAGCGCCTGGAAGGTCATCGATGCGGCGGGCTGCCGGGGCCTGCGCATGGGCGGCGCGCAGGTGAGCGAGATGCACTGCAATTTCCTCATCAACACGGGCGCCGCCACGGCAGCCGACATCGAGGGTCTTGGCGATGAGGTTCGCCGCCGGGTGAGAGAGCATTCCGGCATCGATCTGCACTGGGAGATCAAGCGGATCGGCGTGAAGGCCTGAGGAGGATCGATCGTGAGCGCAAGCGACTCCCGCTGGAAGCACGACGGCGTTCGCGTCATCCCCGCGCAATCGCTCGACCCCAACACTGCGCAGACCCCCGGCATGGACCGCAAGGCCGCCATCGATCTCGCACGCGCAGGCGCCCAGAAACTGTGGGCCGGAACGGTGACGATCCACGCCGGCGCCAAGACCGGCGCGCATCACCACGGACCGCTTGAGAGCGTGATCTACATCGTGCGCGGCAAGGCGCGGATGCGGTGGGGCGACGCGCTTGAATTCACGGCGGAGGCGGGGCCCGGCGATTTCATCTTCGTGCCGCCCTACGTCCCGCATCAGGAAATCAACGCCAGCGACGACGAGACGCTCGAATGCGTGCTCGTGCGCAGCGACGGCCAGGCGACAGCGATCAATCTCGATATCGAGCCCGTCGAGAAGCCGCAGACGGTGAAGTGGATCGACCCAGTTCACGGCGCATGAGCTGCGCCGAGCGCGCGTTCCCGTTTCAGAGCGCGCGCTTCCTGCGGCCGGGCTGCGGCAACCTTCTCTATAATCAAATATAAATATTACAATATTAATTGACGTTGTGCGTTCCGCGCGTCAGCGTCACGCTCGACGATTCCATTGCATGACTTCGCCAGAGAAAAGCACGTGCGCGCCAATGGCCCAGTTTCCGGTTTGAAGATAGATCAACGCGGCTCGATGCTCGTCTTCTTCATTGTCGCGCTGCCGATGCTTGTCGGCGCCGTCGGCTTTGCGATCGATCTTGTGCGCGCGCAGACGCTCCAGACAGAGTTGCAGCGCGTGGCCGACGCCGCGGCTCTCGCCGCCGCGCACGAACTCAACTTCGAAGGCGATTCGCTCGCTCGCGCGCGCGCTGTCGCGCTTGCGATGCCAAACCGGCCGCGCATGGCCGCGAGCGCGGCGGGCGCGCAAATACTCGAGCCGCAGTTTTACGCCAGCATCAACCCGGACATCGAAACGTCCGATCCGCAGGCTGTGCGATACGTTCGCGTCCGCACCGTGCTGCGAACATCGTCGGCATGGTTCATCAAGATCGTCGGCGGAACCGACGCCAGCGTCGATGCGGAGGCGTGGGCGGAATCGCGCATTCAGGCGTGCGGAGCCGCGCCGCTGTTCTTTTGCGTGAACAAGGGATTCAATCCCGCGAAGGGCACGCAGGTCCTTTTGAAATATACAGGCTCCTATGGGCCGGGGAACTTCGGCTTGCTCGACCCCCAGGGAGTGTCGAGCGGCGTCGGCGCAAAGCTCATCACGCAGAACCTCGCGGCGCAAACTCCCTCGTTCTGCTACACGGGCACGCATACGGTGCGCACAGGCCAGGTCGCCGGTCCCGTCATCAGCGGGATCGGCGTTCGCTTTGACATGTACCCGACGGACAACAGTTCAACGTCGCAATATCTTCGCTCGCTTCCGCCGGCGCCAGCCGTCCTCAAGGGCAAGGTTTCGGGTGGCTCGAACAATTCAAACCAGGCCTGCACATTCAGCGACAGCACGCAAGCGGCGCGCATGCCGCGTGACGGCTGCATCGTCAACGGCGCCTGCTGGCAGGGCAACGGCGACTGGCAGACGGGACCCGAGGGCGCCGACTATTTCTCGAAGAACTGGGGCGCTCTGCGGCCGCCCAACTGGCCCTCCACGACCCGTTTCGAAACCTACCTGTGGGAATTGCAGATCACGGAGGAAACACAGACGCCGAACCTGCGCGCCAAACCGGCGGACGCCACGAGCCCCGAGATCGCGGCGCCGGCCTGCTACAATTTCGTCGGCTCAGGCGGGCCGCCCAACAACGCGCGCCGGCGCGTTCTCAACGTCGCCGTCGTCGACTGCGAGACCAACGTCCTCACCGGCAATTCCACGCCGCCGCTCAGCATCATGCGCATCGCACGCTTCTTCCTGACGGAACCTGCGTCGGGCACGGGCGACATCTACGCCGAGTTCATCGAGCAGGCGGCGCCCGGCGACGGCGGCATCCAGCACCTGGTCCAGCTTGTGCGCTAGGACGAAATTCGCGCACGCTTTCACCGTCCGTCAACCAAAAGCGTTAATGATCCGGCAAGGCCGTGAGAGGCCGCTGCGGCGCATCGCGCCGCGGGCGCAAGTGACGCGTTCGGGAAAGGCATACCCATGAGCAAGCATGTCGCCGTCCTTATGGGCGGCCTGTCATCGGAGCGCGAGGTCTCGCTCCGGTCAGGCGCCGCCTGCGCCCAGGCTCTCGAGGATGAGGGATTCCGGGTCACGCGCGTCGACGTCGGCCGCGACGTGGCGGAGAAACTGGCCGCGCTGAGGCCCGACGTCGCTTTCAATGCCTTGCATGGCCCCATGGGCGAGGACGGGACGATCCAGGGCGTCCTCGAGTTCCTCCGGATCCCCTATACCCATTCGGGCGTGCTGGCGTCGGCGCTCGCCATGAACAAGGCGATGGCCAAGATCGTGCTCAAGGACGCCGGCGTGCCGGTTCCACGCGGGCGAATCGTTAACACGCGCGAGGCCGCGAGTTCACACGTCCTTAACCCTCCCTACGTTCTCAAGCCTGTCTGCGAAGGCTCCTCCTACGGCGTCTTCATTGTCCAGGAAGGGGCGAACGCGCCGCCGGCCGAGCTTGGGGCGGAAGACTGGAAATTCGGGGAAACCCTTTTGGCTGAGACGTTTATCGCCGGACGGGAACTGACCTGCGCGGTCATAGGCGACCGTGCGATGGACGTGATCGACATCCGGGCGGCGGACGGCGGGTGGTACGATTATGCCGCCAAGTACACAAAAGGCGGCTCAATCCACATCCTTCCGGCCGAACTTAAAGGAAATATTTACGAACAGATTCAACAGTTGGCGTTAACGGCGCACAAAGCGCTCGGGTGCCGTGGCGTCAGCCGCAGCGATTTCCGGTACGACGACCGCCCCGGGGGAACGGGCGAACTCGTCATGCTGGAAGTGAATACCCAACCGGGTATGACCGAGACGTCTCTCGTGCCGGAGCTTGCTGCCCATGCGGGTATGACGTTCGGTGAGTTGGTTCGATGGATGGTGGAAGACGCCTCCTGCGATCGCTGATAGGGGCATTCGCCTCGCCTTTGCCTCAGCGCGCGGCATATGCGGGGGCGGGTGACCTTCGGCGCGAGTGGAGTCCGGAGCCTCCGCTGCCTGCGCGCGCGCGCCGGCGGCGCAAGCGCGACATCCCCGCCCATCTTCTTGCGCTCGCTACGCGACGCGGCGCCGGCGTCGTCATGGTTTCCATGCTGTTCGGCGCGATCTTCGTCTACGGCGCGAACAAGGGCGGCGGTTACGACTCTTTCGTGGCGCAGAACGGCGCATTGCACGAAGTCGTCGCGCGCGGCTTGGGTTTCGGCCTCGACGTCATCACCATCAGCGGGCAACGGGAACTAACCGCCCCGGAAATTCTTGCCTTCGCCGGCCTGAGCGAGCGCAATGCGCTGCCGTTCATCGACGTGCGCGATGTGCGCGAGCGCATCAAGTCCGCGCCGCTCATTCGCGACGCGAGCGTGCGCAAGCTCTATCCCGACCGCCTCGTGATCGAGGTGACGGAGCGCGATGCGCACGCTTTGTGGCAGAAGGAGGGGGAGATTTTCGTGATCTCCGCCGACGGCACGCCCATCGACACTATTCACGACGAACGCTTCGTCCATCTTCCGTTTGTGGTCGGCGAAGGCGCCAACCTGCGCATCGCAGAATTCCACAGGATTCTCGAAGCGGCTGGCGACCTGAAATCGAAGATACGCGCAGGCGTGCTGGTCACGAACCGCCGCTGGAACATCAAGCTCACGACCGGCGTGGACGTGAAACTTCCGGAAATCGGCGCTGAAGCGGCGATCGCCGCGCTGGCGAGGCTCGCCAGGGAGCAGAAGATCATCGAGAAAGATTTGATCTCGATCGACATGCGCATTCCCGGCCGCCTTGTCGCGCGCTTGACCGAAGAAGCCGCCGCCGCCCGCGCGGAAGCGAAAAAGCCCTCGAACCGCAGGGGGCCGGCATGAGCGGTCATTCCATTACGCCGCGCATGAAGCCTCTGTCGGCGCGCAAGAGCGCGATCCTGTGCGTGCTCGACGTTGGCACCAGCAAGGTGGCGTGTCTCATCGCGCGCCTCATGCCGGCCGAGCCTTCCGATCTGCTGCGCGGCCGCACGCACGCCTGCCGCGTACTCGGCATCGGCCATCAACGTTCGCGCGGCATCAAGGGCGGCGTCGTCGTCGACATGGCGGAGGCGGAGAAGGCCATTCGGCTGGCCGTCGACGCCGCCGAGCGTATGGCGGGCGTCCAGGCTGAAAGCGTCATCGTCAATCTTGGCGGCGGCCGCCTCGGCGCCGATCACCTTGGCGCCAAGATTCGTATTGGCGGACACGCCGTCACGGCCCATGACGTTCACCGCGTGCTCGAAGCCGCCGCCGCGCGCACCGGCCGCCAGGGGCGCACCACACTTCACGCTCTGCCGCGTTCGTTCTCGCTCGACGGCGCGCCGTCGATCCGCGACCCAAGGAGCATGATTGGCGAAGAACTCGCCGCCACGATGACGGTCGTGAGCTGCGACTCAGCGCCGGCGCGCAATCTCATGCTCGCCATCGAACGCTGTCACCTCGATGTCGAGGCGGTGGTGGCGACCCCATACGCCGCGGGTCTTGCCGCGCTGGTGGACGACGAAGCCGAGATGGGCGTGATCGTCGTCGATTTCGGCGGCGGCACGACGACGATGGCCGCCTTCGCGGACAATCGGCTTTCACACGCCGATTCCGTCGCTGTGGGCGGCGGCCATGTCACGATGGACATCGCGCGCGGGCTGACGTTGCGGCTCAGCGACGCGGAACGGCTCAAGACCTATTACGGCGCCTGCATCTCCTCGCCTTCCGACGAACGCGAGACGATTGCGGTCACGCAGGTCGGCGACAGCGAACACACGACGCACATGCCGAAGTCGCAACTCGTGCGCATCATCAAGCCGCGTGTGGAGGAGATCCTCGAACTCGTGCGTGACCGCCTTGCGGGCGCCGGCTATCCGGCGGGCGCGGGCCAGCGGTTTGTGCTGACAGGCGGCGCGAGCCAGCTGACGGGGCTTGCAGAGTCAGCGCGCCGGATCTTCGGCGGGCAGGTGCGGCTCGGCCGGCCGCTCGGCGTGCATGGGTTACCGGAATCGGCGAAGAACCCGGCGTTCGCCGCCTCCATCGGACTGCTTGTTTATCCGCAGGTGTCGGGGCTCGAACATTTCGAGCCGCGTCGCGGGCCGGGCTTCAACATCGCCGGAGGCGAGGGATACGTGGGCAACGTGGTGCGGTGGTTGAAAAGTAATTTCTGAACGACGCGCTCGCGCGGGGGCATCCGGGCGGGCGTACGAGACGGCATTAGGAACGGGCGCAGCGCCCAGGGGACAACGAGAGGCCACTAAAATGACGATCAATCTGAGGGCGCCGGAACTGAGAGAGCTGAAGCCCCGCATCATGGTGTGCGGCGTCGGAGGCGCGGGCGGAAACGCCGTCAACAACATGATCACGTCCGGACTCGCGGGCGTCGACTTCATCGTCGCGAACACGGATGCGCAGGCGCTGACGTCCTCGAAGGCGGACCGCATCATCCAGATGGGCCTGCAGGTGACGGAAGGCCTTGGCGCGGGCGCGCAGCCTGAAGTGGGCCGCGCGGCGGCCGAGGAGGCGCTGGAGGAAATCCGCGATCATTTCGCGGGCATCCACATGGTTTTCGTCACCGCCGGCATGGGCGGCGGCACCGGCACGGGCGCCGCTCCCGTCATCGCGCGCACGGCGCGCGACATGGGCATCCTGACCGTCGGCGTCGTCACGAAGCCGTTCCAGTTCGAGGGCATGCGCCGCATGCGCATCGCCGAGCAGGGCATTTCGGAGCTGCAGAAGTCCGTCGACACGCTGATCGTCATTCCGAACCAGAACCTGTTCCGCGTCGCCAATGAGAAGACGACGTTCGCCGACGCCTTCTCGATGGCGGACCAGGTGCTCTATTCGGGCGTGGCCTGCATCACCGACCTGATGGTGAAGGAAGGCCTGATCAATCTCGACTTCGCCGACGTGCGCGCGATCATGCGCGAAATGGGCAAGGCGATGATGGGCACGGGCGAAGCCTCCGGCGAGCGCCGCGCGATCCTCGCCGCGGAAGCCGCGATCGCCAATCCGCTGCTCGACGAAACGTCCATGCGCGGCGCGCGCGGCCTCCTGATCTCGATCACCGGCGGCAGCGACCTCACGCTCTATGAAGTGGATGAGGCGGCGAGCCGCATTCGCGAAGAGGTGGACGAAGACGCCAACATCATCCTGGGCGCTACGTTCGACGAGCGCCTCGACGGCATCGTCCGCGTGTCGGTGGTTGCGACCGGCATCGACACCCCGGCGCGCGAGATCAACGCCGCCGAGACCCGCATCGCCGACGCGGCGCAAAAGCTGCGCGCGCAGGCTGTCGCGCCCGCCGCCGCTCCGGCGCCCGCGCCTGTTCAGGCGGCGCGCGCCGCCGAACCCGCTCCGGCGCCGGCCGCCATGTATGAACCGGCCTTCGAGCAGCCCGCGTCTCATCACGATGAGAACCATTATGCGCTGCAGCCGGTGCGTTACGCACAGCAGTCGGCCGCGCATGACGTCGTGATCGAACCGATCCAGCCCAAGGCGCCGCCGACCCTGTTCGCCCAGGCTCCGCAGCCCGAGCCCGTTCACGAACCCGCCCCGACCACCTTCGTGCCGCCGGCGCCCGAACCCGTCGTGCGCGCGCCGCGGATGCCGACGATCGACGATCTGCCGGCGCCGGGCCGCCAGCTGCTGGCCGCGCAGGCGCAGCAGGGCGAGCAGGGCGACTCGCGCCGCCGTTCGCTTCTCGAGCGGCTCGCCGCCTTCAGCCTCCGCGGCTCGGACGACGCCGGCCAGCCCGCGCCTCAGCCGGTTCAGGCCGCGCCCGTCGCCCAGGCTCCTACGCCAGCCCCCCGTCCGCGCGCTCCCCTGCCGCCGCAGCCCGCGCCGGCGGCCCGTCCTCAGCCGGGGGCCGTCCATGCCGAGTACGCCCGCCGTCCGCAGGCCCCGGTTCCCGCGGCGCGCCAGCAACAGCTCGACTTCCATGGGCGCGCCGCGCCGGCCGCACACCGGACCGAGGACGACCATCTCGAAATCCCGGCGTTCCTGCGGCGCCAGTCGAGCTGAGAAGCATAACTGCGGCTTCCATCCCGCACGAGCCCCGCGCCGGATCCCGGCGCGGGGCTCTATCTATATGAAATATTAAGGATATTGGACGTTATCTACAGGCCGGGCAAAGTGTAACAAGCGGTAAGAAAGCGTGATTTTGTCGTGGCGGAACCCGGGCGTATTTTGGCCGCCGTGGTTGAAGATTCGTCACAATGTCACGATGAGGAATCCAGCCGCGCCGATTGTCGATCCGCTTCCGCCTCCGGCGGTCCGTCGACGGTCCAATAAGGGGCAGCGTCAGACCTGGGACTTGCCAGCCGATCGGCAAGACGCCCGCGTTCGATGCAAAGAGTGAGCAAAGCATGATATCGGCCAAACAGACGACCCTGCGAGCCCGCGCAACGCTCTCCGGAGCAGGCGTACACTCCAATGCTCCCGTTCAGGTCGTTCTTCATCCTGCGGAAGCCGACACCGGCGTCGTCTTTCTCCGCACGGGGCTTCCGGATGGCCGCGACCGCAGCATCCGGGCCAATTGGTCCGAAGTCAGCATGACGGAATTGTGCACCGTCATTGGCGACGCCTCCGACGCGACGGTCGCCACCATCGAGCATCTTCTCGCGGCGCTCGCCGGTCTAGGCGTCGACAACGTCCTCGTCGAGATCGACGGTCCTGAAGTTCCGATCATGGACGGCTCGGCCGGCCATTTCGTTGAAGCGATCGACCAGGCCGGCGTCGTCCAGCTGTCCAAGGCCCGGCGCTACATCAAGGTTCTCAAGACGGTCCGCGTGGACCATGGGCGCTCCTTCTCCGAACTTCGCCCCGCCGATCACGGCTTCCGCCTCGAAGTTGAAATCGATTTCCCGCAGGGCGTCATCGGCCGCCAGAAGAAGGTGATCGATCTCGATCCCAAGACATTCCGCCGCGAAATCGCCCGCGCCCGCACCTTCGGCTTCGTGCATGACGTGGAGCGGCTCTGGAAAGCGGGCTTCGCGCTCGGCGCCTCTCTCGAAAATTCCGTCGCCCTCGACGAGACGCGCATCCTTAATCCCGAGGGCTTGCGTTACGCTGACGAGTTCGTGCGCCACAAGACGCTCGACGCCGTGGGCGATCTCGCGCTCGCGGGCGCGCCGATCATTGGCGCCTATCGCTCCTACTGTGGCGGACACCGCACGAACGTTTCCGTTCTCAAGGCGCTCTTCAGCGACCCGGAGGCTTACGCGATCGTCGAAGCGACGAGCCGCCGTCTTGGGGGCCGCTCCGATTTGAGCCTCGCCGCCGCTGCGGCATACGGGCCCGAACTCAACTGAAACCTTCGCCTTTTACGGCGCCGTGCGGAGATTTGCCGAAAAGCAACACTTTTCGGCAAAAGTCCTGCGTGGCTCATTTCGGCGGAGTTGCGCCACAATCCCGTGACCTCATGCGCGCGTCCGCTATGGTGGCGCCTGCGCCATTTTTGCTGTAGAAGCCGTGGGACTCGTTCAAGCCGGGTCGCCGTCGCATGATGGCGAAACAGCTCGAGCGTCCCGATTCCAGACGAGAGACCGAATGATCCGCGTCGCGCCCGACTCAGTAAGCAACATCCGGCCGGGGCGTCGTCCCATCACTTTCGCAAGGGTCTGCATCGCGGGGCTGCTGGCCGCATCGCTGGGCGGGTGCTCGACGATCGAGAACCTCAATCCCTTCGGTGGCGAAAAGTACGAGATGAAGGTTCTCCCGGACGAACCGGCGGAGCAGATCTACGACCAGGCGCTCGTACGCCTCAGGAACAGGGATTACGAAGGCGCCGCGCGCCGTTTCGGTGACCTCGAGAAGCAGTTCCCGTTTTCGCAATGGTCCCGCAGGGGCCTGCTGATGGTGGTCTACTCGAATTACGAGGGCCAGAAGTGGGACGAGGCGGTGATGGCCGGCAACCGCTACGTGAGCCTGTATCCGTCGACGCCCGAGACGCCCTACGCGCTCTATCTCATCGGCATGTCGATGTATAATCAGATCCCCGATATTTCCCGCGACCAGGATCGCGCGGAACAGGCGGTGAAGGTGTTCAACGACCTGATCCAGAAGTTCCCCAAGTCCGAGTATGCGGAAGAAGCGAAATACAAGTTGATCGTGGCGCGCGACCAGCTCGCCGGCAAGGAAATGTCGGTCGGCCGCTTCTATCTCGCCCGCAAGAACTACACGGCGGCGATCAACCGGTTCCGCGAAGTGCTGTTCAAGTATCAGACGAGCCGTCACGCCGAGGAAGCTCTCTTCCGGCTGACCGAGGCCTATTATGCGCTCGGCATCATGCATGAGGCGCAGACGGCGGCTGCGGTCCTGGGGCACAACTTCCCGGACAGCCAGTGGTACAAGGACGCCTATGCGCTGCTCGAAAAGGGCGGCGTGCAGCCGCAGGTCAGCCAGGGCTCCTGGATGACCCGCCTGTACCGTGGCGTAACGGGGCAGGGCTGATATTCCGCAGCGAGGCATGTTCGACCCGGAAAGGCAGGCGGCTTTTTCGGAACATGCTCCAAAGGAGCTTCCGGTTCGCAAGGGTCCCATGCTGGTCCAGCTTTCGATCCGGGACATCGTCCTCATAGACCGGCTCGACATCGAGCCGGGCGCCGGACTCACCGTGCTGACCGGCGAAACAGGCGCGGGCAAATCCATTCTTCTCGACGCCTTTGCGCTGGCCCTCGGAGGTCGCGGAGACGGCGCGCTTGTGCGCGCGGGACAGGCTCAGGGCCAGGTCACAGCGGCGTTCGATCTTTCCGCGGACCATCCGGCCGCCGTCGCTGCACGCGCGGCTGGAGCGGATTGCGACGGCGATCTCATCCTGCGCCGCATCCAGATGGCGGACGGCCGCACGCGCGCCTTCGTCAACGATCAGCCGGTCAGCGTGCAGGCCCTGCGCGCCATCGGCTCGGCGCTCGTCGAGATCCACGGACAACATGATGACCGGGCCTTGGTCGATCCGGCCATGCACCGCGCCGTCATCGACGCGGCCGGCGGACTGGAAACCGACGTCGCCGCCGTTCGCGCCGCCTATGCGGCCGCGCGGGATGCGCGGGTTGAGCTCGCGCGCGAGGAGGCGCGCATCGAGGCCGCGCGCAAGGAAGCGGACTGGCTGCGTCACGCCCACGAAGAACTGACGAAGCTCGCGCCAGTCGCCAACGAGGAGCGCGAACTGGCCGACAGGCGAACGGGCATGATGCAGGCCGAGAAGGTCGCGACCGAATTGCGCGACGCGCACGACATGATGAGCGGCGAACATGCGCCGGGGCCAGCGATGCTTTCGCTGATGCGCCGTCTCGACCGGCGCGCGGCGCATGCGCCTGCGCTGATCGAGCCGTCCGTGAAGGCGCTCGACGCCGCGCTTAACGCCGTCGATCTCGCGTCGCAGGCGATCGAGGAGGCGCTCCGCGCCTGCGATTTCGACCCCCGCGAACTCGAACGTATCGAGGAGCGCCTGTTCGCGCTGCGGGCCGCCGGCCGCAAATACGCGGTCCAGGTGGACGATCTTGCAGCGCTCGCCGAAAAATACGCCGCCGATCTTGCCGCGCTCGACGCGGGCGAAGCGCATCTCGTGAAATTGCGGAAGGCGGCGGATGACGCCGAGGCGAAGTTCGCGGCGCTCGCTGCGGCGCTCAGCAAGGCGCGGACCAAGGCGGCCGCCGCGCTCGACAAGGCGGTGAACGCTGAACTCAAGCCGCTGAAGCTCGATCAGGCGCGCTTCTCGACGCAGATCGCGAGCGACGACGCGAGCCCCGGTCCGGAGGGAATAGACCGCGTCGAATTCTGGGTGCAGACGAACCCGGGCACACGGCCCGGGCCGCTAATGAAAGTCGCATCGGGCGGCGAACTCGCCCGTTTCATGCTCGCGCTCAAAGTCGTGCTCGCGGACCGCGGATCGGCGCCGACGCTGGTCTTCGACGAGATCGACACCGGCGTTGGCGGCGCCGTGGCCGACGCCATCGGGCAGCGGCTCGCGCGACTCGCGGCGCGCGTGCAGGTGCTGGCGGTGACTCATGCTCCGCAGGTCGCGGCGCGCGCGGGCGGCCATCTGCGCATCGCGAAAGCCGCGGCCGACAAGGGCAGGCGCGTCGCGACGCGGGTTGAACCGCTGACCGAGGATGCGCGGCGCGAGGAAATCGCGCGTATGCTTGCCGGCGCCACCATCACCGAGGAGGCGCGGGCGGCCGCGCGGCGTCTCATCGAGACCGCGCAGGGTCCGGGTCCATAACCTCAAGCATTCCGAGATATCTCTTCGCCTGATCGCGCCACCGTTTCGCCTCGTCCGGCCATTGCGCATTCGCCTGCGCAGCCATGTGGGCGCAACCTGTTTGAAATGCGCAATAGGCGACGAGAAAGAAGTCCAGCAGTTTAGGCGAAATCGCCACGCCATGCGTCGCAAATTGCGCGATCAGGTCCTCGCGTTCATCTCCCGCGATATCGAACTCTATAATTGCTCCCGCGACATCCCAGGCCGCGTCGCGACATCCGACGAGATCGTGTCCCGCGCAATGATCTTCCCCGTCGCATTTCAGGATTGCGCCGCGCGGGTCGACGATCCATTCCCATGCGTGCATCCTGTTGTCGCTGGCGATGGGGCGCTCCAGCGCGGCGAGCGCGCCCAGGTTCGCCGAAAAGCGGTCGAGCAACGCCGCGGCGGCGGCGCTCGCGCCGTTGGCGAGGTTATGCTTCGCCATCACAAAAAGATCGTCCATGCTGGCGCCGCCTGTCGCGAGCGCCGGAAGCCGACGAGCGCGGAACGCGACGTAGCCGGCCAGCCGCGTGACGACGTCCTTGCGCGACGCGCAGGTTATCGGTCGCGCATCGGCCAGCCAGCGGTGCAAAACAAATCCGTGCCGCTCTTCACGGCAGACTGGCGCAAAACCCCCATCCGCCAGCGTGCGTGCAATTTGCGCCTTCTGGCGTCCGAGCGCGCCCAGGCCGGAGAACTTCGCGAGCCACAGCCCGTCGCGGTCTTCGACGAGATACTTGAGGCGCTCGTACGGGCGGTTTGCGGGCGCGGCGGCGTTGGCCTGGCTCTCGCGCCAGCGTCCGCCGCCCATGTCCCTGATGATGCTGCATGGGGCGAGGGCGCGCGTGATCGCAGGCGCAGCGTCAAGTATGCGAAAGCGCGACGCCCGCCACCAGTCGCGCGTAGCCTCGGCCGCCGCGCCGCCTGGTCCGGAGGCGTTGCTCGCCACAACCGTAATCCGTTCCCGCTCAACGCCGACCTCTTGCAGCGCGCTCGATACCGCCATGAGGGACGAGCCTGACAGGCCGGGTCCTTCATCGATGACGCAGAAGCGGGCGTCCCGTCGCGCGTGCAGCGCCTCGCGCAAATCCGGCGCAAGCCGGCACTCGCGCGCGAATGGGGAGCCGACCGGCCGCACGGTCAGGCAAAGCGAGGCCTTCAGCGATTGCGCAAGCAAGGGCGCAAGCGCCATGCCGATGCTGCGGACGCCGACGACGACCGGCGAATCCTCCTCTCGCATGGCGTCGTCGAAGCACGCTTCCGGATAGAGCGCGTAGAATGCAAAACCTTCGGCCACTCGCGCATGGACCACGGCGTCGGACGCGCAATCGCCCAAGCCCGCGAGGGCGGCGGCATCCAGTGCTCCGGTTTCACGAAATGCGCTGCGCCACGACGCCTCAAGGACGCGCGCCATGGCGCGAAGCGCCGCGATGGCTGCGGCGTGAAGCGGCGTGATCGCATCCTCGCCCATTCGCGCGAACTCGGCATCGACACAGCCCTGCGCGACGCGCGCCGTTTCGACGTAAGCGTTTACGAGCCCGGCATGGCGCGAAAGACCGGCATGCCGCGCCATCGCGCTCTGGAAAGCCGATAGCGATTTCGCGAGCGTCGCGCGCGCATTCTCCTGCGTGGCGAGATCGCCGAACACAAGCATTCAAACAGGCCGCAGATGGCGATAGGCGATGGCCGCGAATTCGTCGAATGTCGGCGCCGCCCAGGCGGCTGCGGTGACGCGGCGGCGATCTTCAAGCCATGCGCGCCAGCCTTCGTACTGCCGCGGGCTGGGGGATACGACGCCGCGCCGCTCCTTAGCGCGGACAAGCGCGTCGAGTGGCGCCATTCCGCGCGCCACCATCACGCAGAGCGCGAGCAGGGCCGATCGCCCGATTCCGTGCTGGCAATGGACGATAACGGCTTCGCCCGCCTCGAGACGCGGCGTCACGAACGCCACCCCCTCCCGCAGCATTGGCAGGCTCACCGGTTCAAGGTCAGGCGTCGGCAGATGCAGCAGTTCGATGCCGTGGCGCGCAAGCGCCCCGGCGTCGTCGCAGGCCTCATCCCGCAGGTCCACCACGGCGGATACGCCATAGACGGACGCGATGCAGGGGACGGCCTCGCACGGGAAAGCCGCGCCAACGTAGAATCCCGGGTCGAAGGCATGGAAGTCGCAGCGCGTCATGATGTCCTGCATTGGCGCGCAACGCGCGGAAAGCGGTCCAGGTTCCGCCTTCACGGAGAGGGCGGGAGGCGCTATCTCTTTGCCCATGAAGAAGCCCACGCCAGCAAGCCTTCTCTCGCCTCTGGAAGCGCGAGCGGAACATGCGCGCCTCGCGGACGAAATCGCCGCACACGACGTTTCCTATCACCAGAAGGACGCGCCGGTGATCTCGGACGCGGCCTACGACGCGCTGCGCCGCCGCTACGACGAGATTGAATCCGCATTCCCCGAGCTTGCAGAGGCCGCGACATCGCTTTCGCGCAGAGTGGGCGCGGCGCCGTCAGAGAAGTTTGCGAAAGTACGTCACGCGGTTCCGATGCTTTCGCTGTCGAACATTTTCGATGCCGGCGAGGCTGGCGAGTTCGTCGAGCGCGTGCGCCGCTTTCTGGGACTCGCCGCCGACAAGCCGCTCGCGTTCACCGCCGAGCCGAAGATCGACGGGCTTTCCTGCTCCATCCGCTATGTCGACGGCGAACTCGTGCAGGCGGCGACGCGCGGCGACGGCTACGAAGGCGAGGACGTGACCGCGAACGTGCGCACGATCCGGGAAATTCCGCACAGGCTGAAGGGTCGGCACGTTCCGGGCGTCCTGGACGTGCGGGGCGAAGTCTACATGCGCAAGCGCGACTTCGCTGAGATGAACGCGCGTCAGGAAGCCGCCGGCGAGAAGGTCTTCGCCAATCCGCGCAACGCGGCGGCCGGCTCTCTGCGCCAGCTCGATCCCTCGATCACGGCGAAGCGTCCGTTGCATTTCTTCGCCTATGCATGGGGCGAGGTGAGCGAGCCGCCTGCGAAGACTCAGATGGAGATGATCGAGGCGTTCCAGACATGGGGCCTGCCGGTCAACCACGAAACGCATCTTTGTGAAGACGCGAACGCGCTCGTCGCCTTCTATCGCAGGATCGAGGAGACGCGCGCGGCGCTCGATTACGACATCGACGGCGTCGTCTACAAGGTGAACGATCTCGCGCTACGCGAGCGGCTCGGTTTCGTGTCGCGCTCGCCGCGATGGGCAGTGGCGCACAAGTTCCCAGCCGAACAGGCGATGACTGTCTTGCGCGGCATAGACATTCAGGTCGGCCGCACCGGTTCGCTGACGCCCGTCGCGCGGCTCGAGCCCGTCACCGTGGGCGGCGTCGTGGTGACGAACGCGACGCTGCACAACGAGGACGAGATCGCGCGCAAGGACGTGCGCGTCGGCGACACGGTGATCGTGCAGCGCGCGGGCGACGTCATTCCGCAGATCGTCGGCGTCGTGCCAGACAAACGGCCGAAGGGCGCGCATCCCTACAAGTTTCCGCAGACGTGCCCGGCATGTGGATCGGCGGCCGTGCGTGAACTCGACGCAAAGGGCGAGGAAGACGTGGTGCGCCGCTGCACGGGCGGGCTTGTGTGCCCCGCGCAGGCCGTGGAGCGGCTCAAGCATTTCGCCTCCCGCAACGCCTTCGACATAGAGGGGCTCGGCGACAAGCAGATCGAGTTCTTCTACGAGAAGGGATTGATTCGCACGCCCGCGGACATCTTCACGCTGCAGAAGCGCGACAGCGATCCATCGAATCTCGTGAAGATCCGGAATTTCGAAGGGTTCGGCGAAACGTCGGTGCGTAATCTCTTCGCCGCGATAGAGGCGCGGCGGCGCGTGGAGCTGAACCGGTTCATCTTCGCCCTCGGCATTCGCCACGTGGGAGAGACGAACGCGCGAAGGCTGGCGCGGCACTTCGAGACGTTCGAAGCCCTCCGCGCCACGGCCCGCGCCGCGAAGCACGAGGAGTCGGAAGCGCGCGGAGAGATTCGCAACATCGAAGGCATTGGCGACGTTGTCGCCGAAGCCGTCGCTGATTTTTTTGCGGAAGAGCACAACGAGAAGGCGCTTGACGCGCTGCTGCATGAAGTGACGGCGGTCGCCATGGAGCGCGTGAAAAGCGATTCTCCCGTCGCGGGGAAGACGATCGTCTTCACTGGTTCGCTGGAGCGCATGACGCGCGAGGAAGCAAAGGCGATGGCGGAGCGGCTTGGCGCGAAGGTCGCAGGGTCCGTTTCAAAAAAGACGGATCTCGTGGTCGCCGGTCCCGGCGCCGGGTCTAAACTCACGAAGGCCGAAAGCCTTGGCGTCGAGGTGATCACTGAGGATCAATGGTTCGAGCGCGTCGGCGCCTGAACTGCTTCTCCCCGCCTGCGCGGGGAGAAGCTTTCCTTCAGCCGGGTCTACTGGCTCTCGCGTTCGCGGCGGCGCTCATTCGCGTCCGGCTTCTGCGGGGCCCGCTGCTCGCGCGCTTCGTTCCCGCCGCCGCGGTTCGGCGTGCTTCCAGTCGTCTCGCCCCGTCCGCCCCGCGGCTCGCTGGCGCGCTCCTGCCGCTGCTGCGGCTGAGCCCGTTCCTCGCGCTGCTGGGCGCCGCGGTTCTGCTGGGATCGGTCGTCGCGCTGCGCACCGCGCTCCTGCTGACGGCCGGGCGTATCGGCTGAGCGGCCAGGCGCCGTTCCGGCCTGTCCGGGCGTGTCGCCAGCCGGGCCAGGCGCGGTTCCGGCGCGGCCGGGAGGCTGCACCCCCGACTGCCCCGGCGTGTCGCCCGCGCGTCCCGGCGCGGTTTCAGCCTGGCCCGGGGTCGATCCGGTACGGCCTGGCGCCGCGCCCGAGCGGCCGGGCTCGGTGGTCGTGCGCGTGTCGGAGCCTGTGCGCTCCCGGTTGGATCGCTCGCCCGTCGCCCGGTCCTGACGGCCGGGCGCCGTTCCCGCCTGTCCGGGAGTCTCGCCCGCGCGTCCCGGCGCCGCGCCAGCGCGGCCCGGAGGCTGCGCCTCGGTCTGACCTGGCGTCTCGCCCGCGCGTCCTGGGCTGGTTTCCGCCTGACCCGGCGTCGAACCCGTCGCGGCTGGCGTCAGATCGCGGCGGTCCTGCGTCGTCGTGGTGGGGCGCTCGCCCGGCGCCAGCTGGCCCGGTCCGCGCTCGCCAGTCGTCCTTTCCGGACGGAGATCCGTCGCGCCTTGCGCCGCGCGCGGTGGCCGGTCGCCGAGGCGGCCCTGCTCGTTGGCCTGCAGGGCCTGCGGGGCTGGAATGTCCCGCGCGGGTTCGATGCGCGTGCGCGTTTCGCGGATCTGCGGCCGTTCCTTTTCCAGACGGCGGCGGTCGCGCAGATCGTCCGCACGCAGTTCGATCGCATTGTTGATGCGCGCGGTGCCCGCGATGACGCGCGGCCGCACTTCGTAACTGACGATCGGCTTGCCAACGAATGCGGCAACGTACGCCGGCGAAATGCCGGGGTTCACGATCACGCCGCGGTCGCGCACCACCACGGTGCGATTGACGATCACCGTGCGCTGGAGAATTTCGGGGCGACGCTCGCGGATGACGACCGTGTGGATGCGAGGCGCGACGATGTCGCCGGCGCGCACGAATATCCAGACGTCCGGATTGTCGCGATACTCGACGACAACATCGTCGGGAGGAAGCGGCGCCCAACCGATATATCGCACGTTGGCGGGCCCGCGCTGGTTGCGCGCCGCAACCGCCGGGCCTTCGCCGCGGCGCCAGTTCACCCAGGCTGGGCCCCATTCGTTGCCGGGCACCCACACCCAGCCCATCTCGCGATCATCGATCCAGCGCCCGTAATGGAAGGCCACCCAGCCCCAGTCAGCTTCGGACTGGTCTGCGTTCCAGTACCAGCCCCAATCGTCCGTATAGACCCAGCGGCCCACGGTGTAGGGACGCCAGTCGCGCGCCACGCGCGCGGGACGCCATACTTCGCCGTAGCGCGCGTGGCGTTCGAACCGTCCGTGAGGCTCAAGCGCGACGCGGAATTCCTGACGGACTTCGACGCGTTGCTGCGCGTGTGCAGGCGAATTGAAAAGGGAAGGCGCAAACGGCGCCATGCCGAGGCCGAGGCCGCCGACGAGAAGAGTTGTACAAAGAAGTTTCGTGCGCGCGCGCGGCATCGCATCCTCCGTGTTGGCCCCCCGGGACCGGGCGACAACGGAGCAGGCGCGCTGATTGTTCCGAAGCAGCTAGCCGCGCGCGAGCGACTTCGTCGCCTGTATGAGCCAGCGCCTGGTGGCGGAGGACACGAGCGGCGAAATCTCCCTGCGCACCCTGGCGTGGTAGGCGTCGAGCCAGCGCAACTCGTCGCGCGTCAGAAGTTTCGTCTCCACACAGGCGAGATCTATCGGAATAAGCGTGAGCGTTTCAAACCCGTATGTCTCCCGCTCCGCTCCCTTGATGTCACGCTTCTCGACAAGCACAAGGTTCTCGATTCGAATTCCGTAGGCGCCGGTTTTGTAATAGCCCGGTTCGTTCGACAGGATCATGCCCGGTTCGAGCGGGCATGACGGCCGCTTCGATATGTTCTGCGGGCCTTCATGCACGGACAGGAATGCGCCGACGCCGTGGCCCGTACCGTGATCGTAATCGAGTCCTGCATCCCATAGGGCGCGCCGCGCGAAGGCGTCGAGTTGCGCGCCTGTAACGCCTTTCGGAAACGCCGCAGTGGCAATCGCGATGTGGCCTTTCAGCACGCGCGTAAAGCGGTCACGCATTTCCGCGCTTGGCTTGCCCACTGCAATCGTGCGCGTGACGTCCGTCGTTCCGTCTTCGTATTGTGCGCCGGAATCCAGCAGGAAGAGCCCCTTGCCGATCCTGCGGTTGGTGCGCTCGGTGACGCGATAATGCACGATGGCGCCGTTCGGCCCCGCGCCGGAGATCGTCGGGAAGGAAACCTCGACGAGCCGCTTGGTCTGGCGGCGGAACGTTTCGAGCGCCATGACGGCGTCAATCTCCGTGAGCCTGCCCTTGGGGGCTTCCTCCGCAAACCACGCCAGGAAGCTCGAGACCGCGGCGCCGTCGCGCAGATGCGCCGCGCGCGCGCCGCGCACTTCGGCAGCGTTCTTGCGCGCCTTCATGAGCGTGATCGGATCCGGGCCAAGTTCGACCACCCCGCCGGACTCGCGCAGGGCGTCGACGAGTTTCGCCGGAACCGTCGATGCATCGAACATCACGCGCGCGCGCTCGCGGCCAAGCGCCGCGACGTCATGCAGAAGTTTGGACGGTTCCTCGACATCGGCGACGGCGGAGAGCCTGTCGCGCACCTCGCTGGAAAGCTTTCGGCCATCGACGTAAAGCCACGGCCTGGCGTCTTTGCGGATCACGGCGAATGCGAGCGGCAAGGGCGTGTGCGCCACGTCGGCGCCGCGGATGTTGAACGCCCAGGCGACATTGTGCGCGTTGGTGACGACGAGCGCGTCGGCGCCAGCCAGATGGCCCGCGACGTCGCGGAGTTTCGTCTTTGCTTCGACGCCGGCGAATTTTCTTGGATAAAGCCGCACAGGCGCCAGCGGCGGGTCCGGCCGGTTCGTCCAGATCGCATCCAGTGGATTGTCGCTCACCGGTTGCAGCGAGGCGCCCGCCTTGCGCGCGGCTTTCTCGTAACGATCGACCGTGGCGGGCGTCGTCAGCCAGGGATCGTAGCCGAGCACGCCATCCGGCCGCAGGTTCTTCTCGAGCCAATCGGAAGGCGAGGTCACGCCGCTGTCCAGCGGTTCGAAGACTTTTTCATCGACCTGATCACGCACCTGCAGCGTGTAGCGTCCATCGACGAAAATGGCTGCCCGGTCGGCCAGCACGATCGCAAGCCCGGCCGAACCCGTGAAGCCTGTGAGCCAGGCGAGGCGCTCGGCGTTCGCGGGAACGTATTCGTTCTGGTGTTCGTCGGCGCGGGGGATGACGAAGCCGTCGAGCCCGCGCTTTTCAAGTTCGCGGCGCAAGGCCTGTGCGCGCGCCTTGCCGTGGCTCGGATCGGCGGTTTCCGTGAACGACTGGAACACGCTTTCGAACATGGTCACTCCAGGCGTTCTGGGCGCGGCGAGGCGCCGCCGTTGCGAACAAGCAGCGTCGCCCATCCTTCGATGTCGATGCGGCGGGCCAACTGGAAACCCTGCGCCTTGTAGGCGGACAGCACACCTGGAACGTCGCGCGCCAGAAGACCCGACAGCACGACATCGGCGTCGATCGTTGCGGCGCGAGCTATCGCGGGCGCGAGCCCTCGCAGCGGCTTGGCCAGGATGTTTGCGAACACGAGATCGTAAGGCCCGCCGCTTCGCAGCGCGGGATGTTCGAGACCTGGCGCGGTGACCGGAAACACCCACGGCGCGACGCCGTTCAGCACGGCGTTGCCGCGGGCGGCTTCCACGGCGACCGGATCGATGTCGCCGGCGGCGACCTTCTGGCGCAGCGCCTTGGCGGCGGCGATGGCGAGAACGCCGGTGCCCGTGCCAACGTCGAGGATCGACAGCGGCCGGCGGCGCTTCAAAATCCAGTCGAGCATGGTGAGGCAGCCGCGCGTCGTGCCATGATGGCCAGTGCCGAAGGCGAGCGCGGCTTCGATCTCGATGCCGATGTCGTTGGATCGCACGGCGCCCCGGTCGTGCGATCCATGCACGAGGAATCGCCCGGCGCGCACCGGCGCAAGACCCTCCAGCGAGGCGGCGATCCAGTCCTTGCTTTCGATCGACGAGAAGACCACCGCCTTCGCCGCGTCCTCGCCCGCGACCGAGGCGACGAGCGAACGGACGTAGTCCTCGTCCGGCTCGGAGCCGAAATAGGCCTCCACGAGCCATTCGCCGCTTTTCCAGTCTTTCGTGTTCGCCTCGCGCTCGAAGGCGGAGGAGGCCGCGTCGGCGGGGTCGAACATCTCGACGATGAGATCGGCGATGGCGCGGGCCTGCTCTTCCGGGCAGGAGAGGCTCATCATGTGGGCGGCGTTGTTGGGGGGCAGACCTTCAAGCATGGCGGGGTGGTAGCACGTTTCCGCGGGCGCCGTCAGGCTTCACCCCACCATCTTTCCGGGATTCATGATCCCGTCGGGATCGAGCGCCGCCTTCAGCGCCCGCATGGCCGCGAGCGCCGCCGGGTCATGCTCCAGCCCCATGTATTTCATCTTGGCCTGGCCGATCCCGTGTTCGCCGGTGCAGGTGCCGTCCATCGAGAGCCCGCGCGCGACGAGGCGCTCGAGAAACGTCTCCACGCGGGCGACCTCGTCCGGGTCGTCCATGTCAAACAAAAGGTTCACATGGAAGTTGCCGTCGCCGACGTGGCCGATGATGGGTCCGAGAAGGTTTGAGTCGCGCATGTCGTCCTGCGTCTGCGTCACGCATTCCGCCAGCCGCGAGATGGGCACGCACACGTCCGTGGCGAGCCCTTTCGCGCCGGGGCGCAACGTGAACCCCGCCCAGTAGGCGTCGTGACGCGCCTGCCACAGCTTCGCGCGCTCCTCGGGCTTCGAGGCGAAGGCGAAAGGCCCGCCGCCCAACTCCCCGGCAATGTCGCCGAAGCGTTCAGCCTGCTCGCGCGCCCCCGATTCCGTGCCATGAAATTCGACGAGCAGCATCGGCGTTACCGTGAGGCCGAGCTTTGAATGAATGTTCACAGCGCGTACGGCTGTCTCGTCCAGCAGTTCGATGCGCGCGACGGGTATGCCCGACTGGATGGTGAGGATCGCCGCATCGCAGGCGGCCTTGACGCTGGGAAATGGACATATCCCGCCGACAATGGACTCCGGGAGTCCATGCAGGCGCAGTGTGATCTCGGTCACGATGCCGAGCGTGCCTTCAGCGCCCACGAAAAGCCGCGTCAGGTCATAGCCCGCGGCTGACTTCTTCGCCCGCGAGCCCGTGCGCATGATTTCGCCGGAGGCCGTGACCACCGTCAAAGCCAGGACATTATCCTTCATCGTGCCATAGCGGACAGCGTTGGTGCCCGAAGCGCGTGTCGAAACCATGCCGCCGAGCGATGCGTCCGCGCCGGGGTCGATGGGAAAGAAAAGCCCGGAATGGCGCAGATGATCGTTCAACTCCTTGCGTGTGACGCCCGCTTCGACCACGCAATCGAGATCATCCGCATGCACGGCGACGATGCGCTTCATGAGTGAGGTGTCGATGCATACGCCGCCGAGCGGCGCATTGACGTGGCCTTCAAGCGAAGTTCCGGTCCCAAACGCAATCACCGGCGCCCGGTGCGCGGCGCAGATTTTCACGATCTCCGCGACTTCACCAGTCGACCGTGGATACACCACCGCGTCGGGCGGTTCGTTCGCGGTCCACGTCAGCGTGTGCGCGTGCTGCTCGCGAATGGTTTCGTTCACGGTGAAGCGATTCCCGAAACGGGTTTCCAGCGCCTCGAGCGCCGACGCAAGGTCGCGCGATTTTGGCGCCGGCGGCGGGGGCGGCGGCTCTGTCTCATCCGCCCATGCGCTCAAGCCCGGCAGCGGTTCGGAGGGCGATGACATCGAAGCTCCTGAGTTTCAGCCGGCGAAGCCGCCGCTGTCGAGAAACGCCTGCTCTTCCGGGGTGGTGATGCGGCCGAGCTGCGCGTTGCGGTGGGGGAAACGCCCGAACTGCGCAATGATGTCCAGGTGCGCCTGCGCGTATTTCAGGTTTTCCTCGAAGCCCGCGCCGAGCAGTTCAAACGCGGCCACGCAACGGCGCTGCGCTGCAAGGTCTTCCGCGTGCATCAGCGGCAAAAAGAAGAACTGCCGCAGCGGCCCGGCGATCTTCGTGTCAAGGTCCCGCGCGATCGAGCGTTCCGCGACGTGAAGCGCGGCGGCGTCGGTGGCGAAGGCGTGGGCCGAACCGCGAAAGAGATTGCGCGGGAACTGGTCAAGCAGAATGAGAAGGGCCAGCGCGCCCTCCGCGGTCTGCTCCCACCTCCATATTTCGCCCCGCGCGGCTGCTTCATGGGCCAGCAGGAAGCGCGCCCGGATTTCCGCGTCGAAGGCGTCGTCCTTCGCGTACCATTTCGGCGGCCCCGCCGCACGCCAGAACGAGACGATCTCGGAGGGGGAGGGGATCGGCGCTGAACTCATCTTGGGATGATGGGGCGGGGGATGCGCGATGGCAACGCGCGCGCCCCTTCGCGCGCGCATGGTCAAGTCCCGAGGTTCGACAATCGCCTCCGCCGGCCCCACATTGGGCGCATTGATTCGCTTTTCGTTCCCATCCGTGCTTTCAGGAAAACCGTGTCCAGCCCCTTCGACTTCGACGAGCCTGACCTCAGCCGTCCACCGGTTCCCCGGCCGGGCGGGTTGGCGGCGCGCGCGCAGGCGGCGGTGGCGGGGGCGCCGCGCTATCTCGAAGCTCTGAACCCGGAGCAGCGCGAGGCGGTGGAGGCGGCGGACGGTCCCGTTCTCGTGCTCGCGGGCGCCGGCACTGGCAAGACGCGCGTGCTCACCACGCGCATCGCGCACATCATCGCCTCCGGCCGGGCGCGGGCCCATGAAATTCTGGCCGTCACCTTCACCAACAAGGCGGCGCGCGAAATGAAGGAGCGCGTCGGCGCGCTCGCCGGGCCGGTCGGCGAAGGGATGCCGTGGCTCGGCACCTTCCACTCGATCGGCACGAAGATCCTGCGCCGTCACGCAGAACTCGTCGGTCTGAAATCCTCGTTCACGATCCTCGACACAGACGATCAGATTCGTCTCGTCAAGCAGGTGCTGCAGGCCGAAAACATCGACGAGAAGCGTTGGCCGGCCCGCCAGTTCGCGATTCTGATGGACGGCTGGAAAAATCGCGGACTGGAGCCCGCGCGCGTGCCGGCCGGCGAAGCGGAAGCATTCGCGAACGGCAAGGGCCGCCGCATCTATGAAGTCTATCAGGAGCGGCTGAAAATCCTGAACGCTGCGGATTTCGGCGATCTGCTGCTCGAAGGCTTGCGGCTCTTGCGCGACAATCCGGACGTGCTCGCGGAGTATCAACGGCGCTTCCGCTACATCCTGGTGGACGAGTACCAGGACACCAATACCGTCCAGTATCTGTGGTTGCGACTCCTTGCGCAGGCGACGCCGGATCGTCCGCAGCGCAACATCTGCTGCGTCGGCGACGACGACCAGGCGATCTATGGCTGGCGCGGCGCGGACGTGGACAACATCCTGCGCTTCGAGAAGGATTTTCCCGGCGCCAAGGTCGTGCGGCTCGAACGCAATTATCGCTCGACCGGGCATATTCTCGCGGCGGCGGCCCATCTCATCGCGCATAACGAGGGCCGGCTCGGCAAGACGCTGTTTACAGACGGCGAGGACGGCGAAAAGCCGTGCGTGCAGGGCGTTTGGGATTCCGAGGAAGAAGCCCGCGTCATCGGCGAGGACATCGAGCAATTGCAGCGGCGGGGAGAAAGTCCCGAATCCGTCGCCATTCTCGTGCGCGCGTCGTTCCAGATGCGCGAGTTCGAAGAACGTTTCATCACGCTGGGCCTGCCGTACCGCGTGATCGGCGGCCCGCGCTTCTACGAACGCGCGGAAATCCGCGACGCGCTCGCCTATCTGCGTTGCGTGGCGCAGCCGTCCGACGATCTCGCCTTCGAGCGCATCTTCAATACGCCGAAGCGCGGTCTGGGCGACGCAGCCTTGCAGCTCATGCATGATCATGCGCGGCGGGCAAGGGTTCCGCTGATGGAGTCCGCGCGCCGCCTGGTTGAAACGGAAGAGTTGAAGCCCAAGCAGCGGCAGGCTGTGCGCGCGCTGATGAACGATTTCGCGCGCTGGTCTTCGCTTCTGGAGACGACGCCGCACAACGAGCTTGCCGAACTGATCCTGGAAGAGTCCGGTTACACCGAGATGTGGCAGAAGGACCGTTCGGCGGATGCGGCGGGGCGGCTTGAAAACCTCAAGGAGCTTGTGCGCTCCATGGAGGAATATCCCGATCTGGCGGCCTTCCTCGAGCACATCTCTCTCGTGATGGACGCCGACAAGCAGGACGGCGAAGAGCGCGTGAGCGTGATGACGCTGCATGCCGCGAAGGGGCTGGAGTTCGACACGGTCTATCTTCCCGGCTGGGAGGAAGGACTTTTTCCGCATCAGCGGTCGCTTGACGAACAGGGGCGATCCGGCCTCGAGGAAGAGCGCCGTCTCGCCTATGTCGGCGTGACGCGCGCACGCCGACGCGCGAAGATTTTCTTCGCCACGAACCGGCGAATTCGCGGCCTGTGGCAGACGACGATCCCCTCGCGCTTTCTCGACGAGCTTCCCGCTGAGCACGTCGATGTCGTCGAACAGCAAAGCGCGAGCTATGGCGGATACGCCGCCTCCCGGTTCAATTCCATCGACACATTCGGTTCATCGTACAACACGCCGGGGTGGCAGCGGGCGCAGAAGCGCGGGCAGGGCGGCGCCGGGTTTGGCGAAACCGGATCGCCGCCCTATCGCGGCGACCGCCGCGGCCCCCAGACGATCGAAGGCGAGCTTGTGGCAAAATCGGCCGCTACGTCTTCGCTCACGCGCGGCGCGCGCGTGTTTCACATCAAGTTCGGCAACGGCACCGTCGCAAGCGTCGATGGCAACAAGCTGACCGTCGATTTCGACAAGGCCGGCCGCAAGCTGGTTCTTGAGAGTTTCGTGCAGAAGGCAGGGTGAGCTTGACGGCTGGCCCTTCGGGACTGCGCCTGTGGATGAAGGATCAATGTTCCGGCCGTGATGTGGCCTCGCCGTCCCCCAGCGGCTATAGCAGCCCTTCTTCCGCGCCGATTCCGCCCTGGCGTGAGGGGAACGTTCCGTAGCCGTTCGCGTTGCGGGCCAGAAATCAAACGTTGCGGCGGCGAAGGAGAGACCAATGGCCACGAGCAAGACCAAATCCGAAGGGAAAGGCGGCTCGGCCCTTCAGAAGCCGGTCACGCCTTCGAAGGATCTCGCCGCGATCGTCGGCGAAACGCCGATCCCGCGCACGGAAGTGACGAAGAAGGTCTGGGATTACATCAAGGCGAACAACCTGCAGGACGAAAAGGATCGCCGCTCGATCAACGCGGATGCGAAGCTCGAGAAGATATTCGGCAAGAAGCAGGTCACCATGTTCGAGATGACCAAGCTTGTGAACCAGCATCTGAGCTAAAGCTTCGGCGAGGCAGGGCGCGCGCCGCCCTGCCCATCAATTCACCCAGACCGCATGCGGCGGTTCGCCGCTTGATTCTCTTTCCGTTGTCGGTAGAACATATCGTGAACATTCTCACGAGGGCTACGACATGTCGGGGACGGATATTCGGTCACGGCTTGCCATACTCGCGGATGCTGCGAAATACGACGCGTCCTGCGCGTCATCCGGTTCGACGCGGCGGAATTCCCGTTCCGGGGGCATCGGCTCGACCGGAGGCATGGGAATTTGCCATTCCTATGCGCCGGACGGGCGCTGCATATCTTTGCTCAAGATCCTGCTGACCAACCATTGCGTGTACGACTGTCTGTATTGCGTGAACCGGGTCTCAAGCGACACGCCGCGCGCGCGGTTTACGCCCGATGAAGCGGCAGACCTCACGATGGCGTTCTACAAGCGCAATTACATCGAAGGACTATTTCTCTCGTCGGGCATCGTGAAATCGCCCGATCACACGATGGAGCAGATCATCCGCGTTGCGCGGCTGCTTCGCGAAACGCATGAATTTCGCGGCTACATTCACTTGAAGACGATTCCGGAGTGCGATCCGGCGCTGATCGCCGAGGCGGGGCTCTGGGCGGACAGGCTCTCGGTCAACATCGAATTGCCGCGCGAACAAAGCCTCAGGGAGTATGCGCCTCAGAAGAACGTCGCGTCCATCCGTGGCGCCATGGCGGGGCTTCGCCTGCGCATCGACGAAGCCAGGGAGGAGAAGGTGAAAGGCCGCCGCGCTCCGCAGTTTGCGCCCGCTGGACAGAGCACACAGATGATCGTCGGCGCCGACAACGCGAGCGACGTCGACATCCTGCGAACATCCTCGACTCTCTATTCGAGTTACGAACTGAAGCGCGTTTACTATTCAGCCTTCAGCCCCATTCCGGGAGCAGGAGCGAAACTGCCGCCGGTGAAGCCGCCGTTGATGCGCGAGCACCGCCTCTACCAGGCCGACTGGCTTTACCGTTTCTACGGCTTTTCCGTCGACGAAATCGCGCAGGGCGCGCGCGACCAGGGGATGCTGCCGCTCGACATGGACCCCAAACTCGCGTGGGCTCTCGTCAACCGGGCGCAATTTCCGGTCGATGTGAACAAGGCGAGCCGCGAAGAGTTGTTGCGCGTGCCGGGGCTCGGCGTGAAAAGCGTCACCGAGATCCTTCGCCTTCGGCGGCTTCAGCGGCTCCGTATTGCGGACCTGACGCGGCTCTCGCGCTCGCGTGACGTTTTCAGACCGTTCGTCGTGGCAGCCGACTGGCGTCCGGCGTCGGCGCTCGACGATGCGCATCTGGGCGCCCGGCTGCGCGGCAAGCCGCAGCAGCTGAGCCTGTTCTGATGCACGTCGTCGCCTTGCAGCGCGAGGCAGATTTCGAGGGTTGGCGCAACGCGGCGCGGTCGCTTGTCAGGCAGGACGTTCAACCCGCCGAAGTCGTCTGGCGCGTGGGAGCGTCCGAGGACCTGTTCGGCGCGGCCTGCGCCAATGAACAGGTGTCGTCTCAGCCTGGCGAAACTTCGCCAATGCGCGTCCCGCGCGATTTCCTCGACCTGGCCGAACTCGTTGTCTGTCACGCCGATGAGGCGCGCTTCGCGCTCCTTTATCGGCTGCTCTGGCGATTGCGTGGGGATCGCGACCTGCTCGCGCGTTCGACCGACGACGACGTGTTTCGCGCGCGCGCCATGGCGAAGACGATCCGCCGCGAACGCCACAAGATGGAGGCGTTCGTCCGCTTCCGCGAGATCGCAGATGATGAAGGGCCCTTGTTCGTCGCATGGTTCGAGCCCCACAATCACGTCGTGGAGTTGACGGCGCCGTTCTTCGCCAGGCGCTTCGCGCCGATGCGCTGGTCGATCCTGACGCCGCTCGTGAGCGCGCACTGGAACAGACGGGAACTGCGCTTCGGGCCGCCGGCGGCGAAAAGCGATGCGCCGGGGGAAGACCGGTTCGAGGATCACTGGCGCATATATTATGCGAGCATCTTCAATCCCGCCCGTCTCAAGATCGGCGCGATGAAAAGCGAGATGCCCGCGCGTTACTGGAAGAATTTGCCGGAAAGCGCGATCATCGCGCCTCTGATACGCGGCGCCGGCAAGCGAGAGTCCGCGATGATCGCCGCCGCGCCCACGCCGGAACCGCGCAGGGCGCGGATCATTCTGGACAGGATGAAAAGGTCTGCCGCAGCAAACCGGGCCGCGCCGGCGGTTGCAGGACACGATGCGCTCGCGTCAGTGCGGGCGGAGACGATGGCCTGCCGGCGCTGTCCCCTGTGGGAAAACGCCACGCAGACCGTGTTCGGCGAAGGGCCGGCGCACGCCGATTTCATGTTCGTGGGCGAACAGCCCGGGGACCAGGAAGATCTTGCCGGGCGCGCGTTCATCGGCCCGGCTGGCAAATTGCTCAATCAGGCGTTGGAGGACGCGGGCATCGAGCGGGCGCGCGCCTACGTGACCAATGCGGTCAAACATTTCAAGTTCGAGCCTCGCGGCAAGCGGCGCCTGCACAAGGCGCCCAATGCAGGCGAAATCACCGCCTGCCGCTGGTGGCTCGAAAAAGAGCTCGCTTTCGTAAAGCCGAAGGTTGTCGTGGCGTTGGGCGCCACTGCGTTGTTCAGCCTCACGGGGATGCGCGGCGGCCTCTTGAAGACGCGCGGGACGACCGTCAAATCGGAAGGTGCGGGCAACGTGTTCGTCACTGTTCACCCCTCTTCGATCCTGCGCGCGGGCGAGCAGCGCGACAGCGCCTATGCGGCCTTCGTGACGGACTTGCGCAAGGCGGCGAAACTCGCCGCCTGACGCGCGCCCTCAGCCGATGTGCTTCTTCAGGTATTGCAGCGTACGGCCCCAGGCAATCTCCGCCTCGCCGTGCGAATGGGGATTGCGCTGCTCATTAACGAAGCCATGCTCGGCGTCGTAACGGTAGAATTCGAAGTCCTTGTGCGCAGCCTTGAGATCGGACTCGAACTTGGCGACCGACTCCGGCGTGCACCAATGATCGTTGTTGGCGAAGTGACACTGCATCGGGATTTTCACGTCGGCGGGCTTTGCGACGGCTTCCGGCGGAATGCCGTAAAAGGGGATCGCGCAGGCGAACTCGCTCAGGCGGCAGGCCGAGATGATCGTCACTGCGCCGCCCATGCAGAACCCCGTGATTGCGACCTTCACTCCTGCCGATGCGAGAAACTGCGCGGCGCCGCGCACGGTGTGGTCGACGGCGTCGATGAAGTCTAGCGAATTCATCTGGGCTCCCGCGGCGTCCCTGTCATGATAGGGCACCACGACGCCCGAATAGAGGTCAGGCGCTATGGCGTTGTAACCGGCGAGCGCGAAGCGATCCACGATTCCGCGGATCTGGTCCTGCAGGCCCCACCACTCCTGAATGACGACAACGCCCGGCGCGTGCGCCTGGCCAGCCGGGGCGAAATAGCCGTCGGCGGTCTTACCGTCCGGGCGTTTAAAGGAGATCGACGTACCCATGCGCGTTTCCTTTCCTCGTGCGGCTTCAAAGAATTTGCTGGTTAACGCTTTTTAGCATCGCTGCATTCGATCAGTCGAGTAGCGGATGCGTTAAGTACGCAGACAGCGTTCTGCGGAAACTTGCGCGCCGGGCGCGTATGATGGGTCAGTTCCTGACTGAATACTGGGGTCGCCGTGACCGCTTCCATTTTCTCGAACTTTGACGAACAGGCGCGCGCCCTTTGGGGCAAGTCTCCGGTGCGCCTCCTGCACAATCTGCACGAGCGCGCGCTGTTTGGCGACGATGGACTCGCGCAAGTCATCGATCGCCTGCCGGACGATCTCATCTCAATCGTGACGATGGGGCCTGGCCAGCGCGGTCCCCGCGACTGGTCCTACTGCCGGCGCAACGGATTGTCCGGCGCTGCGCTGATCGACTCCGTGAAGCAGGGTCGCATCTGGATCAACATCATCCGCATCGAGAGGGCGCTGCCGGAATTTCGCGTTCTCCTGGATGAAATCTACGACGAGATCGATCGTAACGCGCCGGGGCTCGGCGTCTACTCCAAGTCCATTGGCCTGCTGATCTCATCGCCCAACGCGCAAGTCTATTATCATGCGGATGTGCCAGGCCAGTCCTTGTGGCAATTGCGCGGCGAGAAGCGCGTGTTCATCTACCCGGACCGTGAACCGTTCCTGCGAGACCGTGACATCGAGAACGTCATTCGTGGCGTTTCCGAAGAGGGCATCCACTATGAGTCATGGTTCGACGAGCACGCGCTCGTGATCGACCTCAAGGCGGGCGAAATGCTGCACTGGCCGCTCAACGCGCCGCACCGGGTCGACAACATGGACTGCCTGAACGTTTCGATCACGACCGAGCACTGGACGCCGGAAGTCCGCCGCAGCTTCGCCATGCGCTACGGCAATGGCGTCCTGCGCCAGTTTGGCTGGACGCCGAAGTCAAAGGACCTTTACGGGCCGAATCTTTGGACGAAGGTTGCGCTCACGGCCGCCTGGCGCCTGTCTGGGCAGCAGAAGCGGCAGGCTTTCCGCCGCACGATGAGCTACGATCTCGACCCGGCTGCCCCGGGCCTTTTGCGGCCCATTTCCGCCGGGAGCTGAACGCGCCGTTCTCGCCCCTTTTGGCGTCGCCGCCCGCAGGCCGTATATACTCCCCGCTGCGTGACGGCTTGCGTCACAAGCGGGCTCCTTCTTGTCGTTCCTTCGCGAAACACTAACGATTCTCGCCGTCCTCATTGTGCTGGCGCTGACGGCTGCGCTGGCGGCGCCGTTGTTCGTCGACTGGAGTGCGCATCGGGGCTGGATCGAGGAACGACTCAGCGCGGCGCTGGGCGGCGTGGTTCGCGTCACCGGCGACATCGACGTACGCCTGCTGCCGGCGCCGCGGCTCGATGTGGCGGGGGTGTCCTGGCGCGCGGCCGACGAGGGCGCGGCCAGCCTTCAGGCGGACAACATTCATCTCGAGGTAGCGGTCGCTCCTCTCCTGCAGGGCGTCGTGCGTTTCGTGGAGGCGCGAATCGAGCGGCCACGGCTCACCGCGACGCTGGGCGACGGCGGCGCGCTCAATCTCCCGCACCCTGGCGAGGGCGGCGGCGTGGTCGCTTTCGAACGTATCGAAATTCGCAACGGCGAGATCACACTGCTTCGCGCGGGGGGAGAGGTTCTCCGGGTTGAGGGCGTGCACATCGACGCGGACGCGGCATCCCTGCACGGCCCGTTCCGCGGTTCGGGCAGTTACGCCCTTGCCGACGGGCGCATGGCGTTCCGCTTCGGCGCCGGCGTCGTCGAGGACGATCGGCTGCGCGTCAAGTTCAGCTCGGAGCCTGCGCCCAACGCGCCGCAGGTCGATCTCGATGGCGCATTGGTTGCGGAGCGCGCTGGCGACGCGACCCGGCTGCGCTACGATGGCGTTGCGACAGTCTGGTCGATCGCCGACGCGGATGGAGCGCAAATTCCGTGGCGCGCGTCCGGGACGCTTGCCGCCGACGCCACGCAGGCGCGCTTCGATCCGCTCGAAGTGCGTTTCGGCCCGCAGGAGCGCCAGTCCACCGCCTCCGGCGCAGCGTGGTTCGACGCTGAATCGCGCCGCCTAACCATCAAGCTCGCCGCGCCCCAGGTCGATGCGGATCGTCTGCTCGACAGCAAGGAGGCGGCAGGCGAGGCGATGGGCCGCCTTTCGCGCGTCATCGCCGCAGCGCTGGAGCGGCCCGCCCGAGCACGAAGCGTCACCCTGCGCGTCGAGACGTCGACGCCCGCCTTGCAGCTTGGCGGCGACACCATCACGGACGCCGCGATGACGCTCGACCTGCCGCGCGGCGGCGACGACCGGCTGGCGTTGTCAGCCAACCTTCCAGGCCGCGCGCAGATCAGCCTGGACGGAAATGTTGAAAGCGGCGCCGCGGCTCGATTCGCGGGCAGGGCGCGGGCGTCGGCGCGGGACCTCCCGCGCCTCGCCGAATGGATTGCGCGCGCGGATCCCGATCTTGCCGAGCGGCTGCGCGGCGCGCCGTTCCGCGTCATCGAGGCCAGCGGCGACATCGAGCTGTCGCGCCGCTCCTTCGCCGCGCGCAATCTCGACATTCGCGCGGATCGTTCGACGCTGGCGGGCTCCCTCGCGTTCGCGTCGGCGGTCGGGGGCGAACCCGCGCGGCTATTCGCGGACTTGAACTCCCCGGCGCTTGATCTCGATGGCGTGCCGAGCCTGCGCGGGCCCGCGCGCGCGCTGCAGGACGCTGACCTCAACCTGTCGCTCGATGCGCGAGCCATTCGCGTCGCGGGTGTTGGAGGCGCCGTCGTAGACGCCGGACGCATCCGCGCGAAACTGACGCGCAACGCGGGCCGCCTCGATCTGGAACGCCTCTCGGTTGAAAATCTCGGCGGCGCCACGCTCAGCGCGACAGGCCATGTCGATCCCGATGGCGCCAAACTGGAAGCGCGGCTCGAAGCGCAACGCCTCGTCGAACTCGCCGGGCTCGTTCGCCGCGTCGCCCCAGGGCCGCTGGCCGACCTCTTCAATGATCGCGCCGTGGCGCTTTCGCCCGCCCGCGTCAACTTGAGCGCCGATGCGGAGGCGAAGGGCGGTTCGATCGAATTGCGCAATGTGCGGATTGAAGGAACGGCGCGCGGCACGCGTATTGCCGCGGCGATGCGCCCGCTGGGCGACCAGGTGGAGGCCGAAGCGGAAATTTCGTCCGTGGACACGCCGATGCTGCTCAGACAACTCGGCGTTGAAACCGTGCCGATCAGAAGCGCTCCGCGAAGCCGTCTGACCTTGCGCGCGCACGGGGATGCAGCGTCAGGATACGATGCAGAAGGCAGCGGCGAGATCGCAGGCGCCTCCGTCACGTTCAAGGGCCGGGTTGGAGAGCGCGAGGCGCGTTTCGGCTTCAACGGGCGCGCGCGCGTCGCCGCGAAGGATGCGGCGCCGCTCATGCAGGTGCTTGCGATCGCCTGGCCAGATGCGCAATCGTCGATCCCGCTCGACGTCGCTGGCGATCTCGGCGTCGATGGCGGTTCGATTTCGGCGTCCGCCCTCGAGGGCGTGCTGGCGGGCGCGCGTTTTGGCGGCCACCTGCGTTTCGCCACGCAGGACGGCGCGCTGCGCCGAACCCTCCTCGGCGCGCTGAACGTCGATCGCATGTCGTTCGATGTGATCAGCGCACTCGCGCTTGGGCCCTCAGCCGCAAACGCAAGAGGCGCGCCGCTGTGGTCTGAGCGCGCGTTTGCGCCGGGCCTGGCCGATCCGCCCCCGGCTGACATCGAGTTGCGGGCCGCCGAGATGAATTTGCGCGGGCTGCAGGGGCGCGATTTCGCTGCGCGCGTTGTGCTCTCCAACGGCGCGGTTGCGCTTGAAAACATGTCCATGCGCATCGAGGACGCGGACATCGCCGGACGCCTCGCCTTGCGCCGCGACAAGACCGATGCGTCCCTCGCCGCCGCGCTCCACCTAAAGGCGCCGCTCGATCTGCGCGACCAGATCCGGGGCGACTGGAACATGCGGGTCGAGCTCGCGGCGACGGGCCGCAGCGAACGCGCGCTGATTTCTTCGCTTGCGGGCGGCGGCAACGTACGGCTCACGGATATCGTCATTCCCGGCGCCGCCGCGGACGCGATCGACGGCGTTGTGGCGCTTGCCGAGAAGGACGCCATCGCGCCGGATGAACGCACGATCGTCGCGGCGCTACAGAAGGCCTTCGCGCGCGCGCCTCTGCGCGCAGGCGATATCAACCTCGATATTCTCGCGGCAAGCGGCGTGCTTCGGTTCCAGCCGGTGAAGATCGGCGCGCCCGGCGCCGAGGCCTCTCTCTCCGGCGCTTTCGACCTGCGCACGCTTGGCGCCGAACAGACGCTTGAGATTGTGTCGCGCACGACGCCGCCGAAATGGACGGATCCCAATCCGCGCGTCCGCATGGCATGGAGCGGTCCAGTGAACAAGGCGACACGATCCATCGACGCCGCCTCGCTGGTGAACGGCCTTTCAGCGCGCGCCATCCAGCGCGAAAGCGCGCGCATCGAGGCGCTGGAAGCGGACATCCGCGAGCGGGCGATGTTCAACAGACGCTTGCGCACCGACGAATGGCGACGGCAGCGTGAAGCGGAAATCCGTGCGTTTTTGCTCGAGCAGGAGCGGCTGGAGAAGCTCCGGATTGAGGCGGAGCGTCGCGCAGAGGCCGAACGCGCCGAGCGCGAGCGACAGGAACAATTGCGCCTTGAGGCAGAGCGCCGGGAGCGTGAACGGCAGGAGCAATTGCGGATGGAGGCGGAGCGGCGCGCGCAGGAAAAGCAAAGACTGATCGAGCAGTTGAACAGGCCTCTTCCGCCACCGCCGATCCAGTTGCCGGGCGCTGTCGCTCCGCAATAAGCGCGCGACGCTAACGAGCGGCTTTTGCTTCGCGCGCATCTCTTTCCGCATCGCGATCCTTGCCCTGCGTGGCGTAGAAGAGATCGCGCAAATCGGGCATCGGGTCGGTGTTCATTCCTGGTGGAATCCCGACCGTATTGCTCTGATGTGCGAGCACAAGCCAGCTTCCATCGTCCTGTTTTTCGAAGACGAAGTTGGCCGATCCAGCGTTCTCGTAGGTTTGCTGCGCGGCCCACGCATAGAAGTAGCCGCGTTCCCACACGTGCGCGCGCGCGAAGCGCGGATCGATCTTCAGCGAGCGGATGTCGAATCTGAATTCGAGCGCCCGATGCGCCAGCGAATTGTAGATTGGCTGGCCCAAGGCCGCCGAACCGCTGCGAGGATACGTGTAGCCGGGACTCGCGTCGATGGCGCCGGGCGCAAGCAGCGTGCGCGGACGGCCTTCCGGCCCCTTGCGATGCTCGGCGTACCACGCGCCTATTAACGTCCGGATCGCTGCCTCATCGTCTGACGCCTGCGCGTCGAGGCCAGTGTTCGCCGCCGTCATGAACAGCGCCGCCGACAGCGCCAAACACCAAATTCGAGTCGCCGCCGTCATTCCGCGCAAATCCTGGTTTGCCGCGCCAATCCTGCCGTTGCGTGAGACGATCCGGCAAAGTTGCGATAAAACTAAGGCGCGCTTGCCGGCAGGTTGGCGTTTCGCACCTGCTCCAGTACGTATACGCGGATCGCTGAGGAGAGATTTTGGCCAGAGCGGCCCGCGTCGATGCGGGCGATCAGGCCGGCGAGCGACACTTTTTCGGCGGCAGCGATGTCGCGCAGCGCATCCCAGAACGCGTCTTCGAGCGAGACCGATGTGCGGTGGCCGGCGATGTCGAGGGAACGCTTGCGCAGCCGTGTCGGGGTGGAGACGGGCTCGCCGTCCACGTCAGTCGCGCTCGTCGGAGCGCGTATCTAGCCTGTGACCGTCGATGCGGCGCTCGGCCAGGTTGCGCTCGGCCTTTGTCTGCGACTTCTCGGACTTCGTGCGGCCATAGGCCATGCGATTGGCCTCGGCCTTTCTGTCGGCCTCCGCGCGGGCGCGGTCCTTGCGCGCGCGACGAAGGTTGACGACCTCGCCCATCGCTCAGGTCTTCTTGCGGAAGGCGTCGATGGAGACCACCTTTGCGGGCTCGCTCGCGGCGGGCGCTTCGGCCGCTTCTCCCTTGGCGTCCGCGGCCGACGCTTCGGCCGGGGGAGCCGCGGGCTCCGGCGCCGTGCGCTTTGCAGGCTTGAGGGTCTCGGTCTTTGCGGCCGGACGCGGCAGGGAGGTCGGTTCGGTCGACTGTTCCTCCGCGGCGATTGCGTCCTTCGGCTCGAATTTGAGCATGAAAGGCACCGAGGGGTCGTGGAAGCCGGTCAGGGCCGAAAACGGCACGACGAGGCGTTCGGGGATGTTGGAGAACGACAGGCCCACCTCGAACTGCCGGTCGTTAACGCTCAGGTCCCAGAACTGGTGCTGCAGGACGATGGTGATTTCATCCGGATAGCGCGCCTTCATGCGGGCCGACAATTGCACGCCGGGCGCATGGGTCTTGAACGTGATGAAGAAGTGATGGTCCCCGGGAAGCCCGTCGCGCGCGACCTTTGCGAGGAGATCCCTCACCATGCCGCGAAGGGCGTCCTGCACCAGAAGATCGTAGCGGATGGCTTGCGACTGCATGAATGGCCCACACGATGAAGTGGAGGCTTCTGTTGCCAGGCGCCTCCGAGCCCCGCCTGAAGGGGCTAACCCTCAGGACTTGATTCCCGGTACTGGCGCTGCTTACGCAGCGACAGCCGCCGGAGCATAGTTGTCGTTGGCAACTATAAGTTTGACCCGATAACGGCGGTATCATGCCGGGCAAAAGAGCACCTTTTACACCCCCGTCGATCCTATTTCGCCCCCGCCGCAACCCGCGTCGCGCGCGGGCTGTGGTGGAGGCGCCGGGTACCGCCCCCGGGTCCGGATGGCTTATTCTGGTGTCCGTTTATCGCCATAGTCTCCTTGCGGAGACAGATGGAATATAGGGTCTCGCACGCCGCGGCGGAAGGGCGGCGCGCGCTCTGCGCGAAAAAACCGCGGGACTGCGTTCAGGGCGTCACGCGATTGAGGCGCACCGCCAGCCGGACGATGGCCGCGACCGAATCCATCTGCAGCTTTTCCATGATCTGCGCACGATAGCTTTCGACCGTGCGTCCGGAAATGCCGAGCTTGTTGGCGATCGCCTGGCTTGTCATGCCCTGCGCCACGAGATCGAACACCTCCATTTCGCGCGGTGTCAGCCGCTCGAAACGCTGTTCAGCCTCGCGGGCGGCCTGGTTCGCCGCCTGCCGCTCGAACTTGCCGGCGATGGCGCGATTGATGGCCGCCACGAGTTTGACGTCGTCCACGGGCTTTTCGATGAAGTCCTGCGCGCCCGCCTTGAGGCCGGCCACGGCCATTGGCACGTCGGCGTGGCCGGAGATGAGGATCACCGGCACGTCGAGCTTTCGCTTCTGCACCTCGCGCACGAGTTCGATGCCGTCCATCACCGGCATGCGCACGTCCGAGATGACGCACCCGGCTTCGCTCGCGCCGGATGCGCTCAGAAACGCCGTGGCGCTGTCATAAAGATCGACGGCGTATCCGTAGACGCCAAGCATGTCGCCTAATGCCCTTCGCACCGGCTCCTGGTCGTCGACCACAGCAATTCTAGGGCTGCCCACTCTCCACCCCCTCGCTTGGGTTCTCGCCGCCCGATTCGACGGGCAGCCAGAACCTGAATTCAGTCGTACCCGGTTTCGCGCTTTCCAGCCACAAACGCCCTTCGTGAGCCGCGACGATGTCCGAACTTATGGCGAGGCCAAGCCCAAGGCCGGAGGGCTTGGTTGTCGCCAGCGGCTCGAACACTTTCGCGGCGAACTCCGGATCGACGCCCGGTCCATTGTCGCGGACCGCGAATTCGATCCGCCCTTCGCTGGACGGACGGATCGAAATGGCGACGACGCCGTCGTCCCGGCCGACGCTAGAAATGGCGTCGATAGCGTTGCGTATCAAGTTCACCAGCACCTGCTGGATCTGAACGCGGTCGCAGTAGATCCTTTCCGTCGGCTCGGTTTCGCTGACGAGGCGAATGCGGTTTTGCGCCGCAAGGGGGCGAACCAGGAGCAGCGCGTCGCCCAGGATGTCGACAGGCCGGACAAAGGTGCGGCCGGCGTCGCCGCGGCGGATGAATTCCCGCATCCCCTTGAGGATCTCGGCTGCGCCGTCGATCTGCTCGATGCTGCGCCCGACATATTCACGAACGCGACCGAGATCTGGTTCTCCCTGTTCGGCGAGCACTTGCGCGGTGCGGGCGAAGGCGCGCGCCGCGGTCATCGGCTGGTTGATCTCGTGCGCCAGCGCGGACGCAAGGCCCGTGACCGACTGGAAGCGGTCCGCCCGGGCCGCTTCCGACTCCTTCTCCTTCAGGCGTTCGCGCGCCGCGCGCGCCTCCCGGGCCGCCGCGTCCCGCTCGCTCGAAACGGCGCCGGCGAGAAGGCCGGTTCCCGTGAGCACGCCCATCAGGGTCTGATATTGGGCGTAGGCTTCAGACGCGTAGCCGAAGAAGTCCAGGCCAGCGACCAGAGTCACCTGCGTTGCGGCGAGCGCAACGCACACGCCGTCGAGGCCATTGCGCAGCGCGACGAAAACGATCGGCAGGAAGAGCACGTAGAATGCGTCGGTCGAGTATTGCGCCGGCTCCTGCAGCATCGCCCAGATCATGCCGGCCGAGGCGAGCGAGGCGGCGAACACGCCGACGACAAACGACGTCGTCGCCATCTGGGCGCGCACCCTGGCGCGCGACGCGCGCAGCATGAGCGGCGCTATGACGGCGACGCCGATCATGTCGCCGACAAGCAGCGGCATCGTTACGCGCGCATCCTGCCCGGAGGGGAAGAAGCCAGCATCCGTGAGAAGCAGGGTGATGAATACGCCGGCGAGCAACGCGCCGCCGAGCGCGGCGCTCAAGAGGAGCGCCACGTCCTGGACACGCTCGATGCGCTGATCGAGCCCCATCGCGCGGGCGAGCCAGGCGACGAAGGAGTAAACGCAGGCGATCACCGCCGCGATGGCGAGGGTGGTCGCTGCGCCAAGGTGCGCGTCTGCGAAAAAGCTTTCCGTGACGAATGCGCCTGCGAACAGCGCAAATCCCGCAGCGGCGTCGCCCCGAATCATGGCTGCGAACAAAACGCCGAGGCCGGGGCTCCACGCCGTGATCGGCATTCCGCCGGGCGCGCGCAGGTCGCTCAGTCTTTCCAGCGTCACGTACACAATGACGTAGAAGACGAAGCGTCCCGCGACGTTGACGAGGTTCGAGGTCATTCGGCGCGCCGGCTTGCGCACGCCGAGCCCGTCGCCCGCGAATGGTGCTTCGCGGGCCTCAGTTGGCGGCCTTCACGCCGCTCGCCTTGACGACCTCGCCCCACTTCTTCACCTCGGAAGCGACATAGCCTTGCGCTTTCTGGACATCGCCGCCAAGTGGCAAGAAGCCGGCCTTGGCCAGAGCTTCCTTTGCTTTTGGCGCGCTCATGGCCTTGGCCGCGTCGGCGTTGATTTTCGCGACGATGGCCGCCGGCGTTTTCGCCGGGACGAACAGCGCGACCCAGGTCGCATCCTCGACGTCGCCAAGCCCGCTTTCCGCGACGGTGGGGACGTCTGGCAGTTCCGGCAGGCGCTTGTCGCTGGTGACGGCAAGACCCTTCACTGTTCCCGCCTTCACCTGTTCGATCGCGGCGGAAAGCGCGACGCTCGCGAGCGGCACATGACCCGCCATTGTGGCGGCGACCGCCGGGCCGGCGCCTGTGAAGGGGACATGCCGCACGTCGACCTTACCGAGCAGCCGGAAGATGCGCTCGCCGGAAAGATGGGGCGTCGTGCCGAGCCCGGCAGATCCGTAGGAAAGGGTCTCGGCGCGCGCCAAGGCGATCACGTCCTTGAGCGTATTCGCCTTGAGCGACGGCGCGCCGACGATGATATTTGGCGCCGTTGCGATCAGTGCGGCCGCCTTGAGGTCGTCGAGCGAATAGCCGGGGTTGTCATAGAAGGTGAGATTGACTGCGAGCGCGCTCGTCGTGACGAGGATCGTGTAGCCGTCAGCATCCGCGCGGCTGGCGGCGACCGCCGCGATGTTGCCGCCGGCGCCGCCCCGGTTCTCGACCACAACGCTCTTGCCCCACAATTCGCCGAGCGCTTGCCCGGCGATGCGCGCCACGATGTCGGCGGGCCCTCCCGGCGCAAAAGCGACGAGAAACCTGACGTTCTTTTCGGGGTAGTTCTGAGCAGCGGCCGGCGAAGCGGCGGCTGCGCCCAATGCGAGGATGGTGGAGGCCGCCAGCAAAGCGCGGCGCGAGACGGATTCGGCTTTCATTCTTCCCCTCTTTCAAACCGGCGGCGCGGACTATGAAAGCGCGCCCGATTCCGCCTGCTCAAGCGCAAATTGAGCGATTTCTCGCCGCGTCGCGATCCAGACGTCGGATCTTTCGAGCGCGATCTTCATCATCATGTCATAGGCCCAGGCGTTCGCGGGGCGCCCGTAGACGTGGGCATGGGCGGTGACGTCGAGCATGAACGGCGCACCGTCCGCTTCCGCCGCGTTTTCGAGGATTTCCTCGAACTGGTCGACGAGCGTCCCGGGGCCGTTGCCGTATCGGATCGAATGGGGCAAGTCGTTCACGTCCATCGTCAACGGAATGGCGACGATGCGCTGGCCGCCCTCGAATTCCCAGATCGCGGGCAGATCGTCGTCGTTGCAGTCGCCGTGCCAGAGATACCCTTCCTCGGCGAGCATCTTTGGATGGCCGGGCGCGCCCGTGCCGCGCGGCGAAATCCAGCCGACCGGCGTTTCACCGGTGACGGAGCGCAGAAGTTGCGTATTGCGGCGGATGTTCTCCCGCGCGGCGTCGTCGTCGAGATAGACGGGGATCACGTCCATGCCCCATGAATGGGCGTAGACGTCATGGCCGGCCGCGTGAAGGGCGCGGATCGTGTCCGGCGCGCGTTCGCAGAGCACGCCGTTGACCATGATGCTGGTTCTGATCCCGTTGGCTTCCGCGATGCGCTGGAGGCGCTGAATGCCGCGAGTCGGCCCGTACTTCGCCCATGAATCGGCGTTGGCGTCGAAATACCCGGGCTTCAGCACGTTGCCCATGGGCCCAATCCCCGGCGCTTCGCCGTCAGACCAGCCCTCATAGGCGATGTTGAAGACGATGCAGATTTTCTTGCCGCCGGGCCAGGTGAAGTCCGCGCCCGCGCGCAGGATGCGGGTGGGATGCGGCGAGGCGCTGTTCATATCGCTCTCCCGGCTCAGGCCAGCGGCGGTTGCGTGTCGCCGATCGTCACGCGCTTCATCAGGCGGCGTTCGGTCGTCGGGAAGTCGGTGCGCGCGTGGCTCGTGCAGCGGTTGTCCCAGATCAGGATATCGCCGACGCGCCACTCATGGCTGTAGACGTTGCCGCGATCTTCCAGCCGGTCGCACAATTCCTCGATCAGCGCACGGCTCTCCTCTTCGGGAATTCCCTCGATCCGGTCCGTCATCAGGCGGCACACCGCTAGCGCGCGCTTGTCGTTCTCCGGAATGCGGCGAACGAGCGGATGCGTGTATTGCGGCCGGTCGGGGGATGCAACGCGGTTTTCCTTCAGCGTCTCGCCGTAGTGGAACGAGTGCGTGGCCATGAGGCCCTGAAGCCGCTTTTTCATCGAATCGGGAAGCTGCTCGTAGGCGCGCACATTGTTTGAGAACATCGTGTCGCCGCCCGCGCTCGGAATTTCCACCGCGTGGAGCGCCGCCGCCTTGCACGGATTGGGTCGATAGATCTGGTCGATGTGGAAGGCCATCTCGCCGTCGGGCAACTGGCCGACCGGCTTGCCGTCCTCGCGGATGTTGGAAATGACCATGATGTCGTCGCGGCCCGTAAGCGGCGACACGAGGCGCGCCTTCACGATGGGGCCGAAGGATTTGCCAAGCTCGACCAGATCCGCGTCGGAGGTCGGCTGATTGCGAATGACGAGCAGGTGATGGTCGAGAAGAGCCTGATGCAGGTCCTTCCGGTCCTCCGACGTGATGTTGCGAACGTCGAGGCCGACGATTTCCGCTCCGAGCGGCGCATCGAGCGGCTTAACGGACAAGGTCATTTCTCTCCCCATCTTGCGGTTTTGAAGGTCGGCGGCACCCTACAGAGAGACGGCGCGCGCGCCAAGGGCCAAGGACGCCGGTTGCGTTCCGCCAGGGGATGGCCGATAGGTTTCCCAAAGCGGCGCAGGCCCGGACGGGAGGACAGGATGACTTTGCGGCTCATGGCGATTGTCGGTGTGGCGGCTCTAGCGGGGGGCGGCGCAGCCCACGCGCAGGATGTCGCGGCCTTCTACAAGGGCAGGCAGGTGCAGATCGTGGTTGGCTCGTCACCCGGGGGCGGATACGATCTCTACGGGCGTCTTCTGTCGCGCCATATGGGCAAGCATCTGCCGGGCAACCCGACCTTCGTTGTTTCGAACATGCCGGGTGCGGGCGGCAACGTCGCGGCTGCGCACATCGCCAATGTCGCTCCCAAGGATGGCACGGTCATCGGCGCGATCTTCATGGGCACGGTGGTGGAGCCGCTTTTCACGGCGACGAAGCGCGCGACGCATCACCCGACGAAGTTCCATTATATCGGCAGCGCCAACACCGACTATTACGTGTGCCTCGTGCGCGGCGACGCGCAAGTGAAGACGTTCGAGGACCTCTTCGACAAGGAGCTCGTGGTCGGGGCCAGCGCGGGCGGCGCCTCGACCCGCGACTTCCCGCTCATGCTGCGAAACGTGCTCGGCGCAAAGTTCAGGATCGTCGCAGGTTATCCGGGAACACGCGAGATCAACCTCGCCATTCAGCGCAATGAAGTGCAGGGGGGCTGCGGCCAGACGTGGTCGAGCGTGACGAGCCTGTACAAGCAGGACTTCGCCGAGGGCCGCATGAAGCCGATCGTGCAGGAGGATGCGCAGGGCTCGCCGGAGCTCAACAAGATGGGCGTGCCCCTTGCACGCTCTTTCGCCAAGACCGAGGAACAGCGCCAGATCCTCGATCTCTATTACAGCCAGACGGCGTTCAGCCGCCCCTACGTCGTCGCGCTCGAGGTTCCCGCCGACCGCGTCGCCGCGTTGCGCAAGGCGTTCATGGCGGCGATGAAGGATCCGGAGCTCGTTGCGGAGGCCGGGAAGATGCAGGTGGACGCCGACCCCGTTCCCGGCGAGGAGCTGCAGAAGAAGGTCGAGCGTATATTCGCCACCCCGGCCGACATTGTCGAGAAAACGCGCAAGGCGGTGAGCGACTGACGCGCGGCGCGCGACAGTCCGGCTTCACCAGCCAATGGCCCTCGGGAGCCATGTCGCTATGGACGGGAAATTGAATACGATCAGAAGCGCCAGCGCCTGCAGGAGGATGAACGGAACGACACCCTTGTAGATGTCGAATGTCGCGACCTCCGGCGGCGCAACGCCTCTCAAGTAGAACAGCGCCCAGCCGAATGGCGGCGTGAGGAACGATGTCTGCAGCACAACCGCGATCAGCGTCGCAGTCCAGACAGGATCGACGTTCGCGGCGTTCAGCAGCGGGATGAACAGCGGCACGACGATGTAGCTGATCTCGATCCACTCGATGAAGAAGCCGAGCACGAAGATCAGCAGGAGCATGAACACGACGAGCCCGTCGGACCCGCCTGGCACCATGCTGAAGAGGTCGTGAACGATCTTCTCGCCGTTGAGCCCGCGAAAGGCGAGCGCAAACACCTGCGCGCAGACCAGCACGAACATCATCGCCGCGGTGATGCGGCCGGTCGCGTAGACGGTGTCCACCAGAGTGCGCCATGAGAGACGCCCAAGCGACGCCGTGACGAGGATGCTGCCAAGTGCGCCCATGGACGCGGCTTCCGTCGGCGCCGCGACGCCGCCGATGATGGAGCCGAGAACCGCGAGCACCAGCGCGATGGGAGGGAAGCCCACCCTCAGGAACTTGACGAAGGTGTCGCGGCCCGATTGCGCGGCGCGTTCTTCCGACGGAACCGGCGGCGCCATCTCCGGCTTCAGCATGCCGAGCGCGAGCAGGTAGACGCAGAAGATCGCCGAAAGCATCAGGCCCGGGAAAACGGCGGCCGCGAACAGGGTGCCGACAGACTGGCCCATGATGTCTGCGAGCAGGATCAGGATCGTGCTGGGAGGGATCAACTGGCCGAGAGTGCCGGACGCGCAGATGGTCCCGCAGGCGAGGCTCTTGTCGTATCCTCGCTTCAGGAGCGCGGGCAAAGTGAGCAGGCCCAGCGTGACGATGGTCGCGCCCACGATGCCGGTGGTCGCCCCCATGAGGACGCCGACGAGGACGATGCCGATCGCCATGCCGCCGCGCAGATTGCCGGCGATGTGGCCGATAACGTCCATCAGTTCGTTCGCGATTTTCGATTTCTCGAGCATCACGCCCATGAATACGAACAGCGGAATCGCGATCAGCGTGTAATTGGCCGTCACGCCGAAGATGCGCGCGGGAAGCAGGTTGAACAGCAACGGCCCGAAGCCGATGTAACCGAAGACGAACCCGCTGATGGCGAGCGTCAGGGCGACGGGAATGCCGAGCGCCAGAAGGATGAAGAAGGAGACGATGCAGAGGATCGCGAGTACTTCTGTAAATGGCATCAGACTGCTTTCGTGGCCGCGTTGACCGCGGACTTTTCGATGAAAGGCTTGAGGGCGCGCAGAACAGACGCGAGGCTTTGAAGCCCGAGGAAGAAGAAGCCCAGCGGGATCATCGATTTCACGATCCAGCGGTAGGGCAGGCCGCCGGGGTTGGGCGAACCTTCGCCGATCGAGTAGGCCTGCATGACATAGGGAATTGAAAGATTCACGATGAGCACGCACAGCGCCAGTGCGCACAGGCATGAGATCAGTTCGATAATTTGCTGCATCCGAAGGCTCATGCGCGCATAGAAGATATCTACGCGAATGTGGCCTTCATGCTTGATCGCATAGGCGATGCAGAGCAGTGAAACAGGCGCCATGAGGTGCCATTCCAGCTCCTGCATGGCGACGGAGCCCGTGCGGAACAGGTAACGCATGAGCACATTGCCGGCCATGACGAGGAGCAGTGCGAAGCCGCACCAGCCGCCGACGCGTCCCGCGACCTCCACGACCGCGTCGAGTCCGCGGGCCAGCCTTTCGAGCCGGCCCGCTTCAGCATTCAATGTAGACATTGGGTTTGTGTCCGGTCAGCCGGTGGCGCCGCCGCGAATCTGCGAGTGATAGACTGCTTCCGAAACGCCGGCCCACCTGTCGTGGTTGGCCTTGAACGCCATGAAGCTGTCATGGACTTTCTTGACCTGCGGGTCCTTGGCCGTGAACTCCGCGAGCAGGCGGCTGTTGGTCTCCCGCAGGGTTGCGACGATGGCGGGATTCAACGGAGCGGCGATGACGCCCTGGTTCTTGACGAGATCGTCGAGCGCTTCCGCGTTCGTGGCCTCGCACCAGGCCTGGCTGATGGTGTTGCACGCGGCGGCGGCGACCTTGACGATTTCCTTGAGGTCGGGCGGCAGCGAGTCCCAGGCCTTCTTGTTGATGATGAGTTCGGTCGCAGTCGACGTCTCGTGCCAGCCTGTGGTGTAGTAATACTTCGCGGCCTTGTGCAGACCGAGGCGGCGGTCCTGGAAGGGGCCGACGAATTCAGCCGCGTCGATGACGCCGCGCTCCAGCGCGGGGAAGATCTCGCCGGCCGGGAGCAGGCGCACGTCCACCCCGTGTTGCGCGAGCACGCGGCCTGCGAGGCCAGGTATGCGCATCTTGAGGCCCTTGAGATCGTCGATCTTCTCAATGGGCTTGCGGAACCACCCCGTCATCTGCACGCCGGTGTTGCCCATGATCATAGGCACGAGATTGAACGGCGCGTAAATCTCTTCCCACAGCTGCTGGCCGCCTCCGTGGTAAATCCACGCATTGAAGCCCTGGAAATTGAGACCGAACGGCACAGCCGTGAAATATTGCGCTGCAAACGTCTTGCCTGACCAGAAGTAGGCGTTTGCCGCGTTCATCTCGACGATGCCCTTCGACACAGCGTCGAAGCCTTCGAGCGCCGGGATGAGTTCGCCTGCCGCGAAATGCTGGATCGTCAGCCGTCCGTTCGACATGGCTTTCACCATGTTGCAGAAGTCGGTCGGGCTGCCGGGGCCCTGCACGTAAAACGGCGATCCGGGGCCATATGCGTTGGTCATTTTCCACGAGAACGTGCGCTGCTGCGCGGAGACGATCGCCGGCGCAGCGAGCGCGCCGCCAGCGACGCCGAGAATGCCTGCCTTGATGAATGAACGACGCTTCATTTTTCGCACCCCTGAAGGACCCGTGAGCGGGCGTGGGCGCAGGGAACGCAAGCGGCGTGCCATGAAGTTGTGCGCAAGGCCTGTCACGCTGCATACGATTTCAACCCGCGCCACTGTGCGCGGGCGCGCCGAAATTTTGGGCAGGCTGCGTGCGGAACGTGCGCGCCATGCGGTCTTTTCCGCAGTAAGCAGCGAAGGCATGCCGGTTGCTTGGACATCATTATCCGGCCAAATGCCGCATTTTGGAGTTGTCTGATGCTGAATACGCCACGCGCGCGGCGCGGAATGGTCACCTCGCCGCACCATCTGGCGAGCGAAGCGGGCCTGCGCATCCTGCGTGAAGGGGGCGACGCGATCGAGGCGACGATCGCGATGGGCGCGGCTCTCGCCGTCGTCTATCCGCACATGACCGCCATCGGCGGCGACGGCTTCTGGCTTGTTTCGCGCGATGGCGCCGAGCCTGTCGCTGTTGACGCCTGCGGCGCAGCGGCCGCCGCCGCCACCGTCGACCATTACAGGCGCGCCGGTCATGCGGCGATCCCCTGGCGCGGGCCGCTGGCGGCGAACACGGTCGCCGGCGCGGTCTCGGGATGGGGAGAAGCTTTCGCGCTCAGCCGCGAATATGGTGGACGATTGCCGATGTCCCGTCTCCTGGAGGACGCGGTCTGGTCGGCGGAGAACGGTTTTCACGTCACGGCGAGCCAGCACGAACTCACCGCTGCAAAACGTGCGGAACTCATCGACGCTCCGGGGTTCGCTGCAGCCTTCCTTGCCGGCGGCGGCGCGCCCTCGACCGCCTCGCTGATGAAGCTGCCGGCGCTCGCACGGACGCTTCGGCGCATAGGCGAAGAGGGCGCCGAGAGTTTCTATCGCGGCGAACTGGCGAGGCAGATCGCGGCGGATCTCGCCAGGATCGGTGCGCCTGTCGCGGGCGCCGACCTCGCCGCGCACAGGGCGACACGGCGCGCGCCTCTGTCCACCGGCGTGCGCGGCGCAAGGCTGTTCAATTTCCCGCCGCCGACGCAGGGCGTCGCGTCTCTCATGATCCTTGCGCTGTTCGACAGGCTCGGCGTTCGGGAGGCGGAAGGATTCGCTCACATCCATGGGCTCGTCGAAGCGACCAAGCAAGCGTTCCTCGTGCGGGACCGTCACGTCGGCGATCCGTCGCGCATGAGCGTCGATGTGCAATCGCTTCTCGAAGCCGCCACGCTCGACAGGCTCGCGGCGCGCATCGACAGGGAGCGCGCGCTCGAATGGCCGCAGCCCGCCAATCCCGGCGACACGGTTTGGCTCGGGGCCATCGACGGCAAGGGTCTCGCGGTCAGTTATATCCAGAGCATCTATTTCGAATACGGGTCGGGCTGCGTGCTGGAGGAGTCCGGTTTCGTCTGGCAGAATCGCGGCGCGAGTTTTCGGCTCGACGGCGACGGGCCGCGCGCGCTGGCCCCCGGACGCAAGCCGTTCCACACGCTCAATCCAGCCATGGCCCTGTTCGACGACGGGCGCGTCATGTCCTACGGCACGATGGGCGGGGAAGGACAACCGCAAACGCAGTCGGCGGTATTCTCGCGCTACGGCATGTTCGGCCAGGACCTGCAGCAGGCGATCACGGCGCCGCGCTGGCTGCTCGGAAAGACCTGGGGCGAGAACAGCGTCACCCTGAAGCTCGAATCGCGTTTCGACGCCGCGCTGGTCGAGGCCATGCGCCGCGCCGGGCACGAGATCGAGTTGCTGCCGGACTTCACGAGCACGATGGGCCACGCAGGCGCACTCGTGCGACACGGCGGGGGCCTGATCGAAGGCGCGGCGGATCCCCGCAGCGATGGCGCGGCCATCGGATTCTGAGAGTGTTTTGCAAAAGGCGCGCGTTCGCGGGGGTATTCGCGGCTCGCGCGCGCCGACTTTGATTTAGCGCAAAGCCCCGGTCCACCGTATCGCGCATTTTCCAGTTAGCGGAACGTCGTTCCGCATAAAGGAACAATCGCCCGTCTGCCGGGGAGCCTAAGGAGCCTGCGCTATGTTGACCAAGGAACAGAATGACCTCGTGACCCAGACGGGGCCTGGCACGATGATGGGCGATCTGTTTCGCTGCTACTGGCTGCCGATCCTGCTCAGCGAGGAGCTGCCGGAACCCGATTGCGCGCCTGTGCGCGTGAAGATCCTTTCGGAGCGGCTGATCGCTTTCCGCGACAGCGAAGGCAAGCTCGGTCTCATTGATGAGTTCTGTCCGCACCGCGGCGCGTCGCTCTGGTTTGGCCGTAACGAGGAGTGCGGACTGCGCTGCCCGTATCACGGCTGGAAGTTCGACGTGAACGGCCAGTGCGTCGACGTTCCCTCGGAGCCGGCCGAGTCCGGCTACGCCAACAAGATCAAGGTTACATCGTATCCTGTCATCGAGCAGGGCGGAGTGATCTGGACGTATATGGGCAAGCCGGAGCACATGCCGCCGAAGCCGAACTACGAGTTCAGCATCGTGCCGAAGGAGCAGAGCTTCACCTCGAAGCGCCTGCAGGAGTGCAACTGGTTGCAGGCGCTCGAAGGCGGCATCGACTCCTCGCACGTTTCCTGGCTGCACCGGGGCGACGTCAAGGCTGATCCGCTGTTCAAGGACGCGGGGGGCAACAAGTACAACCTCAATGATCTCGCGCCAGTGTTCGAGGTCATCGAGAGCGAGGGCGGTCTCTACATCGGCGCGCGCCGCATGGCCGAGGACGACCAGTACTACTGGCGCATCACGCCCTGGCTGATGCCCTGCTACACGGCGGTGCCGCCGCGCGGCGACTACCCGATGCACGGCCACTTCTGGGTTCCGATCGACGACCACAATTGCTGGGCGTGGAGCTTCGACTATCATCCGGTGCGTCCTCTGACGCGCGATGAAGTCAACCACATGAAGGCCGGCAAGGGCGTGCACTGCAAGTACGTGCCGGGCACCTACCGTCCGCTCGCGAACAAGGACAACGATTACCTCATGGACCGCGAGGCGCAGCGTCTCGGCACCACCTACAGCGGCGTCGAAGGAATCGCGATCCAGGATTCGTCCTTGCAGGAGAGCATGGGGCCGATCATCGACCGCACGAAGGAAAACCTCGTCGGCTGCGACAACGGCATCATCATGATGCGTCACAAGATCATGCGGGCCGCCAAGGCGCTGCGCGAGAAGGGAACGCTGCCGCCGGCGCGTTCGCCGGAAGAGCAGGCCGTGCGGTCGACCGCGCTGCTTCTCAAGCGCAACGTCCACTTCAAGGACGGCGCGAAGGAAGCGTTGAAGGCCAAGAAGGGCGTGCCGCAGACCACGGTCTGAGGCCCGGGCCCGGACGGGTTTCCTCCCTGAAAAACTGGACCGCCGCCGCAATGTGGCGGTCCTTTTTGTTGGCGCGGACTGAGAATTTTCGCGTGACGCCGATCAGTTCTTGATGGCGACGCCGGACATTTTCACCGTCTCTTCCCAGACCTTGGATTCGGCCTGCATGCCCGCGAGGAAGGCCGCGGTGGGCCCTCCGTCAGGGACCAGTCCGAGTTCCTGAAATCGCTGCTGCAACTTGGGGTCGCGCAACGCCGATGAAAATGCGGCATGCAGTTTGTCGAGAATGGGCTGCGGCGTTCCCTTGGGCGCTGCGAGCGCCCACCAGTTCGACGCGAACACGCCTTTTACGCCGGCTTCGTCCGCGGTTTGCACGTCCGGCATCGACGGGAAGCGCTTGTCGCTCACAATGGCCAACGCTTTCGCGGTTCCCGCTCTCGCCTGCCCAAGGCCGACCGGAATCGCGGCGAGATAAAGCTGGATGTGGCCCGAGACGAGCGCCTGCATTGCGGGCGGCGAGCCTGTGAACGGCACGTGCACGATATCGATTCCCGCGATCTGCTTGAATCGTTCTGTCGCCAGATGCGGCGCGGTGCCCACGCTCGGCGAGCCGAAGTTGAGCTTGCCGGGGTTGGCCTTCGCGTAGGCGACGAAGCCGGCAAGGTCGCTTGCCGGCACGGAGGGATGCGCGAAGAACACGAGCGGGCTGTCGACGAGCTTCATGATCGGCGCGAAGGCGGTCGCCGGATTGTAGTTCATGTTCGGGAACACGAACTGGTTGATGACGAAGTTATTCGTCGCGCCGACGAGCAGCGTGTAGCCGTTTGGTTCTGCGTTCGCGACAGCCTGCGCGCCAATATTGCCGCCGCCGCCCGGTCGCGCCTCCACCACGATGCGCTGGCCGAGTTGCGCGCCTGCGATTTCCCCGAGGAGACGGGTCACTGCATCGCCAGTTGATCCCGCAGCATAGGGCACGATCACCGTGATGGGACGCTCGGGCCAGTCCGCGCGTGCTGGCCCTGAAAGCCAGACAAGGGAAACAGCGGCAGCGGCGGAGAGAAGGGCGCCTCGGCGTGCAAGCTTCATGGTCGTTCCTCAGGGTTTTCCTGCAGGCGTATCAGAGACGCCTTATGGGAGCAATAGTTTGGCTTTCGTATTAACCACCTGAATCGCTGGGCGTTTGCGCACCGTCTCTCGCCGTGCCACCCATACGGGACGGAGAAGGAAAACATGACGGGCGCACAGGCGACGCAGACAGGGTCCACGCCGGAAGACGGGTCTGAAGCGGCGCGCCCGCTCCGTCTGCCCGTTCTGTTCGCGAGCTTCATCGCGATCGGCGTCGGCATGGGGCTGTGGTTCGCGATCTTCGGCGCAGTCGTTTTCGCCGGCGCCTACCTCTACGACGGAATGGAAGGCTTCAACCGCCTCGTGAGCAATTTCGAGCGCTTCGATCTGGCGCTTCTTGGCAGCGACAATGTCGCCCAGCGCGTGCTCTTCGCCGCCGGCGCGCTGATTTATGTGTCGGCGCTCGCCTCGATCGTCACGGTAGCGCTGGTGATCGGCAGGGCGCGGGCCTTCGATCTTCTGGGCTGGCGGGGCGCGTGGCCGCGCATTACGCGCACCGGCTGGATACTCATTGCGCTGGCGCCCGTGTACCATATTCTTGCGGGCGCGTTGCTGCGCTACTTCTTCCCCAATTTCGCGCTCTGGCTCATTCCGCCAAAGGACATTGGCGCGCTCGCCCTTTCATTCCTGATGATCGTCGTGCTGGCGCCGCTCACGGAGGAGTTGCTGTTCCGCGGTTGGATATTCGGAGCGCTGCGCGCCAGGTTTTCCGCACGGTTCACTGTCCTGGCGACCGCGTTCCTGTTCGCTATCGTGCACTGGGATCAGACCGGTCTCTATCCGGTGGCGGTGCTCGCCCCCGGCTTCGTGCTTTCGGTCATTCGCGAGCGTACGGACTCCGTAAAGCCCGCCGTCATGGCGCACGCCATCTACAACCTGATCGGCTGGCTGCTGCTGGTGCTAGCCGGGTTGCTGTCCTTACAATGAGCACGGCCGCACCGCCCGCGCCGGGCGAGACGGTCCATGGTTGCGCCCGGCGCACGGGTAGTGGGCCGCCTCCGCGTGACGAGGATGGCGGACCTACGCCGATTTCGCTCAGCCGGTGCCCGGCGCGTTGCCGGTGAGCAGGCGCTCGATTTCATGCACCGGCATCGTGGCGTAATCCTTGGCGATTTCCTCGCCGAGCACGCTCTTGACCGCATGGCCATACGCCTGCCGAAGGATGCCGAGGGATTTCGGGGAGGCGACGATGTGGAGCTTCTTTATCTTGCCGGCCTGGGCGGCGGCCTCCAGGTCGTGGCCCAGGCGCTCCAGAAACTGGACTTCGGCATGCTGCTTCGGGCTCTCCTGCTCAATGCCGCTGCGCCTCGCGCCGACGGACTGATAGACTCGGCCGGGACCTTCACTGTGGGGTTCGTGGACGCTCTCGTGCGGCTCCGTCCGGGCTTCCAGCGTCTTGAAATTGGGGAACACCTCGTCGCCCGCGTTCTGCAGGAAGAGCGCGCGGGCCCCGTCGCAGACGACGATCCAGTCACCCTGGCCGAATTTGAGCTTGAGCATTGAAAAACCTCCACTCTTTGCCACACCAGCCTATCTCCGCCAAAACATGTGGGGAGCGCCTTGAGCGAACGCAAAGTCGGACCGGATGGGCTATAAGGGGCCACCGATTCATCAGCGAACGCGACCGCCATGCGCCAGTACCACGATCTGCTCAAGCGCATCCTTGACGAAGGGGTGAAGAAGTCCGACCGCACGGGCACGGGCACCCTGTCCGTCTTCGGTCACCAGATGCGCTTCGACCTTTCGGAAGGCTTCCCGCTCGTCACGACGAAGAAGCTTCATCTGAAGTCGATCGTTCACGAGCTTCTCTGGTTTATCGCGGGCGATACGAACATTCGTTACCTCAAGGAGAACGGGGTCTCCATCTGGGACGAATGGGCGGACGCGAACGGCGACCTCGGCCCGGTTTACGGCAAGCAATGGCGCTCCTGGGAAGGGGCCGACGGGCGCACTCACGACCAGCTGAGGAGCCTGCTCGGCGAAATCCAGCGAAATCCCGATTCGCGCAGGCTGGTGCTCTCGGCCTGGAACGTGGGCGATCTCGACCGGATGGCGCTCGCCCCGTGCCATTGCCTCTTTCAGTTCTGGGTGGCTGAAGGGCGCCTCTCCTGCCAGCTGTATCAACGTTCGGCGGACTGCTTTCTTGGCGTGCCGTTCAACATTGCAAGTTACGCCCTGCTGACGCAGCTCATCGCGCATGTGAGCGGATTGCAGGCAGGCGAGTTCGTCCACACGTTCGGCGACGCGCATCTTTATCTCAATCATCTTGAGCAGACGCGCCTTCAGCTGTCGCGTGAACCGCGCGCTCTGCCGACGCTGCGCCTCAACCCGAACGTTCGCTCGCTGTTCGATTTCACCTACGAGGATATCGTCATCGAGAATTATGATCCGCATCCGCTGATCAAGGCGCCGGTCGCGGTATGAGCGGCCTCGAAGACCGGCGCGATCCGCCGCTTGTCCTCGTCGTGGCGGTGGGGCGCAACGGCGTGATCGGCGGCGATGGACGACTGCCGTGGAGGCTGCCGGGCGACCTGAAACGCTTCAAGGCGGTGACGATGGGAAAGCCGATGCTGATGGGTCGCAAGACATTTGAAGCAATAGGCCGGCCGCTGCCCGGACGCGAAACAATCGTGCTCACGCGAGACCCCGTATTTTCCGCGCCGGGAATTCACGTAGCCGGTACGCTGGAGCAAGGGCTGAAGATCGCGGCGGCGCGCGCGGCCGCAATGGGCGCGAGCGAGATTATCGTTGCGGGCGGGGGAGAACTCTATCGTCAGACAATGCCGCTCGCGGCCCGTCTCGATATCACAGAGGTCGATCTTTCGCCGCCGGGCGACGCGACTTTTCCCGCCCCGGACGCCGCCATCTGGCGCGAAATCTCGCGGACGCCGTTTGCAAGGGGTGAAAAGGATGACGCATCGTTTACCGCGGTCATCTACGAGCGCCGTTAATGGGCCCGGCCAAGTTGAAAAGCCGGGCGTAGGTGCTTAAGTCCCTACAGCCACAAAACGCCCGCGGGCGTCCGGAGGGGAAAAGAGGTTTTCATGGCCTGGAGCAATCAGAGCGGCGGCGGGGGCCCTTGGCGGCCGAACAATCCCGGACCGTGGGGTTCGGGTCCGTCGGGCGGAGGCGGCGGCGGAGGTCAAACCCCGCCTGACCTCGAAGAATTGCTGCGCCGCAGTCAGGATCGTCTGAAAAGCGTGATGCCCGGCGGCGGTTTCGGCGGCGGCGGCGTCGCCGCTATCGTCGCGCTTGCGGCGCTGGGCTGGTTCGCGACCGGCATCTATACCGTGCAGCCCAACGAGGCCGGCATCGAAACGGTGTTCGGCAAGTTCACCGAGCGCACAGCGCCGGGTCTTAACTACAACTGGCCCTATCCGATCGGCGCCGTGCAGAAGCTGCGCGTCACGGACCGCAACTCCATCGACATAGGCTTCCGCACGCGCGAGGATCCTCGCCGTCCATCGTCGCAGACTCAGATCGACGTGAACGAGGAAAGCCTGATGCTCACGGGCGATGAAAACATCGCTGACGTGAAGTTCCGCGTGATCTGGCAGATTGATCCGACAAAGCCCGAGGATTACGCGTTCAACGTGCGCGAACCGCGCGAGACGATCAAGGCGGTCTCTGAAAGCGTGATGCGCGAGATCGTCGGCCGCACGCAGATCCAGCGCATTCTCACCGCGGAGCGCAAGGTGATCGAGCCGGCTGCGCAGGAAGCGACGCAACGCGTGCTCAACGAGTACAAGGCCGGCGTGCTGATCCTCGCCGTGCAATTGCTCTCCGTCGACCCGCCCGAGCAGGTGATCGCCGCGTTTCGCGACGTGACGGCCGCTCAGCAGGACATGGAGCGCATGCGCAACGAGGCGGAAGCCTACGCCAACCGCGTCGTGCCGGAAGCGCGTGGCGCGGCGGCGCGCATTCTGCAGGAAGCCGAAGCCTATCGCGAGCAGACGGTCGCCGAAGCGCGCGGTCAGGCGGCGCGCTTCACGCAGGTCTACGAGCAATATAGAAACGCGCCGGAAGTCACGCGCGAACGCATTTACCTGGAAACAATGGAGCGCGTGCTGAGCGGCGTGAACAAGACGATCGTCGACCAGGCCGCGGGGCAGCAAGGCGTCGTGCCCTTCCTGCCGCTCGGCCAGATGAACGGCGCACCGGCCCAGCCGCCCGCGGCGGCGCCGAGGCCCGCGAATCCTCAGCCGCAGCAGCTTCAGCAGGGAGTCCGCCGATGAACAAGTCATTTCTGGGCGTCGGCGCCCTCGCGGTCCTGATCGGCGCGCTGATCATCGGCGCCGCTTCAGTCTTCACTGTCCAGCAAACGCAGCAGGCGCTGGTGCTGCGCTTCGGTCAGCCAGCCGGCAACCGCGCCGTGGTGAAGCAGCCGGGTCTGCACTTCAAGGCGCCGTTCATTGAGAATGTCGTCTATTTCGACAATCGAATCCTCGACCTCGAGCAGCCGCGCCAGGAAGTTCTGGCCGCGGACAACAGCCGCATCGAGGTTGACGCGTTCCTGCGTTACCGGATCGTCGATCCGCTGCGCTTCTACCAGTCGGTGCGGTCCATCGAGGGCGGCAACAACCAGTTGGGTTCGGTGCTCAATTCGGCGGTACGCCGCGTGCTCGGCGAAGCGACGATGATGCAGATCGTGCGTGAGGATCGCGCGAGCCTCATGCAGCGCATCAGCGATCAGGTGAACACGGAGGCGATCAAGCTGGGCGCAAATGTCATCGACGTGCGCATCCGCCGGGCCGACCTGCCGCGCCAGATCTCCGAACAGGTCTTCCTGCGCATGCAGACCGAGCGCCAGCGCGAGGCGTCGGAGTTCCGCGCGCAGGGCGCCGAGCAGAAGCAGCGAATCGAATCACGCGCGGACCGCGACGTGACGGTGCTCCGCGCCGAGGCTCAGCGTCAGGCGGACACGACGCGAGGCGAGGGCGACGCGCTGCGCAACAAGATCTTCGCGGAGGCCTTCGGCAAGGATCCCGACTTCTTCGCCTTCTGGCGCTCGATGCAGGCCTACGAGGCGGGACTCAAGTCGCAGGACACGCGACTGGTCATCAGCCCGACGTCGGAATTCTTCCGGTTCTTCAACCGGTCCGGAAATGCGCCGATCCCCGCGCTGAACCGGCCCGCGGAGGGAGGGCCCGCGATACCGGGAGCGCCTCAGGCAAGTCCGCAGAGCGCTCCGGCGCCCACGGCGGTGGGGCCGCAAACGCGGGCTGAAAACTGAACCCACGAGATTGTGACGGGCGCGTTTGCGCCCGTCGCCTTTCAATCAACTAGATTATGCCCGACACGGAATTACGCACGACACCGAAAAGCTGCGGCCAGCGGCCGGAAGCAGGAGACGCAGGGAAGATGCGCAACGCGCTGCAAAACCAGGACCTCAACGCCCGCCGTTCGGCCCATCGCCGTCGCAGCCTAGCGGCTGCGCTTGCGCTGGCGCTCGCCGCAGGTTTCGCGGCGCCGGCGCCTTTCGCTCCCGCGCACGCGCAGAGCCGGCCCGATTCCTTCGCTGACCTCGCCGCTGCCGTCAGTGACGCGGTGGTCAACATTTCGGTTGCGCAGGCGCCGCCGGAGCGGCGCAGCGGAGGAGGGGGAGCCACGCCGAATCTGCCGCGCGGCACGCCGTTTGACGACCTCTTCGAGGAGTTCTTCAAGCGCCGTCAGCAGCCCCAGGGTGAAAGCGAGAGGCCGCAGCGCCGTTCGAATTCGCTTGGTTCCGGCTTTGTCATCGACGCCGAAGGCGTCATCATCACGAACAATCATGTCATCGAGGGTGCTGCGGAAGTTACCGTCATCTTCAACGACGGGCAGCGGCTGAAGGCCGAAATCGTCGGCAAGGACTCGAAGATCGACATAGCGGTGCTGCGCGTGAAGCCCGAAAAGCCGCTGAAGGCCGTGAAGTTCGGCAACAGCGACGCCGTGCGCGTAGGCGACTGGGTGATGGCCGTGGGCAATCCCTTCGGGCTTGGCGGAACGGTGACGGTCGGCATCCTTTCGGCCCGCAATCGCAACATCAACAGCGGCCCGTACGACGACTACCTGCAAACCGACGCCTCGATCAACCGCGGCAACTCTGGCGGTCCGCTCTTCAACATGGCCGGCGAGGTCGTCGGCGTGAACACCGCGATTCTGTCTCCGACGGGCGGATCGGTCGGCATCGGCTTCGCCTCGCCTTCTTCGGTGGTGCAACCCGTCGTCGACCAGTTGCTGCGCTACGGCGAGACGCGCCGCGGCTGGCTTGGGGTTCGCATCCAGTCCGTGGACGACCAGATTGCGGAAAGCCTCGGCCTCGGCCGTGCGCGCGGCGCGCTCGTCGCGGGCGTTGACGACAAGGGGCCCGCCCGGCCCGCAGGCATCAAGGCGGGCGACGTCATCGTGCGCTTCGATGGGCAGGACGTCCGGTCCTCCAGCGATCTGCCGCGCATCGTCGCGGCGACGCCGGTCGGCAAGGAAGTCAGCGTCACGGTCATGCGCGGCGGCAAGGAGGAAAGCCTCAAGGTGACCCTCGGCCGTCTCGAGGATGGCGAGCGGCAGGCGTCGCTCGGCGGCGGTTCGGGTGGCGAAGTGAAGCCGCCGGCAAGCGCCGTTCAGAAGGCGCTCGGGATGGAGTTCGCCAGCATGTCGGCGGCGCTGCGCAAGCAGTACAACATCAAGGACAGCGTCAACGGCGTGGTGATCACAAGGATCGACGGCAATTCGCCCGCATCCGAGAAGCGCGTGCAGCCGGGCGATGTGATCGTCGAGATCAACCAGCAGGCGGTTAAAGAACCGGGCGACATCATCGCCCGCATGGCCGAAGCCAAGAAACAGGGCCGCAAGTCTGCTCTGTTCCTCGTCGCGAACGCGCAAGGCGAGGTGCGCTTCGTGGCGTTGCCGGTCGAATAACCGCTCCGCGATGAAACACTGCAAGTGGCCGGGTTCGTCCCGGCCATTACTTTTTCGGAACCCCTACTTTGTTGCGTTGCGGACAGGGGGGCGCTTGCCGCTAGTATCCTGCCTGTGCAAGCCCAATGGCCCAGCGCGGGAAGGACCTGATCGATGCCGGCCAAGAACACGATCTGCATCTGGTTCGACAAGGACGCCGAGGAAGCCGCCCGATTCTACGCAGCGACCTTTCCCGACAGCGGCGTCGGTCAGGTCTGGCGCGCGCCGGCTGACTTTCCAGGCGGCAGGGAGGGCGATCCGCTTGTGGTCGAGTTCACCGTCTGCGGCGTCGCCTGCATTGGCCTGAACGGCGGCCCGGCCTTCAGGCAAACGGAAGCGTTCTCGTTCCAGGTCGCCACGGACGATCAGGCGGAGACGGATCGCTACTGGAACGCGATCGTAAACAACGGCGGCGCGGAAAGCGCCTGCGGATGGTGCAAGGACAAGTGGGGCCTCTCCTGGCAGATCACGCCGCGCGTCCTCACCGAGGCGATGGCGCAGGGCGGCGACGTCGCCCGCCGCGCGTTCACAGCGATGATGACCATGCGCAAGATCGACGTCGCAGCGATCGAGAAGGCCGTGCGCGGCGCGTAGCGTCAGTCCTCGACCCATTCCGATCTGGCGTAGCCCTGCGCGTAAAGCAGCGCGGAGAGATCGCCAAAATCGATCCGCGCGTGCGCCGCCGCCGCGACGGCGGGCTTCGCGTGGAAGGCGACGCCGAGGCCGGCTTCCTGCAGCATGGCGAGGTCGTTTGCGCCATCGCCGACCGCCATCGTTTCGTCCGGCTTCAGCCCGTTCAATTCGCGCAATTCGACAAGGGTGGCGAGTTTCGCCTCCCGCCCGAGGATCGGTTCGGACACAACGCCCGCGAATTTTCCGTCCTCCACGACGAGCGTGTTGGCCCGGTTCTCATGGAAGCCGATCGCTTCGGCGATCTGCGACGTGAACAGCGTGAAACCGCCGGATACGAGCGCAGTGTGGGCGCCGTTGGCGCGCATCGTGCGCACCAGCGCGCGGCCGCCGTTCGTCAGGGTTATGCGCTCCTCGATCACTTTCGCCACGACCTGCGCGTCGAGCCCCTTCAGAAGCGCGACGCGTTCGCGCAGCGCGGGCTCGAACGCGATCTCGCCGCGCATGGCCCGCTCGGTGATCGCCGCCACGTGCTCCTTCATGCCGACGAGGTCGGCGAGTTCGTCGATGCATTCCTGCCCGATCATGGTGGAGTCCATGTCGGCGAGGAACAGTCTCTTGCGCCGCCCGTCCTCGGGCTGGCAAACGACATCAACCGGCAGGCCGCCGAAGGCGTTGCGCACTTCAAGGGCAAGCATCGCCAGCGCGTCCTTGCCGGCGTGCGCGGAGGCGAAGGGAATGTCGCAGGCCTCGCCCTCGCAGAGCCAGCGCGGCGCGCCCGAGCGGGGCAGGAAGGCGGCGGCGGCGCCGACCACATTCGAATCGATGGTCGCGCCGCCGGGCTGCGCGATGAGAGTTGCTATGCAGGAAATCACGTGCGATCCGCGTTTGTCGCGCCGCGTGGCGGCGCAAATTAGGGGTTGAGGTTTTGCCAAGCGAATTGGCGCCGGCCATTCTCATTGCAGGACCGACCGCCAGCGGCAAGTCCGCTCTCGCGATCCGCCTCGCGCGGTCGATGGGCGGTGTCGTCGTCAACGCGGATTCCATGCAGGTCTATCGCGACCTGCGGATCATCACGGCGCGCCCGACACCGCAGGAGGAGGCCAGCGCCGAGCACAGGCTGTTCGGCCATGTGGACGCTGCGGTCAATTATTCCGTCGGCCTGTGGCTCGCGGACGCCGCGGCGGCGATCCGCGACATCCGCGCATCAGGCCGCAGCCCGGTGCTGGTCGGAGGGACCGGCATGTATTTCAAGGCCTTGACGCAGGGCTTGTCGGATATTCCGCGCGTTCCGGACGATGTGCGCGCCCGGGTTCGCGCCCAGACGGAGGGCATGACGCCGCAGGCGCTGCACGCGCGGCTTTCCGCCAGGGACCCGCTTACCGCAGGCCGCCTGCGGCCGACCGACCCGCAGCGCATCCTGCGGGCGCTGGAGGTGTTCGAGGCCACCGGCCAGCCGCTCGCGGCCTTTCAGGGCGCGCGGCGGGCGCCGCTGCTGGCGCCCGACCAATGGCGCGGCGTTTTCCTCAGCCCGGACAGGCAGGAGCTTTACCGGCGCATCGACGCGCGGTTCGACATCATGATGGACGCCGGCGCTGTCGAAGAGGTGAGGGCGCTGGCCGCGCGCGGACTCGATCCCGCGCTGCCCGCCATACGCGCCCATGGCGTGCCCGGCCTCATCGCCTGGATGCGGGGAGAGATCAGCCGCGAGGCGGCTGTGGAGAAGGGCAAGGCGGACACGCGCCATTACGCCAAGCGGCAGTTCACCTTCGCCCGCCACCAGCTTCCGGATTTCCGCTGGACGGCGTCTGCGGACGAGGCGGCGGCGCTTCTGCAAGCGGAGCAGGATTGATCCAGATCAATGCGAGGAACAAATCGCGTCGCGCCAACGGCTTCAGCGCCCTTGCCGTCCGGGCGCTTCGGACGGATATATGTCGCCAGCACAGGCCATAAGGAGGGACGGGAGATGCAAGGGCTCCAGAAGGAATACCAGGATATTCCGGGCACCACGATTTTCGACGCCGACCAGTGCCGCAAGGGCTACGGCATCAACATGTTCTGCATGTCGCTGCTGAAGGCAGAGAACCGCGAGGCCTTCAAGAAGGACGAGGCGGGCTACCTCAAGCAGTTCAACCTCACGCCGGAGCAGACAGAGGTCGTTCTCAAGCGCGACTGGAACGGGATGCTGGCGCTTGGCGGCAACATCTACTTCACCGCGAAACTGGCCGCCACCGACGGGCTTTCCTTCCAGCAGGTGGCCGCGATCATGACCGGGTCCACCCAGCAGCAGTACGCGGACATGATGCTCGCGGGCGGACGCTCGCCGGACGGCAACCGCAGCAAATCAGAATGGGCGAACAAGAATGGCTAAGATCGTAGCAGGCGTCTGGACATCACACGTGCCGGCGATCGGCGCGGCCCTCGACCTCGGCAAGACGGGCGAGCCCTACTGGCAGCGCGTGTTCGGGGGATACGAGAAATCGAAGGAGTGGATCGCGAAGGTGAAGCCCGACGTGTGCATCGTCGTCTTCAACGATCACGCGACGGCTTTCTCGGTGGACATCGTGCCGACCTTCGCGCTCGGCTGCGCGGCGGAGTTTCCGCCCGCCGACGAAGGCTGGGGTCCGCGCCCCGTGCCGATGGTCAAGGGGCATCCCGAGCTTGCCGCGCATATCGCGCAGTCGGTGATCCAGGACGATTTCGACCTCACCGTCGTCAACAAGATGGAAGTCGATCACGGCCTCACCGTTCCGCTGAGCCTCATGTTCGGCCAGCCGAAGGAATGGCCCTGCAAGATCATCCCGCTCGCGGTGAACGTGGTGCTCTTCCCACCACCGAGCGGCAGCCGCTGCTTCAACCTGGGCAAGGCGATCCGCAAGGCGGTCGAATCCTATCCGGAAGACCTGCGCGTGGTGATCTTCGGCACGGGCGGCATGTCTCATCAGATCTCCGGTCCGCGCGCGGGCCTGATCAACAGCGACTTCGACAGGGCTTTCCTGGAAAGTCTCGTCGAGGACCCGTCGCGGGCGACGAAAATCCGGCACATCGAGTACATGCGCGAAGCTGGGGCAGAGGGCATCGAAATGGTGATGTGGCTCGTGGCGCGCGGCGCTTTGAGCGACAACGTTGAGGAGGTGCATCGCTTCTACACGGTTCCGGCGTCCAACACCGCGGTCGGACACCTCATTCTCGAGGACCGCGACTCCGTTCCGACGGCGCTCGCGGCCGAGTAGGTGCTCCTCGCATCGAAATGAAAACGGCCGGGGTCTCGCCCGGCCGTTTGTTTTAAATAATGATGTGAAGCGATCAGAGCGTCTTGGTGATGACGTCGATCTTGACCGAGCCGGGCTCCAGTTTCACCGGAGCGGCGTCGACGCGCTCGAGCTTCACGTTCTTGTCGAAGCCCGCCATCTGAAGGATTTCGAGCGGTTCTTCGCTGGAGCTTTCGAACCAGTATTCGGCGCCGGCGGGGATCAGAATGCCCTCGTGCTTGCCGAACTCGCCGATGAGCACGTCGCCGGGGCCATAGAACTTCACCTTGCCGGCGAGCACCATCCAGAACCCGTCCATGCCCTTGTGGGAGTGGAGGTTGTTCTCGCCGCCCTCGCCGATGATCTGCACGCGGCCCCGGATGATCGGGGTCTTGGCGAGTTCGACGATGCCCTTGCCGCGGCGCAGGTTCTCGGGCTTCTTGTAGCTGAAGGTCTGGTAAGCCTGCTTGGTGGCGGCGGCGTCGTCCATCGATTTCCTCCTGGGGTTGGCCGGTTCGACCGGCGGGTGCGGCACAATCCTGCGAATTCGACTTTAGGTCAACAGCATGCGGGCGCGGGCCAGGACCTTTGGAGCCAAACCATTGTTGACCGCGCGCCCTCCATCGGCTAACGTTCCATCCGATTTTTCAGAACTGGAGCCAGCCGTGAAGTCGGCGCTTATCGTAACCACCGCGCCAGGGCCGGGACGGCAGTAGCCGATCTCCCGCGAATGGCGCACGACCGGGCCCCCAGAGGGCCTTTTTTGTTGCCGAATTTCCTGCAGGCGCAGTTCTGAACGGAACGCACGGGTTCGAGACGGAGTGGGTGAGATGTCGAAGCAAATGACCGGCGCCGAAATGGTGGTCGAAGCCCTGAAGGATCAGGGCGTGGATACGATCTTCGGGTATCCCGGCGGGGCGGTGCTGCCGATCTATGACGCGCTGTTCCAGCAGAACTTTGTCCAGCACGTTCTCGTGCGGCATGAACAGGGCGCCGCCCACGCAGCCGAAGGCTACGCGCGCTCCACTGGCAAGGTGGGCGTGCTGCTCGTGACATCCGGCCCCGGCGCGACGAACGCGATCACGGGCCTCACCGACGCGTTGATGGATTCGATCCCGCTGGTTTGCATCACCGGCCAGGTGCCGACGCATCTCATCGGTTCCGACGCGTTCCAGGAGTGCGACACGGTCGGCATCACGCGCCATTGCACGAAGCATAATTATCTCGTGCGCTCGATCGAGGATCTGCCGCGCATCCTGCACGAAGCCTTCTATGTCGCCCGCAGCGGCCGGCCGGGACCGGTCGTCATCGACTTGCCGAAGGACGTGCAGTTCGCCTCCGGTCTCTATTCTTTCCAGAAGAACATCCAGCATCGCACCTATCAGCCGAGGCTCAAGGGCGACATGGACCTCGTGCGCCAGGCGGTCGAGATGATGGCCGCCGCGAAGAAGCCCGTGTTCTACACCGGCGGCGGCGTCATCAATTCTGGTCCGGCCGCAAGCGAACTCCTGCGTGAACTCGTGGCGTTGACCAACTTCCCGATCACGTCGACGCTGATGGGCCTCGGCGCCTATCCCGCGTCTGGCAAGAACTGGCTTGGCATGCTCGGGATGCACGGCACCTACGAAGCCAACCACACGATGCACGATTGCGATCTGATGATCGCGGTCGGCGCGCGATTCGACGATCGCATCACGGGGCGCCTCGACGCGTTTTCGCCCAACTCGAAGAAGATCCACATCGACATCGATCCGTCCTCGATCAACAAGAACGTGAAGGTCGATCTCGGCATCGTGGGCGATTGCGGCCATGTGCTGGAGGACATGGTTCGCCTGTGGCGCAGCGGCGGAAAAAGGGCCGACGACATGGCGCTGGGCGAATGGTGGGCGCAGATCGACGAGTGGCGGGCGCGCAAGTCGCTCTCGTTCCGCAACTCTAAGGAGGTCATCAAGCCGCAGTACGCCGTGCAGCGTCTTTATGAACTGACGAAGGATCGCAACGCCTACATCACCACGGAAGTCGGCCAGCACCAGATGTGGGCGGCGCAGTTCTATCATTTTGAGGAGCCGAACCGCTGGATGACGTCCGGCGGCCTCGGCACGATGGGCTACGGCCTGCCGGCCGCCATCGGCGTGCAGATGGCGCACCCGGAAGCGCTCGTCATCGACATCGCAGGCGAGGCCTCGATCCTCATGAACATGCAGGAGATGACGACCGCAAAGCAATATCGCCTGCCCGTGAAGATATTCATCCTGAATAACGAATACATGGGCATGGTCCGCCAGTGGCAGGAACTGCTGCACGGCGGGCGCTATTCGTCGAGCTATTCCGAGGCGCTGCCCGACTTCGTGAAGCTAGCGGAAGCCTACGGCGCCAAGGGCATCCGCTGCGAGGACCCGGCGCAGCTCGACGCGGCGATCCAGGAGATGATCGACTATCCCGGCCCCGTGATCTTCGATTGCGTGGTCGCCAAGGAAGAGAACTGCTTCCCGATGATTCCGTCGGGCAAGGCGCACAACGAGATGATCCTGCTCGATCTCTCCGACGACGCCGGGCTCGAGATCGGCTCGATCATCGACGAAAAGGGCAAGATGCTGGTGTGATCGCGCCTGCGTCATCTCGAAACATTTTGACGGACACGAACCCATGAACGCCATCGCAGCCCTTTCGCCCTATTCGTCCTCCATGGGCAAATCCAACACCGAGCGGCACACGCTATCGGTGCTTGTCGACAACGAACCGGGCGTCCTCGCCCGCGTGGTCGGCCTGTTCTCCGGCCGCGGCTACAACATCGAAAGCCTCACGGTTGCGGAAGTCGCCCATGTGGAGCGCTGGTCGCGCATCACCATCGTGACGACCGGCGCGCCGGAAGCCATCGAGCAGATCAGCCATCAGCTCGAACGGATCGTGCCGATCCACAAGGTGACGGACCTGACCGTGCGCGGCCGCTCCATCGAGCGGGAGCTGGCGATGATCAAGGTGCGCGGCAAGGGCGAGAACCGCGTCGAGGCGCTCCGGCTCGCCGAAGCGTTCAAGGCCAAGGTCATCGACGCTACGCTCGAGAGCTTCATCTTTGAACTCACCGGGGCGCCGGCGAAGATCGACGACTTCGTCGAGCTGATGCGTCCGCTCGGCCTGATCGAAATCGCCCGCACGGGCGTCGCCGCAATTGCGCGCGGACCGGAGCCGGTCTGAGCAGGGACATATGTCCCCCGCGCAGCCGGCGTTCGACTATGCATGGGCGGCGTTCGCGTTCTGCTTCGCCGGCGCGATGACGCCTGGGCCCAACAACCTGATGCTGATGGCGAGCGGGGTGAACTACGGCTTCGCGCGAACTCTGCCGCACATCGCCGGAGTGATCCTCGGCTATTCGTTCCTCATGCTGATGGCCGGCCTCGGCGTCGCGACCCTGTTCGCCGCCTATCCCCCGGCGTGGCATGCGCTGCGCTTCGCTGGCACCCTGTATCTGCTATGGCTCGCGTGGAAAGTCGCCAACGCGGGACCAGTCAAGGACGGGGAGGGAGGGCGCCCGTTCAACTTCCTGCAAGCGGCTGCTTTCCAGTGGGTCAATGTGAAGGGCGTTCTGCTGGCTCTGACCGCGGTTGCCGCCTTCACCCGTCCCGACGCTTTCGCCGGCACGCTGGCGGTCCTGATCGCCGTCTCCACGGCCGTATCGATTTTCTCCGCCGTCACCTGGACCCTGTTCGGCTCGGCGCTTCGTCCCTGGCTTTCGGATCCGCGTCGCGCGCGTCCCTTCAACATTGGCATGGCCCTGCTGCTGACGGCCTCGCTCTGGCCAATGCTGGCCCCGTGAGGCTGCTTTTCGCTGGCTTTAGGGCTGGGTGGCGGCAGACTCCCTTTGACGGGAGGCGCTTCGCCCCCTAGAAGGCTCCCGCACAGTTTTGTGGGGCTCGCGCCTCGCGCGGGGCGGTCGCCGTCCCCAGACACTCAGGGAAATCGCCGAAATGCGCGTTTATTACGATCGGGACGCCGACCTGAACCTCATCAAGGGCAAGAAGGTCGCCATCGTCGGTTACGGCAGCCAGGGCCGCGCCCATGCGCTCAACCTCAAGGATTCCGGCGCGAAGGAATTGCGCATCGCGCTGAAGCCCGGCTCCGCAACCGCAAAGAAGGTCGAGGCCGACGGCCTGCAGGTGATGAGCGTCGCCGAAGCGGCCAAGTGGGCCGACCTCCTCATGATGGCGACTCCTGACGAACTTCAGGCCGACATCTACAAGAACGAAATCGCAGACAATATCCGCGACGGCGCGGCAATCGCGTTCGCGCACGGCCTCAACGTCCACTTCGGCCTCATCGAGCCGAAGAAGACGGTCGACGTCGTCATGATCGCGCCGAAGGGCCCCGGCCACACGGTGCGCGGCGAATACCAGAAGGGCGGCGGCGTGCCCTGCCTCATCGCCGTCCACCAGGACGCTTCGGGCAACGCGCACGATCTCGCGCTCTCCTACGCCTGCGGCGTCGGCGGCGGCCGCTCGGGCGTCATCGAGACGAATTTCCGCGAGGAATGCGAGACGGACCTCTTCGGCGAACAGGTCGTGCTCTGCGGTGGTCTGGTCGAGCTCATCCGCGCCGGCTTCGAAACGCTGGTGGAAGCCGGCTACGCGCCGGAAATGGCGTATTTCGAGTGCCTGCATGAAGTGAAGCTGATCGTCGACCTCATCTATGAGGGCGGCATCGCCAACATGAACTACTCGATCTCCAACACGGCCGAGTGGGGCGAATACGTCACCGGCCCGCGCATCATCACGGACGAAACGAAGGCCGAGATGAAGCGCGTCCTCAAGGACATCCAGACCGGCAAGTTCACGTCCGAGTGGATGCAGGAGTATCGTGCGGGCGCCGCGCGCTTCAAGGGCATTCGCCGCGTCAACGACTCGCACCAGATCGAGGAAGTCGGGGCGCGCCTGCGCGGCATGATGCCTTGGATCGGCAAGAACAAGCTGGTCGACAAGGACCGCAACTGATCGACGCATCGCGCTAGATTTAGCGAACGGCCGGGCGTGTCCCGGCCGTTTTTGCTTGTGCGGCTTGCACGCTTGCGCACGCATTCGCCTGCCGCCACACTGCGCACGGAGAGTCATTCATGCGCAAGCAGTTCTACACACTCGACGTGTTCACCGAGCAGAGATTCAGCGGCAATCCGCTGGCTGTTGTGGGCGACGCCGACGATCTTGACGACGCGCGGATGCAGGCCATCGCGCGCGAGTTCAACCTGTCCGAGACGGTATTCCTGCAAAGTCCGCGGGATCCGGTGAACACCGCGCGGGCGCGCATCTTTACGCCTGCGCGTGAACTGCCGTTCGCAGGCCATCCCACCATCGGCACTGCGGTCCTCATAGGCTTGCTTCAGGCGGCTGACATGATCCGCACCCGCGACATCGACGTCGTGCTCGAGGAAAGCATCGGGCCAGTGCGCTGCACGGTCCGTTCGCGAGGCGAGGTGGTGCGCGCGCAATTCGATCTGCCGAAATTGCCTGAACGTATCGGCGCAGCGGCGGACGACGCCGCGCTCGCCCGCGCGCTGTCGCTAAAGCCGGAAGACATCGGCTTTCGCGGCCACCGGCCATCCATGTGGTCCGCCGGCGTCGGTTTCAGCTTCGTGCCGCTCGCCTCGCGGGAGGCGGTTACACGCGCTCGTCCGGACATGAGCACGTGGAACGATGTGATGGGTCCTGCGGATCATCCTGCGGCGTTCATCTATTGCGGCGACACAATTGGCGAAGGCCGGCACGTGCACGCCCGCATGTTTGCGCCGTCCCTTGGCATCGCGGAGGACCCCGCGACGGGCGGCGCGGTCGCGGCGTTCGCTGGCGTTTGCATGGAATATGAAAGGCCCGCCGACGGGGAGCATCAGATCATCGTCGAACAGGGCTTCGCGATGGGCCGCCCGAGCCTCATCAATCTAGGGATGCGCGTGGAGGCTGGACAGCTGGTCTCCGCAACCATCGGCGGAGCTGCCGTCATCGTCACTGAAGGCTCCATCGATCTATGACGGACGGCGCCATCACGTTCGCTTTCGTGGACGAGATCGAAAGCGCGTATCACGAACGCGCTTGGACTTTCGCGCAGGAGCGCGCGGAAGAGATCGATTCAAACTGGCGGAAGCTCTGCGCGCAGCGGCCGGGCGTATTCGACGGGCGCGTGCTCGTGACCGATCGCTGGGCCATCGAGGAACGCGCGGACAAGCGCGTGCTCGTCACACGGCATTTTGCGACGAACTTCCGCAACTTCGTCGCCATGCGCGACTGGAATTTTCCCGACCCGCAGGTGCGCAACTGCTTTGCGGCTGCCGCGCTGATGTCGCGGGAGGGGCATTGGGTGCTCGGCGAAATGGGAGGACACACGGCCAATGCGGGACGCGTGTATTTTCCCTGTGGCACGCCAGACATGGACGACGTCAAGGGCTCACGGGTCGATCTCGCCGGCAGTGTGCTGCGTGAGCTTGAGGAGGAAACCGGCATCGGGCCCCGCGAAGTGAGCGTCGATCCGGGCTGGACCATCGTGTTCGAGAGCGGCCGCATTGCATGCTTGAAGATCGTGCGTTCGCCTCTCGCCACGCATGAACTCGTTGCGCGTGTGCGCGGTTTCCTCGCTTCCGAGAAAGACGCTGAGCTTTCGGGCGTTCACGTCGTGCGCTCTCGCGCGGACCTGAGGCCGGGCGAGATGCCGCCGTTCATTGTCGCTTTTCTGGAGCGTCAGCCGGCCGGATAGCCGTTTCGCACGCGGCTCGCGCGCACCATGGCGCGGGCTTCCGCGTCGCGTCCCGCCGCGCAGGCGGCGCTCGCCTGACTGATGTCGTTCTGAATGCGGTCGTAGACCGACTTGCCGACATGTCCCATGGCCAGGTCGTTGTCCTGGATCGCCTTCCAGCGCGCTATGTCGGCGGAACAGCCTGATCCCTCTGGCATGCGGAACGTCCCCGGCGTCACGCTGGCCGCACCCGTCGCCGCGGCCTGCGGCGCCGGCGCATTGGCGTTGCATCCCGCTACAAACAACGCAGCCGGCGCTGCACACAGAAATGCAAGCAGGGGGCGGTGGCGGCTCATGACATTTCTCCAGCCCTGTGAATCACAGCGAAAAGCCTAAGCGATCCCCGGACGCGGCTCAATCCGGCGATGGCGCGCCTTGCGGGCCACAGGCGGAACTCTACAATCATCCCAGCCGGCGAGCCGCGCAATGGCGGCCGGGGGAGGGGACCATCACATGAAGAATCTCGCATTTGCCGTGGCCGCGTTGTCGTGCGCCGTATTCGCCGCGCCAGCCGACGCACAGCAAAACTATCCCGATCGTCCGATCAAGCTGATCGTGCCCCAGCCGCCGGGCGGCGGGTTCGACACGGTCGCGCGCATCCTCGCGGATCGGCTCGGGCCGCAACTCGGACAGAGCGTCGTCGTCGAAAACCGCACTGGCGCGGGCACGCTTGTCGGCACCGAAGCGGCCGCGAAGGCGCCCGCCGACGGCTACACTCTGCTCCTCGGCGCATTGTCGAACATCGCGCTCAACCCAGGCTTGTACGCGAAACTGCCGTACGACCCGCTGAAGGACTTCACGCCCATCGGCCTCGCGGTGACATGGTCCTACACGCTCGTGGCGCGCAAGGACCTCCCGTACAAGGACCTGAAGGAGCTGATCGCATTTGCGAAGGCGAATCCCGAGAAGATCACCTATGCGTCCGCCGGGAAGGGATCGGGCCAGCACATTGCAATGGCCGTCACCGAAAAGCTTGCGGGCGTGAAGCTGACCCACGTGCCGTATCGCGGCGCGCAGCCGGCCTATCAGGACATTCTCGGCGGGCGGGTCGACCTCTTCTTCGATATTTCATCGACTGCGCGGGCGCAGGTCGAGGGCGGCACAGTGCGCGCGCTCGCGGTATCCTCAAAGGACAGGCAGTCGTTTCATCCCGACGTGCCGAGCGTGAATGAAACCGGCGTCGCGGCGCTCGACATGGAGAGCTGGTTTGGCCTCTTCGCCCCGGCTCAGACGCCGGCTCCCATCGTCGAACGGCTGCGCAAGGAAGTGGCGGCGGTTCTCGCGCGGCCCGACGTCGCCGACCTCTTCGCGAAGACGGGCGGACGGGTGCTGAAGCTCTCGCCGGCAGAAACGGACAGGCTGGTGCGCGCCGACGTCGAACGCTGGACGAAGCTCATCAAGGATGCGGGCGTCACAGCGGACTAGCTTTCGAGCGCAAATGTGTCTTCGCGCGCGCGCGCGCCATTCAGGCGCGCTTCGATGATCGCGACCAGCCCTTGAGGTTCGTAGCGCAGTTCGACGCGGCCCTTGATCTGTTCGCCGATCACGCTCTCCAGCAGACGGGAGCCAAAGCCCTTCCGTGACGGACGCTTCACGGCCGGGCCGCCGCTTTCGCGCCATTCTATGCACAGGAGGCGGCCGTCATGGCCGTCGTCGACTTCGACAACCCGCCAATTCACGTCGAGGCGGCCTTGCTCGGTCGAGAGCGCGCCATATTTGCCCGCGTTTGTGGCAAGTTCGTGCGCCGCCATGCCGAGCGCCAGCGCGGCCTCGGGCGGCAGCTCCACATCGGGACCATCGAGGCGAATACGCTCCCTGTCTCCCTGCGCATAGGGTTCGAGTTCGTCCTGAAGCAGTGTGCGCAGAATGCCTGAACGGAATGCGTCTTCGTTGAGGAGTGAATGCGAGCGCGCCATGCTCTGGATACGCGCGCGCAGCTTGTTCTGATAGTCCTGAACCGATGACGCGTTGCGGCCGGAAAGATTCGCGAGCGCGAGAACGGTCGCCAGATTGTTCTTCACACGATGATGCAGTTCGCGGACAAGAAGCGATTGCCGGATTTCCGAAGTCTTGCGCGACGTTATGTCCCGCGCGAAGCCGGTCACGCGAACGCCGTCGCCTGATGGGTCCGGCTCGCACACGCCATTTACCTGAAGCCAGATCACTTCGCCGTCCGGACGGATGTAGCGGAACTCCACGGAGTATTCCGGCGTGCCGGCGTTGCGCGTCTCGACGGCGCGGACGAAACGCTCCCGGTCGAGCGGGTGAATGCGCTTGCGCAGGAGCTCGCGTGAACCACGCACGATGTTCGGATCGTCGTCGCCCAGCACGACGCCGGCGCTGGCGCTGCGGGTGATCGTCATGTCCCGATCAGTGTACTCGAAGGAGTACATCCTTGCGGCCACAAGGGCCCTTTCGAGGCGCGCTTCATTGTCGGCGAGCCGTTGCTCTGCATCGCGCAGCGCGCGTCCAACCTCATTTGCTTCCGACAGCGGCGTGCTGACCTCCGGGACGGGAGCCCGGGCGCCAAGCGCCGCGCTCGCGCGCGTGAGGGACTGAAGCGAACGCGACAGGCGCGCGCCCACGCTGAAGGCGAGCGCAAGCCCCAGCAGGATCATCGAGGCGGCGGTCGCCGCGATGGTCAGAAGCGCCTGGCGCCTCGGGGCGTCGATAATTTCGTGTCGAACGCTCGCCGTCGTGCGCCAGCCGCTGACTTCCGACGTCGCCCATCCTGTCAGGGAGAGCTGGTTTTCGAGGTTGTTTGCCACCTTGGCGCCCTCTGGCTCCTGGGCCGTGGCGACGCCTTTGTTTCCGGCGAACTTCTCTCCCTCGCGGCTGCGCGCAACGACGATGTCGTTGCGGTCCATGATGAGGGCGAGGTGATCGGCAGGAAGATGAACGGCGCGCAGAACATCCTCGAAGTAGGACAGGTTCTGTGCGAGATTCAAAAGGTAGCGCGGTTTGCCGTCCCGCATGACCGGGATCACGATCGAGACGATCTTTTCACCGCTGATCGGGCTCTCGAACACGTTGGACACCTGAGGCCGTCCGGTTTCGATCGCGCGCCGGTCATCATCTCGCGCGTTGCGTGGCAGCGGAATCCCCCACGGCACGCGCGGATTGACCACCTGTTGACCGTCCAGTTCGCGCAGGACGATGTTTCGGCCCAGCACGCCACGCGCGCGTTCGGCGCGGGCGTGAAACTCCCGCAGCCCCTCCGGATCGAACTCCTGTGTCAGGGCGAGGACCTGCACCGCCTCGATCATGCTGGAGAACCTGGCGTCGATGGCGCTGGCGATGGCGCGCGCTTCGTCGCGCAGCTGTTCTTCCAGCCGCATGCGCTCCGCGTCCGCGTAGCGCATGAGCACGTAACCCGTGACGAGGATCGCGGGCGCGGCGACTGCAAGAACGAGCACTGCGAGAAGGAAGCGGGCGGGAAAGCTCACTTTGCCAACCTTCTGGTTCACGTGTGCCCCGGTCATTCCAAATGCCTGAAATCTCCACCGGGACCTTGCGCCAAGGGCGCTCCAAAGAAAAGCGCAGGCGGGGCTTTAAGCGACGCCAGATCAAATGTTTAGCTTGATCCTTTCGCTGCTTTCCGGGCCGTTCCGCCGAATGGCCGGCGCGCCGCACTTGCGCTGGCGCGGGGTTGTCGCTTATTTACAGGAAAGCTGGATAGAACCGTTCAGGCGAGAGAGATGAGTTCCACGGGCGCCTATGCCGCCTTTTCCGGAATGTCCCGGCCGCGCATCGCGCGGATCGCCGGCGCTCGCCTTCTTCCCGGTCTGCTTCTTAGACGCCCCTGAGCGTCGGCCGGGCATTGGGCCCTGGCGCTCAGGGGTCGGCTGCAAGAGCGAAGTCATTCGCGGCGCGAGGCTGTCAGCCCGCCGCACCCGAGCAGGTAGAGATCCATGACCGAGAATCAGAACGCAAAGTCCGCGCCTTCGACCAACAAGGATCGCGTCTTCATCTTCGACACGACGCTGCGGGACGGCGAGCAGTCGCCTGGCGCGTCGATGACATTCGAAGAGAAGCTGGAAGTCGCTGACATGCTCGACGCTCTGGGCGTCGACATCATCGAGGCGGGCTTCCCGATTGCATCCGACGGTGACTTCGAAGCCGTCTCCGCCATCGCCAAACGCGTGAAGAACGCCACCGTCTGCGGTCTCGCCCGCGCGGCGTTCAAGGACATCGACCGGTGCGCGGATGCAGTGAAGCATGCAAGGCGCGGGCGCATCCACACGTTCATTTCCACCTCTCCGTTGCACATGAAATACAAGCTGCAGAAGGAGCCGGCGGAAGTGCTCGAAATGGTCACCGCGCAGGTGACGCGCGCGCGAAATTTCGTCGAGGACGTCGAGTGGTCGGCGGAGGACGGCACGCGCACCGACCATGACTTCCTCTGCCGGACGGTGGAGGCGGCCATCAAGGCAGGCGCTACGACGATCAACATCCCGGACACCGTCGGCTACACGACGCCGGACGAATACGAAGCCATCTTCCGGATGTTGCTCAACCGGGTGCCGAACGCCGACAAGGCGATCTTCTCGGTCCACTGCCATAACGACCTCGGCCTCGCGGTCGCCAACACGCTGGCCGGCCTGTCCGGCGGCGCGCGGCAGATCGAATGCACGGTCAACGGCATCGGCGAGCGCGCGGGCAACGCGGCGCTCGAAGAAGTCGTCATGGCGCTGCGCACGCGTGCGGACGTGCTGCCCTACACCAACAACATCGACACGACGATGCTGACGCGCGCCTCGAAGCTCGTGTCGGGCGTCACGTCCTTCCCGGTGCAGTACAACAAGGCCATCGTGGGTCGAAACGCATTCGCGCATGAAAGCGGCATCCATCAGGACGGCATGCTGAAGAATGCCCAGACCTACGAGATCATGACTCCGGAAAGCGTCGGCGTGTCCAAGACCTCGCTCGTCATGGGCAAGCATTCCGGCCGCCACGCGTTTCGCGAGAAGCTGAAGGAACTGGGCTACACGCTCGGCGACAACCAGCTCGAGGACGCCTTCAAGCGATTCAAGGACCTCGCTGACCGCAAGAAGATCGTCTACGACGAGGACATCGAGGCGTTGGTCGACGACCAGATCGGCCATCAGGGCGAGCGAATCCGTGTCGAGGCGCTGACTGTCATTGCAGGCACGATGGGTCCGCAGACTGCGACGCTGACCGTCGCGATGGATGGACAGCACATGACCAAGCAGGCCATCGGCAACGGCCCGGTCGACGCCATCTTCAACGCGATCAAGTCGCTCATCGCGCACGATGCGATTCTGGAGCTGTATCAGGTCCATGCGGTGACGGAAGGAACCGACGCGCAGGCGGAGGTCTCCGTGCGGCTGTCTGAGAACGGCCGCTCGGTGACGGGCCGCGGCGCTGACCCCGACACGATGGTTGCGTCGGCGCGCGCCTATGTCGCCGCGCTCGAAAAGCTGATGGCGAAGCGTTTGCGCGGCAAGCCTGAGCCCATGATCGCCGACGTGACGCCATAGGTTGATCGATTCACGCATGATGGGTCGCCGGGTAAGACAGCGCCGGCGGCCCTTGCGTCTGTGGGCCAGACAAGCTTTGTCTTGACCTTGAAGGCCACATGTCTGACGTTTCGACCCGCGCGTTTTGCGCAAGGCTGGAATTGTCATGCATCGCATCATTGTATTGTCTCTCGCAGGCGTTTTGCTCGCCGGCTGCGCCACCGTCACGCGCGGAACCACCAATCAGATCCAGATCGTTTCGGAGCCTTCGGGCGCGACGGCGCGCACGTCGATGGGTCATCAATGCGTGACGCCTTGCACGCTTCAGGTTTCCCGCAGGGATGAATTCTCCGTCACTTTCGCCCTGCCGGGGTATGAGGATCAGACGGTCCTCGTGAAGACGCAGCTGGCGGGCGCCGGGGCTGCTGGCTTTGCAGGCAACGTGGTTGCTGGCGGGGTCATCGGCATGGGCGTTGATGCAGCGATGGGCTCCACGCTGGAGCATGTTCCAAATCCCGTTTCCGTCGCGATGAAGCAGGTTGCAACGCGTACGCCCGCCAGCGGAACAGCGCGTGGCAAGGCGAAAAGGCCCGCCGTGACGCCACGGGCGGCCCAGGCTGCAAGCTCCTGATTTCCGGGCCCGTCCGCCGCGAAACTTTTCCATGAAAAAGCGGACGCAGGGACGCATGTCACGCTGGACAATGGTAGTCCGGTTTGCTACATCGCGCGTGCCCGCCCGGACATCGTCCGGGCGTCGCACTTTCGATGGGCGCATAGCTCAGTTGGTAGAGCAGCTGACTCTTAATCAGCGGGTCCTAGGTTCGAGCCCTAGTGCGCCCACCATCGGAAGATGTCTCCGAATTCTTTCAGCCGCGTGCGACGCCCAATCCCTTAACGCCGTGCTTTTCGATCAGGCGCGCGACAAAGCCCTGCGTTCTTGCGGCGTCTACGAATTTTTCGAGCCATGCCGCTGCCGCTTCCTTCGCGCGCGGCACGCCGATCGCCTGTTGGACGGCCATGAAACGGCCGTCGAGCAAGCGCGCGCCCGGTAGATTCCCGGCGTCGGTGATCAAGCGCGGGCGCAGTCCCGCGAGAGCGTCGAAACCGCCCTTCTGGAAAAGGTCGAAACTTGCGTCCATTCCGGCTGCGCGAACCAGTTCCGCGTATTTGATGTTACGGTCGAGCCATAAACCGTACGCCGTGCGCTCGGCGACCGCGATGCGCCGGCCCGGAGCATCCACTTGCGTCACATCGTTGATCGATGAGCCCGGCGGCACGAGATAGGTCGCCTCGATTTCCGCGTAGGCGGACGTAAAAGCGATCAACTCGGCGCGTTGCGGCTCGGCGCCGATGAGCGCGATATCCCATTCGTCAGCGGTGGCGGCGTCGGCGAGAGCGCCGGGATTTGGATAAGGAACGCACTTCAGCGCAAGTCCGAGCGCGGCGGCGATGGCCGCGGCCATGTCCGGCGACACGCCCGCCGGACCCCCTTCTGGCGTACGCCCGGAAACAAGGAGGAAGTTCGACATGTTGATCCCAGCGCGCAGAACGCCGTCCGGCGCGAGGAGGCGTATGGCGCCGGCGTGCATCGGCCCGATTTCCGGATGAACAGACATTAAGCCTCCAGCCTGCAGCCTTGGCGGCTGCGTTTCGTTCAGCCGAGCGCGGCCGCCGCTTCCCGCGCGGCGGCCGCGACGTCGTAATCGTACAAGCTGAGGCGAAGGGCCGCGATATTCCGGATTTCCTCGTCGCGCTTCTCAAGGCTGGAGTATTGGGAATCGTACCGCATCCCGTTCTTGCGCGATTCCGACTGCACCATGCTCGCGCGCGGCCGCCGCAGTTCCTCATACGCCCGCAGCACGGCGGGAACATCCCTTGCGTCGCGGCCCGCCAGCAGGATTGCGAGCGCAACCCCATCCTCTATCGCCTGGTTGGCGCCCTGGCCCAGGTGCGGCAACATGGGATGCGCGGCATCGCCAAGCAGCGTAAGTCTTCCGTTGCACCATGTCCGCAGCGGCCGGCGGTCGAAGAGGCCCCACCAGAAGCAGCTTTCGACCTGCGCAAGCAGCTTGCCGATCTGCGGGTCCCATCCCGCGAAGGATTCGGCGAGCTGTTCGCGGTCTCCAACGGCTGACCATGATTCCACGGTCTCAATGTCGAGCGGCACGAAGCCTACGTAATTCAACAGCGTGCCGCTGCGCACCGGAAAAACCATGAAGTGCTTGCCATGCCCCATCCACACCTGATGGGTCCTGTCCGGCCAGCTATCGAGCTTGTCGCGCTCCACGAGCCCGCGGTAGGCGCGGAAGCCGGAATACTCCGGCGGGGACGGTTCCACGACGAAAGGCTGCAGGACGGAGCGGATGCCGTCTGCGGCGACGACCACATCCGCCTCGATCGTCCTGCCGTTCGCGAATTGAACTGTCGCCGCGTTTTCCGTCTGGGAGAAACCGACGCAGCGATGATCGGTGTGGATGGACTCGGCTGGCAGGGCGGCGGCCAGCGCGTTGAGAATATCGGCGCGGTGCATGCCGTACATGCCGTTCCAGCCGCTCGAGTCCGCCGTGACGATGGACCCGACGACGGCGCCGTCCGAGCGGCGATAGCTGGACCCTTCGCCGACCGGGGCGCCCACCTTGGCGAGCGCCTCCTTGAACCCCATTCGCTCCAGTTGTCTGAGACTGTTTGGATAGATGAAGATGCCGGCGCCGACTTCGCCCAGCACGGGCGCCTGTTCGTAGACATCGACCCTGAGGCCCTGCTGATGAAGGGCGTTGGCCGCCGCGAGCCCGCCGATGCCGCCGCCAACCACCGCGGCCCGCAGCGGGCCAGATCCACGCTTCGTGCTCTCCACAGCAGTATCCTCCGATTAATTCCTGTTCCGCTTGCACGGGTGTCGCGTATCGGGCTCCCGGATAGCATGCAACGCCTGAATTGTCGCATGGTGGAGCCGGCGGCTTGCCGGGCCGGCGGCAAGCGGCCTATGTTCCAGCGGGAGCCGCGGTCTTGCTCGCGGGGAATATCGGGAGGGGACGTGATGGTGCGGCTGGCGAAGGCTGCGTGCCTTGTGATTGCGGGTATGGCGCTTGCGGGACCCGTTGCGGCGCAGACGGCAGTCTCGGACTTCTATAAGGGACGGACCGTCGCCATAATCGTGGGCTTCCCGCCGGGCGGCGGCTACGATGTCTATGCGCGCGTCCTGTCGCGCCATATTGGCAGGCATATCCCGGGTTCGCCCACAATCGTCGTTCAGAACATGCCGGGCGCTGGCAGCCTCAACCTCGCCAACCACATCTATTCGGTCGCTCCGAAGGACGGCTCCGTGCTTGGCAGCGTCGAGTCGGGAGCTCCGTTCGAATTTTTCTACGACGGCAAGGGCGTGCGCTTCGATCCTCTGAAGTTCGCATGGATCGGCGGCTTGAACGAAGACACCTCGACCTGCGGCGTCTGGCACACCTCTGCGGCGAAGACGTTCCTCGATCTGCGCAAGCACGAGGCGCCGTTCGCCGGCACTGGTCCCTCGGCGCCGCCGGAAGTTGAGTCCAAAGTCAGCAATGACGTGCTCGGCACGAAGATCAAGCTCATCCTGGGCTATCGGGGACTTGGTGATGTTTACGCCGCCATCGAAAAGGGCGAACTGGAAGGATCGTGCGGAATCACGTGGTCGTCCGTGACAGCCGTGAAGCCGGACTGGCTGAAGGAGGGCAAGTGGCGCACGCTCGTGCAGATTGCGGGCAAACGCCACAAGGATCTGCCCGGTGTTCCGCTCCTGACAGAGTTTGCGCAGAACGACGCCGATCGCCAGGTGCTCGAGCTTGTTGGCCTTCCGAACCTCGTCGGACGCCCATACATGACCGCGCCGGGCACGCCGGCCGAACGTGTCCAGGCCCTGCGCGCGGCCTTCGCCTCCACCATGAAGGACACTGCCTTCCTCGCTGACGCCGCGCAGGCGAAGCTGCCGATCGATCCGGTTTCGGCCGAGCGCATCGAGCAGATACTCGCGGACACCGCAAAGATGCCGAAGGACGTGATCGCTCGCATGGTGAAGTCACGGCAGTGACGGAAGCCGTTCAGAATGCAACCACCAGGCGCGTCGGCGACATCGAGATCATCGCTGTCACCGACGGCCTGCTGCCGACGGATACGGAAAAGGCCGTGGGGCTCGAGCCGCGCGAATGCGAGCAGCTGAGCGGCGTTCCCTACGGCGAAACATTCGCGATTTCCGTGAATGAATTTGTCGTGCGCACGGGCGGCAAGACGCTGTTGATCGATGCGGGAGCGGGAAAGCGATCCTATCCTGGAGTGGGTCTTCTGCTGGATAATCTGCGCAAGATCGGCATTTCTCCCGATGACATCGATGCTGTGCTGCTGACGCATTTGCATAGCGACCACATGCACGGGCTGGTCGATGCAAATGACAAGGCGACGTTTCCAAACGCGGAACTGGTGCTGCACGAGGCGGAGGCTAATTTCTGGATCGACAAGGCGCCGACGGGCAACGCGCGCATCGACCGCAGCTTGCCGCTGGTCGAGCGCAATACCAGGCCTTATCGCGAAAGACTAAGGACCGTAGGCTCGATTGAAGCGTTTCCCGGCGTTTCGGCGCATCTGTCCGCAGGCCATACGCCAGGTCATACGATGTGGCGCATTGCGTCGGGACGCGAGCAGGCGCTGATGTGGGGCGATACCGTGCATTTTGAGGCTTTGCAGATCCCGCGCCCCGACGTCGCCGTTACGTATGATATGGATGGAGAGGCTGCCGCGAGGGCGCGCCGCAGCATCTTCGAAATGTGCGTCGCAGATCAGCTTCTGATTCTCGGCGCACACATCACATATCCCGGCTTTGGACGATTGGAGCGGCGCGGCCACGGCTACGCGCTCATGACGGACGCGTAAAAGCGGCAGTCGCGCAGGCGCCGGAATTGCAACCTGGTCGCAGGTGAAACAAGTCTGGCGTCAGCGCGCCCTTCTTTCTCGCCGTTGCCGTTCGGCCTGCGCCAGTTGATCTTTCCGCTCATTGCAAACGAGGATTACGAAGGGTGTCAGGAACAATGCCGCAGTAAGGATAAAGCAGCGTTCGACCCGCAACGACAACAAGACGGTCGCGGTCAGCGTGGCCGCGCGCTGCCAAGCGCTTGCTGTTCGAAACGGGAAAATGTTCAGGAAAGATGGCATGTTGCGCTGCAGCCTTGGCGCTTGGTAAGTTCTCGCTGAAGAAGTCAGGGGAAGAGCGACGCCATGCATTTCGGTTTATATGCGCCAATTCCAATGGCCACAGTGGGGTCGCCCGAGGTTGCGCAATCACACGAACACGCCCTGGAGCCGCTGCCGGAAGGGGCGCGGGACGCGCAGCTTGTCCACTCCGAGGACATTCTTTTCACGGCCGACCGAAACGGCTTCGACCTGTGCCTGTTTGCGGAACGTCACCTCGGCAGTGATTTGTCGGCATGGATTCTGGCTGGCGCCATTGCGTCGCGATTCGAGAACATGCGTGCGCTGGTCGCTATCCATCCGGGCCTGCTCGATCCCGTTCTCACGGCGAAGATGGCTGCCTCGCTCGATCGCATGTGCAAGAACCGGATGGCTTTGAATGTTGTGAATGGGTGGTTCGACGAAGAATTCGAAATGTTCGGCGGCAAGGTTCTGCGTGGTCAAGACCGTTACCAGCGATCGACGGAATTCATCGAGATCCTGCGCGGGCTATGGCAAAATGAATCGTTCTCAATCGATGGCAAGTTCTACAAGCTCAATGACGCGAAGCTGCTCCTGAAGCCGGCAACGAAAACCCCGCCCGAGATTTTTTCGGTCAGCTTCGGCGACGAGGGCCGCGAGTTCGTCGCTGAAACGTGCGATTGGTGGTTCATCAATTATCCGAAGGAGGCGGAAACGACGGATGACGTTCTTCGCGCCATCGAAGATTGCGTGAAGGACATGAGCCGCCGCGCCGAGAAGTTCGGGCGCAAGATGCGCTTCGCCATGAATCCCTTCATCGCGCTTGGCCCCGATGAGGAAACCGCCATCGAGGAGACGATCCAGCGTATCCTGAAATACGATCCCGACTCCGACGTTCGCAAATTGAAGCGTCGCATGTTGCCGAACACCAAGGCTGGCTGCATGGGGCCGGTTGAACAAGTGCGCAGGCAAATCAAGCGTTTTCATGACCTCGGACTTGATTTGATCCTGTGCAAGGTGATCCCGACAGCGGAAAACGTTGCGCTCATCGGTCAGGAAATCGTGACACCGTCGCGTCATCTTTAGGCCGCGGCCTGGTGGTTCGATTGGAGTGTGCGTATCATAGTCAACGCCAATCGAAAATTCAGGAACTCTCGATTTCCGTCTATCGACTGCGGTAGGTATGTTTGTCGATGTCGCAGTTGAAACAACATCGGGGAGCAAACAATGAGCGAGATCGAATCGAGAAGCCCAGGCAAGTGCCCTGTCATGCATGGCAGCGCCACGACGTCGGGCGCCGCGAACATGGCGTGGTGGCCGAACACGCTTAACCTCGACATTCTCCACCAGCACGATTCCAAGACCGATCCGATGGGACCGGGTTTCAACTACCGCGAGGAGTTGAAGAAGCTCGATGTGGAGGCCCTCAAGAAGGACCTCCGTGACCTGATGACCGACAGCCAGGACTGGTGGCCGGCGGACTGGGGCCATTACGGCGGCCTGATGATCCGCATGGCCTGGCACGCCGCAGGCTCGTACCGTATTGCCGATGGACGCGGCGGCGCAGGAACTGGCAATCAGCGCTTCGCGCCGCTCAATTCGTGGCCGGATAACGCCAATCTGGACAAGGCGCGCCGCCTGCTCTGGCCGATCAAGAAGAAGTACGGCAACAAGATCAGCTGGGCGGACCTGATGATCCTCGCCGGCAACATGGCCTACGAGTCCATGGGCCTCAGGATGTTTGGCTTCGGCTTTGGCCGTGAGGATATCTGGCATCCGGAAAAGGATGTTTACTGGGGCTCCGAAAAGGAGTGGCTCGGCTCCTCCCGATATGACGGCGACAATCGCGAAACGCTGGAGAACCCACTGGCGGCTGTCCAAATGGGCCTCATCTACGTCAATCCGGAAGGCGTCGGCGGCAAGCCCGATCCACTGCGCACCGCACAGGACATTCGGCTTACCTTTGCCCGCATGGCGATGAACGACGAGGAGACGGTGGCACTGACCGCCGGCGGTCACACGGTCGGCAAGACCCATGGCAACGGTCGCGCGGAAAATCTGGGACCTAATCCCGAAGCCGCCGATATTTCGGAGCAGGGCCTCGGCTGGATGAACCACAAGTCGCGCGGCATCGGTCGCGACACCGTGACGAGCGGGATAGAAGGCGCGTGGACCACCCATCCCACGAAATGGGACAATGGTTATTTCGATCTGCTGTTCAAGTACGACTGGTGGCTCAAGAAGTCGCCGGCCGGCGCGTGGCAGTGGGAGCCGATCGGCATCTCCGAGGAGGATATGCCAGTTGACGTCGAAGACCCTTCGATCCGGCGCATGCCGATCATGACCGACGCCGACATGGCGATGCGGTTCGATCCGGCCTATCGAAAGATCGCCGAGCGGTTTCACAAGGACCATGCTTATTTCAGCGATGTCTTCGCGCGCGCGTGGTTCAAGCTGACCCATCGCGACATGGGGCCGAAGGCGCGTTACGTCGGTCCAGACGTTCCGAAGGAAGACCTGATCTGGCAGGATCCGGTTCCCGCCGGAAAGGCGGACTATGATGTCGCGGCCGTGAAGCAGAAGATTGCGGGAAGCGGTTTGTCGATCGCCGAACTCGTGGCGACCGCCTGGGACAGCGCCCGCACATTCCGCGGCTCCGACATGCGCGGCGGCGCGAACGGCGCGCGCATCCGTCTCGCGCCGCAGAAGGACTGGCAGGGCAACGAACCCGAGAGGCTCGAAAAGGTGCTCGGCGTGCTGGCGCCCATCGCCACTCAGTCTGGAGCGAGCATTGCGGATGTCATCGTGCTTGCGGGCAATGTCGGCGTCGAGCGGGCGGCGAAGGCCGCCGGCTTCGAGGTTACGGTTCCCTTCACACCGGGGCGTGGCGATGCGAGCGCGGAGATGACCGACGCGGACTCCTTCGCGCCGCTCGAGCCCATCCACGACGGGTATCGCAACTGGCTCAAGGCGGATTACGCCGTGACGCCGGAAGAATTGATGCTCGATCGCACCCAGCTGATGGGCCTGACTGCGCATGAAATGACGGCGCTCGTCGGCGGCATGCGGGTGATCGGCGCCAACTACAGCGGCGCGAAGCACGGCGTGTTCACGGAACGGGAAGGCGCGCTCACAACCGACTTCTTCGTCAATCTGACGGACATGAGATACGTGTGGGAACCTGCGGGCAAGAACCTTTACAACATCCGGGACCGCAAGACCGGCGGGGTGAAGTGGACGGCGACGCGGGTCGATCTTGTGTTCGGATCGAATTCTATCCTGCGCGCCTACGCCGAGGTTTATGCTCAGGACGACAACAAGGAGAAGTTCGTGCGCGACTTCGTCGCCGCGTGGACGAAGGTGATGAACGCGGATCGCTTCGACGTCGCCAGCTAATAACAATTCATTTCTCGGATCGCCCTGTGCAATGCGAGAACAAGTTGAAATCTGAGCGCGCCGGTTCTCCAGCCGGCGCACTTTTTCCTTAAATCGGGTCGCAGATCGCGCAGTCGAGCACATGCTCGTCAGTCACTGACCGGGAAGCACGGGGCCCGCGGTTCCCATCTCTGGTCCTCGCTCCAACGATCTTCGCAACGCCGACTGAACGCGCCGCAGGAAACGTCGGAGCGTTGCACGAAACCATTTGCCGGACGCGATGTTTAGGTGAGGTGCGCAAGCCAAAGCCCGACAGCGAATGACTTGCGCGTGATGGATTCCCCTCCATTCACCGCAAGGACAGTTCATGGCCAGAGGATGCGTATTGTGGCTGATCGGCGTCCCGATCCCCATAATCATTGTGCTTTGGTTTCTCGGCTACCTTTAGCCGTTACGCGACGATGGCGGGCCGCGATCGCTGCCCTGCGGCACGAATTTGCTGCGCGAGAAGGCCTGCAATCCCTTGCTCCCCCGGCAAAGCGGTCGATCTGTGGCGTTGAACTCGCCTGAACCAGGTGTCCGCGCGATGTGCGGCAATGCACATCAGGGCTGGCGGGCGGCAGTTGACGGGCGCCAGAGAAACCGTGCGAATCTCAGCAAGTATCTGAAAAAGTGAGAGATATTGAATTGTGAATTTTCTGCGACGCGCTATTGCGTTGCAGCAAAAACAATGTTGCACTGTAGCAGTAACAGCGTCTCCGGCTTCGAACCGCTTCGAGGACGACATGCGAGCAGGACAGCGCGTGCAATTGAAACCGCTTCCGCAACTTGCGGAAGCCTTCAGGCTCGGAGCCCGGTCCACAGGCACTGTCCTGTGCAGTTACAGGCTCGCGCGCGATATGGTCGGCAACGAGTTTCTCGACATACGGCTCGACTCTCAAATCACCCTCTGGGGCGTCGCCGCAGACGCCTTCGAAGAGAGCGGCGCGCTCAATTCGCAATCTCCAATGGCGGAAAGCCAACGTTGACGCTCCGCCGGCAGAATTGACCGGCAGGATTGCGTCGAGGGCGGCGGGCGTTTAAGCGAGCCCGACGGAAACCCTCACCCGCGAAGCGATTTTCAAGCCATGTGTGAACTGCTGGGCATGAGCGCGAACGTCCCGACCGACGTGCGCTTCAGTTTTGCAGGTCTGGCGCGCCGGGGCGGCGCCACCGGACCGCATCGGGACGGGTGGGGAATTTCCTTTTATGAAGGACGAGGAGCGCGCGCCTTTCACGATCCGCGACCGAGCGCCGATTCCGAAATCGCCCGTCTGCTGCGCGACTACGACGTGAAGAGCAAGATAGTCATCGCGCATGTGCGCCGCGCCAATCGTGGGCGCGTCGGACTGGAGAATACACATCCGTTTGCGCGCGAATTGTGGGGTCGCCTCTGGACTTTCGCTCATAATGGCCAGTTGAAAGGGGTAAAGAGAAGGCCGATTGGCGCTTTCCGGCCGATCGGCACGACCGACAGCGAGCATGCCTTCTGCTGGATTCTCGAGCAATTGCGAGCCCGTTTTGACGCGCTACCCCCGCAGCGGACGCTGGCGAAGGCGCTCGAAGAATTGTGTGTCGAACTTGCCGAACTCGGCGTCTTCAACGTCCTCGTCAGCGAAGGGCGCTGCCTCTACGCCTTCTGCACGAAGCCGCTCTACTGTATCGAGCGCCGCGCGCCGTTTGGCCGCGCAACCCTGATTGACGAAGATCTTCAGGTTGACTTCTCGCAGGTCACTACGCCCAACGACCGCGTGTCGGTGATTGCGACGGCGCCGCTGACGCGCGACGAAAAATGGTCCACGCTGCCGATCAGGCGACTAAGCGTGTTCTGCGACGGCGCCATGGCGCCGCGCATTCCCCGGCTTCAGTAGAGAATTCTCGCGCGCAAGGTTCCCTCGATCATCCGCAGTTCGTCGAGAATGGACGGCGCTTCGGACTGATCTCCCTCCGCGTCGATGACGACGTAACCGATGTCGGAGAAGGTTTGCAGATACTGCGCCGTGATATTATGCCCGCGCTGCGCAAAGACCGAGTTTAGGTTGTTTAGCATTCCGGGCACATTGCGATGCACGTTGATGTAACGGGTGCCCGTCGGCCGTTGCGGCAATTGCACCTGCGGGAAGTTCACCGCGCCCACGGTCGAGCCGACGTCGCTGTACTCAATCAGCTTCTTGGCGACCTCTCCACCGATGCGGTCCTGAGCTTCCTCGGTCGAGCCGCCGATGTGCGGCGTGAGGATGACATTGTCGATACCTTGAAGGGCGGAAACAAACTTTTCCTTGTTGGAGCTCGGTTCCACGGGGAATACGTCGACTGCGGCGCCATTGAGATGTCCTTCGCGCAGAACCCTGGCGAGAGCGTCTATGTCGACCACCGTCCCGCGGCTGTTGTTGATGAAATAGGCGCCGCGCTTCATCTTTCTCAGTTGCGACTCGCCGATCATGTTGAATGTCGCAGGAGTTTCCGGGACATGCAGACTTACCACGTCGCTCTGACTGAGAAGCTCGTCGAGTGATTCGACGGGCTCGGTATTGCCGTGGCGAAGCTTGTCCGTCAGGTCGAAGAAAATGACCCGCATCCCCATCGCTTCGCCGAGGTTCGACAATTGTGAGCCGATGTTGCCGTAACCCACAATGCCGAGCGTCTTGCCGCGAACCTCGTAGCTTTGTTCGGCGGACTTGTCCCATCCGCCGCTGTGAGCCGCGATCGAGCGTGGAACGATGCGGCGCAGCAGCATGACGATTTCGCCAATGACGAGTTCGGCGACGCTGCGCGTGTTGGAAAATGGGGCATTGAAGACCGGTATACCCGCGACACGCGCGATGTCGATGTCGACCTGATTGATGCCGACGCTGAAGCAACCAACTGCGATCAGCCGGTCGGCTGCGGCGAGGACTTCGCTCGTCAATTGTGTGCGAGAGCGTATGCCGAGCATGTGAACGCCCTGCAAAGCCTCCTTCAGTTCGGGCCCGTCAAGGGCCTTGGTCAGGTGCGTCAGGTTGGTGTACCCGGCGGACCTGAACAAATCCACCGCACTCTGATTGATGTTCTCAAGGAGGAGGACGCGCAGACGGTCCTTGGGGACGGAAAGACGCTCGGCCATGACGCGACTGATCTCCGGATAGGCGCAGACTCAACATTTATCAGCCCCGGTCGGGGAGTGCTTGTCAATCTTGGAGTTAAGGATCCCGGCCGCCGCGCATCATACGCGCGGCTCGTGGCGTCGGGTTGCTGAACCGGCGCATTACTGGATGGGAGATACAGTGGCGCGCCGGTCGCTTCAGCGCGTGTCCGGCAAGTCGTTCATATTATATTAATACGCTGCAAGCGCGCGCCGCGCTTCCGGACGCGCGGGGCGATGCGCCAGACTGCAGCAAGAAAGGGCTGCAATCATTATGATTCTATTTACCTAATAATCGACAATTCAACCTATTGGCGAAATTTGTCAAACCGGAACGCGGCGATTTCTGATAGTTAAGGTTCACCGAAATATTCTGCTTGAATAGTCTGGAGTTGTGCCATGCGTAACCTTCTTGCTGCCAGTACGATCCTTCTGGCGTCAGCGGCCGTCGTCTCCGCAGCCGACCTGCCTGTTCGCGGCGCTGCGCCCGCGCCCGTCATGGTCGCGCAATTGCCCTACAACTGGAGCGGCTTCTATCTCGGCCTGAACGCTGGCGGCGCTTGGGGCTCCGGCTGCACACAGTACACGCTCATCAGCGCCCTAAGTTGGCCCTCGACATGCGTGGGGAACGATAACACGCAGTTCACCGGCGGCGCACAGGCCGGATATAATTTCCAGGCTGGCAGCTTCGTCTATGGTCTGGAGGCTGACGTTAATGGCGTTGGCAACTCAAACGGCAACACGCGCGCCTTCGGTTATCTCGGCAACAACTGGCGCGTGGCCGGTGTCGGCGACCCTGGCGTGTTCGGCACCGTGCGCGCCCGTCTCGGTTTTGCCGCTGACCGCGCACTCTTTTATGTGACGGGCGGCCTGGCCTGGGCGAGCGGCGGTAACGATCCGGCGATTTCATACTGGGATCAGCGGCCTGCGACCGGCGCTGCTGACGTCGTGTGGCGCCGCGGTGGAGCAAGCGGAATCGGCTGGGCGCTGGGCGCCGGCGCCGAATACGCATTCACCCAGAACTGGACCATGCGCGCGGAGTACCTCTACGTCGATCTCGGCAGCGAAGACAACGCGTGGAGCTGCACGGCGGGCGGAAACTTCAATTGCACGAGCTTCGCAGGGTTCACCGGACGCGCCGACGTCAACTTCAACGTGCTGCGCGTCGGTGTGAACTACAAGTTCGGCGGCAACGCTCCGGTGCTTGCCCGCTACTGATTTCTTACTACTCTCCCCAGAGCGGAAGGTCCGGCGCTATGCCGGGCCTTTTGCTTTTCTGGTGCAGGCTGCGCGCGTCAGGCGCGCTTCGGCGCGCGCAGGACCGGCTCTTCCATCGCCGCGTTCGCCGCGTCCTCGAGCGAAGCGCCCGCGCGCCAGTTCTTGCCCACGAAGCGTTGTCCCGTTCGTCCGTCCGACGCGCGTGACGCGAGCCAGAGCAGCGCCTGGTTCATGATGTCGACCGGCAGGGTCGGCCGTTGCGGTGTAGAGGGACGCGTTCCGTCTGTGTCCACCATGCCCCCGGGCAGCAGAATATTCACGGTGACGCCGGTTCCCTCGAGGTCTGCGGCCCAGATCAGCGAGGCCGCATCGACGGCGGCCTTCGTGACGCCATACGGCGAGTTGTTCTTTCGCTGCATGGTGTCCAGCGACGTCGATATGTTGACGATGCGTCCCCAACCTCGCGCGATCATGTGCGGCGCGACGGCGCGCGCCATGAGAAACGTTCCCCCCACATTGACGTTCAGCGCCTGAATCCAGACGTCGGGGTTGGAGTTCCAAAAGGGGAGACTGTTGCCGTCTGCCGGAAGTCCTGGCCCGCGTTGCTCGCGACGCGCATTGTTGACGAGTATGCTGACCAAGCCAAACGCATCAAGCGTTCGTCTGACGCAGCCGTCGCATTGCTCGCGGCTCGTGATGTCCGTCGTCACGGCGAGCGCGCGTCCTGCGCCATGCTTGTCGTTGATCTGTCCGGCCACTTCCTCCAGAAGCGCCGTCTGGGGCGAGGCGAGTGCGACGCGCGCGCCGGCGTCCGCAAGCGCGAGCGCCATGGCGCGTCCCAGACCGACGCTGGCTCCGGTGACGATCGCGACTTCTCCATCGAGTTCATGCATGGACGCTCTCCATGGCCGCGCGACGGGCCTGCAACGTTAGCGCTTCGTCGATGCTGCCGTCATCCCTCAGGAAAACCTTGTAGAGATCGCGCGCCGCCTCGCGCGATACGTATCCGTTGAGGACATCGTATGCGACCGCCGCGGGATCCCGTTTCGTTGCTTCGCCGAGCCCACCCCCTCCAGGCATTTGGACGACGAGCCTCTCGCCAGCGGGTATGACTTGCGTACCGCGGGGAGACACTGCCGCGCCCGACGCCAGCGAAAGGACGCCCCCGGCGCCGGCGCCGCCGCCGCCCCGGCCCGCCGCCGGATACTTGACCCGCTGGAAACGCGCGAAGATCGCAAACGGCGCGTCTTCGCGGCTTCCCACCTCAATGGTTTGCCCTAGTCCGCCACGCAAGGCGCCAGCGCCGCCCGAGTCGCGCCGCAGTTCCTTCCGCCAGAATACAAGCGGCGTCAGCGCTTCTGTAATTTCGACGGCGATGGCCTTCACGCCTGATGGATAGGGGGTCGCCGCCATGCCGTCGTGAAGCCAATGCGCTCCCATGCCGCCGCTCTGGAAGTTTTGCGACAGGAACGCAGTTCCCTTGAATCCCGGGCCGGTGACCCCCGGACCTGCGCCAAATCGGAGCGACCAGCTTGCGCCGGTGCCCTCGGCCGGGGCGCGGCCGGGCATCGCCTGCTCAAAACAGCCAAACGCCAGGTCCGGGAGCATCTGGCCGATGAGCGCGCGCGCGGTGACGGGCGCGGGGAAGGGCGCATTGACGATTACGCCCTCCGGCGCGGTCACCACGATACGGTCGAGGACGGCTGCGTTGTTAGCGAGTCGCGGGGCGACAAGGCATTTGACGCCGAAGCTCGTATACGCGTGCGTGTAGCCGATGGGACAGTTGATGCCGTATTTCGACACAGGCGAACTGCCGGAGAAGTCGATGTGAATGGTTTCACCATCGATCGTCAGTGTCGCGCACAACTCCACAGGGTCAGCAAAGCCGTCGATCGTCACCGAATGGCGCCAGGAGCCCTTAGGCAATCTGGCTATCGCCTCGCGCATCGAGCGGTCGCTTGCAGTCAGAATGTGCTCAGCGAGTTCGTCGATGGAGTCGAGCTTGTATTCGTCCATCATCTTGATGAGGCGCTTGCCGCCTGCCTCATTGCTGGCGATCAGGGCGTAAACGTCGCCTTCGAGTTTCTCGGGTTCGCGGCTGTTGGCAAGCAGCAACTTCATCAGCCAATGGTTGATCTCGCCGCCATTCACGAGCGGCATGATCGGTATGAAAAGACCTTCTGCGAAGACGTCGCGGGAATTTGGGTCCGGACCGTTGCCGCCGATGTCGGCGACATGGGCCGTGCAGGCGAACAGCGCGACTAGCTTGCCTTTCTTGAACGTCGGCGTCACGACCATGAAGTCGAACAGGTGGCCGGTGCCGCGCCACGGATCGTTGGTGAAGTACACGTCGCCCGGCTTCATCTTTCCGGGCGGGAACACTTGCAGGAAATCCTTGATCGCACGCGCCATCGAGTTGATGTGGCCCGGCGTGCCCGTGACCGCCTGCGCAAGCAGGCGGCCGTGAAGATCGAAAATACCGGCGGACAGATCGCCGGCTTCGCGCACGACCGTGCTGAAAGCGACACGCATCAATGTACGCGCCTGCTCTTCCACCAGCGATATCAGGCGATCCCACATGACCTGATGACGAATGAGGTTGAACTTGTCGCTCATGCGTTTGTCTTCCGCTGCAAGATGACATGACCACCGCGCGAGATACGGCCCTCGAAGCTTGTTGGCGTCCATATCGTCGTCTGGTCCTCGACGACGAGGGCTGGTCCGTCGAAGCGCGCGCCGGCCGGGGACGCGTCTCGCGCAATGACGCGCGCAGTCACAAAGTCGCCCACTTCCGCATCGAAGACTTGCGTCGTGCGCAGAACCGGCGCCTCTGAGGTTGCAGGCTCCAGAGCTTCGCCGACACCCTCATCGTCGTCGTCTATGGCTGACAAGACAAGCGTCCACGTCAACGCCTCGACGGACAAATTCGGGATCCGGCGCCCGTAGTTCTTTTGATACTGCGCTTCGAAAACTTCTGTCAGAACTTCGCCATCGGCGTTTTCATAATCGCGCGCGGGAAGTTCGACCGCGAGTTCGTGACCCTGCCCACGATAACGCATGTCAGCGAAACGACGTTCGCGCAGCGGACGATTGCCCGAAGCCAGCCGCACAACCTTCTCCGCTTCCGTGCGCAGGTTCGCGAAAATTCTGTTCACGGCTTCGGCTTCGAAGCTCGCGAGATGCACGATCTGTGAATGGACGGCCTCATAGGCGATCGGCGCTTTCAGGAAGCCGAATGCGGAGCCGACGCCGGCCGCCTTCGGCACCACCACCGTGCTCATGCCAAGCTTCTCCGCGATGCGGGCCGCATGAAGGGGGCCCGCGCCTCCGGTTGCGATCAGCACCCGGGACTCGAGCTCTTCGCCCGCGTCCGCCGCGTGAACCCGCGTTGCATTCGACATGTTTTCGTCGACAATTTCGCATACGCCCGCTGCGGCGTCGGCCCAGCCGATGCCAATGGGCGCGCCGACGTGAGCCTCGACGGCGCTGCGTGCAGATTGCGTGTCGAGGCGCATGGTTCCGCCCGCGAAGGCGTCAGGATCGAGCTTGCCTTGAAGCAGGTCCGAATCCGTGACGGTCGGGCGCGATCCGCCCAGGCCGTAGCAGGCCGGGCCTGGCGAAGAGCCGGCGCTTTCGGGGCCAACCGCGATGCGGCCCAGTTCGTCTACATGAGCAATAGAGCCGCCGCCCGCCCCAATCTCGATCATCTCGATGACGGGAATTCGCAATGGCAGGCCGCTCCCCGGAAGAAAGCGATATGCCCGGGCGACTTCCATCGAACGGGCGTGACGCGGTTCGTAATCGGTGAGCAGGATGATCTTCGCTGTCGTGCCGCCCATGTCGAGTGCGACAGCACGCGTGGCGCCAAGCTCCATAGCGATCTGACGCGCAAGGATGGCGCCACCGGCCGGTCCGGATTCAACAAGGCGAATGGGGAATCGCTGCGCTGTCTCGACCGACGTGAGCGAGCCGCTCGACATGATCATCAGGAGCGGGGCTCTTGCGCCCAGTTCACGCAAGCACTCGTCGAGCTTGCCCAGGTAGGTTGCCATAAGCGGCTGCACGTATGCGTTCGCCACCGTTGTTGAGGTGCGTTCATATTCGCGGATCTCGGGACAAACCTCATGCGAAAGACTGACGAAGAGGTCGGGGGCCTCCTCATTCAGGATCTCGCGGACGCGCCGTTCGTGCGCGCCGTTGCGATAGGCATGCATGAAACACACGGCTACGGATTCGATCTCCTGGTCGCGCAACTTCCGGGCGAGCGCGCGCACGCCTTCCTCCTCGAGTGAAATGAGCACAGAGCCGTCGGCGGCGGTGCGTTCATGCGCCTCGAACCGCAGCGGCCGCGCAATAAGCGGTTCGGGCCGTTCAAGCTCCAGATCGTATTGGTCGAAGCGTTGTCCGAACGCGAATTCGAGCGTATCGCGGAAGCCTTCCGTTGTGATCAACGCGGTGCGGGCGCCACGCCGCTCGATGATCGCGTTCGTGGCCAGAGTTGTGCCGTGAATGATGAAGTCCAGCTTGTCCGCGGCCACGCCCGCCTTGTCGAGGACAAGCCGGACGCCGGTGACAACGCCTTCCTCCGGGGCGTGTCCGGTGGTCAGAACCTTGCCGGAAACCCACCCATCGGGCGTTTCGAGAACAACATCGGTGAAAGTGCCGCCGATATCGACGGCGAGCCTGTAGCCTGCGCCCCCATTCTGTTTCATTGCGCCCTATTTTCCTCCCGAGGCAAGCGCCTCACGAATACGTGCAACGACGTCCTTTGGCGTCGCCATTGCTTCATCCACCAGTTTTGCGACCTGTTCGCCGGTGATTGGATCGACGTCGATTTTCGACTTTTCTGCTTCTGCAAGGAACGCGGGGTCCTTCATCGTGGCGTCAAAGGCGCGGCGCATATAGGCGACGCGGTCCTGAGGCACGCCGGGCGGCAGAAAAAACGGTCTCCCGTATTCAAGGCGGCCCACCATGAGGGCAAACGCCTTCTTGTCGGACTCGGTCTTGGCGACCTCGAAGATCGTGGGGACGTCCGCCAGCTCGGGATTGCGCTCAAAATTAAACTGTACGATCGGGATGATCTTCTTCTCGGCTATCCAGTTCGAGTTAAGCGTCTTGAGGCTCAGCCAGCCGTTTGATCCCATGCCTTGCAGTTCGCCGCGCTCCATCGCGAGGTGGATGTCGGTGGTCCCCTTGTAGCCGGAAATGACCTTGTACTTGAGCCCCAGAAGCTTCGCGGCGACGATGGGATATTCATATTGCGTGGTGCCGGGCGTTGTCGCTCCGACGACAACCTCGGTCGTCCGCAGGTCAGCGAGCTTCCTTACCGGCGCGGTATGCCACACATATGTCAACTGCGTTTCGCGGTTCGTGCTGCCGAGCCAGTTGAACTTGCGCGGATCGAATTGCACGACGTCGGGCGTGAAGAGAGCGGCCGAGGGCATGCCATTGATGGCGGCGCCTATGACGCTGCCATCCCTTGGCGCGCTGTTGAAAAGCGTGTTCGCCATCACCACGCTGCCCGCGCCGATCTGGTTCTGGACGACGATTGTCGGGTTTCCCCCCAGATGCGCCGGATAATGCCGCGCGAACAGTCGTGCGTTCAGGTCATAGCCCGCGCCGGCGGCTGAGCCGACCACGATCCGCAACTGACGGTCCTTGAAGAAGGTGGCCTCGTCGGCTTGCGCGCCCGCGGCGCCAGCGATTATCGACAGCGCGACAATTCCCTTTGTGATCTTCATGGCGTCCTCCCCTTCGCCGCGCCGTATGATCGCCGCGTGCAGCGGCCACCATAGCAAACCTGTCAGGGCGATAAAGCGTCAAAAAGTCCGGAAGAGCCGCCCCTGGGGCTTGTCCGCGCCCTGCCAACCGATTTGTCGCAACGTCTCCCAGATCACCACCTGGTTGCTCGTGATGACCGGACGGCGGAGCGTTTCTTCAATCTCCTGGACGATGCCCAGGCACTGGATATTGGCGCAGGAGAGAAACAGGACATCGAAATTGCGGTGCGGCAGCGCCGCCGCCTGGTCGCGCCAGAATTCAGCCGGAGTCGCGCAATAGCCGTCGCTGCCGCCCCTGTCGCAACCTTTCGCGTACACCACGCTCACGCCAGTCTCGTCGAAGAAGTGAGTTTCTTCTTCCGTCGCCTGCTGGGTGTAGGGCGTGACGAGGGCGATGCTTCTTGCGTTCAGAGACGCCAGGGCGTTCGTGACCGCTGTAGAGGTCGTCGCCACGTGGGGCGCCTTGGCGCGTCGAAGGGCGTCCAGCAATGCCGCCTCGCCGCCGCTGCCTTCCGCCATGGAGTTGGCCGTGCAGTGAAATGCGACAGCATCGCATTTGGCGTCGACCAACTCGCCGCATGCGCGCTCGACGTCCGGCAGCAATTGCGCAAGGGGTCTCCGGTTTGGTCCCGTCATGCGAAGCCGGTTGACATGCGCGACGACGCCCGCCGGAAAATGGCGAACCATTTCCTGCTCCACCATGCGGTTTGACGAGGGAATGATGAGGCCGACTCGCAGCGGCATGGTCGCTTCCTCCAGGTGCGAAATTTGAGGCCATGCTAGTTTCTGCGCGTCAGGTATGCAATGAGCCAGCCGGACCGGCGTTGACGCTTCACAGGTCGTCAATTATGGTCCGAAAATCAATAAAAACGGCATCCAACGCGCCGGTGCGTATCGGGAGGATGTGACAATGGCGCCGACACAGATCGCGTTTTTGCATGCAGCCGCCCTTGGGGCGGCGTTGTCCTGCGCCTCGGCGGCGCAGGCGGAGACTGTCGCCGACTTCTATAAGGGAAAGTCGATCACGCATATCGTCGGAGCGGGAGCGGGCGGCGCATACGATCTGGTTTCCCGCACCGTCACGTCGCACATGGGACGACATATTCCAGGCAACCCGAATTTCGTCGTAACGAACATCGCAGGCGCCTCCAGCCTGAACATGATGAATTACCTGACGAACGCTGCGCCGAAGAATGGGACGGCCATGGGGATGACGAACCCCAATATCGCGCTTGAACGTCCGTTGAAGATGCTGTCCAAGGGCGGCGGCAAGATTCAGTTCGACGTAAGCAAGTTACAGTGGATCGGGTCTCCGCTTCAGCAACCCCACGTCCTGTGGGTCTGGCATACAGCGCCTGCGAGGACGTTCGACGATCTCAGGACGAACAAGGTTATACTCGGATCGACCGCCGTTGGCGGCGACAACTACACTCTCCCGCTGATTCTCAATCGGTTGATGGGCGCCAAGCTCGAAATCGTCTCCGGCTACAAGGGTCAGCCTGAAATTTTCGCCGCGACGGAGCAGGGGGAGGTGCAGGGCAATTCGGCCATTCTGCCCAATCTCACGTCGGCCAAGCCTGACTGGTTTCGCGACGGCAAGGTGCGCGTGATCGTACAGTTCGGCACGGAACGTATGCGGCAGTTGCCGGATGTGCCGACCGCGATCGAGATCGCCGCAAACGAGAACGACAAGGCCATGCTGCGGTTCTATGCGCGCAAGTTCAGCATGGCGTACCCTTTCGTCATGACCGCTGAAGTCCCGCGAGACCGAATTACCGCCATGCGGGCGGCCTTCGATGCGACCATGAAGGATCCGGCGTTTCTCAAGGACGCGGAGAGACTCGGACTCGACATCGATCCGTTTACCGGAGTCGAGATGGAGGCGCTCATCAAGGAAATGGACGCCGCCCCCAGGGCGATCGTCGAACGTGTCGCTGAATTCATCGAAATAAAAAGCAAGTAGGAAGACAGAGAACAGGCATGAAGGACGTCATCTCGGCCGACCGCGTCGGCATGTACAATTCCAACGCGCTGAAGATCGGCCTGTTTGGCGCGAATTGCTCATCCGGCCGTTGTGTTACGCTTGCGGAAGAACGCTGGACCGGTGAGTGGGAGAATGCGCTCGAACTTGCAAAGTCCGCGGACGAGGTGGGTATCGACTTCATGCTGCCAATTGGCCGCTGGAAAGGTTACGGCGGCGATACCGACTATCAGGGTTCCACGCTCGAAACGGTGACGTGGGCTTGCGGCCTGCTTGCTTCCACGAAGCGCATCACTGTGTTTGGAACGGTTCATGCGCCGCTTTTTCATCCACTGATCGCAGCCAAGGAATTCGTTACGGCGGATCACATCGGACGCGGACGTTTTGGCCTCAATATCGTTTGCGGCTGGAACGAAGGCGAGTTCGAGATGTTCGGCGTTCAGCAGCGCGACCATGACCGCCGCTACGACTACGCACATGAATGGATCGACATCATCAAGCGCGTATGGGGTCCCGAAGAGAACTGGGACTACGATGGAGAGTTCTTCAAGTTGAAGGGCGTCAGGATGAAGCCGAAGCCCTATGGCGGGAGCCGTCCGCTGATCATGAACGCTGGCTCATCCGCGAATGGTCAGGCGTTTGCTCTCAAGAATTGCGACGCCTTCTTCACGGCGGCCTCGCGCACCAATAGCGAGGAGACGGCGCAGAAAGTGCGAGGCCTGAAGGACCAGGCGCGCGGTTACGGCCGCGAAATCGGCATCTACACCGTTGGCGTCGTCACCTGCCGGCCGACGACCAAGGAGGCGGAGGACTATCACCGCTACGCGACCGTCGAGCGGGCCGACTGGAACGCGGTGCGGGACATTCTCGCGCTCAAGAAAATCTCGCCTGAAACCGTGGGGCAGGAGAAATATGACGCGCAGCGCAGCGCTTACGCCAATGGGATGGGCGGTCTGCCGATCGTCGGCGATCCGGATGTAGTTGCCAACACGTTGGCCGGTCTGTGCCACGCTGGTCTGGCCGGCATCGGCATTTCCTTTGTGAACTATCAGCGTGAACTGCCGTTCTTCGCGGCAGAAGTGCTACCGCGCCTTGAACGGCTTGGCGTTCGTGCACGGCGGGCTTGAACAACGCTCCTAGTGGCTCGTCTGGATGTGGTCGCGAACCACGGGATAGATCTGCGTCTCCCAGCGCTTTCCACTGAATACACCGTAATGCCCAACGCCGGGCTGCAGGTGGTGCGACTTCATGTATGGGCGAAGGCCGCTGCAAAGATCATGCGCGGCCATGGTTTGCCCCATGGCGCAGATATCGTCGCGCTCGCCTTCGATCGTGAGAAGGAACGTCTTGCGGATCGCTGAAGGCTCTACAGGCTCTCCATTGTAGGTGAGGGCGCCCGTGGGCAGAGCGTGCTTCTGGAAGATGGTTTCTATTGTTTCGAGATAGAAGCTCGCATCAAGGTCCATCACGGCGAAATATTCTTCGTAGAAGAGTCTGATCTGTTCGGCCTTTTCGCGTTCGCCCTCTACGCGGCAGCGGTACATTTCAGCGAAGGAGCGCGCGTGACGTTCCGCATTCATGCTCATGAAGGCGGCAAGCTGCACGAAGCCCGGATAGACGCGCCGGCCTGCGCCCGGGAGGCCAATTGGCACAGTGCTTATCATGTTCGACTCGAACCATTCGATGGACTTTGACGTCGCAAGTTCGTTCACTGCGGTGGGTGATATACGCGTGTCGATTGGGCCAGCCATGAGCGTCAGGCTCGCCGGCTGCATTGGATCCTTTTCCTTGGCCATCACCGCTGTCGCGACAAGTGCGGCCACAACCGGTTGGCAGACCGCGACGATGTGCGCCCGCGGCCCGATGTGTCGCGCAAAGTCAATGATCTGCCCCGTGTAGCGATCGAGCGTCATCACGCCTTCGGACAAAGGAATATCGCGGGCGTTGCGCCAGTCCGTGACGTAGACGTCGAAATCCTGCAGCAGCGTCCGTATGGTTGCGCGAAGCAAGGTTGCGAAGTGCCCCGACATCGGCGCAACGAGCAGGACACGAATGCGGTCGTCGCCGTCCTCGCGCGAAAACCTCACGAGGTCGCAGAAGGGCGTGCTGGCTTCGATCGTTTCGCGAACATCGATCAGGCCGCCATTGGGGCCGCGGATATGCCTGATGCCGAAATCGGGCCGTGAGTGCGTGAAGCCGGCAAGTTCACCCAGTTCGAACATCGCGCCAAACCTGCGCCACGCCGGCCAAGGCGCGTCGGCGCCCCAAATTCGGAAGTAACGCTCGAATCCGGACGCCATCTTTCGGAACTGGGATCCGACCCTGTCGTAAGCGAAATAGGCGTCGTAAAGCATGACCTAGCGGCCTTTCCCGTCCGGGCTCAAATGGTCAAGCAATCGGTATGCCATTGCTCTTGCTTTATTTGGTATGCCGATTGCTTGGGCAGCATGAAACGAGGCGCAGCCATGCCCAACATTACACTGACGATCAGCAGCAAGACCTACTCGTCCTGGTCGCTTCGCGGCTGGCTCATGACCAAGATGTCCGGCCTTCCCTTCGAAGAGATCATCACCGCGCCCGGCGATGCGTCAGCCCGGGCCGAGATCCTTCTGCTGTCGCCCTCGATCCTCGTGCCGTGCCTCACCTATGACGGCTTTCGCGTGTGGGACACGCTCGCGATCGGCGAGTTTTTGAACGAGATTGCACCTTCTGCGGGCCTTTTGCCTGCTGATCGCCTGCAGCGTGCCCATTGTCGAGCCATCAGCGGTGAAATGCATTCCGGCTTCGGGTCGCTTCGTTCTGCGCTGCCGATGAATCTGAAAGCGCACATTCCTAACTTCAAGGTCTGGTCCAAGGCTCAGGCGGACATCGACCGCATTACGGAAATCTGGCGGGAATGCCTCTCGCGCTATGGCGGACCCTTCCTGTTTGGCCCCCCGACGATAGCGGACGCAATGTATGCGCCGGTTGCAACGCGGCTGCAGACCTACGACGTGGCGGTTGATCCGGTTAGCCAATCGTATTGCGATCGGATTCTTGGTTGGGCTCCCATGCAGGAGTGGCGGGAGGCTGCGCTGCTGGAGGATGAAGAGATCGAGGAACTCGAAGTCGAGTTCTGATAGCCGGGGGCTCATCATGCTGGAGCAAGCAGCGACGGAGTTTTCTCATGTCAAGCCAAATGACACCCCTTGGAGTGGCGGCGGGCTAAGAGACTTTTTTCTCTATCGCGACCTTGGAATTGCTTCGGCGACGCACGGAAAGGTTATCGCCCACCTCGTGAAGGCCAATGAACCGCCAGAAGCCGGTACCGGCTGGCATTTTCACGTGGCTGATTTCCAGATCGTGATCATGATGAAGGGCTGGGCGCGGTTCATGTACGAGGACAAGGAATACCTCGTCGAGGCGGGCGATTGCATCCACCAGAAGCCCGGAATTGTGCACTACCTTTTCGATTATTCTCCAGACATGGAGTATCTTGAGATCGTTTCCCCGGCAGATTTCGGCACCGTTCCGGTAGAGGGTCCGTGCCCGATCCCCAAGCCCATCCCATGGCCAAAATAGCAGCGGCGATAATGCGATAATTATATGTGGGCTTCTTTGCCCCTTCCCGTCTCCGTGCTATCGATGCGGAGCGGCCGTTCCTGAACAAAGGCTTTTTGCGTGTCTATTCTCGTCGCGCTTCACCACGTCACGCACTACAAGTACGACAGGTCGATCAATCTCGGTCCTCAGGTCATCAGGTTGCGCCCCGCTCCCCATTGCAGGACCCGCATACCCAGTTATTCATTGAAGATCACGCCGGCCAACCATTTCATCAATTGGCAGCAGGATCCGCATGGAAACTGGCTTGCGCGTCTTGTGTTTCCCGAGAAGTCGAGCGAGTTCAGGATCGAGGTTGACGTCACCGCCGAGATGGCGGTCATCAACCCATTCGATTTTTTCATTGAGCCCTACGCGGAAGAGTTCCCGTTCTCATATACGGATGAGCTTAAAGGCGAACTCTCGGCTTTCGTCGAACCTGACGAGGGAGGCGCGCTGCTCGATGCTCTCGTATCCGGAATATCGCTCGACAAGCGAAGGACCATCGATTTTCTGGTGGAGATAAATGCGCATCTTCAGCGCGAGATTCGTTACGTCGTGCGCATGGAGTCCGGCGTACAATCGCCGGACGAAACGCTGACCCTTCGGTCCGGGTCTTGTCGCGACTCTGCCTGGCTGCTCGTACAGATTTTGCGGCGGCTCGGCCTCGCTGCGCGTTTCGTGTCCGGTTATCTCATTCAGCTGAAGGCCGACGTCGATCCGATCGACGGCCCCAAAGGGACGGACAAGGACTTCACCGATCTCCACGCGTGGACTGAAGTCTATATCCCCGGCGCGGGCTGGATCGGTCTTGATCCCACATCCGGCCTGTTCTGCGGCGAGGGGCACCTGCCGCTGTGCGCTGCTCCGCATTATCGCGCCGCCGCGCCGGTGAGCGGCGCCGTCGATCCGGCGAACGTCGAGTTCGGCTTCGAAATGCACGTGACGCGCATACGTGAAGCGCCGCGCGTGACGATGCCCTTCTCCGACGAGGCGTGGGAGAAGCTCGATGCGCTCGGCCTGCGCGTGGATGCGGACCTTCAAGCAGGCGACGTCCGTTTGACGATGGGCGGTGAGCCCACATTCGTTTCCATCGATGATTTTGAGTCTGCGGAGTGGAACACGGCTGCGGTCGGGCCAACGAAGAAAGTCCTTGCGGACAGGCTCGTTCGCCGCCTGCTTGATCGCTTTGCGCCGGGCGGGCTTCTCCATTACGGGCAGGGGAAATGGTATCCGGGTGAAAGTCTGCCGCGATGGGCGCTCGGGCTTTACTGGCGCAAGGACGGCAAGCCCATATGGCGAGATCCCGAACTGATTGCTCGCGTCGGCAATCACGCAAGTCCTGTTGCGGACGATGCGGAAACCCTGGCCGGCGCCGTTGCCGAAAAGCTCGGTCTTGCCACCGACTATGTGGTTCCCGCTTACGAGGATCCTGCGCATTGGATTTTAAAGGAAGGAAACCTCCCGTCGAATGTCGACCCGTCAAATCCGCGGATCGCGGATCCGGAAGAGCGCGCGCGCATGGTGCGCACGTTCGAGCGCGGGCTGTCGACGCCGACCGGGTATGTCCTGCCGGTGCAAAGATGGAATGCCGCCGCAGCGCGCCCTTGGGTTAGTGAACGCTGGCCATTGCGGCGCGGGAAGCTGTTTCTTGCGCCAGGCGATTCGCCCGTCGGCTTTCGACTGCCGTTGAATTCGCTCCCGTGGATTCCGCAGTCGGTCTATCCTTATGTGCATCCGCAGGATCCGCTGGAGGCGCGCGGCGAACTGCCAGACCCCTCGCACCTGCAGGCGATCATCCGCGGCGAGATCGTTCGCCAACCGCCCGGTATGATGGGGCAAACCCTTGGCGGCGGCAGCGTGCGCACGGCGCTAACAGTGGAGCCGCGCGACGGCGCGCTGTGCGTCTTCATGCCGCCTGTTTCAACGATTGAGGACTATCTTGAACTTCTCGCTGCAGTCGAGGGCGCGGCGCGCGAAATCGGGCTGCCTGTGCATGTTGAAGGATATCCGCCACCTTATGATCCGCGCATCAATGTCATCAAAGTCACGCCCGATCCCGGCGTCATTGAAGTGAACATCCATCCGGCTGCTTCGTGGGCGGAGAGCGTCGAAAACACCACCGCCCTTTATGAAGAAGCGCGCCGGTGCCGGCTTGGCACAGACAAGTTCATGACCGATGGACGGCATACCGGCACTGGCGGCGGAAATCACGTCGTGCTAGGTGGAGCGGATCCTGGGAACTCGCCGTTCCTGCGCCGCCCCGATTTGTTGAAGAGTCTGGTGCTTTACTGGCAGCGCCACCCGTCGTTGTCATATCTTTTTTCCGGGCTGTTCATCGGCCCGACGAGCCAGGCGCCACGTGTCGACGAAGCCCGTCACGAATCGCTTTACGAACTTGAGATCGCACTTGCGAACACACCGGGCCCCGGCGATTCAGGTTTCCCGATGTGGCTGGTCGACCGGCTTTATCGCAACCTCCTCGTCGATGTGAGCGGCAACACGCACCGCGCGGAAATCTGCATCGACAAATTGTACTCCCCTGATGGCCCCACCGGCCGCCTCGGACTCGTCGAGTTTCGCTCGTTTGAAATGCCGCCCGATGCGCGCATGAGTCTTGCTCAGCAATTGCTGTTGCGCGCGATTATCGCGTGGTTATGGCGCGAACCGCAGGAAGGCGGATTCGTGCGCTGGGGGACGGCGCTGCATGACCGTTTCATGTTGCCGCATTTCGTGTGGCACGACTTTCTGAATGTTCTCGATGACTTGCGTGGGGCGGGCTACCCCTTCGACGCTGAATGGTTCCATGCGCATTTCGAGTTCCGCTTTCCCCTTTATGGAGCCGTGGAGCATGGCGGAGTGAAGCTTGAAATCAGGCAGGCGCTGGAGCCGTGGCACGTGCTCGGTGAAGAAGGCGCGGTCGGCGGGACGGCTCGCTATGTCGACTCCTCAGTCGACAGATTGCAGGTGAAGACAAGCGGCTTTGTGCCGGGCCGGCACATCGTCACTTGCAATGGCCGACGCGCGCCAATGAGCAGCGCCGGCGCGCATGGCGAGTTCGTCGCCGGCGTGCGCTTCAAGGCTTGGCAGCCTGCCTCCGGTATGCATCCAACAGTACCGGTTCATGCGCCGCTGACATTCGATGTCATTGACTCATGGAGCGCGCGTTCCCTAGGCGGCTGCGTGTATCATGTCGCGCATCCGGGGGGCAGAAACTACGAGACCTATCCGGTCAATTCATACGAAGCCGAGGCGCGCAGGCGCGCTCGCTTCCAAGACTATGGGCATACGCCCGGTCGCATCGAAACGCCACGCCTGGAAACGGCGGGCGAATATCCGTTGACGCTTGACCTGCGCCGTCCGATCGGGATCTAGCGCGCGTCACCAGCTTCCATACGGGCGGCTGTCTGGCGACAGGATGGAGCCGTCGTCCGGCAAGTTCGGCACCGGATCGCGGCCTACCATGACATAATCCGGTTGCGATCCGCCCATGCTGCTGGCTGACGGAACAGGCGCAGGCCCGCTGATGATGCGATCGTTCGGCCCGGCCGCGACCGGCTGTGGCGCCGCCGCCCGGGGCGGTTCGTTCGGGGCGCATGCCGAAACCACAATTGCGGCCAAAAGAGCCGACGCAAGTACTGGCCTGTTCAAGATAGTCTCCGGTTCCCCGGCCGCCCGGACGGGCGGCTCGAAAGCATGCAGCTACGCTTAGCGCAGAATTGCCATGCTCGCACCACTTTCCTCAGCCGTTGCTGGGATTCTGTCTTTAATTGTCAAGTCTAAGCGCGCGGGATGTTGCCGCGCTGGCGAACGGGGTCAGCCCACATTAGGTCATGTTGCTTCTGTTAATGAGAAAGCGCCAAGCTGCGTTATCGAATTGTGAGGATTGGAATGATTGGGCGGAAACTCGTTGCGGCCGGCTTTTCAGCGGCGGCATTGGCGCTGACCCCTCTGGCGGCCAGCGCCCTTGAGTGTGACCTCTTCAAGGGCGTCTACACGCCGATTAACCCTGAAGACGACATGAGCGCCGAAGCCGGGAAACAAAACAGATACTCCGCGCATCATGTCCGCAAGCGACTGCGGTTCAACCAGGCGCAGTTCGCCTTCCGGCTAACCGAGGCGAACCGGAAGATCTCATATGATTTTGGCTTCGCGTTCGCCAATGGATACGGCGGCACGTCGCTCGTCTTCGCCGGGCGAAGCGATCGTACGGCGAATCACAAGATGAAGGAGTCGGATCCATCGTCAAAGATCATGTATTTTGACGAGAACCTGAGGCAGGCGCAGCCGGATTGGGAAAAGGGCGGGGCTGCGCCGCTCTATCTGATCATGCCGGGAATTGGTTCGTCGTTCTGGTACTGGGATCTGGCGCGCAAATTCGTGCCGCCTGCGGGCATGTGGAAATTGACCTCTTGCGAGGGCTGATCCGCAGATCGGCCGTCAAGGCGCTCGCGGGCCCTTATGATGATCATTGCTTGAGCGGAATGCTCACCGGCCAGAACGACAGGGACAGCGAGCCTGCCTCCAGCGGCAGGCGGGCTCCATTGCGGGAGCTTCCCGACACGATCTGTTCGAGGTCGTCTTCGTCCAGCATACTGCGCGTGCTGCGTCCCGCTGTCTCGTTGAATGCGGTCAGCGCGCACAGGTTCGGAAACGAGGTCTCGCCTTCAACGAAGGGAATGGCTGCGACGAACACGCCATTCGATGTCGATGGAGCTCGGCCCGGCTGAAAAATGCGCGGATGGTAAGGCACCTCGAAACTTAGCTTGCGGCCTGGCTCGAGGCGGTCGGCAACAGTCAGCCCAACCGGACATTTTGGCTGGCGCGGAAACACGTTCCATGAATCGTCGAGGAAGAACACAGCTGGCGCTATTGCACGCTTTCCGCTGTTTTCGATCGTCACGACGATCTTGTCGCAAACTTCTACAGCGTTCCCTTCGCCAACCAGCTCGCCGCTTGCTCGAAACGCGCATTCCTTTCTTGCCGCATCCAGCTTGAACCGGCGCGTTTCGATTTCAGTGCGTGAGCCAAGGCCGGCGTGCCCCATAGAGGCGGCTCCGATCCGTTGAAGCGCCATGACCTGCCGTGCGCGCAGAAGAGCTCGTGCAATAGCCGTTTCGGCGCTCTCTGGACTGGTTTGCTTCACGGAAACCTTTGGCCCGTACTCGGCCTGTGCCGGATCGCTGCCATTGGGCATGAAGCGCACATTCTCCGCGTCGATCCATGCGACAAGATGGGGCGAAGCGTCGTCAAGACTGATGCGTCCCTTCAGCGCGCCGCCGGTCACCTGACGTAAAGCTGTCTCGATCGCGGCGCGTTGCTCTTCGGATGCGCCAGGCGCATTCGGGCGCGCGCGCAGCGCGCTCACTCGTAGAACCGCGCCCGGGGCTGGCTTGAGGAGGCGTGCGTAAGCAGCCTTCGCGGGGAAGGCCGCGCGGTCATTGCGCGGGCAGTTCGTCTTGAGCGGATCGCACCCGGCGCGGAGCAGCGCGAGGCGCGAACGAAGCGAATCCGCCTCCACCACAACGGCGTTCGCCACAGGCTTCGAGTCCACCGAAATTCCGTCATAGAGGGCGAAAACTGCACCTTCTTCGACGCCTTCGATCTTGCCGGCGTGCAGCACACCGTTGGCGACTCGCCAAGCCGCAATCGTGGCGTCACCCGCTGAGCCGACGAGCGTCATGTCGATCCCGTCACCTTCGAAACTTGGCGTCTGCTTGGCCAGCAAGGCGGGATCTGCGCGCAGCAGGCGGCCGGTTTCGAGCATGAGCTGGCGATAGGTGAGGCCATCGGCCCGCTCCATCGCGCGGGACAGCGCCATGGTGAAGATGGAGCCCCACGCGCGTTTCTCCATAGGAACGTTCGGAGGAAGCGCAACTTCGCGCGCAGTCTCGTTCGGTTGGGAGGCGTAGAACGCGATCAGTCTGCCGGATCCTTCGGGCAGGGGCGGCGCGTCGGCCAGCGGCAATGACTTGTCGGGCGTCAGCAGCGCGGCGACCGATACGCCGACGTCGGCGGGGTCGATCATCTTGTCGCGGACGCCTTCCCCGACTGCCCGCGATGCGGAGCCCGAGAAACACGAGTCTAGGATGAACCAGACGTCGGCGCCTTTCCTGCGGATTGCGTCAAGCCGCTCACCGAACTCATAGCCGACAATCGCATTCCGAAATGTTGCGCCCTGCATCTGCGTGTCGCGCGGAAGGAACAATTGATCGAGACCGTCAGCCTTCTTGCCGGGGCGGGCCGGCTGCCGTGAGCCATGGCCGGTTCCGTAGATGATGATCAGATCGCCCTTTTCGGCCTCGCCGGCGAGCTGCTCCATAGCGCCAAGTATTGCCTCGCGCGTCGGCAGGGCCATCGAGCCTTCCACGTTGTCTGCGAGTACGCGAATGTCTCTGTCGCTGATCCCGCGCGCCTGAAGCGCGTTGCGGAATCTTTGCACGTCGTTCACCGGTGCGTTGAGATTTTTCCCCGGCGGCAGGCCGGGATATTCGCCAACTCCAAAGAGGAGCGCCTGCGTTCGCGCTTCCGCGTCCGCTGCGATAAATATTGCCAAGAGGGCGAAAAGCGCGCGCTTCACTCCGGCCTCCGTCCGTCGCCGAGGATCGTGCGCAGGTTAACGGCTGCGGGATATTCGCCCGCCTGCGCTGCGATTGTGGCCGCCAGCATGTCCATGCCGCGGGTTTTGTCGTCGAGAAGATAAATCGCCCGTGCAACCTGTTCGAACTCGGGGGTCGGCGAGCCGGCGCCAATCCAGGCCGGGAACTTTGGCGCCGGAATCGTTTGAAGCGAACGCTTCGCTTCGCGTCCGGCCGCGTCGCGGACGATGAGCGTCAGATTGCCAGAAGCGCTGCGTGGCAAGGTCAAAAGAGCAGCGTCGCCTTCGCTTTTCTGAGCTGCGAGTATCTGTATGTTGCGCTTGCGCTGCTCCGACTGGCCGCGAATTTCGATTTCATACGGGCTTGAGCCGCCGACCCAGGCAACCCACAGCGGCTGGCCCGAGACGACTTTCTGCACCGCGCCGCCGCCAATCCGTATCTCCGGCGCGCCCGTTCGTCCAATCAGCCCCGCGGAGTTGCGAGAAGGCTTCTGCCTGAAAAGATCCCCGATCACCGATGCGACTGCGGAAAAGCGCCCTGCCGTCGGCAACTCTCCTTCGATGTGATGCGGGGAGCGCGCAGCGTCGATCACGACGCGCTTGTCCCTGGCCGTCTCGATGGTGACGGCGCCGTCTGCGACCTCAAGTACGTCGCCATCAAAGAGCGAAGTCCATATCTGCAAGTCCACCGGCTGACCCGCACGCTTGAGGATCGCAGTGGGACGGCCTTCGCGTTCGGGAGCCTCGACGGCTGTGATGAACCCCGCAGGGGCCCGGCCGCTCTGCGCCAATGCGGGGATCGCCATGAGCGTGATTGAAAGGGCGAGGGCGAACGCGCCCCGCAGGACGCTCATCGAAACGGCGGGCATCAGGGTTCGCTTTCCTTGATTGCGGGAGCCCGCGCTTCCCCGGCGGGCCTGGCGGACGGCGGATTCTTGAGAATTGCGCGCCAACCCACGCGGCTCCAGGCCTCGGCAATTTCGTAAAGACTGGAGAGGCCAGAGAAAAGCGCGAGCAACGCGGTTGCCGTAAAGGCGATGGTCAGCGCCGAAGACGGCGCCATGACCCGGCCCAGCAGCGCCAGGAGAATAATCATCGCTGTTATGACGGCGGCGGCGGCGGCCAAAGCGCGCAATGGTTTCGTAAGTACGGCGAGCAGTACGAAGATCGCCATCGCGATCAGCGTTTGAAGAAAGGAGGGTATGCGCACAGCCGAAAGTGTGGCGGGCGCGCTCGCGATCGTGTTTCCTATGATGAAAGCTCCCGGCATGGGGCCGAGCGGAGTCATGTGCGTGTCGAAACTATCGAGATGGCTTGAGCCGATCACCACAATGCGCCCTGCGAATATCTGGTCGGAAATGGAGCGTCCCGGGGCGACCCGCCCGTCGGTCCCGAGCAATGTCGCAGCAGGAATGTGGCGCACCAAAGGCGTGGATTGACCGCCGCTTTCAACCATGGTGATCGGCGCGTTGTTCGGATCGGCGCCAAAGAGAAACCAGATCGATGCCGACATGTCGGGATTGCGTGGCCAGGTCGCGGCCGATCCGGGGCCGCCGCACGCATCTGCATTGCGCGCCTCCAGAAAACGCTCGACGGCCAAGCGCGGCGCTTCGCTGCGCTCCTTGAGCGCCAGCGCGACAAGCTGCGGCGAGGCGTAGCTCACGCCCTTGCCGCCCTCACAGAGCGTCTGGCTTAATTGCCAGCGGCGAATGACGCGATCGCCGTCGAGCGGCGCGACGCTCGAGACAGATATGATGTTTTCCCTTTTGGCGGCGGCGCCGTCGAGAATGGAGGGCAGGGGCGCAAGTTTCAGTTCTGTCGCGGGCTGCTTGTCGGCAGCCTCCGTGAAACGGCGCGCGTACATCAGCAACGGCGCATTCGGCGGATAGCTTGCGACGGCGTCTACAAGCGCCTTGTCGGCAACCGGGTCCGGGCTTGCCCGCGACGTGTCGAGGTCGAGCATGACGCCAGCGGCGCCTTTCGAGGCTGCAAGGATCGTCAGTTGCGCGATCAGGACGCGCGGCGCCCGATCCCCGCCGCCAACCCTCTCAAGGGTTGCATCATCGATGTCGATGATGGTTACCGGAATGGCCTGACGTGTGGCGCCGGAGAGAATGCTCGACCAGCGCACCATCACGTCCTTGTCTTTGAACGCGCCTGATATGCGTGACAGGATATCCGTCTGCCCGAGAAAGGCGAGACTCGCGACCGTTGCGCCAAGCGCAATCGTCTTGAACGAATGAGGACGGAGCCAACCCTTCACGCGACCCTTCATGGTCAATTCTCCGCCGGCGGGCGAAGATCAAGGGTGAACTGACGCACGACCACGCTGCTTGCGTCCTGCGGGCTGTCCTCGAATGGATTGGCTCCTCCCCTCAGGGAGGGGTCCGAGGACGCCACTCGATCAAGCAGCCCCAAAAGCCCCGGCCGGGCGCCCTTGCTGCGTAACGCAACGACTTCCTTCCGGGCCGATGCGACATCGGGCTGCAAAAGGTGGCAGAGATTAGGCGCCGCCGTCTGCGTTCGCGGGATTGCAAAGATCAGCACGCGGTGAGGGCCAGTATAACTGGGGCCCGAACGGGTCCAGGTCTGCAACGGCGTGCGCAACGTTAACGGTCTCGTCGACTTTGCGGCGACGAGCGTGATGCAACCGTCCTGACGCCACTTCGGATCGGCAACCGCCACACCTCCTGTTGGAGTGAGATAAAGCACGCTGACGAGCATGTCACGATCGCCACGGTTGGTGATGGAAATATGCGCTTCGTCACAATGGCTCATGGTTGTCGAACCGCCGCTGGCGACCGCAACAGCAGGCGTTGGCATGGACAATTCGCCGCAAGCGCGCTTGGGATTTGACAGGGCCGCCGGATCGCTTTCGCGAACGCGCTCCAGCCTGATTTGAACGTCGTCGTTGGAACCGCCGGCAAGTTCAGCCGCCGATGCGACCCGCACGAGGTTTGCAGCGCGCGCGAAGGCGAACAAAGCCTTGCGAAGATCGGTCGCGGCCTGCTCGTCGCCGCCGCCGAGGGCAATCGCCAGGCTGCGGTCGTAAGCGTTCGGATCTGTAATGAATGGCTGGCCCTCAGCCGTCAGCCAGAGCCGTCCATCCGCAAGGCGCACCTCCAGGTCGCGTTCACCATTCTCGACAAGTTCGACCGCGATCGCGGGCCCGCCGTTTGCGTTGCGCAACGCAGCTCTCAGCAACGCGAGTATTCGAGCGCGGTCACTTTCGGCGTCCGCAATCGCGCCAACCCGGTAGCGCAAGGAGATTCCAGGTGCTTGGACCATGGCCCATAGGTTGGTCTTCTGCTGTGGCGGATCGCCTGCAACTTCCGCGATTGATCTTGCGGCGTCAGCAGAGGTGATGCGGGCGGAGCCGATCCGCCTTGCGTCATCGAGCGGTCCATCGAAAAGACCAACAACCGAGTCAGTATCGAACCCGTGTAGCGAGCCGGCGTCGATCAGGAACTTGCCGTCTTCAAAGCTTGCCGGAAATCGACTCGCAAATTGCGCTTCGCCTCCGGACAGTGTGCGATCCAGGTCGCCGTCGAAATAGGGCAGCGGCGCCTGAGCGATTGCGCCGCTCGATGCGATGTCAAGCGAAACCACCCGCGCAAGATCGCGAAAGGTCCGCGCCCGGCCGCTGTTGAGCGCGCGGACGAGATGATAGGTGAAAACACCGAAGCGCGGCGGCCCGCCATTGGGCCCCGGCGCGAAAACGCCCGTGAACTGGAATTCACGTTCGATCGCCTCCGTCCACGAGTCGACGGCGAAAAAACCGATGAGCGACGCCTTTCCCCCGAGGTTCTGCACGGTCGCGGTGCGCTGGCCGTGCGCCCGGGCTGCTCCCGAGCGGAGCGCGGGCGATTTTGGAACGCCGAGCGATTCTGGCTGCGTGCCCCGTGTGGCGACGGCGCCGGAGCGCGTCACCGTACCGGCGTGACAGGCGTCGATGATGGCCCAGACAATGGCCCCCTTCGCGCGAATCCTGTCCAGCGCCTCCCCGATCTCGTCATCGACGATCCCGTTGCGGATGCTTCGGGAGACTGTGTCGTAGCCGCCCGCGTCCTTCGGCAGCAACACCTGGTCCCGGTCGCCAGCTTCAGGACCGCTTGCGATCGAGCGGGCGGTTTCGGGCTGTGTCGTGCCATGACCCGAAAAGCTGATAACCACGAAGTCGTCAGGCTGCGCGCGTTCTGCAAGATCGGCAAATCCGTCCATGATCTGCGCGCGCGTCGGGGCGCCGAAAGCTCGCGGCACGGACGCGTGTTCTGGCAGCCCTTCGACGAGGACACGGATGTTCTTCGCGTCGAAACCGTTGGCTGTCAGATAGCGCCACAGAAGGATGACGTCGTTTCGGGGCCCGGTCAGGGGGCGTATCGAGGGGCTGTCGTAATCCGCGACCCCTATCAGAAGCGCGTGCTTCTTCGCGAACGCCGGACCTTGCGCGCACAGCAGGAACACGCACGAAAATAGCGCCGCCAGAACCCGCATCATTGCGCGCTGGTCTCCGGTGGGGTCATCCTGCGTGTGTTCCGCCTGAAAGGTGCTGGTTCTGTGCAGTATAAGGCTGAGCGTGGCCCTTACAAGGCGGGCGGGCGCCTTCCGGCGCCTGAAATCTAGCGAGAAAGAAGCGGAAACGTGGCGGCAATCGCCCAGGCGACGGCAAGCGCGTTGGCGAGCCCCGCAACCAGGGGGTGCCCCGTCGAGGCGTACGTCCAGCGGCTGATCAGACCGTAGACGACGAAATACGCGAGAATGAAGGGCGTTATGATCGCCAGAAAGAAAAGTCGTTGAAAGTCGAGCGCGATGGCGAACCCGAGCGAGGCGATGAAGGACACTTTCGAGGCGGCGTAGGCGCCGCGCGCTGCGTGCGGGCCGCGGGTCATCCACTCGTCTGCGAGGAAGAAGGGCAAGGCGCCGGCAAACATCGCGCAGATCAGCAGGGCTCGCTCCGCTCCAGGCGCATAGGACGTCAGAAATACGTCGATCGGCCACGCGAGCGCGACGAAATTGAAGGCGACAAGCAGCACAAGCGCGGCCATGAACCGCAGCGGCGATGCGGGCAGCCATTCCGACGGACGCCCCCGTAGCGCGCGAAGAAGAAATGCAGCCGTCAGCAGTCCATAAACGAGAAAATGCGCCGCGAGATAATCAGCCACCAGAACGGGCAAAAAATCCGTCGGGGTTACGCGAAGGACAATCGGCGTGAGGATCATCGGAGCGAGAAGCGGAATCCATAACCTGCGCCAGGGCAGGTTTGCGCCGACAGCGGGCGTAGCCACGCGCGGCAGAAAGGGCGCCAGGCTACGCGCGAGAAGAACCACGCCCGCGAGCAGAAGGACGATCCAGCCCCCGCGATGCGGGATAAGAGCTGGTGTCGTGCGCGTCACCGAGAACGATTTGTCGAGCCACTCGACAGCCTCACGCAGGCTCGTTTCGCTGAACAGAACGCTGGCGTGTTCGACATGCGGGCTGATCGCGGCGCGCCGCGCCGTCCCAAGCGCAAAGTCGCCGTATGTGACGCCGGCCTCCGCTTTCGCGGGCGCTATCGAAAGCTCCGTAGCGCGCAGCGCTTCGCGCGTCAGCATGCCTTCCCACTCGCCGACGATCACGAGAAGGTTGCGGGGCGACGTGGCGGCGACGGCGGGAGAAAACATCGACACAGCGATCGTCGCGCCAACGTCCGGCGTCTCCTGCGCAAAACGGACCACGATGTCCGAAGACATGGAATGGCCAACCACTGCGATGCGTCCATCCCCGAACTCGCGAGCCTGCGCCGCGATACGGGCTGTGGCGGCGACGAGATTGCGCGTGGCGCCGCTCTCCTCCGTTATGCTGCCGCGCATCGGATCGCGATTGCGGCCATGGCCGGGAAAATCGAACGTGACGGCTGTGTAGCCGTTGCGCGCGAACGCATACGCGAAGGACTGCATCAATTGCTGCGAACCGGCAAATCCGTGTGCAATCACCACGACCGGCCCAAGTGCGGTTTCGGCTGGTTTGAAGATCGTCGCCGGAGCGCCTTCGATTTCGACTGGCGTGACAATCACCTCGTCACTCGCAGCCCCAAGGCGCCAAAGCGCAAGCGAGATTATCACTGCTGCGAAAAGCAGAAGCAGGGTTCGCCGCCAGTCTGTCGCCAGAAAGTTCTTCACGACCGGTCGCGTTCGGGAGGGGGACGTTCGCGTTCTGTCGCGTTAAGTCCGTAGGGGCTCACAAGAGTCCAAATGTGCTCCGGAACCATGTTGCGGATTTTGCGCGGCGCTGCCCGCCTTAGATGAAGTATTGTTTCGATGGCCTTCATCTCGACGCGCGCTCGCGCGAATTCAAGGCCGCGCGGTCCTATGCGCGGCATGAGCCATCCGACAACGGGACGCAGCCAGTCCGGCATCCGGCGCAGAGGCAGGCCGCCGGCTGCGCGCTTCGTGTTGGCGAGAAAGCCCTTGACTGCGCTCGCACGATTGCCGGCTTGACCGGGCATCGAAACGCGCACTTCATCGCCGAGCAGGCTCAGCAATTCTTCGCCGCGCCCATTGCGCACGATCAACCATTGCTGACCCTCACCGCCCATGTAGCCGACTGTGATGTCTGACAGAACGTTCGTGTAGTCCACGCAGGTGCGGCAGGTAAGTGGAAAGAAGTCGGCGGGCAGGCTGCTCAGGGGGAGCTGGAGGAAGGGAATCTCCTTCTTGCGGCCATCGCTGAAACGCATTTCAACATGGTAGTCAGCGCGAAACTCCAGGTAGGTCACCGTTTCCGGTTCAGGCGACAGCAGGCCGAGGAAGGTATGAAAATTTTCCGTTGTGGTGTTGTCGGAGCAAGGCGTGCCGATCACGTAGAGCTTTTCGAGGTCAAGCTCTTCCTCAAGCGCGCGCAGTGCGTACACCTGACACGGGATGCCGATCACCGCGACGCGTGTGTAGCCGCGCGCCCGGGCCGGTTCGAGAAGCGCGAGCAGTGGCGCGTAGCCCATACGCATCCCGCGGCATTGCGCCATGTCTTCTGCGCGCGTGACAATAACCGGCCTTGGCCGCCATCGATCGTCCGGGTCCGGCGCCATCGTCAGGATCGCGTCTACAGCCTTCGTCTCAAGAAGACGCTCGCCGATGCGCGTCGTGATCCCCGTCCATTGCGCATCCGGGAGAGGTTGCGCGAGGGAAGCGCGCAACAGCCGGACGAATGGCCCGAAGTGTGTTTCGTCCTGACGTTCGGAAGCGCGCGCGCGACCGTGTACGCGCGCCTCGATCGCGGGATAGTCGGGCTTGATAAACTGGCATGCGCGCCCGCACCGCTCCGGAGCGCTCATGCGAGAAACGCCGCAGTCGGTGCACAGAGTTCGCGGGGCGGCCGGAGCCAAGGGAGGCGTTTCCAGCAGCGCCCGCGGGGCCGCAGAGTCGCCGATGGTTGGCGCATCCGTCATCCAGCAATTCCCCGCGCCAGCATTAACCTGTCCACCGCGGCCAGTCTGCCTCCGGGCGGTGCGTGTGACAAGACGGCTTGCGCTGCGCGTCTCGGGCGGGCAGGCTCGCACGCATCTACATGCGGCGCCCCAGGCCGCAGAGGGAGGAACTCATGGCTGATCGGTCCGACGCCAGGCGTTTTGTCGGCACATGGAGGCTCGTGGAGACGACCCGGGGCGGGCAGATTCGTCCCGAGCGCGGCGCGAACCCCACTGGCATGATCACGTATCATGAGAGCGGCTGGATGTCGGCGCAGATCCAGCCAGACCGGGCGCATGCCGCACTTGCTGGAGATACTCCGACTGCTGAGGAGGCGTTGGCGGCAATCGACGGCTACACGGCTTATTTTGGCACTTATACGGTCGATGAGGCCCGTAAAGTGGTGACGCACCATCGAAAAGCCAGCGTAACGCCCGGATGGCGCTCGCGGCCCGACTTCGAACGAGCCTATGAGTTCGTCGGCGACGATCGAGTCATTCTGCGACCTGTCGGAAACCGCAACGAACTTGTCTGGGAGCGGCTCAAGTAAGATCAGCGCCGCCTGTCGAGACTCCTGATATAGGCGATAAGCCCGTCGGCCTCTTCGACGCTCATGTCCACTTGCGGCATGCCTTTATGCCGGACGACCGTGCCGTCGATGATCAGAATGCTGGAAATGCTTTTGTTCCTGTATTTGTAGGCGACGCGCCGCAGTGGCGGCGCCTTTTTATTGGGACTCGCGCCCGTCTTCCCCACGGAGTGGCACCGCGCGCAATAGGTTTCCGCGGCGTTGCGGCCGATTGCGACGCTTTCAGCGTTTTCAGGGTTTTGCGCGTCGGCAGGCATGGCGAACAGCGGTTGCACGGAAAGCCCCGACATGAGCGTGACCGCCGCCGCCCAATGTCGAAACCGCCTCCCAAAGAGCCGAAAATGCGGACGCCTCATCAATCTCCTCGCGTGGCCTGAGTCGCTCAGGCAAACTTATTATATTATTTCCCGCGTTAGTTGCGGATTTTGCCGGTTTCGCCCCGGATCAGCATGCCTGTGGCGGCTGACAAGTCCCATGCTGATGACAAAACGGGCGCGACGAGTGAAACGGATCAAGGGGAGGGGACATCATGGGTGAGCCGAGGCGGCTCATACCGGCGCTGGACCGGTTCTACGATTTTGCAGTGCCATTCTCGTGGCTTCTTGTGCGTTGCGGCGCAGGCCTGATCATGGCGGTTCATGGCTGGGGCAAGATCGGCCGCACGCGTGGACCGAACGAACTCATGCAGCGCCTGCCGGAACTCGCCTCGATCGGCGCGGAGATCACGTTCGTCCTTATGCTGATCGAATTCGTCGGCGGCCTTTGCATCGCAGCCGGCCTGTTCACCCGCTTCTTCGCGGCCGCCGCCGCCGTCGAGATGGGGGTGCTGACCTTCTACATCTATTGGGGCAACGGCTTCAGCTGGACATCGCGCGGCTACGAGTTCACGCTCCTGTGGGGCATTATCCTGTTCGCGATCGCCTTGAGAGGCGGCGGGCCGTACTCGATCGATCGCAAGATTGGCCGCGAGCTTTGAGTGGATGCTAAAGGGGCCGGTTCGGGTCGTCCGGACCATAGCGGACGGTCCCGTCGTTGCGCGCTGGCGCCGGCCCGTAGCTCACTTCCCAGGCAGCCTTGCGCGGCGACCAGAGCGACAGGAGTACGAAACCGATCGTCGGCGCGCCGACGATCCAGAGAAACATCACCAGTCCAGTATATTCGCCCATAGCAACAACTCCGGCATGTGTGGCCGGAGATAATCGCTGCACACGCGCCCGGTTCCCACGTCAGCGCATGGGGCCGGTGAACAGGCGCAGCAGGAACGGAAGCGAGGCGAGGAACATGGCGGTCGCTCCCGTCGCCGGCAGGCCATACCATTCGATCAGCGGACCGGTGACTACTGCTGCGAAAACCGTCGTCATGCCTGCAAAGGTGTCGTTGAGCCCGATGGCGCGGCCGCGCTCCGTGGTTGTGACCTGATCCGCAAGGTAGGCGGTCGCGGAGACATTCGCCGCCGCCCAGCCCACTCCGACAAGGAATGTTCCCAAGGTTACGGTATAAAGATTAGGTGTGAAGGCTACCAGGCCGGCGCCGAGGAGGGAGACGAACACGCCCGGGAACATGACTCTCGAGCGGCCGACGCGATCCGCCAGCCTGCCGAGCGGAAGCGTGAACGCGAACATTCCAACTGAATGGAACATGTGCGAAACCGCGATCTCGCGCAGCGAATGTCCGTGATGAGACAGCACGAGCGAGGTCAGCACCATGACGATCGACATGTTGCCGTTCGCCGCGCAGTTGGAAATGATCGCCAGCCGGGTCGAGGGATTGCGCAGCAGGGCCATGGCGCTGAAGTTTTCCGCGCTGACGGCCGGACGCTTTTCCACCGCCTTGTAGCCAGGCCAGTAGTCCGCCAAGTTCATTCCGATGGTTTTTGGATCCGGCTTCACGAAGCTGACGATGAACATCCCCGTGACGATGAGGATAGGAAGGAAAAACCACGGCAATCCCAGCGGGTCGAGGCCAGTTTGCCGGGCGATCGGGTCGGCGACGAACACGAGCGTGGGACTGAGCAGCAGTCCGCCCAGCGAACCGAGGGCGACATAGCCGAGCGCCTGCCCGCGCATCTGCGGCGGGAACATGTCGGTCGCGCCGACGCGCATCTGGTGCGCCCCGTTCATGCCCATGCCGAACGTGAGCAGGCCGACTACGAAAAGGGCGATGCTCTGGACAACCATTGCCGTGCCGAGCATGAGGGCGCCGATCAGCGCGAGCAGCAGACCAAAGAAAATGCCTGGTCTGCGGCCGTATGCGTCCGTGATCTTGCCGATGGGGTAGGCGACGATGAACCGGCTGATGCCGACGAGCGCAACAGACAGGCCGGCGAGGCCCGAAGAGCCGGTCAGCGTCACCACCATAAGCGGGCTGAACCCGTAGCTGAACTGCATGCCGGCGCCCGTGAAGGACTGCGAAATCGAAAAGAGCGCAACATTGCGCTTGATGAGCGGAGGAATTTTCTGGGACATGGTTTTACGTTCTGGTTGGCGGCCGGTGCGGGAATTGCTTGTCAGGATGACCTGAAGGGGACAGCGTGGTTGCAAAGACGGAAGAGTTTCCGGAATATCGAAGAATCGAGCCAGGTGTAGAAGGAGGCGATCGATGAAGGCGGCGGGCGATCTGTTTGCATGTGTCTTTACGTCTGTCTTGCTCGCTTCGGCCGCTCAGGGCGCGTCGGCGGAAACGGTCGGCGATTTTTATCAGGGCAAGCGGATCACGATGGCCGTCGGCTCCGAGCCCGGCGGCGGGTACGACGCCTACGCGCGTCTCGTGACGCGGCACATCGGGCGGCTCATTCCGGGCAATCCGGGCTTCGTCGTTCAGAACATGCCGGGCGGGGGCGGTCTGCGGGTGACGAACCACCTCTACAACGTCGCGCCGAAGGACGGAACGGCGATGGCGACCGTGCAGAGAGGGCTGCTGACATCCCCGCTGCTGGAAGGACGCAAGCTCCAGCTGCAGTTCGATCCGATGAAGTTCAACTGGATCGGCAGCCTCAATTCCGAAACCGGTCTTATCGTTGTTTGGCATACGGCGCCGCACCGGACGATGGACGACCTTTTCAAGACGGAACTGCTCGTCGGCAGCTCCAGTCCGTCCACGGATTTCCTGCCGCTGTTTCTGAACAACGTCATCCACACGAAGCTCAAGATCATTCCTGGCTACAAGAGTTCCACAGACGCCTACCTCGCGATGGAGCGCGGTGAATTGCAGGGTCGGGTGAGCACGGGATGGGCCGGCGACAAGGACGTGCTCGAGCCGTGGCTGATGGACCAAAAGGTCCGCCTTCTCGCGCAATTGGCGATGAGCAGAAGCTCGGAGTTTCCCGATTTGCCGCTGATCCTCGATTATGCGCGCACGCCGCAAGACAAGCAGGTGATGGAGCTTATCCTGGCGGCGCAGCATTGGGGCCGGCCCTTCGTCATGCCGCCCGGCGTACCGCAGGATCGAGTGGCGGCTGTGCGCACGGCTTTTGTAGAGATGACGAAGGATCAGCAATTTCTGGCCGAGGCCAAGAAGTTGCGGATGGATCTCGACATCGTCACCGGCGAGGAGATTGACGTTCTGCTGAAGCGCGTCTACGCAACGCCTCCCGAGATTGTCGAACTCGCGCGCAAGGCGATTTCCGAGAGCCCCCGCTGACACTTCAGTCGCGCTTTCCGAAGTATCCGGTCTTCAGCGCCCAAAGCCACAGGTGCACGAACTTCTCGTTATGCGCCTCCATGAAGCCAAAGTGGCCATAGCGCGGAATCAGCACGACGTGATTGTTGCGCGTCTTCGCTTTACGATAGCGCTTCGCCATATAGATTTCGCGCTTCTCCTCGATTTCCTTGCCCGCGACCCAGTGGCCCTTGTCGTTGTCGCCGACAAGCGCGAGCACCGAAATGGAGCGCAGCCAGTCTGCGTCCGGATCTTGCAGATGATCGACGTACTCGCTGAGCGGAAGACCCGTGCGAGCCGGATATTTCTCAAGCATCGTGATGATGCCGCGGTGCTGGTTATCGCAGAGCGACGTTTTTATCTGCGAGCGATGCTGCGTCGCAGCCCATGCGAACAATTCTTCGGGTCCGCCCCACGGCGTGAGGTCCGGAGGGTCTTCGTAGCCTGCCTCGCGATAGGTATGCGGCGAGCGGCGCGAGATGTGATCGACAGGCAATTCGGTGCATTTTTCCGCGCCTGTTTCCTCGCGCCACGCCTTGCGCCACCCGTCGGGACCGCCGGTTCCGAAGTTCGTGAGGCCTATGACCCTGTTGCCCGGTGCGAATTGCTGCAGGGCGGCAGCCATCGGGCCGCCTGTTGAATGGCCCCAGACCAGAAGATCGCGCGCGGCAAGCTCTTGCGCCACCAGCTGACCGGCGCCCTGCAGGATCGTGTTGAATGTGCACTTGAGGTTCCGGTCGAGCGTCTCCTCGTGCGACAGCTCGCGGTCGAGAAGATAGATCGGTTGCCGTTCGGCGATGGGCGTCAGCCAGCGTCCTCCGGGAGGGTAATGTCCGGGATATGTGATCGCCAGAACGGTGAAGCCCTGCGCTGCGAGAACGCGCGCCTGCCCTGGCCGTCCGTCCGGCGTCAGATCGAATACGTCTTCCGAATCCGCGCCTCCGTGGAAAAAAACGAATGCCAGTGACGGATCGACTTCCTTTGCCGGCGTGTAAAGCGAGCCGTGAATGTCCCAATCGTAGCCGTTGCGGGAGTAGCGCGTCGAGACCTCGCGCTTCGCGAACACTGTCGCAGCGAACGCGGGATTGACCGACAGCCACTCCTCCCAATCGAGACGCACGAGGACGCTGTCGCCCCCGAGACCATCGAGCATCTTCTTCACGCCGCCTGCGGGGTATGTCACCTTGGAGTCCTCGCGTCCTTGCAGTCGATTACGGATGAACTGTTTCCGTGAACCAGTCGGTCGGCAGGGCGTGGCCCATGCCTTGTTCGACGGCGCGCTTGTAGATGACCGACCCAGCGGCTGCAAACTGGTATCCCATGCCCAGATTGTTAAGGAAGCACGTCACTTCCTCGTCGTTGTCGCGCCCCTTCGCGCTTCCGGCGATCAGTTCGGGAAGTGTGGGGTACTTGCTGAAGTCGAGCTGGTTCGCCGAATTCCAGCCAGCGCCCTTGGCGTTTTCGCGGAAGTTTGCGCCTTTCGCAACCACGAGGATGGGCGCCGTGTCATGCGTGTGAACGGCAACCTTGCTGGCGGCGCGAATCGCTGCCGGCTCGATCTCCGGCTTTTTGATCGACGACAAATGCATCCCCGGCTCGATCCAGCGCGCGAAGAAAATCGGATCGAGTGAGTTGGACCCGCACATGACGACGTCGACGCCTTTCACCGCATCTTCGGGTTGCTCTACCGGGCGCACATCGATGCCGAGTTGCTCGCTCATGCGCGCCGAGAAGGCTTCACGATTTTCCTTGTTGGGCGAGAAGCAGCGAATTGCCTTGATGTCTCGCACCGAACAGGCGGCGGTGACCTGCGTTTCCGCCTGCCAGCCGGAACCGAGGATCGCCAGGGTTTCGACGTTCTTGCGCGCCATGTATTTCACGCCGAGCCCGTTTGTCGCGCCTACGCGCATACGTTGAAGCACGCCGTCCGGAAAAATAGCGAGAGGCTCGCCGTTGTGGGTCGAGAACAAAAGCACGAGGCCGACATAGCGGTCATTTGGCGCCGCTGGCACCTTCACGCGGCGGCGCGTATTGCCGATAAGCGGATTGGTGACGATGTCGGAATTGATGCGGATGGCGCCAACGCCGAGCTTCGGCACGACGCCGTCCATCGACTTGAGGCCGTAGATCGCCTCCTCGCTGTAGCTTGTCGGCGTAATGCAGTCGGAACGCTGCCGGGTGATGCCGCGGCCTTCCGCCATTTCGAGGTAGGCTTCCTCGAGAGCGGCGATGCATTCTGGCATGACGAGCAGCTTTTCAACGTCGTCGTTGGAGAGGATGAGGGTCATGGTCGTTCTCCCCGCCGCACGGCTCGCCCGGCCGGCGCGCTTATTGGTTGTCCGCGAATGTGGCTGATCCCTTGTAATCACAGGGGGCAAGCGCGACAAGGGCCGGGCGCCCGGGAGCCGCGATTGACGCCTGCGGGTCGCCCGTCCAAAATTTTGCTCAGCATCAGGGCGCCCGACCCAAGGAGACAACGATGAAGCCGCGCAGGTATGGTCCTTTTCCCTATTCGCCGATCATCGATCGCCCGAAGCGGCGGTGGCCAAATGGCGCGCGGCTTGCGCTCTGGGTCATCCCGAATATCGAGTTCTTCGCACTGGACGAGCAGGTGCCAGCGGCGGCTGGGGGCGGCGGCAAGACGCCGGATGTGCCGGCCTGGTCCGTGCGCGACTACGGAAACCGGGTAGGCGTGTTCCGGCTTATGGACGTCATGAGCAGGTATGGCGTGCGCGGCACCGTGGCGCTGAACAGCGACCTGTGCGCCGAGCATCCTCGCATCATCGAACGCTGCGCGGAGCTTGGCTGGGAGTTGATGGGGCACAACGAGAGCAACACCCGCCGCCTGAATTCGGTCCCTCCCGAAGAGGAGGGCGGCGTCGTGCGGCGCACGTTGGACGTGATCTCAAAGGCGAGCGGGCAAAAGGTGAAGGGTTGGCTCTCGTCGGGCCTCAGCCAGACCTGGAATTCACTTGATCATCTGATCGACGGCGGCGTCGAATATGTCGCCGACTGGGTCAATGACGACCAGCCCTACACCATGACGCTGGAGGACGGGCGCACGATCATGTCGATTCCTTACACGCTCCAGCTCAACGACAAGCCCGCGTTCGAGCAACGCAACGTGACGGCCGACGAATTCACGGCGATGGTTTGCCGGCAGTTCGACGTGCTCTGGTCGGAAGGGGCCGAGCGCGCGACCGCGATGGCGATTGCGCTCCATCCGTACATCATCGGCGTCCCGCACCGCATCGGGGCGCTTGACAAGGCTCTGGCCTATATCTGCCGTCACGAAGGCGTGTGGCTCGCGACGGGAGCGGAGATCGCGGCCGCGGGTCGAGAAATGGAGATGTGAACTAGTCACGCAGCTCCGGCAGATCGCGCATCAACGCGCCGTAGCCATCGCGCGGCGCGTTGACCTTTAGCCGCTTCATGATCTCCCACGCCTTCGCTGCGACGGCGTGGACGACCGGCACGCCAAGATCGTGCTCCAGCGTTTCGATAATGTCGAGCGTGCGCCAGCCTGAACCCTGGATATAGACGACGTCGGCTCCGGGGTTCGCGAGAAACATTCGCTTTACATGCTCGTAGAGCGCGTGCGGCGAAATCTGTCCAACCGCCTTGAACGGCGTTTCAAGCGGCGCCATCGCGAGTACGTCAAAGCCCGCTTCGCGCAAGTATCGCACAACGATCTCGTTCTGGATCGCCGAATAGCTCGCCCCCACGATCTTCTTGGCGCCGAGCGCGCGGAAGGCGGACACGTGGTTGGAGCCCGCCGTGAAGAACTGCGCGTTATACTTCGCGCTCCAGTCGTCGAGGCGGCGGCGTTCGCCATCGAAACCAAGCAGCATGAACGGCGGCGCGCCGGCCGGATGGATCACCTCGCAGCCAGCCTTCGCAAGACGCGCCACGTCGCGCTCATAGTATGACAGGGACTCGTGGAACTCTTCCACCTCGCCGCGCTCGATATCGAGATAGAGCGTCACCACGCCAAGTCCATCCGGCAACAGCCGGATCACTTCCTCGGGCGCGCCAGGCCGCATGGTTGGCATGATCATTCCGGCGACGCCGCGCCAACTCGAAAAGCTCATCGTTGTCTCACTGATTCATGATGGACTTGAAGCGTGCGATCACCGCGGGTGGAGTCGACGCCATGCGACGGATCAGCGCCTCCACGGCCTCGCCGTCGATGGGACTGATGTCGAGCTTGAGTTTGTCCGCCTCTGCGAGGAACTCCGAATCCTTGTGGGCCTTCATGAAAGCTTCGCGCAAGAGCTTGATGCGATCCGCAGGCACGTTCGGAGGCGCTGCAAACGGGAGCGCCATGAAGAACGGCGCTTCAGCAAGCTCGATCAGCGAGCGGTCGCCATCCGTCTGGGCGGCTTCTCGCGCCGTTGGCGTGTTGGGAAATTCAGGGTGACGGGTCGTGCGGCCAAACTGCACGATGGGCGAGATGCGCTTGCTCTCAATGAGGTCGCGCTGCCCGGCGAGAATCGAAGACAGGCCCATGATCGTGCTGTCGAGTTCGCCGGTCTGCATGGCGAGCACGATGGGCGCCGCGCCTGCGTAACCTTTGACGATTGCAAGTTCGAGCCCCAGAACGTCGCGCGCGATGTTGCCGAACGAGAGATTGCTGGAGCCTGGCCCACCGGCCCCGAAGTTTACGCGTTTTCTGGACTTCTTCAGTTCTTCGAACGTCGCGCCGCCGAAATCGGCGCGCACGAAAAGCAGGTATGCGTCGTCGGCGTAGGAACTGGAACTGCCGAGCCAACCGAAGCCTGTGGGGTCGAATTGCGGACCGGGTTCTCCGAGCACCGCCATTTGCGGCGCGACGCGGCCGATGATGCCGATTGTCGTTCCGTCGCGCGGCGCCACATTGAACAGCTGATTGGCTTGAGTGAGCCCGCCTGCGCCCGGGATATTGCGCGCGATCATCGTCGGGGAGCCGGGAATGAACTTCACCATGTGACGCGCGACGAGACGCGCGTTGATGTCGTAAATGCCGCCGGGCGAATAGCCCACCGTCATCGACATCGTCTTGCCTGCGAAGAAGTCCGGCGGCGATTGCGCCCGTCCGTCCGACGGCAGCGTCAGCGCCGCGAGAGCGCCCCCGATGACAATTCCCAGGATGTTGCGGCCCATCGGTTCGTTTCCTTTTCTGACGATTTTTGTTCTGGCGGGACTTTGCCCCATGCGCGCCACGCCATCAAGGATGTGGGGCGCGGCTTGATTCCCTGCAGCCAGAATGGTCTGATGCGCGACGCGCGGCGCCGCTCATCGGCGTGCAAGCGGGTTGGACGGAGGCGCGAATCTGCGCTTTTCGGGCGAAACGAGGCCCGACGTCGCATTTGCGGGGAGGATGTGATGCCATTTGGCTCCTGGCGCGGAACGGTGGGGCTCGTTCGCCCGACCTATCGTCCCGGCGGTATGGAGGAACTGATCAAGATCCTGCCGGACGGCGTCGGGATCATTCCACTTTTCGCGGAGATCGAGCGCGGCACACAGGACGAGTTCAGGGTCGCCATCGAGCGATACGGCCGCAAGGTCGCCAAACTCGCGGACATTGGCGTCGATGTCATCAATCCGTCCGGAGCGCCGCCCTTCATGGTGCTTGGCTACGAGGGAGAGGCCGCACTCATCAAGGAGTGGCGTGAAAAATACGGCAAGCGAATCTTTACGTCCGGCACAACCCATGTCGACGCCCTGAGGGCGCTGGGTGCGCAGCGGTTCGTCGGTTTCAGTTACTTCCCGGGCGAGATCAACAAGATTTATGCGCGATATTTCGAGGATGCCGGCTTCAATGTACTCGACATGATCGGATTCGATGCGCCTTTCCAGAAAGTGCAAGATTACTCCAGCCGGGTGATCTACGCATGGATTCGCGAGGCGATGATCCGGCATCCCGAAGCGCAGGCTATCTACATGCTTGGTCCGGGCTGGCGTACGCTGGACATCATCGACGCGCTCGAACAGGACTGCCGCGTGCCCGTCGTTCATGCGGTGCCCTCACAATGCTGGGACATCCAGCGCCACCTCGGGTTGAACCAGAAGACGCCGGGCTTCGGACGTCTGCTCGCCGAAATGCTCTGATGGAGACAAGTCGTGAAAAGCATTCTTCTGGTCCTTCCTCTCACATTGGCGTTTGCGCCTGGGGCGCTCGCCCAGGCGGATTTTTATCAAGGGAAGACGATCAATATCGTTGTGGGATTCACACCGGGCGGAACCTACGACCAGATGGCGCGCTTCTATGCGCGGCATCTTCCACGTTTTCTCCCCGGCAAGCCGAACGTTATCGTGCAGAACATGCCTGGCGCCGGCAGCATGATTGCCGCGACGCACATGTTCAACGCCGCGCCGAAGGATGGCACGGCGCTGGGCGTGCTTGGCGGCGGCACAGTGTGGGAGGCTGCCCTCGGTAATCCCCGCGCCAAATATGATCCCCGCCAGTTCAACTGGCTAGTGGGCAAGTCGCGCGACAACATCACTTGCCTTGTCTGGCATACAAGTCCGGTCCAGACGATCGAGGATGTAGTTAGGCGCGAAACGAGCGTCGGCGCGACGGGGCCAGGTTCGCGCACGGTGAGTTTTCCGCGCGCGCTGAATGAACTGGTCGGAACCAGGTTCAAGATCGTTTCGGGGTATCCCGGCGGCAATGAGATCACGCTCGCTCTGGAGAAGGGCGAGGTGGAGGGATATTGCGGCTGGGCGCTGGGATCTCTGAAGCAGCGCGCCATGAATTGGTACAATGAGAAAAAGGTGCGGTTCCTCGTGCAGTTCGCGCCAAAAGGCGATCCAGATCTCAAAGGCGTTCCACTCGCCGTCGATCTCGCCAAGACTGATGAAGCCCGCCAGATCATGGAGTTTCTGACTTCCGACGCGACATTGGCATGGACGGCGCTCACGACGCCGGGCGTACCCGCAGAGCGGGTGAAACTTTTGCGAACGGCGCTAGCGCAAATCCTCAAGGACAAGGATGCGCTCGCGGAGGCGGATCGGGAAAAGCTGGAAATCGATCCCGTATCGGGTGAGGAGTTGCAAGCGTTGGTCGAGAAGCTTTACGCGACGCCTACGGCGACGCTCGATGCGATACGCCGTCTGAACGATACGAAATAGAAGGACGGCGCCGCACTTGGCATGCAGCGCCGCACCTCGTTCAGTATGCTTTCAGGACATGGCGCGCAACAACATTGCGCATCACTTCACTCGCGCCTTCCGTGATGCGATAGCTGCGCTGCTGACGCCACATGCGCTCGATCGGCATGTCCTTCGTCAGTCCGATTCCACCATGAATCTGCAGGCATTCATCGATGGCCTTGAAGGCCATTTCGTCGCAATAGTACTTGCAGTGATAGGCCTCGACCCGCGCTTCATGTCCTTCGTCGATAAGTGACGCTGCGCGCCACACAAGCATTCTGCCGACCTCCAGATTCATGTACATGTCGGCGAGCTTCCACTGGATGCCCTGCCGGTCCGCGAGCGGGCGTCCAAACGTGACGCGCTGTTTCGCGTACGAAGTCGCCATTTCGAGCGCGCGCTCAGCGACGCCCAGCGCGCGGGCGCCGTGCTTCACGCGACCGGCGCCGAGCCACTTCTGCGCGAGCGAAAAGCCCTTGCCTTCTCCGCCGACGAGATTCGTGGCGGGCACGCGCACGTTATCGAGAATAATTTCCCATGGACGGTCGCCCATCATCGTCTCATAGCGCGCGCCGAGCTTCACGCCGGGCGTATTCATGTCGACGAGAAAGCAGGAGATGCCGCCGCGTGAGCCCAGCGAGCGGTCGGTCGCGGCCATCAGCTGCATGAAGTCGGCGTGGCCGGCGCCCGAGATGAACCGCTTCGTGCCATTGATGACGTAATGATTTCCATCGCGCACCGCGGTCGTGCGCATGCTGCCAGGGTCTGACCCGGCATCCGGCTCCGTCTGCGCAAAGCAAGCCTTTTTCTCGCCCCGCAACACTGGAAGCAGGTACTTGTCGCGCAGTTCGCCTTCAAGCGAGTAAAGGATCGAACGAACCGTCGGGCCCGTGATCGAATCGCCGCGCGCGGGAATCGCGACTGTGCGGCCGAGTTCCGACCACACTACGGACTTGGCGAGAAGGCCAAGGCCCGGGCCGCCGAACTCTTCAGGCACGTCCATGAGCCATAGCCCAAGCTTGCGCATGCCATCCTGGAACTTCGCCTGATAACCGGGGCGGAACTCGTCCCCGTCGACGCTTTCCATCTCGACGGGGATCATCTCGGCATCGACGTAGCGCCGGAGATTCTCCCGCAGCATCCGCAGTTCTTCGGGCAACACGAACGACACCATCTTCATTTCCTCCATGCGCGCCGAGCGCGCGGTCGCAACGGCGCCTGACGCGCCGGAACCCGGTTCCGGAGAGGATGTACTGCAGACGTTTCCTCACCGGGCGGCCGCCTTTTCTATGCGGTCGCCACATTTCAAGCATAGCGGCGGCCCCATGCCGTTGCAAACGTGCGCTCCCGGGGCGCGCGTATTGACGGGCTGCCGGGCTGCTGCGACATTTTCGTCAGACAAGAACAATTATCGGCGAGGAGGGCCAGATGAGGAACAGGCAAATCCCCAGCGCGCGCAATGCCGGCATCTGCATTGCCGTGACGCTTCCACTCGTCGCATTTTGCACGCCTGCTGCGGCCCAGTCAGAAGGCTTCTACAAGGGCAAGCAGGTGCGCATGGTCATCCCGTCCGGCGCCGGCGGCGGCTATGACACGTTCGCACGGGTCCTTTCGCTGCACCTGCGCAAGCACCTGCCTGGAAACCCCAACATCGTCGACCAGAACATGCCGGGCGCCAGCGGAATGCTCGGCACAAATTGGGCCGCAAGCATCGCCCCGAAAGACGGCACGGTCATTGTCGCAACCTATAACACGCTGCTCATCGAGCCGATGTTCGGCAACAAATCCGTGAAGTACGACCCTCGTGACTTCGAATGGATCGGCAGCATGGGCAAGCAGCAGCAGATCTGCGTGACATGGCACACGAGCCCGATCAAGTCGATCGACCAGGCGAAAGAGCGCGAGATCGTGGTCGCGGCCACTGGCGCCACCGGCAATTCGGCCACCATGCCAAAACAGCTCAATCAGCTCATCGGAACGAAGTTCCGGGTCGTTCCCGGATACTCGACTACGGAGTCGCGCCTCTCGCTCGAGCGTGGCGAATCGGAAGGAATTTGCGGCCTTTCGTATTCGACTCTCAAGGCGGCGCAGCCGGAATGGATCGACAACAAGCGAATCAATGTGCTGGTGCAATCGGGAAGTAAGCCGCAGAAGGGGCTTGAACACGTGCCTCTTCTGCGCAGCCTCGTGAAAGATCCAAACGATCTGAAGGTGCTGGACGTGCTCTCGTTCCCGGAGGAAATTGGGCGTCCGTTCCTGATGCCGCCCGGCACACCGAAAAACGTCGTTCAGATCGTCCGCCGCGCATTCGACGCGACGATGAAGGATCCCGCGTTCCTGGCCGACGCCGAGAAGGCGCGCCTTGATCTCGATCCCATCTCGGGCGAGGAGACAGAAGCGATCATCAAGGAGGCCTATGGCACGCCGAAGGAGCTGATCCAGCGTGCCGCGGAACTCAGCAAGTGATCTGGATCACGCGACCATCGACAGGTCGCGCGCCTCCTTGTAGGTGGTGAGCGACCCAAGGGCCGGGATCACGTCGTCGAGTCCCGCCATGCGAAGCGCGCGCCAGAACGCGGCCTGGTTACTGGTGATGACGGGCTTCCCGAGGTCGCGCTCCAGCGCCTCGATCACGTCGATGCTGCGAATGTTCGCGCAGCTGATGAAGTAGGCGTCCGCATCGTCGCAGCGCAGCGACATGGCGGTGTCGTACCAGAGCTGCGGCGGCATTGCGCAATATTCATCGGTGCCCGCGAGCCCGACGGCTTTGTCGGCGAGCAGGGTATAGCCAGCTTCCTTCAGGTATTTCACCTTCTTTGCATGGTCATCCTCTTTCGTCTCCGAAATGAAGACGAGCTTATTGGCGTTGAGGGTCGTCAGCGCCGAGGTGATGGACGATGCCGCGCTCAACGCGGGTTTTCCGCTCACCTTCTCCATTTCGCGCAGCACCGCGCGTTCGGCCTCGACGCCGCCGGACATCGACGTGCCCGTGCATTGCAGAACGGTGACGTCGACCTGCGAGTCCGCCAGCAATTCGGTCGCAAGCAAAATGCGCGGCAGCAACTGGTCGAGCGGCGCCTTGTGGCGGTTCGTCATGCCTATGCGGGTAAAATGCGGCTCGACGTCGGCTGGCAGAAAGCGGCGCGCCTGCGGCTCCAGCATTCGATTTGAGGAGGGCAGGATAAATCCGATGCGCGCGCGCGGACGAATGGGTTGATACTTCATCTCCTCCCCCTTGTGTTTGTCGGCGTGGCCGCATTCTATCCATCTTTCTGCAAGGCGCCAGTCCGGCGCCGGCAACGACAGGACGGGAGGACACATGCCGATCAGCCGCGCGAATGGGCTCGACATCTATTACGAGAAGGCGGGAGTGGGGCCGCCGCTTATGCTGATCCACGCGCTCCCATTCAACCATAACCTTTGGCAATATCAGGTCGCGAGCCTGTCGAACCGGTTTACCACCTATGCTGTCGACCTGCGGGGATGGGGCCGTTCCGGCAAGCCGCGAACTCCGTTTTCGTTGGGCGACATGTGCGCGGACGTGATGGGCGTTCTCGACGACGAGGACGTGAAGGGTCCCGTATTGCTGATGGGGTGCAGCATCGGCTCGAAGATCGCGCTGAAGCTTGCCTGCGAGCAGCCGGACCGCATTTCCGGCGCCATCCTCATTGGCGGCAATAGCGGGCGTCCGGATTTCTCCAGGCGCATTGCCGACTATCGGGCGCAGGCGAAGGCGGGAACGCTTGCCGACTACCATCGCGGGCATCTGCGCCACGGCGTCACGAAGCAATGGGCGGATACGGACCTCGGTTCATTCATCATAGAGGGCTTCGTCGACCGGGACGGCAAGCTCGATGCTGAATCCATCGCACAGGTGTTCGGCGCGATGGAAGGGTCGGACCTTACGGAGGCGCGGCGGGGATGCCGCGTTCCGATTCTTGTCGTGAACGGCGAGTTCGACAGCGCCTTTCAAGGCGGAGCCGAGACGGCAGCCGATATTCGCGGCGCTCAGCGCGTCGTCGTTGAAGGCGCCGGCCATTGCTGCTTCATCGAGAAGCCGGACCGGTTCGACGCTATTGTGCGGACCTTCCTTACGGAGAAGCGTCTTTGGCCAAACGCCCGATGATCACGCGTGCTCGGGAACGCGCGCCGTCTTGCGCATCGGAGCGATGATCTCATCGCGGATCGCGTGCAGCTCTTCCACAAGGGGCGGGAACTTGAATAGGAGCAGCTCGATCCCCATCTCGCGGAACTTCTCGACCTGATCGCGAACCTGCGCCGGCGTGCCGACGCAGCCAGCCTTCGTTGCTGGTCCGACACGCTTGAGGAGTTTGCGCATGTCGGCGTCTGATCCGTCCGGCGTGACGAGTTTCAGTGCGCGCTCCATCGCCGCTTCGCGCGACGGTCCGAAACAGACGTAAGGATTGAACGCAAATCTGACCTTGCGTCCAGTTCTAGCCATGCGCTCGCGCATGTCGTCGATGGAGCGTTGAAGGCTTTCCATGACCGCCGCCGTAGCCGGCGCGTCTTTGTCGTAATCAAGGAACCACCAGTCGCCAATCTTCGCGATCATGTCGAGGCCACGCGGGCTACGGCTCGCGGTGAAGATTTCCGGGGGTGTTGGGGATGCCGGCTTCAGCAGAAGCTCGGCCGCCTCTACATCGTAGAACTGTCCCTTGAACGTGAACGGAGTCTCCCGCCACAGGCCGTGCAGTATCTGAACAAATTCCTCTGCGCGGATATAGCGGTCATCATTGCCCAACATCGTTTCGCCGCCATACATGCGGTGCTCTTCGACGTTCCAGCCGGTGATGAGATTGATGCACATGCGCCCGGTGCACAGCCGGTCGAGCGTGCTCGACATCTTCGCGACAAGTTGCGGATGCCACAGGCCGGGATGAACAGCGATCATCGAGCGGATGCGCGTGGTGAGCGCGGAGATCGCGCTGCCGAGCACCCATGCCTCCATATCGGTCCCCAAATGCCGCTCGGCGAACAGGATTATGTCGAAGCCCGCCTTGTCCGCTTCGACGAGAAGTTCCCGCGAAAGGATCCATGCGGGGTCTGCGACGCCGGGCGGCAGCGGCGCTGCGGCTCCCGCTACCGACGCCGCAATTTCCCTTGAGCCGACAGTGACGTGCGGGACAGGCGCATAGAGTCCGAATTTCATGATGACCTCCTGACATCCGCGCACGAGCGTAAGCGGCGCAGCCGCGATATGATCGTTATTATCTTAAGTCTCGCGCAGCCATTGCGCCAAGCGCTAAACGTCACACCGGATTGGTCGTGGTGCCCTTGAAGGCCATGTAGCCGCCGTCGAGCAGCAGGTCGGTCCCCGTCATGAAGCTCGACTCGTCAGAAGCGAGATAGGTTGCGCCGGCTGCAATTTCCTCAACCTTCCCGGTGCGGCCGACGAGATAAGCCGGCCCCTTTGCGCGATTGGCTTCCTCACGGGACTTGAAGCGTTGAAGCGCGGCGCGCTCCGTGTCTATCGCGCCGGGCGAGATCGTATTGGCGCGAATGTTGTATTTCGCAAAATCGATCGCGATGCATTTCGTCAACTGGAGCACGGCCGCCTTGCTGGCGCAGTACGCAGGACGCCCTGGCATCCCGATGTGGCCGTGGGAGGACGCGATTGAGACGATGGCGCCGCCGCCAGCTTCGCGCATGGCCGCGACCGCAAACTTGCTCATGAGAAACTGGCCGGTGACATTGACCTGGAAGGCCTTGTTCCAGTCATCGAGCGACAACGTTTCGGCGTCACCCAGCGGCGTGGCGGCGGCTGCGACATTTGCGAGCGTGGTCAGTTTGCCGAATGTGTTTACCGCGAAGGCGACTGCGTCGCTGCAGGATTGCGGATCGGATACGTCGAGATGTACGGCTGCCGCGCGTCCACCGCTGTGTCTGATTTCGGCTACCGTTTTCTCGGCCTTGCTAAGGCTCACGTCCGCGACCACCACGGCTGCGCCTTCCGCCGCGAAGCGACGGCAAATGGCGGTTCCGATTTCACCGCCGCCGCCGGTCACCAATGCGACGCGACCGGCGAGAAGGGCTTTCTCGGCCATTGTTTCCTCCCCCGTGTTTGGGACGCGCTGCATCTTGTCTGGCCGCGCGGACGTGACGTTTATGAGATCATGACGCGGCCGCCGTTCATGGCGATGGCCTGCCCGGTCATGTAGGCGGCGTCGGAGCTGACAAGGTAGGCCGCGAGGCCAGCCATGTCTTCCGGATAGCCTACCCGGCCAAGCGGGATGCTCTTGCGTCCCCGCTCCAGCAACTCTTCGGGCGTGGTTGCTTCCAGCGGTTGCGCAGTGAACGCGACGCCCGGCACGATCGAGTTGCAGCGGATATTGTACTTGGCCCATTCGGTAGCGAGGGTCTTCGTAAAACTCAGGATCGCGCCTTTGCTCGATGCATAGCCGACGCCGCCGGCGGCGCCTTCAATCGCGCGCCCGGACGCGATGTTGATGATGACACCGCGCCTGTTCTCCATCATTTTCGGCGCGAAGGCCTTTACGATGAGAAAGGGCGCCATGATGTTGACGCGCATCGTGAGTTCAAACGTGTCCGCGCTCATGTCGATGGTGGGTGCGCGCGGGTAGATGCTTGCGTTGTTGATGATGCAGTAGGGCGTTCCGTACTTTGCGAACGTTCCCTTGACCGCTGCGTCGATTTCCTCGCGCCTGGATAGATCGACCTTGAAGAAGGTGATCTCTCCGCCGGAGTCGCGCACAAGCTTCGTCGTTTCCTCGCCCAGCTTTTCGTTGATGTCCCAGGCCGCGATCTTCGCTCCCATGCGCCCGAAGCGCTGGCAGAACGCGCGGCCAAAACCACCGCCGGCGCCCGTTATGACAACCACGTCGCCGGCTTTGAATCCGTCGCGTTCGATACCGTCGCTCATTGATCGCTCATCCTCGTTCGGGTTTCGGTCAGTGTGCGCCCGATTTCGGGACGCCGAGCGCGTGGCGCCCGTATTCGGCCGCTGCGCTTTCCCATACAAGGGAATGATGCGCCGCGGCGGCGAAGCAATCGCGGAACATCCGCTGCAGGGGGCTGTCCATATAAAGCGCGCGTCCCCCCGCGATGTTGTAAAGACGCTGCACTGCCTGCAGGCACAGTTGCGCCGCGAAGCAGGCGTTGCGCTTGCCCTGGTAGTGCATTTCCTCCGTCACGGTTTCATTGCGTTCAAGCGCCCGCATCGTCTCGCGTATTGCGCCAAGATACATCCGCTCCGCAGCCTCTATCTCGGCCGCCGCCTGTCCCACGCTCGCCTGAATGGCGACGTTGGTCGAAACGGAATTGCCCCGCGACTTGCGCGGCCCCGTGATCTTCAGGAATTCCTCGAGAAAGCCCTTCGCCACGCCCACCACGACGGCGGTGTAGCTGACGGCGGAGACGCCGCCGCGCGGCAATCGCGTGACGGGAGCGGTGTAGAACAAGGCCCCCGGTGAACGGCCTTCGTCGTTCGCCTTCTTGTCCAGGAGGCGATGTTCCGGCACGAATACGTCCTTGACTTCGAAGCTCTTGCTTCCCGTCCCCGCGAGGCCAACGACCTTCCAGTCGTCGATGATGCGCACGGCGCTCGTGGGCATCAGCGCCATGAGCCCTCGTCCCCTGGTACCGTTTGCATCGTACTCGAAGCCGCCGCACATGACCCAGTCGGCGTGGTCTATCCCGCTGGAAAAGCCGTGCAGGCCGTTCCAGATCACGCCGCCTTCGACGCGCGTCGCGCGGCCGACGGGAGACACGGCGACACAGAGCTTCCTGGTGGAATCCTCCGCCCATACATCGTCCTGAGCGGCGAGTTCGTACGCAGAGAGCTTCAGCGGATTGTCTCCAAGCACCATATAGACCCAGGCCTGCGAGCCATCGCCCCGCGCCAGCGTCTGAATGACCTCGCACAGCACGTCATAGCCGAGGTCGTAGCCGCTGTAGCGCGATGGCTGGCACACGCGCAAAAGACCGGACTCCACGTACTCCCGAACAGTCTGGTCCGGGCAACGGCGCAGTCTTTCGCCCTCTTCGGCGCGTTCGCGCAGCGCCGGAATCATCGCTTCGGCGCGCGCCAGAACATCCTCGCGCGTTGCAGGCATTTCTGTCGTCTTCTTCACTGCAGTCAGCATGCGCCTTGTCCGTTTCTTTCCCGTAGCGCCACGGCCGCGGTCGCCCGCGCGGCGCTATGGCATAGCCTACTAGCGTTCCGGCAGGCTTCGCAACGTATCCGCCAACGAATTACTTGTTCTGTGCGATGCGCCGCAGGCGTTCGACCACCTGTGGCGGCGTGCGGTAGAGCCGCTCGATATCCGCCTGCAATTGCTCGCCGGAGCGCGGGTTGTCTATCTGGAGTCCGAGCTTCTCCGCCTCGTCGCGGAAGGCGGGGTCCTTGATCATCTCCATGAACGCCTTGCGAACCGCCGCCAGCCGTTCCGCCGGAATATCGGGCGGCATGAGGAAAGGGCGGCCAAGGGTGAGCGGACCATAGGCTGCTTCGAACAGCAGCTTGTCTTCCTCGTTCTTCACGAGGTCGGGCCCATAGGGAACATCCTTCAGCGCCGCTTCCTTCACAGGGCCGTACTGGACCAGAATGCGAATGAGGTCGTTCTTAAGCCAATTCTGCTTGGTGGACGTCAGTGAACTCCAGAACGTGACGCCGTAGGTGTCGAGCTCGCCGCGTTCGATTGCGATGTACGCGTCGTTCTGGCCTGGGTAACCCGCAATCACCTTGATTTTCGTGCCAAGCAGCTCATTGAGCAGGCGCGAGTAGAAGGCTGGGGCGGAATTGACGCCCGAAGCGCCTGCCGTCATCTCGCTATGGCGCACGTCATCGATCGTCTTGAACTTCGATGTATGCCAAACGATCAGCAAGCCGGTTTCCAGTGACGGCGTGCCGATCCAATTTAGCTTCGTTGAATCGTAGTCAGCCTCTTTCGTGCCGAACAGCGGCTCGAGGGGCGCGTTGTTCTGCACCCCGCCGATGACGGTCCCGTCGCGCGCGGCGGAAGAATACAGATGCTTTGTTGCGACGATGCCCCCTGCGCCGGGCATGTTGCGCGGCACGACGTTAGGGTTGCCAGGGATATGCTTGCCGATATGACGCGAGATCGTGCGCGACAGGGCGTCGTAGCCGCCGCCGGCCCCGGAGCTGATGACCATGGACATGGTCTTGCCCTTGTAGAAATCGGCGACTGGATCCGCCGCCGCAGCGCCGAGACCGATTGCCGTGAATGCAAGCGCGGCGGCGCCGGCGGCCTGAGCTTTGGCCCTCATCGTTCCTCCCCGGGGGCTGGCCCCTTTTGTTTATGCACCGGATACTGCCACACGTCGCAGGCGAATCAAGCCTCGGTCCAGCGGGCAGACCGCGCCACTCGCCAAGGCTGCTCCCTATTTGGATTGGGAGCGAATCTTCTTCATGCTTTCCAGCACTGAAGGCGGGAAATTGGCCAGGCGCTCGATGAGCTTGAGCACATCGGGACCGCTGACCGGCGAAACATCCACCCGCAGCTTTTCCGCCTCGGCGCGGAACTCGGGATCGTTGCACATCGCCATGAATGCGTCCTGAAGCGCACGAGCTCGGTCCGCGGGAATTTCCGGCGGGCCCGCAAATGGACGGGACAGGGTGTTGGAAACTTCCGCGAGGTCGATCAGGGCGAGAACCTGCGGGTCCCTGGTCAGGTCACGCGCCAGCGGCACGTTTGGAAAGTCCGGGTGGCGCGTTTCGCGTCCGAACTGAAGGACAACTTTCACCGGGCTGTCGGGGGCGAGCCAATGGGGCCGCGAGGATTTCACCGCTGAATAGTCGAGTGAGCGCCCGTCGATCTCGCCGCGCTCGACCGCCAGGAAAAGTGCGCTCGAGTCGCGGTATCCGGCTATCAGCCTGATGTTGAGGCCGACCGCATCGCGCAGCATCACGGCCCAGTCGTTGCCGGCGGCGCCTTCGCCTGTTCCTCCAAGAACAATTTCGACGCCGCCGCCCTGTTTGGTCGATTCCTCGATCTTCTTAAGCCTCGCGTCCTTGCGCACGAACATGAGGTATGCGTCGTCGCCTGCGCTGGAGGGTGTGCCGATCCAAGTAAGCTTGCGCGGATCGAAGCGGACGTTTTGGTTGCCGCCAAGGAGCGAAAGCAGCGCCATGTCGCGCGCGAACGTGCCGATGACCGACCCGTCGCGCGGCGTGGTGTTCGCCAGAAAGTTGACAGAAAGCAACGAGCCCGCGCCCGGCATGTTCTGCACGACCGCGCCGGGAGCGCCGGGCACGTGCTTGCCGAGATGGCGGCCAACGAGGCGCGCATAAACGTCATAACCGCCGCCGGGGCCATAGCCGACGATGATCTGCAATTGCTTGTTGCGATAGAAATCCGCGACGTTTTGTGCAAGGGCCGCGCCGTTAGCGGCCGCGAGCGCAGCAAGGGCCGCGAACATCGTCCTGAGCATGTTTCTCTCCCGGGCGCGCCACTCGATGAGCATGCGCATTGTTGTTTCAGGGAGGTTAAGGCGAGGCGTGCGCTCTCGTCAAACTTCTATTCGGCCGGTTGATGAGACGCTGCCGGAGGATGCGCCGCCTTCGGCGCTACGACCTTGGAGCGGTCGCGCGCCAGCAGCGAATAGGCGGTTGGCACCACAAACAGCGTGAGCAGCGTGCCGAACGTCATGCCGCCGACGATGACCCAGCCAACGGAGCGCAGGCCCATTGCGCCCGCGCCGTGCGCCAGAGCAAGCGGGATCGCGCCGCAGACCATGGCGCCAGTCGTCATCAGGATCGGGCGGAGGCGAAGAGACGCCGCCTGCACGACCGCGTCCTTCAACGGCGTCCCTTCGTCCTGCAGTTGATTGGCGAACTGGACGATGAGGATGCCATGCTTGGTGATCAAGCCGATGAGGGTGACAAGGCCGATCTGGCTGTAGATGTTTAGAGACGTCCCCGTGAGATTCAGTGCGAGGAGGGCGCCGGTCAGGGACAGTGGCACCGTGAACATGATGATCAACGGGTCTATGAAGCTTTCGAACTGCGCGGCGAGAACCAGGAAAATGAAGGCCAGCGCCAGCAGGAAAATGAAGTAGAGGCTCGAACCCGATTCCTTGAATTCACGCGAAACGCCGGCGTATTCGTAACGCGCCGATGGCGGCAGCGTCTTTTGCGCCGCCTGTTCAAGCGCCTGCAGCGCCTCGCCGAGCGCGTAGCCGGGCGCGAGGTTTGCGGTGATCGTCGCCGATCGGAACTGATTGAAGCGGTTCAATTCCTTGGGTGAAACGCTCTCCCGCGTTGAAACGATGCTTGTCAGCTGGATCATTGCGCCATTGCGGCCGCGGACGTAGATGTCGTTGAGATCGCCGGGAGTGCGGCGATCGTCCTGCTGCACCTGAACGATGACGTCGTATTGCTCGCCGTTCTGGATGAACTTCGTGACCTTGCGGCCGCCGAGCAACGTTTCGAGCGTTCGGCCTACGGTGAGCACGCTCACGTCTCGGTCGGCGATCCGCGTGCGGTCCATGTCGACCTGCAATTGCGGCTTGTTGAGATCGAGATCGCTGTCGAGGTTGATGAGGCCTGGATTGTCGCGTGCAGCCGCCATGACCGCGTTGACGTATTCCTCGAGCTTGTCGTAGCCGTCCGCGGTCTGGATCACGAACTCAACCGGACGCGCGCGAGGGCTCTGGCCGAAGGAGCCCGGGTTGTTCACCGACATTCGCACCCCTGGAATTGCGGCGAGCTTCGGCTGCAATTCGGCGGCGATCGCCATCTGGGTTCGCTCGCGGTCGTTCCAGGGCTTCAGGCGTGAAAAGGAGATGAGCTCGTTGACGGCGCGCGAACCCGTGATGACGAAATAGGTCTCGACCTCCGGGATCTGCTTGAGCAAATCCTGCATCTGCGAGGCGTAGCGGTTGGTGAAGTCGATCGTCGAGCCTTCCGGCGCCAGGCCCGTGGTGAAAAGAACGCCGCGGTCCTCGATGGGCGCAAGTTCCGCCTTGAGGCTGGTGAACAGCACATAGCCCGCGCCGGTGACGCCGAGCGCCAGCAGCATGATGAGCGGACGCATGGAAAGCGTGCGCTGGAGGGCGCTCTGGTAGCCGCGGTTGAGCGCGAGAAGCGCGTTTTCTACAAGATTGAACAAGCGGCCGTGTTTTTCGTGCGCCCTCAGCATTTTCGAGCACATCATCGGGCTCAGCGTCAGCGCGATGAATCCCGAGACCATGACTGCGCCCGCCAGCGTGAGCGCAAATTCGGCGAAGAGCTTGCCTGTTCGTCCCGGCGAAAACGCGACCGGCGCGTAGACGGCGGCCAGCGTCAACGTCATCGCGATGACGGCGCCAGACAATTCCTTGATCCCGACGATTGCCGCGCGAACAGGCTCCAGACCGTCCTCGATGTGGCGGTGGATGTTCTCAAGCACCACGATGGCGTCGTCGACCACGAGGCCGATCGCAAGGACCATGGCGAGCAGGGTCAACGAATTGATCGAGAATCCCAGCGCCGACATGATCGCGAACGAGCCGATCAGCGAGAGGGGAATGGTCACCAGCGGGATGATCGTCGCGCGCAGCGTCCGCAGGAAGATGAAGATGACGATGACGACGAGGAGCGCAGCCTCCGCAATCGTCTTGTAGACGTTCCTGATTGATTCCTCGATGAAGACTGAGCGGTCGTAACTCACGTCGATGTTCATGCCGACGGGCAGGTCACGCCGAATGTTTGGCAGCACCTTGCGCAGGGCAATGGAGACATCGAGCGGATTCGCGGTCGCCTGTTTGACGATGCCGAGGATCATGGCCGTGTCGCCCATGAAGCTCGACGTGCGCCGCTCGTCTGCGGCGCCCAGTTCAACGCGGGCGAGATCGCTGAGATAGACGGGGAACCCGTCAGCGTCCTTCACGACGATGCGGCGGAACTGGTCGGGCGTCGTCAGGCCGGTTCGCGCCAGAACCGTGAATTCGCGGTCCGGCCCCTCGATGCGCCCCGACGGCACCTCGACGTTCTGTTGCCGCAGCGCGTTTTCGATGTCCTGGACCGTGAGCCCGTGCGCGACGAGGCGCAGGCGGTCCACCCAGACTCGCATGGCGTAGCGGCGCTCGCCGAAAATGCGCACTTCCGAGACGCCGGGAAGATTCTGTAGCTGGTTACGGATGAAGCGGGCCGCGTAGTCGGAGAGCTCCAGCGACGTGTGGCGGTCGCTGAGGAGCGCGATGTTGATGATCGCCTGCGCGTCGGCTTCGACCTTCGCGATCACGGGCTCTTCGGTTTCGGCCGGCAGTTGCTTGCGTACGCGACCGACACGATCGCGCACGTCGCTTGCCGCCGTGTCAGCGTCGGTGCCGAGGCGGAAGCGAACCTGAATCTGGCTTTCCTCGGGCCGGCTGCTCGAGGTAATCGTTTCAATGCCGGCGATGCCGGCGATGGACGCCTCGAGAACCTGCGTCACCTGGCTCTCGATGATTTCCGCGCTCGCGCCTGGATAAGATGTGCGGACGTTCACGACCGGCTGGTCGATATTCGGGTACTCGCGCACCGTGAGCGACTGGTACGCCACGAGACCGCAAAGCAGGATCAGAAGGCTGAGGACCGTCGAGAAGACAGGGCGGCGGATGAAGATTTCAAACATGGCCGCTACGCACCCCGTGCAGTTTCGACGATCCGGACGGCAATTCCGTCGCGCAGGCGTTGCTGGCCGGACGTCACGACGACATCATCGGCCGTGAGGCCTTCGCGCACTTCCACCTGGCCCGGCATGCGCTGACCGAGCACGACGTCGGTCTGCACTGCACGGCCATTGACGACGCGGTAGACGAGCGTTCTTCCAGCCACCGGAAAAATTGCCGATTCCGGCACGATGATCGCGTTCTGGCGCCGCTCCGTGACGACGCGCAGCCGCGCAAAGAAGCCCGGCGACAGCTTGCCGTCCGGGTTGGGAACGGTTGCGCGCATGCGGATGGCGCGGCCGTTCACGTCGACCAGCGGATCGATCGCGTAGATCTTTCCCTCGGTGACCTCGTCCAGCGCGGCGTCCGGCGAAATCAGCACGGTCTGTCCCACGCGAACCTTGCTCGCATTCAGTTCCGGCACACGAAAATCCACCTTCAGTGGATCAACCTGGACGAGATCGAAGATGCGCTGCCCTGGGGCCACATAGGCGCCGGGGCTGACCGCCCGCAGGCCCAACACGCCAGAAAAGGGAGCCTGCAACGTGCTCTTCTGCAATCGCGCTTCGGCAAGCGCGAGCGCCACTTGCGCTGCGCGATAAGCTGCATTGGCCTCGTCGCGGGCCCGGGTGGTGCCGCTGCCGCGTTCCGCCAGCGTGTCGGCGCGCAGGCGGTTGGCGGTCGCAAGCGTCAGGTCGGAACGCGCCTTGTCCAGTTCCGCCCTTAAAATGACGGGATCGAGTTCGACGAGAACGTCGCCTTCCTTCACCCGCACGCCTTCGCCGAAGGGGATGGAGGCGATGCGGCCGGCTATTTCAGGCGCGACGGCGACGGACTCATTGGGCTGAAGCGTGCCGACGGCGCGAATGTCTTCGATGACTTCGCCGACGCTGACTTTTGTCGCTTCAACCGCGACACCCAGTGGCCGCGTCTCCTGCGCCTGCGTCGGGGCAGGGGTGACTTTGGACAGGTAGTTCGCGCGCGCAAGGAAGCCGCCGCCTCCCGCGATGAGAGCGAGCCCCGCAAGCCAGAGTATGGCCTTCTTGCCCATCCAGTCCTTCCCCGTGCGTCATCTCGTTATGCTTCTTCTTCAGTGAGATGTAACACAGGGTGAGCGGGTGACAAATTTCGCCCCGCTGCGATCAGGCGCCCAGCCGGTCAAGCTCGGCCATAAGTCGTTCGACGTGAGGAATGGGCGTTGGCGGCAGGATGCCATGACCGAGATTGAACACGTGCGGCCGGCCCGCGAAGGTGTGAACGATCCGGCCGATGTGTGCCTCCAGCGACGGGCCACCCGCCAGCAGGAGCAGAGGGTCGAGGTTGCCCTGCGCGGCCTTCGCCGCTGGAAGAACTGACCGGCAGGCCGAAATGTCGGCCGCGGTATCGAGGCCGACACAGTCGATCGACGGGACGGATGCGAGGCGAGCGGTCTGGCCCACGCTCACGCCGCGCGGGAAGGCAATGATCTTCGCGTGCGGATGGCGCTCGCGGACCCCCTGCGCGATGCGGACGATTGGCCGGTAGGTCCACTTCTCGAACTCCGGTTCGGGCAGCACGCCTGCCCACGAGTCGAAGATCTGGACGGCGTCGACGCCGGCCCGGATTTGCGCTGACAGATGTTCAACGGACGCTTCGACGAGGATGTCGATCAGCTTCTGGAAGTCTTCCGGATTGCGATAGGCGAATAGCCTGGCGGGCGCCTGGTCTGGCGTGCCGCGCCCCGCGATCATGTACGTCGCCACTGTCCACGGCGCGCCACAAAAGCCGATCAGCGCCGTATCGGCGGGAAGGGCGCCCTTCACGCGGTCCACTGCCTCGTAGACCGGCGCCAGCCTGTCGATGTCGATGGTTCCCCTGATCCGCGCCAGGTGCGCGGGTTCGGCAATCGCTTCGAGGCGCGGTCCTTCGCCAGCCTCGAACGAAACTTGTTGGCCCAGAGCATCCGGCACGACAAGGATGTCGCTGAAAATGATCGCCGCGTCGAAGCCGAAGCGGCGGATCGGCTGAAGCGTTACTTCGGCGGCCTTGGCGGGGTCGTAGCAGAAGGACAGAAAGTTTGGCGCGGTCGCGCGCAACTCCCGGTACTCAGGCAGATAACGGCCGGCCTGGCGCATGAGCCAGACTGGTGGGCGCTTCAGGGCCTCGCCATCAAGTACGCGGAGAAATCTGCCCGCAGCCGCCCGACTTTTTTCCATTCCCACCCATCCAGTCCAGAACCGCCGCGCCTTGTGGGGCGGCGCCCGCGACCCTAAGCGGTTTCAGTTCTTCTTGCCAGATGCGTCGAACTGCTTGAGGTAGGCGAGAAGGTTTGCGGCCTCCTTGGGGTCCTTGATCCCTGCGAACGCCATCTTCGTGCCTTTGATTTTCGCCTGCGGCGCCGCGATGTATTCAAGGAACGTCGCGTCATTCCAGGTAAGTCCGGAATCCCTGTTCGCGGCTGAATAATTGTAGCCGGCGACAGAACCGGCCGCGCGGCCGATCACGCCATTGAGGATGGGGCCGACGCCGTTCTTCGCATTTTCCCCGATCATGTGGCACGGCCTGCACTTGGCGAACGATTTTTCCCCTGCAGCAGGGTCGCCTGCCGGGGCGTCCTGCGCCGCGCCCGGCGTGACGAATGAAATGCCTCCCAACAACCACGCCAAAACAGCAATCGAATTCTTCATGGTCCGTCCCCGGAGCTTTCCCACCGTGGATTTGCGGTGTACAGAACTATTGCCACAACGCGCCTGATGTGTAAAGTTGACTAGACATACGGAAGCTCGGGGGAAGGCTCGTGTCGCGCAGAATCTCCACGCCGCTACTGGACACCGTCCGCCGCCCAGCTGATTTGCGCCGCCTCGCGCAGGATGAGCTTCCGAGACTTGCCGAGGAAGTGCGCCAGGAGATGATCGACGCCGTTTCCACGACGGGCGGGCATCTTGGCGCCGGACTCGGCGTCGTGGAACTGAGCGTCGCATTGCACTACGTCTTCGACACCCCGGCTGACACGCTCATCTGGGACGTTGGCCACCAGGCCTATCCACACAAGATTCTGACGGGACGGCGCGAGGCGATGCGCACGATTCGTCAGGGCGGGGGTCTGTCGGGATTCACGCGGCGCGCCGAAAGCGCCTACGATCCGTTCGGCGCCGGACATTCTTCAACGTCGATCTCGGCTGCGCTGGGCTTCTCCGTGGGGCGCGATCTCCTGGGCGGCAGCGAGCGCGTCATCGCAGTCATTGGCGATGGCGCTATGTCGGCAGGGCTTGCATTCGAGGCGATGAACAACGCGGGGGATTCGCGCAGCCGCCTTATCGTCGTGCTGAACGACAACGACATGTCGATCGCGCCGCCGTCCGGCGCGCTGGCGCGGCATCTCAAGGAAATCGAGCCGGAGACGGACGCGCCGACCTTGTTCGAGGCGCTCGGTTTCCGTTATTTCGGCCCCATAGACGGACATGACCTGGATGCGCTCGTCCATACGCTGCGCAGCGCGAGCGAGGCGAACCAGGGACCTACGCTCGTTCATGTGCGCACCATGAAAGGGAAGGGTTACGCCCCCGCCGAAGCGGCAGCCGATCGCTATCACGGCGTGGTGAAATTCGACGTCGAGACGGGCGTGCAGGCGGCGAGCGCGCCGTCGGCGCCATCTTACACAAAAGTTTTCGCCAATGCTCTGGTGGGCGAGGCCAGGCGCGACGACCGGGTGGTCGCGATCACCGCGGCGATGCCCGCAGGCACCGGGCTCGACGTCTTCGGCAAGGCCTTTCCGGAACGCTGTTTCGACGTGGGCATTGCCGAGCAGCACGCGGTCACATTCGCCGCCGGGCTCGCGGCGCGCGGGATGAAGCCGTTTTGCGCGATCTATTCGACGTTCCTTCAGCGCGCTTACGATCAGATCGTCCACGACGTGGCGTTGCAGAATCTTCCGGTGCGCTTCGCTCTCGATCGCGCCGGCCTCGTCGGCGCGGACGGGCCGACGCATGCGGGCGCGTTCGACGTAGCCTATCTTTCCTGCCTTCCCAACATGGTGGTGATGGCGCCGTCCGACGAAGCGGAACTCGTCCATGCCGTCGCAACGGCGGCGGCCCACGATTCCGGGCCGATCGCATTCCGCTATCCGCGCGGCGAGGGAGTTGGCGTCGATCTGCCTCCCAGCGGCTCCGTTTTGCCGATCGGCAAGGGCCGCGTGATCCAGAGCGGACGCGACGTGGCGCTGCTGTCGCTTGGCTCCCGGCTGGCGGACGCGATGACGGCTGCAGGGCGTATCGAGCGCGCCGGATTTTCCGTCACCGTCGCGGATGCGCGTTTCGCCAAGCCCATCGACTTCCAGCTCGTGCGGGATCTCGCCATTCGTCACAAGGTTCTCATCACAATCGAGGAAGGCTCCAGCGGTGGATTTGGTTCCGCGGTGGTCCAGTACCTCGCGGATTCGGACCTGATCGACGGCCGCCTGAAGACACGCTCGCTGCGTTTGCCGGACGCGTTCCTCGAACACAATTCGCCGCAGGCCATGATTGCAGCCGCCGGTCTCGATTCGACCGCCATCGCACGCACGGCGCTTGCCGCGCTCGATCTCGAATCTGCCGGCAGTTCGATGAACCACACCCGACGCAGTCCGCGCGCCGTTATGATGCAAGAGGCGCCGAATGAACGCTCCGCACGCATCGGCACATGATCGCGCCGATTGGCCCAACAAGGCTGCAAGCTGTTTCGTCGAAGCGGCCGGCGTTCACTGGCATGTGCAGACGGCCGGTCAGGGTCCAACTCTTCTCCTGTTGCATGGGGCAGGCGCATCGACCCATTCGTGGCGGGACCTGTTTCCCATCCTCGCCGAAACTTTTCGGGTCGTCGCGCCCGATCTGCCCGGCCAGGGGCGGTCCGCGCCCGGACCATCGTCTGTCTATTCGATCAGAGGCATGGCCCGCGCCATTTCTGCGTTGCTGCGTCGTCTCGGCGACAGGCCGGACATCGTCGTCGGCCACTCCGCCGGCGGTGCGATAGCCGTGCGCATGACGATCGACCAACTAATATCGCCCAAAGTGCTCGTCGGCATCAACGCCGCGCTCCAACCCTTCGGCGCCGGGATGGCGTCCCTCTACACCGGCATAGCCCGGTTTCTGGCGATCAACCCGCTGGCGCCGAGGATGTTCGCATGGCGAGCGAGCTGGCCCGGCGCCGTCGAACGCCTCATCGAGGAAACAGGGTCGAAAATCGACACGCAGGGGGTCGGTTTCTATCGGCGTCTCGCGACCGACCCGAAGCACGTCGGCGCGACATTGCGCATGATGGCGAACTGGGATTTGCAGGAATTGGAAGCCAACTTGCCAAAGCTTGCGACGCCCATGCATCTCATCCTGGGCGCCCGCGACCGGACCCTGCCGCCCGAACGGGCGCGTGAGGCGGCGCGCTATTCGACGTTCATCGAAGTCGAGGAATCGGCGGGCCTTGGTCATCTCGCACACGAGGAGCAGCCGAAAGTCATCGCCGCGCGGATCATCGCGATCGCCCGTCAACATGGATTGCTGCCGGAGTCCGCAAGATGAACGCTCACACGCGCGATATTCCTCCGGACGATCGGCCCCACGCCATCGTTATCGGGTCGGGTTTCGGCGGACTGGCGGCTGCGATACGGCTTGGCGCACGCGGCTACCGCGTCACCGTTCTTGAAAAGCTCGACGCGCCGGGGGGGCGCGCCTACGTATTTCATCAGGACGGATTCACATTCGACGCCGGACCGACCATCATCACCGCGCCGTATCTATTCGAGGAATTGTGGACGCTGGCTGGAGCGCGGATGCGCGATGACATCGATCTGCGCGTGATGGATCCGTTCTATCTGATCCGGTTCGACGACGGCACAGTGCTGCGCTGCGTCGCGGACCTGGAGGGAATGCGCGAAGAGGTCGCCCGTATCGAACCGTCCGATCTTCCAGGTTTCGACCGGTTCCTGAGCGATAGCTCCGACATATACGATGTCGCGTTCACGCAACTTGCGGACAAGCCGTTTCACGAATTCAAGTCGCTTGTGCTTGCAGCGCCCGACCTGCTTCGCCTCGGGGGCTTCCGCTCGGTCTACAGCAAGGTGCGTCAGTATTTTCGCAACGAGAAGCTGCGGACAGCCTTCAGTTTCCATCCGCTGCTCATTGGCGGAAATCCATTCAGCACAACCGCTTACTATTGCCTGATCTCGCATCTGGAACGCATCCATGGCGTCCACTTCGCGATGGGCGGAACGGGCGCGCTCGTCAACGCCCTGGCGAAACTCGCTGCGCGAACCGGGGCGACCTTTCGCTTCCAGGCGGAGGTTGACGAGATCTTGGTGGACTGCGGCCGCGCGGCAGGCGTTCGCCTTCGCAGCGGGGAGACGCTCTCCGCCAGCATCGTTGTTTCGAACGCCGATGCGGCGTTCACCTACCGAAAGCTGCTTCGAAACGTGAAGCGCCGGCGCTGGACCGACGCCAAGCTCGACAGAGCCAGCTATTCGATGGGCCTGTTTGTCTGGTACTTCGGCACGAACCGGAAATTCGGGGACGTCTACCATCACATGATGGTGCTTGGGCCAAGGTACAGGGAGCTTCTCGACGACATATTCGGACGAAAGAAGCTGGCGGACGATTTCAGCCTCTATCTGCACCGGCCGACGATGACAGACCCCTCGCTGGCGCCTGAGGGATGCGACGCTTTCTATGCGCTCGTCCCGGTTCCCAACCTCGACAGCGGCACGGACTGGACACGAATGGCCGAGCCATTCCGGGCTCGTATCGAGAAGCGGCTGGAAGAGACGGTATTGCCGGGTTTCGCGAGCAGCATCGTTACTTCGCGCGTGCTTACCCCGCTCGATTTCAAAACGAGACTGTTGTCAGAGAAGGGCGCCGGATTTTCGTTCGAACCGAAGCTGTTCCAAAGCGCATGGTTTCGTCCGCATAACAAAAGCGAGGAAATCGAAGGCCTCTACCTTGTCGGGGCGGGGACGCATCCTGGCGCCGGCTTGCCTGGCGTTATCTCGTCAGCAAAGGTTATCGCCGATCTCGTCCCTGAGCCGGCAGGGCGTCAGGCGCTGGGGACGGGCGGCCGGCGATGAGATCTTTGCCTGTCAATAGCGCGCCAGTGCCAAAGGATGAAAGCGACGCCGCTCGCCACCGGAATGGCCCACATGACTGGATGCAGGGCAAGCTCCGGCATCAGGCGAACCGAGCCGAAGGCCATGAAGGCCGTATAGACCGAGATGCCCGCGCCGACGAGCGCCTTGAGATGCTCCTTGAGCCAGTCTCGCGGACCCGGATTCGGTTTGTAGAGAAACCAGGAGTTGGTCGCAGCAGTCGCGAGGCCCACGATAGCAAGTCCGATCATCAGGTACTGGCCGCTGAGCCAACCCTGCAAGGCGCATACGGTCGCGGCAATGAGCAGGATCGGTTGCAGAGCGACGTTCTTCCACTCGCGGATTGCGTCGCGATTCCGCCGGTGCTGGGCGCAAAGCCAGCCGTACCAGGTGAGATTGATGGTGAGTATACCAAGATGCAGCATGAGCCATCCAAAGATCGCGCGAACGAACGTGTCGTCGAAGCGATCGGCCAGGTGCGGATGGGTGCCCATCGGGTCGATCAAGGTCAGGATGCTCATCGCGCTGGCGAAAGTTCCTGTGAGCAACATGCAGAACACGAAAACCCTGCCCGCGTTTCGATGAAGTACGCCGCCCTTTTCGCCAAGCACGGGTATCCAGAATACGATCGCGGAGATCGCGCCTGTGACGACGTGGAGTCCGATGAGGATGATGAACGCCGTGTGCGTCATGCGCGCTCCATGCCGTCAACGCATTGCATTTTCCACGCCGCAGTATGACGAGGTGAGAGAGATAAACAAGGATCGATTTTACATGCGAGTCACCAACTAGCATGAATGCGCCAATGTATCGTCCGCCGCGTCCGCGCCCTCTGCCCGCGTTGCTCTCGCTTGCGCGCGCGGCGCTGCGGGGAGACGGCAATCTCCTCGCGCTGCTGCCTGCGGCGGCCTATCGCATGGAAATGGGTCTGCTCGGCTGGTCACGCCGCACGACGTTGCTTGTGAACAGGCCGGATCTCGTTCGCCAGGTCCTTGTGGATCCGGATGGAATCTTTCCGAAATCCGATCTGATGGTGAACGCGCTCGAACCATTGATCGGCGACAGCATCTTCGTTTCTTCGGGACGAACCTGGCGACGTCAACGGGAAATGCTTGATCCGGCGCTGAGCATGATGCGCGTCAACCGCGCTTTTCCCTCAATGGAGCAGGGTGTCGCGGCCTGCGCGACCTTTCTTCGCGCCCAGGCGCAAGCACAGGCGCCGTTCAGTCTCGATCTTGCAATGTCGCACCTTACGGCTGACGTGATCTGCCGCACCGTCTTTTCAACAAGCCTGGAGCATGAGACGTCGCAGGTCGTGTTCGACGCCTTCACGCTGTTCGAGCGCAGCGTCGCGCAGGTCGAGATCCGGCGTCTCATCATGGACAAGGCGTGGACAAAGGCGCCGCAGAAGCCGGAAGTGCTCGCCGCTTGCAGGACGATTCGCCGCCGGCTCGACGAGATGCTCCAAAGCCATGCCGGCGAGGACGGCGCGCGCTTCGACGACATTGCGCGCAACGTCATCGTGGCGCAAGACGATAACGGCGCCGGTTTTACCCGCGAAGAACTGATCGACCAGCTCGGCGTCCTGTTCCTCGCGGGTCATGAAACAAGCGCCAGCGCGCTCACGTGGGCGTTCTACATTCTTGCCAACCGGCCGGACGTGGTCGCTCGCGTGCGCGACGAGGTTGCTCGTGTGTGTGGCGCCGGCCCCATTCAGTTCGACCATATCAAGTCGCTGACGTTCACGCGCAACGTGTTCAGGGAAACCATACGGCTGTATCCGCCCATCACTTTCCTGCCGCGCGTTGCCCTTGAAGACACGCGGCTAGGGGATCGGAGGATTCCGCGCGGCGCCCTAGTCATCGTGTCGCCATGGGTGCTGCACCGACATCTTTCCTACTGGAAAGATCCGGACGTCTTCGATCCCGCCCGCTTCCTTCCCGAACGCGAGGCCGACATGACCCCGGGCGCCTACATCCCGTTCGGCATTGGCCCACGGGTTTGCGCCGGCGCCGCGTTTGCCCAAGTCGAGGCGGTTCTTATCATCGCCGATCTTGTTCGACGATTCGATTTTACCCTTGCTGCCGGAGAGAATGTCGAGCCGGCGGCGCGCCTCACGACTCGGCCCGTGCGGCAAATCATGTGCCGCGTGTCGGAGGCCGCCGCATGAAGCGATCTGTTCTCCTGACATTGGGGCGCCTGCCGAAGGGGCTCGACATCGCGCGTTCGTTCGCGCAGGCGGGCTGGCGTGTGATCGTTGCCGATCCGCACAAGCGGCATGTCGTTGGCGCGTCTCGCGCAGTCGAGAAAAGCTATCGCGTTCCAGCGCCATCCGAGGCGCCGAACGCCTACCTGAATGCGCTTGCCGAAGTCATTGCGGCGGAGCGCGTCGAACTCGTTGTTCCCATCTCGGAAGAGATTCTGCACGCCGCCGCGCTGCGCGAGCGTCTTCCGCCTGACGTGCGCCTGTTCGCCATGCCGCAGGCTACGCTTTTGCGCCTCCATGACAAGGCAGGTTTCGTGCGTTTTGCGGAGGCGCATGAACTGCGTGTTCCGGAGACAGAGCTATCGGGATCTGCCGAGGCGCTTCAACTCGCCGCGCGCGACGACTATGTCGTCAAGTTGCGGCACACGTGCGCCGGCGCCGGTCTCATTCGTGGCGTTGCCGGCAGGCCGCCGCCATCGGTGAGCGGCGCCGTCGTCCAGCGAATGGTCCGTGGCGTCGAACACAGCGCCTGTGCGATCGCCCACGCGGGGTATGTTCAGGCGTGCGCAGTATACCGCGGTTCGCTGGTCTCGGGCACGGTCGCGGTTGGCTTCGAAAGGGTGGATCATCCCGCCATCCTGGAGTGGGTCGGCCGGTTTGTTGCGGTCAGCGACTGGACCGGCTTCATTTCGTTCGATTTCATCGTGGACGCAGATGGGGCGCCGTGGGCGCTTGAATGCAATCCGCGCCTGACGAGCGGAGTTCATTTCTTCGAAACGCAGGATATCGCGCGCGCGATCCTTCATCCGGGCGCCGCGGTCCGGTTTCGGCGGGAACGGCGGTTGCAGCAGATGTGGGCATGCGTGACCGAAACCCAGAACAGCTTTGGCGACTGGCCGAGGTTCCGAAAGAATCTGAGGCATCTTTTCAGCACGCGGGACGTCAGTTGGTCGATGCGCGATCCGTGGCCGCTTGTTGGAATGCCATGGACAGCATGGACGATCATTTCGCAGTCCCGGGCGCTCAAGATCTCTTTCGGAGAGGCTGCTTCGAGCGATATCGTCTGGAGGTCGCCATGACGAGATGGCAAATCCAGCGGCGTGTGCGTCGCGTACATGCACCGGGAGTACTCTGGACATGATGTTTCCGGTCACAGACGCTCGCAACAAGTCCGAACGGCGCACAACGCTAGCGCGCAGTGACGCTGCCGAATGTCTGCGCTTGTTGCGCGCCGGTTCGAAATCCTTCTACGCGGCCTCTCTGCTGCTGCCCCGCCGCCTGCGCTGCGACGTCTATTCGCTTTATGCCTTTTGCCGCATCGCTGACGACGAAGTGGACTTGAGCGGGGGACCTGGGGCGTCAGTTGCGATCCTGCGAGCCCGTCTCGAGGCGCTATATGCGGGCGATGCGCCGCAAGGGCCGGTTGAGCGCGCTTTCGCCTCGCTTGTGCGCCGGCGGAATCTGCCAATGGCGCTTCCTCTGGCCTTGATCGAGGGTTTCGAATGGGATGCTGCGGGTCGATCCTATGAGACGCTTTCGGAGGTTCGCGCCTATGGCGTACGGGTGGCCGGCGTCGTCGGGATGATGATGTCGTTCCTGATGGGGGTGCGCAGTGCTGAAGCTCTCGCCCGCGCTTGCGATCTTGGCGTCGCGATGCAGCTGACCAACATCGCCCGCGATATTGGCGAAGACGCCCGTGCGGGCCGGCTTTATCTGCCGCGTGCGTGGTTTCGAGACGCCGGGCTGGATGTCGACCTCTGGCTGGCTGACCCGCGCCCCTGTCCGGAAGTGGCGCGAATGACGATCCGTCTTCTCGATGAAGCCGGCCGCCTTTACCGGCGAGCCGAAAGCGGGATTGCAATGCTACCGGCCGACGCGCGCCCCGCCATCTGGGCGGCGCGAAAGATTTACGCAGAGATTGGCGCGCAGATACGCCGCAATGGGTTCGATAACGTGAACCAGCGCGCCGTCGTCTCCAAATCGCGAAAAGTCGTCCTTCTCGGCGGCGCGCTCTCGTCGTCCGTGTTCCGCCGCCGTGCGACATCACAGCCCGCGTTGCGCGAGGCTGCGGCGTTCATTCATGCCGCGGCGTTGGAGGCGCCGCAGCGGAACTCGCTTGGCGAGCGAGTGGTTTGGACGATTGATCTGTTCCACAGGCTCGCCGAGGCTGAGCAGGAAAGGCGCGTCGCCTCTGCCTGTCCGAGGGGCGGCGAGGCGGCGGACGGCGCTTCAGTGTGACCTGCGCGGCATCCGGAATGGCAGCATCGCCTGAACGACTGGCATTGAGAACCTTCCGAGATCCAGGCTCTCATGAAAACCGGCGAGAATCTCGCCATCCAGCGCCGTTTCAATGATCGAGCGCGAATAGAAAGGCGTGTCTTCAAGCGTCTTCAGGACGCGCGCCGGTGTGCCTGGCGAATTGCGCGCGCGGCGCGCAATTCGCCAGATCCGAGTCGAGGGCAGGGCCGCCTGGCCTGGAGGCTTGATGTCTTCGATCGCGCCGTCGCTGCGAAACCTCAGCGCCAGTTCGCGGCGCATATCTTGACTAGGCTTCGCGTCATAAAAGACGACAGTATCCCGTGCGCTATGCGCACGCGACCAATCCCAGCTTGAAAAGCCGCTTTCGAGTGGCTCGGCGCCGTGGTTGTGGTCGAAATAGCCTTTTCCCCGCCAGGACAGGCGCGGACTCTCCATTTCAACCTCAACGCGCGCGAGCGGCGCAATCGGCCGCCAGCGATGTTGGCCGCCTTCATCCAGGTGGAAGGTTCGATCAAACAGCATGTCCGGACGAAGCGAGACACGGCCCCGCAGCGCAAGGGGCAGGGGAGCCCCACGTTCGCGTATATCGATGATGAGACGGTCGTCCCGCCAGGTGAGAGCGCTCGGTCCTATCGTGAAGACGTCCTCGGCGCGCGTGATCTTTGATGCGCCGCGCTCCGTCATTGTCCATCGGCGCGGCGAGCCATAGAGTGCGACGTTCAGGGCGCAATGGTGTTCCGGATTCGCTGCGGCGCGTCTGCGAGCCCATTTGTAGTATGGCGAGAAGACGCTGCCGACGAAGGCGATGATCGTCAGCCCGTGTGCGCCGTCATCGCTGAGCGCGTCGATGTACCACCACGCGTAGCCGTTGTGCGGGACGCAAAGCGAGAAGTCAGGTCCTGAAGAACGCAATTCGCCGCCGCCCATCCCGAGAGCGCCGCCATCGGAACGCCCGGTCCCGGGTGAACGCTGCCGCCCGCCAGATACAGGCCCGGAATTTTCGTTCGCACGCCCGGCCGCTGAAACGAGGCTCTCCATCCGTGTGACGCCCGGCCGTAAAGGGCTCCGCCCGTTGCCGGAAACAAGCGGTCGAAGTCCATCGGGGTCTGCGCGTGTTCGAGTTTCGGCGGAGTCTCCAGCGTAAGGCCGCACTCGTTCAGGCGCGCTGTCATTCTTGTCGCGCATTCTGAGATCTCCTGGGCCGTGAACTCTCGCACGTCGCCGTTGGGCGTCGCGTTGACGAGAGCCAGGATTCGTTCGGTCTGATCCAGCGGCGCGTCATCGTCGCCTCGGTCCTGCGCGCAAAGATAGACTGTCGGGTCTGCGATCAGCCGGTTGCGCGCGACCGCGTCGAACTCCGCTGCGTAATCATTGGAAAAGAACACGTTGTGCCGGACAAGCGGAAAATCACGCGTACGGCTCTCGAAGGTCCATGTCAGTGCGGACAGGGAGCGCCCGTCGCGGGGCGTCGGCTCCACGGCGCGCATGATGTCTGCTCCGGCAAAGCCTCTGCCGATGGCGCTGGCGTCACCATTGAACACGACGCTCCTTGCAAGAAGCGATTGTCCATCCTGCAGCTGCACTATGAACTGCTCGCTGCTTGGCGTGATGGACGTCACATGGGCGCCGTAACAGATATCAGCGCCAAACGCTCCGGCCATTTCTGCGAAGATTTGCGCGAGGCGGTGCATGCCGCCGTCTATCATCCAGACGCCGTCCTGTTCGACATGCGCCACTAGCATAAGTGTGGCTGGCGCCTGGTATGGAGACGAGCCGCAATAAGTCGAGTAGCGGCCAAACAACTGGCGAAGCCGTGGATCGCGAAAGTAATCCCCAAGTGCGCGCCACATCGTCTGGAAAGGCCGGGTGGCAAGCAGATCGGCGAGCCCGCTGACGCCTGCGCCGCGCAGAAGGCCCATGAACTCGGGTTTCGGCGCGCGCACGAAGGAGCGTTCGAGCGTTCGCCAGATGCGTGCGCTGTCGGCGACGAAACGGCGGAAGCCCTCCGCTTCGGCGCATCCGGCGAAATCCGCCACGGACTCAATGGACCGGTGAACGTCTGCGAAGAGATCGAACCGGCTTTCGCGGTTCCATGCGTGGCGCGCGAGCACACTGGCCTTGCGCGTGGGAACGAGCGCGTCGAAATCGAGCCCGACGCTGTCGAAAGCCTCCTGGAAAATGCGTTTCAGGGTGAAGACCGTGGGGCCGGCGTCTATGGGACGGTTTCCGTCGAAGCGCTGGCGCATCTTGCCGCCTGGCGTCGCGGCGCGCTCCAGCAAGACCACGTTCAACCCGCGGCCGCTCAGGATCAGCGAAGCCATCAGCCCGCCGACTCCCGCGCCCACGACGATCACGTCGGCTGTCTTCATGCCGGTTCTCCAGTCCCGACTAAGGATAGAAGTGTCATGCGAGATTGACAATACGCAAACAGGTGTCATCCTGTTAGTACACGCGCCTCGGGGCGCGGGGTAAAGGAGGGCCGCATGAACGCCGCCGACGCCATCGAGGCCATGCTGGAAAGCGCCATTGCGAGCGCGGATTCCGAAAGCCCGCGCAAATTGGCCGCCGCCATGCGCTACGCCGTGTTTCCCGGCGGGGCGCGGCTTCGGCCCAAGCTGTGCCTGAGCGTCGCCTGGGCCTGCGGGGCTGACGACGAACGCACGGCGGCAGGCGCGGCGGCCGCTATTGAACTGCTTCACTGCGCGTCCCTGGTGCACGACGACATGCCCTGTTTCGACGACGCGGAAACGCGCCGCGGCAAACCGTCGGTCCACCGCGCGTTTAGCGAACCGCTGGCGCTTCTTGCTGGCGACGCCCTCATCGTCATGGCTTTCGACGTTCTTGCGGTGGGCGCGCAGGCGCGTCCGCTGCGGCTCTCGTCGCTGGTGCGGATCGTGTCCGCCGCGACAGGCGCCGCAGGCGGAATCGCCGCGGGCCAGGCCTGGGAGTGCGAGCCGCACATCGACTTGTCTCGCTATCATCGCGCCAAGACCGGCGCGCTGTTTTCCGCGGCAACGATGGCGGGCGCCGCCGCTGCGGGATTGAATTACGAGCCCTGGCGGGAACTCGGCGAATGTCTGGGCGAAGCATACCAGATCGCTGACGACATTCGCGATGTGGTTTGCGATCCGGATCAGATCGGAAAGCCGGTTGGGCGCGACGAGGCGCTGCTGCGGCCAAGCGCATGCCGGGAACTCGGTCTGCGCGGCGCGGTCGGCAAGCTGTCGGACCTCGTGGAACGTTCCGTCTCGTCGGTTCCGCCCTGCCCACGCAGGACCGAACTCGGTGCGTTGATCCGGCATGAGGCAAGCCGCTTCCTGCCGGCGGAGGTCGCCGAACTCGCCGCCTGACCGAAGCATATCGGTGACAGCAAGATGAGCCGCGACTGGCGCGACCGGCGCAACGATCTGATCGCCTCGCCGCGATTCCAGGCGTTCGCGGCGCGTTTTCCATTGACGCGCGGCATCGCTGGCAGGCGCGCGCGGCAGGCGTTCGATCTCGCCGCCGGCTTCGTTTACTCACAGATTCTTTTTGCCTGCGTAAAGCTGCGCCTGTTCGATTATCTCCACGCAGGGCCGCGATCCATAAGCGAGATCGCGCGCGCTGCGGAACTGCCGGAGGAATCCGCGGACAGGCTCGTGAAGGCCGCCGTTTCGCTTGGGCTTCTCGAGCATCGCAAGGGCGGTCTAGTTGGCCTGGGCGCGCATGGCGCCGCCTTTCTCGGAAATCCCGGCGCGATGGCCATGGTGGAGCATCATGAACTGCTTTACGCCGACTTGAAAGATCCGGTCGCCCTCTTGCGCGGCGAACGCAACGAGACGGAGCTTTCGCGTTACTGGGCTTATGCGAAGGCTCAAAGGCCCGGCGCGGTAGAGGACGCGCAGTCGCGCGCCTACAGCGAGCTCATGGACCGGTCGCAGCACTTGGTGCGGCGCGACATCCTCGGCGCGTTCCCTGTGAACAGGTTCAAGCTGCTCATGGATGTCGGTGGTGGAGAGGGCGGTTTCGCAATCGAAGCATTGCGGGAGGCGCCGAATCTGCGCGCGACTGTGTTCGACCTGCCCCCCGTCGCTGCTCGCGCGCAGGCGCGCCTGGAAGCCTCCGGCCTGGCGCATCGCGCCCGGGCGGTGGGTGGCGACTTCAGCGCCGACGCCTTGCCGACGGGGGCCGACCTTATCTCCCTCGTCCGCGTGCTCCACGACCATGATGACGGCCTCGCCATGCGCTTGTTGCGCGCGACTCGGGCCGCGCTCGAGCCCGGCGGCACGCTGATCGTCGCCGAGCCGATGGCCGAGGCCGCCGGGGCCGAGGCGATGGGCGACGCCTATTTCGGGCTTTACCTGCTTGCCATGGGGAGCGGTCAGCCAAGATCGGCGAAGAGAATCAGCGGGATGCTGAGCGAAGCGGGTTTTACCGCGGTCCGGCCGGTCCCGACCCACCGTCCGATGCTCGTGTCGGTGATCCAGGCAAACTGACACATCGTATGACAAGAAGAATTGACACTCTAAAGTGTCATGTCATATTGACTGTCTTGTGAGCAGCCTTTCGCCGCTCCGCGAGTGCCCAAAATGAACACGCTCGCCATTGTCCTTCATGCGCCAGGAGAGCTTTCGCTCGAACGAGTCGCGTTGACGCCCGTCGGCGACGACGACGTGGTCGTGAGCGCGGAGTTCAGCGGCGTCAGCACAGGCACGGAGCGTCTCTTGTGGACCGGCCGAATGCCGGCCTTCCCAGGCATGGGGTATCCGCTGGTTCCCGGTTACGAAACAGTAGGGCGCGTCGTCCATGCCGGCCCGGGAGCGGGCGTCAGGACCGGCGAACGCGTATTCGTTCCGGGCGCACGCTGCTACGCGGACGTGCGCGGATTGTTTGGCGCCGACGCGCGCACGATTGTCGCGCCGGGGTCCCGTGTCGTTCCGGTCGACGAAAACCTCGGAGATCAGGCAATCCTTCTTGCGCTTGCGGCCACCGCGCGCCATGCGTTGGCGGCGCGCGACGCCTGCGCGCCGGACCTTATCGTCGGCCATGGCGTGCTCGGCCGATTGCTGGCGCGCATTGCAATCGCAATGGGCCACGGTGAACCCGTCGTATGGGAGAAGAACCCCGATCGCCGCAACGGCGCTGTTGGCTACAAGGTCATTGACCCGGCGGACGATGACCGGCGCAACTACAGAGCGATCTATGATGTGAGCGGCGACCCCTCCATCATCGACTCGCTCATATCGCGTCTGGCGCCCGGCGGCGAGATCGTGCTCGCGGGCTTCTACGAACAGTCCATCTCGTTTGCGTTCGCGCCTGCGTTCATGCGCGAGGCGCGGTTGCGTATCGCTGCCGAATGGAAGCCCGAAGACATGCTTGAAGTGCGCGTCCTGCTGGCAAGCGGCATGCTGAATCTCGATCAACTCATAACCCACCGCAGCGATGTGGCGGACGCGGGAGCGGCTTATCGCACCGCGTTCGAAGACCCGCTTTGCCTGAAGATGGTTCTCGATTGGAGGGAATGCGCATGAACGCGATTCACGACCCGAAGCTCGGCGTCGCTGCGAACGATCGCAGGTTGTGCGACGAGGCCGCCATCGAACCCGATCCGCCAGCCACAGGGGAACTGAAAAAGGAAACCCAGATCATCGCGATCTATGGGAAGGGCGGCATCGGCAAAAGCTTCACCCTCGCCAACTTGTCATACATGATGGCGCAGCAGGGCAAGAAAGTGCTTCTGATTGGGTGCGATCCTAAAAGCGACACCACGTCGCTTCTGTTTGGCGGGCGCGCTTGCCCCACCATCATCGAGACATCGACCAAGAAGAAGCTCGCCGGCGATGAAGTAAAGATCGGGGACGTGTGCTTCAAGCGGGGCGGCGTATTCGCGATGGAGCTCGGCGGACCAGAGGTGGGCCGCGGCTGTGGCGGGCGCGGCATCATCCACGGCTTCGAGCTGCTCGAAAAGCTCGGCTTCCACGAATGGGGCTTCGACTACGTACTGCTCGACTTTCTTGGAGACGTCGTTTGCGGCGGCTTCGGCCTGCCGATTGCACGCGACATGTGCCAGAAGGTCATCGTTGTCGGATCCAACGATCTGCAATCGCTTTACGTCGCCAACAATGTCTGCTCGGCGGTCGAGTACTTCCGCAAGCTCGGCGGAAATGTTGGCGTCGCCGGCATGGTGATCAACAAGGACGATCACACAGGCGAGGCGCAGGCGTTCGCTAAATCCGTCGGAATTCCGGTGCTCGCCGCGATCCCGGCGAACGAAGACATCCGCCGAAAAAGCGCAAACTATGAAATCGTCGGGACGCCCGATGGGGAGTGGGGGCCGCTCTTCGCGGAGCTTGCGAGCAACGTCGCCAAAGCGCCGCCGGTTCGCCCGACGCCCCTGAGCCAGGACGGTCTGCTCGGGCTTTTCGCCAGCGACGCGGTTGGCCGCGACGTAGTGCTTGAACCAGCGACGATCGAGGACATGTGCGGCCGCTCGGTGATCGAGAAGCCGTCGCTCGAAATCATCTACGACAACGTGTGAGAAGCGCGATGAGCCAGTCTTCTCTCCCACCGCTAAACAGTACGCAGGCCGCCGCAGGGACGGAAACATCCGGCTGCCATGCGGGGGCGCAGGAGATGCAGAAGGCTGCCCGCGCGGCAGGCAAGTCGGAAACACTTGAACGTTACGCCGAAGACTATCCCAAAGGTCCCCACGATCAGCCGCAAAGCATGTGCCCTGCATTTGGCTCGCTTCGCGTTGGGCTGCGAATGCGCCGTACGGCGACGATCCTTTCCGGCTCCGCCTGCTGTGTCTATGGGCTCACCTTCACCTCGCATTTCTACGGCGCGAAGCGCAGTGTCGGATACGTCCCGTTCAATTCGGAAACACTCGTCACCGGAAAGCTGTTCGAAGACATCCGTGAGGCCGTCTATCAGATGGCGGACCCGACGCTCTATGACACGATCGTCGTCACCAACCTCTGCGTGCCGACTGCGTCCGGCGTCCCGCTGCAACTGCTGCCAAAGGAAATCAATGGCGTTCGCGTGATTGGCATCGACGTCCCGGGGTTCGGCGTGCCAACCCATGCGGAAGCAAAGGATGTCCTCGCAGGCGCAATGCTGAACTATGCGAGGCTGGAAGCCGAACAGGGCCCAGTCGCGGCGCCGCGCGGCGGACGCAGCGGCAAGCCGACCGTGACACTGCTGGGGGAAATCTTCCCGGCAGATCCCATGATGATCGGCGCCATGCTTGAGCCTATGGGTCTCGCAGCCGGCCCCGTCGTTCCCACGCGCGAGTGGCGCGAGCTTTACGCCGCGCTCGACGGCGCCGCGGTGGCCGCCCTCCACCCGTTCTACAAGGCGTCCGTTCGCGAGTTCGAGATTGCTGGACGGCCAGTGGTTGGATCGGGTCCGGTCGGTCACGATGGCACAGAGGCCTGGCTCGAGGCGATTGGTTCAGCCTGCAACGTTTCGCGCGAGAAGATCGACGCGACCAAGAACGCGTTCCTGCCGAAGATTCGCGCCGTTCTAACGGCCGCGCCGGTGAAGGGCCGTGTTACCGTGTCTGGCTACGAAGGCAGCGAACTGCTGGTTGCCCGGCTGCTCATCGAAAGTGGCGCGCAGGTGCCATATGTCGGCACAGCCTGCCCGCGAACGCCGTGGTCGGAGGCGGACCGTCAGTGGCTCGAAGCGAAGGGCGCGCACGTTACCTATCGCGCGTCGCTCGAGCAGGATCTCGCTGCCGTAGCCGAATACAAGCCCGATCTCGCGATCGGCACGACTCCTGTCGTGCAGAAGGCGAAGGAGGCCGGGACGCCTGCCCTTTACTTCACGAATCTCGTGTCCGCACGACCGCTTTTTGGTGTGGCGGGCGCAGGCTCCCTTGCGCAGGTCGTCAATGCCGCCATCGCCGGCAAGGCGCGTCTGGCCGAAATGAAATCCTTTTTCGAGGGCGTCGGCGAAGGCGCCGCGGCGGGCGTCTGGGAAGACACGCCGAAAGACCGCCCAGAGTATCGCGAGAGCTACCGTCGCAAGCTTGAAAAGGCTGCGGCGTCTAAGAAAGTGGAGGAGCCGGTCTGATGCTGATCCTCGACCACGACAGGGCGGGCGGCTACTGGGGCGCTGTTTATGTGTTCAGCGCCATCAAGGGCTTGCAGGTGATCGTCGACGGTCCGGTCGGCTGCGAAAATCTGCCTGTCACGGCTGTCCTTCATTACACGGACGCTTTGCCCCCCCATGAACTGCCTGTGGTCGTCACGGGGCTTGGCGAGGAAGAGCTTGCCCAGCACGGAACCGAACAGGCCATGAAGCGTGCGCATGGCACGCTCGACCCTTATCTGCCGAGCGTGGTCGTCACCGGCTCGATCGCGGAAATGATTGGCGGCGGCGCAACGCCGGAAGGCACGAGCATACAGCGTTTTCTGCCGCGCACGATCGACGAGGACCAGTGGCAGAGCGCGGATCGTGCGCTCGCCTGGCTATGGAAGGAACATGGACCGAAGCGCGTGCCGAAACTCAAGGCGCGCGAAGGGCGCAAGCCGCGCGTCAACATCATCGGTCCAATCTACGGCACGTTCAATACGCCCTCCGACCTTGCGGAAATCCGCCGGCTGATCGAGGGGATCGGCGCCGAGGTCAACATGACGTTTCCGATGGGCGCGCACATGGCCGACATCGCGAAGCTGGCGGACGCCGATGTCAACGTCTGCATGTATCGTGAGTTCGGACGCGCCTTGTGTGAGCTACTTGAGCGGCCCTACCTCCAGGCGCCGATCGGCCTGCACAGCACGACCAAATTTCTCCGCACACTCGGCGAACTCCTGGGTGTCGATCCCGAGCCATTCATCGAGCGCGAGAAGCACACAACCATCAAGCCGCTCTGGGATCTCTGGCGCTCGGTGACCCAGGATTTTTTTGGCACGGCGTCTTTCGCCGTTGTGGCCAACGAAACGTATACCCGGGGGCTGCGCAGCTTTCTCGAAGATGAAATGGGCCTTCCGTGCACGCTGGCCGTCAGCCGCAAGGCCGGCGTAAAGCCGGACAACGTCAATGTGCGTGATGCGCTGAGGAAAGCGCCGCCGCTCGTTATGTTCGGCAGTTTCAACGAGCGCATGTATCTTGCCGAAGCCGGCGCCAAGGCGACGTTCATTCCCGCTTCATTTCCCGGCGCGATCATCCGGCGTCATACCGGCACACCCTTTATGGGATATTCCGGCGCTGTCTATATTGTTCAGGAAGTCTGCAACGCGCTGTTCGACGCGCTGTTTAACATCCTTCCGCTCGCCTCGGATCTTGACCGGATTGAAGCGACCCCGTCCCGCATGGAATCCGATCTTCCGTGGAACGATGAAGCGCAAGACCTTCTCGACGAGGTTCTGGCTGCAAGTCCAGTGTTGGTTCGCATCTCGGCCGCGCGCCGAATGCGTGACGCTGCCGAGCGCTCAGCGCGTGGCGAGGGCGCCGACTGCGTGACGGTCACAAGCGTCGAGAAGGCGCGGCGCATGGTATTCGAAGGAAACGCGACATGACGGAGGTTCTTGCATGACCTATGCGCCCGTTCACTCATCACATACGGACGAGATTCGTCGCAGCCGCACAAAGCGCAGCTCCCGCGAGTACCGCACGATCTATGCGTTGACCTTTCCACTATTTCTCGTGGCCGCATGCATTGCACGCCTCACGGGACATTCAAGTCACACAGGCGAACGCTCCATTTTCGGAGAAGCCAAGAAACTTGCGAGCGCATCTATCCCCATGGCCTTCATGGGATAGTGCGTGCGTAGGCGCTCCGCGCTTCGGCGTGGAGTTGTCATCGGGGGCGCTGATGCATCCGATGAGACGCTGCGAACGCACTTCGGTCGTGCGCAGTGAAATGTTGGAGGTTCTATCATGATGGAAAACAAGCGCAGTACGATTACTGGCCTGAACGAGGAGGAGGCGAAGGAGTTTCACTCTCTCTTCGTCACGAGCATGATCGGCTACATCGTTGTCGCCGTGATCGCTCACTTCCTCGTCTGGCAGTGGCGTCCCTGGTTCCCGAGCGTGAAGGGTTACGCCCTTCTCGATTCCGTAACCAGCATGTTCGGCTGAGGAGAAACAAATGTACAAGATCTGGTACATCGCGGATCCCCGCCGGACTCTCGTGGCGCTCGCACTGTTCCTCGCAGTGCTCGCGTTCACGATCCACTTCATCCTGCTCAGCACCGACCGGTTCAACTGGATCGAAGGTCCGCGCGCGTCGCGGGTCAAGACCAGCGAACTCGTGATCCAGCCGGCCCCTCCGGCCGTGCCGTATCACATCGCCTGAGCGATGCACGACAACGGGCGGGCGGAATGTTTTCCGCCTGACCCAACCTAACGCGTTCACGCGGCGCAACACACGGGACAAGATCGGGGCTCGCCATGGCAATGCTCAGTTTCGAAAAAAAATATCGGGTGCGCGGAGGCACCTTGCTCGGGGGCGATCTCTTCGATTTCTGGGTCGGCCCGTTCTATGTTGGCTTCTTCGGCGTCACGACCATGTTGTTTTCGGCGCTGGGAACGGCGCTCATCATATATGGCGCGTCGCAAGGCCCGACTTGGAACCCCTGGGCGATCAGCATCGCGCCGCCCGATCTAAGCTACGGTCTCGGGCTCGCCCCGCTCCTCGAAGGCGGGCTGTGGCAGATCATCACGGTTTGCGCCATTGGCGCCTTCGTTTCCTGGGCGTTGCGTGAGGTCGAAATCTGCCGGAAACTTGGCATCGGGTATCACGTTCCTTTCGCATTTTCTGTCGCGATCTTAGCCTACGTGACACTGGTTGTGATCCGTCCGGTGCTTCTTGGCGCATGGGGCCACGGGTTTCCGTACGGAATCTTCAGCCATCTCGATTGGGTCTCGAACGTCGGGTATCAGTACCTGCACTTCCACTACAATCCCGCGCATATGATTGCCGTGAGTTTCTTCTTCACGACGACCTTTGCGCTCTCGCTGCATGGTGGTCTGGTCCTTTCGGCAACGAACCCGAGGAAGGGCGAGGCGGTGAAGACCGCTGAGCACGAGAACACGTTCTTCCGCGACACGATTGGCTATTCCGTGGGCACGCTCGGCATCCATCGCCTTGGCCTGTTCCTGGCGCTGTCGGCTGGCTTCTGGAGCGCGGTTTGCATCGTCATCAGCGGCCCGTTCTGGACCCGCAGCTGGCCTGAATGGTGGGGCTGGTGGCTCGAACTGCCCATCTGGCGCTGATCGGGGGAAACGACAATGACCGATTATCAAAACATCTTCACCGCGGTCCAGGTGAGAGGACCTGTCTATGCTGGCGTCGTTATCACCGATCAGGGGGATTACGAACGAACGAAAGAATCCGGCTTTGCCTATTGGCTGGGTAAGCTTGGGGATGCGCAGGTCGGCCCCATTCACCTGGGCTTTCTCGGCGTGGCGTCGATCGTTTGCGGGTTCATCGCATTCGAGATTATAGGGCTCAACATGCTCGCCTCCGTGAACTGGGACCCGGTCCAGTTCGTGCGGCAGCTTTTCTGGCTCAGCCTCGAGCCTCCATCACCAAAGTACGGTCTCAGCATTCCACCGCTCAACGAGGGCGGCTGGTGGCTCATGGCCGGCTTCTTCTTGACCGCCTCCATTCTTCTTTGGTGGGCGCGCGTATATCGCAACGCGAGGCGACTTGGACTTGGCACGCACGTGGCATGGGCTTTTGCGGCCGCCATATGGCTCTATCTGGTTCTGGGTTTCATCCGTCCGATCCTGATGGGTTCGTGGAGCGAGGCGGTGCCATTCGGCATCTTCCCGCACCTGGACTGGACCGCAGCGTTCTCGATTCGCTACGGAAACCTGTTCTACAATCCGTTCCACGCGCTCTCGATCGTATTCCTGTATGGATCGACGCTGCTCTTTGCGATGCACGCCGCGACCATTCTTGCGGTCGGCCGTTATGGCGGCGAGCGCGAGATCGAACAGATCGTTGATCGTGGAACGGCGTCCGAGCGTGCAGCTCTGTTCTGGCGCTGGACCATGGGATTCAACGCCACGATGGAGTCCATCCATCGCTGGGCCTGGTGGTTCGCGGTTCTCTGCCCGCTCACCGGCGGCATCGGCATTCTGCTCACCGGTACGGTCGTAGACAATTGGTATCTCTGGGGCGTCGAACACGGGATCGTCGCGCCGTATCCACCCACAACCAATCCGCCGGTTGTCGATCCGGCTCTCGTAGGAGGCGCGAGATGAGCAGATTCCTATCGCGCAAAGCGGGCGCACTCGCCGCGCTTCTCTTCGCGGGCGTTCTGGCGGGATGCGAGGCGCCGCCGCAAGAGTCCACGCAAAACGGCTATCGCGGCACCGGGATGAACCAGATTTTCAGTCCGGAACGCCTTGAGGCCCTCAAGGCGGCGAATGTCGTGCCCGAGGCGCAGCCGCCGGCTGACGCCTCCGGTCCGCGCGCGTCGCAGGTTTACCAGAACGTGCAGGTGCTCGGCCATCTCAGTGAAGGCGAGTTCCTGCGCATCATGACGGCGATCACGGAATGGGTTTCGCCCGAACAGGGCTGCGCCTATTGCCATAACGTCGAAAATCTGGCCGACGAATCGATGTACACGAAGAAGGTCGCGCGTCGGATGCTGCAGATGACGCAGCGTATCAACACGGACTGGACCTCGCACGTCGCGCAGACCGGCGTGACTTGCTACACCTGCCACCGTGGACAGCCGGTTCCGCAGAACATCTGGTTCAAGGACACCGGTCATGTCGCGGCAGGCTCCGCCGCCGATCCGATGGGGCAGAACACGCCGCTGAAGGCGACAGCCTATACGTCGCTCCCACGCGATCCGTTGTCGGCGTTGCTGACATCGAAGGCGAATATTCGGGTCGCCGGGACGGGCGCCTTGAGTTCAGACGCGCCTGGCGCCTCGATCATAGCGACCGAGACGACCTACTCGCTGATGAACCATATGTCGCAAAGTCTCGGCGTCAATTGCACCTTCTGCCACAACACGCGGTCTTTCGGTTCGTGGACACAATCGCCGCCGCAACGGGTGACCGCATGGCACGGCATCGCCTTGGCGCGGGATATCAACACCGCCTATCTGGATCCGTTGAAGGCGACCTATCCGGCTGAACGTCTCGGGCCGGAAGGAGACGCGGCAAAGGCCAGTTGCGCGACGTGTCACCAGGGTGTGAACAAGCCGCTCTACGGCGTGAGCATGCTCAAGGACTATCTCAAGGAACTCAGCGCCCCCAAGCCTTGATCGCCTCTCCCGCGCGAAACAAGGCGAAGGCCCCGTCGCGAAAGCGGCGGGGCCTATTTCATGCATTCTGTTGATTGTAGACGGCCAGCGAAAGGCTTTGCCTCAGCTGCGTGCGAGGCCAAAGATTTGGCCGAGGTCCTTGAAGAATACGCGCACATGCGCCAGTGGATCGCGGCGCACAAGCTTCTTGTTCATGTAGCTTTCCCAGGTCAGGCGCTGGATGTCAGGGTCCTTGCAGAGGGCCACGAACTTCTCGCGGCGCTTGTCGCTGCGGTACCAGAATGTCTGCATGATCCAGAGGATGAAGAAGACGCGTCCATGTTCCTTCATGAATCGCTTGCGCGACCGCGACAGGGCGCGCGCATCGCCTGTCCGCAGGCATTCGTCAACGGCCTCGGCGGCTAGGCGTCCGGTCGCCATCGCGTAATATATGCCTTCGCCCGAGGCTGGCGCCACGACGCCGGCCGCGTCGCCGGCAAGTATCACGTCACGGCCGTTGTCCCATTTCTTCGCGGGATAAAGCGGCAGCGGGGCTCCTTCGCGCCTGATTGTTTCGCATTCCTCCAGGCCCGCCTGCTTACGCAGCGAAGCGGTCGAATCGCGCAACGAAAAACCCTTTGCCGCGGACCCGACTCCGACGCTCATCGTCTCGCCATGGGGAAAAACCCAACCATAGAAGTCCGGCGATACGTCGCCCTGATAATACACCTCGCAGCGTGTCGAAGCGGTTCGGTCCAGCGTCGGGGGCGTGCGGATGATTTCATGATAGGCGAAGACGAAGGGCGCGCGACCGGCTTTCGGCGCCGCCTGTCTTGCGACGGCTGAATTTGCGCCATCGGCGCCGATGACGACACTGGCGCGGATCGTGACGACCTCGCCGGTCGTTTTCTCTCGGTATTCAAGTTGCGAAACGCCATCTTCGCCGCGTCGCCAGGTCAGGAACGTTCCCGCCCGCCGGTCGGCGCCCGCCTCCGCCGCGCGTACGCGAAGGAATTCGTCGAAGACATCGCGGTCCACCATGCCGACAAATCCGTTTTCGACCGGCATGTCTACGGATTTGCGCGAAGGCGCTATCATGCGCGCGGCGCGAATGCGCGCGCAAAGAAGATGATCGGGAATGTCGAAGTCCTTGATGAGGCGCGGCGGGATCGCGCCACCGCATGGCTTGATGCGGCCTTGACGATCAAGCAGCATCACCTTGCGTCCCATTCGTGCAAGGTCGGCCGCGGCTGTGGCCCCCGCGGGCCCGCCGCCGACAACCACTACGTCGAAGCATTCGTAATTCGTCGCCCCGGTTGTCGTCATGAGCTTCTCCTATTCGGCTGGCGCCTGATGCAGGAATGGCTTCGGCTTGCGTGACACGGCAGCGCCAAGCGCGGCAGCCAACACGAAGGCTGCGGCCTCTCCAAAGAAGACAATCGTGTAGGCGGGAACTGGCGAGCCCAGAGCCCAACGGGCGGCGTCCACGGCGAGTGTTCCCACCAGCCCGCCCAGAGCGAATGCAATGGCCTGCGCGGCCCCCCACAATCCCATCCGCACGCCTTCGCGCGATGCGTGGCCCTGACGCGCAAGGGCCATCATGCTGCTGATCGCCGCAATCGCGAACAGGCCGTTTGCGACGCCAAGCGCAAAGACAGCGGGCTTTATCGGCCATGTGGGCCCGACAACGCCGCCCATTGCGACGGCTCCCATGGCCGCGGCGGAGGCAAGGCATCCGTACACCATGCCTGCACGCAGGGTGTCCCGTTCCGCCTGTTCGTTCCGGCGACCGGCGCGCCACGCGATGAGCGCCATCGCGATCATGCCGACGAAGACGCCGCCGTGCTGCATGCCGCCGAGTTGCGTCGACTCGCCGGGAGTCATGCCGAACACGACACCTGCGAAAGGCTCGAGAATCAGGTCCTGCGAATTGTAGGCGAGCATGGAAACGAAGACGAAGACGGTGAAGCGGCGCGTTTGCGGCTCCGACCAGACTTCGCGCATCGCCGAGGTAAAGTTCGTTCTCTGCCGTTCCGGCTGGCGTTGCGCGCCGGAACGTTCAACGCCGGATATCGCCAGCGTTGACACCACAAACGCAACAAGGCTGACGACGCAGGTGACCGCCACAAGACGCTGCGCGGAGAAGGGGTCCAGCGCCTTGCCGGCGCTGATGGCGGTGATCGCAAATCCGGCGATCATCATGATCCAGACAATCGTCGCCGCAGGCGCGCGGCGCGCGGGGGCCGCGTGCTCGGCGAGCAAGGTCAGAAGCGACGTGCCGGCTGCGCCGACGCCAACGCCGATGAGAAGGAAAGCGAGAATTGCGAGCGCAAGGCCTGGCGCAAGGGCGGTATGCATGATTGCCGTTGCGACTGCTGCGAGCGCGCCGCCAAGCGCCAGAACCGCCATGCCGCCGATGATCCAGGGCGTTCGTCTGCGCCCGCCATCCGACCCATGCCCCCAGCGCGGGCGCAAGATCTGAACGGCGTAATGCGCGGTGACAAGCAGGCCGGGAACAAGAGCGGGCAATCCGATCTCAATCACCATGACTCGATTCAGCGTCGAGGTCGTCAACACGACGATGGCGCCGATGGCGGTCTGCACCAGTCCTATTCGGACGATCTGGAACCAGGTCAGGCCCGGTCCCGAAACGGCGTGTGCGTTCATGGCTGCACCCCCGAGCCAAGAGCGATGGCTGTGACCAGCATCCCGAGCACGTAAAGCGTGGTGCCTGTAGCGTTGTACCAGGCGGCCTTCGCGCGCGGTTCGCGCAGCAGGGTCGGCATCAATGCAAATTGCCCTACGAGAAGACCGGCGACAATGAGCGCATGCCAAGGCTTATCCCAGCCGATAAGCGCAAGGATTACTGCGATCTGTGGCAACGCCATTACCCAGCAGGCGAGGCGGGCAGCGCGATCAACGCCGAGTTGCGCGGGAAGCGAAGCGAGACCAAGCTTGAGATCGCCTTCGACCGACTTGAAGTCGTTGAGCGTCATGATGCCGTGCGCGCCCGCGCTGTAGAGGAGGGCGACAAGCACGATGCGCCAGTCTGGGAAAGCGCCGGTCATGACGGCGGCCCCGGTGAACCAGGGCAGCCCCTCGTAACACAGGCCCACAGCGGAATTGCCATACCAGCCGTTGCTTTTCAGGCGGAGGGGCGGCGCGCTGTAAGCCCATGCGGCGGCAAGCGCGACAATGGCGATGACGAGCACCGTGACGCCGAGGAAAGCGGCGACGATCAGCGAGAGGATCGTCGCGCCGAACGCGATCCAGTATCCACTTTTTCCCGGCAGCCGGCCTGACGGAATCGGGCGGTGGGGTTCGTTGATGGCGTCGACGTGCCGATCGTACCAGTCATTTACGGCCTGGCTCGTGCCGCATACGAGCGGGCCGGAGAGTGCAACGCCGCCAGCGATCAGCCACCAGCGGCCGTCGGCTGGCTGACCCGACGACACCACGCCGCACATGAACGCCCACATGGGCGCAAACCATGTGATCGGCTTCAGGATTTCGAGTGCGGCCGAGAGCGCGACTTTGTTCATGCGCCCAAGGATACAACGCTCAGGAAAACTGTCCAGAAAGATTGACAGCCGTCAGCCGCGACTTACAGCCAATAAATGCTGCCGCCGTCAGGGGTCTACCGCGGCGTCGATCATGTCGTAGCGGCGCAACTTGTCATAAAGGCCTTGCCGGCTGAGGCCGAGCATCTGTGCGGCGGCCGCCCTGTTGTCGCCGGTCAGCCGCAAGGAAGCCTCGATGCAGAGGCGTTCCGTTATTTCCGTCGTCTCGCGCACAAGTTCCTTGAGGGGCACGCGGCCTACCAGTTCCGCAAGCTCCTCGGCCGAACGGGAGGTCTCCGTGCTGGATTGCGGTCCGCGAGGACGGCGCGCTTCGGGCCGCAGGATCAGGCCGTAAACCGGCCGTCCACCATCGTCGAGCACCCCGGCTGTGATGTTAACATCCTCCACAACGCCGTGTTCGCTGCGCATGCTGGCGACGAAGCCTCGAATGGCAGTGTGATCGCGCAGGTTGTTGAACAGGATATCCGCCTCTACGCTGGTCCGGCCCAGCCATCGATCCACGCTCTGGCCCTGGGCCTGGGCGAGCGAGGCGATATCGAGCAGCTTGAGGAAAGCGGCGTTGGCGTCGAGAACGCGCCGGTCCGCATCGAGAACCACAAAGGCTTCCGGCATTTCCTCGATAAGTCGCAGCGCCTTGGATTTGATGAGAGGGCCGGCCGCCTGAGCCGTGTCGGCGAGCGTGACGCGGAGCAGCACGTGTCCTTGCTCGCCGTCCCGGAAGAGAACGGCGGAAAGCCAGCAGGGCCGGCCATCGGAGAGAGCGGCGCGCGCGGCTTCGACTCGCCCGGTGACCCGGACCGTTTCGACCTGCGTTTCGACCTCCCGCTCGTCCAGGAACAGTTCGCCCAACCGTTTGCCGACCAGGCGGCCTGGCGTCGAATCGAACAATTCGGCGGATGCGGGATTGACGTCGAGGACCTTCAGACTCGCCGCGTCCACAAGAACGATCGCCTCGCCCGACAGATGGAACAGCACGCGGTAGCGCGCGTCGGCGGTGCGCAGGCGCAGGAAATGTTCATCCGCGAGGCGCTGGGATTCGATGAGACGCTGTTGGAGCTGCGCGAGGGCCGTGAGGTCGCGGCCCGTTGCGACGGTTGGGCCGCCATCGGCGCAGCGATAGGCGGAGTAGACAAACGCAGCCTCGCCGCCGTTCGGAAGGCGATGATTGATCTCGAACTTGCGCGGCATGGGCCCAACGGGGGCCGGCCCCAGCATGTCCGCGACCTTCGCCTTGCTTTCCAGCGTCACAAGTTCGGAAAGGCGGCGGCCTGTGACGGCTTCAGCGTTGAGGAGAGGGACATTCGACGCAAGGTCCAAGACGACGCCCTTTGCGTCGACGATGATGACGACGTCGGCAGCGTTGGAGAGCAATCGCGCGACCGGCTGGCCCGCGAGCGCTTCATTTACCTTCGTCGGAGCCAGAAAGCCGGTCACTCGCAAGACTCGAATCGGGGATCAGCAAACCAAAAATTCAAGGTTGATGGACATTTCGCAGCATTAGCAATCTTGTCAACCAGACGCCAGATCCCGCGCAAACGACGGTTGCCTTCGTGCGTCCATCAACACTTCCGCCGCGACGAGGGCGGCCGGCGCGCTCGGAGGAGCGGCATCGGCGCCTATCTTGATTGCAAGCGACGCGTCATCGGTGAACACGCGTCCGCCCACCAGAATGACAACGCTCTGGTTGCGGGACTCGCGTCGAATCATCGAGATGGCCCGCTCAAGCCGGGGCAAATGCTCATCGCAGCTTAGCGAAAGCCCGACCACGTCAAATCGCGAATCGGCTGTAATTCGCGCGAGCTGTCCGTCGGTTGAACCGGGGATCGTGCGCAACTCCCAGCCGGCGCGATGAAAAAAGTGGTCAAGCATCATGATGCCGAAATTGTGCTGCTCGCCGGGCGATGGCGCGAGAAGCGCGCGACCCCGCGTCTGCAATTGCGCCGGATTGAAGGGCGCGCTCATGGCTAGCTGCTGCAGGACCTGATGAAGACGACTCATGCCGACCGTGACGTCGCCGAAGCCGCATTCGTCGCGCTCCCAGTTCAGGCCCAATTGACGCGCTGCGCCGGCGAGAAGCTCCATGAGAATCGTGTCGTAGTCGACGCCCCGCCCGAGGGCAGCGTTCATGAACTCCATCGCCTGCGCGAAATCGCCATGAGTGAGAAGATCGCAAAACGCGGTCGTGTCCGCGTCGGTCAAGGCCGCTTCCGCGCCCCGGAGCTCGCCATGGGCTGTCTCCTGCGCTCCGCGCTTGAGTTCGGGCAGGATCAGGGAGCGAAACACACGCGCAACCGCGGTGTCGCCCTGCGCCGGCGAATTTGTTTCCCCTGCTTTCGAGTCGACATCCGCCCCACGAGAAGGCGCCAACTTCCGAGCGTCGAGGTTGGCCATGGCCTTTACCTCCTCCCGGTCGGCGTCCCAACCGACCTGACGGTCTCAACGTCCGCCGCCCAGGCTTCATTGCCGGGCCAGATGACGCTCGCGTCAACTTGATCGTACTCCAGAGCTTCGCCGCGTCAACTTGAATCTACGGTTTGGTCAAATCTGGCTGTGGGCCGTCAATTTTAATTGACACTTTTGTGGCCCGAGGCATAAGGTTCGGGTTGACAGAAGTGGGGGCAGGGAGATGTCCGATCTCTCCGAAGGCAAAAAGAACGGGCGGCTCTATACAGCCGCGGAACGCCTTCGCCGCGACCAATCGCGCTGGACCCTCGTCCAGGGCGTGCTCGCTCCGCTTCAGTTTGTCGTTTTTCTCGTGAGCCTGGGCCTTGTCCTGCGCTTTCTCGCCACCGGCGACGGGTATGTGGCGGCGACGATCTCGATCGTGGTCAAGACGCTCGTGCTGTATGCGATCATGGTCACCGGCTGCATCTGGGAGCGTGAAGTCTTCGGCTGCTATCTCTTTGCGCCGGCGTTCTTCTGGGAAGACGTCGTGAGCATGGGCGTGCTCGCGCTTCATACGGCCTATCTTGCGGCTCTCGCGTGGGACCTTCTCTCGCCCACGCAGATGATGACGCTGGCGCTCGCCGCCTACGCAACCTACGTTCTGAACGCCGCGCAATTTCTGCTCAAGCTGCGCGCGGCGCGACTTCAGGGCGGCGGGCAAGACGTGCTGGAGGGCGCGGCATGACGCAGCCTCTTCATTCCACGTCCTGTCCAGACGATCGCGCTGGTCCGCGCGTGACGCAGGAACGCGGCCAGCGCGAGGTGTTCTGCGGGCTCACGGGGATCGTCTGGCTGCATCGCAAGATCCAGGACGCCTTCTTCCTTGTGGTGGGCTCGCGCACCTGCGCGCATCTCATCCAGTCGGCCGCAGGGGTGATGATCTTCGCGGAGCCGCGCTTCGCGACGGCGATCATTGACGAGCGGGACCTGGCGGGCCTTGCCGACATTGACGACGAACTCGACCGCGTGGTTTCGCGGCTTGTCGAGCGGCGCCCGGACATCAAGCTCCTGTTCCTTGTCGGCTCCTGCCCGTCGGAGGTTATCAAGCTCGATTTGTCGCGTGCGGCCGCGCGCCTTTCGAAGCAAATGACGCCGAACGTGCGCGTGCTCGCCTACTCCGGCAGCGGGATCGAAACCACGTTCACGCAGGGTGAGGACGCCTGCCTTGCGGCGCTCGTCGCGGAGTCGCCCACATCCGCGAAGGACGCGCCGCAGACGCTGATGATCGTCGGCGCCCTCGCGGACGCGGTTGAGGATCAGTTCCGCCGCATGTTCGAAGCGATGGGGATCGCCCACATCGTCTTTCTGCCGGCGCGTCGCGCCGCGGACATGCCGGCTGTCGGGTCGAACGTGAAGTTCCTCCTGGCGCAGCCGTTTCTCGCAGACACGGCCCGGGCGCTTGAAGCGCGCGGAGCGCAGAGAATTCCGGCTCTGTTCCCCCTTGGAGCGGAAGGCGCCTCCGCCTGGATCGCGGCGGCAGCAAGCGCATTCCGCGTTTCCAAGGAGAGGGTGGAGAACGCGATCGCGGCGCCACGCGCTCGCGCAACCCGCGCGCTGGAGCGATATCGAGAGAAGCTCGCCGGCAAGCGGGTGTTCCTGTTCCCGGATTCGCAGCTGGAAATTCCGATCGCGCGCTTTTTGTCGCGAGAGATCGGCATGGAGATCGCCGAAATCGGCGTGCCTTACCTGCATCGCGCCCATCTGGCGCAGGAACTCGAGCTGTTGCCGGACGGCGTGTCGATCGTCGAAGGCCAGCACGTGGAAGCGCAACTCGATCGCTGCCGCGCCACGTCGCCCGATCTCGTGATTTGCGGCCTCGGGCTCGCCAATCCGCTGGAGGCGGAGGGCGTCACCACCAAGTGGTCGATCGAACTCGTGTTCACGCCCGTTCAGGGCTTTGAGCAGGCAGCCGACCTCGCCGAGCTTTTCGCACGCCCGCTGCTGCGGCGGGAACTGGTGGAGGTCTGACCATGCAACTGACGGTCTGGACCTACGAAGGACCTCCGCATATCGGCGCCATGCGCATCGCGGCGGCGATGGAAGGCGTCCAATACGTGCTGCACGCCCCGCAAGGCGACACTTACGCCGACCTGCTGTTCACGATGATCGAGCGGCGGGATTCGCGTCCGCCGGTTACTTACACAACCTTCCAGGCGCGCGATCTCGGCGGCGACACGGCCGAACTGTTCAAGAACGCGGTGCGCGATGCTTACGAGCGATTTCGGCCGGAAGCGATGCTTGTCGGCGCCTCCTGCACCGCGGAGCTGATTCAGGATGATCCGGGCGGGCTCGCGCAGGCGCTTGCGCTGCCGATTCCTGTCATTCCTCTTGAGCTGCCAGCCTACCAGCGCAAGGAAAATTGGGGCGCTGCGGAAACGTTCTACAGACTTGTCCGGGCGCTTGCGGGGCCACATGCGCCCAAGCCCGGTGAGGAGCGGACACGCGCCGCGGGTTCGCCACGGTGCAACATCCTTGGACCGACGGCGCTCGGATTTCGGCACCGGGACGATCTTGCGGAAGTGCGCAAGCTCCTCGAGCGACTTGGCGTGGAGGTCAACGTGGTCGCGCCGCTCGGCGCCCGTCCAGCCGATATCGCGCGCCTCGGCGAGGCCGACTTCAACGTCGTCATGTATCCCGAGATTGCCGCTCAGGCGGCCGGATGGTTGCGCCGCACCTTCGGACAGAAATTCACGACCATTGCGCCAATCGGCGTCTCCGCGACGCAGGCGTTCCTCAAGGAGGTGAGCGATCTCGCCGGACTTTCCCCGCAGGTTGCAGCCAACGCGGGCAAATCGCGCCTGCCCTGGTACTCGCGCTCCGTCGACTCGACCTATCTCACCGGCAAGCGGGTTTTCGTCTTCGGGGACGCCACCCACGCCATCGCCATCGCCGATGTCGTCTCCAGGGAACTCGGCATGAAGGTCGTGGGCCTTGGCAGTTATTCTCGCGAATTCGCCCGCGAAGTGCGCGAGGCGGGACAGCGGCACGGGGTAGAAGCCTTCATTGGTGAAGACTACCTCGAAGTGGAGCAGGCGATCGGGGCGTGCGCGCCGGAACTGGTGCTGGGCACGCAGATGGAGCGGCACGTCGCCAAGCGATTGCGAATCCCCTGCGCCGTGATCTCAGCGCCTGTGCATGTACAGGACTTTCCGGCGCGCTATTCCCCGCAAATGGGCTTCGAAGGTGCGAATGTTCTGTTCGACACCATCGTTCACCCGCTCATGATGGGCCTTGAAGAACACCTGATTGGCATGTTCCGTGACGACTTCGAGTTCCGGGACGGCGCCGCGCCGTCGCATCTGGGCCCGGCGGAACCGCGTCCCACCGCGTTGGGCGAGGCGCCCGCGGCGGTCATGGAAAAGCCTGTGCAGCAGGGCGTCGCATGGTCGATCGACGCTGAGAAGGAACTTCGCAAAATCCCGTTCTTCGTGCGTGCGAAAGCCCGCCGCAATACCGAAGCCTATGCCGTCGAGCGCGGAATCGTCCGCATCGATCTGGAGACGCTTTATGACGCGAAAGCCCACTACGGCCGCTGAGGCGATGGAGATCCGCGTCGTGATCGTCACCCTGGACGATCACCTCGCTGGCGCCGTCGCGCGCGCGCAGTCGGCGCTGCGGCGGGAATTGCCGGGCCTTCGGCTTGAGATGCATTCGGCCGCCCATTGGGGTGAAGACGAGACGGAACTCGCGCGCTGCAATGAGGCGATCGGGCAAGCGGATATCGTCATCGCGACGATGCTGTTCATGGACGATCACCTGCGTGCGGTCGTTCCCGCACTGCAGGCGCGCCGCGACGCCTGTGACGCGATGGTCGTCTGCATGTCGTCTGGCGAGGCGGCGAAGTTGACACGCATGGGGCGCTTCACGACGCATTCGAGTTCAGGCGGGCTTCGCGCCTTTCTCAAGAAGCTTCGCGGCCGCACGGAAAAGTCAGGCGTGGCGGGCGCAAACCAGATGAAGATGCTGCGGCGTATTCCGCGGCTCCTGAAGTTCATTCCCGGCGCGGCGCAGGACATTCGCGCATACCTGCTGACGCTGCAGTACTGGCTCGCCGGATCGGACGAGAACGTCGCCAATCTCGTGCGTTTCCTGATCAATCGCTATGCAGCAGGGCCACGAGCTGCGCTCAAGGGATCGCTGAAAGTCGCCGACCCCGTCGAATACCCTGACGTTGGCGTCTACCACCCCAGGCTCGCGCGGCGGATCGCCGACAATACAGCCGACCTGCGGAAGCTGTCGAACGGCAAGGCAGGAACCGTCGGCCTGATCGTCATGCGCTCCTATCTGCTTGCGGGCAACAGCGCACATTACGATGGCGTCATCGAAGCCCTGGAGGCGCAGGGGCTGTCCGTCATTCCTGTGTTTGCGAGCGGTCTAGACGCGCGCCCGGCCATCGAGCGCTACTTCCTGAACAACGGCAGGCCGGTGATCGACGCGCTTGTTTCACTCACCGGCTTCTCTCTTGTGGGCGGTCCCGCGTACAACGATTCAAAGGCTGCGGAAGAGATTCTGGCGGCTCTGGATGTACCCTATGTCGCCGCGCATCCGGTCGAGTTCCAGACGATCGAGCAATGGAGCGCATCGGAACGCGGGCTGACGCCGGTCGAGGCGACGATCATGGTCGCCATTCCCGAGCTCGACGGCGCGCGTGCGCCGATGGTTTTCGGCGGGCGCTCAGAAAGCGCGCTGGAGGGCGCGCGCGACATGCAGGTCGACGCCGAGCGCGCAGGTATGCTCGCGGCCCGCGTGCGCAGACTGGTCGACCTGCGGCGAAAGCCCTTGGAGGATAGCAAGATCGCCATCGTGATCTTCAACTTTCCGCCCAACGCCGGCGCCGTCGGCACTGCCGCCTTCCTGTCGGTCTTCGAGTCTGTCTTCAACACGCTGCGTTCGATGCAGGCGGCGGGTTACACTGTGGAAGTGCCGGCAAGCGTTGACGATCTTCGTGATGCAATCCTCGTCGGGAATACGCAATTGACCGGCGCTCAAGCGAATGTTCATGCGCGCATACCCGTCGACCACTATGTTGCGACAGAGCGGCATCTGGGCGAGATCGAAGCGCAATGGGGTTCCGCGCCCGGGCGGCACCAGACGGACGGCGCGTCGATATTCGTTCTCGGCGCCCAGTTCGGAAATATTTTCGTCGGGATTCAGCCAGCGTTCGGCTACGAAGGCGATCCGATGCGCCTTCTCTTCGAGAAGGGCTTTGCGCCCACGCACGCCTTCGCCGCGTTCTATAATTACCTCAAGGAGGATTTCCATTCAGACGCGGTTCTCCACTTCGGAACGCATGGCGCGCTGGAGTTCATGCCGGGCAAGCAATGCGGAATGGGGCAGACCTGCTGGCCTGACCGGCTGATCGGAGACCTGCCGAATTTCTATCTGTATGCGGCGAACAATCCGTCGGAAGGGGCGATCGCCAAGCGACGTGCGGCGGCGACCCTGATCAGCTATCTCACTCCGCCGATCGCCCATGCTGGCCTTTATCGAGGTCTCCTCGACCTCAAGGCGTCGATAGAACAGTGGCGGAATCGCGAGAAGGAGGAGGATGGAGTATCCCTCGCCCTGGCGATTCAGTCGCAGGCTGCTGCGCTCGATCTGGCGTCGGCGGAACCGGCGTGGACCCACGCCGGCAGGGAGATTACGGATCTCTCCAACCGCGTTCTCGAACTCGAGTACACGCTTATTCCGCATGGGCTTCATGTTGTCGGCGTCGAGATGTCCCGCGAAGAGCGCACCGACATACTTGTTTCGCTGGCCGAAAGCATGCACGGGGTGAAAGCGTCACGCACGGATATCGAAGACATCCTCGCCGGGGGCGGACAACCGGCGCTCGCGGACCTGCGCGACATGGACGCATTGCTGCGGCAAGAAACCGAGACCGCCGGGATCCTCGCCGCGATACGCGGACGCTTTATTCGTCCCGCGCCTGGCGGCGATCTTCTTCGCACGCCAGCCATTCTGCCTACCGGACGCAATCTGCACGGTTTCGATCCGTTCCGTATTCCCAGCTCGTTTGCCATGCAGGAAGGTGCGCGCCATGCAGCGCAACTGCTGGACCGCCACATGCGCGAAGGCGCGGATCTGCCGCAGACCGTGGCCATGGTGCTCTGGGGTACGGACAATCTGAAGTCGCAGGGCGTGCCGATCGCACAGGCGCTTTCGCTGATCGGAGCGCGGCCGCGCTTCGACGGATACGGGCGTCTGTGCGGCGCGGAACTCGCGCCGCTCAGCGAACTCGGACGTCCCCGCATTGACGTCGTCGCCACGCTTTCCGGCATCTTCCGCGATCTCATGCCTTTGCAGACTAGATTGCTCGCTGAGGCCGCTTTTCTCGCGGCAAGCGCCGAGGAACCGGTCGATCAGAATTTCATACGTCGAAATGCGCTCGCCTTCATGCAGGCGAACAATTGTGATCTCGAAACCGCGGCCCTGCGCGTGTTCTCGAATGCGGACGGCACCTATGGCGCGAACGTGAATCAGGCGATCGAATCAGGCGCCTGGGACGACGAAGATGAGCTTGCCGAAATGTACGCGCGCCGGAAGTGCTTCGCCTATGGGCGCAACGGGCGCCCGGCAAGGCAGCCGGAACTTCTCGAAGCGATGATGGCAGGCGTCGACGTTGCGTTCCAGAATCTTGAGTCAGTCGAACTGGGCGTCACCACGCTTGATCAGTATTTCGACAATCTCGGTGGCATCAGCCGTATGGCGAAGCGCGCGGGCGGAAAAGATCCCGCGATTTACATAGGTGATCAGACCCGCGGCGCGGGCGTTGTGCGAACGCTCAACGAACAGGTGTCCCTGGAAACCCGGACGCGCACCCTCAACCCGAAATGGTACGAGGGTATGCTCAAACATGGATACGAGGGCGTTCGGCAAATCGAAGTTCAGGTGACGAACACGATGGGCTGGTCGGCGACCACGGGTCAGGTCGATCCCTGGGTGTACGCTAGGATCGCAGACACATTCATGCTGGACCCGCAGATGCGCGCGCGGCTGGCGGACCTTAATGCCGCGTCTGCCGCGAAGGTGGCAAACCGGCTCATCGAAGCAAGCGAACGCAAGTACTGGAGCCCCGATGAAGCGACGCTCGAAGCGTTGCGGCGGGCGGGCGAAGACATCGAGGATCGCCTTGAAGGCGTATCGAAGGAAATGGCCGCATGACAATCAATGTTGCAGTGAGACGGCCGGGCGATGGCGACGGCAGCGTTCAGGTTCATATGGACCCGAAAGTCCAGATCGGCACAGCGAAGGTGTTCGCTGTTTACGGGAAGGGCGGAATCGGCAAAAGCACGACATCGTCGAACCTGTCGGTCGCGTTCTCGAAGTTAGGCAAGCGCGTCTTGCAGATTGGTTGCGATCCCAAGCACGATTCGACCTTTACCCTGACGAAGAGCCTGATTCCCACCGTGATCGACGTTCTGGAATCTGTGAACTTTCACAGCGAAGAATTGCGCGCCGACGACTTCGTCTTTCCCGGGTACAATGGCGTGATGTGCGTGGAGGCGGGCGGTCCGCCTGCCGGGACGGGTTGTGGCGGCTATGTGGTCGGCCAGACGGTCAAACTGCTCAAGGAGCATCATCTGCTCGATGAGACGGACGTCGTGCTTTTCGACGTGCTGGGCGATGTGGTGTGTGGCGGCTTTGCTGCTCCGTTGCAACACGCGCAGCGGGCGCTGATCGTTGCGGCGAACGATTTCGATTCGATCTTCGCGATGAACAGGATCGTTCAGGCCATCGCGGCAAAATCCAAGAACTATCAGGTGCGCCTTGGAGGCGTTATCGCCAATCGCAGTCACGCAACAGACCAGATCGACAAGTACAACGCGGCTGCGGGTCTGCGAACAATCGCGCACATCCCGGACCTCGACGACATCCGCAAGTCGCGCCTGAAGAAGGCGACGCTGTTCGAGATGGACGCGACGCCAGAGATCGCCGCCGTGCAGCAGGAATATCTCAAACTTGCTGCTTCACTTTGGGCGGGCGGCGAAGAGTGCAACGGGCGATCTCTCAGGGATCGCGAGATCTTCGATCTTCTGGGGTTCGACTGACATGGCCTCGGCAACCTACCTGCAGCGCCGAAGCGCAGTTCAGACTTATTTCGACCGGACTGCGGTCGAGGCGTGGGCGCGGCTGACGTCGGACGAGCCCGTCAGCCGCATTCGCGCGACAGTTCGCGCCGGGCGCGAGGAGATGCGCTCCACGCTCTTGTCGTGGCTTCCGGAGGATTTGACCGGCAAGCGTATTCTGGACGCAGGCTGCGGCACGGGCGCGTTTGCCGTCGAAGCGGCGCGCCGGGGCGCCGATGTGGTCGCGATTGACGTTGCGCCGACCCTGATCGCGCTGGCCGCTGAACGGACGCCAGGCGAACTTGGCGCCGGCTCTATTGAGTTTCGCGTGGGAGACATGCTGGACGCTTCGCTCGGCGAGTTTGATCACGTCGTCTCGATGGATGCCCTCATTCATTACGAGGCCGCCGACGCCGTCCGTGCGCTCGCTGCGCTTGCCGCCCGGACACGGAGATCGATCGTCTTCACCTTCGCGCCGCGCACTCCGGTTCTTGGCGCCATGCACGCCGTGGGGAAGATGTTCCCGCGCTCGGATCGCTCTCCGGCCATTCATCCGGTCTCGCCGCGCGTTCTCGAAGAGGCAATCCGCGATTGCGCCGGACTTGCGAACTGGACCGTATCGCGAACCCATCGGGTGAAGCGAGGCTTCTACATTTCACAATCCTTGGAGCTGAAGCGGGCATGATGCTGGCGCACCCATCCGTCGTGAAGCTCTGGACCCGCGTGAGTACGCGGATGCTTCCGTTCGCGGATGTCGCGTCGGACGATCTTCCGCTGGCACGACTGTTGCGCCTGTCGCTGTTCCAGGTGACGGTCGGAATGGCGATGGCTTTGATGGTCGGGACGCTCAACCGCGTGATGATCGTGGAGCTTGGAGTCCGCGCGTCAGTCGTCGCGCTGGCGATTGCGACGCCCCTCATCGTGTCACCGATGCGTGCGTTGATAGGCTTTAAGTCGGATCATCACCGATCGGCGTTTGGCTGGCGGCGCGTGCCATATATCTGGTTTGGCACGCTCGTCCAGTTTGGCGGCCTGTCGATCATGCCGTTTGCGCTTCTGCTCCTGACCGGGGACCACGACGGCCCCGAATGGCTTGGGCCCGGCGCTGCGGCGCTGTCCTTCCTGCTCGTGGGCGCCGGCATGCAGACGGTCCAGACGGCAGGCCTCGCTCTGGCGACGGATCTCGCGCCGGCAGAGTCACGGCCACGCGTTGTGGCGCTCATGTACGTCATGCTGCTCGTGGGGATGGTTGGCAGCGGATTGGCTTTTGGTTTCCTGCTTGCCGACTTTTCTCAGACGAAGCTCATCCAGGTTGTTCAGGGCGCCGCGCTCGTGACGATGATCGTCAATGTCGCCGCTCTCTGGAAGCAGGAGCCGCGCGACAGATCCCGCGCCGCCACGCGGCTCCCGCAAACAACTTTCCTGCAAGCCTGGAGCGCGTTCGTGCAGCCGCGCAAGACCAGGCGTTTCCTTCTCGCCATGGGGGTCGGCACTGCGGCGTTCAGCATGCAGGATGTCGTGCTGGAGCCGTATGGCGGCGAGGTCCTGAAGCTCGCCGTTTCTGACACAAGCGCGCTTACGTCCATTCTGGCTGCGGGTTCGCTCGTCGCATACGCCATCGCCGCGCGGATGCTGAGCCGGGGCCTCGATCCATTCCGACTTGCGGCATACGGAATTCTTGTCGGTCTTCCCGCGTTTGCGCTCGTGCTCATCTCCGCGCCTGTGGAGGCGCCAATGCTGTTTCGCGCCGGCGCCGCTCTGATTGGCTTCGGCAGCGGCCTGTTCGCTGTCGCGACACTGGTCGCCGCAATGGGTCTCGACGAGAAGAGCTCGACAGGTCTTGCGCTCGGAAGCTGGGGCGCCGTGCAGGCCCTGTCGTCCGGGCTCGCCATGAGCGTTGGCGGGGTCATTCGGGACGGGGTTTCGAGTCTGGCGTCCTCCGGCTCGCTTGGTGCGGTGCTTTCGAATCCGTGGACGGGCTACGCCGCTGTCTATCAGATGGAGCTTGTTCTCCTTTTTGTAACGCTTGTCGTCATCGGTCCGCTCGCGCGCCTTGCTCGTTCGGCCAAAACCCAAACGGGACTGGGGCTCGCCCAGTTGCCGCGCTGATTATGGAAGGAGCGCAATCATGATCGGCTACAATATCGATCTCGCATCGATCACACTCTACGTCTTCTGGCTGTTTTTTGCGGGCCTGATCTACTATCTGCACCGCGAGAACAAGCGCGAGGGCTACCCGCTCATTACGGATCGCAAGAATGAGCCGATGCCCGTCATGGGCTTTCCGCCGCCTCCGCCGCCAAAGACCTATCTTCTTGCCGATGGCAAGAGAGTCGTGGTCGACGGCCGCCCCGACAATCGTCCTGTAAAGGCGAAGTACGTTGACGTGTTTCCGGGCGCGCCGCTGGAGCCGACCGGAAATCCGCTCGTCGACGGAGTGGGGCCCGCGTCATATGCGGAGCGTGAGGATCACCCCGACATGACGATCGATGGGCATCCCAAGATCGTGCCCCTGCGCGCCGCTCCCGGATACTATCTTGAGTCGCGTGATCCGGACCCGCGCGGCATGAACGTAAAGGGCGCTGACGGAAAGGTTGCCGGGGTGGTCAAGGACGCCTGGGTCGATCGTTCCGAGTACATCATGCGCTACTACGAGGTCGCGCTTGCAGGGTCGGACAAGACGGTGCTCGTGCCGTCGGCGATGTGCCGGGTCGACGGCGTCAAACGCGAACTTCGAGTGAAGGCTGTCCTTGCGAGCCAGTTCGCCGATGCGCCTGCGCTTCGCAAGCCGGACGTCATCACCTTGCTCGAAGAAGACAAGGTCTGCGGCTACTTCGGCGGCGGATACCTCTATGCGTCGCCTGCGAGACTGGAGCCGCTGCTGTGAGCCACCACGACGACGACTTCGAACCGGTCCCGGGACTGCCCGAGACCTTGCCCCAGGGCGAGCAGATGCTTTGGCAGGGTTCGCCTCAATGGTGGTCGCTTGCTCTGCGGGCGTTTCGTCTGCGGGAAGTCGGCGTCTACTTCGCGCTCCTGATGGTCTGGCGTCTTGTGTCGGCGCTGATGGCCGGCTCCAGCGCCTTCGCTGCGCTGGAGCATGCGGCGGACCTCCTGCCGCTGGCGCTCGCCGCGGGGGCGATCCTGACCGGGATTGCGTACCTGTCCGCACGCACCACGATCTACACGATCACGAACCAGCGGATCGTCATGCGCTACGGTATGGCGGTTCCTCTTGTGCTCAACATTCCCTTCTCGCGCATTGAATCGGCTGCCGCTGGCGCGCACCGCGAGGGAACCGGCAGCATTCCGATGAAGCTTCGCAAGGGCGAGCGCATCGCGTATCTGGTTCTCTGGCCGCATGCGCGGCCAGGCTACTACAGCAGCCCGGAGCCAATGTTGCGCTGTCTGCCGGATGCAGAAAAGGCTGCATCCGTGCTGCGCCGGGCGCTTGAGGCGTACAATGGCGCCTCTGCGGCCGCACGGCCGGATGCGCGGCCGCAGCGTGCGCCCGAGACGCACGCCGCCGGCGCCGGGACGCTGGGCTTCGCGAGGAGTGCGTCATGACGACGATGTTCGCGCAGAATCCACTCGGACGAATGGCCCCGGTAATTGCCCTTGTCGCCGCTGGCGCGGTGATCGCTGCGACGGCGTTGATGCGGGACCAAGGCGCGACCACGGTGACATCGCCGGTGACAGAGTCCCGGATGCTTCGTTTCGAAGACGCGCCGGGCGGCGTAGTCAACGTCGAGACGGTGGACGGGGTGATCGTGGCCAGCTTCGGATCGGGAGAAGGTTCGTTCGTGCGCGGAGTTCTGCGATCCTTTGCGCGCGATCGCCGTGGGTCGCACCTTTCCACGCAGGCCCCTTTCGAACTGATGCGCTACGCGGACGGGCGCGTTTCGCTCAGGGACACGGTGACGGGTCAGGTCGTCGTGCTCGATGCATTCGGTTCCACCAACGCGGCGTTGTTTGCCTCGTTTCTTCGCGAAGGGAAGTAGCCATGATCACGTCGCGGCGCACCGAAAACGTTCCCTGCCTCGTAGAGATCGAGCAGACATCCGAAAGCCTGCAAGCAAGCGTGACGCTTGAGGGATACCAGCCGGAGCCTGGCGACAAGGTGATCGTTCATGGCGCGCCGACGCGCATCAACTTCGGCGAGCGTGGAACGTTTCCCTGCAAGGCGACCGTCATACACGCAGGGCTTGTTGGCCGCCAGGCTACCCGGCTCCTTTCCTATTTCGAACTGACCGAACTCTACGAGATCGGTTTCTCAGCGGGAGAAGCATGATGATTCCGATGGAAGGCGGCGCGCCGGGAACCGGAACGAAGCAGGCGCTGGAAGAGACGATGTTGAGCCCGCGCTTCTACACCACTGATTGCGCGGCGATGGACAAGATCGACATTTCGTCCGTGCGTCCCGAATGGGACAAGCTGATGGGTGACCTGAAGGCGGATCTCAACAAGGGCCACTTTCAGCGCAACGACGAATTTGCAGCCGAGCTCAAGGACATTCCCGAACCGCTTCGCAGCGAGTTCATCGACTTCCTTGTGAGTTCGCTTACGGCCGAATTCTCGGGCTGCGTCCTTTACGCGGAGATCAAGCGCAAGATTACCAACCAGGATATGATCGACCTGTTTGGCCTCATGGCGCGTGACGAGTCGCGCCACGCCGCTTTCATCAACCAGTCTCTGAAAGACTATAACATTGGCGTCGATCTCGGCTTCCTCGCCAAGGCGAAGAAGTATACCTACTTCGCGCCGAAGTTCATTTTCTACGCAACCTACCTTTCGGAGAAGATCGGCTACGCGCGATACATTACGATCTTCCGGCATCTGGAGCGTCATCCCGAACGCCGCTTTCATCCGATCTTCAAATGGTTCGAGAACTGGTGCAACGACGAGTTCCGGCATGGCGAGGCCTTCGCACTCGTCATGCGCGCCAATCCGAAATTGCTGGAAGGCCGCAACAAGCTATGGATACGGTTCTTTCTGCTCGCGGTGTTCGCGACCATGTATGTGCGCGACCACATGCGGCCGGAACTGCACAAGGCGTTCGGCCTGACGCCCGAAGCGTATGATCGCAAGGTGATCCGGCTCTGTTCCGAGATCACAAAGCAAGTATTTCCGTTCACGATCGATCTCGACAACGAGAAGGTCTGGGATTGCTTCGAGCGCCTTACTGAAATCGCGCGGAGCACGCAGGAAGCCCGCAAGCAGGGCGGCGTCACGGGCAGGGTGCGGCAGGGATGGCTCAACCTGCGGGCGGCGGCGACGTTCGCGCGGCTCTACATGATTCCGGTTCGACGGCACGACCTGCCGCCGAATGTGCTGCTCGCGCCCGTCTGGTAAGGAGAGCATGGTGGAGACCTTCGGTCTGCCGATCCTTTACGCGACCTTCGTATGGTGGTTCAGCACCGGGCTTATCCTAGCGTTGAATCTGCTCACGAACGTGTCGCGCGGCACGATCATGTTTGGCGCCACCGTCGTTCTGGCGATTGCGCTGATCGTCCTGCGCGTCTTCAGCCAGGACGAGTCGGCGACGGCTGTCTACGTCACCTTTACGGCCGCGCTTGCGGTGTGGGCCTGGATCGAAGTCGCTTTCCTGACGGGCTATGTGACGGGGCCGAGCAACTCCACGTGCCCCCCACAGGCGCGCGGTTGGGATCGCCTCTCGCGCGCGCTCGCCACGCTGCTGTGGCACGAGGTCGCAATACTTGCGGGTTTTGCGCTGGTTCTCTTCTTCGCCTCGTGGCCCGGAGGCTTCACCGCAATAGGCGCCTATGCGATCCTTCTGACGATGCGGTTGAGTGTGAAGATCAATATCTACCTTGGCGTGCCACACGCACCGTTCGCGTTTCTGCCGGATCACCTGCGTCATCTTGGCACTTACTTCCGAACACGGCCTGTGACAGCGTTCTTCCCGCTCTCGATCACATGCGCCACCGTGCTCACCGGATATCTTGCCTACCGCGCGTACGCCGCAACGACTTTAGCCGACGCGTCAAGCTTCGCGCTCCTGTCGGCGCTGGCCGGCTTCGCGCTCCTCGAACACTGGTTCCTCGCGCTTTCAGTCGCGTCGGAGAACCTGTGGCGCTGGGTTTTGCCAGCGCGCAAGAGCATACCGCATACCCTGTCCGCGCCGCTTGCACGCGTCGCCGTGTCCAATCGTCCTGAGTCGGGCCCACAACGGAGCAGGCCATGAACTACGAACGCTTCTTCAATGATCAACTGAACGCCTTGCGCTCCGAGGGGCGTTACCGTGTGTTTGCCGACCTGGAACGTGTCGCCGGCTCGTTTCCTCGCGCGAAATTCCACGGTCCGAATGGCTTGCGCGACGTGACCGTATGGTGTTCCAACGACTATCTGGGGATGGGTCAGCATCCGCAGGTAATCGACGCCATGCGCAAGGCGGTCACCACTTGCGGCGCTGGAGCTGGCGGCACTCGCAACATATCCGGCACGAGCCATCAGCATGTCCTGCTTGAGCGGGAGCTCGCTGATCTTCATCAGAAGGAAGCGGCGCTGCTGTTTACTTCGGGTTATGTGTCCAACTGGGCGACGCTTGGCACGCTTGCCGCAGGAATGCCGAACTGCATTGTGATCTCCGACGCAGGAAACCATGCCTCAATGATCGAGGGCGTTCGCCACTCGCGCGTCGAGAAACGAATATTCCGTCACAACGACCCGCGCGATCTGGAGAGGCGTCTGAGCGACCTTGATCCAGCGCGTCCCAAGATCGTGATGTTCGAGTCCGTCTACTCGATGGACGGCGACATCGCCCCGATTGATGAAATCTGCGACGTTGCCGAGCGTTACAACGCAATGACCTATCTCGACGAGGTTCATGCTGTCGGCATGTATGGCGCGCGCGGGGGCGGCATTTCCGAACGTGACGACGTTTGCCACAAGCTGACGGTGATTGAAGGGACGCTGGCAAAGGCCTACGGCGTGATGGGCGGTTATATTGCGGCCTCGGCCGCGCTTTGCGACTACGTGCGCAGCTTTTCCTCTGGCTTCATCTTCACGACTGCGCTGCCGCCGTCGCTTGCCGCCGGCGCCTGCGCCGCGGTGTCTCACTTGAAGCAATCTTCATACGAACGTGAGAGGCAGCAGGATCGCGTGCGGCGTGTGCGCGAAGGGCTCGACAGTCGGCGGATCCCGCATCTGGAAAACCCCAGCCACATCGTGCCCGTCATGGTTTGTGATCCGGTGCAGTGCAAGCTGATCAGCGATCTCCTGATGGATGATTTCGGCGTGTACATTCAACCGATCAATTATCCGACAGTGCCGCGCGGGCTGGAGCGCCTTCGCATCACGCCATCGCCGCTGCACAGCGACGAGGATATCGACCACCTGCTCAATGCGCTCGACGCAATCTGGACGCGGGTCGGCGCGATGCGGAGCCCCGGGATGGAAGATATTGATGGGCTTACCCAGCTTTGTCCGGTCGCAGGTCCGATGAAGATGGATCCCGCCGATCTCGGGGTCGCCAATTGTCCCTGGGTGGGCGAGCATGAGGATATCGATCTTTCGAGCGCAACGAAGACGGGAGCCTGATCAAACCGGGCAGGCGACGGAGCGCTTGCGCCGTCGCCGCCTGAAGCACGGGTCGCCATGCCGGACGCAGCTTTCTTCATCGATCTCGTTCTTGCGCTCGTGTCGATGGAGTTTGTCGCCCTCGCGCTCTGGCGCCAGCAGACCGGCAAGGGACCGTCCATCAGCAAGCTTGCGCCAAATCTTGCGGCGGGAGCATGCCTTCTCATGACAGCGCGTGCGGCGCTCAGTGATCAGTCTGAGATGATTCTGGTTTGGCTTGCAGCCGCCGGGGCCGCCCATACGATCGACCTGATCCAGCGATTCCGCTAAATCTGCTTCGGCATGTTCGCGCGCACCGCGTTCGCGAGTTTCATCGGATCGGCCGCCGGCAGCGGAATGTAGCGCGCCGCCAGCCGCTCGGAGAGCTTCCGAGCCTTCGGGTTCGGACGCGGCGACGTATCGATGACGATCGACGGCAAACCACGCAGGCTCAGGGCTTTCGAAGTCGCCTCCACATCCGCATCGGCCGCCGCGCGCCCTCCCGCACCGTCGAGCGTTACGTTCGCTTCGCCATCCGTAAGAAACACCAGGACCGGACAGGCCCCGCGCTGCTGCGCCTGCAGCGCGGTCCGCATGCCTGCCACGATGCCAGCAGCGAGCGGTGTTCCGCCGCCGCCGGGCAGTTGCGCGAGCCTGCGCCGCACGCGTGTGAGCGATCGCGTCGGCGGCAACAGCACATCGGCGCCCTTGCCGCGAAACGCTACGAGCGCGACTTCGTCGCGGCGGACATAGCATTGCGCCAGCAGCGCCTGCACGGCGCCTTTTGCTTCCGACAGCCGATGCAGCGCCGCGGAGCCAGAGGCGTCCACGACGAAAATCGTCGTCACAAGAGTGCGCGGACGAAATTGGCGGATGCGAAAGTCTTCGCGCCGCACGATGATTTTCGGCGCCGGATTGGCGGCCGCTTCATCGCGGCGGGCGATCTCCTTCCGGCGCAGGAGTTGGCGGGGGGCGGCGGCGCGCAGCGTGTCGAGCAGGGCGAGCCGGGCGCCGGAGCGCAATTCACCAGCGCGCGATCCCGCTGGCCGGCCCCGTTGCGCGTTTCGCCCGCCGAGACTGCCCTTGCCCTGCGGACCGGTCGCGCGCCGCTCAGGCTTACCGGCAGCGAGTTTCGTCAGCATTTCAGGTGAAATCGCGGCGCGCATCGCTTCGACGATCATTTCCTTCTGGTCGTCGAGATCGCTTCGCTCCTGCTCGCCGGGGGCGGGTGAATTGTTATCTGAGGCGCCTTCCTCGGCCTCGCGGTCCTGCTGCTGCGGTTCGGCAGGCGGCTGTTGTTCCTCCTGCTGCGGCAGGCGCCGCGCGCGCGGACTGAGGATCAGGCGCGCGGCGATGGCGGCGTCGGCGTCGCTTGCCTCATTCCGGCCCTCGAGCGCCGCGTTTACCCGCGCTGCATGAATGGCCGCCACGCAAGCGCGCACGGAGTCGACGCCGAACGCGAAGGCTGCGGCGACGAGGCGTTCGACCAGAGCGTCGGGCGCGGCGACAGTTTCAAGGCGCGCGCGCGCGTTCGCGACGTCTTCCGCCGTGACGCCCGGCTCGTCATCATCCATATCCTGGCGTTCGCAAGCGATATGGATTGCGAGGCGGTCCACCAGCGCCGGATGAACCTGCTCGTCGTCCACGCTCTCGTCGAGCGCAATGACGCCGAAGCGGGCGGGCGACGAGACGCGCATGCCGTCGCGTTCCGCCTCGACAGCGCGCAAGTCCATCGCCGTGGCTATTCGGGCGATCGTTTCGGAGGGTATGCGCTCCGCCATCGGCAGGACGAGGACGCCGCCGTGCGCCTCTGCGAGCACGCCGCGGTTCGCCACGGCGCGGCCGGAAGCAAGGGTTGCGCCCAGATCCAGTCCGCCCAGCAACCGGTCGTCCGAAATGGAAATCGGCGCGCGCCGCACGGGTCCGCCGGCCGGCGCAAGGTCCAGGAAGAGACGCATCACGCGGTCACGCGCTTCTCCGGCCGGACCGCGTAACAGGACGCCGCCAATCGCTGCGGGATCCACCGCGAAAATGGCTGCGGCGCGCGCGAGACTCATTCGCCGAAGATGCCCGCGAGCGCGCGTTGCACGCGCACGCCGGAGTCGACCTCGTCGAGTACGTTGCGGCGCAGGCGGTGCCGCAGCGCGAATGGCGCAACGCGCCGCAAATGCTTGTCGGTGACTTCCGTGTCTCCGTCGAGGGCGGCGGCCGCGCGCGCCGCGCGCGCCAGCGTGAGTTCTCCGCGCAGGCCATCCGAACCGACCGCGATGCAGATCTGCACTGCGCGTTCAAGCGCCGCAGGAGTCGTCTCGACCTCGCGCAGGCGTTCGCGCGCGGCGCCCACCTTGCGGCGAATCTTCTGGTTCTCGCGGCTCCAGCGTTGAACGAAAGCTTCCGGGTCGCGGTCGAAGGCGTCACGGCGGCGCACAACTTCTATGCGGGCCGGTACGTCTTGCGGCGTCTTGACGTCGAGGCTGAGGCCGAAGCGGTCGAGCAATTGCGGACGCAACTCGCCTTCCTCCGGGTTGCCGCTGCCGACAAGAACGAAGCGTGCAGGGTGACGCACGCTCAGGCCCTCGCGCTCGACCACGTTCTCGCCGGACGCCGTGACGTCGAGCAGCAGGTCGACGAGGTGATCCTCGAGCAGGTTCACTTCGTCGATATACAGGAAGCCGCCGTGGGCGCGCGCAAGCAGACCTGGCTCAAAAGCTTTCTCGCCTGAACCGAGCGCCTTTTCGATGTCGAGCGCGCCAATGACGCGATCTTCCGTCGCGCCAAGCGGAAGATCGACAACAGGCATCGTCGCCTGGCGCGTCTTGAGCGCCGGCTTCGCCGCCCTCGCCGCCGCCTTCGCGTTCGGAGCGCATCGGCCGCACAAGCCAGCCGTTGCATCCGGCGGACAATTGAACGAGCAACCCTCGACGACTGCGCGCTTCGGAAGTAGATCCGCGAGCGCGCGCACGGCCGTCGACTTGCCGGTTCCACGGTCGCCGAACACGAGTACGCCGCCGACGCCCTGATCCACCGCTGCGATCAGCAATGCGAGCTTGAGATCGTCCTGCCCGACGATGGCCGCAAAAGGGTAAACGACTTTCATTCCAGCGCGTCCCGGCCAACTTGACAGATCAATGTGTATAGTTGTCTGATCGAACGTCAAAGATCAATTGCGCAGGCTCAAACCTGAGTCCGCTCCGCTGGAGATCAAAATGGACTCGCTGGCGAGCCTCGCCGTCTTTGTCGGCCTGTGTTTCGCGGCTGCCTCCTCTGGCGCCATTTTCAAGCCGGACGCCTGGTACCGCGCGCTTGCCAAACCGCCGTGGCAACCGCCAGACTGGCTGTTCGCGCCCGTCTGGACCGTTCTATACATCATGATCGCTGTCGCAGGCTGGCTCGTCTGGCGCAAGGCCGGATGGGACGCCGCGCTGCCGCTCGCGATCTACGGGCTCAACCTCGTTTTGAACGCTGCGTGGTCGGCCCTCTTCTTTGGCTTGCGGCGGCCCGACCTTGCGCTCGTCGAAGTAGGAGCGCTGTGGCTTTCCACGGCGCTGCTCATCACATTGTTCGGCCCAATCAGCGCGAACGCGGCATGGCTGCTCGCGCCCTATCTGGCCTGGGTGTCATTCGCCAGCGTGCTCAACTACGCAATCGTGAGGCGCAATCCGCGCCGCTCATGATCAGCGGCCGAGGACCTTCCTGGCGCGGGCGATGATCTCCGGCGGCGAGTCATACAGCTTCGCGACGAAGGCCTGCACATCCGCGCCGCTCTGGGGCGAGATGTCGAGCTTCGACTTCTCTGCATCCGCCATGAAGGCGGTATCCTTCATGGTCGCGGAGAATGCTTCGCGCAGGATATTCAGCCGGTCAGCGGGAACACCCGGCGGCGCCGCGAAGGAGCGTCCAAGTCCCTGCGGACCAAAGATCAGATTGTAGACCTGACGTTCCTCGTCGTTCTTGGCGAAGTCGATGGCGTTGGGCACGCCCTTCAGTCCGGCGTCGTTGCTGGGTCCGATTTGCAGGACGATCTTGACCAATCCTGACTTCAGCACGTCCGCCCATTGCGAACGCACGGTGGACATGGAGATACCGCAGATGCCCTGCAGTTCGTTGCGCTCGACGGCAAGCTTGATGCTCGCCGTGCCGACGTAGCCTTCAATCAGCTTGAGCCTCGCGCCGCTGAGCTCGATGAGCGCGCGTGGCGCCTGGCTGATCGGTCCGGCGCGGCCTGCGGCGCCTACGGTCAGCTCCTTCTGGAACACGTCCTTCCATTCGTTGACGCCTGAATCGGTGCGGGCCAGGCAGGCGCTGACGCCTGAATCCATGTTGCCCACCCAGCCGAACTGCGGCCCCTTGAAACGAGCGGCCTCGTTGCCGAACATGGGCTCGAACGGCACCGAGAAGGACGCGATGCCGAAAGCCGATCCATCCTTCGGCGCGACGTTCGCCAGCCAGTTGAAGGCGATGAGGCCGCTGGCGCCGGGCATGTTCGTGACAATGATATTCGGATTGCCGGGAATGTGCCGGCCCATGTGCCGCGCCAGCGCGCGTCCGTAGAGATCGAACCCGGTCCCCTGTTCAATGCCGACGACGATGGTGATCGTCTTGCCCTTGTAGAAGTCGGCGCCCTCCTGCGCCTGCGCAGGCGCGAGCATGGACAAGGCCGCGAGACAGACCGCCGCCGCGGGGACCTTGCGCACGCGCGCTTTGATTGTTCCAATAAGGCTCATCGTTCCCTCCAAATCGACTTCGCCGGAGTTTCTTCCAATCTATCTGCTGCGCGCGCGGCGCTGCAAGTCTTGCTCAGCGGCCCATTAGCACATTCGATGAGGCTTGCGAGCCCATAGATACAGCGAGAATTCGAACCGGGCCGGAGCCGGTGTTGGCCCCGGCATGGGCGACGTCCATCGCCTCCATCAGCGCCTCGCCAGCGCGATAGGTGCGCTTACCCTTCTCTCGATAGTCGACGGTGATTTCGCCTTCGAGGATGTAGGCGAAAAAGGGTGCGCCGTGCCTGTGGGGGGCGGTCTGCTCGCCTGGCGCCAGCGTCACGATGATGGCCGATACAACCGCCTTGCCGGCTGGATAGACGATCTCCTCGCCGACCACCGTCTGGCCGGTCATGAGGATCGGCTGCGCCGGGTAAAAGGATTGGGCCTGAGCGAGCGGTGTCGAAGCAAGCAGCATGAAGAGCGCAAGCGCGCGGCGAAGATGCGTCATTCCAAAGCCCCGGGTTTGACCTTCTGTCGCGTGCATCGTAGCGTTTTCGCAAACAGGGAGGAATGTTGAATGGCCTTGAGCGCGGAGATTCGTCGTCTCGTCACCTATGTGAACGAAGAGGGAAAAGCCGTCGCGCTCTTCGACGGAGACAATCCGCACAAGCGCGTTCGCCCGCAGCGCGGCACCGTCTCGCGTCTTCTTTGGGTGACGAATGAAACGCCCGCGCGGATCAACGAACCTGTCGACCGCGCGGCTGTCGAAGTCGGCGTCGCCCCGCCGCGCGGAGGATCCATATTCCGGATTGTCGACCTGCCGCCGATCACGCCGGAAGTCGAAGCCCTTCCTGTCGACTATCACGCCTCCCAGCATGGCGACTCGACGCCGAAACGGCACATGCCGCCGCGCCATCCGCTGATGCACGCGACGCGGACGATCGACTACGCCATCATCATGGAGGGCGAAGTGGACATGCTGCTCGACGACAGCGAAGTGCATCTGAAAGCAGGCGACGTGGTCGTCCAGCAGGGAACGAACCACGCCTGGGTCAATCGCGGAACGGAGCCCTGCCGCATCGCCTTCGTGTTGATCGACGCGCAGGAGCCGTAACGCCTATTCGCCTTCGGCGACCGGGCCGCGCACGAGGTCGATGATTTCCAGCACGTTGCGGTCCGGGTCGTGGAAATATGCGCTGCGGCCCTGGAACGTACCGGTCGGGCGATCCTCCTCCTTGAAGATTCGTACGCCGTTTTCGGCGAGGAACTTCTTTGCGCGATCGTATTCTTCCGACGTGACGCGAAACGCGGTGTGAATGTCGTGCTTGTCGCCGCGGTTCGGCTCGATCGGATTTTCCGACAGCGTCAGCACGAAGGACGTGCCGTGCGCTTCGATGAAAACCATGTGGGCGTTGCGGCGCAGTTTCCGGAAACCCATGATCTTCGTGTAGAAGGCTTCGGAACGATCAAGGTCCTTCACCGGAATGGTGAAATGCACAAACCCATTTGTCTGCAGCATCGTGGCTACCTCTGATGTGGCGCGTCAGGCCGTGAGCTCGTAGGGAATTTGCGCCGGGCCGGGGCCGGGGCGGATTGCGCCGGTTTCCAGATCGTACTGGTTTTGCGTGATTTCGCCCAGCTTGCAGCTGCGCAGTATGAGCGCAACGGACCGGCCGGGGCCGCCCTGTTCCGCGTGAATATCGAAGGGCGGCACGAGGTCGACCTTGCCGGGCACGCCCTGGCTGACGGACGTCATGCGCACCTGTGCATAGCCTTCGCGCGAACGGTCGTCGATACGCTCATAACGTTCGAGGCTTTCACTGCCGTGCAGCACGCCGTAGAGGACCCAGGCGTGAGCATGGTCGTGCACGCTGCCCTTGCGCCCCGGCACGCGCACCACGGCGTTGATCGCGAACCCGTATTCCTCGTCCACATAGAACAGCAGGTTCTTGCGGCCCTCCGTTGACGGCCATTCGGCGGAGCGCGCCTGCAAGTCCGGGTCGCGCACCACCTTTTCCATCAGGGGCCGGGCCTTCTCCATGCAACTGCCGACGTCAGGGGCCGTGCGCCAGATTTCGCGCAGGTCGTCGATGAACGCCTGAAGGACAGGCAGACGATTTCCGGAGGAAGGGGGCGTGTGGACGTTCATGGGAAGCCTCTCCTGGATATTTAAGCCTACTTTACAGCATCCCGCGCCTTGGCCACCAGTTCGGGCGAAGCCTTGTAGAGGCGTTCGACGACCTGTTGCGCTTCCGGTCCGGACACCGGGGCAATCGGCAGCTGGCGCTGTCCGGCCTCGGCCAGAAACTCCTTGTCCGCCATCGCCGCGTCGAAGCCCTTGCGCAACACGTCGAGGCGCGCGGCCGGAACGGCCTTCGAGACGACATAGGGCCGGCCAAGCAGATCCGCGGCGGTCAGGATCTCGAGAATGGCTCTGTGCTCGGACGTCTTCGCCAGGTCGAGGATGTAGGGCGCCTTCACCGAAGGATCCGCATTGGATGGCTTCGTGAACGTGACGATCGGCGTTATTCGTTTGTTGACGATCCAGTCCTGAGGATTGCTCGCCCAGGCGCCGCAGCCGCCGTCGAGTTCACCCCGCTCGATGGCGATGCGCTCTTCCGCGCTGCCCGGGTACCCGAGCACATGATGAATCTTCACGCCGAAGATGTTCTTGAGCGCCGCGGCGTTCTGATACGCCGATGAGCCGATCGACGTCGTGCCCATGTTGAAGCGCGCCTGCTTTGTCAGTTCGTCCCAGTTGCGGGCATTGCCCTCGCGGTTCCACGCGTAGCAAACCCGGTAGTCCTGCGTAATGCTGCCGACCCAGCCGAGGTTGGAGAAATTGTAGGTGACCTTGTCCGGTTCAAGCAGCGAGTTTGTCATCAGGCCCGGATTGAAAGCGGTCATGTAATTGCCGTCTTTCGGCGCCCCCTGATCGAGATATTGCACGGCCTTGAGACTCGAACTGCCAGGCATGTTCTGGACGATCACGTTCGGGTTGCCGGGCAGGTGGCGTCCATAGTGGCGGGCCAGCAATCGCGCGTACATGTCGAACCCGCCGCCCGGCGAGAAGCCGACAATGAGGCGTATCGCGTTGTCCTGCGCATACGAAGCGCCGGCGCCAAGAATGCAGGCCGCGCAGATCGCCGCGGCAGTCGCCGTCCGAAGTTTCTGACCCATTTGCTCCCCCCTCGATGAGCCGCTTTGCCCGATGCCGGCGCGGCTTTGTAATTGTGCGTGAAGGCGCGCCGCGAGATTATGCGGCTGCGCGCACGGGTTCGCCGTCGACCGTGCAGCGGCGCAGCAGGCGCGTCTCGTCCTTCGGGAAGTACGTCCGCGCGTGGATCGTCGCCATATTGTCCCACATCACGAAGTCGCCGAGCTTCCACTTGTGCGCGTAGACGAATTCCTCGCGTTCGCCGATCTCGTAGAGCTGGCCGAGGATATCGTCGCTCTCCTGTTGCGAAACGCCTTCGATGCGCGCCGTCATCAGGCGATCGACAAACAGCGACGGACGGCCCGTCTTCGGATGTGCGATGACGACGGGATGATACCAGTGCGGCGTGTTTGAAAGGTCGGTGCCTATGGTGACCTTTTCGTTGCGCTTGTACTCGTGAACGTGCAGGGCGCGCTTGCCGTGAATGCGGCGCTTGAGGTCCTCGGGCAGGGCGTCGTAGGCCATGTACATGTTCGAGAACAGCGTGTCGCCGCCCCAGGATGGCAGTTCGACGCCGTACAGGAACGTGTAGGCGTATGGCCGCTGCGAATAGCCGCTGTCGATATGGTACCACATGTCGCCGTCGCCGAATGCGCCGACGGGGACGCCGTCGATCTTCTTGTTCGACACGAGCAGCACGTGCGGATCGAGCTGCAGCACGCCTTCCGTGCGTTCCTTCAGCTGATCGGGCGCCTGCTTGCGCTTGCCGAGCGGGCCGAAGTGTGAGGCGAAGCGCAGCTGATCCTCCTGCGAGAGGTCCTGGCCGCGGAATGTGAGAACGAGATGCTCGTTCCACGCGTCCTGAATCTGCCGAATCACTTCAGGCGTCAGGTCCTTCGTCAGGTCGACGCCGGAAATCTCGGCGCCGCAGGCGGGGGACAGCGGCGTGATGACAATCCGGTCTGCAATCGTGGCCTGCGCCATCGGATATTCCTCCCCGTACATTGGTTGGCGGCGATCTTAATGCCGGGGGGAGGGGGGTCAATAGGGACGCCGCGTGCGGAGGGATTGGATTTTTGCGCCGTCGGGCCTGTATGCTCACGGTCTCGCACCCGCACGATCAACAGGAACGACATGGATCGCCTTTTCACGCCGCTGCGCATTGGACAGCTCGAACTTCCCAGCCGCATCATCATGGCGCCGATGACGCGCTCTCGCGCCGGCGACGATGGCGTCCCGCTCGATTACGTCGCCGATTTTTATGCCCAGCGGGCGTCGGCCGGGCTAATGGTGACGGAGGCGCTTTACGTCTCCCCCATGGCGAAGGGCTACGTCCGCACCCCTGGCATCGCCGACGACGCCCAGCAGTCGGCGTGGGCGCGCGTCGCCGCCGCCGTCCACAAGGCTGGCGGCCGCATCTTCGCGCAGCTTTACCATACCGGGCGCGTTGCGCTGCCGGACTTCCTGCCGGGCGGCGCGCTCCCGGTCGCCCCTTCGGCCCTCGCGATCAAGGGCCAGAACAAGACCGACGACGGCAAGAAAGATTTCGTCGTTCCGCGCGCGCTGGAGACGGACGAAATTCCCGCCGTCGCCGCCGAGTTCGCATCAGCGGCGAAGCGCGCGCTCGCCGCCGGCTTCGACGGGGTCGAAATCCACGCGGCGTCAGGCTATCTCATTCATCAATTCCTCGATCCTGCGATCAACCTGCGGGACGATCGCTACGGCGGTTCGGTCCAAAATCGTTGCCGCTTCCTGCTCGAAGTCACAGACCGCGTCGTCGAGGCGGCGGGCGCGCAGCGCACGGGCTTGAAAGTGTCGCCGCGCATCAAGTTCAACGACGTCGTCGAGCCGGATGCGGAGGAGGTCTATCCATATCTGGCGCGCGAACTCTCCGCACGCGGCCTTGCCTATCTGCACGGCGCGAAGCAGGGCGCGTATGACGTGCACGCCGGGATGCGTCCGCACTTCAACGGCGTTTACGCCGCGGGCGCGGGGTTCAATCGCGAAACCGCGGAAGCAATGCTGGAAAGCGGCGGCGCCGACGCCATCGTGTTCGGCAAGCCATTCATCGCCAATCCCGACCTGCCGCGCCGGATGCGCGAAGGAATTGCTCTCGCCGAGCCTGACTTCTCGACGATCTACAGCGGAACCGAACGCGGCTACATCGACTATCCCGCCGCGACCTGATTGCGCGAGAGGCCGGCGGGGGTTGTCAGCCGCCGGTTTTTCCCGGAGACTTGCGTGGACTGCGGCGCTTCACGACCGCGGCGATGAAGGTCGAGGGGAAGGAAATGCGCAAGGAAATCGCGAAAATCGCGCGCCGCGCGTTCGTGGCGGCGGGACTTGCAACGGCATTCGCTGGCGCCGCCGGCGCGCAATCGGTCGAGGAATTCTACAAGGGCCGTCAGGTGCAGGTGGTGATCTATTCACCCGCCGGCTCGACCTACGATCTCTACGCCCGGTTCCTCACGCAATACATGGGCAAGTACATTCCCGGAAATCCGATCTTTGTGCCGCGCAACATGGTCGGGGCGGGCGGATTGCAGGCGACGACCTATCTCTACCGCATCGCCCCGAAGGACGGCGGAACGTTCGGCACGATCGCGCGCAACATTCCGTTCGATCCCATGCTCGGAAAGAATGACGCAAACATTGATCCGCTCGCCTTCGTCTGGCTCGGCAGCATGAACAAGGACCGCTCCATCGCGCTTTCCTGGCATACCTCCAAGGTGAAGACGCTCGCCGACCTGCAAAAGATGGAACTGCTCGTGCCGGGCACCGGCGCGGGCGCGGATTCAGAGGTGATGCCGATCGCCTTCAACACCCTGTTCGGAACGAAGTTCAATATCGTGAAGGGTTACAAGAGCACCGGCGATTCGACGCTCGCTGTCGAGCGCGGCGAGATCGACGGGATCGCATACTGGTCATGGAGCGCCATCCAGTCGAGCCACAAGCGTTGGCTGGACGACAAGCTCGTGAACGTGCTCTTCCATACCGGTCCGAAGGACGATCCCGAGATCAAGGCGCCTTCGATCCGTTCGCTGGTGCGCAACGACACCGAACAGGCCGCGCTCGATTTCATTCTCGCGCGCGAGGTGATTGGACGCCCGTTCCTGGCGCCTCCGGGAATTCCGGAGGATAGGGCGAAGGCGTTGCGCGAGGCCTTCAACGCTACGATGAAGGACCCCGAGTTCATCGCCGAGGCCAAGCGCCGCAACATCGAGATCCAGCTCGTCACCGGAGAGGAGGTGACGGAGGTCCTGAAGAAGGCCGCAGCCTCTCCTCCATCAGTTCTCGACCGTGTGAACAAGGCGCTCAATCGCTGAACGCGCCATGTAGAATGAAGAAAGCCGGCGTTCAGCCGGCTTTCGTGCTGCTGCGGGAAAGCGCCCGTCAGTTCTGCGGGGTCGCCATCTTCGCGTAGAGTTCGACCACATCGCGCGGCGTTTTCATCGCCCTGGCTACGATGGCGTCCACCGCCGCGCCGTCGATGGGACTGATGTCGAGCCGCACCTTGCTTGCTTCGGCCAGAAACTCCTTGTCCTTCACCATGTCCATGAAGCCTTTACGCAAGGCTGCGGCGCGGTCCGTCGGCAACGAGGGCGGCGCGACGAAGGGAAGCGCCATGAAGAATGGCATTTCCGCGAAGTCGAGCAGCGCGATGATCTTTGGATCGTTCGTCAGTTCGCGCGCCGTTGGAATATCTTTCAGCTCAGGGTGGCGCTTCGTCCGTGCGAATTGAAAGAGCGGCCGCACCTTCTTGTCGCCCCACAACTGCGGCTGCCCTGCACGAACGGAATTGTAGCCGATGATCTGCCCGTCGAGTTCGCCGCGCTGCATGGCGAGGAACATCGGCGCTGCGCCCGGATAGCCGCGTATGACGTCAACGTTGAGGTTAAGTGCGTTCTTCGCGAGATAGGCGAAGGACAGATTGGTTGAGCCTGGCTGGTCCCCGCCAAGGCGCAGCCGGACGCCGGGCTTGCGCAGGTCATCGGCGACATTCGCGGGGTGATCCGAGTTGACGACGACCAGATAGGCGTCGTCTTCGTAATCGGACAGCGAACCGAGCCACGTCAGCTTCGAGGGATCGAACTTTGCGTTCGGTTCTCCCTGGATGGCAAGCTGCGGCACCGCGCGCTGGATGATGGCGATCACGCTGCCGTCGCGTTCAGCCGTATTGGCAAGCCGGTTCGCGGCGACAAGACCGCCGCCACCCGGCACATTCTGCACCACGAAGGTTGGGTTGCCGGGAATAAATCGGCTGTAGTTGCGTGCGACCAGGCGGCCGGAAATGTCGTTGATGCCCCCGGGCGCCGTCGGCACGATCAGGGTCACGGACCGGCCGCGATAGAATTCCTCCACGCTCTGCGCGACGGCCAGCGGCGGCGCCGCGAAGAACGCGCTTGCCGTCAGCGCGGCGCCGAGCGTCGCGCGAATCCGGGTCGGTAATTTCATAATGTCCTCCCTTTTATCTTGTTATTATTCGCCAGGCTTTGCTTACGGCATGGGCGGCATATCCTCGAGCAGCACCCCATAGCCCGACTGCGGTTCGTTCACATGCAGCCGCTTCTGGAACTCCCAGACGCGCGCGGTAACGGGATGCACCACCGGCACGCCAAGATCGCGCTCGAGAAGATCGACGATGTGCAGCGTGCGCCAGCCGGAGCCGAGCATGTAGATCGCGTCTGCCCCCTTTTGCGCAAGGAAGTGCTTCTTGATGTGGGCGTAGACCTGCTCGCCCGACAGTTCCTGAACCTTGTTGAAGGGCGTCTCGACGCCTTCCATGCACTTCACCTCGAAGCCGGCGTCGCGGAAATATTGCGCGAAGGTCTTGTTGATCTCACCCGAGAAATATGTCGCGCCGACGATGGACTTCGCCTTCAGCGCACGCAGCGCCGTGATGTGGTTCTGGCCGGCGGTGAAGATCGGCGTCTTGTACTTTTTCTCCCAGCCGGAGACGAGCTCGGCTTCGCCCTTGAGCCCGTGGACCATGAAGGGCGGCGCGCCATTCGGATGGATCGCATCGCAGTTCTGTTCGGCGAGGAGCGCGATTTGCTGTTCATAGGCGCCCATCACTGTCTCGAACTCATCGCGCGTGCCGCGCGTGATGTTCGTAAATAGCGGCAGCACGCCAATTCCCTCGGGCAGCAGGCGAATGAATTCCTCGAGCGCGCCCGGGCGCAGGGTGGGGTGAATGATGCCGGCTATGCCGCGCCATGCCGAAAAGGCCATGCGTTTCCTCCATATCGTGTCGTTGAGCCGGGCGCGGCCAGCAGCCGCCGCCGGCGTCCGGCGTCACCATACACGGGGGGCTCCGCTCAAGAAAAGGGCGGGATAGATCGAAAGTATTGAATCTGAGCCGCCCATCCACTGCTTGCCTTGCCACTGCTCTTGGGGAAGATTGGAGCCAATTTTCGCGTTCGAAAGGGAGGGGATATTCATGTTGACGAGGCGAGAAGCTCTGGCTGGCGCGGGCGCGCTTGCCGTCGGGACGGGAATGGGCCTCAGTCCGGCGTTTGCCCAGACGGTCGATTCCCTGCGCATCTTCGTTCCCGCCGCACCTGGCGGCGGCTGGGACCAGACCGCCCGCTCCATGGAGAACGCGCTTCGCGCGTCTCAACTCATCAAGACGGCGCAGATCACGAACGTCGGCGGCGCCGGCGGCGCCGTAGGTCTGCCGCAGTTCATCAATCAGTGGAAGGGCCAGGGCAATTCGCTGATGGTCGCCGGCCTCGTGATGGTCGGCTCGCTTATCGCCAACAAGAGTCAGTTCAGCCTCGCGCAAGTGACGCCGATTGCGCGCCTGACCGGCGAGTACCAGGCGCTCGTCGTGCCTGCCGGATCGAGGTTCAAGACCGCGAAGGAACTGATCGACGCCCTGAAGGCCGATCCGGGCAAGGTGCCCGTGGCGGGCGGTTCGGCTGGCGGCACGGACCACATTCTGATCGGCATGATCGCGCAGGCGGTCGGGGTGCCGGCGGCGAAGGTCAGCTACGTCGCCTTCGCGGGCGGCGGTCCGGCGACGGCCGCCATCCTCGGCAATCAGGTTGCCGCCGGCGTGTCGGGCTATGGCGAGTTTTCGGAGCAGATCAAGGCCGGCAAGATGCGCCTGCTTGCGATCTCGGCGCCGACGCGCCAGCCGGGCATCGACGCCCCGACGCTCAAGGAGCAGGGCATCGACGTGGAGCTCGCCAACTGGCGCGGCTGCTTCGCGCCTCCGGGCGTATCCGACGCGGACCGCAAGGCGATGACGGACTTGGTCCTCAAGATGGCGGCCTCGCCGGCATGGGCCGAAATCTGCAAGAAGCAGGACTGGACCCAGATCACGCTCGCGGGGGACGAGTTCGGCAAGTATATCGCCGCCGAGACGGAGCGCATCCGCGGCATTCTGAAGGAACTCGGGCTCGCCTGACGTGGCGGCGCCGGGACAAGGGGAAGGCGCGCACGCGCGTCTTCCGCTGGGCGAGACGCTGATTGCGCTTGGCGTGATTGGCCTCGCAGCGGTTGTCTTCTGGCAAACGCTCGCAATCCCTGTTTCACCGCTCTATGCCCGGGTCGGTCCGACGGTCATTCCGATGATTGCGGCGGCGGGACTCGCCGGGTGCGGCGTCGTGCTCCTGATCGAGGCTCTGCGCGGCGGATGGCAGGATCAGGAGGAAAGAGAAGCGAAACAGGACAAGCGGGCGCTCGCGCTGCTGCTGGCGGGTTTCCTCGCGAACATTTCGCTCATCGGGCCTGCGGGTTTCACCATCGCCTCCACAATCCTTTTCACGCTGACGGCGCTCGCGTTCGGCTCGAAGAACGTCCTGCGTGACGCGGGAACGGGCTTTGCGCTCTCGCTCGTCGCGTATCTCGGCTTTGCGCGCGCTCTCGGCATCAACATCGGCGCCGGTCCTCTCGAACGAATGATCGAACGCATCATTTCGGTGATCGCCTGATGGATACGCTTTCGCATCTGGCGACCGGCTTTGCGGTTGCGCTGACTCCGGTGAACCTGCTGTGGTGCCTTGTCGGCGTCACGCTGGGAACGGCCATCGGCGTCCTGCCGGGCCTTGGGCCCGCGCTGACGATCGCGCTGCTTTTGCCGATCACGTTCAAGGTGGAGCCGACTGCGGCGTTCATCCTGTTCGCCGGCATTTATTACGGCGCGATGTACGGCGGTTCGACCACTTCGATCCTGCTGAATACGCCCGGCGAAAGCGCCACGATCGTCACGGCGCTCGAAGGCAACAAGATGGCGCGCAACGGGCGCGCGGGAGCGGCGCTTGCAACATCCGCGATCGGATCATTCGTAGCCGGCACAGTGGGCACGATCGGCATAGCGTTCCTCGCGCCTGTCGTCGTGGAGTGGGCGCTGAAATTCGGGCCCGCGGACTATTTTTCCCTGATGGTGCTCGCTTTCGTCACGGTGTCCGCGGTGCTCGGTTCGTCAGCCATTCGCGGATTGACGGCGCTCTTCATCGGCATATTCATCGGACTGGTCGGCATCGACCTGCAGACGGGGCAGGCGCGCTTCACCTTCGGGGTCCAGGAACTGACCGACCGCATCGACGTGATCATCGTCGCGGTCGGGCTATTCGCGGTTGGCGAGACGCTGTATATGGCCGCGCGTCATTACTCGGGCAAGGACGAGATCATTCCGCTTCGCGGCTCGTTGATGATGACCCGGGAGGAGTGGTCGCGCTCATGGAAGCCGTGGCTGCGCGGGACCGCCATCGGCTTTCCCATTGGCACCATGCCGGCGGGCGGCGCCGAGGTGCCGACGTTCCTGAGTTACTACGTCGAGAAGAAGCTCTCGACCAGGCCGGAGGAGTTCGGGCGCGGCGCCATTGAAGGCGTGGCAGGGCCCGAGGCCGCAAACAACGCCTCGGCAGCCGGCGTTCTGGTGCCGATGCTGACGCTGGGCCTGCCAACGTCCGCCACGGCGGCCATCATGCTGTCCGCGTTCCAGAGTTACGGCATCAACCCCGGCCCCCTGCTGCTTCAGAGCCAGTCGCAGCTTGTGTGGGGCCTGATCGCCTCGCTGTTCATCGGCAACTTCCTCCTGCTGGCGCTCAACCTGCCGATGATTCGCATCTGGGTGAAGATGCTGCAGGTGCCAGCGCCAATGCTTTACGCCGGCATTCTCGTGTTCGCGACAATAGGCACCTACGGTATTTCGCAGTCGCCCGTTGATCTCGCGCTGCTCTACATCGTGGGCGCCATGGGCTACCTCATGCGGCGCTACGATTTCCCGACGGCGCCCGTGATCATCGGCATGATCCTGGGGCCGCTCGCCGAGCAGAACTTCCGTCAGGCGATGACGATATCGGCGGGCGACTGGACAGTGTTCTTCACGCGCCCCCTGTCGGCGACGATCCTCGCCATTGCGGCGCTCGCCCTGTTCGGCCCGAAACTGTACGCGCTCGTCACGGCTCGCAAGACAGCGGCGTGACCGCGTTTCGCGCCTGCGAGCGCAACGGCTTCCCATTTCTTTGCGAAAGCATCTCATAAGCGTCTGAAATAACTTGATATGCATCAATGCGGCCGTCGCCGGCGCGTATTGAATTTCCTCCAATACGTTGGAGGGAAACCATGACCGGTTCAGAGCAGATTTATCTCGTCGCCGTGCTTCTGGCGTTCGCTGTCTTCGCGACGTTCGTCGTTCGCGCGAACAATGCCTCGGAAGAGTATCGCCGTACGCACTGACTATTTCGCGCGCTGTCCGCGAGCTTTCGCGCCTGCATCCGCGATGACGGCTTGCGCTGCGTTATGCCCCGGCGCGCCGGTGACGCCGCCGCCGGGATGCGCTCCCGATCCGCAAAGATAAAGACCGGGGACTGGCATGCGGTAGTCCGCATGGCCGAGCGCGGGTCGCGCGGAAAACAACTGGTCGAGCGTGAGCGCGCCGTGGAAGATGTCGCCTCCGACAAGTCCGAACGTGCGTTCGAGATCGAGTGGGGACATGATCTGACGGCCTACGACGCTCGCCGCAAATCCCGGCGCGTATTTGTCGACCGTCGAAATCATCAGGTCCGCGACCTTCTCGCGATGGTCGTCCCACGTTGTCCCGTCTGAAAACTCCGGCGAGACATGCTGGCAGAACAGGCTCGCGACATGCGCGCCCTTCGGCGCCAGCGTGTCGTCGAGCGTCGACGGAATGAGCATCTCGACGATTGGCTCGCGGCTCCAGCCGTGCAGCTTCGATTCATGGAACGCGCGGTCCATGTAGTCGAGGCTCGGCGCGATGATGACGCCCGACGTCAGGTGATCTCCGTCGCCGGGCAGGGCCGTGAAATTCGGAAGCCTGGAAAGCGCGACGTTCATGCGGAACGTGCCTGAGCCACATGTCCAACCCTTCATCCGTCTCAGGAAGTCGGGTGAAACTGCGTCTTCGGGCACGAGCTTCGTGAACAGCAGTTTTGGATTGAGGTTGGAGACAACCGCGCTCGCTTTCACGCGTTCGCCGCTTTCGAGAACGAGCCCGGCCGCGCGGCCCTTTTCGACGACGATTTCGCGCACGCCGGCCTCCGTACGGATGCGCGCGCCGCGCGCCGCGGCCGCCTTCGCCATCGCCTGCGTGATCGCGCCCATGCCGCCGACGGCGTGACCCCACAAGCCTTTCTTTCCGTTCACCTCGCCGAATGCGTGATGCAGCAGGACGTAGGCCGAGCCCGGCGTATAGGGGCTCGCATAATTGCCCACCACGGCGTCGAACCCGTAGAGCGCCTTGATGGGCTCGGACTCGAACCACGAATCGAGCAGATCGCCGGCCGACTTCGTGAACAGGTCGTACACCGCGACGCGATCCTTCTGGTCGAGCCCGCGCAAGCGGTTGCCGAGGGCGAGCGCGCGCAGGGCTTCCGCGCCGACACGGCGCAGCGGACCCGTGACCAGGTTTGGCGGGGCGCGCAGAATCTCGGCGCGCAGCACATCGGCCACCACGTCAAGCTGCGCATTGAACGCGTCGAGCGCGCCGGCGTCCGTCACGCTGAACTTCGCAACCTCCTGTTTCGTCCGGCCGGGGCCGGCGAGCAGATAATCCCCGCTCGGCAGCGGCAGGAAATTGAGAACGCGGCGCTCCACGACCTTCAATCCATGCGCGGGCAGTTCGAGGTCCCGGATCACTTTCGGCGAAAGCAGGCTTACGGTGTATGCGGCGACAGAATTGCGGAAGCCGGGCGCGAATTCCTCGGTCACCGCAGCGCCGCCCACGACGCTGCGCCGCTCGTAAACGCGCACACTCAATCCGGCGGCCGCCAGATAGGCCGCGCAGACCAGTCCGTTGTGTCCCGCGCCAACGATGGCGACGTCGCATTCTTCCATCACGCACCCCGTCGCCCGCCCGCGCCGCGCGGCCCTTGTTTCGCGCGCTGGTATCGGACATCATCGCCGCCAGAAACAATGTGCCGGCGAAGCCGCCGGTCAAGGGAGGAAGAGGAAATATGACGGGTTTTGACGTCAACACCGCCTATAGCGTCAAGGGCAAGGTGGTCATCGTCACGGGCGGGGGCACCGGCATTGGCAAGGTTTACAGCCAGCGGCTGGCGGAAGCGGGCGCGAAGGTCGTGCTGGCGGACATCGCGGGCGAGGCGGGCGAGTCCGTCGCCGCCGGCATTCGCGAGAAGGGCGGCGAGGCGATCGCGATCCGCACCGATGTGATCGACCCCGACGCCGTTCAGGCGATGGTCGACCAGACCATTGCGAAGTGGGGACGGATCGACGGCCTCGTCAACAACGCCTCGTTGATGAGCGTGCTGCCGCGCGGCGACTGGTTCCGCATTCCGATCGATGAATGGGACCGCGTGATGGCGGTGAACCTCAAGGGAATCTTCCTTTGCTGCCGCGCGGTCTACCCCCACATGAAGGCGCAGGGCGGCGGACGCATCGTCAACATCTCGTCCTCGCGCATCTGGGGCGGCAACCCCAACCGCCTGCACTATACGACGTCGAAGGCGGGCGTTGTCGGCCTTACGCGCGCGCTGGCGCGTGAAGTGGGCGACGACAAGATCGGCGTCAACGCCATCACGCCCGGATTCACGGAAAGCGAGACGCAGATGGCGTCGTCCTCGTCGAACTATGTCGCGGGCCGCGACCAGGGCCGCTGCTTCAAGCGGCCGCAGTACCCTGACGATCTCGTCGGCGCCGTGATGTTCCTCATTTCGGATGCTAGTTCGTTCATCACCGGCCAGACGATCAACGTCGACGGCGGCCAGGCCATGCACTGACCATGCACAGACGCGCCGCCGGGAGGACATCATGAGTGTTGCAGAGATAACCGTCGAACCGCTGAGCTCCGTGCTCGGCGCGCGCGTAACTGGCGTGGATCTTTCGCGCGAAACCCCTGAGCCCGTGAAGCAGGAGTTGCGCGACGCCTTTCACAAGCATGGCGTGCTTTGCTTCCCGAACCAGAAGCTCGAGCCCGAAGATCAGATCCGTTTCGCGTCGATCTTCGGTCGCGCTGACGCAGGCAAGGCAGGCCGCGTCGTCGCGAATCAGGGCAAGGAGCGCGAACGCGGCATCATGATCATCACGAACATCCGCGAAAACGGGCAACCCATCGGCGCGCTGCCGGACGGCGAAATGCACTTCCATTCTGACGGGTCGCACCGCGACGTGCCCTATCGCGCGACGACGCTTTATTCCGTCCAGATCCCATCGCGCGGCGGCGAGACCAAGTTCGCCAATCTTTACATGGCCTACGACGCGCTGTCTGACGAGATGAAAGCACGCATCGCGAACCTTGAGGCGAGTTACATCTACGACGTCTATGCGACACTGCGCGGCCAGGTGAACGAAGGGGCTGAGAACCTCTCGAACGCAGTTCATCCGCTGGTGAAGACGCATCCGGCCACGGGCCGCAAGTCCCTCTACCTCAGCCGACTCATGACGCGCAGCATCGTCGGCATGGACCGCGCAGAGAGCGACGCGCTGCTCGAGGAATTGTTCGAGCACGCGGAGCGGCCAGAGTTCGTCTACGCGCATACCTGGGCCGTGGGCGACCTGCTGATCTGGGACAACCGCTGCCTGAACCACGCCCGCAACGATTTCCCGGCGGACGAAATCCGGCTGATGCGGCGCGTGACAGTCTCCGAGCCGGAGTAACGCTCCAGTTGCCCCGGCGCGCATGAGCGCGAACCCGGGATCCGGAGTCATGGCGCCATGGCTCGCGGATCTGGCCTCGCCGGTCCGGGAATACGGAGCTCCATTCCCGGACGCCCGCGTCATGCGCCACCTTGTTCGCGCCGCCCGCGCGCCGTAAAAGGCCGCATCGGGGCGCGCCGGCCCGCAGCCGCGCCTTGCGCCCAAGGAGGACACATGACCGGGACGACACCGCTGGCCATCATCGGCTTCGGCGAGGTGGGCAAGCTGTTCGCCCGCCAGTTCATGGAGCGCGGCGACGTCTCCATCGCCGTCTACGACATCCTGTTCTCCGATCCGCAGAAGGGTCCGCCCTTGCTGGCGGCGGCGAAGGAGATCGGCGTGCGGGCGGCCTCCAGCCCGGCCGACGCGGCGCGGGACGCGCGCGTGGTCATCTCGGCGGTCACCGCATCGTCCGCGCTGGCAGTGGCGGGCGAGGCGGCGGGCTACCTGCATCAGGGGCAGTTTTTCTTCGATGTGAATTCGGCCTCGCCGGTGACGAAGAAAAACGCCGCCGAAAAGGTCAACGCTGCTCATGCAAAGTATGTCGAAGGCGCGGTCATGCAGCCTGTCGGCGGCGTTGGCATCCGCGTTCCGATCCTCGGCGGCGGGCCTTACGCCGTCGAGCTTGCTGCGCTTATGAACGGTCTCGGGATGAACATAACGCCGGTGACGACCGAGCCCGGCCGCGCCTCCGCCATGAAACTCTGCCGTTCGATCGTCATCAAGGGCATGGAGGCGATCATGGTGGACTGCGCCGCCGCCGCCAAGCACTGGGGCGTGGAGGCCGAGGTCTTCGCGAGCCTCAACCAGACATGGCCGTCGATCGACTTCCGCGAACTTGCCGAATACATGGGCGAGCGCGTCGCCACCCACGGCGTGCGCCGCGCGGCGGAAATGCGCGAAGCCGCGATGATGGTCGAGGATCTTGGAATGAACCCGGGGTTGGCCGCCGCCATCGCCGACGCACAGGAAAGGGGAGCAAAGAAGAAATGAACATGCACAAGAATCCGCCGGGCGATTTCACGCCGACCATCCCGTCGCCGGACCCGAACACGAAAACGCCGAAGTTCAAGCTGCCGCCGAAATCGACGGACGCGCATTGCCACATCTTCGGCCCCGGCGACAAATATCCCTTCGCGCCGGACCGCTCCTACACGCCGCCCGACTCGGGGCTCGAGAAGTTTCGCGCGCTGCAGGCGAAGCTCGGTCTCGAGCGCGCCGTGATCGTGAACGCGAGCTGCCACGGCAACGACAACCAGGTCTGCCTCGATGCGATCGCCGCCAGCAACGGCGCCTATCGCGCGGTCGCCAACATCGACGACACGTTCGACGACAAGGAGATCGAGTTCCTTCACAATGGCGGCATCCGCGGCTGCCGCTTCAACTTCGTGAAGCATCTCGGCGGCGTGCCCGACATGCGCGTGTTCCACGCCGTCGTGGACCGCATCAAGAACTTCGGCTGGTCGCTCGACGTACACTTCGACGCCATCGACTTGCCTGAATACGCGCCGATGCTTGCGAAGCTGCCGGTCATCTACACGATCGACCACATGGGCCGCGTGCAGGCTTCGGGTGGCATGAATCAGAAGCCCTTCGACTGCCTCATCAATCTCATCAAGGACGATGAGAAGTGCTGGGTGAAGGTGTGCGGCTCCGAGCGCGTATCCACCGCGGGCGCTCCGTTCCACGATGCCGTCCCGTTCGCGCGCAAGATCTGCGAACTCGCGCCCGACCGTGTTATCTGGGGCACGGACTGGCCGCATCCGAACGTGAAGGCGATGCCGAACGACGGAGACCTGGTCGATCTCATTCCGCTGTTCGCGCCGGAACCGGAACTGCAGCAGAAGCTGCTCGTGACGAATCCGGGCAGGCTCTACTTCGACGAGAAGTAAGCGAGACGGGCAACAAATCGGGGCGGCCTTCGGGCCGCCCTTTTTCATTGCGCGGCGGGCTCCAGAGACGCGAGTTCAACCGAACCCGTCGACGCCGCAAGGGCGCGCACGCGCGCGGCGAAGTCCGCGATCTTCGACACGTCTGTCACGTCGCAGGCGGCTGCCGCGTAGCGATCCGGCCTGATGACGAGCAGAATTTCGCGGCTCTTCGGCAGCCGCTCCTCGAAGAATTCATCGACCGAGCGGACTGCCAGGATTGCCGGGTCCGCCGTGCGGTCGATGTTCATGCTGTGCGGCAGCACGGCAATGCGCGCGAGGCGGGGCAGGCCGAAGTCGTGGCCATTGCAGGCGGCCAAAGTTGTCTGCGCGTTCTCACCGAACGCGACGAGCGCGAAACCGTCGCCCGCAAGCTCATCGAACTTGACGCGCGAACGATCGAGCCGTTCGACAAGCGGTTGAGGCTGCATGCGCCCGACGACATTCAGTCCGCCATCGTCAGGGAGGATGAAACCATCCTTGTAGTAGGGCTTCGGCTTGTACTTCATCTGCACGTAGTAATCATGCAATGGCGGAATGAAGCGCATCAGCCGGAACGCGGTCTGCACGAGAAAGGCCTGGACGCGCGAGGTTGGCATCATCACCTTGCCGATGTTGACGGCCATTTCTATGAGCGACCAGGCGTGCGGCGATCGCTCCTTGAAATAGCTGTCGAGCAGGCCGGGCCCGAGTTCTCCCTTCACGACGCAGGTTAGCTTCCAGGCGAGATTATGCGCGTCGCGCACGCCGCTGTTCATGCCCTGGCCGGCGAAGGGTGGCGTCAGATGCGCAGCGTCGCCGCCGAGGAAAATGCGCCGGGTGTTCCACCGGTCGGCCATGCGCGCGTGGAACGTGTAGACCTGACGTCGGACGATTGGCGTGTCGGCGTCAGGACCAAACATGGCGAGCAATTCGCGGACCTTTTCCGGCGTGCAGATGAATTCGTCCGTCTCGCCCTTGTGAACCATGAACTCGTAGCGCCGGCGTCCATCGGGGCCGGGAAGGCAGATCGTCGGCCGCTTCGGATTGCACAACACGCGCGTGAGGCGGAACCGCTCCTTCGTATCCTTGAGATCGACGATCAGCCAGCGTTCGCGATAGGTGGAGCCTGTCATCTGGGCGCCGATCAGCTTGCGAATTGCCGAACGCCCACCGTCGGTCGCCGCGAGGTAACGCGCGCGCACATTGCGCATCTCGCCATCCTGGCACTTGATGTGAATGGTCACGCCGTCGGCGTCTTCCTTCACGTTCTCGCAGCAGGTTTCGAAGATGATCTTCACGTTCGGAAAGCGCGTGAGGCCTTCGCGCAGCGTCGCCTCCAGTTCCGGTTGCGTGAAGGCGTTTCGGCGCGGCCAGCCGTACTCGCGCGCGGTCGGCTCCACCTGCGCGAAAACCACGCCGGCGGGCGTAATGTACTGATAGCCGTAGTCGAGAGCGACGTTTTCCAGAACCTTGTCGACAATGCCCGCGGCCTGCATCGTGCGCAGGGCTTCGTCGTCGATGGAGACGGCGCGGGGCGCCTGCACGGTCGTCGGATTCCGCTCGATGACGATGACCTTCACTCCCGCCTTGCCGAGAAGGTTCGCGATCGTGAGGCCAGTCGGTCCTGCGCCGACAATGGCGACATCGCAGTTGAAATCGCCGTTGACGTAAAAATTCATTGCTTCACCATTTTCTGGCGCGGCTCGGCGGGAGCCGGCGGCGCAAGGGCATGACGCAAGTCTTCGGCCACGAGGCTCGCAGCGGAAACAACGAGCAGCACGAGCCGTCGACGCTGGGCTTCGTCGAGGCGCGTATCGTCGGCGACGAGACTGAGGCTCGCGATAATGCCGGCTTCGCGCACGATGACGGGCGCGGCGATGCCGGCCAGGCCGGGGTCGATCTCGCTTGCCGTCATGCAAAAGCCGCGCTTGCGAATGTCGGCAAGTTCGCGCCGGAGCGCCGCGTGCCGTGCGCCGCCGTCCTTTGGCGCGCCGATGAGACGGTTGAGATGACGCGGCGGCAGATGCGCGAGAATCACTTTCGAGGTCGCGCCCTGCGTCAGCGGCATCGGCCGGCCGCGCTCATAGCTAGGGCGGAACGACGTGTCGCGCGCGGCTTCGTCGGCGACGCACATCACCTGGTCGTTGTACAGTCGTGACAGAAGCGCAACGCAGGACGTGCGCGCCTGCGCCACAACGTCGTGGAGCGCGCCGCGACCGGCGGCGACAAGCGGATCTGTGAGGCGCAGCAGGCGATCGTACTCGATGAAGGCGGGGCCGAGGCGATAAACGCTCTCGTGGGCCGCTTCGAGAAAGCCGCTGGCGACGAGATCGCGCACCGTTCGGTAAACGGTGCTTGCGGGCACGCCAAGCGCGTCCGACATGGCGGGCACGGTCCACGCGCTCGCCTTCTCGTCGAACAGCCGCAAAACAGCCTGAAAGCGGGCGAAACCCGCCATCGGACGCCTCCCAGATCGCGGGAGCGCGAGGGCTCCCCGGATGGATATCCTCTAATTTGCGGCCCACGGCTTGTCAAATCATCATTCTCAAAAAATGAGAATATTGACACCGGATAGCTGCTGGCGCTATGAGTTTGCAGCGATCAGGGAAGGGAGACGCAGCGCGCATGTGCACGCCGGGGAACGGTTCGATAGATGAAGCCAGCATTGCGGGGCCCGCCGCCGACAGGGGCGCGGCCGGGCCTGCCGCCGATCCGGCGCTTGTGGCGGATCTCGTCACCGCAAATCGCATTCTCTTTCGCGAGGGCGTGCTTGACGCGTTCGGCCATGTCAGCGTGCGCCACGACAAGGACCCGAGCCGCTTCCTCTGCGCGCGCAACATGGCGCCGGGGCTGGTGACGGCCGACGATATCGTCGAATTCGGCGCCGATGGCGAACCAGTGAACGCGCGCGGCCGCGCCGTTTATCTTGAGCGATTCATCCATTCGGAAATCTATCGCGCACGGCCGGACGTGATGAGCGTCGTTCACAGCCATTCGATGGCCGTCATTCCGTTCGGGCTGGTGAAGGGGTTTTCGTTCCGCGCCGTGACGCACATGGGATCCTTCATCGGAACATGCGCGCCGGTGTTCGAGATCCGCGACGTGGTGGGCGACGACAACGATCTCCTGATTTCGTCGCCGAAGCTTGGCGCGGCGCTGGCGAAAAGCCTCGGCGACGGCGCCGTCGTCCTCATGCGGGGTCATGGCTCGACGGCGGTTGGCGACAGCCTGAAACAGGCGGTGTTCCGCGCCGTCTACACCGAGCAGAACGCGCGCGTCCTGTCCGAAGCCTTGCGCATTGGTCCGGTGACGTCGCTGAGCGAAGGCGAGACGCGCACCGCCACGCGCACCATCGACGGGCAGGCGACGCGGGCCTGGGACCTCTGGAAATTGCGCGCCGAAGGCAAGGTCTGATCCGAATTGATCTGCGCCAATGGAAGGCGCGGGTCGCGACACTAGGTTGAACGCATCCTGACGAGAGGGTTACCAACATGACCGCAACAGCAACCGCCGCCGCTCCCGCGAAGGATCGCCAGAAGTTCTACGACAAGATAGCCCCGAAGCATCTTGCGCCGTTGTGGGAGGCGCTGAAGGGCCTGGTTCCGCCGGAGCCCAAGAGCAAGTTCGTTCCGCACGTATGGCGCTTCGACGAATGCCGCGAACTGCTGATGGAGGCGGGCGATCTGTTGACCGCGGAGGAAGCCGAACGCCGCGTGCTCGTGTTCGAGAACCCGGCGATGCCGGGCGGATCGCGCATCACCGCCACGATGTACTCCGGCATGCAACTCATCATGCCGGGCGAAATTGCAGCCGCCCACCGCCACACGGCCTCGGCGCTGCGGCTCGTGCTCGAGGGTAATCTGGGCTACACGGCGGTCGCCGGCGAGCGCACGATCATGGAGCGCGGCGACTTCGTCATTACGCCGAACTGGGCGTGGCACGATCACGGACAGGAACAGAAGAAGCCGGTCATCTGGATCGATGGCCTGGACCTGCATATCATCAACTTCTTTGAGACCGCGTTCAGCGGCCATTCCAATGACAAGACGCAGATCCAGACGCGCCGCATGGGCGATTCCCAAGCGCGCTGGGGCTCCAATATGCGGCCGTTCAACACGCCGTCGCCGTTCGGGGCAACCACGCCGATCTTCAACTACAAGTACAAGGCGAGCCGCGAGGCGCTGATGACCGTCGCGGCGACGGATGCGCCCGATCCGCATCTCGGCCATGCGCTGCGCTACGTCAATCCGCTCGATGGCGGCTGGCCGATGCCGCTGATCGCCGCATGGCTGACGCATCTGCCGAAGGGCTTCGAGACGAAGGAGATGCGCGCAACCGACGGTCAGACCTGGATCATCCTCGAAGGGGAGGTGCAGATCGAGGCTGGCGACAAGTCGTTCTCGGCCGGCGAGGGCGACGTCGTCGCCGTGCCCAGCTGGGCGTGGCGCAAGGCGCGCGCCTCCAAGGATGCGGTGTTCTTCTGCTTCTCGGACCGCAGCGCGCAGGAGAAGCTGGCGATCTATCGCGAAGAGCGCCGGTAAGTCGCCGAGTCTCTCCTCCTGCGGGAAGTGAGAGGCGACCGACAAAAAAAGCCCCGCATCGCGGGGCTTTTCTTCGTTTGACGCAACGGGCGCTTATGCGTTGCCCGGCATCAGTGTCGTGCAACCGCCGTCGACAAACAGCGCCGTGCCGACGATGAATTCGGAATCGTCGGACACGAGGAAGAGCGCGGCGCGAGCGAGGTCGATCGGCACGCCGGGACGGCCGACGAGGTTGAGCACCGGACGCGTGGGATCGAACTCGTCCTTGCCGACCGGCGAGCCGATCTTGTTCGGCACGACCGCGTTGACGCGGATCTTGTGCGGCGCGAGCTGGATCGCGAGAGACTTCGTCAGGTTCACAACGCCGCCTTTCGCCGCGGTGTAGGCGGTGGCGCGGTCACGGCCATAATAGCCGGAGGTCGACGAGACGTTGACGATCTTGCCGCCGTTGCCCGCGGCGATCATCGCCTTGGCGGCATATTTCGAGAACAGGAACGGCGAGGTCAGCGTGATCGCGAGCACGCGGTTCCATTCCTCCGTCGTGATGTCGAACATGTTCTTGTTGTCCGAAATCGCGGCGTTGTTGACGAGGATGTCGAGGCGCCCGAACGCAGCCACTACATCGTCGACGCACTTCTTGATGTCGTCTTCCTTGCCCACGTCGCAGACGAAGGCCTTCGCCTTGCCGCCTGCGGCGACGATGTCGGCGGCGACCTTCTCGCCGCGCGCCTTGTCGAGATCGACGACGGCCACCGAAGCGCCTTCGCTCGCAAAGAGTTTCGCGGTGTCCTCGCCGATGTTGCGGCCAGCGCCGGTGACGATGGCGACCTTGCCCTGAAGCTTCATGTTTCTCTCCCTGTTACGCGCCGGCGGCGCTGCGCCGCCTGCTTTCGGTTGCCTGCGTGTCGATGGTCCAGCCGTCGGCGCCATGCTTCACGACGACGCCGTAGGTTTCCTCCGCCGCTTTGGGCGTGACATAGCCTTCCTGCACGTCACGCAGGACTCGTTGCGGATCGCGCTTCATCGCGACGCCAAGTCCTCCGCCGCCGGGCGTGTCCAGACGGAAGCGGTCATGCGCGGCGAGCGGATAATCCGCGTAGCGCGTCGGCAGGCGCTTCTGCTTTTCGGTTTCAGGATTCATGATGATGTCGCCGGTGCGGCCGTCACCGCCCTGGGCTGCGCCGCGCGGCGCGATGATGTGCTTCGTCGAGCGGATTGAGAAACGCGCGTCCGCGAGGTTCTCGTACTCGCGGCGAATGCCAAGCCCGCCGCGGAATTCGCCCGCGCCGCCTGAATCCGGGATCAGCTCGAAACGAAGAACCCGCGTGGGGAACTCGCTCTCGATGATCTCGATGGGCGCAATCTTGGCGTTTGACTGGTTGACCGAGGTGCCGGACGATCCGTCCTTCGCGGCGCGCGCGCCGCCTCCGCCGCCGAGGATTTCGTATTGCACGTAGCTCTTGCCGGCGAGCGTCGAGCGTCCGCCGATGATGATCGAGCGGCTGCCACAGCCGTCCGCGCGGGCCATCTTCGGCGCAATCTGCGTCATGGCCGAGAAGATCGCCTCCACGGTCGCGTGAACGGTCGGGTTGTATGTGTTCACAGGCGCGGGGAAGCGCGGGTTCATCACCGAGCCTTCGCGCGTCCTGACCTCGAACGCGTTCATGAGGCCGCTGTTGATGAAGATGTGCGGATCGACGAGCGCGATGAGGCAGAAGCAGCACGCGCCGCGAATGACCGGCGGGCGGATGTTCGCGGGGCCCTTCGTCTGGTCCGCGGAGCCCGTAAAGTCGAAGGTGATCTGATCGCCCTTCTTCTCGATCACGACATGGATGCGCACGGGCTTTTCAAGATCGATGCCGTCGTCGTCGACGAAACGCTCGGCCTCGTAGCGCCCGTCGTTCCATTCGGCGATCGCCGCGCGCATGCGCTTTTCGGCAAGCTCCAGCAACTTGTCGAACGCCGCGATGGCCTCGGCCTTGCCGAACTTGTTCAGGAGTTCGCCGATACGCTTTTCGCCAAGCCGCGCCGAGCCAAGCTGGCCACGGATGTCGCCGAGCACGAGTTCCGGCGTGCGCGAGTTCGTGGCGATGATGCGCTCGATCTCGACGTTGCGCTGATAGCCGCGCTGATAGCGAACGGCCGGCAGGTGCAGACCTTCGTTGAAGACCTCTTTGGCCTGGCCCGAGCAGGAGCCCGGCACCGGCCCGCCGATATCGGACTTGTGCGCGATGGAGCCGCAGAAGCCGATGAGGGCGCCCGAGTGAAACACGGGCGTGATGACGCACATGTCCGGCGCATGCGGGCTGCCGCCGTGATAGGGATGATTGATGAGGAAGGCGTCGCCTTCCTCGATGTCGCCCTTGTAGGCTTCGATAACCGCGTTGCAGCAGGCCGGGAAGGAGCCGATGTGCAACGGCAGGACGACGTGCTGGGCGACGACCTCGCCCCGCGCGTTCATGAAGGCGCAGGAGGCGTCCTGACTTTCGCGCACGATGGTCGAGTAGCCTGTGCGGAACAGCGAGTTCTGCATTTCAAGCACGATGCCTTCGAGGCTCGCGCGCATGATTTCGATGTGGACGGCGTCGAGAGCGCTCATCGTCAAGACCTCCCGGCGAGAATGATCATGTTGCGGTACTCGTCGATCTTCACGATCTCGCCGGGGAAGACGACGGTGGTGCAGTCGAGCTGGTCGACCACCGCGGGGCCTTCGAAGGTCGCGCCGACATCGAGCTTCTCGCGCTGGTAGACGGGACAATCCATGTCCTTGCCGTCGAAGCGCATCCTGCGCGTCTCGCGCAGCGCGGCCGAGAGCGGCGCGCCTTCCGGTTTGAACGTGCGCTGCTTGACGGGCGGCACGAGGCCAACACCGCGCAGGCGCCAGGAGACGATTTCGACCGTTTCGTCCGGCGCCGTGTGTCCGAAGGACTCCGCATGCAGGTCGTCAAATCTCTTGCGCAGCTTCTGGCGGTCGCCGGCTTTCAGCGGCCATTCGCACGGCACCGTGATTTCATAGCCCTGGCCGGCGTAGCGCATGTCGAGTGCGGCCTCGATGCGCACGGAGGCGTCTGCGAAGCCTTCTTCCGCCAGGTCGCGGCGCGCTTCCTGCGCGAGTTCGGCGAACGGCGTGTTGATCTCTTCCTCGCTCACGCGATCGATGGCGGCGAGCCGGGAGCGGATGTAGTCGTGCTTCACGTCCGACATCAGAAGGCCCATGGCCGAATAGACGCCGGGATAAAGCGGCACGACGACCCCGGCCATGCCGAGGTTCTGCGCGATCTGGCCTGCATGCAGCGGGCCCGCGCCGCCGAAGGCGAGGAGCATGAAATCGCGCAGGTCGTGGCCACGCATCGTCGAAATGGCCTTGATGGCCTCCTGCATCTTCACGTTGATGATGGTGACGACGCCTTCCGCCGCCTCCTCGACGCTGATGCCGAGCGGATCGGCGACCGCCGACTTCACCGCCTCGTGCGCGGCCTTCACGTCGAGCGGCATCTTGCCGCCCAGGAAGTTGTCGGGGCTGAGATAACCGAGCACCACGTTGCAGTCGGTGATCGTGGGCTGCGTCCCGCCGCGGGAATAGCAGGCGGGGCCGGGCACGGCGCCGGCGCTTTCAGGCCCGACGATGAGTGAGCCGAAGCGGTCCACATGCGCTAGCGTTCCGCCCCCCGCGCTCACCGTGTTGATTTCGATCATCGGCAGCGCGATGTCGCGGCCCTCGATCTTGCCGCGATTGGCGATTGAGGGTTCCCCGTCCTTGATGAGCGCGACGTCGCAGGACGTGCCGCCCATGTCGAAAGTGATGAGGTTCTGGAACGGCGTCGTTCGGCAGGTCTGGATGCACGCCGTGATGCCGCCGGCGGGGCCGGAAAGCACCGTCGCGACCGCCTTCTTTGCGGTCGCCGTGAATGTCGACATGCCGCCATTCGACTGCATGATGTATTTCTGCGGCGTGTTCACGCCGGCGCCCGAAAGCCTGCCATCGAGATTGGCGATGTAGCGCGCGAGGATCGGCTGCAGGTACGCGTTGATGACAGTCGTCGACAGGCGATAGTACTCGCGGATCTGCGGCACGATCTCGCAGGAGAGCGAGATATTGCAGCCGGGCATTTCCGCCTCGATGATCTCGCGAACGCGTTTCTCGTGCTGCGGATGGAGGAACGAGAAGAGCAGGCAGACTGCGACGGAGTCGACGCCGGTTTTCGCAAGCGAACGCACCGCCTCGCGCAGGTGCGCTTCGTCCAGCGGCAGAAGCACCTCGCCGTCGAATGCGACGCGTTCGCGCGCCTCGATCGTGCGGCTCTGCGGCGCCAGCATCGCGGGCTTGTCGTAGAAAATGTCGAAAATCTGCGGCCCGTGCGGGCGCGATTGCTCCTGCACTTCGTAGATGCCGCGGAAACCTTCCGTCACCACAAGTCCCGTCTTCACGCCCTTGCCCTCGAGCAGCGCGTTGGTTCCGACCGTGGTGCCGTGGCAGAAGTAGGCGATGTCGGCGGGCTTCACACCGCGCGCGATCAGAAGATCCACGCCGGCGAGAATGGCGCGGGACGGATCGTCGGGTGTGGAGGGTACCTTGGCGATGGTCACTTCTTCGGTCGCTTCGTCGAAATAGACGAAATCGGAAAACGTGCCGCCGGTGTCGACGGTAACCCTGAAACGACCCATAATCCGTGGCGCTCCCGTGCTTCCTCTTGAGGCTGAAAGCCGGCGCGCACGCCTGGCGTTTCTCCCTGCGCGGCTCAAGGCCTTGCGCTTTCGCGGGCCAAACTAGCCACGCAAGCGCCGCTGTCAACCGCGGCGGGCGCGGCGCAGACATTCGCTTGCGCTCAGCCGCCGGGGCGGCCACGCTGTCCCGAAGGAGCGAACGATTTGCAGCAAATGGACGCGCGCAAGGCCCTTCTTTACGGCATGTTCCGAGCGGCTGTCGCTGCTGCGGACCCGGCTGTCATCACGCCGCGGCATCTGCCGGCTCCGCCAAAGGGCCGCCTCGTCGTGCTCGGCGCCGGAAAGGCGGCGGCAAGCATGGCGAAGGCCGTCGAGGATCATTGGACCGGCGCGCTCGAAGGGCTCGTCGTCACGCGGTACGGGCACAGCGTTCCCTGCCAGCGGATCGAGGTCGTCGAGGCGAACCATCCCACGCCTGACGAGGCGGGCCAGCGCGCCGCCGCGCGCATTCTCGACATGGCGCAGGCGCTCGGTCCGGACGACATGGCTTTGTGCCTCATTTCCGGCGGCGGCTCGGCGCTCCTGTCATTGCCCGCGCCCGGGCTCACGCTTGAGGACAAGCAGGCGGTCAACGGCGCTCTCCTGCGCAGCGGCGCCCCGATCGGCGAAATGAACACGGTGCGCAAGCATCTTTCCGCGATCAAGGGCGGCAGGCTGGCCGCCGCCGCGTTTCCCGCCAAAATGCTCACGCTCATCATTTCCGACGTGCCGGGCGACGATCCGGCGGTCGTTGCGTCGGGTCCGACGGTCGCGGATGCGACCACCTTCGCGCAGGCGCGCGAGATCCTGCGGCGGCGCGGCGTCAACGCGCCACGCGCGGTCATCGAGCATCTGGAACGCGCGCAGGATGAAACGCCCAAGCCCGGCGATCCGCGTCTCGCCTGCAGCGACGCGAAGGTGATCGCGACCGCGCGCATGTCGCTTGCCGCGGCGGCGGAAGCGGCGAGCGCGGCCGGCGTCGAACCGATAATTCTTGGCGATGACGTCGAAGGCGAAGCGCGCGACGTTGGAGCCGACCATGCGCGTCTGGCGCTTGCGATCGTCCGGGGAAAAACACCGTACAAACGGCCCTGCGTCCTCCTGTCGGGCGGTGAGACCACGGTCACGGTGCGCGGCAATGGCAGGGGCGGCCGCAACAGCGAGTATCTTCTTGCCCTCGCGATTGCGCTCGATGGCGCCGCGGACATCTACGCGCTCGCAGCCGACACCGATGGCGTCGACGGCAGCGAAGCGAACGCGGGCGCGTTCGTCACGCCTGAAACGTTGCGGCGCGCGCGCGGGAAGGGGCTCGATCCGCGTGCTCTTCTCGACGCGAATGACTCCTGTACGGTCTTTGACATGCTGGACGATCTTTTGATCACAGGGCCGACGCTGACCAACGTCAACGACTTTCGCGCCATTCTGATCGCGTGATCAGTTGCGGCTGCGGCGCGCCAGCAACTTGTCGTACGACGCCACGACGGCGCCGAGCACGATGAGGCCGCAGGCGAGCCACAGCGCGAGCGTCGTTTGCGCGAAGCCGCTGATAACGAGCGCTAGCGTCGAAAGCACCGGGGCCGCGTAGGCGCTGACGCCCAGAAGCCTGATGTCGCCGCGCTTGCAGCCGATGTCCCATGTGTAGAAGGCGGCGCCGACGGGTCCGAGACCCAGCGCGACGATGGCCATCCATGCGCCGGATGACGCGGGCCAGACGGTCGTTTCGAACATGAAATGACAAACTAGACTTAGAACTGCGGTCGCCGCGCAAAAGCCGACGACGGCGTCGGTCGGCACGCCGGCCATGCGCCGCGACAGCACCGAATACGCCGACCAGAACAGCGCCGCCGCGAAGGCCAGCCCGTAGCCAAGAGCGTGTTCGGGCTTCGCGGACACGTCGGCGTTGAGCGACAGGGTCACGACGCCCGCGAACCCGATGAGCGCGCCCGCAACATGGAACGCGCGCAGACGCTCGCCGGGCAGCAGGCTCGAGAAAAGAACGATCAGCAGCGGCCAAAGGTAGTTCACAAGGGAGGCTTCGGCGGGCGGGGCGAGCCGCAGCGCCGCAAAGTAGAGCGCATGGTAGCCGAAGAGGCCAGCGACCCCGTGGGCCCAGACGTGTAGCGGCTGGCGCAAGGCGCGGGCGCGTTCGGGCTGGCGTATCCAGAGCAGCATCGCGGCGGCCGCGCCGATCCCGAAGCACATGGCGTTCATCTGAAACGCCGGAACCGGCCCCGCCGCCGCAGTCAGGGCTGCGAGCAGGCTCCACAGGACGATGGCCGAAAATCCGGTGAGGGTTGCAGCGGCGGGAGACATGCTGGCTTGTTCCGGCGCCGGTTGCGCCGGGTCAAGGGAGGCAGTTGGCGAGCGGTCGCCTGGCTTGCTAAAAGAGCCCCGGCCGGAGGGGCCAAGGGAGCAGACGCATGGCCGGAACGATCGTCGAGAACGTAAGCCTTCAGGATCTCAAGCAGGGGCTTGCGGACGGCACCATCGTCCTCATCGACATCCGCGAACAGAATGAGTGGGACGCCGGCCATATTCCAGGGGCCACGCTCCACCCCCTGTCGGCGTTCAATCCGGCGTCGCTGCCGAAGTCCGGACCCGGCAAGCGGGTTGTGCTGCACTGCCGCTCGGGGCGGCGCACGCTCGCGGCGCTCGAGGCCGCGCAGGCGGCTGGACGCGACGACATACGCGCCCATTTCGGCGGCGGCATGCTGGAATGGACCGGCGCCGGCGAGAAAGTCGTCTGACGGTTCTGTCCCAGCCTTCCGGAGACCGCCGGCCCGACTATTCAATCGATTGCTTATTTTCACGGCATTTTGACCGCTCGTCTCAAACGTCTGCGCGATATTTTCGGTTATGGTTTTTGCCGATTACCGGAGGCGTGGCGGGAGGACATCCGAATGATGAAGGGTTTTGCTGCCGCCGGCGTGGTGGCGCTGGCGCTTGGCGCGGGCTGCGGAGCCGTGTTCGCGCAGGGGGACGTGATCGCGCAACGCAAGGCGGCGATGAAGGCGATTGGCGACGGAAACCGCGCGCCCGCCGCCATGCTTCGCGGCGAGCAGGCGTTCAATCTTGGCGCAGTACACGCGCAGTTGAAGGTGATCGAAGCATCCGCCAACAGCGCTCTCAAGCTCTTTCCTGACAACAGCAAGACAGGCGGCGACACCGCGGCGCTCCCGAAGATCTGGGAGACCAAGGCGGACTTCGACGCCAAGATGAAGAAGCTCGCCGACGACGCCAGAGCAGCGGTGACGAAGATCACCGACGAGGCTTCGTTCAAGCAGGAATTTCCGGCCCTGCTGAAGAACTGCGGCGCTTGCCACAACGATTATCGCGCCCGCCGCAGCTAGCCTGTCAGGCTCACGCCGAATTGACCGCGGGTCCGCCGTCATCTCCGCGATTTTGCTCTATGGTCCGCCCGCCGCCGTGAGCATGGCAGGAGGAGTGCAGAATGAGATTTCGGACAAAGGCCGCCGGCGCGCTTGCGCTTGCTTTCGTGATGGGCGCGGGCGCCGCGCTGGCGCAGGGCGATGTGATCGCCCAGCGCAAGGCCGCGATGAAGGCCATCGGCGACGGGAATCGCGCGCCCGCCGCCATGCTGCGCGGGGAGGCCCCGTTCAATCTCGCGGCAGTGCAGGCGCAGTTGAAGGTGATCGAGGCAGCGGCCACGGAATCCCTGAAGCTGTTCCCCGAAAACAGCAAGACAGGCGGCGATACGGCGGCTCTCCCGAAGATCTGGGAGACCAGGGCCGACTTCGACGGCAAGATGAAGAAGCTCGCCGACGACGCAAAGGCGGCCGCGACGAAGATCAGCGACGAAGCGTCGTTCAAACAGGAGTTTCCGGCGCTTCTGAAGAATTGCGGCGGCTGCCACACGGACTACCGCGCGCGCCGCAGCTGAGGCATAGAGGAATCGCCCGTGTCCTCGGGCGATTCCGACACCGCCGCCGACTGGAGCCGGTATCCCGATGCGTAAGTTCGCGCTCATCATCGCCGCCCTCGCGGCCGCCGGCTTCGGCGCTTTCTGGTTCATCAGCGCGCCACAAGCGATCGTGTCGGCCAGCGACCGGGCCTTTCAGGGGCCCGGCGATCCGGAAATCGGAAAGACTGTTTTCTTTGCGGGCGGCTGCGCCTCCTGCCACGCCACGCCCGGCCAGCCGGACCGTTTGAAGCTGGGCGGCGGCCTCGAACTGAAGTCGCCGTTCGGCTCGTTCTTCGCGCCCAACATCTCGCCGCATCCGCGCGACGGCATCGGCGCATGGTCGAACGCCGATCTCGCCAACGCGATGATGCGCGGCGTCTCGCCGGACGGGTCCCATTATTATCCGTCATTCCCGTACACCAGCTACGCCGGAATGAAAGCGGACGACGCTCGCCATCTGATGGCGTTCATCCGCACGTTGCCGCCGGTGGAAGGGCGGGCCCGCGATCACGAGCTGCCGTTCCCGTTCAATATCCGGCGCACGGTTGGCGCCTGGAAATGGCTGTTCTTCGATCCCGCGCCCGTGAAAGACGATCCCGCGCGCACGGCGTCGTGGAACCGCGGTCACTACCTCGTCGAGGCGCTGGGGCATTGCGCCGAATGCCATTCGCCGCGCAACGCGCTGGGCGCGATCATCGTCTCGCAGCGTTACGCCGGCGGGCCGGAACCCGACGGCCGCGGCTGGACGCCGAACATCACGCCGCGCGCGCTCAAGGACTGGACCCGTGGCGAGTGGGTGCAATTGCTCGACTCCGGCCTGACAGCCGAGGGCGACTCGGTGGGCGGCAGCATGGGCTCGGTCGTCAAGAACATGGTTGAGCTTGCGAAGGAAGACCTTCAGGCCATGGCCGAGTACCTGATGACGATTCCGCCGCGGGAGAGCCCGCCCCGCCCGAAGAAATAGGCGCATAGCTTCCCTCGCCGCGCGCCCGCGAATGGCGCGCGCTTGCAAAGGACCGCGCGCAGCCGACACTTGAAACGGGCTGATTCGTGTGGGGGCCGCGATGTCGGATGAGGCTGCGGAACCGCGTGAACCGTTGCAGGCCGGACGGGGCGAGGAATCGATTGCCGGATTTGACGGCATGGCGTTCGAGACAATCGAGGCCGCCGTGATGGAGACGGAGCGCGGACGCTGGTTTTTGCGCGAGTTTGCGCGCCGCGTTCGCGCGGCCGATCTCGATCGCATCGAGTCCGCGCTTGCGCGCATCGAACAGCGTTTGCCGGCGTCGCCTGCTCCCGTCCGGGAAGCCGAGACGCGTATTGTCGCGCTGAGCGTGCATCAGCGTCTTGTCGAACTTGCGGCGGCCCTCCGCGGCAGCGGCGTCGATGAAGAGGCGTGCGCGCGCATCGAAGCGCAGGCGTGTGCGCTTGTCGAACTCGCGCGCCGCCGCAACATCATCGACGCCTGCGAACCGCCCGGCGAACGGCGCGATCCGGCGCCGCGCACCCGCCCGGCGGCCTGACGCGCCCTGCGACCTGCGGCGCTTGCCGCAGCGCCCGGCGCTTGTATGTTGCGGGCGAACAAACGAGCGGGAGCTTTCACATGGATCTCGGGATCAGGGGCCGAAAGGCCATTGTATGCGCATCGAGCCGCGGGCTTGGACGCGCCTGCGCGACTGCGCTTGCCGAAGCCGGCTGCGAGGTCGTGATCAACGGACTCGACGCCGCTCGCGTGGAGGCGGCGGCCGCGGAGATTGCAAAGGCGACAGGCTCGAAAGTGATCGGAGTCGCGGCGAACGTGGGTGCCGAGGAGGGCCGCGCGAAACTCCTCGCCGCGTGTCCCGACCCCGACATTCTCGTCAACAACAACGCGGGACCGCCGCTGAAGGAATTTCGCCAGCTCACGCGCGACGACATGATCGCCGGCCTCGACGCAAACATGACGACCCCGCTTCTGCTGACGCAAAAGGTTATCGACGGCATGGTGGAGCGCAAGTTCGGGCGCATCATCAACATCACTTCGGGGTCGGTGAAGATGCCGCTGATCGGCCTCGACCTGTCATCGGGCGCACGCGCGGGCCTCACTGCGTTTTTCGCCGGCGTCGCGCGGCAGGTCGCGGCGTCCAACGTGACGATCAACAATCTCCTGCCGGGGCCGTTCGAGACGGATCGTCTGAAGGCGGCCGCAACGACGCAGGCGAAGATGCGCGGCGTCACCTACGAGGAACTGCAGGAGCAGCGCAAGGCAGGCATTCCCGCGAAACGGTTCGGACAGCCGGAGGAATTCGGCAAGCTCTGCGCCTTTGTCGCCAGCGCCCACGCAGGCTACATCACCGGGCAGAATTTCCTCATCGACGGAGGCGCGTTCCCGAGCGCTTTCTGACGCGTTTGCGAGCGAAGTGGAGACGGTTCGCGTGATGAAGGCGCGTCGCAGGCAGAACGTGTGGTCATTTGTCGGGCGCGAGGCCCGATGAGAAATCCCGTCACGCTGCTCGGGATCGGCATGAAGGTCACTTCGATCTTCCTGTTCACGATCATGCTGACGCTGGGCAAGGCCTACAGCGCCTATCCGGTCGCGCAGATCGTGTTCTTCCGTTCCTTCTTTGCGCTGATCCCGCTGATGATCTGGCTCTTGCTCCGCGGAGATTTTCCGCGCGCGCTGCACACGCGGCGCCTCGGCGGCCATCTGGTGCGCTCACTTGCGGGCATCGGCAGCATGTTCTGCATCTTCACCGCCTACGCCCTGCTGCCGCTCGCGGACGCCACCGCCATCGGCTACGCATCGCCGCTGATGGTGGTCGTACTGGCGTCGATCTTCCTCGCGGAGCGCGCGCCGCCGTTGCGCTGGGCAGCGGTGTGCGTCGGTTTCCTGGGCGTTCTCGTGATGCTGTGGGAGCATCTCGGGCAGGGCGGGCCGAACGGTCATCCGCGCTCGGCCACCGGCGCCATCGTCATGCTCATGGCGGCTTTCCTCATCGCCATCGCCATGATCCAGACGCGGCGCCTCACCAAGACCGAGGACACGGGCGCCATCACCTTCTATTTCCAGTCGACGACGACGCTCGCCAGTTTCGCAGTTCTGCTCGCCGCCGCGTTTTGGCCGGACGCGGCGCCGGGCGCCGCTCACATGCACACGCAGGCCTGGGTCATGCCGACGCTTGCCGACTGGGGGCCGCTGATCCTGATTGGACTGCTCGGCGGGGTGGGGCAGATTTTCATGACGCAGGGGTACCGTTACGCGGACGCCTCCGTGCTGGCGACCTTCGACTATTCGTCGATCCTGTTCGCGATGGCGATCGGGTTCGTCTTTTTCGGCGAGGCGCCGAGCGCGGCGGTCCTGCTGGGCGCCGCGATTGTCATTTCCGCCGGACTCACAGTCGTTTGGCAGGAAAGCCAGCGCGCCCCTAAGGCCCGCGCCCCACAATAGTGTTCGTTATTCCAAACAAAATCGGGTAATCTGCCAAACGAGGCGGAACGAGGACGTTTGCAGCGGGCGGGCGAATGGGCGTTGAAGGTCGTGACAGGGTCAAGACGATGGAGGCAGGCGCGCACGCCCTGACCGGCCAGCTTGGCCGCACGATCCAGCGCCTGCGCAAGGCCTACAGCCTGTCCCTGTCGGAGCTTTCCGAGCAATCCGGGGTCGCCAAGTCGATCATCAGCCAGATCGAACGTAACGAAACCAATCCGACGCTTGCGACGATCTGGCGCCTGTCGCAGGCGCTCGACGTCTCAATCGAGCGCGTTCTCCAGACGTCGGAGGATGAACCTTTCCTCGCCAAGACAAGCCGTGGCGACACGCCCATGCTCGTCTCGGACGACGGCAAGTGCCGGCTCGCCATCATCGGCTGGATCAAGACGGTCGAATGGCTGCAATGGTATGATTTTCAAGCGGACCCCGGCGGGGTGCTCGAATCCGAACCGCACCAGCGCGGCTCCGTGGAATGTCTATCGGTCCTGGAAGGCGAACTCGAGGTCGAGGTCGCCGGCGCGGTCGAAACCGCGCGCGCGGGCGATACGTTGCGTTATCGTTGCGACAAGCCGCATGTCATCCGCAACCGTTCGAAGGCGCCGGCGCACGCCACCATGGTCGTCATCCTCAAGGCGGCGGCCATGGAGTGACGGCCCCGGCGCGCAGGGCGAGGCTCAGCCCTTCGGCTCACCAGCCTGTTCGCTTGTCTGCCCACCGCCCGCGCTGGGCGGCGCGCCCGGCTTGATCTCGATCTTTCGGCTCTGGCCCTGACCGTTCTTCGGCTTGGCGATACGCAAATGCAGAACGCCCTTGTCGAAGTGCGCCGCGCAATCGGCCTCCTTCGGCTCGAACGGAAGGGCGACTGATCGCTGGAACGATCCGTAGCTGCTTTCAATCACGCGCCAGTTCTTCTCTTCCTTTTTCTCCTCGGCCTTCTTCTCGCCGGAAATAATCAGGCGGGAGCCGTCGAGGTCGATTGAGATGTCCTTCTCGTCGACGCCGGGAAGCTCCGCCGTCACTTCAATGGCGTCGGGCGTTTCCGCCACGTTCACGGCGGGCATGGCGAAGCCCGTTTCGAAGGACGGCCACGCGCGGCCGCTGCGATTGAAAAAGGATTCCATTTCCCGCCGCATGTCAGCGAACGGATCGGACAGGCCACGTCCGCCGGTCCAGAAACCCGGAAGTAGCGATTTCATGATCCTCGTTCCCTCGAACTTGATATGGACACCCGCTTCGCCGCTGGACCCACATCGTCGCCCGGAGCGGCGAAGCGTCAAGTTAACTGCATGAAATCGCAGCAGTTCGCGCTGATTTGAATCAAGATGCGCATCCGGGGCGGCCTAGACGGCGCCGCACGGGCGCCGTATCACCGAAGGGTCGTGGCTCCGGTCACGCACGCGATTCCAGCCACCGCGACGGACGCCAGCATGCAGGCTGAACCAGAGGTTTCGAGCGACCGCGCCGGTGAAGCCGTCGTGCTGCGCCTCGCCGGTCGCTGGACCATCGTCGCCGGCGCGGGGCTTGAAGAGGCCGCTGCGGAAATCGAACGCCAGGGCGGCAGGTTCGGCGCCGCGACCATCGACCTAAAGGACGTCGAAGCCATCGACACGGCGGGCGCGTGGATCATCGACCGTTCGCGCGTGCGCCTGGCGGGCGCGGGCGTGAAGGTTGACGTGCGCTGGTCGGACGCGCGGCAGGAGACGCTTCTGAAGGAAGCGCACTGGCGCAATTTCGAGGAAGGCCGTGCGGTTGAGAAACCGGAAGGGCTCGTCGACTTACTCGCGGATCTCGGAAAAGCGATCACGCTCGCGGGCAAGGACTTTATCGCCGGGGTCGCTTTTCTCGGCGAGGTGATGGCCTCTTTCGCGCGCGTCGTCACGCGCCCTGCGCGCCTGCGGCCAACGTCAATCACGTTCCATGTCGAACAGTTCGCGTTTCGCGCCGTGCCGATCATTCTGCTCATCAATTTTCTTGTCGGCTGCATCGTCGCGCAGCAGGGCGTGTTCCAGTTGAGCCGGTTTGGCGCGGCGACCTTCGTCGTCGATCTCATCGGCATTCTCGTGCTGCGCGAACTCGCCGTGCTTCTCACGTCCATCATGATCGCGGGCCGCTCCGGCTCCGCCATTACGGCGGAAATAGGCTCGATGAAAATGCGCGAGGAAATCGACGCGATGCGCGTCATGGGCCTCGACCCCGTCGACGTGCTGATCCTGCCGCGCATCATCGCGCTCATCATCAGCTTGCCGCTCCTGACGTTTCTCGCCGACATGGCGGCGATCTTCGGCGGGCTGCTCGTGACATGGGGCTACGGCGGGCTTGGCCCCGAGATCTTCATGTCGCGCCTGCAATCGGCTATTTCGCTCAACACCTTTCTCGTGGGCATCATCAAGGCGCCTTTCATGGCGCTGGTCATCGGCATGATCGCTGCCATGGAGGGCCTCAAGACGCAGGGCTCCGCCGAATCGCTGGGCCGCCAGGTCACCTCGTCGGTCGTGAAGGCCATCTTCATGGTCATCGTGCTCGATGGCGTCTTCGCCATGTTCTTCGCGGCAATCGACTACTGAGGGCGGGGCATGAGCGACGCGATCACGACATCGAGAACCGCGCCGGCCGCCTCCGCCGCGGGCGCCGTGGCGATCTCCGTACGCGGGGTAACCGTCGGCTTCGGGCCGAAAATCGTGCTCGATGATCTGTCGCTCGACGTCTATCGCGGTGAGGTTCTGGGCTTCGTTGGCGGGTCGGGAACGGGCAAGTCCGTCCTCACGCGCACGATCCTGAACCTCATTCCAAAGCGCAGCGGCAAGATCGAGGTTTTCGGCAAGGATCTGGACTCGCTCGCGCGCGAGGAGCGCCGGGCGATGGAACGGCGCTGGGGGGTTCTCTTCCAGCATGGCGCGCTGTTCTCCGGCCTGACGGTGCGGCAGAACATTCAGGTGCCGATGCGCGAATATCTCGATCTTTCGCAGGAGTTCATGGACGAGCTTGCGATGCTCAAGCTCGATCTCGTGGGCCTCGCGCGAGACGCGGGGGACAAGTATCCCAGCGAACTGTCCGGCGGCATGGTGAAGCGCGCGGCCCTCGCCCGTGCGCTCGCGCTCGACCCGGAAATACTGTTTCTCGACGAGCCCACGTCGGGCCTGGACCCGATCGGCGCGGCTGACTTCGACGAATTGATCGCTACGCTCCAGAAGACTCTCGGCCTCACCGTCTTCATGGTGACGCACGATCTCGACAGCCTCTATTCGATCTGCGACCGCATCGCGGCGCTCGCTGACAAGAAAGTGGTCGTCACCGGCGCGATCGAGGACATGCTGGCCTGCGAACATCCTTGGGTGAGGGCCTATTTCCACGGCAAGCGCTCGCGCGCAGCTATGCCGGGAGCGGGACAGGGGTCATGATTTCGCCCGGGTTTACGCGCGAAAGGTTTTCGGGAATCGGCGCGCGGCGTTATTGTCGCGCATATGTCGGGACCGGCGCGACTCCGGTCGGGCCGGCGCGGTCGCCCAGGGCGGGCGGCGCGTCAGGGGAATGTGAATGGAAACCCGGGCCAATTACGCGCTGATAGGCGCCTTTACCCTGGCGGTGATAGCCTCCGCCTTCATGTTCGTCTTCTGGTTCTCCCAGGGGTCGAAGGAAGGCACGCGCGAAATCCGCATCGAGTTTTCCTCGTCGGTTTCGGGGCTTTCGCGCGGATCCAACGTGACGTTCAACGGCGTGCGCGTGGGCGAGGTGAAGAGAATTGAGCTGTCGCCCAATCGGCCCGGCGTCGTGTACGCGGGAATCGAGGTCAGCGTGCGCGCCCCGGTGAAGAGCGATACGCGCGCGCGGCTCGAGTACCAGGGCCTCACGGGCGTCGCCACGATCGCACTTGCTGGCGGGTCAGATGATTCGCCGCCGCTGACAGGCGAGCGCGGCGGCATCCCGGTGATCGAGGCGGACCGCTCGGATTACCAGAACATTCTGGAGACGCTGCAGCGGCTTGCGGGGCGTGTCGAAACTGTTCTCGACAATGTGAACAGCCTGTTCGCGGACAACGCCGCCTCGATCGGCCGCACAGTGAAGAACGTGGAAGCCTTCTCGCAGGCGCTTGGCGACAACGCCGACGGCGTGAAGGAATTCATGCAGGCGATGTCCGAGATCGGCAAGACGATCAAGCCGCTCATGGCCAATCTCGATGGCCTCGCCAGGAGCGTCGACGAACGCGTACAGGCGGTCGACCCCAAGAAAGTAGCCTCCATCGTCGACAACGCGGATTCCCTGACCAAGCAGCTCAATGCTTCCGCAGGCAAGCTCGACCGCCTGATGACGACGCTCGATGGCGTGCTTGGCTCCTCGGACACCAAGGGCGTGATCACGGAAATATCGGACGCGGCAAAGTCTTTCCGCCGGCTTGCGGACAATCTCGACGCGCGGACGAAGGAGCTTACCGCCGGCCTCAGCCGCTTCACGGGTTCGGGGCTGCGGCAGTACGAGGCGCTTGCCTCCGATGGCAGGAAGACGCTCGACGAGATCAACCGCACCTTGCGCTCACTGGAACGCAACCCGCAGCAGCTGATCTTCGGCCGAAAGCCCTCGACGCCGGAATATTCCGGACGATGAACGAGTGTGGCGCCGGTGCGCTTGCCGGGTGGGCCGCCGATCCCCTACAAGTCGTGGCCGGGGCCTATCTGAAAATGGAGCCGAGGACTTGGCCGGACGCGATCTCTCGCGGCGCATGCCGGCACGCAGCGTTCTTGCGCTGACGTGCGCCGCCCTCGCGTTCGGGCTCGCGGGCTGTTCCGGCGCGCCGCCGCTCACCTACGACCTTACCGCTCCCCATGAGCGGCCTGTGCGCCAGATCGGGCTGCAAATCGTCGTCACGAAGCCCTCCACGGTTTCGCCGTTCGATTCCGAGCGCATTGTCGTGCGTTCGCCGACGATGGGTCTGACGGTCCTGCCCGGCGCACAGTGGAGCGACGAACTGCCCGATCTCCTGCAGTCGCGAATCATTCAGGCGTTCGAGAACGCAAAGCTCCTGAAGGCGGTGGGCCGACCGTCGGACCGGCTGGTCTCGGACTATAACCTGAACACGGAGATCCGCCGGTTCGAGATCGACGCGGGCCGGGGAGAGGCGGTTGTCGAGATCGTCGTGAAGTTCGTCGGCGACCGGTCCGGCCGGATCGCCGCCGCGCGCGTGTTCGAGGCGCGGGTTCCCGGCAGCGCGGGCAGCGGCGCTGAAGCGACGGCGGCCCTCGATGCGGCGCTCGCGCAGGTTCTGCGTCAGCTTGTGGCGTGGACGTCGCGCGGCTGGCGCTGACTTTCCTTTAGACGCGCCCAGAAAAAAGGCGGGGATCAGCCCCGCCTTTGCGCTTTTATGCGTGAGCTTCGTTCAGGCCCCTTCGAACCTTCCCGCCGCGTGGGCGAGCAGGGTGTAGACCTTCCCGTCGCCGGAGGTGAGGTGCGCACGGATCAGCGAGCCGTCGCGATCCTCCCGGCTCACCTTCTGCAATTCACGCTCGAAGTCTTCCGCGAACTTGTCGACGGATTCGCGGAACGGCCGTTCGCTGCGATAGCGGCGGCGGCATTCCTCGAAGGCGAGCTGGCCCTGCGCCGTGTACATCTTGCGGGTGAAGACGTTCTGGTCGCCGCGATAATAGCGGTCCCAGACGCTGACCGCCGAGTCTTGCTCGATGTAGCGGGCGATGTTGCGGGCAAGGTCGGCGATCGGGTCGCTGCTTCGCGCGCCTTCATCGCGCGACGCACGCGCCAGAAGGTCCGAGAGCCAGCCGCCGCCGCTTTCGTCCTGCGCCGGGGCGGGTTCTTCGACGGCAGGCTCGAGAGGCGCGGCCGCAGGAGGGGCGGGTTGCACGCGGCGCTCCTGCTGCGATGAAGCGGCCGGGCGCTGGCTGAGCGCGCGCGACTCGATGGCGCGCGGCTGCTCCGAGCGGAGCTGGGGAACTTCCATCGCCGCGAAGGCTTTGCTCGACTGGCTGACGATGTCGGTCAGTTCGTTGAGCGCGCGCACCTGCTCCGCAATGACCCGGCGGACGGCGGCGGTTTGCTCGGACGTCTCCTTCGGCAGATCGAGCGCGCCCCGGCGCAACTCCTCGCGCGTGGCCTCGAGTTCGTTGTGGATCTGTGTCGTGATGGTGCGCATTTGATCGGCGGTGTCGCGGAAACGCTGCGTGGCCTGATCGAACGAACGGCTCATCTCGACGACTGCAGCTTCGTAGGCTTCGCGCATGGCCTCGAGCGTGCGCTCGCGCTCGTTCTCGGAGGCGTTGCGAACCTCTTCGTATTGCTTGCCGATGAGGCCCGCGACATTGCGCGTTTCAGCCGCCAGGAAGAGGCCTATGTCGCGTGAACGCTTCTCGGCGGTGCGGAATGCGTCTTCAACCATGTCGGTGAAGGCGCGCACGGCGCTCTCGAAACCGTCCGTGCGTCCCTGAACATCCGCGAGGAGCTTTTCGAGCGAGGCCTGGCGCGTGGCGAGCGATGCGTCGAGTTGCAGCTGCGTCTGTGCGAGAACAGTCGCGGCTTCGGAAAGCTCGCGGCTCTGGCTTTCGATGCGCAGCGAAAGCGATCCAGCGCTGTCGACAGCTGCGTCCGCCGTGCGCGAGAGGGCGCCGACCTGATTGAAGATCGTCTCGAGCGAATGCTTGAAGTCGCCGATACGCTGGCCGAGCGCGCCCTCGATGGACAGGAAGTTCGTCCCCGCCTGATCGATGATCTCCTGAAGCGAACGATTGGTTGCGGCAAGATTTTCAAGAACGGCCGGCAAGTCCTTGCGCAGCTTCTCATTGGCGATGGTGACGGAGCGGACCGATGCGGCCGCGCTGGTTTCGATGGCTGCGCGCAGGGATTCCCCGCTCGCGGTGACGGAGGTCGCGAGCCGTTCGGCCGCGTTCACCGCCTGGTCGGCGACGTCCGCGCCGCGCGCGGCGATTTGTTCGAGGGAGTCGTGGAGAACGGCGCCGCGAGTTTCGAGGGTCTCGTTGATCTGGTGGATGCGCGCGGCGAAAATCTGCTCGAGCGCCTCCGCATTGAGGGCGCTTTCGACCGCGCGCGCGCCTTCGACGAGAGTCGAGAGAAGTTCCGTGTTGCGCTGCGCGACAGCCGAATTGAGCTGGGCGACGCGATCGGCGAGGGCGCCCTCGAGGCGTTGCGGATCGACGGCGGCCTGCAGGGCGAAGGTCTGCGTCTCCATCGCCTCCACAATCGCCCGGCTGCGTTCGGCGAGGGTCTGCTCGACTTCCGAGAGCTTCGTCGATATCGCCGCTTCGATCGTCGAGGGGTCCATCGCCTCGCGCAGCGCGCGCGCGTTGTCGTTCAGTTGCGCGACGAGGGTGCGGCTGTGATCGGACAGAAGAGACCTGATCTCTCCCACCTTGCCGCCGACGACCGCGTTGACAGCGTCCGCGTCCAGCGAAGCGCCGATGGCCTGCGCGCCCTCGCGCAAGCTCTCCAGCACCTCGCGGCTGCGGTCCGCCAGCGTGACGTTGAGATCGCGGATCTTCGAGGAGATCGTGGCCTCGATGGCGGCTGGATCGAGCACGCTGTTGACCTGGCGGGCGCTCTGGTCGAGCACGCGCGAGGCTTCGAGCGCCTGCTTCGAAATCGTCTCGCTCATGGACTGCATGCGCGCAGCAAAGCCCGTGTCGATGCGCTCGATGAGCGCCGAAAGGGTCCGCTCGAGCGTGGAGGCGCCGCCCGTCGCCTTGCTTTCGAGATCAGCCATGCGATCGCGGAGGGTGTCGTTGAGTTCGCGGGCGCTGCGGTCGGCGACGTCCGAAAAGCCGCGGGCGCTCTCGTCAAGCGTGCGGGCCAGCGCCGCGGCGCGCGTTTCGGCCTTGTCGGCGAAGCCCTGCACATGGCGTTCGAAGGCTTCCGACAAACTCTGCGTGCGCTGGGCGGCGGCCGCCTCGAATTCTCCAAGCTGGCGTTTGATGAAAGATGCAGCTTCCCGGGCGTGCTCGCCAACCCGCTCCGCGAGCGTGTGCGACTGTGCGGCGAACGCCGTTTCGAAGGCGCCCATCCGGTCGGAGAGGGCTTCGCCCACGCGGTCGCCATGCGTGCCGATGGCGGACACCGCGTCCGTCGCGGCCGCATTGAAGCGGTCGTAAATCTCATAGGACTGGAGCGAGAGCTTGTTCACGATCTCCTCGCCGCTCGCCTCCAGCGAGCCGATCGCCTCGCCCATGCGTGCGGCGAGCGTCTGGTCGATGCGGTCGCTTGCCGTGGCGAGCGCCGTCTCGAGGCTGACGCCCTGCAGCGACAGGTCCTCCGAGAGCTTGCCAACCGCCTCGCTGATCCGCGACGTGATGGCGTCGCTGTTCGACTGAAGAAGCTCGGCCGCCGTGCGCGTGCGCGCCGCGAAGGTATTGTCGATGTCCTCGTTTGCGCTGGCGAGCGCGGTCTTCAGGCCGACGCCCTGAAGTTCAAGGTTTTCCGACAGCTTGGCGACGGATTCCTGGATATGCGCGGCCAGCGTGTTGCTGGTGGACTGGAGGAGCTCGGCCGCCGCCTGCGTGCGCGCTGCGAAGGTGTTCTCGATACGCTCGCCCGCCGACGCCAGAGCGGCTTCGAGCGCGCCGCCGCGCGTGTTGACGGTCTCGGTGAGCTTGCCCGCGGTCGCGTAGAGGCGCAGCGCGAGTTGGTCGCCGCTGTTGATCGTCTCGCTGATCCGGTTGGCGGATTCGCCCAGGCCTTGCAGCAGGTTGTTCGAAAGCTGGCTCACGTTGTCGGCGACGGCCTGGCCCTCGGAATTGAGGCGCGACACGAGCGACTCGCCAAGCGCGGTCAGCGAAACGGTGACGCCAACCGAGGTCTCGGAAAGGTTGCGCGCGATGCTCGCGCCCGCTTCGTCGATGGAGCCCATGATGCGGGAGGCTTCCGCGCCGATCCTGTCGGCCACGTTGTCGCCGGTCTGAGCAAGGTTCGAGGTGAAGGTCTCACCCTGCGACTGGATGCGCGTCAGGATTCCGTCGCCCGTTTGCGAGAGCGCCTGCGTGACCCGGTCGGTCACGTCGGTCAGGCGCGATGCGACGCTGTCGCCCTGGTCCTGAATGCGGGTCACGACGTCCGACGCCGTCGAAGACAGCGTTTCCGTCATCCGGTCGGTGATTTCGCTGAGGCGCGACGCAACCGTGTCGCCGGTCACCGTCAGCTTGTCGACGACTGAACCGCTCTGCGCGCCGATACGCTCCACGATGGAATCGCCGCTGCGCTCGAGCATCAGGTTGATTTCCTCGGCCTTGGAACCGAGCGATGACGTCACGCGCGAGCCCGCCTCGCCCACGCTTTCGGAGACGCGCGCGCTGGTGACTTCCAGTTCCTGGGCAAGCTTTTCGTGCGCGCCGGAAATCGACTGCCGCAGTCGCTCCGCGTTGCCGATGATCGCCTCGCGCTCGGAGGCCAGTTCATCGATCAGAGAACGGATGCGACGCTCGTTGTCGCCATAAGAGCGTTCGAGGTTCGTCACTTCGGAACGCAGCACCGTTTCGAGTTCGCTTGCGCGCGCCAGCGCGCGTTCAATTCCATCTCCCATGGAGGCGACCTCGCGGCGGATCGCCTGGGACAGGGTGACGACCTGCTCGGTCGCGACCGTCTCCGGTTCGACAAGGCGGATGGCGACCTGCTGCATCGAGCGCGCCGTGATCCGCATCTCCTGCGCCCGGCGGGCCAGACTCGCGGTGGCGAAGAAGAACGCGACCGGACCGAGGGCCAGAAGGGCCAGAAGCGCCATTTGTCCGACGGGCAGCGGCCACTGGCCGGACGACTGGAGCGAGTAGACGTACACGCCGCAAAGACCGAACCAAACGATGCTCGCCAGCGTCGCGAGAATGGTCGGCATGCTGCTCGGCTGCGCCTGAAGCGATTGCAGGATCTGGCCGACGGACGGGCGGTCGTCGTTGGCGGCCGGGCGCGCCGGCGCGGCTTCAAACGTGTCCGTGGACTTGCGGTCCTCCTCGCGCTTCTTTTCGTCGCGCAGGCGGGCTCCGTTCGGCTCCGGGGCCTTCACCTGCACGGCCGCGGGGGAGAGTTCCGAGGGCGCCACCGTTGGAAGGCGCGGCGCGATGCTTTCGCGGGCGGCTGTCTTGTCCGCAGCTTCCGGCGCGGCGGCCTTCGCCGCAGGGCGTTCTTCGCCCGGCTTTTTTCCGGTTTCCTTGTCGAGATCGACGAGGTTCAGCGCCTCCTCGATCGCGGACATCGCCGCGGCCGCTGGATCAGGAGACTTCGAGGGATTGGCCATGTATTCCGCCTCACGCTTACGCTGAACCGACGCGCGCCAACTCATTGCGCGCGATCCGGATCGCGTCCGAACGCGCGCACGACGCATTAACCATTCATCAATCTACTCTGACGCAAGGCCGATTGAAACCGGCGCGCATGGACAATCGCAAACGTCGTTAACGGCTCCTCCATCTATCTCCCACACCTTGGACGGCGAACATCGCAGTTGTGGGCAGGTTATCGGCCCGGATGACTTTCGTGCTGCGGGAGACAGTTTCATGAGCGGATTCGCCCTGCGTAAATTGCTGGGAGGCGCACGCCGCGACCCGGCCGTTGCGGACCGGCCCATAGACCTCGTTCATCTGTCGAGGCAGTCGCTGGGCGACCGTGCGCTGGAGAAGGAGTTGTTGATGCTGTTCGACCGTCAGGCGGAGCAGATCATCGCGCGCCTCGACAGCGAGATCGGCAACGGCGAGCGGAAGTGGCGCCGCGACTTGTCGCATACGCTGGCCGGTTCGGCGAGAGCGGTCGGGGCCCTGCGCGTGGCCCGCGCGGCCTCGGCCTACGAAGAGGCGCTATTCTCCAGCGCCAGCGATCGCGAACTGAAGATCCTGCGTGACGAGATGGCCCTGGAAGTGGCCGCCGCCCGCCAGTCCCTCACCGTGCTTCTTGCCGACGGCTGAGCCGCCGGCACTCGCCAAGCGCCGCCGAAAAGGCTAATCAGGCGCGCCGGCGTGGCCGGCGCGTTTTTCATATCTGCCGTAGCGGAGCGCTGGAGCCGACATGGTGAAGATCACTTTCGTGGATTACGAGGGGCAGTCCCGGACAGTGGAGGCCGAGATCGGCTCCACGGTGATGGAGGCGGCGATCCGCAACGACATTCCCGGAATCGAGGCCGAGTGCGGCGGCGCCTGCGCCTGCGCGACCTGCCACGTCTACGTCGACGAGGCCTTCGCCGAGAAGATGCCGAAGGCCGAGCCGATGGAAGAGGACATGCTGGATTTCGCCTACGACGTGCGAAACAATTCCCGGCTATCGTGCCAGATCAAAGTCACGGACGCCCTCGATGGGCTAGTGGTGACCACGCCCGAGCAGCAGGGTTAATTGAACACTCGATTTTTGTGAAACTGTAAAGTTTCCATTTTCGTCGTGTTGAATTAAGGAGGCGGCGAGCTTCGGGCGCTCACGCCTCCTTTGCTTTTGGCAGGGCCTATCCAGGAATCGGGACTATGAGCGAGATCATCAAGACAGACGTCGTCATCGTCGGCGCAGGACCGGTGGGCCTGTTCGCCGTCTTCGAGCTTGGCCTTCTCGACATCAGATGCCACCTGATCGACATTCTTCCCAAGCCCGGCGGCCAGTGCGCCGAACTTTATCCCGAAAAGCCGATCTACGACATTCCCGGCTTCCCCATGGTGACAGGGCAAGGGCTCGTCGACAACCTGATGAAGCAGATCGAGCCGTTCAGCCCGCAGTTCCACTACAACGAGCAGGTCGAGAGCCTCGAAGTCCTGGGCACGCCGGAGTCGCCGCTGTTCCGCGTGAGGACGGACGCCGAGAAGACCTTCGAGACGAAGGCCGTGATCGTCGCGGCGGGCGGCGGCTCGTTCCAGCCCAAGAAGCCGCCGGTGCCCGGCATCGAGGCTTATGAAGGCAAGTCGGTGTTCTACGCCGTGCGCCAGATGGAGAGTTTCCGGGGCAAGCGCGTCCTCATCGTCGGCGGCGGCGATTCAGCGCTCGACTGGACATTGAATCTGCACCCGGTCGCCGAGCGCATCACGCTGATGCACCGGCGCGACGAATTCCGCGCGGCTCCCCATTCCGTGAACGCGATGCGCGAGCTTGTCGCCGCGGGCAAGATGGATCTGGTGCTCGGCCAGATGACCGCGCTCAAGGGCGAGGATGGCCAGCTTGGCGCCGTGACCGTCAAGGGCAACGACGGGACGGTGTTCGACATCGCCTGCGAGCGCATGATGCCCTTCTTCGGCCTGACGATGAAGCTCGGCCCCATCGCGAACTGGGGCCTGAACCTGCATGAGAACCTCGTCCCTGTAGACACGGAGAAGTTCGAGACGAACGTGCCGGGCATTTTCGCGGTGGGCGACATCAACACCTATCCCGGCAAGCTGAAGCTCATTCTCTCCGGCTTTCACGAAGCCGCGCTGGCCGCGCAGAAGGTCAACCGCTACGTCTATCCGGACAAGAAGGTGGTCTTCCAGTACACCACGTCCTCGACGAGCCTGCAGAAGAAGCTCGGCGTCGCCTGACGCTCACTTCGCCGGATCGTGAACGCCCGCGCGGTTCGCACCTGCGCGGGCGCGCTATATAAGCGCGCATGACGTCTCGCGCGGCGCACGCTCCCGGCATCATGCCCTGGCTTCCGTTCACGGACCGGGCGGGACGCGTATCCCTGTTCAAGCTCATTGTGTTCGCGGCCTGCTGCGCGCCTGCGATCTGGATGGCGTATCGCTGGAGCGCCGGGCTTCTGTCGCCAAAGCCCGTAACGGATATTCTGCGCGAGACGGGCGACTGGGGCCTGCGCTTTCTCGTCGCCACGCTCGCCGTGACGCCGTTGCGTCACGCGACGCGGTGGAACCGCATCTACACCGTGCGCCGAATGCTGGGCCTGACCGCGCTGTTCTACACGCTGGCGCATCTCGGATTCTGGTTCGCGCAGGAAAATTTCATCTGGCCAACCATTCTGCGCGAGGCGTTCCTGCGCACGTATCTCCTCATAGGCGTCATCGCGACGGCGATCATGGCGATCCTGGGCGCTACCTCGAACGACTCGAGCGTGCGCGGGCTCGGCGCGGCGCGCTGGAATGGCCTGCACTGGTGGGTTTACCCCGCCGCACTGGCAAGCCTCGTTCACTACTTCATGCTCATTCGCCTCGACGCCACGCAGGCTGCGCTGATGGCGGGGCTTTGCACGCTGTTCGCGGGTTTCCGTTTCCTGCGAAAGGCGAAAGGCGAGTTCAACGCCCTGCATCTTGTCGCGCTCGCCGTTCTCGCGGCGTTTGCGACGGCGGGCATCGAGATCGGCTATTACGCATTCGCCACCGGCGCCCAGGCTAGCCGGCTTGTCGGCGCGCATCTCGATTTCTCCTATCAGGTGCGTCCGGCGTGGTGGGTGCTTGGAGCAGGGCTCGCGATGGCGATCGCGCGCGCCGCGCGCGACGCAACTGGCGAAGATCGCGGCGCGCGGCTGCGCAAGAAGCCGGCCTAGCCTTCGTCCTTGCCCTTGGAGAACAGGAAGGGCGCGACGTCGGTCAGGCCCGGCGCCTTCGTCACCGAGAAGGGCATCGGCCGGCATACAGCCATCGCGGAGAGGCCGACCCGCGCCGTCAGCATCCCGTTCAGCACGCCCTCGCCGAGCCGGGCCGACAGCCGCGCAGCAAGCCCGTGTCCCACCATCTGCTGCACGACGCTTTCGCCGACCGCCATGCCGCCGGTGATGGCGAGATGCGCGCCGACGGATTTCAGGATGCGGAGGAAGCCGAGCGACGACGGACGGCCGCCGTAGATCTCTGCGATGCGTCGAACAAGACGCACAGACTGCGCCGCGACGAACAGCAGATCGACGATCGCGCGCGGGCTGATCGCCGTCACCACCGAAACGCGCTTCGCCGCTTCCGCTATTTCGTAACTGATGCGCTCGTCGAGCGGCAGCATCACCTCGCGCTCGGCGATGTCGATGAGGTCGCGCCCGTCGATGATTTCAGCGGTCAGTTCCTCGACGTGCGCGCGCGCGCGCGCCGTGTCCGGACGCGCGCCGTAGAGCGAAACGAGTTCACGCATCAGTTTGCGCGCCGAGTCGCGGTCGTCCGCCTCTCGCGCTTTCGCGATGTCCATGTGCATCCGCGCGATGTGGCGCTGGCGCGATATGCCGCGCATCTCGCGAATGAGCAGCGCGAGCAGCGCAAGCGCGGCGAGGCCGGCAAGCGCAAGGCCCAGCCAGCCGAGCGCGGGCGTACGCGCAAAAAGATCCTCGATGAACTGCGCCGCCCACATCGTGAAGGCAAGCCCGACGAGGCTTGCAAGCGAAGTCCAGAACAGGCCGCCCCAGGAGAGCAGCGCGCGCCCCATGATGCCGCGCTTCTGCGCCGTCTCGATTGCTGCTTCGTCCGAAACCGGGCCGCCCGCAGCTTCCACGGCTTCGCGCTCGTAATGGTCGGGCTGTTCCTCAATGACGGCCGCAGGGGCGCGTGGCGATTCCTCGACGATGACGCGGCCTCCGTCGAGGCGGAAGGCGCGGGGGCGTGCGGCGGCTTTGTCGCTCACAACAGTTTGTCTCCGAGAAGAAACTCCATCGCGCGGTCGAGGCGGATGTGGGGCAGGGCGCCGACGCCGCCGTCCGCGGCGGGCTTCAGCGGCGGCGGGCGGAAGCGTGCGAAACGCCACGCGGATTCGTCTTCGTTGCGCGCGATGCCCTCGCCCTGGAACACGACGCGAGGATCGGCGGGCAGTTCGCCGGGAAAGATCGCAGCCTCCGTATGCCCGTCGAACACCTCGCCGTTGATCGCCTCGCCTTTGGCGGGCACACCGACGATGGCGTCCAGCGTCTCTCCGCCGTGCTTCACGCTCGCCTCGCGCGTTGCGCGCACCGCTGCGATGGCGAGCACGTCGACGCGAGCGCCGACATTTTCAGCGCGCGCGATGGCGCGCTCGACGAGCAGGCGCAGGATAGCCTCGAGCCTGTCATGGCTCGCGTGATGCAGATGATCGGCTTTCGTCGCGGCGAAGAGTATGCGGTCGATGCGCGGCCTGAAAATCTGTGAAAGAAGCGTCGATCGCCCGGCGCGGAACGCCGTCATCACGTCCGTCACGGCCATTTCGAGATCGCGCACGGCGGACGGGCCGGAGTTGAGCGCGCTCAGCGCATCGACGAGCACGATCTGCCGGTCGAGGCGCGAGAAGTGATCGCGGAAAAAGGGCCGCACGACGTGGGTGCGGTAGGCTTCGTAGCGCCGCTCCATCATTGCTGCGAGCGAGCCGCGCTTCGCGCTCTCGCCCTCGGCGATCGGCAGGGGTGCGAAGGTCAGCGCAGGCGATCCCTCCATGTCGCCGGGCATCAGGAAGCGCCCGGGCGGCAGGGTGGAGAGCGCGTAGCGGTCCTCGCGGCAAGCGCGCAGATAGTCCGTGAAAAGGTCGGCTGCCTTGCGCGCCTTGTCCTCGTCCTCCGGCCCGTTCGGGTCGAGGCTCGCGAGAAAGCCGCGCCAGGGCGCCGATAGCTGCGCGCGCGCCTTCGAGCTGGCCGCCGCCAGCGTCTCGCGCGACCACTGGCCGTAGTCCTTGGCGAGCAGCGGCAGGTCGAGCAGCCATTCGCCGGGATAATCCACGATGTCGAGCGTGAGGCTCGATGGACCCTTGCGCCAGCCTTCCTTGCGTTCGAACTCGATGGTGACGCGCAACTCCGAGATGCGGCGCGTCGATTCCGGCCAGCGCCGGGCGTCGGGCCCTTTCTCGCCGCCGGTCAGCGCCGCGATGTGCTCCTCTAGCGCGAAACGTGGGATCTGGTCGTCGGGCTGGGGCTCGAGCCGTGCGCGCAGCAGGCGGCCGTCGGCGTGGGCGCGGAAGACGGGGAAAGACCGGCGCGGCTCGGAGGCGGAGCGCGCGGCGAGCCGCGTGAGATGATGCACCAGCGCGGTGATGAAAACCGTCTTGCCCGAGCGCGACAGGCCGGTGACGCCCAGGCGCAGGTTTCCCCCCACAATGAATTCGCCGAGGCTTCGCACCGCGCTGCCAGTCTCGTGAAACAGGTCGGAGATCAGGTTCAAGAAACGGCGCCTTTCCAAGCCTCAAGGCAAATCGACCGGCTCACCTTCGCAAGCCGGTTCGTGAGAAGATATGAATGATTTGCCGCGAACCCAAGCCGCCGCCTCACGGCGCGGGGGGCGTGACTGCGGGCGCGACGCCGGAAGGCGGGGGAGAGGCCGGCAGATCGGCCTGCGGCTCCTTCTCCAGCTTCTCTCGAAGCTGCGCGGTCTGTGCTTCCACCGCAAGCTCGATCAGCGACGCGGACGCCCTCATGGGTCCGATCTCGACGGCCGCCATGTTGGCCATGGCGCGGCGCAGCGCCGGAGTAGGCAGGCCCATGTCGTCGAAAAGCTTCAAATCGTCGAGCGGCCCGTCCGCGAGGCCCTTGGCGAGGGCTGATGCGTAATTGCGGATACGCACGCCTTCGCGCGCGCAGGCGATTCTGGGCGCGGCGGGTTGGGCGGCGCGCGGCGCGTCCGGCACGCCCAGCGAGGCGAGCCGGACCGGCGTCACGCGGACGGCCTTGGGCTGCGGCCCGCGCTCGCCCATGCCAACGGCGATCTCCGGCGCGCGCATCATCGGCAACGGCTTCATGGCGACGCGGCTCGGCCGCGCAGCCGGCTTGCGCGCGGCGACCCTTCCGCCCGCGACTCGTCCGCGCTGAGCGGCAAGCCAGCGGGCGCGCGCCGTATTCTGGATGCCGCGCGTGGTGAGCCCGTCGGCGCCGCGGCGCGCGCTGTTGCCGACGCCGGCCGTGCGCACGCCCGAACCCACGGCCAGGCATTCGGCCGGCGCCCAGCGCGAGACGATGGCCATCGCGCTCTTGCGGCCATAATCCACATAATAGCGCCGCAGCAGTTGCGCTGCGACGAGCGCGCCTTCGCGTGCGGAGGAGAACGCAACGTGGCCGTCATTGTCGGTCGCAATTTCGCCGTTCCAGCGCGCGCTCTTGATGCACCAGTAATTGTTGAGCCGCACACAGCGCGGCAGGTTCGCCGGTTCGCTGAAGCTGACGAAGCGCAGGATCGCCTGCGGCGGCGCGTCGATGTGCGTCGCAGCCTGGATGCGCCAGTTGCTGACCGCGCGCTCGGCAGGCCTATAGACGACATCGGTGAAAAGCGCCGTCGCGCCGAGGCTGACGGCAATGGTCACGGCTTCCGCGATCATTGGTCCCGCTCCCCGGCGCCCGCAGCTTCGCGCAGCGGCTTTGCGAGGATGAATCGTTCAAGCCGGCCGCCCGGTTCCGCCACGGCCGGCCACGCGCAATCCAAATCGATCACGGCGATGGCGGCGGTGGGGAAGGAGGCGGCAAGACGCCGGACGTCGGCGCCGTCGCCGCGCTCCGTAAGCGCAAGCGCAAGATCGGCGATTCCGGGATTGTGCCCGACCACCAGCAGCGTGCGCGTGGCCGCGGGAACGGCATGGATCGCTTTCAGGATTGCGGCGGGCTCGGCGAGGTAGAGGCTCGCGTCGAGTTGAATCGCAGGCGCCGGGTCGAAGGCGGCCGCCGCAAGCTCCAGCGTCTCGCGCGTGCGACGCGAGTCCGAAGCGATGGCGTGATCCGGCGTCAGGCCATGCCGCTGCAGAAACCGTGCGACGCGGACAGCGTCCTCCCGGCCGCGTTCGTTCAGCCGCCGGGCGCGGTCCGTGAGGCCGGGCTCGCGAACAGCCTTCGCGTGGCGCATGAGAAGCAGCTTGCGCATGACGAACTGATACCACCTTTCCGTGACGAACTCACGGAGGCCGAGGCGCGACGTTACATTACGGGAATTTCATTTGTACGGGCGTGTGTGCGGCGGCAAGCTCCGGCGCTCGGACACAGGGAGATCCCATGAAGGGCACCCGCAGAAATCTCATGACGTCCGCGGTCGCGGCCGCGGCCTTCGCGCCGGGCTCCGCGCTCGCGCAACGCAGCGGCCGGCCGCCGCCGGCCACCTCCCCGCCGCTGGCGCGCGACGCCTTCGAGAACAACGTCCTCAACGTTCTGGACGACATCGACCGCAACCAGCGCTATCTCAACATCGACCGGGATGACGGGCGGCTTTTGCGCATCCACGTGGAATCCATCGGCGCAAGAAACGTGGTCGAACTTGGCACGTCGACAGGCTATTCGGCGCTCTGGATGGCGCTCGGGCTGAAGGCGACTGGCGGGCGGCTCACGACTTATGAAATCGACAGGGAGCGCGCGGCGACGGCGCGCGCGAATTTCAAGCGCGCTCGACTTGATGACCGCATCGACGTCGTAGTCGGCGACGCGCACATCGAAGTGAGGAAGCAGCAGGGGCCGGTCGATCTCGTGTTCATCGACGCCGACAAGGAGGGCTACCTTCTTTACCTGAAGGCCTTGCTGCCGCTGCTGCGTGCGGGCGGGCTCATCATTGCCGACAACATGATCCGGCCCTCGCCCGATCCTGCCTTCGTGCGCGCGATCACGACGGACCCCGCGCTCGATACGGTGTTCCTCTCAACATCGACGGGCATGGCGCTGACGATCAAGAAAGGATGAGTGTTCTCCGCTTCCCGGTTCACAAAGTAACGCTCGACTTCGTCGTCCAGGAGTGATGGAAGCCGGGTGAACCCGACTTCCATACGCGGGGAAGGCTTCAATCAGGCGCCTGCGCCCGCATGTTGCGGACGCGGACCGCGAAAGCGGCGGCGCTTTTGCGCCTGCGCATCGGCAGGACGGGCCGCGTGAACGGACCTCGACGCGCCTGAACCTTCGTGGCGGCGCGGTTCGCCCTGTGGGCGCGCGCCGTGGCCGTTCTTGTGGCCATGGCCGCCGGGCTTGCCGGCGTGCGGCCGACCGCCGCGCTGCTGGCGCTTGGCGCCTGGGGGCGGGCCAACCTTGTCGCGCTCGGCGTCGCTGCGTTTATCCTCCGTCGGAATTTCCTGACGGGTCAGGCGTTCGATCTGGCGCAGCAGATGGCGCTCGGCGTTCTCGACGAGCGAGATCGCCTGGCCTTCCTTGCCTGCGCGCGCCGTGCGGCCGATGCGGTGTACGTAGCTTTCCGGCACGTCGGGCAGTTCGAAATTCACCACATGGCTGACGCCCGACACGTCGATGCCGCGCGCCGCGATGTCCGTCGCCACGAGCACGCGCGTGCGTCCGCTCTTGAACGAGTCGAGCGCGGCCTGCCGCTGGTTCTGGCTCTTGTTGCCGTGGATCGCGGCTGACGGGATGCCAGCCTGGTCGAGCGACTTCGACACGCGATCCGCACCGCGCTTGGTGCGCGTGAAGACGATCGTGCGCGCGAACTCGGGGTCCTTGAGCATGTCGGCAAGGATCGAGCCCTTGGCGCCGGCGTCGACCATGATGACCTGTTGCCCGACGCGCTCGGCCGTTGTCGCGACCGGCGTGACCGAGACGCGCTGCGGCTTGTGCAGGAATTCGTCAGCAAGCGCGGCGATTTCCTTCGGCATCGTTGCGGAGAACAGAAGCGTCTGGCGCGTGCGCGGCAGCTTCGACATGATCTTGCGCACGGGCAGCACGAAGCCGAGATCCAGCATGTGGTCGGCCTCGTCGAGAACGACGTAATGCGTCTGGTCGAGCTTCACGTGCCCGCTCTGCATGTGGTCGAGCAGGCGGCCGGGCGTGGCGACGAGCACGTCGACGCCGCGCGACATCGCCTTGATCTGCGGACCGAAGGACACGCCGCCGACGATGCAGGCGACGCTTGCGCCGATGTACTTGCCGTAATTCCTGAAGCTCTCTGCAATCTGCACCGCGAGTTCGCGCGTCGGCGCGAGCACGAGAACCTGCGCGCAGCGCGGCGCGGCGAAGACGCGGTTTTCTTGCAGGCGGTGCAGCAGCGGCAGCGCGAAGGCGGCGGTCTTGCCGGTGCCCGTCTGCGCAATGCCGAGCAGGTCTGCGCCCTGCATCAGGATCGGGATCGCCTGCGCCTGAATGGGAGTGGGAATTGTATAGTTCTGCGTGCGAAGCGCCCGCAGGAGGCTCTCGGCGAGACCGAGATCCGAAAATGAAGTCACGATGCGAATCTTTCCATGCGCCGTCCCGGTCGCGAACGCGACAATGGCGGCTGATTTTTGGGGACGGGCCCCGCGTACGGGCTGTCGGGAAGGTTGCGGGGAACGGCGAATGCGTTTCCCCTGAAGAAGCGACGCTCAACGGCGTGCCGCCCAAATCAATGATGAAGATGGGCGGATTTACGCGACCGGAGCGCCGGAACCGCGGCGCGGTGAGGGCTGCGTAAGCGGTTTCCCGCGCAGAGTCAAAGGAAAAGCGGTTTCGACGCAGCCGCCGTTTAGGCCGAAAGGCGCCTTTGCCGCCGCAAGCCCCCATGCTAGGACGGCCCCGTATTCGGCGGATGGGGGCGCCGCACTTTCGCCGCCGCTCCGTTCGCCTCGCCCGCGGAGGACAGTTTCGTCATGAGCAAGATCAAGGTTGCAAACCCCGTCGTAGAAATGGACGGGGACGAGATGACGCGCATCATCTGGCAGTTCATCAAGGACAAGCTGATCCATCCGTATCTCGACATCGACCTCAAGTACTACGACCTCTCGGTGCAGAAGCGCGACGAGACGAACGACCAGATCACGATCGACGCGGCCGAGGCCAACAAGAAGTACGGCGTGGCCGTGAAATGCGCGACGATCACGCCCGACGAAGCGCGCGTGAAGGAGTTCGGCCTGAAGGAAATGTGGAAGTCGCCGAACGGGACGATCCGCAACATCCTTGGCGGCACGATCTTCCGCGAGCCCATCATCTGCAAGAACGTGCCGCGCCTCGTGCCCGGCTGGACGCAGCCTGTGGTCGTCGGCCGCCACGCCTATGGCGACCAGTATCGCGCGACCGACTTCAAGGTGCCCGGCAAGGGCCGCCTGACGATCAAGTTCGAAGGCGAAGACGGCACGGTGATCGAGAAGGAAGTCTTCAAGTTCCCCGAGTCGGGCGTCGCCATGTCGATGTACAACCTCGACAGCTCGATCCGCGATTTCGCGCGCGCGTCGTTCAACTACGGCCTGAACCGCAAGTTCCCGGTCTATCTCTCCACGAAGAACACGATCCTCAAGGCCTATGACGGCCGCTTCAAGGATCTCTTCCAGGAAGTGTTCGACAACGAGTTCGCCGACAAGTTCAAGGCGCTCGGCCTCACCTACGAGCACCGCCTCATCGACGACATGGTCGCTGCCGCGCTCAAGTGGTCCGGCGGCTACGTGTGGGCCTGCAAGAACTACGACGGCGACGTGCAGTCCGACACGATGGCTCAAGGGTATGGCTCGCTCGGCCTCATGACCTCGGTGCTGATGACGCCGGACGGCATGACGGTGGAAGCGGAGGCCGCGCACGGCACCGTGACGCGCCACTACCGCCAGCACCAGCAGGGCAAGGAGACCTCGACGAACTCGATGGCCTCGATCTTCGCGTGGACGCGCGGCCTGCTGCATCGCGCAAAGCTCGACAACAACGAAGAGCTGCGCAACTTCGCGCTGACGCTCGAGAAGGTGTGCGTCGACACGGTGGAAGCCGGCTTTATGACGAAGGACCTGGCGATCCTCGTCGGCGCCGACCAGCCGTGGCTGACGACGACCGGCTTCCTCGACAAGATCGACGAGAACCTCAAGAAGGCGATGGCGTAAGCCGCGTCTCCGCCGAAATGAAGAAAACCCGGCCGCGAGGCCGGGTTTTTTGTTTGATTTCGAGCAGTTTGAACGCACCCGCCCGGCTGGCTCCTCCAGCCACCCTCTCCCGCGCGGGGGAGCGGGAATAAACGTCCCTCAATTCATCATCATGCCGGGGCACGCGGGGCAGCCGCCGGGCTGGCAGGCGGGGCCAGAATCCGCTTGGCCGCCCTTGTTGGGCGAGGCGATGAGGGACAGTTGCTGGTCGAGCTTCTCGCTTTCGCAGGATGGGCAGGCGGGCGTTTCGCCCGAGCGCACCAGCGTCTGGAATTCTTCGCCGCAGTCGCGGCAGGCGTAGGAGTAGATCGGCATTGTTTCCCCTGAAAACAGCCTGAAGCAGAGGCGTTTCTAATAGCGCGGGCGCTGGCGCTTGTTAAGGTGGCTCAACGGGCCCCCTTGCCGGTCACCAGTTCCAGCGTCTTACTGGAAATGCGCTGTTTGCAGGCGAAGAAGCCCTTCCAGGGATCGGCCTTCAGCGCCAGCGCGTGCTTCATGCGAAACTGGTTGGCGCTTTTCACCTTCGGCAACTGCGCCCAGGTGAGCGGCATGGCGATGGAGGCTTCCGGCTTGGCGCGCAGCGAATAGGGCTGGATGGCGGTGGCGGTGCGCTTGTTGCGCAAATAGTCGAGGAAGATCTTTCCCTTGCGGCGCGCCTTCGTCATCACCGCGACCCAGCGTTGCGGATCATCCTGCGCGATGCGCTTGGCGAACGCCTCGCAGAAGGCCTCCACCACGGGCCATTCCTCGCGCGCGTCGAGCGGAGCGACGACATGCAGGCCCTTGCCGCCGGAGGCCATCACGAAAGACTTGAGACCCGCTGCCGCCAGGAAGTCTTTCACCTGTATGGCCGCTTTCTTCACTTGCGCGAAGGGCAGGTCTTCGTCCGGGTCGAGATCGAAGACGATGCGGTCGGGTTTCTCGATGTCGTCCGACCTGGCGCCCCAGCCGTGGATTTCAAGAACGCCGAACTGCGCGCAGGTGACGAGCCCTTCCACGGATTCGATTTGCAAATAGTCCCGCCTGTTGCGTCCGTCGCGCACGGGCGCGAGGCCGCGCGACATGCCTTTCAGAGGATGACGCTGGAAGAAGCGCTCGCCTGCCAGCCCTTCCGGCGCGCGGACGAAACTGACCGGCCGGCGCTCCAGATGCGGCATGATGCGCGGAGCGATCTTCACCAGATAATTTGCGATGTCCCGTTTGGTGACGTTGGCCTGCGGAAACATCACGCGCTCGGGGTGCGTGAGGCGCGACAGGTCGGCCTTCTGCGCCCTGTTGCGCGCGGCGGGCGCCTGCGCCGCGTTCCGCTTCGCCTGTTCGAACTCGTCGCTGCGGTCCTCGCGCACGCCGAGGAAGGCGCCCTGCCGCACCTGTCCGTCGCCCGTCCAGCCGGCCATCGCGACTTCGACGATCAGCCCGGGCTCCACCCATTTCACGCGCCTGGGCGCCGCCGCCAAGTTGGCGACGTTCTCCGGCGCCTTCACGCGCGCAAGCGGCTCCAGCCGTTTCAGGAGGTCGCGCTGCGTCGCCGCGTCGAAGCCCGTTCCCACGCGGCCGGCGTAGCGCAACTTGCCCTTGATCTCCCGCGCGACGACGAGGGAAGCGAACGAGCGCCCTCGCTCGGAAGGCGTCCAGCCGATGACGGTCACGTCATCGCGGCGGCGATCCTTCACCTTCACCCAGTCCGCGAATCGGCCTGAGCGATAGGGCGCATCGCATCGCTTTGAGACGATGCCTTCCGCGCCGCCCTCGATCGCGCGCCTGAAGAAATCGGCGCCATGTCCGACGACGTGTTCTGCGTAGACGATGGGTCCCTTGCGTTTGCCGATGAGTTTCTTCAGGCGCTTCTTGCGTTCGATCAGCGGCAGCGTGCGCAGGTCATCTCCATTGAGATGCAGAAGATCGAAGGCCGCGAGCGCGACGCCGCCGTGACCCCGCTTCAGCGATTCCACCAGCGCGGGAAAATCCGAGAGGCCGTTGCCGGCGAAGACCACCGCCTCGCCGTCGATCACCGCGCTGGTCACGGGAAGAGCCTCGCCCGCCTTGCGGAGGCCGTCGAAACGCGCGGTCCAGTCATGCCCTTCACGCGTGAACAATCGCGCTCGGCCTTCGCTGACGACGAGTTGCAGGCGATAGCCGTCGTATTTCATCTCATGCAGCCAGTCGTCGCCGGCGGGCGGCGTTTTCCTGATCTCGCAAAGTTGCGGCGCGATGAAGCGCGCCGCGGCGTCGCGGCTCTTCTCCGTCCTGGATGGCGGTGGATCGGGATCGGCTGCGGCGGATTTTTTCCTCGGCTTCTTGCCTGCCGCGATTTCGGCGCGGGTGAGGCCAGTGGCGACGCTGGCGGGATAGCGTGTGGCGAGCGTGTCGTCGTCTTCCGCGAACGCGTCGCGGTCCTTCACAAGCAACCAGTTTTCTCTTGTTTCGCCATTGCGCGGCTTCATGCGCACGAGCGCCCATTCGCCCTTCATCCGCGCGCCATGAAGGCGAAATTTCAGCATGCCCTTGTCGATCGCGGCGGAGGGATCGGGTGACAGCGATTCAAACGTGCCGCGATCCCAGAGTTGCACTGTGCCGCCGCCGTATTCGCCCTGCGGGATATTGCCTTCGAAACCTGCGTAGTCGAGCGGGTGATCCTCCGTGCGCACGGCGAGGCGCTTCGTGGCCGGCCGCGCCGATGGCCCCTTGGTCACCGCCCAGCTTTTCAGGACGCCGTCGATCTCGAGCCGGAAATCATAGTGCTCGCGCCGCGCCCAGTGACGCTGGACAACGAAGCGGTCGCCCTTTGCAGCCCTTTGCGCTCCCGACGGCTCGGCTGTTCTCGAAAAGTCGCGCTTGCGGCGATATTCGCTGAGCTTGTCGCCGTCGGCCATTCGTTGAGCGGTTCGCGCCATGGCTCACCCGGTCAGCGGCCCGACGCCTTTTTCCGCGCGGGCTTCCCGGCCGCCTTTTTAGCACTGCTTTTGCTCGCCTGCGGCGTCTTCGTTGCCGCCTTGCGCGCCGGCTTGCGCCGTTCGGTCGCCCGGGCGGAGGCCGCGCCGCCGCCCTTGAGCGATCGCTTGAGCGCCTCCATGAAGTCGATGACCTTCGGCTCGCGGTCCGCGCGATCGTCAGCGACGGCGACGGATTTGCCGGTGCGCACCTTCTCCTCGACAAGTTCACGCAACGCCTTCGCGTAGTGGTTCTGGAATTTCGCCGGGTCGAACTTCTCCGTGCGGCTGTCGATGAGCGTCTTGGCCATCTTCACGAGATCGGCGGGCAACGAACCCTTGCCGATTTCCGCGAAAACCTCTTCCGCTTCCTTGATTTCTTCAGCGTAGCGCATCGTCTCCAGCAACATGCCGGGGCCGCTCGGTTTGAGCGCCACGAGGCTTTCCTTGCCGCGCAGCGTCAATTGGCCAAGTCCGGCCTTGCCCTCTTCAAGCAGGGCTTGCCGGATCACGCGAAAGCCTTCCTCGGCAATCTCGCCGTCGGGCAGCACATAATAGGGACGATCGAAATAGAGCGGATCTATCTCGCACGCGTCGATGAACTGCGTGAGTTCGATGGTGTGGCGCGTTTCGAGCTTCAGCGCGTCAAGCTCTTCGTCTTCGAGAAGAACATAATTGCCAGGCTCCACCTCGTAGCCGCGCACGATGTCCTCCTTGTCGATTTCCCCGACGCCCGGGACGACTTTCTGATAGCGGACCCGTTGCTTCGTTTTCCGGTCGACCTGGTGAAACGAGATCGCGGTGTCCGAACGCGTGGCGGTCACCAGGCGGACGGGGATCGTGACGAGGGACAGCCGGAGATGGCCCTTCCAGAACGAGCGGACAGACGCGGCCATGGAGACACTCTGACGTAACTGGACCATGAACAAGCTCGGCTTGACGCCGAATCGGCAACGCGGGGTCGCCGGGGATCGTTCCCGATTGTCGTTGCCGCAGCTGTTCCTGCTGGGCAATCCGCCCGAAAAGGCGTCATTTTTCCGTCATTTGCACTCTGTAAAGGCAATGCTGTGCGCAGCTTCGCCGGGCCCGTTGTCGGGACTTGCGGAAGCCGCTATAAGGCCCGCAAAAGCGGGGAGCAGGCCTGACAATGACCATGACGTCCTCTATCGACAGCGACTACAGGCCGTCGGAAGACGAAGAGTTCATGAACGAACGCCAGCGCGATTATTTCCGCAGAAAGCTGCTGGCGTGGAAGGAGGAAATCCTCCGTGAAAGTCGCGAAACACTCGCGGCTCTCCAGACTGAAAGCGAAAATCACCCCGACCTCGCGGACCGGGCCTCCTCGGAAACGGACCGGGCCATCGAACTGAGGGCGCGGGACCGGCAGCGGAAGCTCATCGCCAAGATTGATTCTGCGCTGCAGCGTATCGACGAAGGGGTTTACGGATACTGCGAGGAGACGGGCGAGCCGATTTCGCTGAAACGTCTCGACGCGCGTCCCATCGCAACGCTTTCGGTGGAGGCGCAGGAGCGGCACGAGCGCCGCGAGAAGGTCTATCGGGACGACTGATCGGCCGTTCGACACGCACAGAGTCAAAGAAGGCCCGCCAGTGAGCGGGCCTTCTGCATTTTGTGGCCGTTGATCGGCGTCAGGGCGCTCGCCCGAGAAGCTTCTTCATTTCCTCCTCGAGCGCGTCCAGCGGGTCGCCGCCCTCGGGCTTTGCGGACCCGGCGCTCGCCGGCGCCGCCTGGGGCGCCGGCGCGGGGCGGGGGGGCTCCGGAGCTGCTGACGCCGGCTTCGGCGGCGGGGGAACCGGGCGCAACTGGGCGGGCCTTGACGGGGCTGCGGGCGCAGGGACAGGCGGCGGCGTGACGCCAGGACGCGGCGGCGGGGCCGGAGGCGTGGCCAGACCGGGGCGGACGCCGGTCGCGATGGGCGGCGGGGGCGG
>JBKBNT010000008.1:0-227554 GCA_046295155.1 Beijerinckiaceae bacterium
GCGATCGCTTTTAACTTTTTAGCAGCATGCTTTTTACTGTATTTGCTTCGCGGTACCGAACAGAGACTCGTTTTGTTCGTCGCTATGTTATTCACGCCTTTCCTTTATTCATCGCTTTTAGGCTTCAGCACATTGACCTTCAGTGCCGCTTTTGTTCTATGCATTTATGCATACTTGAGCCGAAGCCAATGGTTCTATCTATCAATATTGCTCCTTTGCCTCATACGACCAGATGGTGTCGTATGGGGAAGCGGTTTGGTTCTATTGCGTCTAATAGATGCCAAAAAAGATGAGTACTTTTCGTCTGAAGTGATGCAGATGATAATTCATCTTGTTGTTCCGGGAATCTCTTACTTCGTGTGGCGAGTCTGGTATTTTGGAGAATGGCTTCCGCTTCCCTTTCTTGTAAAGGCGACTGGTGAAAGAGATTTTCTGATCTTCTACCGAGACTCTCTACATTCTGTTCTTGTCGTGTTTGTCCCATTGCTCATTGGGATTTCGCTCAATCGAGATGCTCGCCTTTTGAAAAGGTTTATAATGTTTTTCGGCATACCAGTTATTTTCTACGCCACAATGCGGTTGGAGCAGAATATCGGTAATCGCTTCATGGCTCCATTATTTTTTGGCGGCCTGTATCTTGTACTTGTTTTCTGCGAGGCGCGATACGCTGCCATTTTGGTAGCCTTATCTGTCTACCCATCTATTAACACTGCTGTTGGCACCTTAAGTAATCTTTTGAGTTCAAGATATGAAGTCGTTTATCAATTATCCAAAGATCTCTCGGCAGTGAGAGGAAGAATGCTCATAACTGAAGCAGGACGTCTTGCATATTACAGTAACTGGGTAGTGGACGACAGCTGGGGCCTCAACACCCCACGATTTGCTCACTCCCTTATTGCGACTGAAGATGTCACGCGTAGCGATTATGATCTCGTTGTAGCGCATTGTGATTTACAGCTGTTGAGGCAAGACACAATATCAGCTGGTACGAGCAGGAGTTGGAGCAACCAATGTGGCGCGATAGTGAGTGCAATTAAAGATGGCAGTTTCTATGTTTATTTGGTCCCTTTCCATAGCCGTAATATTGGTCTCAGGGTAGCTATAAAGGAAGAGCTTGGGCTATTTGATCCTACTGCTGCAGTAGTTATAGATTGCCAGCGATATGATATTTACGCAGTCCAGAAAAAGAGCGCCATTGCAGAAGAGATAAAAAATATCATGATTAGGAATTCGGGTATCCAATATTCAAGTAAAGTGCAACTGCTGGGGTGGGACAGGGCATGCCGACCATGATATTGACCTGAGACCCAAGCCTGCTCCGATTTTCCGGAGAGTCCTGAGTTGATTTGCACCGAGCCCGTCCTTTGGACCGCCGGAGGCTGGAGTTTCCGGGGATCAGAACAATCAGAACACCGCTTAAATTATTCTAAGAAGTAAGCACACTGGCGGAGACGGAGGGATTCGAACCCTCGATAGGGCTTTACAACCCTATAACGGTTTAGCAAACCGCCGCCTTCAGCCTCTCGGCCACGTCTCCGGCGCGCCGGCGCGGGCCATCGGCCCGCCCGGCATGGCGCCCATATGCCCGAGCGCCGCCCGGAAGGCAAGCGCGGCCCGTCCGGGCCATGGCCCGCGGCGGCTTCGCCCCGGCGGTTGCGGCTTCCTCAGCCTTCGCTCGGGTCGATCGCGGCGATGAAATCGGCGATCACAGCCATGGTCGGCGCGTCGAGCAACAGGGGCGCGTGCCCCTGGCCAGGAACCGTGTGCGCCTGGAATCGCGGATGCCGCCGGCCCATTTCGGCGACCGTCGCCTCCGTCAGCAGATCGGAGTGTTCGCCGCGCAACGAAAGCGTGGGGACGTTCGCCAGCCCTTCGAACTGCGGCCATGCGGTGGGCAGCGGCGATTCGAGATCCGCCGCCTCGAGCGTCTTCATGAGCCGGGCGTCGTATTGGGGCGCGAACTTGCCGTCCTGCTCCTCGAAGGTGAGCCGCGCGTAGGCTAGCCACTCGTCTTCGCCGAGCGAGGGAAATTGTGCGCCCATGACGCGCTTCACGAGGTCGACGGCGTCCTCCCACGAATGCGGCGCGGGCAGCTTTCCCACATAGCCGCGAATGCGGGCGAGGCCCTGCGCTTCGATCACGGGGCCGATGTCGTTGAGGATCGCCGCGCGGATGGCGCCGGGGCGAGTGGCCGTCGTCATCATCGTATGCAGGCCGCCGCGCGACGTGCCAAGGAAGATCGCTTCCTCGATGCCGAGCGCATCCATGCAGGCGAGAATGTCGGCGTTCTCCACGCGCAGGTCGTAGTTCTTCCAGTCCGGGTCGCGTGCGGACAGGCCGCGTCCGCGATAGTCCAGCGCCGCCACCCGGCGCGGCTGGCCCGCGACGCCGCTCGCCAGCGCGCGCGCTATCATGTCGAAGTCTGCCGCGGTGCGGGCCAGGCCGGGCAGGCACAGCACGGGAATTCCCGGGGCCAGCGCCGAGCCATAATCACGCGCGTGCAGCTTCAGCCCGTCGGGCGCCGATATGAAGCGGCTTTCGACCCGCAGTTCGTCTTCATGCATCGAAGTCTCCGCGCCTGACGGCGCCCGGCCGGGCGTCACCCGGCCAACCCTGCGCCCGGGCGACAATCGGGGCGTTTGGCCGCGCGGGTCAATCCCCGGATCGGGTCGGCCCAAGCGCGGGACCGGCGTGGAAGCCTCAGTTCGCCTTGTTGACGAGCCGCGCTTCGCGCGCGCGCAGGTCGCGTGCGGCAAGGGCAGGCGCGTCAGGCGCGCCGAACCGCGCCCGATACATCGCGAGATTTTCCGCCACGCGCTGCACGTAGTTCCGCGTTTCGGTGAACGGAATGCGTTCCACCCAGTCGATGGGATCGACGTCCGCCTTGCGGGGATCGCCATAGGCGGCGATCCACTGGCGCACGCGCGGGCCGCCCGCGTTGTAGGCCGCAAAGGTGAGGATCAACGAATTGCCGTGGTCGTCCATCAGTTCGGAGAGATGGGCGGAACCGAGTTGCGCGTTGAATGCGGGATCGGTGAGCAGGCGCCGCTCGTCGAACGGCACGCCCGCGCGCTTGGCCGTCACCCGGGCGGTCGACGTCAGCATCTGCATCAGGCCCTTCGCGCCTGCGTGCGAAACGGCGTCCGGCTGGAACGCGCTTTCCTGCCGCGCGATCGCGAACACGACCGGCCGCTCCGCCGCCCGCGCCAGCTCCTCGAAGTCCGGCACCCCAAACGTGGGGAAGGCGACGTCGTCGAGCGCGACGCCGCGCTGCGAGGCCAGCTTGCCCACGATCAGCGTCGCGCGCGCATCCTTCGCACGGACGAGGATCTGCCCGAGCGCCGCAATCTGCGTCTCGTCCTCCAGCGTGCGCGCAAGATCGATCGTGAGGCGGAACGCGAGCTCCTTCTCGCCGATGGCCTCGAAAACTTCGATGGCGCGGATCGCCGGGAGGCGCTGGTCGCCTTGCGCCATGTCCCGCGCCCTGCGCACCGGCTGTTCCTCCAGCCCCAGGCGCGCGCGCGCGAGTTGGCCGTAATAGGCGCTCGAATGTTCGGCGGCCTGCCGGTAGAACGCGTTCGCCTCGTCCGTCAATTCGCGCGCTTCCGCGGCGCGGCCCTGCCAGTAGAGCGTGCGGGCCTGCGAAATGGGCGTGCGCGCGACCCCCGCCGCGGCCGCGAAATGGCGCGAGGCCGTCTCGGCGTCGCCAACGAAGCGCAGGGAAATCCAGCCAGCGTGAAATTCTGCGTCGATCAGGTCTTCGCCCGCGATCGCGGGGTGATCGGCCGCCACCTTGTAGGCGAGCTTCGGTTCCCCAGCGTCAAGCAGGCGGCGCGCGATCATGCGCCGTTCGGCCCACCAGGCTCCCGGCTCGACGAGATCTTTCGAATCCTTCAGCTTGCCGAGCAATTCGGCGGCTTCCGCATGCTTGTTGGCGCGTCGGAGAATCTGTATGCGCGCGAACATGTAGGTCGGGTCTTCGCGCAGCGCGGGCGGCACGGCGCCCATCAGCTTGTCGGCCTTTGCTTCTCGGTGAACGGCGGTGCGCGCCCTGGCGAGCGCGACATAATCCTTGTTCACGAGTTCCGCGGCGCGCATCGATGCGGCGTGCTGACCCTTGTAGAAGAGCCGCGCCGAACGCGCCTTGTGGTCGGCGTCGTTCAGTATTTCGCCGAATTCCTTTCGGATGGCGCCTTCTGTCCACGAGCCGAAATCGTCCTCGCGCCAGGCCTGCTTCACGAGCGCCGCGGCGTCCTTCGTCTTGCCTGCGGCAAGGTGAGCGCGGGCCAGCGCGATCCGGCCGGAGGTCGTGGTTGGCGCCTTATTCGCGAATCGCTCGCGGATTACAGGCGCCGAAGCCTTCGAGACGTAAAGCGCGTCTTCGAGCCGCGCCTGCAGAAAGCCGCTCGTCGGCCAGTCCGGATTCCTGTCGATGAACGCAGCGAGGCGCGTATATCCCGCGGCCTTCGCCTGCAGGCGCAACGCGGCCCACTCAAGCGTCGTGCGGCCGAGATCGTCGAGCGCGTCGCGCGCTGCTTCGTCGCCCTTGTCGAGATCGCCCGCACGATAGGCCGCGATGGCCGCGCGCAGCGCCGCGGCGTCGGCGCGTTCGGGCAGGGGCGGCGCGATGGCGTCTGCAATGGCGGGGCGGCTCGGCGAAGCTTCCGGCGCCGCGGCGGGCGCGTAGGCGGTGGCTGCGGGCGCGTCCGTCGCCGCCGGTGGACCGGCGGGCGCCGTGGCGGTCGCGATGGCGTCCACCGCGCTCGCGGGACCGGGCAGGGGCGTCAGCGCAGCAACGACAGCCGGCTTCGCCTCGGGAGGGGCCTCGGGAGGGGCAATGGCTTCGGCCGGGGCCTGCGCCTGCGCAGGCGCGTCAGCCTGGGCCAAGGACTTTTCCGCCGCAACCGCGAGGGGGGCGGGCTCGGAGACCGGCGCCGCTATGGGTTCCGGCTTCGCGGAAGGCTTGTCCGCAAGGCCGGGGACATGCAGGCCAAGGCGTTCCGGCCCATAGCCAAGCATAGGCGCGGCGGCGGCCATAGCCAGAACGCTGATGCCGAAAAAGGTTTTAGGACCGAAACGGCGCACGGCGGGGCCCTCTTGTGGTTTGTCGAGCGCCAGCCTGCGCGCTCAGGGTTTACGCTTCGCTAACCACGGACGCGGCCGCGCCGGTCTCGTGTCCGCCGCGCCCCCTGCGGCGGTAGCGATTGTCCAGATGGCTGGCCTCTTTCCACGTTCGACGCCAGCGGCTATCACTTGCCGCCACAGGTGAACCCCAAAATGCGGCGAGCATGGGGCGCCTGCGGCGGACAGACGGTCGCGGCAGATTTGGGTCGCGGCCGGAAAGATCAGGTTCCAGAGGATATTAGAGATGACGGCGGGCAGGCAATTGAAGGGCTGGATGACGGCGCTGGTGACGCCGTTCCGCGATGGCGCCGTCGATGAGGCGGCCTTCCGCAAGCTCGTTAACTGGCAAGTCGAGCAGGGGATCCAGGGTCTGGTGCCGGTTGGCACGACAGGCGAATCCCCGACGCTCTCGCATGACGAGCATCGCCGTGTTGTCGAGATGTGCATCGCCGAGGCGAAGGGGCGCGTCCCCGTGATTGCCGGCGCGGGCTCCAACAATACGCATGAAGCCGTCGAACTCGCCCGCCATGCGGAGAAGGCCGGCGCCGACGCCGTGCTGATCGTCGCGCCATACTACAACAAGCCCAACCAGGAAGGCCTCTATCGCCATTTCAAGGCGATCAACGACGCGATCGGCATTCCGATCATCATGTACAATATCCCCCCGCGCTCGGTGATCGACATCTCGGTCGACACGATGAAGCGGCTGTTCGAGCTCAAGAACATCGCTGGCGTGAAGGATGCGACCGGCAACGTCGGGCGCATCTCGATGCAACGCGCCGCGATGGGCCCTGACTTCATCCAGCTTTCAGGCGACGACGTCACCGCGCTGTCGACGTTCGCCGCCGGCGCGCACGGCTGCATCTCGGTCGTCTCGAACATCGCCCCCTCGCTCTGCTCGCAGCTGCAGAATGCATGGGACGCGGGCGACCCGAAGAAGGCCCTCGAAATCCAGGACCGGCTGACGCCCCTGCACCTTGCGACCTTCCTTGAAGCGGGCGTGACCGGCGCCAAGTATGGTCTGTCGCAACTCGGGATGCTGGACGAGGAGGTTCGCCTGCCGCTCGTTCCGATGACGGACGCCAACAAGGCGAAGCTGCGCGAGGCGATGGTCTTCGCGGGCGTTCTCTAAGGGCTTCAGAGCCCGGAGCATAAATCTTGGCAGCCAAGGAAAAGCCGAACTTCAAGATTGTCGCGGACAATCGACGCGCGCGCTACGAGTACGAGGTCGGCGACACGCTGGAGGCCGGCATTTCGCTGACCGGCTCGGAAGTGAAGTCGCTGCGCACGGGCAAGGCGACGATCGCCGAGAGCTATGTCGGCGTCAATCGCAAGGGCGACGTCGAACTCATCAACGCCAACATTCCGGAATATCTGCAGGCCAACCGGATGAACCACGAGCCGCGCCGTCCGCGCCGGCTTCTGCTCAAGGCGCGAGAGATCGCGCGTCTCGCGCAGGGCGTGGAGCGCGAGGGCATGACCATCGTGCCGCTGAAGCTCTACTTCAATGCGAAGGGCAGGGCGAAACTCGAAATCGCGCTCGCCAAGGGCAAGAAGCTCCACGACAAGCGCGAGACCGAGAAGCAGCGCGACTGGGGCCGCGAGAAAGCGCGCCTGTTGCGCGACCGCGGATAGGCGGGACTGAAATGGCCGTGGTCAAGACCTGGCCATTTCCGATTTCGAGTCAGGTGCTTGCAGGCGATCCTAGACTCTCTTTGCAAAGTTCGCGGACGCCTTGTCCCAGTTGACCGTGTTCCACCACGCCGAGACATAGTCTGGCCGGCGGTTCTGGTACTTCAGGTAGTAGGCGTGCTCCCACACGTCGACGCCCAGCACGGTCGCGCGGGCGCCGAGTTCCAGCGGCGTATCCTGATTGGCGGTGGAAATGACTTCGAGCTTGCCGTCCTTGTTGACGATCAGCCACGCCCAGCCGGAGCCGAAGCGCCCGCCGGCCGCCTGGTTCATCTGCTCCTTCAGCTTGTCGAAACTTCCAAACGACTGGTCGATGGCCGCCTTCAGGTCGCCCTGCGGAGCCTTGGCGCCGCCCGGCGTCATGACGTCCCAGAAAAACGTGTGGTTCCAATGACCTCCGAGGTTATTCCGAATCGCCGCGCGAACTGCGTCGGGCGCCTTCGTGAGGTCGCGCAGGACGTCTTCGATCTTCATCTTCGCAAGTTCGGGCCAGCGGCCGGCGGCGGTGTTGGCGTTGTTCACGTAGGCCTGATGGTGGCGCGTGTGATGAATGTTCATCGTCTGCGCGTCGATATGCGGCTCGAGCGCCTCGTAGGGATAACCAAGCGCCGGCAGTGAGAACGGCTTGGCGGTTTCCTGCGCGAAAGCCGCGCGCGGCAGGATGGCCGATGCGGCTCCCGCCGCGGTGAAGCTGAGAAATCGGCGGCGGTCAAACATCGATGAATCCTCCCGGTTGCGAACGGTTGACAATAGCTAACGCGCCGGGACGCCGCGGACATCCGTGAATCAACTAATTCAGAAAAGCTCGCACCTTTTTGAAGACCTTGCGAAACATCGCCTCGGTCAGAACGCCCGTGTTGGTGTTGTACCTTGAGCAGTGATAGCTGTCGAAGACCCGCACGGGCCCGCCGCGAACCGGATGCGCGATATCGTGCTCCGCGCCGTGGGCGAACGGGTATTCGACCAGCCGGGCGCCGAGCGCGCGCAGCACGCTCTCGTGCGCGATGCGTCCGAGCGCGACGATGGCGCGTGGCCGTCCCCTTTCGATCGCCTGGGAAAGAAAGGGACGGCAGGTGTTGATCTCGGCAGGCGTCGGCTTGTTCTGTGGCGGCACGCAGCGCACCGCGTTCGTGACGCGGCATCCCGCCAGCATCAGCCCGTCGTCCGGCCGCTCGTCGTAGACGCCCGTGGCGAAGCCGAAATCGAGCAGGGTGGCGTAGAGTAGGTCGCCCGCCCAATCTCCCGTGAACGGACGTCCCGTCCGGTTGGCGCCGCGCAGGCCGGGCGCAAGCCCGACGATGAGCAGGGGAGCGTCGGCGGCTCCGAAGGAGGGGACGGGCGCGTTGTGCCAGTCTGGCTCTTTCGCGCGCGCTTCGTCGCGGAAGGCCGCAAGACGCGGACACAGGGGGCAATCGCGATCGGGCTCCGCAACCTTCGCTGCGGAGCCCGACATTGGCTTCCTGATCGTTTTCGCCGGCGGCAAGTCCAAAACCGTCCTTATGACTCCGCGTCGGACGGCTGCGTCTGTCCCGGACTCTGTGGCCGCCGCTCCTGAAGGAAGCGTGGGGGCCGCTCCTGCCGCTCGGCCGGATCGCGGCCGATCTTCTGGGCAAGAGTCAACAGGTCCACGAACTCGTCCGCCTGCCGGCGCAATTCGTCGGCCACCATAGGCGGATGCGTCGTGATCGTCGAGACGACGGACACACGCACGCCCTTGCGCTGCACAGCTTCGACGAGGCAACGGAAGTCGCCGTCGCCGGAGAAGAGGACCATGTGGTCGATTCGCTCGGCCATCTCCATCGCGTCGACCGCGAGTTCGATGTCCATGTTGCCCTTCACCTTGCGGCGGCCGGTGGAGTCGACGAACTCCTTCGTCGGCTTCGTCACTACGGCGTAGCCATTGTAGTCGAGCCAGTCGATCAGCGGCCGGATCGAGGAATACTCCTGATCCTCGACCAGCGCGGTGTAATAGAATGCGCGGACCAGACGTCCGCGGCTCTGGAATTCTTTCAGTAACCGCTTGTAGTCGATGTCGAAACCGAGAGACTTTGCGGTAGCGTAGAGGTTTGCGCCGTCGATAAAAAGCGCGATACGCTCTGGGTCAGCCATAACTTAACATCCGCCCTTTGAGGACTATTCTATCTAATGCAGGGGTTATGGCCCGATTACGCAGCAAGCATCGCTGAAAAAATAAAATAAGCAGCGAAGATCAATCCGTTACCGGCCAAAAAACCATTTTGTTCCTCGCCGCACATTCGCGCTGCGCTTGATTTCCGTCAAGGGAAATATCCCGCAATTCACCTTGTTTCGCCAAGGCTTGATCTAGACTTGTCCTGAGTTGTCAAAACAAGGTTAACAGCGCGTTCGTCGGATGTGTATTGCCCGATTTTTACTTGTGCGTTGGAAGATTTCACGTACCAGCAGGCGCCCTGTCCCTGCCGGCCGGCGGCAGGCTGCGCCGGACGGCGCGGCGGAGGAAGGCCCCAAAACGGTTGCGCCGATGGCCTGGATGCCTTAAGGAAGCGCCTCCCACAGCCACGAGCGAATAGATCGCCCCCTGGAGGCCGGAATGGCGCGCGTCACCGTTGAAGACTGCATCGATAAGGTCGAGAACCGTTTCGATCTCGTTCTTCTGGCGAGCCATCGCGCCCGCCTGATTTCCGCCGGGCAGCCGATCACCATTGATCGCGACAACGACAAGAACCCGGTCGTGGCGCTTCGCGAGATCGCCGACAGCACCATGCAGCCGGAAGACCTTCGCGAGGACCTGATCCATTCGCTTCAGAAGCATGTCGAGGTCGACGAGCCCGAGGCCGAAGTCGTTCCCGCTCTCACGGCCGCCGCAGGCGCGCCAGATGACGCGAGCGGCGACGTCCAGTTCGATCGCATGACGGAAGAGGATCTTCTGCGCGGTCTCGAAGGGCTCGTGCCGCCGGCTGAGACCGACGACGAAGGCGAGTAAGACGGCCGGGCGCGCAGGCGAAGCCGGTAACCAATGCGCAACCTGCGTGGCCGCCGCACTTGTGCGGCGCGCGGGCAGGGTCGATAGTCCGGGAAGCCGGTTCACGACTTTTCCGGGACGCTTTTCAAGATGATGCGGCAGTATGAACTCGTCGAACGCGTGCGCCGGTACAATCCGCACGCCGACGAGGAACTGCTCAACAAGGCCTACGTCTACGCAATGCGCGCGCACGGCGCGCAGAAGCGCGCCTCGGGCGACCCCTATTTCACCCATCCCCTGGAAGTCGCGGCCATCCTCACCGAGCTTCGTCTCGACGACGCGACCATCGTCGCCGCCGTCCTGCACGACACGATCGAGGACACAGCCTCCACCCGAGAGGAGATCGACCAGATCTTCGGCGACGAGATCGGCCAGCTCGTCGACGGCCTCACCAAGATCAAGAAGCTCGATCTCGTTTCCAAGCGCGCCGAACAGGCCGAGAATTTCCGCAAGCTCCTGCTCGCGATCTCCGCGGACGTGCGTGTGCTGCTCGTCAAGCTTGCCGATCGCCTGCATAACATGCGCACGCTGCACTTCGTGCCCGAGAGCAAGCGCCGGCGCATCGCGGAGGAAACGCTCGACATCTATGCGCCGCTGGCAGGCCGCATGGGCATGCAAAGCCTGCGCGACGAATTGGAGACGCTATCCTTCCGCACGCTGATGCCGGAAGCCGACGCGATGATCGAGGCGCGCCTCGCCGATCTTCGCGCCTCCAACGGCGCGGTCATCGTGCGAATCGAAACGGAGCTTCAGGCCGAACTCTCACGGCGCGGCATCAAGGCAGAGGTGAAGGGGCGCGAGAAGTCGCCGTACTCGATCTGGCGAAAGATGGAGCGCAAGTCGGTCTCGTTCGAGCAATTGTCCGACATCTACGGTTTCCGGGCGGTGGTCGACACCATCGACGATTGCTATCGCGTCATCGGCGTCGTGCATACGAAGTGGCCGGTCGTTCCGGGCCGCTTCAAGGATTACATCTCCACGCCAAAGCAGAACGACTATCGCTCCATCCACACGACCGTGATCGGGCCAGGACGCCAGCGCGTCGAATTGCAGGTTCGCACACACGAAATGGACGATGTCGCGGAGAACGGCATCGCCGCGCATACGCTCTACAAGGAAGGGCGCGTTTCGGACACCGATGCGCTGGAGCGCGAAAGCCGCGCCTACGGCTGGCTGCGCCGCACCATCGAACTGCTCGGCGAAGGCGACACGCCCGAAGAGTTTCTCGAACACACCAAGCTCGAACTCTTCCACGATCAGGTTTTCTGCTTCACGCCCAAGGGGCGCCTCATCGCGCTGCCCCGCGGCGCGACGCCGATCGATTTTGCCTACGCGGTGCATACCGACATCGGCAACAAGGCGGTCGGCGCGCGCATCAACGGCCGCATCGCGCCGCTGCTTTCGGAATTGCAGAACGGCGATGAAGTGAGCATCGTCACGGCGGAAGGCCAGACGCCGCCCGCCGCATGGGAAACGCTCGTCGTCACCGGCAAGGCGCGCGCCGCGATCCGCCGCGCCACCCGCGAGGCCGTGCGCGCGCAATACGCCGAACTTGGGCGGCAAATCGTCAAGCGCGCCTTCGAACGCGCGGGCAAAACCTTCTCGCAGGAGAAGCTGAAGGCCGCGCTGCCGCGCCTCGCGCGTCAGAACGTGGACGACGTGCTGGCCGCCGTGGGCCGCGGAGAGATGTTTTCCGGCGACGTGGTGAAGGCGGTTCATCCCGAGTTCGTGCCCGAGCGCGCCTCGGGCGGCGGGCCGTCGAAGGCCGAGTCCGGCTGGTTCGGCCTGCGCAAGGCCGATAGCCTCGTCTTCAAGGTGCCGGGATCGGACCAGCCGTCGTCGCCGAATTCGATCCCCATCCGCGGGCTCGGCGGCGACCTCCCGGTGCGCTTCGCGCCCGTGGGCGGGGCCGTGCCAGGCGACCGGATCGTCGGCATCCTGACGCCGGGCGAGGGCATCACGATCTATCCGATCCAGTCGCCCGCGCTGACCCAGTTTGACGACCAGCCCGAACGCTGGCTCGACGTGCGTTGGGATATCGAAGAGGAGCACCAGGGGCTCTATCCGGCGCAGATCGTGGTTTCGGCTATCAACGAGCCGGGGACGCTGGGAACCATCGCGAGCCTGATCGGCGAAACGGGCGCGAACATCGACCACGTCCAGTTCGTCAACCGCTCGCCGGACGTGCGCGACATCGTGATCGACATCGAGGTCCGCGACCTCAAGCACCTCACCGCCATCCTGTCCCAGCTCAAGCAGTCGAGCGTCGTGTCGAAGGTCGAGCGCGTGAACGGATAAGCTTGCGGCGGCGGGCCTTTGCGCGCGGCGGCAATGGCCTATATTGGAGCGGCATGTCCGAGAAGAAGAAAGAAGGCGCCAAATACGCCCGCGTCCTGCGGTTCGTCTCCCATTACTGGCTGATGTTTCCGGGCCTTTTCGCCACGGTGCTGGCGGCCCGCATCGCATCGACTCTCGTGGACGTGAGCGTGCCGGTCGCGTCGGGCTTCGTCGTGGACGCCATCGCCACAGGCGCGCGCGGCGACACGGGCCCGGTGTGGCGGGCGCTGGCGATCTTCATCGGACTAGGCGCGCTGTTTGCGATTTCCCGCCAGCTGGTCACATTCCTGCTCAACCGGTTGAGCGCGCGCACCATCGTCGCCATAGGCCGCGACGCGTTCGGCAAGGTGCAGCGGTTCTCCGCTGACTGGCATGCGAACTCGTTCGCTGGCTCGACCGTTCGCAAGATCACGCGCGGCATGAGCGCCTACGACACGTTCACCGACACCATGGCTTTCGGGCTTCTGCCGGCGTTCATCGTCGTCATCGGCGTCTGCGGCGTTTTCTGGTGGCGATGGCCGGTGCTCGGCCTGATCGTCGCGGTGTCGATCGTAATCTTCCTGTCCGTCACCATCGCGCTCTCGGTTCTTTACGTGCGCCCGGCCAATGTCGCCGCGCGCGAACAGGATTCGCGCATGAGCGGAATGCTGGCGGATTCGATCACCGGCAACGCGGCCGTGAAGAGCTTTGCCGCCGAGGAGCGCGAAGACCGCATGTTCCGCGACGTGTCCGACGACTGGGCGCGCAAGGCCGTGCGATCCTGGGACCGCAGCGCCATCAGCGGCATCACGCAATCGGTCATGCTGGTCGCATTGCAGACGGCGATGCTCGGCGCAGGCGTTCTGCTCTGGTCGCGCGGCGAAGTGAGTCCGGGCGATTTCGCGAGCCTCATCGCGACGCAATTCCTCATCAACGGTTATCTGCGCGACATCGGCCAGCACGTGCGCACCGTGCAGCGCACCGTCAACGACATGGACGATGTGCTTGAGTTCCGCGAGTCCGATCTGCAGATCGCCGATGCGCCCGGCGCGAAGCCCATCGTCGTCGACAAGGGCCGCATCGAGTTCGATCAGGTCACCTTCCGGTATTCAGGCGCGAGCGCGGCGCTTTACGAGGATTTTTCGCTCGTCATCCCGGCCGGCCAGCGCGTCGGTCTTGTCGGACATTCGGGCGCGGGCAAGTCGACCTTTGTGAAGCTGATCCAGCGTCTTTACGACGTCGAGTCCGGCCGCATCCTCATCGACGGGCAGGACATCTCGCAGGTGACGCAGGAATCGTTGCGTCAGGCGGTGGGCCTTGTGCCGCAGGACCCCGTGCTGTTCCATCGGACGCTCGCTCAGAACATCTCCTATGGCAGGCCCGATGCAACGCGCGGGCAGATCGAGGAAGCTGCGCGCATGGCGCATGTCGATTTGTTCGTGCGCGGGCTGCCGAAGGGATACGAGACGCTGGTCGGGGAGCGCGGCATCAAGCTGTCCGGCGGCGAACGCCAGCGCGTCGCCATCGCGCGCGCCATACTCGCCGCCACGCCGATCCTCATTCTCGACGAAGCGACATCCAGTCTCGACTCGATCTCCGAGCTTTATATCCGCGAGGCAGTCGAGCGCCTGTCGTCCGGCCGCACGACAATCGTCGTCGCGCACCGCCTTTCGACCATCCAGCGGCTCGACCGCATCCTCGTCTTCGACGCCGGCCGCATCGTCGAGGATGGCCGCCATGAGGATCTCATGCGCAAGCCCGACGGCGTCTATCGCAAGCTGCTCGAAACGCAGATCCGGATGGGCGAGATTGCGGACGCGGCGGAGTAGGAACGGCTAGCCTCGAACGAGGAACAGCTCCACCAGCAGAGCCAGCAGGGCGGCGAGCGCCACGCCGCCGGCGATTACAATGTTGGCGACATAGGCCGTGAAGACGAGCTGATCCTTCTTCGCGTCGCTTAACACGCGTCCGCCCAGGCTGACCTGCCCGGTCCTGATGACCTGGCCCAAAAACTTCGCGTAGAACGCGAGCGCCGTGACGATGAACGCCAGCCCCGCCCAGAGCACGGGCGTGGGCAGCCGATCAAAGAATTCCATCCCGTCAACATCTCCTCTGGCGTTTCCGGTTGCCCGCTTCGGGGGCGCGGGCGGCCCGCCTTGTGCGCGCCAACCGTCGGCGCTACGTAATCGATGGGCGCGTCCGCGCCGAGACCGGGTAATAACATGTCCGCTCCACATTTGCGCCTCGGCGTGAACATCGACCACGTTGCGACTGTCCGGAACGCCCGTGGCGGCGCGCTGCCGGATCCCGTTCGCGCCGCCTTGCTCGCCATCGAGGCTGGCGCCGACGGCATCACGGCGCACTTGCGCGAGGATCGCCGCCACATCCGCGACGAGGACATGGCGCGCCTGAAGCGAGCGATCTCCAGGCCGCTCAACTTCGAGATGGCGGCGACCGACGAGATGGTCGCCATCGCGCTGCATACGCGCCCGCACGCCTCCTGCCTCGTGCCCGAAAAGCGCAGCGAGCGCACGACGGAAGGCGGGCTCGACGTCGCCGGAGGCCACGACCGCCTGAAAATCATCGCCGCCGAACTCGCGCGGGCCGGCGTGCGCGTATCGCTCTTCATCGAGCCCTCGCTGGATGCGATCGAGGCGGCCAGATCCATCGGCTCGCCGGTGGTGGAGCTTCACACCGGCGCATGGTGCGACGCCATCGCACACGGCGAAACGGAAAAGGCCGACCATGAATTCGGCCGCATACGTGTGGCCGCCGCCCGCGCGGCGGAACTCGGCATCGAATGCCATGCTGGCCACGGTCTCGATTATGACACCGCGCGGCGGATCGCGGCCCTGCCGCAGGTGGTGGAGCTGAACATCGGCCACTTCCTCGTGGGCGAGGCGATCTTTGTCGGCCTGCCGCAGGCGATCCGCGCGATGCGCGTGGCGATGGAGGAGGGCCGACGGAATGCGGCCTGAGCTTCTTCCGTGATCCTCGGCATCGGCACGGACCTCATCGACATCCGCCGGGTCGAAAAGACGCTCGACCGTTTCGGTCAGCGTTTCGTCGACCGCTGCTTCACTGCCGTCGAGCAGGCGAAGTCCGACAAGCGGGCCGAGCGCGCGGCCTCCTACGCCAAGCGTTTCGCCGCCAAGGAGGCGTGCTCCAAGGCGCTGGGCACCGGGTTGCGCATGGGCATCGCGTGGAAGGAGATGGGCGTCGTCAACCTGCCGGGCGGCAAGCCGACGATGGTGCTGACAGGAGGCGCCCTGAAGCGCCTGGAGTCGCTCGCGCCCGCCGGGATGCGGCCGTTCGTCCATGTCACCATTACGGACGATTACCCGCTCGCCCAGGCATTTGTCGTCATCGAGGCCCTGCCGGCCGAAACGCTTGCGCTGCCGCAGACTTGACGGGCGCGCCTTCCGCCTTGGCGCGGCCGCATCGTCCGGCTATACCCTCTGACCCCGGCGGGCGCCCCCGCCGCGAATCCCTTATGATCCCTCCCGCAGGCGAGCGAGCGGTCCCCACTAGTCGAAGCGCAGGAAGGCGGAAAGCGTGGCGAAGAAAAAGCAAGAGGGGGGCTTCGGCGAAACGGTAAAGGTCATCATACAGGCGCTGCTCATAGCGCTCGTCGTCCGAACGTTCCTGTTCCAGCCGTTCAACATCCCCTCCGGTTCGCTGATTCCCACCCTCCTGATCGGCGACTATCTCTTCGTGTCAAAATATTCCTACGGGTACTCGAAGCACTCATTCCCCTTCAGCCCGGATCTGTTCAACGGCCGCGTCATGGCGAGCGACCCCAAGCGCGGCGACATCGCCGTCTTCAAGCTGCCCCGTGACGGATCCACCGATTACATCAAGCGGGTGATCGGGCTGCCCGGCGAGACGGTGCAGCTGATCGAGGGCCGCCTGTATATCAACGGCGAGGTCGTGCCGCGCGAGCGCGTAACCAGCGTGCGCACCCGCGATGCATTCGGCCGCGAAACCGAGGTGCCGACCTATCGCGAGACGCTGCCCGGCGGCACAAGCCATCTCATCATCGAGCGGGATGGCGACCGGGGCTTCTATGACAACACGCCGCCTTTCAAGGTGCCGCCCGGCCACTATTTCATGATGGGCGACAACCGCGACAATTCGACGGACTCGCGCGTCTCCGGCGCTGACGGGGGCGTGGGGCCGGTGCCGTTCGAAAACTTCGTGGGCCGCGCGGAGATCATTTTCTTCTCCGTTGAGGAAGGCGAGCCGGCCTGGCAGTTCTGGAAATGGCCGTGGAGCGTGCGCTGGAGCCGCATCTTCTCGCCGGTGCGATGACATGCCCAGAAAAAGCAGACCAGACCTCGGCGAACTTGAGCGGAGGCTCGGTCATGCGTTCAAGGATCGCAAGCTGCTCGAGCGCGCGCTCACCCATGTGAGCGCCATCGCGGCGAAGGGCGCGCGCGTCGATTCCTACCAGCGGCTGGAGTTTCTCGGCGACCGCGTGCTCGGCCTCGCCGTGTCCGACATGCTTCACGCATCTTTTCCGAAGGCGGCGGAAGGCGAGCTCTCGCGCCGCCTCGCGGAGCTCGTGCGCAAGGAAACTTGCGCCGAAATCGCGAGCGAATGGGGCGTGGGCGATCATCTGCGACTGGGCGGCGGCGAGGCGCAGACGGGCGGCGCCAAGAAGGTCGCGATTCTGGGCGACGTCTGCGAATCGCTGATCGGCGCCGTTTATGTCGACGCGGGCTTCGAAGCCGCGCGCGACCTCGTGAGGCGCAACTGGTCGGAGCGGATGCTCAAGCCCCGCCGGCCCTTGCGCGATCCGAAGACCGTTCTGCAGGAATGGGCGCAGGCGCGGGGGCTCGACACGCCGGTCTATCGGGAGGCGGGCCGGTCGGGTCCTGCTCACGCGCCGAAGTTCATTATATCCGTGGAGGTCGCTGGGTTCGGCGCCATCGAGGCGGAAGGCGCGTCGAAACGCTCCGCCGAACAGGCGGCCGCGCGCGCCTTCATGACGCGCGAGGGCGTCAACGAACGCGGCGAGAAAGGTTCGGCATGAGCGAGCAAGAGAATACGCGCTGCGGTTTCGTCGCGCTCATCGGCGCGCCGAACGCCGGCAAGTCGACGCTGCTGAATGCGCTCGTCGGCGCCAAGGTGTCGATCGTCTCGCGCAAGGTGCAGACAACCCGCGCGCAGGTGCGCGGCATCGCCCTGCACGGCCCGGCGCAGATCATTTTCGTCGACACGCCCGGCATCTTCGCGCCCAAGCGACGGCTCGACCGCGCGATGGTGGACAGCGCCTGGGGCGGCGCCTCGGACGCCGACGTCGTGTGCCTGCTCGTTGACGCGCGCAAGGGGGTGGACGACGAAACGAAGGCGATCCTCGACAAGCTCGCCCAGACCTCGCGCCGCCGCACGCTGGCGCTCAACAAGATCGACACGGTCGAGAACACCGAACTCCTCGCGCTCGCGAAGACGATCAACGAAATCTGCCCGTTTGAGGAAACCTTCATGATCTCGGCGCTCAAGGGGCACGGCGTTGAGAAGATGAAGGAGAAGCTCGCGTCCATGATGAAGCCGGGTCCCTGGCTCTACCCGGAAGATCAGGTCTCCGACGCGCCGCTGCGGTCGCTTGCCGCCGAGATCACGCGCGAGAAGATTTTCGAACGGCTGCACGACGAACTGCCGTATCAGATGACGGTCGAAACGGACCAGTGGAAGAACCTGCCGGACGGCTCCGCGCGCATCGAGCAGACGATCTACGTGACGCGCGAAGGCCATCGCAAGATCGTGCTTGGCGAGGGCGGGCGCACGATCAAGTCGATCGGCTCGGCCGCGCGCAAGGACATCGGCGAGGCGGCCGAACAGAAAGTGCATCTCTTCCTGTTCGTGAAAGTCCGCGAGAACTGGATCGATGACCCCGAGCGCTACCGCGAAATGGGGCTGGATTTCCCGAAGGGCTGAACGATGGACAGCGGCGAGGCGGGCGCTACCTCGCGCATCGCGGCTGGCACGCCTGAGTTTCGGCGCGTCAATGTCGCGATCTTTTTCTGCGGCTTTTCGATCTTCGCGATCCTCTATTGCACGCAGCCCGTGCTGCCGCTGTTCAGCGAGAGTTTCGGCGTATCCGCGGCGGAAAGTTCGCTCGCGTTGTCGCTGACGACGGCGACGATGGCTGTCGCGATGCTGTTTGCGAGTTCACTGTCCGAAGTGGTCGGCCGCAAACCGATGATGCTTGGGGCATTGGCGTCGTCGTCCGCGCTCACGCTGCTACTCGCCTTCGCGCAGGAGTGGAGCCACGTGCTATGGCTGCGCGCGCTTGCAGGCGTCACGCTTTCGGGAATGCCTGCTGTCGCGCTGGCGTATCTCGCGGAAGAAATGGAGCCCAAGGCTGTATCGTCCGCAGTCGGCATTTATATCGGCGGCGGCGCGATCGGAGGCATGACGGGTCGCCTGATCACCGCCGCGCTCGCCGATTATGGTTCATGGAGGCTCGCCATCGCCGCGCTTGCCGTGACCGGCTTTGCGTCCGCGATCGTCTTCTGGCGTGCGTTGCCCTCTTCGCGCCATTTCGAAGCGCGCACTCCCTCCCTATCGAAGCTTGCGGTCTCGATGCTCGCCTGCGCGCGCAACCCGGGCATCGTGCTGCTGCTCGTCATGGGCTTCCTGCTGCTCGGGGGCTTTATGACGGTTTATAATTACTTGGGCTTCCGCTTGCAGGCCGAGCCCTTCCTGCTGACGCAGGCGTTGGCGGGGCTTATTTACATCGTCTATCCCGCCGGTTCCTTTGCTTCAGCGTTCATGGGCGGAAAGGCCGCGAAGTATGGGCGCGGCCCCACACTGATCGTCTCCCTGACGCTGATGACGCTCGGACTGGTGCTGATGACGCCGGATTTCCTGCCTTCGATCGTCGCCGGCCTCGTGATCCTCACCTTCGGCTTCTTCGGCGCCCACGCGATCGCCAGCGGCTGGGCGCCTACGCTCGTCGCCCGCGACAAGGCGCAGGCATCGTCTCTCTACCTTTTGTTTTACTACATTGGCGGCGGCGCGGCTGGCACGGCTGGCGGCGTTTTCTGGGAAGGCGCGGCCTGGCCGGGCGTCGCGCTGTTCGCCGGCGCCATGATGGCGGGCACAATCGTCATCGGGCTTCTGTTGTGGCGCATCGCTGCGCGCTAGACTGGCCGACATTCGGGAGGGATCATGCAGAGCGATACGCCGCCGCTGACGATCGCGCGACAGGGCCATTTCCATGTCGGCGGGCGCTATCTCGATAGTTCGCCCGACCGGCCGATGGTTGGCCAGATGTATGTCGAGTACCAGATCCCGCATGACCGGCGCTTCTCCTCGCCCATTGTCTTCGTGCATGGCGGCCAGCAGGGCGGGATGAACTGGACGCAAACGGCGGACGGGCGCGAGGGCTGGGCGCAATTCTTCCTGCGGCGCGGGCACGCGACCTACGTCGTCGACCAGGTCGGGCGCGGGCGCTCCGCATGGCGCGAGGAATTTCACGGCAGGCTGGCGCCGCTGAAGACGGAATTCGCCATCCAGCGTTTCGTCGCGCCAGAACGGTTCGAGAAGTGGCCGCAGGCCAGGCTACACTCGCAATGGCCGGGCACGGGCGAACCGGGCGATCCGGTCTTCGACGATTTCATCGCCACGCAACTGCCATCGATCGCGGATTACGCATTCCAGCAGGAGATCAACGCGCAGGCGCTCTGCGCGCTCCTCGACAGGATCGGCGAAGCGATCCTCGTCGTTCATTCACAGGCGGGCGCCTTCGGGTGGATCGTCGCGGACCGCAGGCCGCAGCTTGTGAAGGCGCTTGTCGCCGTCGAGCCGAACGGGCCGCCGGTTCACGACAGTGCGGCGCTCGGCGCCCCGGACTGGTTCGCGGATCAGGGCCGCACGAAGATATCCGGCCTTTGTGACGTGCAGCTCACCTGGGACCCTCCGCTGCGCGAGGGAGAGGCGCTGGCGCTTCAAAAGGATGACGGGCCGATGCGCGCCGATTGCGCAACATGCTGGAGGCAGTCCGAGCCCGCGCGCAAGCTCGCCAATGTCGCCAGGGTCCCGGTTCTCATGATCACGGGCGAGGCGAGCTATCACGCGCCCTACGATCACTGCACGACGAACTTCCTGCAACAGGCTGGCGTGAGCGTCGAGCATGTGTATCTGGCCGACATTGGAATCACCGGCAATGGCCACATGCTGATGATGGAGAAGAACAGCGACGAGATCGCCGCTGCTATAGCCGGGTGGATCGAAGCGCGCGCGTGAGCGTCACCATCGCAACGCGCGCCTGCCGATGAGCCATCCGGCGATTGCGACGAGCGCGACGGCCAGCGTGTACCAGATGGCGACGAAGAAGGGACTGTCGTCAGTGCAATGCAGCGCGTAGAGACTCGCGGCGAGTCCGCCCGCCGCTGCGCCCGCGAAGGCGCCGGCGAGGCCGGGGCGGATGCTTGCGCCATTTCGTAACCCATAAAGAAATGCGGCAAGCGGCAGCGCAGACAGCAGCGCGACCGAACCAAGACACTGCAGCGCCATCGTTCCCATGGCGCGCGCGCCAAGGCCGGCGAAGCCGTGGGCCGCGATGTCGAGGGTGATGAAGGCGGTTAACGCGGCAAGAGGCGCTGCGAACCAGACGAGCGCCTCACGCACTTCGGCATCCGGGCGCATGAGGGCGGTGGCGCCGCGCGCGCCTGCCGCGAGCAGGAGAAGCGTGAACGCGAGCTTGCGAAGCGTCGACCATGCTCCTGCGCCAGCGAGGTCCGGGCGTAGCGTGAATACAAGCGCGAATAGCGCCACTACGCCAAGCGTCGATGCCCCAAGCAGGAGAAGCGCGCGCCGGCTGCCCGCGCCGGGCGTGGCCGGCGCATCCGCTGCAAGCGCGCGAATGAGGTCATCGGTTTTCATTCTTTGGACCCTCCGAAGCGCGCCGCGAGATCCTTCAGGGCGCGATGCAGGGCGACCCGAACAGCGCCTTCGTTCATCCCGAGGTCAGCGCCAACCTGCGCCGCGCTGCGCCCATCGATTGCAATGGCGCGCACGATTGCGCGCGGCCGCTCGGGCAGAGTCGCAAGGGTGCGCTCCACATCGAGCGCAACAGATGGCGCCGCGGCATCCGCTGGCAGGATGTCGGCAATTTCATCGACCGCTACATCTCCCAGCCGTCGCTTTCGCAGTGAGTCTACCAGTTTGTGGCGCACGATAGCTCCGAGCCAGGGACCGAAGGGACGCGTCGTGTCCCAAGTGTCGCGCTTGAGGTGCACCGCAAGCAATACCTCCTGCACGATATCCTCCAGATCAGCCTCGCTCTGACCGCGACGGCGCAGCAATCTTCTGGCCGTACCGCGCGCCAGCGACGCAACGTCCCTGAGAAGAGTTGCATAAACGGCGGCGTCACCTGCAAGCGCAGCACGCATCATCCGACCGAGACGATCCTCATCACGCGCATCGCGCGCGTTCCCGAGAGTTCTTTCGTTCGTTGCGGTCATCCCGTTACAGCCCTGAACAAAAGATTTCTTACCCGCCTGCGTCCGATATGCGCATTCACGAAAGCGTGTGCGGTGTAACATGATCGCTGCATCCACCGTAATCCCCATGCAGGCCGAGGAAATGGCCATGGCACAGGAGGATTAATATGGATCGTCGCACTTTGTCGCTCGCGCTCGCCGCCTCGCTCACCAGCGCACTCGCCATTGCCGCCGCTCCCGCGTCAGCCCAGGACGCTGGCAAGGAAAAGTGCTTTGGCGTGGCGCTCAAGGGACAGAATGACTGCGCCGCCGGCGCCGGAACGACCTGCGCGGGCACATCCAAGATCGACTATCAGGGCAACGCATGGAAACTCGTTCCCCGGGGAACGTGCCAAAAGACTGCGTCCAAGACCTCTCCCACCGGCTTCGGTCAGCTCAAGGAGTTCAAGGAAAAGCGCGCCTGACAAGGCGCGTTATCGCGGCGCCGCGAGGGAGAATCCGACAATGTTCGAATTCGCGGCGCCGTCCAGCGCCTTCGTTCACGGCCCGTCAGCGCGTACGCGCGCCGGCGTTGGCTTCAAGCCGCAGCATTTTGATGCGCTGATGGAAGGGACTGCGGCGGTAGGTTTCATTGAGGTGCATGCCGAAAACTATATGGGGGCCGGTGGCGTTCCGCATCACCACCTCACGAAGCTGCGCGAGCGTTATTCAGTGTCCATCCACGGCGTCGGTCTGTCAATTGGCGGCGACGTTCTCGACGAGGAACATCTTTCGAGACTGCAGTCGCTCGTCGCGCGCTACGAACCGGAATGGGTTTCCGAACATCTCGCGTGGTCGAGCCACGGCGGCGTATTCTTCAATGATCTTCTGCCTCTTGCTTACGACAATTCAGCGCTTGCACGTGTCGTGCGGCACATGGAGCGCGTGCAGGAAAAGCTGCGTCGGGAAGTCCTTCTGGAAAATCCCGCAACCTATGTCTCGTTTGCGGAAAGCAGTTGGGACGAGGCTGATTTTATCCGCGAAGTTTCGCGCCGGTCCGGTTGCGGAATTTTGTTGGACGTCAACAACGTGCAGGTGTCCTGCGTCAATCACGGACGTGACCCGATCGCCTATCTCGAATCGCTTCCGCTTCATCGCGTTGGAGAAATTCATCTCGCCGGATATGCCCCCGAAAGCGACAGTCTCCATAATCCCCTTTTGATCGATGCGCATGACCGGATTGTGCAGCCAGACGTATGGAAGTTGTATGAACGCCTGCTCGATTTGTGCGGACCGTCGCCGACTCTCATCGAGTGGGACAACGATGTTCCGGACGCTGAAACACTTTTCGCGGAGGCTGGGAAGGCTGCGCGTCGCCTTGCCAAAGTATCAGCCAGATGGACTGCGGCGTGATGGAATTTCAGTCCTTCGCTCGTGCCCTGGCCGATTCCGGCGCGCCGGCGCCGCAGGGACTGCGAACATGGAACAGATCCAATCCGGATCATCGCTTCAACATCTACCGCAACAATATATCTATTTCGCTGGTGGAGGCGCTGTGTGCGAATTTTCCCGTTTGCTTCCAGCTTCTGGGCGATGAGTTTTTTCGCGCAATGGCGCGACTGTACGCCAACAAGCACAAGCCTGAATCACCATTGATGTGGAAATTTGGCGTGACTTTTCCGGCCTTCCTCGCAAGCTTCCCGACGGCCGAAAGTGTTCCCTACGTTGCAGATGTTGCGCGGCTTGAGGTCGCCTGTCTGCACGCATATCACGCCGAAGACGCGGCTGCCTGTGAACCGGTTGACTTCGCCGCCCTGGATCGCGCCCGCCTATCCGACGTTCGGATGAACCTGCATCCATCTGCGCAGGTCGTCCGCTCGCGTTTCGCCATTGCTTCGCTATGGGCCGCGCATAACGGCGGCTCCACGAGGATTGAAACGGTTGATCCCTTCGTTCCGGAGGATGCGCTTGTCACCCGTCCGCGCTGGAATGTCCGGGTGGCGCTCCTTCCCGAAGGCGGAGCGGTCTTTGTCGAAGAAATCTCGCGCGGCGAAACGCTTGGCGCTGCGACGCAGCGTGCGCTGGACGCTGACCCCGGATTCGACCTGGCGCACAGCCTCGGCGTGCTTATCACGTCAGGCGCGGTGCGCTCATTCGGCTTACGCAGAGGAGTTTCAGCATGAGCGCAACTGACCTGCATTCCACCAAGACGGCGCGCGCAGGCCTCTTCGCCGCGATCGCGCGTCTGATTGGCGCGCTGGACAGCCTATTGGCGCGCATACCCGATGACGTGCTCGCGCTGCTGGCGCGATTCTCTATCGCTGCGGTGTTCTGGAAGTCGGGTCAGACCAAGGTGGAAAACTTCGCCATCGATCTGCTCGACGGGCGGCTCCATCTTGGCGTCCCGCGGCTCGCAGAATCGACGGTCGAACTTTTCAAGGAGGAGTATCGATTGCCATTGTTGCCGCCGGAACTCGCCGCAGTTGCGGCGACCGTTGCCGAACATGTGTTTCCAGCGCTGCTGCTGATTGGTCTCGCGACGCGGTTTTCCGCCTTCGCGCTGCTGATCATGACGCTTGTTATTCAAATATTCGTCTATCCGGGCGCCTATGCCATTCATGGTGTTTGGGCCGTCTGCCTTCTCTATCTGATGAAGCAGGGAGGCGGCCGGGTCTCGCTCGATCAGGTCCTGTTGCGTTCGCGCGCCTAGCGTCGCTCGGTGAAGAACGAGCGCAAGAGTTCGGCGGCTTCGCTCTCGCGGATCCCGCCGTAGACATCCGGCGCATGGTGACAGGTTGGCTGCGAAAAGAAACGTGGTCCATTCTCCACAGCGCCGCCCTTCGGATCGCTCGCGGCGAAGTAGAGCCTGCGGATGCGCGCGAAGGAGATCGCGCCCGCGCACATCGCGCAGGGTTCAAGCGTCACGTAAAGGTCGCAGCCGATGAGGCGCTCGGAGCCGAGCGCCTGGGCCGCCGCGCGGATCGCCAGCATTTCCGCGTGGGCCGTCGGGTCGCGGTCTTCGAGCGTCCTGTTGCCGGCCGAGGCAATCACGACGCCGTCTTTTGCGACGGCGGCGCCGACCGGCACCTCGCCCCGCGCAGCCGCTGCGCGCGCCTCCGCGAAGGCCCGGGTCAACGGGTCGTCGCCGCAAAGGGGAGGGGAGCGCCTCTCCGTCACTCGAAATCCTCGCAAACGGTCAAAAATCCCGCCGTGGGTCGTTCGACCTCGGCCGGACAAACTGCTATCAGGGCCCCATGACCGACAGAAGCGAAAACAATCAGCCGGCCGAGACGCCGGAGGGCGAGCGCATCGCCAAGGTGATGGCCCGCGCCGGCCTCTGCTCCCGCCGCGACGCCGAGCGCTGGATCGCCGGCGGGCGCGTGAGCGTCAACGGCACGGTGCTGGAAAGCCCCGCCTTCAACGTCACCGCGGCGGACCGCATCACGGTCGACGGGCGGCCTATCGCGCGGCGCGAGCGCACGCGTCTGTTCCTGTTTCACAAGCCCCGCGGCACGGTGACGACCGACCACGATCCGGAAGGCCGTGAAACGATCTTCGACGTTCTGCCTGAAGGTCTGCCGCGCCTCGTCACGGTCGGGCGCCTCGACATCAACACCGAGGGGCTTCTGCTTCTCACCAACGACGGCGGCCTCGCGCGCGTGCTTGAACTGCCGGCGACCGGCTGGCTGCGCCGCTATCGCGTGCGCGCGCATGGCGAAATCGACCAGGCGCAACTCGATGCGCTGGTCGAAGGCGTGGTGATCGAGGGAGTCGAGTATCGCGGCATCGAGGCCAAGATAGACAGGGTGCAGGGCGCCAACGTCTGGCTCACCATGGGCCTGCGTGAAGGCAAGAACCGCGAGATCAAGCGCGTTCTCGAACATCTCGGGCTCGCAGTGAATCGCCTGATCCGCATCTCGTTCGGGCCGTTCCAGCTGGGCGAACTGGAAGAAGGCGCGATCGAGGAGGTCAAGACCCGCATCCTGAAGGATCAGCTCGGCGATAAACTCGCCACGGAAGCCGGCGCCGATTTCGAGGCCCCGGTGCTCGATACGAAGGAGCGCGGGAAGATCGCGCGGCGCCATGGACTTGATGAGCGCCCAAGCCGCGACCGTGACGAACGCGCCGGCGAGCGGTTTCCGCGCCGGGCGCCGGGCAACGGCGGCCGCCGCAACGAGCGCGCCGATCGTGACGAGAGGCCGTTGTCGGCGCGCGACGTGGTGCACAAGCGCAAGCACGTGTCCGTCATCCGGGCGGAGAAGGCCGAACGCAGCGATGGACGCCGCAGGATCGAGCGGAGCGAAACCGCTGACAGGCGCGGGCGCGCGGTGCCGGTGGAGCGCGTGTCCGGCGGCGACCGGGATGACTCACGTTCGGCCGGGCGCAATGCGCGCCGCTTCGCGCGCGAGCGCGATGGCGGTGGTGGAGAGCGCAGGGGCGGCGAGCGCACGCTGCGCAGGCGTGGCGAGGAGCAGGGCTCGAAGGCGCCATCGCGCGAAGGCCGGGGCGGCTGGCGGCGGTCGGAGGACGGCGCGGATCGCTCGGGCAGGGAAGAACGCAGACCGCGTGCGGAAGGCGCCGAGCGCCGCTGGGAGCCGCGGGGAGAGCGCGCGGAGCGCCGCGAGCGGCCGGAAGGCGGCCGCCGCTTCGAGCGCAACGAAAGACCGGAACGCGCCGAGCGCCCGCCTCGGCGGTTCCGGGGCGAGCGGCCCGACCGGGGCGGGGGCGCCGAGCGTCCGCCGCGCCGCGACTTCGGTGATCGTCCCCCGCGGAAGGGTTTCGGAGAGCGTTCGCCGGGCAGCCGCGATGACGAGGGCGCGTCTGGCCGCGCTGGAGGTCCGGACCGCGCGCGCCAGGGCCATCCCGGGAAAAGCTTCAGCGGCAGGCCTTCCGGCGGCAAGCCAGGCGGGCGCGCAGGCGGATTCGCCGGGAAGGGCGCAGGCGAAGGCGGCCGCAACGGCGCCGCCCGCAGCGGCGGGTTCAAGGGGGCGGGCAAGGGGCCGTCCGGAAAAGGCGGCCCTGGCGGCAAGCCGGGCGGCGGCAGGCCGGGTGGCAAATCCGGCGGCAGGCCGGGGGGCGGTCGTCCCGGCGGCTCACGGCCGCCGCGCTGAGGGCTGAGCCGTGCGCATTGTCGGGGGAGAGTTTCGCGGCCGCGCGCTGAGGAGCCCGTCTTCGATGGCGGTGCGCCCGACATCCGACCGCCTGCGCGAAAGCCTCTTCAACATTCTCGCGCACGGATACGGGAGTGTCGTCGAAGGCGCCCGCGTCATCGATCTCTTCGCCGGCACCGGCGCGCTGGGGCTGGAAGCGCTTTCGCGCGGCGCCCGGTTCGCTCTCTTCGTCGATGACGGGACCGAGGCGCGCGCGCTGCTGCGCGCGAATGTGGAGGCGCTGGGGGTTGGCGGGCGCACGAAAGTGTTCCGGCGGGACGCGACGAAGCTGGGCGCGATGCCGCCGGGCGAGGCGTTCACGCTTGCCTTCCTCGATCCGCCCTACGGGCGCGACCTCGCCCCACGCGCGCTCGAGTCCCTTCGTGACGGCGGCTGGCTCGCGCCCGGCGCGCTCGCCGTCGTCGAGGAAGCGGCGGGCGCTGCGGTGGCGCCGCCGGCTGGCTACGAAGAAATTGAGCGCCGGACGTATGGCGACACGCAGGTCCTGTTCCTGCGCGCCGGGCTGGGCTGATATGCTGCCCGCCGATGGAATGGCGCGACGAAGGACTGATTATCGGCGTCCGGCGGCACGGCGAGAACAGCGCCATTGTCGAGCTGATGACGCGCGCCCACGGCCGCCATCTCGGCATCGTGAAGGGCGGCCGCTCCCGGCGCATGCAGCCCGTGCTTCAGCCGGGCAATACTGTCGGCGTCGTCTGGCGCGCGCGGCTTGAAGAGCACCTGGGCGTCTTTGCGGTGGAGCCGCTCCGCCAGCGGGCGGCGATGCTCATGGAATCGGGCCTCGCCCTGTCCGGCGTCAATCTGATAGGCGCATGGCTGCGCTTTCTCCCCGAACGCGATCCGCACGAAATCCTGTTCGGCATGGTGGAAGCCTTGGCCGATCATCTTGCCGACGCGCGCCTCGCGCCGGCCCTGATGGCGCGCTTCGAACTGGCCGTGTTGTCCGAACTTGGCTTTGGCCTCGATCTCGAACGTTGCGCGGCGACGGGCGCGCGCGAAGATCTCGTATGGGTCTCGCCGCGCACGGGCAGGGCGGTGAGTCGCGCGGCCGGGGAGCCCTATGCCGACCGGCTTCTGCCGCTTCCCGCCTTCCTGCGCCAGGACGCCCTGCGCGTGGACGCGGGCCCGGACGATCTGGCGAAAGCCTACCGCCTCACGGGCTACTTTCTCGAACGCGACGTGCTGACGCCCCGTGGGCTGAAGGAGCCTGATGCGCGGCGGGCGTGGGTGAGCAGGCTCTATTAGTTATGATTATGATGCGATAAGAGCTTGTTCGCATTTAGCCAATGGTGAGATTTGTAGAGGCGAGCGGCCCATGGGGGTCCGCGAAATCACTGCAGCACGGCGTGCTCCCGTTGTGAGCCATGCCTTGAGGAATGTCTTCGATGCGACAACTGACCCGCACCTTGTTCGATCAACTGGCGGCCCACGCTGCATTCACGCCCGGAAAACCGGCGATCATGCTGCCTGACCGCATCGTGACCTACGAGATATTGGTGAACGGCGTTTATTCTGTTCAGCGGACGATTTCGCATTTGATGCTCGACAGGAACCATCCGGTTGCGATCGCCGTCGATAATCCTGGCCGCCACCTCATCGTTCTTCTGGCTCTCATCAGAAGTGGCTACACCGTCACATCCATCAGGGCCGATCAGTTGGGCCTCGCAATCTCCTTTGGCGCCAAAGCGGTCTTGACGGACCGGCTGATTCCTCCCCAGGCCGGCGCGCGCGTTCACGCGGTGGACGACAAGTGGTTCCAGGGGGGGACCGTCGCGAGGCCGCCGGCGCACGATTTTCCGGCAGACCGCATCGCCCGCATCATCCTCACATCCGGCTCAACCGGCGTTCCCAAGGCAATTGGCGTTTCTTTCGCAACGATGCACTCCCGCATCTTTGGAGCATACCTTTCTGGCATCGCCAGCGAACACCGGTATTTTACGACCTACGGCCTGAGCGGCTCGCTGTTTTCCTATGCGATGCGCGTCCTGTGCAGCGGAAACACGATCATTCTTGCACCAGCGGACAAGGCGCTTCACACGGCGATGACATACGGGGCAACCGCGATTCGCGCCTCGGCGTCACAGGCGCGGGGGCTTCTCGAATTGCAGGCGCAACGGAAAGTTCCGCTTCGTCTTGCCCAGTTTACGACCGGCGGCGGTCCCATGAGCGTCGAACTGTGCGACGAGATTCAGCGCGTATTCGGGGCCGAAGTCATCAACACATACAATTCGACCGAAGGGGGCTTCATGGGATTGGCCGCCGGTGAATTGCTGAAGCGGCGCAGAGAAAAGGGAAACTGCTTCATACCGCTCGTGCGGGTCGAAATCGTTGACGACGCCGATGTTCCCCTGCCCATCGGACACGAAGGCCGAATCAGGATTCAGTCCGACATAATGGCCTGGGAATTCAAGGGCAGCCTCATGGAAACGGATGAGGTTCGGCAAAACAAGTGGTTCTATCCCGGAGACGTAGGGCTTCTGGACCCCGAGGGTTTGCTGATCGTCACGGGACGCGCTGACGAACTCATCAATTCCGGCGGCGGCAAGTTCACGCCCGAGATCATCGAGGAGGCAATTTCTCGCAATCCGAGTCTGTCAGGCGCGGCGGTCGTTCGGATGCCGAATCATGAACCATGGCTCGCGACGACTTCGAGGGAAGCTGGTTCGCTCGATGCGGTCAACGACTGGATCGCGGATAATCTTCCCGGCGAACTCGGCGGAGTTCAGATCGCGAGAATGTTCACGGTCGCGGAAATTCCGCGCACCCAAAGCGGTAAGATTGCACGCGGCGAGCTGCGGCGTCTTTTACTGGCGCTGTCGGCCGACGGCGCCTGACCTGCTATTTGCTTCATCTTGACAATCGTTGACGGCGGCCGTGCGTCGCGTGGCTGCGGCGGGGAAACGGTCGCGCGGCCGTCCCTCGTTCGGCTCGGCGTTCGTTGAACCGCGCGATAGCGCCGGAGTTTCGATTCCGTGCCGCGCGCCGATTCGCCTCGGCGCTCGATTCTTGGCCGGGAGCGATTGCCCGCCATTGTGCGCGCAGCGTCAGGGGAAACGCCGGCTGCGAATACCGGCCTTTTGCCCCGCGCGAGGCGGCCAAGGTCAAAAACTCTGATCGTTTCATGGTATAGCTTAAGTATCTGACTATTAAAAACTAGTGCGACTGTTGCGGGCGCGCTACAGCCATGATTGCAGCTCTCGGCTAATCATAAGGCTCCACGGACGTCAGGCTGATTTGCCCGGCGTTCATCGGAGGGTTTTCCGGGGCGCGAAGTGCTCTGGGCGGAAAGGAAAAATCAGATGAAGCTTCGTTCTCTTGCTCTTGGATCGGTCGCCTCGGTTGCGCTGCTCGCCGGCAGCGCTCTCGCCGCCGACCTCCCCGTTCGTGCGCCCGCGCCGGCTCCGATCGTCGTCGCCCCGATCTTCACTTGGACCGGCTTCTACGTCGGCGTGAACGCCGGCTACGGCGGCAACAAGTTCAGGTACACCGAATCCTACACTTATGATGATACTTCTTACTATACTAACTACGTCTACAAGGACAGCTATAACTCCAGCGGCTTCCTGGGCGGCGGTCAGATTGGCTATAATTGGCAGTTCGCCAATCGCGTCGTGATCGGTCTTGAGGCTGATTATCAGTTCGCCAACATCGAGGGCGCTTACAGCTACTCCAGTTCAGGTTCTAACGGCTACCGCTATCAAGAATCGTACGGATCGGAGATCACGTCGTTCGGAACGGTTCGCGCCCGTCTCGGCTATGCGGCTTTTGATCGCGCGCTCTTCTATGTGACGGGCGGCTGGGCGTATGGCCGTTCGAAGGCTTTCTACAATTACGGCGGCACGAACTACGATAGCGGCAAGGCTTGGAGCCGCAAGACCTCCCACAGCGGCTGGACCGTCGGCGGCGGCGTCGAATACGCCTTCACCAACAACGTGACCTTCAAGACCGAGTATCTCTATGTCGATCTCGGCAACAAGACGCTGGACAGCGCCCGCTACGACTACGGCAAGAGCTACCGGCTTTCGCGCGACACCAAGTTCCACGTCGTACGCGCCGGCCTGAACTACAAGTTCGGCTGGGGTTCGGCTGCGGCTCCGGTCGTCGCCCGCTACTAAGAGTTTCCCTATCCGGGAAATGCGAAAGCCCGGCCGCGAGGCCGGGCTTTTTCCATTTTGCTGACCCATGAGATCGATCTTTTAGCAGATCAATTTGCATGCGGCGTTTTCGCCGGTGAGGCCCGCAGTCGTTCTGCCGGACCGGCTTATTACGTTTGAAATGCTTCGCACCGGCATCGGCTCGGCGCAGTGCGTGCTGGCGACGCTCGGTCTCGGTCGAGACCATCTCGTTGGCCTTCTCGTGGACAATCCGGTGCGCCACCTCAGCTTGCGCATACCGCTCGTAACTCCCGGCGGCGCGCAGAACCCTCCCGATTTCATCGACAGGATCCGAATGACTTTCGGGTCGCAGGTCATCGATTCATACACCTCGACCGAATCAGGACACATGGCTTTTGCCGCCGACGAAGTTCTCGATTTGCGGCGGTCCACGGGGAGTCGTTTTGTTCCTGTGGCGCACATCGGGCATCCGAAGATCGCGGATGTCGCGGTCGTGCGCATGAACGTGCCCGGCGAATCACCGGCGGCCTGGCTTGCGGTGGTGGCGCGAGACGCCCTTGCGCCCGAGGAAGTCTTCAACTGGATGCAGCGGAACGCCGGCAGCGAACTTGGGTTCGTGTCATTCGCGAAATTCTTCACTGTGAACCAAATACCCCGCACGCCGCTCGGCAAGGTGGCGCGGAACGCGCTGCGCGACCAGTTGCAGGCGATGCCTGGCTGATCGTGACGCGCGCCGGCGCCGTACACTCGCCCGGGAAGGATGTGCCGCGCCTCGCCGGCGAAGGCGGCTTTCGATCCGCGGAGCAGGAATACAGAGTCCGAGAATTGCTCCGAAAACTCGCAAACGAATCCTAAAGCCAAGCCGATGCTCGAAAGCTTATCCTTTAGCAACCTCCATTCGCGACCATCTTGCGCAACGCGCCGCGCGCGACTTTTGCCGTCGGCGTCTTAGGAATTTCGCTGACGATCTCGACGCGGGTGAGATGGAACGCGCCGAGTTCTCCGGTGAGCCTCGCGCTGAGCCAGGCGTTAATCGCTTCGAGAGGGACGACCCCGCGCGATTTCAGCACGGCCCAGGCTTCATGCAGGCCGTCGCTTCCGATCATTCTCAGGACTGCCGCGTCCTCGACAGCGGGATGCGTGCGCAGGAGATTTTCAATGACTTCGGGATCGACCTTGGCTCCACCGAAATTGATAACCTCGTCGTTTCGACCTGTAAGGACGAGCAGGCCATCAGGCTCAATGCGGCCGATATCGCCCAGCGTGACCCATTCCTTCCATGCGTGTTCCGGTTCGACAAGGCTGCCATCAAAAGGTCGCGCAGTCTGTGGTGATCGCACGCGAATACGGCCGTCGGTTCCGTCGGGCAGGACATTGTCATCGTCGTCAACGATTTCGATATCGGTAAGTACGCTGTAACAATTCCCTCTCTGAGCACGCAGCTTCAAAAGCTCCCCGGACGCGCACCCGATTCCACCCGCCTCGACGGCCGAGTAGGGGCAGATCAAATCTGCACGAAATGATTCGCGGATTTCTTGCGCCAGTTGATATGGCAGATATGCTCCGCCGGCAGAGATCTGCTTGAGATGAACGGGGCGCCCTGCCGTTTCATTATCATTCAATAATCCGCGGATTTGAGCTACTGAGCCACGGAGTTCTTCTACGTTGTAGTAGCTCGTGACGCGCAAAATATCTGGCGGAGGAGCGAAGCAAATTGTCCGTCCGCAAGTGAGCATCTGCAAAGCTTGCTGAAAGCCGGGGCCGCTTATTCCATAGGCAGACATAATGCGCTCGGTTTTGCCGATCCCGACAAGGAAATTGCGGGCCACTCGCGCGCTGAGCGCGCGTTCAGTGTAGGCGATTGGCTTCGGACGGCCGGTGGAGCCAGACGTGAAGGCAACTTGCACGATCCGATTGGGCTGAAAGTGCGGCAGCGGGCGCTGCGGGGCGTTCTGGCGCATGAACCAATTTTCATCAGCCGAGATTGCCCGAACCGCCGTGTCGGTGGAAAGCGGCGCATCACTGATCAGCGTGGTCATGCCTGCGGCCTTTGCTGCAGACACGAGATCAACCCGCAACGGCGCAAAGGCGTGTCCGTTAGAAATGAGCGCCAGCGCGATGATGAAGTGCCGCGCCGGATTATCCACGAGGACGCCAATGCAGGTGTCCGGCTCAAGTCGGAGGTCAAATAGGACCTGACGAACGGAATCGATGCCGGACTGGACCATCCCGAAGGTGATGACGCGATCGGCCAGCATTATCGCCGGTCGTGCGGGTTGGGCTAGAGCGTGCAGGCGGATCTGCTGGAGCAGAAGTCTCATATCATTTTCCGAGCCCACATTTGCGCATACTGTCGTAGCGTGGCAGTAGCATTTTAATAGTATGTGCGGCGACAGAAATTAGGAAGCAATGCTGAAGATTTGGGGCCAAGTCTCGATGATGGTCGCCGCCACACTTGCGGCGGTGACCTCGTCCGCGGCGGTGGATGAAGCGCCGGCCGAATTCTATCGTGACCGTATTGTTCGCCTGATCGTCGGTTTTCCGCCTGGAGGCCCCAATGACACGATTGCCCGGCATGTAGCCCGCCTGCTCCCTGCCCACGCGCCAGGCCCGCCACGTGTGGTCGTTCAGAACATGCCGGGAGCTGGTTCGATGAAGGCGGCTGAGTATTTGGCCCTGCAGGCTCCGCGGGACGGAGCCGTGTTCGGCGCAATCTCAACGACAGTCATAATCCAGAGCATAATGGGGTCGGGCGACGATCCCGTCGCGAAGCTCAACTGGCTCGGCAGCGCCGAGGCGGTGACTCGCGTCTGTTACACGTGGAAAGCGAGCGGCGTTACCAGCGTCGACCTGATGCGTACGCGCGGGGTCGTCGTTGGCGCGACGGGGGTGGGATCGCCCACGTCTGATCACGCGCGGCTGCTGAAGCGCGCGCTCGGAGACAAGGTGCGAATCGTCCAAGGATACTCGGGCGCCGGTGAGCTCTTTCTCGCGATGGAGCGCGGTGAGATCGAGGCGGTCTGCGGCAATTCCATCAATACGATCAGGATCGAACGCCCGGATTGGTATAGCGAGGGCCGTCTCGATTTCGTACTGCGCTTCTCCGACGAAGCCCGCGGCGAGGCGGCGACGCTGCCCTCCTATGTCGACCTGCTGCCGCCCGAAGACCGCGCCGCAGCCGTCTTCATTTTTAAGCAAGATGCGTTCACCCGCGCATTCGTATTGCCGCCGGACATACCAGCCGATCGGCTTTCCGCCTTGCGCACTGCCTTTGAGTCGACGCTTCACTCGGCGGAATTGCGCGACGTCATGATTCGCGCAGGAGGCGAGCATTCGCCGCTAAGTGGCGCCGATATGGCGCGCATGATCGACGACATGCGTGCCGCCGATCCGAACTTGAAGGAGCGTGCAAGGCAATTGCTTATGGAGCCTTAGCAGCAGAAAGCCCGGCGGGGCGGGCCGGGCTTTCCGTTTTGCCTTCCGGATCGGGGGCGTGATCCTTCAGGCGCTATCGTGAAACTGTTTGCGTCAGCGGTCGAACCCGCAGACCTGGCGCATCTCTATCCGCGAGATGCTGTAGCCTTCGTCGAGCGACACGGCGACCATGCGGCAGGAGCCGTCGTCGAGGCCTTCGGGTGAGGTCGCGCCGGGGGTCATCATCAGGATCGAGCCGCCGAGGAGGCTCAGAACGAAAACGGTAGCGAGAAGGATGCCGGACATTTTCAACCCCAGATGCTTGCTCATTGCTCGTAGTCTCTTTGTAAACCGGGCCCGCGCCGGTTGATGTGCGCCGCCGCACAACGCCGTTCGCGCGCGTTATGATCCATTGCCGGCGAAAATGATGGGCGTTCGCTTTAGGAAGTCTGAAGCGCCGCGGCTAGTGCGGATCGGCAACACGCACGCCCAATCCGGCGTGTGTCCCCAGTTGAGTACGAAACGGGAACTTGCGGGCGGGCCGCCGCTCCTGTAACCCGCCCTGATGGGAAAAAATGTCGCTCCGCCGCCGCCCCGCGAACCCGCGGGCGAAATCGTTAACCTCCGTGACGCGCTGGAGGAACGCTATCTTGCCTATGCGCTGTCCACGATCATGGGCCGCGCCCTGCCGGACGCGCGCGACGGCCTCAAGCCGGTGCATAGGCGAATCCTTTACGGGATGAACATCCTGCGGCTCGACCCCGGCTCGCCGTTCAAGAAAAGCGCGAAGATCGTGGGCGACGTGATGGGTTCGTTCCATCCCCATGGCGACCAGGCGATCTACGACGCGCTCGTGCGTCTCGCGCAGGATTTCTCCTCGCGCTATCCGCTCGTCGACGGGCAGGGCAACTTCGGCAACATCGATGGCGATTCGGCCGCCGCCTACCGCTACACCGAGGCGCGCATGACCGATGTCGCGCGCCTGCTTCTCGAAGGCATCGACGAGGACGCGATCGACTTCCGGGAGAATTATTCCGGCGACCAGAAAGAGCCGATCGTTCTGCCCGCCGCCTTCCCCAATCTTCTGGCCAACGGCGCGACCGGAATCGCGGTGGGGATGGCGACGTCGATCCCGCCCCACAATGTCGCGGAGCTTTGCGACGCCGCGCTCTACCTGATCGGTCATCCGGCCGCGAACACGGATCAGCTGCTCGCCTTCGTGCAAGGGCCGGATTTTCCGACCGGCGGCGTCATCGTTGATTCGCCCGAGCAGATCGCGGAAGCCTATCGCACGGGGCGCGGCTCCTTCCGCGTTCGCTCGCGCTGGACGAAGGAGGAAGGCAGTCGCGGGACTTGGAACGTCGTTGTCACCGAAATTCCGTTCATGGTTCAGAAGAGCCGCCTCATCGAAAAGCTCGCGGAGCTGATCGACGAGAAGAAGCTGCCGCTCGTGGCGGAGGTGCGCGACGAATCGGCGGAGGACGTGCGGGTTGTGATCGAGCCGCGTTCGCGCACGGTCGATCCCGCCGTGATGATGGAATCGCTCTTCCGGTTGTCCGAGCTCGAGAGCCGTATCCCGCTCAACATGAACGTTCTGGTGGACGGCGTCGTTCCGCGCGTCGTCGCGCTCCATGAGGCGCTGAAGCAATGGCTCGACCATCGCCGGGTTGTGCTCGTGCGCCGTTCGCGGCACCGGCTGGATGCGATCGGGCATCGTCTCGAAGTGCTTGCCGGAATGCTCATCGTCTATCTCAATCTCGACGAGGTGATCCGAATCATCCGCGAGGAGGACGAGCCGAAGGACGCCTTGAGGGCGCGCTTCAGTCTCTCCGACGTTCAGGCGAACTACATTCTCGACACGCGCCTGCGCTCCCTCCGCCGCCTCGAGGAAATGCAGCTCAAGGCCGAAAACGACGCGCTGGCCAAGGAGAAGGCGGACCTCGAGGCGCTCGTTCTTGACGAAGCCAGGCAGTGGAACACCATCAAGGGCCAGATCCGCGAGTTGAAGAAGAAGTTCGCGGCCGACTCCGCGTTTGGAAAGCGCCGCACCACGTTCGAGATCGCGCCAGCCGCCGCTGATATCGACCTCACCGAGGCGATGATCGAGCGCGAGCCGGTCACGGTCGTCATCAGCCGCAAGGGCTGGATTCGCGCGTTGAAAGGGCACCAGCAGGACACGTCGTCCCTTCAATTCAAGGGCGACGACGCGCTGCTCACAGCCTTCCATGCGGAAACGACTTCAAAAGTGCTCCTAATTGCAAGCAATGGCCGCGTTTTCACGCTGGATGCGTCGAAGCTTCCGGGTGGGCGCGGCTTCGGCGAACCTGTGCGCCTGATGGCCGATATGGAGGAAGGGGCCGACGTTTTCGCCGCCTTTCCCTACCAGGCGGGTGCAAAAATGCTTGTGGTGTCGTCCGACGGCCGCGGCTTCGTCGCGCCGCAGGACGACATGATCGCAGGCACGCGCAAGGGGAAGCCGCTTCTGAATCTGGACGTAGGCGCGAAGGTAGCCGTCAGCGCGCCCGTCGAGGGCGATCATGTCGCCATCGTAGGCGAGAACCGCAAACTGCTCGTGTTCCCGCTCGACCAGGTTCCCGAAATGTCGCGGGGCAAGGGAGTCCGCCTGCAAAAGTACAAGGATGGCGGCGCTGCGGATGCGCGCGTGTTTGCGATGGCGGATGGATTGACGTGGAAGGACAGCGCAGGGCGCACATTCACCGTCGCGAAGGCCGATCTCAAGGACTGGATCGGCAATCGGGCCGAGTCCGGACGCCTGCCGCCGAAGGGGTTCCCTAAGAACAACAGGTTCAACGGCTGACAAGGCGGGCGCCGCGCCTTGTTCCCGCCGCTGCGGCGACGCTAGTATCGGCGTAGGAGTTCCGCCGATGCCCACACGCCGCATCTTTTGCCTCGCCGCCCTTGCGGCGGCCGCCTTGCCGGGTGCGGGCATGGCCCAGAACCCGAACGCTCCCGATCCCATGGGCGTGTTCACCGGCGCTGGCGGCGCGATGTCGCGCTTCTATCACGACCTTGCCGAGGCGATCGCGCGCAATCGCTACAGTCAAAGCCGCTTCATCCGCGCCTATTTCACGCCCGAACTGTCGAGCCTCTATTTCAGGACGCAAAAGGAGGCTGGGCAGGAGCTTTCCTGGTCCATCGACATGGACGTGATCCTCAATGCGCAGGATGTCCCTCAAAAACTCGTCTACGGCTCGACGAAGCCGCTGAAGGTGGGCGAACGCGAAGCGGTCGTCGCCGTCACGTCTGAAGCCTTCGGAAAAACGCGCACGCACCGCTATCTCCTGCGCCGGACAAGCAAGGGCTGGCGCATCGATGACATCTTCTATGAGGATGGCGACGACTACGGTCTGCGCGCGTTCATCGAGTCTGCGCGCAAGCGCCGTCGAGAGGACATGGCGAAGGCGAAGAAGCCTCAGCGGTCGTAGCGGTCCCAGCCGTCGAGGCCGAGGCGCTCCTGCGGCGTGAAGCGCGCCTTGTAGGCCATCTTGCGCGAACCCTCGACCCAGTAGCCGAGATAGAGATGAGGCAGGCCGAGCTTTTTCGCGCGGGCGATATGATCGAGGATCATGAACGTGCCGAGCGAGCGTTCGGCAGCCTCGTCGGGATCGTAGAACGAATAGACCATCGACAGGCCGTCGGCGAGCACGTCGGTCAGGCACATCGCGTAGAGCCGGCCGGTCCCGCGTCCGTTGATTGCGGTGTCCGGGCCGCGGCGGCGATATTCGACGACGCGCGTCTCCACATGGCTGTCCTCGATCATCATCGTGTAGTCGAGAACATTCATGTCGGCCATGCCGCCGTCGGCGTGGCGTGAATCGAGATAATGGCGGAACAGCGAATACTGTTCCGAGGTCGGCCGCGCCGGCAGGCTCTCGCCGACGAGATCGGAATTGGCGTCCAGCACGCGCCGCTGATTGCGGCTGATCTCGAACTCGTTGACGAGCACGCGCACCGACACGCAGGCGCGGCACTCTTCGCAGGCGGGGCGATAGGCGATCGTCTGCGAGCGGCGGAAACCGCTCTCGGTCAGCGCGTTGTTGAGCGCCACCGCGCGGCGGCCCACGAGGTGCGTAAACACCTTGCGTTCCTCCTTGCCCGGCAGGTAGGGGCAGGGGGATGGCGAGGTCAGGTAGAACTGCGGCGCGTCGCGCGGCTCGCTCGTCACGCTTCAATTCTCCCGGTGCGCTGCGAGTTGAGCCGCCAGAATAGCATTCCCCGCGCAGGCCTCAAGAACGCGTCTCAACGCGCGTGCCGCGTCACGACCACGCCGGCGAGCATGTCGTGCAGGCACCGCTTGTTGCGGGCAAAGAGTGAAATGAGCAGGACGAGAGGCGTCAGGATGGTCCAGCTGAGATAAAAAAGAACGGCGTGGACCGCTGCGTAGATGAACGGCGTGCGGTAGCCGTCCGTCAGGCGCATTTCGAGGTCCATCATCCTCATGCCGGGCGTGGCCATGTTCGGCCCCGAAATGGTCATGCCGTTGTAGAACAGGGCGACCGCCGGATAGAGGAAGGGAATTGCGAACCACGCCAGCCCGAACGTGAGCACGCCGAGCACCAGCAGGAAGAGGAAGGCCACACCCACGATGATCGTGATGAAGATCAGGTCGAAAAGGATGGCGAGCATCCGCCGCGTGCGCACGCCCTCGAGCGCCCTGGCGGGCAATTCCCCGAGCGGAACGTTGTGGCTTGGCGCGTGGCCTGGAATGGTCATGTCTGCTCCCGGCGCGAGATGGGCGCCCGGCGTTGAATGTGGCCCCCGGCGGTCGCTGCTGCAAGAGCGTGAAGGCAAACGCCAATGATTGGCGCCGCGCCCGCGCTTCCGTCCGGCTTCGTGCGCTTGCGCGACGCAGCGCCTGCCGTCCTGCAGGACATCCGCTACGCAGGATCTGACAATTTCACGGGCGCCCCCGTTCCCGGCTACGACGCGGCCGAGTGCTGGCTCCTGGAGCCGGTCGCCCGCGCCCTGGCGGCCGTGGCCGAGGACGCCGCGCGCGAGGGCTTCGGGCTGATCGTATGGGACGGATACCGCCCGCAGAGGGCGAGCGATCATTTCCGCCGCTGGGCGCAGACTGAGGACAGATCGCCCGGCGCCATGCGCCTGCGCGACCTTTTTCATCCGCATGTTGAACGCAGCGACCTTTTCGCCCGCGGATTTCTGTCGGAGCGCTCGTCGCATTCGCGCGGCTGCGCCGTCGATCTCGGCCTCGTCGACGGCGCCGGTTCGCTCCTCGACTTCGGCGCGGAGTTCGACTTCTTCGACGATATGTCCGCGACGGACTGCCCGTTTGTTTCGCAGACGGCCCGCGCCAATCGTCATCTGCTGCGCCGGCTGATGGAGGCCCGCGGGTTTGAAGGCTATGCGCTTGAATGGTGGCATTTCGGCTTTCCGGATTCCTGCGATATGCCCCTGCTGGACGTGGCGATCCGCTGACGCGAGCTTGAGAACTGGCGCCGCCGCCTTTGCGTCATGGCGGCGGGCGCCCACATAATCCGCCGACGCGGCGCCGCCGCCTTCAGGATTCGCGACATGCCTTGGTCGTTCACGCTCGGAACCATCGCCGGAACGGCGGTCCGCATTCACGTCACGTTTCTACTTCTCCTCGCCTGGATCGGCTTTGCGGCGTTCCAGAGCGGCGGTTCGCAGGCCGCGGTGAGCGGCGTCGCTTTCATCGTGCTTCTTTTCGCCTGCGTGCTGGCGCACGAGTTCGGCCACATCACGATGGCGCGCCGGTTCGGGATCGCGACGCCGGACGTGACGCTTCTGCCCATCGGCGGCGTCGCGGCGTTGGAGCGTCTGCCGGAGAAGCCACGCGAACAATTGCTCGTCGCCCTTGCCGGGCCCGCGGTGAACGTCGTCATCGCGGCCGTCCTGCTGCTCTGGCTGACCGTCACCGCCGACCCGGAGACGCTCGAACAGGGCATTTCGCGCGTCCAGGATCCGAACGTCAGCCTTGTCGCACGCCTCGCCGCGGCGAATATCGTCCTTTTCGTGTTCAATCTCATCCCGGCCTTCCCGATGGACGGCGGGCGCGTGCTCAACGCGGTCCTCTCGATGCGCATGGACAAAACGCGCGCGATCGAGATTTCCGCGCGAATCGGCCAGATCATGGCGTTTGTGTTCGGCTTCCTCGGCCTGGCCAACGGCAACCCGCTCCTCGTCTTCGTCGCGATCTTCGTCTACATGGCCGCTGCGTCGGAGGTTCAGTCGAACAGTCTCGAGGCGATGACGAGCACGCTCGATGTGGCGGATGCCATGGAGACGCGCTTCGCCGTGGTGCCGGTCGATGCGAGCATCGGCGACGCGGTCAACATTTTGCTGGCGACGGGCCAGCACGAGTTTCCGGTCGTCGACGCATTTCGCAAGCCGGTAGGCCTTCTCACGCGCGATGCGCTGATCGAGGCGTTGCGCGCTTCGGGCGAGGGCGCGCCGATCACCGAGGCGCTGAAGGAGGCGCCGCCGAGCGTGCGCCGCCGCGACAAGCTCGATCACGGCGTGCGCGAGATGAGCCGGCTGAACGCGCCCGCCATCAGCGTCGTCGACGAGGACGGCGCCGTCGTAGGCCTTCTCACCATGCAGAACGTGGGCGAAATGCTGACGATCCGCAGCGTGCAGCCGGAATGGCGTTTCAGGCGGGCGGGCTGAGTCCGGTCACGCGCATTTCTGCAGCTTCTCCGCGACAAAGGGCGCGAAGTAGGTGAGGATGCCGTCGCAGCCTGCGCGCTTGAAGGCGATGAGGCTTTCGATCATGGCCTTGTCGCGATCGAGCCAGCCGCGCTCCACGGCCGCCATCATCATCGAATACTCGCCCGAGACCTGATAGGCGAATGTCGGCGCGCCGAACTCGTCCTTCACGCGCCGGCAGATGTCGAGATAGGGCAGGCCGGGCTTCACCATCACCATGTCCGCGCCCTGTTCGAGATCGAGCGCGACCTCGCGCAGCGCCTCGTCCGAGTTGGCGGGGTCCATCTGGTAGGTGCGCTTGTCGCCGCGCAGGAACCCGCCGGAGCCGACGGCGTCGCGGAACGGGCCATAGAAGGCCGATGCATATTTCGCCGCGTAGGACATGATCTGCACGCGCTCGAAGCCTTCCTTGTCGAGCGCCTGACGTATGGCGCCGATGCGGCCGTCCATCATGTCGGAGGGCGCGACGATGTGGCAGCCGGCTCGCGCCTGATTGAGCGCCTGCTTCACGAGCGCCGCCACGGTCTCGTCGTTGACGATTTCGTCGCCGCGCATCAGTCCGTCATGGCCGTGGCTCGTGTAGGGATCGAGGGCGACGTCGGTCATGATGCCGATCTCCGGCGCCGCTTTCGCGATGGCGCGGCAGGCGCGGCACACGAGATTGTTCTCGTTGAAGGCTTCCTTTCCCGTCTCGTCGCGCAGCGAAGCGTCGGTGTTGGGAAAAAGCGCGAGCGCCGGGATGCCAAGCTCCTGGGCGCGCGCGGCTTCGCGTGCGGCCTCGTCCACGGTCAGGCGTTCGACGCCGGGCATCGAGCCCACCGGCTCGCGGCGCCCGTCGCCGTCGATGATGAAGATCGGCCAGATCAGGTCGTTCGTGGTCAGGACATTCTCGCGCACGAGCCTTCGCGTCCATTCGGACTGCCGCAAACGCCGGGGCCGGTGCGTGAGATCGAGACTCGCCATGTTTCCGTCACTCCTGTATTCCAACGCTCGATAGCACGAACCGGCTGAAATGTCGGCCAGTCAGGCGCACGCCGCTCCACAGCCAGAAGGCCAGACCGCCGTCTTGATGTTCCTGCGCGATAGTCAGAAAACCGACGAGCCGGACTCCGAGGTCATCCTTGTCGGCCCCGAGGCCGAGCGCAAGCGTCGCGCGGCCACCCGATGGGGCGTGCTGCTCGTCTTCTTCATGCGCTCGCTGGCGGTCGTGTGGCTCTCTTTCGGGGTGCTGCACTGGGCGGCCATCCTCAATCCCGGGCCGGCGCCCTTCGAGGCATTGCCGTTCGCGATGTCGGTCAGCATCGCGGTTTTCGCCGTGGCCTACCTCGTCGCGGCGGTCGGCCTGTGGCTCATCGCTCCCTGGGGCGGGGCGCTCTGGCTCGCCACCGCGGCGGGCGAGCTGATGGCCGGCCTCTTCGTCGGCGGAGGTTTCGCGCGCGGCCCGCTGATGGCCGCGATCTACGCCGGCCTCATCGTTCTCTACTTCATTCTGACGTGGCTGGCCGCGCAGGAGCGGGAGCGTCCCTGACCTCGCCAGGGCGGCGGGCAGGGCATTGGTCAACGAAAGATTACCCTGTCAGTTCAAGGTTTTATTCACCTCGCTGCGGATTGCGAAGGTAAATGCCGGATTCATCGTATTGCTTAAACTCGCTTTTATTCGGGCCCCGTAAATTGAGCCCATGAACGGCCGCAGAGCCGAGGGCGAAACGGGGTAGATGCGATGAACACGATGATGAAGATGGAAGCCAATGCGCCGCGCAACGACCGGGTCGACGCTGTCCGTCCGGTGTATCTTGAAGCCCTGACGCTGGTCGAGCGGCTGCATCGCCGTCTGCTCGACGTCATCAAGGACGAGTTCGACCGCAAGGGCCGCACGGAGATCAACGCCGTTCAGGCGCTCCTCCTCTACAACATCGGGGACAAGGAACTGACGGCGGGCGAGCTGCGCACCCGCGGCTATTATCTCGGATCGAACGTCTCCTACAACGTCAAGAAACTCGTGGAGATGGGTTATCTCCATCACGCCCGCTCCCGCGTCGATCGCCGCGCCGTGCGCATCAGCCTGACGCCGAAGGGTCGCCAGATCCATGAGGCCGTTGCCGGGATATACGAAAAGCATGTGAATACGGTCGAGCAGATCGGCGGCATCCCGTGCGAGGAGTTCGAGCGCGTCAATCAGGCGCTGGGCCGCCTCGAGCGGTTCTGGACCGACCAGATCCGCTACAAGCTGTGAGCCTTGGACTTGGACATCAAGTCCTCGGCCGGTTTCACCCCGTGAGAGTCTCGAATGGCGTGTACGGTTAGGCGCCATTTCTGAGCGCCCCAATCTCACCTGCAGACTGCGATTGCGGCTGCAATTATGACTCCGCACGATCGGATGATCTGCACGACGATCGCCGTCCAATCAACCGAGGGTTGAGTATCTGGTGCCGGCAAGCGGCTTGAACGACGTCGACGCTTTGTTTTGGCGGGTTTCGACACGGCGCAACTCTCCATTGAATGGTTGAGCCGGTCGTTTGCTTCGTGGATTTCTTGATGTGGTGCGTTTCACGTAGGCCTGTCAACACGCCTAACCGGAAACGAGAGCGTCTGCCATTCCAATCACTGCAGGAACGATAAAGTGATTTTAAAATCATATATTTAGAGCTCGGGCACGTTCATTTTTATTTTGGACGAACAAGCTCTGATTGTGGATAAATCGTTCTTCGTCCGGAGAGGCCTACGTGACCGGAGCTTGCACCCATTCGCATTACTGAGGTTCCAAATCGATCATAAAGATTATTGTTGCAAAAGGGGCGCACCGCGTCCCTTTTCGCATTTCCGGCCGGGATCACGCCGCCGTGACCGCCGCCGCGCCACAAATTGGCCGTCCTGTTCGTTCTCTCTTAACCGCAATCATGTTATCCGGCCTCAAGGGTCCGTTTACCAAGCGCGTCAGCTGGTGACGGAACGGGGGGCTGCTTGCAGGCGGCGCGCCGCCAATCCGTCCCTGACGGGACGAGGCCTGAGTATTGGAGCTTGATGTGACGGATTTCTCGAAGCCGATCTCCCGCAGGACGTTCGCCCGGGGCCTCGCGCTTGGGTTTGGCGGGGTGGCCGCCGCGCCGGCGCTGGCCCAGGAGAGCTTCTTCGCCCAGCAGGCGGAATGGGGTCAGCGATTCGACACCGACGGGCGGTTGCGCGTGCCGCGCGCTGTCACGCCGCTACTGTCGCCACAGACCGTGCAGAACACCGAGATGGCGATCGCGGAATACCGTCGCATGGCCGCCGATGGCGGCTGGCGCGAAGTGCCTGGCAACGCGACCCTGAAATTGGGCGTGCGCGGCCCGGCCGTCGTCGCCCTGCGTCAGCGCCTCATCTACACCGGCGACCTCGACGCCGGCGCGAACTCCTCCCAGGTGTTTGACTCGTTCGTGGAGGCGGGCGTGCGCCGCTTCCAGACGCGCCATGGCGTCAACGCCACGGGGGTCGTTTCAAGGCAAACCTATCAGGCCCTGAACGTGCCGGTGCAGGAACGGCTTCGCCAGCTCGAACTCAATCTGGTCCGCCTGCGCGCCTTCTCGGGCAACCTTGGCAATCGCCATGTGACGATGAACATCCCGGCCGCCGCCATCGAGACGGTCGAGAACGGTCAGATCGTAACCCATCACACGGCAGGCGTCGGCAAGATCGACCGCCAGTCGCCCGTGATGCAGGCGCGCGCGCTCGCCGTGAACTTCAACCCCTTCTGGACCGTCCCTGCGTCGATCATCCGCAAGGATCTGATCCCGAAGATGCAGAAAGATCCCAACTATCTGACCGAAAACCGGATTCGCATCTACACGCGGACGGGTCAGGAACTCCAGCCGAGCCAGGTCAACTGGAACTCGATGGAAGCCACCAATTACATGTTCCGTCAGGACCCGGGCGGCGACGTCAACTCGCTCGGCTTCGTGCGCATCGACATCGCCAACCCGCACGGCGTCTACATGCACGACACGCCCGCGAAGGGCATTTTCGGAGACGACTACCGCTTTGTCTCCTCCGGTTGCGTGCGTGTGCAAAACGTCCGCGACTTCGTGAACTGGCTGCTCAAGGACAACGGCGACTGGAACCGCGATCGTATCGACGAAGTGATCCGCGGCGGACAGCGCCTCGACGTGCGCCTCACGCCTCCGGTTAACGTCTACTGGGTCTATGTGACCGCCTGGGCGTCGGACAACGTTGTCCAGTTCCGGGAAGACATCTACCGTCGAGATGGTTTTGGCGGTACGCAGGCTGTCGCGTCCGCGGGCGCTGCCGACGACGATCTGCTTCCGCCTGCCCGCTGATCTGGGCTCCCGCGTCATTTCAGCGCCCGTCCGGCCTTCCGGGCGGGCGCTTTGCATTGATTGGCCTCCATCGCGGGCAAGGGCCCGCCCTTTGGCTGGACGGCAGGCCGGTTAGGCTCTATCTGACAAGCCGGTTTCCGTCCGCGCCGCCGGGGCGATTCCCGCATGGCCGCCGTACCCCAGAGACGATGATGACCCAGACAGCAGCCGCCGCCGCGGTCCGTTCCAATTCCTTCTTCTCCGCCAGCCTTGCCGAGGCCGATCCGGAGATCGCCCGCGCCATCGAGCTGGAGCTCGGCCGCCAGCGCGACGAGATCGAACTGATCGCCTCCGAGAACATCGTCTCCCGCGCCGTCCTGGAGGCGCAGGGCTCGGTGATGACGAACAAGTACGCGGAAGGCTATCCCGGTCGCCGCTACTATGGCGGTTGCCAGTTCGTCGACATCGCCGAACAGCTCGCCATTGAGCGCGTGACGCGCCTCTTCGGTTGCAAATTCGCCAACGTGCAGCCGAACTCCGGCAGCCAGGCGAACCAGGCCGTTTTCCTCGCGCTGCTCCAGCCGGGCGATTCCTTCATGGGCCTCGACCTCGCGGCCGGCGGGCATCTCACCCACGGTTCTCCCGTCAACATGTCGGGCAAGTGGTTCAAGCCGATTTCCTACGGCGTCGACCGGCAGACCCATCGCATCGACATGGACGCGGTGGAGGCGCTCGCCCGCGAACAGAAGCCGAAGCTCATCATCGCCGGCGGCTCGGCCTACGCGCGTCACTGGGATTTCGCGCGCTTCCGTGAAATCGCGGACGCGGTTGGCGCCTGGTTCCTTGTCGACATGGCGCACTTCGCCGGCCTCGTGGCGGGCGGCGCGCATCCCTCCCCATTCCCGCACGCGCATGTCGTGACCTCCACGACCCACAAGACTCTGCGCGGCCCCCGCGGCGGCGTGATCCTGTCGAACGACGAAGAGATCGCGAAGAAGATCAATTCCGCGATCTTCCCCGGACTGCAGGGCGGCCCGCTCATGCATGTCATTGCTGCGAAGGCGGTCGCGTTCGGCGAAGCTCTGCGACCCGAGTTCAAGACCTACGCCCAGGCGATCGTCGAAAACGCCAAGGCGCTAGCCGATGCGCTGACGGGCAAGGGCTACGACCTCGTGACGGGCGGCACGGACAATCACCTGATGCTGGTCGACCTGCGCTCGAAGAAGCTGACGGGCAAGGCGGCTGAAGCCGCTCTCGGTCGCGCGCACATCACCTGCAACAAGAACGGCGTGCCGTTCGATCCGGAAAAGCCGTTCGTCACGTCGGGCGTTCGCCTCGGCACGCCTGCGGCGACCTCGCGCGGCTTTGGCGTCGCGGAGTTCCGCACGGTCGGTGAACTCATCGCCGAAACGCTCGACGGGCTCGGCGCCAGCGGCGACGCCGGCAATGCGAAGGCCGAGGAATCGGTGCGCGCCCGTGTGAGCGAACTCACCAGGCGTTTTCCGATCTATTGACATGATAGGCCGCCGGCGCCGCGCGCTGGCGGAGCGGGGCGAAGGAACACGATGCGCTGTCCCTATTGCGGCAGTCTCGATACGCAGGTGAAGGATTCGCGGCCGACGGAAGATTCCTCGGCCATCCGTCGCCGCCGCGTCTGCTCGGGCTGCGCGGGACGTTTCACCACGTTCGAACGCGTGCAATTGCGCGAACTCGTCGTCGTGAAGAAGTCGGGCCGGCGCGTTCCCTTCGATCGCGACAAGCTCGCGCGCTCGTTCGAGATCGCGCTGCGCAAGCGGCCGGTCGACAACGACCGCATCGAGCGCATGGTGACAGGCATCGTTCGCCAGCTTGAAAGCCAGGGCGAAAGCGAGATCCCGAGCGACCGCATAGGCGAACTGGTGATGGAGGGCCTGCGCTCCCTCGACAGCGTCGCCTATGTGCGCTTTGCCTCCGTCTATCGCAACTTCCGCGAAGCGCGCGATTTCGAAACGCTGATCGACGAACTGAACGAGGACGCGCCGGAACGCGATGACATACGCGCCCGCGCGGAGGAGCCATGACGCTCGCCTCGCCAATGACGCAGACGTCAGCTCACACGCCCGACGACGAACGCTTCATGCGCGCCACGATTGCGCTGGGCCGCCGCTGGCAGGGCTCGACGTCGCCCAATCCCTCCGTCGGTTCGCTCGTCGTCCGCGATGGCGTCATCGTCGGACGCGGCGCCACGAAGCCCGGTGGGCGCCCCCACGCCGAAACCGTCGCCATCATGGACGCAGGCGACAAGGCGCGCGGCGCGACGATCTATGTGAGCCTCGAGCCCTGCAGCCATTTCGGCCGCACGCCGCCCTGCGCCCAGACGATCATCTCGGCGGGAATCGCCCGCGTCGTCTCCGCCTGTCAGGACCCTGATCTTCGCGTGGCGGGCCGTGGCCACAAGATGCTGCGCGACGCCGGCATCGAGGTCGTTGAAGGCGTTTGCGCTGAGGAAGCGCGGCGCGCCAATCTCGGCCACATCCTGCGCGTGTCCGAGAAGCGTCCGATGGTGACGCTGAAACTCTCCGAAACGGCAGACGGATACGCGGCGGGCGGCGCGCACGATCCGCGTCTTGCGATCACCGGCGCCGCCGCCAACAATAGCGTGCACGTGATGCGCGCCATGCACGACGCCATCATGGTCGGGGTCGGCACCGCGATAGCTGACGATCCGCTGATGACCGTGCGCCTCCCGGGCCTTGAAAACCGCAGGCCGTTGCGTGTGGTGCTCGACACCTCCTTGCGTTTGTCGCCGCGCTCGCGGCTTGCCGAAACGGCGCGCGAGTTTCCTGTTCTCGTCATCTGCGGCCCCAGGGCGCCCGTAGACAGGCAGGTCGAACTCGAAGCGCGGGGCGTACAGGTGGTTCATTGCAGACTGGGCGCGGACGGCAGGCTCGATCTGCTCGCGGCCCTGCGCCTGCTGTCGGAGCGCAGCCTGACCCGCGTGTTCAGCGAGGGCGGGCCATCTGTCGGCAGCGCGTTGATAGAAGCGGGCCTCGTTGACGATGTGGTTCTGTTCACGAACGATCGTCCGCTTGGCCGCGCTGGCGCGCCTTCGCTCAAGGCGTCCGCGCGCGCCGAGCTGACGAATGGCGAACGCTATCGGCTTGTCGAGGACGCGCGTCTCGGCGCGGATCGCCTGCGCCGGTTTGAAAGGATTGAGTGATGTTCACGGGCATCGTCACCGACGTCGGCGAAATCCTCAGCGTCGAGAAGCGCGGCCAGCTCAGCCGCATCCGCATCGCTTGCTCGTACGACGTTGATGGGATCGATCTTGGCGCGTCCATTGCGTGCAGCGGTCCGTGTCTTACGGTGGTCGACAAAGGCGTGGCGGGTGGCCGCAACTGGTTCGACGTGGACGCGGCCGCCGAGACGCTGGCGCTTACAACCGTCGGAACCTGGGGGCCGGGCACCCGGATCAATCTCGAACGCTCGCTCAAGATCGGCGCCGAGCTTGGCGGCCATATCGTGACCGGCCACGTCGATGGCCTCGCCACGATCCTCGACGTGCGCGCATTCGACGGCATGGCGCGCTTCGATATTCGCGCGCCCCATTCGATCGCGCGCTTTATCGCCGTGAAGGGGTCTGTCTGCCTGGACGGCACGTCGCTCACGGTCAACACGGTAGAGGGGGACGACTTCTCGATCCTGCTCATTCCCCACACGCTCAAGGTGACGACGTGGGGCCTGCGCAAGGCGGGCGACCGGCTCAACATCGAGGCGGACCTCATGGCGCGCTACGCCGCGCGTCTGGTGGAGGCGCGGGACGCAACGGGCGCAGCATCCGCGTGAGGGTTGCGCCGCTTCGCCAGCCTCTCTATTGAAACGGGCAGGTCGCCGGGCGCCCGCGCGACACGCTGACAGGATCACAAATGGCCGAAGCGCGCCGCGAACTCAAAGCCCTGCCATCCGTGAACGGTGCGAAATTCCTCATTGTCGAGGCGCGCTACTACGACGGGATTGGCCAGATGCTGCTCAGCGGCGCGACGCGCGCGCTTGAGGCCGCCGGCGCGACATGGGAAGTCGTGAACGTGCCCGGCGCGCTGGAGATTCCCGCCGCAATCCGCATGCTGACGAAGTCGGGCGACTTTGCCGGCGCCATTGCGCTCGGTTGCGTCATCCGCGGCGAAACCTATCACTTCGAAATCGTGGCCGGCGAAAGCTCGCGCGCGATCATGAATCTCACCGTGCGCGAGATGCTGCCAATCGGCAATGGCGTCCTCACCGTCGAGAACGAGGCGCAGGCCATCGTGCGGGCCGATCCGGCGCAGGGCGACAAGGGCGGCGACGCGGCGCGGGCCGCGGTCACGCTATATCATCTTCGCAAACGAGCGGGGCTCGACTGATGGCTGCGCGACATCGCTCCGCCGCACGCCTCGCCGCCGTGCAGGCGCTCTACCAGATGGAAGTCGCAGGCAAGGGCCTCAACGAAATCCTCGCCGAGTTCGAGTCGCACTGGATTGGCGGCGAGATCGAGGGTGTGCAGTATGAAGAAGCCGACATCGACCTGTTCCGCGACATTCTGAAAGGCGTGCTCGCCGACCAGGTCGCGATCGATCGCATAACGGACGCGGCGCTTCAGGAAGGTTGGCCCTTGCGCCGCATCGAGGCGGTGATGCGCGCCGTGTTGCGCGCAGGCGTTTACGAATTGCGGGGCAGGGGCGACGTTCCCGCGCGCGTTGCGATCAAGGAGTATGTCGACGTGGCCGCCGCGTTCCTTGGCGCGGACGAAGTCGGCATGATCAACGCCGTGCTCGACCGGCTTGCGCGCAAGATCAGGGCGCAAGAATTCGCGCCGCGCGCTTGAGGGTTCATTTCGCTCAGGAGGGGACGTCATAATGACCGGTCCGCTGTCTGAAGACGATCTCATCGCGACGCTGTTCGCGCCGATTGCAGGCCCCGGCGCGCTCGGCTTGAAGGACGATGTGGCCTGTTTCACGCCGCCTGCCGGATGCGATCTCGTCGTCACCGCCGACGCCGTCGTCGCGGGCGTTCACTTTCTTGCCGACGACGGGCCAAAGGCGATCGCGCGCAAGGCGCTGCGCGTCAATGTTTCGGATCTCGCCGCGAAAGGCGCCGATCCGCTCGGCTTTGTGATGACGATCGCGCTGCCCGGCGACGTGCAGAACGAATGGTTGACTGCGTTCGCCGCGACGCTCGGCGACGATGCGGCGCGCTGGTCTTGCCCACTCCTTGGCGGCGACTCCGTTCGCACTCCAGGGCCGCTTTCGATTTCGATCACGGCGCTCGGCGCGGTGCCGGCGGGAACTCTGGTCGCGCGCACGGGCGCCAAGCCCGGCGATCTGATCTATGTTTCGGGCTTCATTGGCGACGCCGCGCTTGGCTTGCACGTGCGGCGGCGTGCGGCTGCCTGGATCGAGCGGCTCACTGACGCGTCGCATGATTATCTGCTCGGGCGATTTCTTTTCCCGCAGCCGCGCCTCGCGCTCAATCACGCCTTGCGTCATCACGCCTCGGGCGCGATGGACGTGTCCGACGGACTCGTCGGCGATCTCACTAAGATGATCCGCGCTTCGGGCGCAGGCGCCCGCGTTGAGCTGTCGCGCGTGCCGCTGTCGGATGCCGTGCGCGCCGCGATGCGGCTGGAGCCCAGTCTGTTCGAGGTCGCCGTCACCGGAGGGGACGATTACGAAATCCTCTGCACCGTTCCGCCGCTGAACGCAGCCGCGTTCGAAGCGGCTGCGCGCGCGACCGGCGTCCCTGTGGCGCGCATCGGTCAGGTGAACGAACACGCTCATTCGGGCGTCGTGTTTCTCGAAGCCGGCGGCGCGCGCAAGTCCTTCGCGCGCGGATCATACTCTCACTTCTAGAACAGTTTCGCGAACGCGGCCGCCGCCGAGCGCGGATCCTCCGCCGAGACAATGCCTGACACGATGGCGAGGCCATTGGCGCCCGCCGCCAGCACCGGCGCCGAATTGTCAGCCTTCAGTCCGCCAATAGCCATGACGGGCCGGTCCGTCATCGCGCGCAGCTTTGCAAATCCCTCAACGCCGAGCGGCGTCGATGCGTCGGCCTTCGTCTGCTGCAGGTAAAGCGGGCCGACGCCGAGATAGTCGCAAAGCTGCGTGTCGGCGCGCGACATCTGCGTGGCGTTCGTGATGGAGAGACCGACGATGCGGCCGGGCGCCAGCGCGCGCACTTGCTCGACCGGCATGTCCGTCTGACCGACATGGATGCCTTCGGCCCCCACCGCGAGCGCAATGTCCACGCGGTCGTTGATGACGAGCGGCACGCCGAGTGGCGCGAGCAGGTTCTTCAGAGCGCGCGCTTCCTCGAGGAACGCGCGCGTCGTCGCGTTCTTCTCGCGCAATTGCACCATCGTGACGCCGCCCTGCACGGCGGCGCCGACGACATCGACGAGCGAGCGTCCCTTGGCGAGATCCCGGTCGGTGACGAGGCAGATGCGGTAGATGGACGGATCGCGGTTCATCGGATCACCTTGATGCGCGCGGCGAGGTCGCCCGCGCCGATTGAGTAGAGCGTGTCGAGAAACGACGTGCGGAAGGAGGCGGGGCCTTGCGCGCCTTCCGCTGCGATGTCGCCGGCAACGCCGTAGAGAATGGTCGCTGCGAGAGCGGCTTCGAACGGATCGGTGAGCGCGAGATATGCGCCCATGACGCTCGACATGGAGCAGCCGAGGGCGGTCACTCGCGGAGCAAGGGGCGATCCGTTGCCCAGCCGCACGACGCTGGCGCCATCGGTCACGACATCGATCGCGCCGGTCGCCACCACGGCGCAGAAGCAATGCCGCGCGAGCTTGACGGCGGAGGCTTCCGCCTCGCTCGCCTGATGCCGGTTGTCTACCCCTCGCGGCGCCGCGTCGTGCTGCGTAAGGCCCGCGATGCGCGCCATCGCCATGATCTCCGACGCATTGCCGCGGATGATCGACGGGCGATGCCGAAGAAGCTTGCGGATCGTATCGTCGCGGAATGAAAGGAGGCCCGCGGCGACCGGGTCGAGCAGCCACGGCTTGCCATGCATTCGCGCCGCGGCCGCGGCGCGCTCCATGCTGATGGCCGCAGGCGCCGACAATGTACCGACGTTGACCACGAGCGCATCTGCGAGAAGCGTGAACTCGTCCGTTTCTTCCGGAGCATGGATCATCGCCGGCGAAGCCCCGAGCGCGAGCAGGGCGTTCGCGGCGATGTCCATGGAGACGAAATTTGTGACGTTCTGCACGAGAGGACGCCGCGCGCGCGCTTCTTCCAGAAGCTCGCCCGCCCGACGCGCCAGCGTCTGTGGATCGATGGTCACCGCCGTCCTCCGTTCCTCGCCGCCTGTTTAGGGCGAATCGAGGAGAGGGGACAGGCCTAATGCGCGCCTATGGCTGCTGTTGCTGCTGGGCGAGCAGGGATTCCAGCGCCCGGCCCCAGCAGTGGCTCATGTTGCCCGCCATCCTGGCGACGTGCGCCGCGAGGCCGGGCGGCATGGTCTCTTCGGCGGCTTCCTTCCACAGCACGAGCCAGCGGTCGAAATGCGCCTGGCCGATCCTGAGCGGCACATGCGGCGCGAAGGGCTGGCCCCTGTAGCGCCCCGTGCCGAGAAGGGCGCCGGACCAGAAGTCGACCATGATCCTGATGTGCGCGTCCCAGTCGTGAACAGCCCGCTCGAACACCGGGCCAATGAGTTCGTCCGCCTTCACCTTGTCGTAGAAGCGGCGTAGCGCCGGTTCGAGCGAATCCTCGATGATCTGGCGCGCCCTGGCTTCCTCCGCCTCCTGGGCTTCCTTGTTCTGCATGTCTTCGACGGCGGGCGTATCGGTCATCTGGAATCCTCCATCGGAATCATTCATTGGCGGACAACCGATCCGTAGCCTTGATCCAGAACAAGCAGGCGGGCGTGACAGACGCTCGGATGCGTCATATTAGGACGATCGTATACAGGAGCCGCTCCCAATGACCATCGCCGCCGAGGCGCCCGCCTACGACGACCGCCGCGCTCGCGCGAATGTTCTCAGGCTGGCGGCGGCTCAGGCCCTTGCCGGGGCGAACTCGACGGTCGTGATGACGACCGGAGCCATCGTAGGATCGATTATCGGTCCGGCGCCGCAATACGCGACCGTTCCGGTCTCCGTCTTCGTGGTGGGGACGGCGCTTGGGACGTTCCCGGCCGGCTGGATCGCCCGGGCGTACGGCCGCAAGGCGGCGTTCCTTGCGGGGACCACCTCGGGTTTCCTCGTCGGAATGATCGCCGCCGTGGCGATTTATCTTGGCTCGTTCGCCCTGTTCTGCGTCGCGACGTTCATCGGCGGCTTTTACCAGGCCGTCGCCCACACGTTCCGCTTCGCCGCCACGGACACGGCCAGTCCGGCATTTCGTCCAAAGGCGATCTCCTGGGTCATGGCGGGCGGCGTCTTCTCGGGAGTTCTCGGTCCCCAGATGGTCAACTGGACCATGGACCTCTGGCAGCCCTACCTCTTCATGGTGAGCTTTTTCGTGCAGGGCCTTATCGCCATTGTCTGCATGGCCGTGCTTGCGGGGACGGACCTGCCCAGGCCGTCGGCGGCTGCGGTGGCTGCGGCCGGGAAGGGCAGGCCGCTCATGGAGATTGCGCGGCAGCCGAAGTTCATTACGGCCGCGCTCAGCGCGGTGGTTTCCTACGCGCTTATGAACCTCGTGATGACATCGGCTCCGCTGGCGATGCGCATGTGCGGGCTTGACCTGTCCGACGCGAACTGGGGCATCCAGTGGCACGTGGTGGCGATGTTCCTGCCAAGCTTCTGGACTGGCTCGCTGATCCAGAAGTTCGGGGCAGGGCGCGTCGTGGCGGCTGGACTGCTGCTCACGGCGTTCGCCGCAATCGTCGGGCTCATGGGAATAACCGTCTGGCATTTCTGGATCGGGCTGATCTTCCTGGGAGTTGGATGGAACTTCGGCTTCGTCGGGGCATCCTCGATGGTCGTAGAAACGCACCGGCCGGAGGAGCGCACCCGCGTCCAGGCGTTCAACGACTTCCTCGTTTTCGGCACGATGGCGATCGCCTCGTTCTCATCGGGGCAGATCCTGGCGCGATGGGGCTGGGAGCTCGTAAACTGGGTCGCGTTCCCGCCGATCGTTATCGCTCTGCTTGCGCTGCTGCTGTCGGGGGCGATGCGCCGTGCGAAGGCCGCCGCGTAACCGCTTTCTCCGACTCCCGAATTCGGGACGGACGGCAGCGGACTAAGCCGGAACGCCGATTGCGGGATGGTGAAGATTCTGGCAAGAGAACCGCGGTCTCTCGCCCATAAACCGACACATTTCGTGTCGTGCGTCCGGGCGAAACTGTAGAAATACCTCGGGAGATCCAAAGAGGGCGGAACACCAATGGCGATGTTATTGATTATCTTGGCCGGCTTGCTGTCGGTCGTATACGGCGTGGTGACGAGCGCCGCGCTGATGAAAGCCGACCCGGGCACAGCCCGCATGCAGGAAATATCGGCCGCGGTCGCGGAAGGCGCGCAGGCCTACCTGCGCCGCCAGTACATGACCATCGCCATCGTGGGCGTTGTCATCTTCATCGGCGTCGGCGTTCTGCTCGGCTGGGTCGTCGCCATGGGCTTCCTGATCGGCGCGGTGCTTTCGGGCGCGGCCGGGTTCATCGGCATGAACGTGTCCGTTCGCGCCAACGTGCGTACGGCGCAGGCGGCGACGCAGTCGCTGGCCGGCGGGCTCGACATCGCCTTCAAGGCGGGCGCGATCACGGGTCTTCTGGTGGCTGGCCTCGCCCTGCTCGGAGTCGCCGTCTACTTCTGGTACCTGACCGGTCCACGCGGCTACGCCGCCAACAGCCGCGTCGTGATCGACGCGCTTGTGGCGCTCGGCTTTGGCGCCTCGCTCATCTCGATCTTCGCGCGTCTGGGCGGCGGCATCTTCACGACGGGCGCCGACGTCGGCGCCGACCTCGTGGGCAAGGTGGAAGCCGGAATTCCCGAAGACGATCCGCGTAACCCGGCGACCATCGCCGACAATGTGGGCGACAACGTCGGCGACTGCGCCGGCATGGCGGCCGACCTGTTCGAGACCTACGCGGTGACTGTCGTCGCCACCATGGTGCTCGGCGCGATTTTCTTTGCCGGTCAGGCGGGCCTGCTCGCCTCCATGATCTATCCGCTCGCGATTTGCGCGGCCTGCATCGTGACCTCGATCGCCGGCACGTATTTCGTGAAGCTGGGCGCCAACAACTCGATCATGGGCGCGCTGTACAAGGGCCTGATCGTGACGGGCGTCCTGTCGGTTGGCGGTCTCGCGATCGCCACGCAATTCCTGCCGAACGGCTGGGGTGAACTCGGCAAGGTCGCGGGCGTGTCGGTCACGGGCACGAACCTGTTCCTGTGCGGCATCATTGGTCTCGTCGTCACTGCGGCGATTGTCTGGATCACTGAGTACTACACGGGCACCGGCAAGCGCCCGGTCGTGTCGATCGCGCAGGCGTCGGTCACCGGGCACGGCACGAACGTGATCCAGGGTCTCGCCGTTTCGCTCGAATCGACGGCGCTCCCTGCGCTCGTCATCGTCGGCGGCATCATCTCGACCTACCAGCTCGCGGGCCTCTACGGCACGGCGATCGCCGTCACCACCATGCTGGGTCTCGCCGGCATGATCGTCGCGCTCGATGCTTTCGGTCCGGTCACGGACAATGCCGGCGGCATCGCGGAAATGGCTGGTCTGCCGAAGGAAGTGCGTCAGTCCACCGACGCGCTCGACGCTGTCGGCAACACGACGAAGGCGGTCACCAAGGGCTACGCGATCGGCTCGGCGGGTCTCGGCGCGCTGGTGCTGTTCGCGGCCTATACGAACGACCTGCAGGCGTTCATCGCGGAAGGCCGTCCGTACTTCAAGGACATCGGCGCGGTCTCGTTCGATCTGTCGAACCCTTACGTCGTCGCCGGCCTCATCTTCGGCGGCCTGATTCCGTACCTCTTCGGCGGCATCGCCATGACGGCCGTTGGCCGCGCGGCAGGCTCCGTCGTCGTGGAAGTGCGCCGTCAGTTCAAGGAAATGCCCGGCATCATGCAGGGCACGCAGCGTCCCGACTATGGCCGCGCGGTCGACATGCTGACGAAGGCGGCGATCAAGGAAATGATCATCCCCTCGCTGCTGCCGGTGCTCGCGCCGCTCGTCGTCTACTTCGGCGTGCTCGCAATCTCGGGCTCGAAGGCCAACGCCTTCGCGGCTCTCGGCGCGATGCTGCTCGGCGTGATCGTCAACGGCCTGTTCGTCGCCATTTCGATGACCTCGGGCGGCGGCGCATGGGACAACGCGAAGAAGTCCTTCGAAGACGGCTTCGTGGACAAGGACGGCGTGAAGCACCTCAAGGGCTCTGACGCTCACAAGGCGTCCGTCACCGGCGACACCGTCGGCGACCCCTACAAGGACACCGCAGGTCCTGCAGTTAACCCGGCGATCAAGATCACCAACATCGTCGCCCTTCTGTTGCTCGCAGTTCTCGCGCACTGATCGGGCGGCGCACGAAAGCAAAGGCCCCGCGGGAAACCGCGGGGCCTTTCTCGTATCGAAAAACTGGAATGCGCCGGCCGGCCGCGCCGCGGCCGCGCGGTCAGAACCGCAGCAGGCCCTGGAACATGTTGCGCAGGAACGACGACTCCGGTCCTGCCGTCGGCGTGGTGCGGGTCACGAAGTCGATGACCTTGCCGTCCTCGATCCCGTAATTGGCGATGCGCTGCACTTTCTTGTTCTTGTCGAAATAGACGGCGAAAATGCGCTGGTCGGTCACCTTCGGCTGCTGGAAGGCCAGAGTGCGCTCGGTCTTCTGGCTGATGTAATACCAAGCGTCGCCGCCGACAGTAGACGTGGTGGACGGCGTGCCCATCACCACGAGAACCTGCTCCGCCGACGCGCCGACGCGGATCTGGTCCATGGTCTTCGCGTCGATGACGTAGCCGCGGTAATTGGTGCCGTCGTAGCCGAGGCAACCGCCGAGCGCGAGCGCCGCAATCGCGACGCCGGCGAGCGCGCAGGCGCGCAGCGCGCGCGAGGGCGCGCCGGCGGAGACGGAAGGGTTCACGGCATTCACATCGCGCATCTGGTCACTCCGGCGACATCGCCATTTCAGCGGCGGTTGGCCTCACCGCCCCGCGGCTGTGCAAGAATTCCTCTTGCATCATCGGCGCACGATGCCTAACCCCCGGTCGGGTGAAAAGCAAGATTGCGCCCGCCCGCGGCTTGCGGGCGCGCCGCTCGCCGAAAGAGGGTCAAACGTGTTCAGGCTCTTCCGCCGATCTTCGAACAAGGCCTTGATTGACCGCCTTCACGGCGAGATCATGGCCGGCGCGCGCGCCCCCGTGTTTTTCACGGAATATGGCGTTGCGGATACGGTCGAGGGACGTTTCGAGCTACTGTGTCTCGTGGCTACGACCGCGCTGCGCCGAATCGAGAAGCTGCCCGCTCCGGGGCCGGAGATCGCACAGGACCTGACCGACGCAATCTTCGCTCATTTCGACGTAGCGTTGCGCGAGATCGGAGTTGGCGACATTTCCGTCCCCAAGAAGATGAAGAAGATGGCGCAGGGCTGGCTTGGCCGCGGCGCCTCGTACCGCGCAGCGCTCGAGGCGGGCGACGAGGCGGAGCTGGCCGGCGCATTGGCGCGCAACGTCCATGGCGATTCGGGCAGGGCGGGCGATGCGCAGGTGGTGCGGCTGGCGCGCTGGGCGCTTGCGCAGGATCGCGCATTCGCCCATTTGCAAGTCGAGGATCTGGGCCGCGCGCCACTTTCCTTTGTCGATCCGGCGGGCGTGTAGCTGCTGAACGGGAGAAAGCCATGTCGAAAGGCCAGGACAGGGGCAGGACCGCCGGCGGCGCGGGCCACCCCGGAGAACCGCCGTTTTCGCGCTCGTTCACGATCGAGGAATTGCTGCGCAGGCCGGAGGAGCCGCTCGTTATCACGGCGGACGCCGAAGAGCTTGCGGCTCTCGCGAAAGCGGATGGCTTGCCGTCGATCGGCTCGATGTCAGCCGAGTTCCGGGTCGCCCGGCAGGGCAAGGAAATCCGGGTCACGGGAGAAGTGCGCGCGCGGGTGACGCAGGAATGCGTTGTCACGCTCGAGCCGTTCGAAAGTGAAATCACGGAGCCGGTTGACGTTCGCTTCGCCTTCGCGCCGGCGCCGGTCGCGCCCGAGCCCCGTTCCGGACAGCGCATGTCCCGGCGCCGCGCAGCCGCGAACTTGCCGGAGCGGCGCGGTCCGCCGCAGCCGGACTTCGCCTCCCACGAGGAGGACGATCCGCCGGACCCCATCGTCGACGGCAAGATCGACCTTGGCGCGCTCGCCGCTGAATTCATGGCGCTGGGGCTCGATCCGTATCCGCGCAAGCCGGGCGCTGAATTCGAACCGATCGAGGACGAGGGGCCCGCGAACGAATCCCCCTTCGCCAGGTTGGCGCGCCTGCGGAAGGATCAGTGAATTCGGCCCGCTTTCCCCTGAACATGTTTGCCTTCCCCTCGCAAAAGGCTATTGTCCGCCGCCTCTCGGACGCCGGCGCCAGCTTACCCACGCGCAGGGCGTCGTGAGGCAGGAGCCGCGGAAAAGCATCATGTCAAACGAAGTTCGGATCGCACTCGACGCAATGGGCGGCGATCATGGTCCGGGCGTGGTCGTTGCGGGCGCCGGGCTGGCGCTGCGCCGCAACCCCGATCTCCAGTTTCTGATGTTCGGCGACGAGGCGGTCGTGCGCGCCGCCCTCGACGCGCATCCCGAGGTCGCCCGCAGGACGACCCTCTTTCATTCGCCGGTGTCGATCCGCATGGACGACAAGCCGAGTCAGGCCCTGCGGAAGGGCCGCCGCTCGTCATCCATGTGGATGGCCATCGAGGCGGTGAAGAAGGGCGAGGCCGACGCAGCTGTCTCCGCCGGAAACACAGGCGCGCTGATGGCTATGGCCAAATTCTGCCTGCGCACGATGGCTGCCGTCGACCGGCCTGCGCTGGCCGCACGGTGGCCGACGGCGCGCGGCCAGTCTGTCGTGCTTGACCTTGGCGCCTCCATCGGGGCCGACGCGCAGCATCTGGTCGATCTCGCAATCATGGGGGCGGCTCTGGCGCGAATCCTGCTGCATGTGGAGCGTCCGACGGTCGGCCTCCTCAATGTTGGCGTGGAGGAGATCAAGGGCATCGAGGAGGTCAAGGCCGCCGGCCGCATCCTGCGCGAAGCCAACTTTGCGAACATGGATTATCGCGGCTTCGTCGAAGGAGACGACATCAGCGCCGGCACGGTGGATGTGGTGGTCGCCGAAGGATTCACCGGCAATATCGCGCTGAAGACGGCGGAAGGCACTGCGAAACTCATTTCCGGCTTTTTGAAGGAGGCCATGTCGTCGACGCTCATGTCGCGCCTCGGCTACCTGTTCGCGAAAGGCGCCTTCGACGCCTTGAAGGAGCGCATGGACCCGCGCCGTTTCAATGGCGCCGTGTTTCTCGGCCTCGATGGCGTCGTCATCAAGAGCCACGGCGGCGCCGACGCGCTGGGGTTCTCGGGGGCCATCGACATCGCGCGCGAGATGGCGCGCGAGCAATTGCTCGCCAAGATCGGCGACATGATCGCGCAGTCGCAGGACAAGCGCCAGAACGCATTCGACGCCGAGGCGGTCGCCTCCGTCGGCGATTCCAACTGATCGGTGCACCATTGACCGAAACGAGAAAGATTTGGCGGTCCGTTGTCGAAGGGGTTGGCGCGAGCCTGCCCGAGCGCCGCGTCACGAACACCGACCTCGAAAAGATGGTCGAAACGTCGGACGACTGGATCGTGCAGCGCACCGGCATCCGTGAGCGGCGCATCGCGGGGCCAGGCGAAACGACGTCCGTGCTCGCAACCCGAGCGGCCGAACAGGCGCTGGAGCGGGCAGGGCGCACCGCCGCTGACATCGACCTGATCGTGCTGGCGACCTCGACGCCCGATTTCACCTTTCCCTCGACTGCGACCCAGGTTCAGGCCGCGCTCGGCGTGACGCGCGGCGCAGCCTTCGACGTTCAGGCGGTTTGCTCGGGCTTCGTGTACGCTGTCGCGATCGCGGACAAGTTTCTCGCGTCCGGCTCGCATGAGCGGGCGCTCGTCATCGGCTCGGAAACGTTTTCGCGCATTCTGGACTGGGACGACCGCACGACGTGCGTCCTGTTCGGAGATGGCGCTGGCGCGATCGTGCTGGCCCGGCGAGAAGGAACCGGCGGCGTGGGCGACCGCGGCGTGCTGACGAGCCACCTGCGCTCGGACGGCCGTCACCGCGAGAAGCTCTATGTGGACGGCGGCCCCTCGACGACCGGCACGGTCGGAAAGCTGCGCATGTCCGGCAAGGAGGTTTTCCGCCATGCGGTCGGCATGGTGACGGACGTAATGACCGACGCTTTCGCCGCCACGGGAACGAGCGCCGATGATCTCGACTGGTTCGTCCCGCATCAGGCCAACGAGCGGATCATCGACGCATCCGCCGACAAGCTCGGAATTGCGCGCGAAAAGATTGTGAAGACCGTCCACATGCACGGCAACACGTCGGCAGCCTCGATACCGCTGGCGCTGGCCGCCGCCTGCGAGGACGGCCGTATCCAGCCCGGCCACCTCGTCATGCTTGAAGCAATGGGCGGCGGGTTCACCTGGGGCTCCGTGATGATACGGTGGTGACACCCGACGGAGCGGCGATATCCCCGCGAGGCGCGCTTGACTGCGCCGAGGCCTTTGCCATTATGTGGCAGAGTAATTTTTTTTAATTTTTTGAATTTTTGGGACTGGCGACGCCGATGAAAGACGATGCTTCGCTCACTAAAGAAGGCCGCACGGTCACGCGCGCTGACCTGACCGACGCGGTTTACCGGCGTGTTGGCCTGTCGCGCGCCGAATCGGCAGAACTCGTCGAGGTCGTCCTTCAGGAAATCTGCGACACGCTCGCCACCGGTGAGACAGTGAAGCTGTCTTCCTTCGGTTCGTTCGTAGTGCGAGACAAAGGGCAGCGAATCGGGCGTAATCCAAAAACTGGCGTCGAGGTGCCGATTTCGCCCCGCCGCGTGATGGTGTTCAAACCCTCGAACATCCTCAAGGCGCGCATCAACGGCCAGACGCCGCCTGACGAAGACTGAGCCGGCGCTGATCCATGCAGCCGGCGCAACCAGGTTGCGAGGCGATGGACAAGAGCGAGGACGCGTTCCGCACCATCAGCGAAGCGGCCGAAGAGCTTGATCTTCCGCAGCACGTCCTTCGTTTCTGGGAAACGCGGTTCCCCCAGATCCGCCCGCTCAAGCGTGGTGGTGGCCGCCGCTACTATCGACCTGACGACGTCGAGCTTCTTCGCGCCATCCGGCATCTGCTTTACAATGACGGCTATACGATCAAGGGCGTGCAGCGCATGTTGAAAGAGCGCGGCGTTCGCGCCGTGCTCGCAATGCGCGTGGAGAGCGCGGCGGTGCGGCCGCCGCCCCCGCCCCGGAACGCGGCGCCAGAGCCGATTCACGAGGAATCGGCGCCGCGGACCCCGGTTGTGGAGGACCAATTCAGCGCAGAACAGGCGACTGGCGTTCAGGCGCCGATCGTGGTCGTGGCGACGGGCGAGTCGACGGGCGACCAATCCCGTCCTCTGGCTGAACCTGTTGTGTTGGCCGGGCGGTCGCCTGCGCAGCGCGCGCCCGCCTGGACTGGCGCGCAGCGCAGAACGATCGAAGCAATCGCCGCCGAACTGGCGGAATGCCGCAGAATTCTCGGCGCCGCGAACATCTGAAAGGCGCCTTTCGGTTGCGCCTGCGCCGGCCGGCCTCTATAAGACCGCCAGTCGGAGTGTAGCGCAGCCCGGTTAGCGCACTAGTCTGGGGGACTAGGGGTCGTGGGTTCGAATCCCGCCACTCCGACCATTTAATCTTCTGATATTTGGGGAGCTTCGGAAATTGGCTGCCGCTTTGCCTTTGGGCCAGTGCGCGCTAGTCGCCACATAGTCGCTACGCATTTCATCGGGCTGCGAGGTGTGTGCAGGGGCCTTGGCGAGCGACGTCATGGTCAATCGATTGGCGACACCCTCGCGCACGATTTCAGGAGAGCTTGTTCCTCTTAATCAGCGGGTCCTAGGTTCGAGCCCTAGTGCGCCCACCATCGGAAAATCAAGTGCTTACATCATGCTTTTAAGTCCGTTGGCGTGGCCGCGGAAACGTCCAGTAATCACCCAGTAAGCACGTGGCGCAATGTCGGAACCGGGTGCCCTCACACGTCGAAAACATGGGTTTGAGGCTCGTTGGGCCCGCAACTCATTTCAGCGCCTTATGTCGACATTCCCCCAATGATTTTGCGTGTACGGAAATCCGCTGATGGTTTTTCCCGCTACTTGCACGAGGCTCGGTGACCAAGACCCAGCCGCTTCCGCGGTCCCCTCTCCCAGAGAGCAATCAGGACGATCGCTGCAGACAATCTTCCTGCTACTCCGGTCATTGTAAGTTCGTTGTGCATGAAATCGTGAGTCTGCCAACTGCTTCAGCGCACGTTGAACCGCATCGGCACGGTAAATGTTCGCGGCGCCCCCGGCGGCGGGACCGGAAATGGCGACGCCTTTCTAACTGTCTGCAAGGCCGCCTGGTCGAGAACGGCATGGCCGCTGCTGCGAACAACGCGCGGCGATTGGGCCTCGCCGGATGCTCCGATCCCGAATGTGACTGTCACGACGCCCTGCGCCACCGCAGCAACGTCCGTCGAAGGCTTGTTGCGCGCAAGCCGCGCCGCAACGGCCGCCATGAAGGCGTCAATGCTCATAGCGTTTTGCCCCGCTGTAGCCTGTCGCCCATGCGCGCCGCCCTCGCCTGCCGCCTGCGGCGCACTTCGCCTTGGATTGGCCGCCTGTGCAGGACGTCTGGGCTTGGCTGGGGCATCTCGCGTGACCCGCGTCTGCGGCTCGGGCGAGGGTGATGTCTTCGGTGAAGGCATTGGAGCGGGCGGACTCGGAATAGGGACAGCTTCCGTATTCACCGGCAGCGCCTCCTCAGGCGGGGGCGCCGCGGGCTGGGACTTTTCGGCCGCTTGATCTGAGGCGAGGGCAGCTGACTTCGGTTCGGAAGTGGCTTCCTCTGGCACGGAGGGTGAAGTGGTAGGCGGTTCGTTTGAGAGGGGCTGAGGGGGTGGCTCGGGCTGAGGCGGCTGCAAAGGCTCGGGCTCGGCGTTGCTTGTGGGCCCACCCGGGGCGCCGGGCGCCTCAAGCACGATCTCCACTTCGATGGCGTTCTCTGAGGTTTGTTGCGGCGCGCCGACGGTACCAAAATAGACCAACGCAGCGGTGAGCAGCAGCGCATGGCCCAGCGCAGCCACCGCGAAACCCGGCATACTGCTTCGGATTGCAACGGTCGCGGCGTGTGAACGCCTCCGATCGGGGGCCTGCACTGGAGGGGCAGGCATGTCGGAGCCCCCGGGCGCCGGGACATTGACACTTAAAGACGGCGCCGGAGTTGCGGTGGGGTACTCCGCCAAGCAAACCTCGAGCCGGGGCGCGAGCCCAATCGGCGTTGCACCCGCGGCGGTGAGTTTCGACATCAGAACCGCCGCCGTCACCTGCGCCCTTTCCCCGAGGTATTACGAAATTTAAAATTCTACATACATGATGGGCACAACGGCGCAAGACGGAGCAGGTTGCGGTGAACTGGGATTACGACCGAGGCGAAGTGCCGACCGAAGACGAACTGGCTCGCATCAGCCAAACGACTTTGGACGACTATGGCAGGCGGGCTGAGGAGTTCTGGCTTCGTACGCGCGATCACGATGTTTCCCAAAACATCGAGGCGCTACTTCGATGGGTGCGGCCGTCAGAGGGTGCACGTATCCTCGATCTTGGCTGCGGACCGGGCCGCGATCTGAAGGCCCTTCGGGAGCGGGGGCATACGGCAATTGGCCTCGACGGCTGTCCTTCATTCGTGGGAATGGCGCGCGAGTTCAGCGGCTGCGAAGTCTGGCTTCAAGATTTCCTGCACCTGGACTTGCCGCGCGAGTTCTTCTTCGATGGCGTTTATGCCAACGCGACGCTGTTCCACGTACCGAGAACGGAGCTAACTCGTGTTCTGTACGAGATCCGAGCGGCGCTCCGACCGGCGGGCATTCTCTTCGCATCAATTCCCAGGGGTAATGACGAAGAAGGATGGTCCGGGGCAAGATATGGGGTCCGGCACAGCGATAAGAGCTGGCGGCTATTCGTTCGAGGCGCTGGGTTTATCGAGCTTGAATCATATCTGCGGCCGGCCGATGTGCCGCCCGAAGAGCGGCGCTGGCTCGCGACTGTCTGGCGAAAGGGGCACGTCCCACCAGCGATCGGTTGATGAGCCAGCGCCGCGCCGCGGGAGCTGAAAGAACGTCAGAAGCGATATGCGACCTCACCGGCGATTGTGCGGCCCGGCTGCAGGAACCCTTGGTAATACCCCTTGTCGAGCAGGTTGGAGCCGATCAGGCTCAGTTTGAGCCCCTGCTTGATCTCGTAGGAGATTTTCGCGTCGAGCGTGAAATAAGGATCATAAAAGCTCGGGTAACCTGTCGCAGTGTCACGATTCCGATCGTCGCTGTACACTTTGGATACATAGCGACCAATGAAAAGGGCCGAATATGGACCGCTTTGATACGTCACCCCGCCGTTGACGAGCCATTCGGGCGTGAACGGCAATTGCTTGCCGACGCTCGCTGGCACTGCGATATTTTCCACCATCTTCGAGCTGGTGTACGTGACGTTGGCGACGAGGCCCCACTCTTCGTTGATCGCATATTGCGCAACGTTCTCGATGCCGCGGATGCGAGCGCGGCCAGCGTTGGAGCGCAGCGACAGGTTATCGTTCACGACCCGAGTGTAGATCAGATCCTCGCTGTCGTTGTCGAAATAGGTCGCCCGCAGCTTCAGTCGGCCGCCCAGCGGTCGCCATTCTCCACCCACTTCCAATGCTGTAGATGTCTCTGGCTGCAAATCGGGGGCAGCCTCTGTCCAGCGAGTCAGAGTTGTTTGTGAGCGTGAATAGAGCTGCGACAGGTCGGGGGCCTTGAAGGCGCGCCCGATTGAAGCGCGCAACGTGATATCCTCACGGGGCAGGTAAACCAAAGAAGCCTTTGGCGAGAATGCGTCGGCGCTTCTGCTGGGATAGGCGACATCGAATACTGGCAACGTGGGTTGTACAGGGGTAGGCGCCTGGCTGTTCTCACCCGCCGTGCGCCACAGATCGTATCGTGCGCCAAGATACAGGCTGAGGTTTGATAGCAGATCGGTCTTGTTTTGTGCGAAGGCGGAGTAAATATCGGCATTTCCCGATGCTCGATAACTGATTGCTCCGGTCCGCGAGTTGGGGTCCTTGTTGAATCGGAGGTCGGCGACGTCTCGGTCGAACCAGTCACGCTGATACTGCAAGCCAACCGTCAGAAGATTTGCAGTCGTTATCTGCTTCTCGCCTTGCACCGTGCCGATAAGGCGATGGCTCGGGCCGGGAGTATAAGTTCCCGGTCCAGCGAAACCGATGCCACCGGGCGTCGGCGTGATAGTGGAAAAACGCGTCGGCGAAATGAACCAGGCGTCAACGTAGGTGTGGCTCAGGTTTGCGGTAAACTTGATATCGTTCGCAACCGTTTCGCCGCGCACGAAATTGCGGACCGATGTTTCTCCCGCTGGAACGAAATTGAGGAACGGGTTCGCAGATGTATCGTTTAGATTGATCCGGCGTGTGACGCTGTTTCGGTCAGGGAAGCTGATCCAACCGTTATAAACTGGCTGACCGTTCGCATCGCGGATGCGGGAGTTTGAATCATCGTAACCAGAGTAACTGTTGGCGACGAATGTCCCAAACGCCATCTTCGTGACGTCCGAGAAATCATAATAAAAACGCGCGCTTCCATTCATGGTCCGCCACGGACGATCGCCTCTGTCACCGAGGATATACGTCGTGCCCCCGGTGGTGGTCGGCGCTTGAATGACGCCGGTAACGGGCTGAACGATGGCGCTCCCCGGGTTGGAGGTCGTCGCGGATTTAACGGCAGCGTCATCCGCGAAACCGCTGCTTCCCGTGACCGAGAAGTTGAAGGCCAGGGCCCACCCGTTCGAGTAAGCCTCCGCAAATGAAACATTGGCCTGCCCGAATGTGCCTGCTCCCCCGCCCGCGCTGCCCGACATGAAGATTTCACGCTTGGTCGGGCGTTTGGTGAGAAGATTGATTACGCCACCGATCGCATTCGAGCCATAGAGAGCTGAGAACGGTCCAGGCGCGACCTCAATCCGGTCAAGACCGATGGTGGGCAGCAGCGAATAATCGATCGTTCCGGCATAGGGTGAATTGACCGGCACGCCATCGATCATGAATAGCGTGCGCGATGAGCCCGGGACCCCGCGCAACGTCATGGTTCCTACGGAATTGCCCGGCTTGTTCAGGCCAAAGGCGCTGCCGCGCATGAACAGGCTCGGCACAGTGGAAAGAGCGTCGCCAATTCGACCGGGGATGCCGTCCTCAATCTGGCGGCCCGTAACGACCGTGAGCGCGGCAGGCGCACGTGACTCACGAACCTCGCTGATGGTGGCCGTTACGGTGACTTCGTCCAGGGTGGCGGATTCTTGAGCCAGGGCGGCGAATGGGTGGAACGATACAGACAAAAGCAATGCCGCGCGCAACCGGTTCAGAGACACTTCCACCTCCAATTACGTATGAAGAATAGATCAAGACCTCATACGTTTTGTGGCGACTTTGTGTCAAGTCGGGGGGTCTGGAGCGCCGGCATCCTGCGAAACCAGGCGTTGCGTATGAAATACTGACCCTCTATTCATACGGTCCTCAGAAGGGGAGGCCGCTGGATTGGACGCCGTCAAACTACTCGAAACCTATCTGTACGTCGTATCCGAGGCTCTGTACCTCCCTGTCATCGCTACGGTGTCTGGGCTTTGTCTGTATTGCCTCTGGCTGCTCGGCGACCTTGTTGCAGACGCGATCATTCGGCGGAGGCGCGGGTCGTCGGAGGTGGCTGAGTTCAAGCCCCGCCTGATGGATGAGGTGAACCGCCGCGCGCCCCATATCGGCGCACGCGTGGAGCGTTTGCTGCAGGAGGCTGAACTAGAGGCAGTTCGACGTCTCGACCGCGTTCGCTTCGTCATCAAGGTCGGTCCGGCGCTGGGCCTCATGGGGACTCTCATCCCCATGGGGATCTCGCTCGCTGCTCTCGCCGAGGGAAACGTGCCGAAGATGGCCGGAAGCATGGTGACCGCATTCACCGCGACGGTCGCTGGTCTGGCGTGCGGGGTCGCCGCGTACATGATGGCGCTGGTGCGCGAGCGGTGGGTTCGCGCCGACATCCGCGACATGGAATACCTTGCTGAGGTGAACGCCCGGCTTGGCGCCCCCGTGAGTCCAGAACTGCTGGAGGCGCCGCATGTCGTACCTCAGGCGTAGGCGGCGGCTCGCCAGCACGGAGCCTCTGGAAGACCCGATCGCCGGTGTCGCTAACCTGTTCGACGCCAGCATCGTTTTCATCGTGTCGATGATGATCGCGCTCTTCATGGCCTACAACATGATGGACCTGCTCGATCCGAATGCGGAGGTGACGATCACCAAGAGATCGGCTAGCGGCGAGATGGAGATGATCACGCGCAAGGGCTCTGAACTGAAGGTTCAGAAGGTTACCGACAAGGCGCTCTCGGGCCAGGGCGAACGTCTCGGCGTGGCTTACAGACTCCAGAATGGTCAGACCGTTTATGTTCCTGATTGATGCGCTGCGCGCGCTCTTCATTCTTTGTTTCGCTCTCGCGGATTCGGCGATCGCCCACGATCCCCCGCCCCGCGGTGCGACTGTCAACGTGTCGATCCTGCTTGGTGACACCGAATCCGTCACGGCTGCGGAAGCGATCAGGTTATTGCGCTCCGATCCCGCGCTTTCGCGCTTTCGCTTCCATGCCTACCCGACCAGCGGTTTGCAGGGCAGAGACCTGACACCACTTCATAATTCCCGGCTCATTATCGTCAACACAGTCGGGCGAAATCTGGCGGAGACGGTGGCTCCGCTTATGAAGTTTGCGATCGGACGGGGCGCTCATGCTTTTGCAGTCGGCCCCTCATGGGACGACAAGCTGGCCGATCATGGATTCCTGCGTGACCCAGACCTGGTTCAGTACATGAACGCAGGCGGCCCGAGGAACGTCGCCAACATGATCCGGCTCGCGTTGAGGAAGGAGTTCGCGCTAGCAGGCGACGTTGCGGCCCCGGAAGCGATGCCTGAGTTCGGAGCTATTGACCTCTCAACCGGCGCTGTTTTCGCTTCATTCGATGAGTATCGCGCCTCTAGACCAAGATCTGATCGCCCCTGGATCGGCGTGGCGTTCTACCGCACAAACGCTGTTTCCGGACAACTTGCGACCGTTCGAGCGATCACCGCTTCGCTTGAGAAGCGCGGCTACAACGTCATTCCGTTCTTCGGCTTCCCCGCGGAACAGACGCTGGAGCGGTTTGCGTTCGAGTCCGACGGCAAGCCCGCGCTAGCCGCGCTAGCCGCGCTGTCCCTGAAGATTTCCAACAATCCCGCAACATTGGCGCCGTTGCTGAAGAAGCTCGACGTCCCGGTCGTCAACCTCATCACGCTGAATTCCCAGTCCCGTGCCCAATTCGAGAGTTCGGCGCAGGGCCTCGATCTCCTAGAGCGCTCCTGGCAGGTCGGAGGCGCTGAGCTTGGCGGGGCCGTCGCGCCGACGGTCGTTGCAAGCAAGGAAGCGCAGCGCGACGCAGCGACGGGTCTCGACCTGCTCGTCGAGACGCCTATGCCAGCGCGCATCGACCGCGCCGCTGAACGCCTTGCGCGATGGGCTGCGCTCAGGACAAAGCCAAACGCTGAGAAGCGAGTGACGGTGATTTACTACAATTATCCGCCCGGCAAGGAAGTTATCGGCGCATCCTACCTCAACGTTCTTCCTGGTTCGCTTTGGAACATGATCCAGCGGCTGAAAGACGCCGGCTATGATGTATCGGGGGCGCCCGATGCGCCCGACGCGCTGCTTGCTTCTATCCGCGATCGCGGCGGCAACATCAGCAAATGGCGCAAAGGTTCGATCGAGCATCTCGTGAAGGAGGGTGTCGAGGCGGGAACCGTCCAATTGCTGCCAGTGGCGATCTATCGCAAATGGTTTGACGCGCTCGATCCCGAACTGCGCGCGCAAATGGTCAAATCATGGGGCGAGCCGGAATCGTCCGAACTGATGGTCTGGCGTAACGACGCGGGCGAACCTTTTTTCGCCTTCCCGGTTCATCGCTTCGGAGGCCTGCTTCTCGCGCCGCAGCCGACACGCGGCTGGGAGCAAAGCCCGGAGAAAATCTACCACGATCTCACCCTTCCGCCGAACCACCACTACATGGCCTTCTATCTCTGGCTGCAGCAGGCGGTGGATGTGGACGCCATGATCCACGTTGGCACGCATGCGACGCACGAATGGCACAGTGGCCGCGAAGTCGGCTTCACGGATGCCGATCCCGGCGAACTCTTCGTCGGATCTGTGCCTCAGCTCTATCCCTACATCATTGACGATGTCGGCGAAGCGCTTCAGGCCAAGCGGCGCGCAATGGCGCTCATGATTTCGCATCTCACGCCGCCCATCGACAAGGCGAGCCTCAATCCTGAGCTCATTGAGATCAACCAGTTGATCACTGACTGGAAGGTGGCGAAGGAGCGAAGCGAAGCAGTGTCGGAGGCTGTGCTGACGCGCATCGACGAGATAGCGAGAAAGCAGGGATTGCTGAAGGACGTCGCACTGGAAGCCGTCAGGACTGATGATGACATCGACATATTGCACGATCATGTGCGAGCGATCGGCGAGAAGTTGACGCCATTCGGTCTTCACACGTTCGGGCAAGCGCCGACCGCCGAACAGCGGCGCGCGACGGCAGAGGCCATCGTGTCGCTCGACGAAGGCCTGAGTGACGATGCAAAGCGCGAAAAGATCGCCGGGATCGAGCGAGCGATAGAACTATCCGGCGACGCCGAGTTAAACGCGATCATCGCAGGACTTGGCGGCCGATACATCGCCCCCGGTCCGGGGAATGACCCCATTCGTTCTCCCGAGGCTCTTCCAACCGGGCGGAACATCTACGGTTTCGACCCCTCGCGCATGCCGAACCCGGCCACATGGGCGCTGGGGGAAAAGCTGGCCGTTCAATTCGTCGCGGATTTTCGCGCAAAGAAGAACGAATGGCCCACACGCGTTGTGATGAATCTCTGGGGCGTCGAAAGCAGCCGCCATGAAGGCGTCATGGAGGCCCAGATCATGGCGCTCATGGGCGTCAGGCCGACGTGGGACGCTCGTGGTCGTGTCTCCGGCGTCGAACTGATCGCTCGCGAAGCTCTAGGCCGCCCGCGTGTTGACGTGACGATCATCCCGTCCGGTCTCTACCGCGACCTGTTTCCCCTCGTCATGCAACGCCTGGACGAGGCGGTGACGCTGGCCGCAGCACAGAATGAGCCGGACAATCCCATCCGTAAGAACATTGACTCAGCACGCAGCCAGTTGATCGCGGAAGGCGTCGACGCCGCGCGTGCTCAGCGTCTGGCGAGCGTGCGCATGTTCTCTGTGCCCTCCGGCGCTTATGGCACCAACCTCAACCAAGCGATTCCATTGTCGAACACCTATGGCGACAAGGGCGCCCAGACCGACGCGAAGATCGCCGACATCTACTTCATGCGCATGCACCACGCCTTCGGTCAGGGCTTCTGGGGTGAAAGCACAGGCGATCGGCCGGGCCTCGGCGTCGATCTACTGAAGCGAGCTCTTTCCGGTGCCCAGAGCGTCATTCACAGCCGGTCGTCCAACATCTACGGCGCCATGGATGGGGACGATTTCTACCAGTATCTCGGCGGCACGGCGCTCGCCGTGCGCGCTGTTGACGGCAAGACGCCTGACGTGTTCGTCACGAACATGGCGAACCCCCGCCGCCCGGTGAATGAATCGCTGGAACGCTATCTCGGGCGCGAGATTCGGGCGCGCTACCTCAATCCAAAATGGATCGAGGCGATGATGGCGGAAGGATACGCAGGGGCAAAGTTCGTCACGAAAGTCGTCGAACACCTCTACGGCTGGCAGGTGACGGTTCCAGAAGCAGTAGGGGATGAGAAATGGCAGGAGATCCATGAGACATGGGTCGAGGACCGCCATAATCTCAACATTCGTGAGAAGTTCCGCGAAAGCGGCAATCTGCTGGCGTACCAGGCGATGGTGGATCGGATGCTGGTCGCGGTTCGCAAGGGCTATTGGCAGGCTGATGCCGCGGTGATCGAGAAGCTCGAGGCGACCAACCGCGAACTGATCGCAGAGGTTGGAGTCGCATGCACACCTGACACCTGCTCGTCACCGGACATCGTCCAGATCGCTATGCAGCAGGAGCAGAGACTGGGCGAGCAAATGAGCCAGCGCCCGGCGCCGGGCGCACAGGCGATGGCGCGAGCGACCGCAGCGGCTCAGGCCGCCAGGCCGATGCAGGTGGCGCAGGCGAGCGGATCGCCGCCGAACGCGGGGGCTTCTCCGTCCGCATCAGGAACGCCCGCCCCGTCGCAGAACCCGCACCCCAACGATCATTCCCACGCGGCAGATCCGCTGGCGCAGAACGTGACGGGCTATGCGGTGGAGGAGAAGACGGTGCAGAAACCCGCCGAAAAGCCGGCGCAAGGAGCATTCTGGCTATTGCTCATTGGCGTGGCCGTATTTTTCGGAGGATTTGGCATGCGTTTCGGCCGCCCGTAACGTGGGGAACGAAGCCGAGCGCGGCGCTCGAACGGGACAGTCGCGATCTCCCCCGAGCCCCTCGGATGCGTGTTCGGCCCGGGTAGCTCCTCAAGCACCTCATGGCGCCTGCACCGCCATCATCTCTACCGCATGGCCGCGGGATGATGACGGACTTAGTGGTCAGCGCTTAATTGAAGTTTCGAATTGAATTTCCTATTCGGGCTGAGGTCAAAGGTCGACAGGCGCATGCGCTTCGCACCTGCTCGATGATCGCTACTAACAGATATGCCGATGCAGCTCGCAAGTTAGGAGCGCCGACTGAAGCTACGCGGTTAGTGGCATGGGGGGTAGCGTACTCATCCACACTCATTTCGAGCTTCGCTCCTGTCTGCTAAAAAGCAGTAGGAGATCCTCATCTTGAGCAAGACGCCCCAGAGGATCCGGCACCTCGTCTTTCCTCGCGCGCTGGCGCCCATCGATGTGGCGGCTGATGAATTGCGGGACCAAGTCCTTGCCGTGCTGGAGCCGGTAACCCGAGAGCGCGCTCAGAGGCTACCAGCAAGCGAATGGGGTGAGCTTGCGGAAACCGTTCAGGTCAATCTCGGTCAGGCGAAGGCGCTTTATAATTGGTCGTATTACAGGACCAGCCACAACGATTTTACGAAACGTCTGCGGGAATTTGAAAAATCTCTCTTTCAGTTCTTGCGTGCGACCGAAGAGATCGAATGGACTCTGCAATCGGCCGGCCGGCTGAGGGAGCAGGTCAATCACGAAGTGCTTTTCTACGCTGCGCAGTTCAGCGAGGAGGCCGCAGACAATCCACGCGGCGCCTTCGAACGATACCGCGCGGCCCGAAACGCTGTCGCGACGGTTCATCATGACGTACACGCTGCGTACAAGCACATCGAAGGCTCGCTCAAGGGTGGACGTCCCAAGAATGTGGCGTACGACTTTGTCGCGAGAGCGGCGTTAGAGATTGCTGATAAATTATCGATACCGCTGGTCGTAAGCAGTAGCGACGTGACTTCGCCAAGCGACACTGAGTTCGTCCGCCTCGTTTACGCGGTCCTTGAGAGTTTCCTTCCCGAGGACGCGCCTGAGGCGAGATCCGAGACCATGGAGACTTGCGCGATGCGCATTCGTCGGACGAACGCCTGGAAGAGTCGCTAAAGACGATTTCGACTTCGCCATGTGCATCGATCGGCGCCGCGACGTTCGTGCCACCGCCGGTCGAAGGCTGCGGAGCCGGTTGTCGCCGCTGAGCCGAAGAATCGGCAGGTTTTGTCCTATGACAGGTCCCGCCGTCCGCTGTAACTGGGACATCCTCGTCAACCAGAGGATATCTCCATGATCGATTCGCATGCTTTGTACACGGAAGCAGAAGCCGCAGCTCTGCTTCGCGTTTCGCGCAGCTTCCTGGCGAAGGCGCGCCTGACCCGCGACGGTCCGCGCTACGTCAAGTTCGGCCGCGCGGTGCGCTATCCCGGCGCCGCCTTGATCGACTACCAGAAGGCCGGGACCCGCCACTCCACCTCCGAGTACATCAAGCACCCGAAGCACAATCCGTACGACAAGAAGGCGGACGACGAGGGGAAGGGGCGCGACGGAGGGCCCGGTTCCGAGCGCTAGATGGAGTCGAGAGAGGGCCGCTCGGATGACCGGGGCGGCCCTTTTCTTTTGCGCAACCCGTCGCCTTCCTGATTGAAGATTTTGGCAAGTCGATATGAATAATCATCAAACAGCATCCATCAGTGTGTACTTGCGTCTATTGTCGTAAAACAAGCTTAGGATCAGTAATAACACTATAGATATCCGATATTTGGTTGACGTTTTCCCAATTTATTGCATGATATACTTGCGTCCATCCCAATCAACAGCCAGATCGTCCCTGAGGCTTCCCAATGGCTCCCGATGACCTGAATCCTCCACGTTCGAGCATCTCGACTGGCGCTGGCGTGGCGCTGAACGAACCATCCTTCCTCGACGCCATCCAGCAGATCGAGGCGGATCCCGACCTGCCGCGCCAGACCAAGACCCATTGGGGGACGTCGCTGCGCAGCATCGCCAGGTGGCTCGATACGCCCATCCAGTCGATTCCGGCGCGGTGGACCTCTGTGCGCTTCCGGGTCGAACAGCTGCACGCGGCGCGCCTCAACGTCGTTGCCAAGACGCTCGCCAATCACAAGAGCAACCTGCGCGCTGCGCTGCGCTGGATGCGCGACGGAGGCCGGTCGCCGGCGCGCGGCGTCGCCCTGGCGCCGGACTGGGCGCCTCTCGCCGCTCAGCTTGAGGGATACGACCGGCATCGCTTGTCGGGGCTCATGCGGTACTGCTCGGGCAGGGGCGTTGCGCCGGGTTCAGTCAGTGAAGAGGTCTTGAGCGGGTATCTCGTCTATCGCGCCGCGACGACCCGTCTCGCCTCCGGTGACGCCGCGCGGCGGCTGATCGCCCGCGCATGGAATGCGGCCTCCGGGAAGATCGACGGCTGGCCGTCCCTGCGTCTCGCGGAGCCGCCGCCGGCGCGCAGCCTCGCCGGTCCTGACTGGGAGGCGTTTCCGGCTCAGCTTCGTCAGGATATCGAGGAATATCTCTTGACGCTCAAGAAGCCGCGCCGCCTGCCGGGAGGTCGCCGCAGCCGCCCCAACAAACCGTCCACGATCCGGCTCATTCGCGAGAAGCTCGTGGCGGCGGTGCGCATGGCGGTGCGCAGCGGCCTGACCCTCGACAGTCTCGACAGTTTGCGCGCGCTCCTGCGCCCGTCCGTGAGCGAAGTGATCCTCGACGCCTACGGGAAGAAGGATGGCGATGAGCCGAGGATCTACACCATAGACTTGGGCCGTCTGTTCCATGTGATGGCGCGGGAGATCGGGGGCCTCACGCCGGAGGAGCTCGATCGGCTGGAGGAGATGCGGGCCTCGCTTGAAGCCTATCGGCAAGTCGGCCTCACAGACAAGAATTTGAAGGCTATCCGGGAAATGATGGCCGGCGACTCCTTCCAACAGTTGCTGCGGCTGCCGTTCGAACTGATGAAGCGTGCCCGGGAGGCGAACTATTCCTCGCCGAAGAAGGCGGCGGTGCTGGCGCAGATGGCGGTCGCCATCCGCATTCTCTGCGTCGCGCCGATCCGGCTCCAGAACCTCTCCGGCATCCGGCTCGGCGAGCATCTGGTGAAGCCCGGCGGCCCGGACGGCCGCTACCGCCTGATCTTTCCCGATCGCGAGGTCAAGAACCGTGTGGACCTCGATTTTCCGCTCGGCGAGGACACCACGGAACTGATCAACGAATACGTCCACGACTTCCGGCCTTACCTGCTCTATGGCCGCAACGAGGACTGGCTGTTTCCGGGCGCGGAGGGGGGCGCGAAGGGCAAGACGACGCTGAGCGGCCAGATCACGGACAAGATCCTGCGGGAAATCGGCGTGCGTCTGACGGCGCACCAGTTCCGGCACCTGGCCGCGGCGAAGATTCTCGAACGCTATCCCGGCAATTACGAACTCGCACGCCGGCTCCTCGGCCATCGCAACATCCAGGTGACCATCCGCTTCTACGTCGGCCTCGAGACCGGGCAGGCGAGCCAGATCTACGGCGATCTCATGACCGAACAGCTTAGCGAGGATCTGCGCGCGTGAGCGACGAATCTCGCAAGACGTTAGCCGGGCAGGGGATAGCGCGCCCGCGCTCGCTGCCGCTGGCGAACTGGCCGGAGGCTGACCGTGCCGCATGGCAGGCCGCCTGCGCGCCTGGCGGGCGGTTGCGCCGCGGCGGGGCCGCCGCGCATCTGGCGCAAGTCACGCGCGACGATCTGGAGCGCCGTTACGGCTACTTCCTCGACCATCTCGCGCGCGCCGGGGTGATTGACCTCACAGCCGCCGCGGCAGGGCAGGTGGCGCCCGACCGCGTCGCCGACTTCGTCACCGAACTTCGGACACGGGTTAGCTCCGTCACGCTGGCCCAGACCATCTCCAAAGTGCGGCGCATGGCGGAGATCCTCGCGCCGGAGCGCGATCTTGAATGGCTGCGCGACATCGAGAGGGAGCTCGCCTTCGACGCCGTTCCTCAATCGCGCGCCGGGCAACTCGTCGACGGCGCTCGTCTTCTCGAGGCGGGGCTGGTGATGATTAAGGAGGGGGAGCTTGGGCAGGACATGCCGCTCCTCAAACGCGCCCGGCTGATCCGTGACGGGCTGATGGTCGCGCTCCTCTCCCTTTGCCCGATCCGGTTGCGTAATCTGGCCGCGCTGGAGATTGGCGCCGATCTGCGCAACGACGCCGGGGCCTGGTGGATTGCTCTCGACCGGCGGGCAACAAAGGAGCGTCGGCCCGATGAACGCCCGCTCCACGATGTGCTGAAACGGCCCGTTGAACTCTATCTGGCTGTCGCCCGACCGATCCTGTTGCGTGAGATGACGGATTGGGTGGCCGCAGCAGATTTGCGGAGCCTATCGGATCTGCGAGGCGCTGTGTGGATCGACTCGAATCTCGGTCGCCCGATGAGCTACAGCGGCGTCGAGCAGGCCGTCGCGGAAGCAACCCGCAAGGCGCTCGGCGTCACCCTGCGCCCGCATATGTTCCGTTCGTGCACGGCCACAACCGCCTATATCGTCGCCGGCGACAACCCGCACCTCGCCAGCGCTCTCCTTCAGCACACCGACCAGCGCGTCACCCAGAAACACTACAATCGTGCGACCAATACGCAGGCGTCGATCACGTACTCCGAGCTGATTGATGCCGAGCTGAAGAGTACAGAGTAGGTCTTCTTTCCCTGCGAAGGACCGCTACTGACGCAAAGCGAACTTCTATGATGCTCGTGTCCGCGCTCGCTTCTGTAGAGCGCCCGCGAGCGTCTGCAGCAAAAGGCTGAGCTTTCTCCCCCGATCAAGGCGCGCTGATCGCCTTGCGTGCGGCCTCCACAACTGTCGGAGGTGCCTGGAACATGCGCTCGACGAGGTCCTGCAGTCGCGCGCCAGCAACCGGCTGAATCTCCAACCCCTGCTTTTCTGCTTCCGCCACGAAATGTGGGTCGACCATCGTTGCCTCGAAGCCCGCGCGCAAGGCCGACACGCGTTCTCCCGGCACATTGGGAGGCGCAGCGAACGGCCGGCCCATCGCTTGACCGGCGAGGATTAACCCCAGCGCCTCGCGCTCCATGTCGTTGCGCGCGAGTTCGCTGACGAGGGGAGCGTCTGGCAACTCGGGGTGCTTCTCGACGGCAAATTGGAGTGCGATGAACACCTTCTTGTCGCGTACCCAATCGGGCATCGTCGTCTTAAACGCAGACCACGTCATGCCGCAGCGTCCCTGAGTCTCGCCGCGCTCCATCGCTATCATAAGGTCGCTGGCGCCTGGATAGCCTGTGACGATGCGAAAGTTTGCGCCCAGAAGATTGTTCAGGATGGTCGGGTAAACGAAGGATTCTGATCCCGGCGCGTTGGCCCCGAAGATGATGGGGCTGGCAATGAACTCGCGCACGGTCTTCAATCCGAGCCCATGCCAGACGGTGCAGATCGACACCTCCGCGTTGGCGCTGCCGATCCAGTTGAACTTCGTCGGATCGAAATTGGTGCCCGGCCGGCCAAGCAGCCGGTCCATTGGCACGCTGCGCGCGAACGTGCCGAAGAGAGAGCCATCCCGCGGGTGCGTGCGGTACAATTCGTTCGCCAAGGAGAGGCTGGCGGCGCCCGGCTGGTTGCGCACGATCATGCCCGGCTGGCCTGGAAGATGACGACCCATGTGCCGCGCGATGACCCGCGCATAGACGTCGTAGCCGCCGCCCGGCGGATAGCCCACGATGAGGCTGACGGTTTTGCCACGGTAGAAATCCGCGGCCGATTGCGCCGCCGACGGGACGGCTGCGCAAAGGCAGGCCGCCGCGATGAGAGCCGTCCGCATCGCTGTTGTCAAGCCATCGAACCGCATCGCTCCACCTTTCCGGGTCATGGCGTCGGCAGGATCGATCGCGCGTGGGAGACGATGCCTTCTGGCAGGTCGTACATGCGTTGCACGATGGTCGCGATCTCCTCACCGCGGATTGGATCGAGATCGAGGCTCTGCTTGCTCAGCAGCGAAACGAACTCGGGATCGCTCATTGTCGCTCGGTACGCAGCGCGCAGTGCTTCGACGCGCTCTTTCGGCACTCCCGGCCCCATGAACGAGGGGTAACCCGTCGCTGAGGGGGCGCAGAGCAGTTCAAGGACCTGGCGCGCCTCAGGTGAAGTCGCGAGGTCCAGCGCGAGAGGAACGTCCGCAGGAATGGACGGATCTTTTTCCATGCCGAGCTGCACGAGAACCGTGATGACCTTGTCCTTCACCCAGTTGGCGGAGCGCCCGCTGTTAAGCGAGGTCCAGGTGAACCCCACCTTGCCCTGCACTTCGCCTTTCTCCATCGCTAGGTCGACTGCGCCGACGCTCTGGTAGCCGGTGACGACTTTGAACTTCGTGCCGGCAAGCCTGTTCAGCGCGTTAGGAAAAATTCCGGTATCCTGCCCCGGGCTGGTGGCGCCGACGACGACCTCGCGCTTCATAGCGTCCTGGATGGTGCGCACGTCAGTGTTGGCCGTCCACACGGCGCCAACAGAAACCGTGCGCGCTGGACTGCCGATCCAATTGAACTTTGTCGGATCGAACTGTACGCCGCTGTACTTCAACAGCGGCGCGAGCAGGAAACCGCGCGTGATGAAGCCCCACACCGTGCCGTCCTGCGGCGAGAGCCCGTAGACGAAATTCGCCGCCTTGATGCCGCCCGCGCCGGGCATGTGCCGGATAACGAAATTGGGGGATCCAGGGAGGTGACGCCCGATCACCTGCGCGATAGCGCGCGGGTAGGCGCCGACGGCGCCCGCGCTTTCTCCCGTGCCGATGTAGATGTTTATCGTATTACCCTTGTAGAACTGTTCGACGCTCTGCGCGTGCGCGGCCGCCGAGCAGATTCCGAAAGCCGCCGCGGCGGCTATGAGCCTAGAAACATACATGCCTGTCACCTCCATCCTGCGCCGACCGGTCCGCAACGGAGATCAGCGGCTGACACGCCCCTCCGCATCGATCTTCACGCCATAGTCCTGGATCGCTGCCTCGCGCGACACGTAGCCGCGATCCACGTCACGCTGGATGAGCTCAAGCGCACGTTCGCGTGGATCGCCATAGCCGCCGCCGCCGCCTGTCTCCACGGTGAAGAGATCGCCCGCTTTCAGCGAGCGGCTGCGTTCCTTGCCGATTAACTCCGCCCTTTCGGCGCCAGCCGGCAGCATGGTGAAGCGGCCGGGCTTCCCGTCACTTCCACCCATGACCCCCCAGGGCGGGTGCTTCGTGCGGTCGAGATTGGTCTGGAGCTGGCAGGGTTCGAGGATGCGGTACACCTTCCGGAAGCCCATGCCGCCGCGATGTCTACCGGCGCCGCCGGAATCCTCGCGCAGCGAAAACTCCTCGATTCGGAAGGGCAGGGCCGTTTCCTGCAGCTCGATGGGAATGATGCGCGTGTCGCCGTGCGCCATCGTGCGAAACGGCCCGGCGCCGTCGTGATCGGTTCCCGCGCCCCAGCCGCCGTGACCGCTGTCGTGTGCTTCGATTGCGGACCCGTCAGCGCGCCGGCCGTGGAAGCGCACGCCAGAATGCGTGGCGAAATGGCCTGCGACCGCGCTGCCCGGTAGCGCCGGCGAGAGCGCTTTAAGGATGACGTCGATCACACTCGGAAAAGGCGTGGAGTAATTGCCCATCGGAGCCGTGGGGTCGGCGCTGATGATTTTGCCGGGCGGCAGCACCAGGCGGATGGGGCGGAACGTTCCTTCATTCGCCATCTCGCCGGCGCCGAGGAGATACTTGAACGCGACGCGTGCAATCGTCTGCCCGCCGCCGAAATAGCCCGAATTGATTGGGCCTTTCGCCTGCCCGGCCATTTCCGAGAAGTCGACGGTCATTTCATCGCCCGAGACGATAACCTTCACGCGAAGGGGAACGGGATTGTCGCTGACGCGGTCGTCATCAAGGAAGGTTTCTGCTCTATACTCGCCGTCGGGGATGGAGCGTATCAACGCGCGAGCCGCCTCTTCGGACTGATCGAGCACCAGGGCGATGGCGCGGCGGAATGTCTCCACACCATAGCGCTCCGCCAGCTCCACGGTGAGGTCGCGGCCGAGAAGGCATCCAGCGAGCTGTGCAGCGATGTCGCCCAGCAATTCGTGCGGCGTGCGCGTGTTGTTCTCGATGATGCGATAGACCTCCTCGATCGGTTCGCCCCTCGACCATAGCTTTATGGAGCGCAGTTGCAGGCCCTCCATGAAGATGTCGGTGGAACGCGGCACGGAGCCGCCAATGTCGATCCAGTGGACGTTGATCGCGAAGAAGCCGACCAATTCGCCCGCGCCCGCGAAGATCGGCGTGTACATCACGGTGTTGTTGAGGTGCTGGCCTTGCACGGCTGCATGGTTGCACAGCACAACGTCGCCGCGGTGCAGCCGGTCGGCCCCATAGACCTCGAGTCCGTCTCGCACAGCCATGCCAACCGAATCCGCTACGAAGGGCGGCATGCCGCCGGTGTTCTGTGCGATGAGCTGGCCGTCTGGCCCCGCGAGGCCCACAGCAAAATCGTTGTACTCATAGATGTAGGGGCTGTACGCGGTGCGCTTGATGTTGGCGTCGATCTGATTGCAGATCGAAACCAGTCCATAGCGGATCACTTCCAGCGTCACGGGATCGAGTGGCGACGCCGCGCTCATGGGCGCTCTCCTTCCGTCCGGCAATGGATGCGGATCTCTCGCAAGGCCCCGATCTCGAACCTGTCGTCGGGCCACACGAGCGTAGTCGACCCGTACTCCTCTATGAGCGCGGGCCCTGTCGCCACGAAGCCCGTGGGCAGCGCGTCGCGCTCGTAGACGCGGGCCTCGCACATGCCCGCGCCTGCGAAGTAGACCTTGCGCGAACTGGATTCGCGCGGAGCCAGCAGCGGCCTCGGCAGCCTTGCGAGATCGGGCCGCTTTAGGCGTGCGAATGCGGAAAGGTGCAGCGCCTGCACCTCGACGGCCGCGCGGGCGTCCGCATGACCGTAGCGCCGCTTGTAGTCGCGGTGGAAGGCTTCCGCAATCGCGGCGCAATCGCCGGCGCCGGTGATCAGCGTCTTGATGTTATGGCGTTGGCCGCGATAACGCATTTCAGCGTAGCGTTCGAAGAACACCTCTTCCGCGCCGAACTCGGCGGCGAGAGCCGTTCGCGCGTTCTCCTCCATCGCCTCGAAGCCTGCGCGGGCGTCGCCCACGGTCGCCTCGTCGAGCACGCCTGTAAACGTGCTGGAGAGGTCGATGCGCGCGTCGGCGAGCATCATGCCGACGGCGGAAAAATTGCCCGGCTCAGGCGGAATGACGACCATTGGCACGGCCAGTTCGCGCGCTAGCGCGGACGCGTGCAGCGGGCCGCCGCCGCCGTAGCAGAACAGCACGAACGCGCGCGGGTCGAGCCCATGTTGCACGGAGACCTGCTTGATGGCGCCAGCCATGATGAACGTCGCGATCGAGATCACGCCGTCGGCGAGCTGTACGAGCCCCTCCTCTCCGCGGTAGCCGAGCGCGTCGGCCACGGGCCTCATCGCGGCTCGCGCTGCCGCCCCGTCAAGCGCGAGTTCGCCGCCGAGGAAGCGCGCCGGATTTAGTCGTCCGAGTACAAGGTTTGCGTCGGTTACCGTCGGCTGGATCCCGCCGCGCCCGTAGCACACAGGCCCCGGCGTCGATCCTGCGCTTTGCGGGCCGACGTGCAGACGGTTCTGCGGATCGAGCCACGCGATCGATCCCCCGCCCGAGCCGACCTCGACGATGTCGATCACCGGCGACTTGATGGGAAAACCCTTCACGTAGCCGCCAGCGTAGTAGATCGACTCCACGCTGAAGCGGCCGTTCTCGACGAGCGCGCATTTCGCAGTCGTTCCGCCCATGTCGAAGGCCACTACATTGTCGAAGCCCAGCGCCTCGGCATAGGCGCCCGTCCCGATGCAGCCGCCGATGGGGCCCGACTCGACGAGCGCGATCGGCTGGCGGCACGTGCGGTCGACTGAAAGGAGGCCACCGTTCGATCCCATCATGAACAGCGAACCGTCGAATCCCTTTTCTTTTAGGTCGCTTTCCAGATGCCGGATGTAGCGGTTGACCTGCGGGCCGACGAAACCGTTCGCTGCGGCGGTCGAACAGCGTTCATATTCATACCACTCGCGCGTGAGATCTGATGAACTCGTGACGTAAACGCCTGGCAGCAGCCTCTGGAGAATGGCTTCGGCCTCTTTCTCGTGCGCCGGATTCACGTAAGAGTTCATGAAAAAGATCGCCACCGCCTCAACTTCGAGGCTGCTCAGGCGTTCGGAGAGGCGGACGAGGCCGTCGCGGTCGAGCGGCGTGACGATCTCGCCTGACGCCCCGGTTCGTTCGGCGACCTCGAAGCGCAGTTCGCGGGGAATCAAGGGCTCGTCGCGCGTGTAGTGCAGGTCGAAGGGATCGGGCCGGTTGCCCCGGGCGATTTCCAGAACGTCACGAAACCCGCTGGTGGTGATGAGCGCGGTCCTGGCGCCCCGCCGTTGGATGAGCGCGTTGATGACGAGGGTTGTGCCGTGGTTGAGAAAGCCTGCCTCGCTCGGCTGAATGCCAGTCTTGGCGAAGCAATCGACGATGCCCTCGACGAAGTCGCCGTATGTCGTTGGACTCTTCGTGTAGCTGACGCGTCCGCTTTTATGATCGTATGCAACGAGGTCAGTGAAAGTGCCGCCGATGTCGACGGCTACCGCGAAACTCATTTTTCCTCCCGACGCCGGTCTTCGCCATGCGTGACGTTGTAATAGGACAGCGGAGGGCAAATCGCAAACTGTCGCTCAAGGAACTGAGATGCGCCCCTGGCAAAAGATCAGCACGCACCCGAATTGACTCGTCTTGCAAGCAGGAGCCCCTCCAAGAGTTACATCCCGTCGGAACGCGAGGTCCCAAAAGTCGAGGTGAAGTCAATTTCCATTGTCGTCGAGTGACGCCTCGTAAGACGATCTAAGGCTTCCGTGCGTCCCCGCCCCATGAAGCGTTTCTCAGAAGACTCCCAGGGGTGCGGAGCCCCCAAAGCATTTCCCGCTCCCGGTAATTCGCTTGGGTAGAAGGCATTCTACCCACGCAGTGCGGTCTCGATCTTCCGGCCGATGGACTCAGACGCGCGCCGCAAAGGATCGGAGTCCAGGTGAGCGTACCTTTGCGTAGTGGAGACCTGCGAGTGCCCAAGCAGTTTGCCAATGATGGTCAAACCCATTGACGCGCCAGCGCCAATGCTGGCGAAGCTGTGTCGCAGGTCGTGGATACGTAATCCGGGGAGGTCGGCGCGGGCGATGATGCGCGACCAAGGCCGCTTCAGATCCGACCGGGGCTTTTCATCTGGCTGCCCGGCGGTGGCCCCGGCGATCACGTAGAGTCCGAGCCGGGGCAGGTTGTTTAGCACTTCAATTGCCGGTCCGTTCAGGACGACCGTCTTCTTGCCGGTTTTGCTTGTGGGCAGAAAGAGCAAACCGCGTTCGAGATCTGCGTCCTGCCAGCGCAGATGCAGGATTTCGCGCAAACGGCAGCCCGTTAGCAGGAGCAGGCGAACGGCTCCGGTAACCTGCGGCGGGAAGACCTCCCGGCGGCTACTCTCCTTCGGCGCATGCTTGGCGTTAAGGCCGTCGGTATCCACGAGCCAGGGCAGGCCGCTCGTTTCTGCTTCGTCGAGCGCTGCGCCGAGCCGGGCGAGTTCAGCGCTTGTGAGGTAACGTTCGCGGCCCTCTTCCTTGAATGGTGTGATCCCCTTCGCAGGCTTGAAGTCGTCTGGAGCCAGCCCGCAGCGGACTGCATAGGCGAAGGCGCCGGAGAGAAACTTCACGATCCGGTTGGCGCTGACCTTGCGGGTGCGGCCGATCTCGCGGTGCAGTCGCGCAATGTCAGTGTGGGTCAGCTTTGTCAGCGGAAGTCGCCCCAGAGCCGGCTTCACATGGGTGTTGACGTAAATGCGGTACAGCAGAAGCGTGTTAGGCGCGCACTTCGGAGCGATTTCGTCAGCGAGATACAGGTCAAGCAGGTCGCCGACCGTCATGGCCGTCCGTTCAGCGCGGCGTTCTGCCTGCGGATCGTCTCCGAGTCGCACGCGGGCCAGGAGTTCACGGGCTGACTTTCGCGCCTGGTCCGGCGTCAGTTGCGTCGCGGGGCCGAGCGTCAGTCTTTGCTTCGGCGCGTTGCGTCCGCCGGACCGGTACTCGATGATCCAAGACTTGCGGCCGGTCGGATTTACGCGAACGCCAAAGCCGGCGATCTCGCTGTCGTAGGCGATGTACTGGCGGGTCATGGGCACAAGGCCGTCGATGAGCCGCTTGCTGAGTCGAACTGGCGGCATCCTAGTCCTTCCTAAAAAGTCGCCACATAGTCGCCACGCCAAGGTACATCGGGCGGCGCCGTCGTCAATCGTGCTGAAAACATTCTCTATGAAATACAGTTGGATATGAAAGATCAGCTATCACCGGGAAAGCCGGGGAAGCTGATGGCCGCAGTCTGGGGGACTAGGGGTCGTGGGTTCGAATCCCGCCACTCCGACCATTTTTCCTCACCAGAGCTATCGGCGCCCGCCGCGATCAGGCGAACTCCATACCGTTTGGATGATGGCGTATGCTGCTGTTACGCTGCGAGACGCGGCGCGCTGCGACGCTTCGCGATACGGGGGGATGTATGTCTCGGCCAATGGAGCAATTATACGTCTTCATTTCGGAAATGATCGAGAGCCCGCCGCCTGCGCCATGCGGCCCCGAAGAAATGGCCCGCCAACATCACGCGTATCTGCAGGACCTGCTCGATCGGGGGATTCTCTTTGGGTCGGGCGCCGCCAAGGACGAAACAGGCAAGCGGCACGCGGGCGGCGTCGTCATCCTTCGCGCCAATTCATTTGCGCATGCTTGTACGATCGCGGCGCAGGAGCCCTACGTCCGCGACAAACAGCGTGAGATGCGCGTCATTCCCTGGCAAAGGACGTGGTTCGAGGCGTGACGCTCCCGAATTGCGCCGGCCTCAGCGATCTTGATGGCGGCGCGCTCCGCTATCGGGGTGCGTTGCTGATGTAGGCTTGCAGCCACTCCTTGTCTTCGGCCGGGATCGACAGCGCCTTGCGGACATCGGCTTCGACACTGTCGGAGGCTTCATAGTCGGGAACGAAGCCGACGAGCTTTTGTGCGTCCTGCGAATATTCCTTGTCGCCGTCCAGCTTGCGGATTGCGTTGCGCATCGCCGTCATCGCGCCGTCTGGCGTGCCGGGCGGATAGACGACCATCCTCTGCATTGCGCCATTTACCGCAAGAATGTGCAAATACATCTGCCACAGCTTGCCGGACGGTTCAGCCCCCTTCGCCATCTTGTAGAATTCATGAAACGGCGGCAGCGCAAGCCCCTCGATCTGCGCCGGTTTCGAGATCTTCAAGCCGTTCCAGCCAGGATCGTAGAACAGCGGATAGGCTTCGCGATTGGCGATCATTCCGGGCTCGACGACCGAGCGATAGCCCGGCGGAGATTCCGAAAACACCGAGATCTCGCCACGTTGAAATGCGAGGCGCGCATCCGAATTACTTTTATACCCCGTGACGTATTTATACTTCACGCCGAGCATATCGAGCGTCAGACGCAGGAGCATGTCCTTGGATGATTCAGCAGAGAGTCCGCCGATCACGAGATTTCGGGCCTTCAAGAAGTCCGACGGATGCTTGTAATCCTGCACTGTGTCGGACCGAAAATAATAAACCGTCGTGCCGGGTTGGTATGCGACAGGCCGGTACGTGAGGAAATCGACGCGGGATTGCTCGCGAACATTGACGTAGCGCCACGCCGCGCCCGTGAGATAGCCCACCATGGCGCCGTCGCGGGGCGCGATTTCGCCAAGATAATTGGTGCCCACTCCACCTCCCGCGCCCGCCATGTTCTGGATGACAATCGAGGGCTTGCCCGCGATGTGCTTTGCGACATGGCGCGCAAACAGACGCCCCTCGATGTCGGTGGGGCCTCCTGGCGCAAAATTGATGAGTACAGTGAGGCGTTTGCCTGCGTAAAAGTCTTCGGCTCCTGCGGACGCGGCGGCGCCGGCGACGCATGAGACTGCGACGAGCAGTCGATACAAATAACGCATGGCGTCTCCTCCCGAGGCGTTTGGCTGCCTTGATGCAGCGCTCGAATTACTTGCAAAGCTCTTCGCGGCCTCTTTGCTTATTGTGAGCTTTCGTTGGAGGGTCTTGTCAAGGCGTCCGGGCGTGGGCCCCGCACACTCGCAGACTCGTCAATAGTAACGTCAAAGATCACGCGCAGGTCGCGGGAAGCGTATCGCGCGCGATCGTTCAATCGGCGTTGCGCAGGATGTCTGCGTCAGTCCCGACCGGGCAGCTGCGGCCCGGATTTGGCGCTTCGTAAAAATGGCGCCATGATGCCAGCAACAATAACCGTGGGGGTGGAAATGTCCGATCTTCGCTTCGAAGCGCCGGGCTCGTTGGCTGAGGCCGTCAAAATTCTTGCAGGCGCGAGTGGGGCCAGTCGCCCATTTGCAGGGGGCACCGATCTGATCGTTCAGATGGAGAACGATGTTCTTGAGCCAGACCTGCTGGTCGACATCAAGAGAATACCGGAGCTTCGTTCTGTCAGGCCGGAGGCTGGCGGTTTCCGCATCGGCGCGGCGGTCACGGGCATGGAGCTGATCGAAAATGCGAGCCTGTGCGCCAAATGGCCCGGGATAATCGACGGAGTGAAGCTTATCGGCTCCATTCAGGTGAAGGGCCGGGCCACCATGGCGGGCAACCTCTGCAACGCCTCCCCGGGCGCCGACAGCGTGCCGCCGCTGGTTGCCGCCGGGGCGATTGCGCGGATTGTCGGACCCGGCGGAACCCGCGATGCGCCAGTCGAAGCGATCCCCGTCGGGCCGGGCAAGACCTCGCTTGCATCCGGTGAAATCATCGAATCGTTCTTCCTGCCGCCGCGGCCTCGCAACTCGGGCGATGCTTATCTGCGATTCACGCCCCGCACCGAGATGGACATTGCGGTCGTCGGCGTTGCGGTCAATCTTACGCTCGACGACGCCGGATTCTGTACACATGCGCGGGTCGCCCTGGGCGCGGTCGCGCCGACTGTGCTTCTTGTCGACGACTGCGCCAGGGCGCTCATCGGAACCAAGGTGGACGACGCGGCCATCGAGAAGATGGCCGCGGCCGCGGCCGCTGCATGCCGGCCGATCGACGACAAGCGCGGCACGCGGGAATTCAGGATCAAGGTGGCAGGCGTGCTCGCAAAGCGGGTCGTACAGAAGGCGCTCGAGCGTGCGAGGCATTCGGCATGAGCAAGAAACATCATATCACGACAACGGTGAACGGCGACGAGTACGAAGCGCTTTGCGAGACGCAGCAGACCCTGCTGGACGTGCTCCGCGACGAATTGCGTCTGACCGGCACCAAGGAAGGTTGTGCAACGGGCGATTGCGGCGCGTGCAGCGTGATGATGGATGGACGGCTTGTCTGCTCCTGCCTCGTACTTGCAGTCGAAGCTGACGGCAGGTCCATCGACACGATCGAAGGCATGGCGAAAGGCGACCAGCTGCATCCGCTACAGAGGAAGTTCCTCGAGCTAAACGGGTTGCAATGCGGCATCTGCACGCCGGGCATTCTGATAGCGGCGCGGGCGCTGCTGGAGCGCAACCCCGATCCCACCGAGTCCGAAGCGCGGTACTGGCTGGCGGGCAACCTCTGTCGCTGCACCGGCTACGACAAGATCATCCGTGCCGTTCTTTCCGCCGCAGCTGAAATGCGTGGAGCCTGAGTCATGACGACCATTCTCGAGAAGCCGGGCTTCAACCCCGATCGCAAGTACAAGATCATCGGCACGTCGCCCGTCAAGCACGACGGTTTCGACAAGGTCACCGGACGCGCGAAGTTTGCTGCCGACGCCTTCCTGCCCGGCATGCTGATCGGCAAGGTCCTGCGCAGCCCGCATCCGCACGCAATCGTAAAGCGGATCGACACGGCGAAGGCAGCCAGGTTGCCCGGCGTGAAGGCTGTCATCACCCGCGAGGATTTCCCGGAAATAAAACAGGGAACAGGCGCCGGCGACATGACGCGTATCGCCATGGCGCGAGAGAAGGTCTACTGGGAAGGACACCCGGTCGCCGCGGTCGCTGCTACAAGCGAATCCGCTGCAAAAAGGGCGCTGAAGCTTATCGAGGTCGAGTACGAGGTCCTTCCTCACGTCATCGACCCGGTTGAAGCGATGAAGCCGGACGCGCCGATCCTGCATGACTACTTGCGCACCAAGGGGGCCAAGGGTCCGGACGCCGAACGGCCAACCAATATCGTCGAGCGGCATGAGCTTGCGATTGGCGATGTCGAGAAAGGCTTCGCGGAAGCCGATGTCATCGTTGAAGGCGTGTTCGATACGAAGCCCATGCATCAGGGATACATCGAACTGCAGTCCTGCATCGCCAATTATTCTGACGACGGGCAGGTCGATCTATGGTGCTGCACCCAGGCGCCATGGGTTTACCGTGACCGGCTGACTGAAATCCTGAAGATCGAATCATCGAAGATCAGGATCCAGCAGTCCGAACTCGGCGGCGGATTTGGCGGAAAGACGACGTTCTATCTTGAACCTCTGGCGGTCGTTCTCTCCAGGAAAGCGAAGGCCCCCGTCAAAATGTCTCTGACGCGTGTGGAGGTCATGCGCGCCACGGGCCCGGTGTCCGGGACGCAATCGACGATCCGCATGGGCTGCAAGAAGGACGGCACCATCGTAGCTGTCGATTCCAGGCTGATATTTCAGACGGGTCCCTACACGGGCTCCGCTTTCACGAACGCGCCGCAGGCGATGTTGACGCGCTATGATCTGAAGAACGTTCGCACGATCTCCTACGAGGTCGTATCGAACCGGCCGAAAGTAAGCTCGTTCCGTGCGCCATGCGTGCCGCAGGTCGTCTTCGGCGTCGAAGGGTTGATCGATGAGCTTGCTACAAAGATCGGAATGGATCCCATCGATTTGCGTCTCAAGAATGCGATCGTCGAAGGTCACAAGACGATCTATGGCGAGACGTTCAACCGCATCGGTTTCGTCGAGACGCTCGAAGCTGCGAAGGCCTGCGATCATTATCGAACCCCCGTACCCAAGGGACAGGCGCGTGGTGTCGCGTGCGGCTTCTGGTTCAACCGTGGTGGCGAGACGACAGGCTCGATGAACATCGCGCCGGACGGCACCGTAACCATCACGCTTGGCACGGCGGACGTAGCCGGGTCGCGCATGTCCATGGCGATGATGGCCGCGGAAGAGCTGGGGATTCCCGTTGACCGCGTCCGGGCGGTTCTCGCTGACACGCATTCGCTCGGTTACAACCGCGTTACGGCAGGCAGTCGCACGACCTTCTCGAGCGGCATGATCGTCGTCGATTCTGCGCGCAAGATCATTGCGGAGCTGTGCAGGCGGGCGGCGAAGATATGGAACGTTCCCGAGGATGGCGTGGTGTTCGAAGACGGCTTCTGTCGCCCGGCGAGTTCCAACGTAGGCGAGTTCGAGCCACTTTCCATAAAGGACATCGCCCACAAGACCACATATACAATGGGCTCCATTTCCGGGCACTCGGAAATGAACGTCACGGGAGCGGGACCAGGTTTCGCCGTGCACATCGTCGACGTCGAGGTCGACAAGGAAACGGGCCTGACGTCAGTCAAGCGCTACACGATCGTCGAAGACGCTGGCAAGGCGATCAGTCCCGCCCAGGTCGAGGGCCAGTTCCAGGGCGCCGCCGTTCAGGGAATTGGCTGGGCGCTCAATGAGGAATATGTCTACGGAGCGGATGGCAGGCTTCAAAATCCCGGTTTCCTGGACTACCGGATGCCCGTTGCGTCCGATGTTCCGATGATCGATACGGTGATCGTCGAGGTGCCGAATCCAAAGCATCCGTTCGGTCTGCGGGGCGTCGGCGAAGTGCCGTTGACGCCGGCAATGGCGGCTATCGGAAATGCAATCGGCCATGCGATTGGAATTCGTCCGAAATCGCTGCCGATGTCGCCCCCAAAGGTGTTGGCGCTGATCGAAGAAGCCCGCGCCAAGGGGATATTGCCCCCGGGGTAAACAGAAGCCGCGCCACGGGCTGGATGATCATCCGGATGCTGCGCGCGCAGGGCCTTTCAGGACTGCGCGCGCAATCATTTGCAGAAGCGGACACGCAAGCCAACGAGTATCGAGTGATAAAATTAATGGTTTGACTGCATGCGGCGTTCAATTTCTTCAGCAATGGCGAGTGAGGACGTAAGGCCGGGTGAGTCTATGCCGAACAGGTCGATCAAACAGCGCCTGCCTTCGTGATCCACATCAATCCGGAAGTCGACATCCTTTGTGTTGCCGGTACTGATCTTCGCGCGTATCCCTGACCATCCGGGCGCGAGGTCGCCATCGCGAAGATTTGGCCAGAATGTGCGGACCTTCTCGTAGAACGCATCGATGCGATGCTCGTCGAAACTGTAATCAATTTCATCGACCCACTGCGAATCTGGACCAATTCTGATTTGTCCTCCGAGATCCATGCTTACGTGCACGCCGTGTCTGGCGGGATAAATAAGGTGTGAGAATGGCGACGGACGTCTCAGAACAGCGTAGACGCCTTGTGCGAGTAGTCGAGGCGGTAACTCATCACCACGGCGGCCTTTTACCGAGGCCGCGACGCGCGGCGCATTGAGGCCCGCAGCGTTGATCAAAACGCGGCAGGCGATCCGAGTTCGTTCTGCATCGCCAACTTCGACATTTATGCGATCGGCTTCCAGTCGCGCCGCTACCATCGGTGAAGAGTAGGCGATAAATCCCTTATGGTCTTCGATATCTCCTTGAAGAGAATCCATGTAGGCGTGAACGTCGATGATGCCTGAGGTGGGCGACCACAACGCGCCGGAACAAAGAAGTTCCGGCTCCATCGTGCGAACCTCGGCTTCACCTAGGAAATGAAGCTCGTTCAAACCTTCTTTCAGCGAATGTTCCCGCAATGCGCGTAGACGATCCAGGCCTTCGGAACCGTCCAATGGATTTGCAATGATGAGTTTGCCGGGAATTGCGTGGGAGATGTTACGCTCGCTGCAATAGCGGTAAAGAAGTTGCTTGCCCCGGACGCACAGTCGACTCTTGAAACTGCCTGGAGCATAGCCAATGCCCGCGTGAATGACGCCCGTATTCCGCGAACTTGCGTGCTGGCCTTTATCTGCTTCAGCCTCGAGTACGATGACTTCCCGGCCGGAGGTAGCCAGACGCCGGGCGATTGCAAGGCCGACGACCCCAGCGCCGATCACAACGCATTCTACTTCAAACATTCGCCGTTTCCCGCCGCGGGGGGCAAGGCTCACCTGATCCGTCCATCCGCATTAAAGGCGCTATCAGGCAAGCCATTGCAACACGCGACTCCTATTCGAAGTAGAACTTTGCGGGCTCCACTTCTTCGTGGTTCGTCAATCCCCGGATCGCAGCCTGAGCGATCGCCAGGCGGACTTCCTCGGCGCTTGCTCCAATGTGCGGCGTGGCAAGCATGTTCGGATGGCGTAATAGAGCATCGTTCTGCGCGGGTTCGACCGAAAAGACGTCAAACGCGGCAGCCATAAGATCTCCTGAGTTGAGGCGGTCGAGCAGCGCCTCTTCATCGACGATGCCGCCACGGCACGTATTGATGAAAACGCACCCGGGCGGCAGGCGCGACAAGACTTCACGAGTGTACAGACCGATTGTATGCCGCGTCTTCGGCAAATGGAGCGAAAGCACTTCGGAGCGCTCAAGCAACTCGTCAAATGAAACAGGCGTCACGCCGTTTGCGGCATAGAAGTCGGAGTAGTCCTTGATGTCGCATGCAAGAATGGTGCATCCGAATGGCTTCAGCAATCGCACCACCTCCTTGCCGATATGACCGCAACCGTGCAATCCAACCGTGCGGCCTGTCAGGAGCCGGCCGTTTCTATAGGTAGGACGCTCACCCGCTCGCATTGCCAGGTTCAACGGCATGATCCAGCGTTGCGCCGCAATCATGAAGCAGAGCGTCAGTTCGGCGACCGCCAGCTTGTTGACGCCCCACGTATAGCCGAAGCGAACGCCGTGGCGTCTCAAGGCGTGGAAGTCAATCGTTTCACATCCCGCCCCATACTTGCTGATGACTCTCAGTTTGGGGAGCGATGAGAGAACTCTCTCGGTAATCGGTTCAAATCCGATTACGGCTGCATCGCAATCCTTCAGGAATTCGATCAGCGCGTCCTCACCCATGTTCCGTGATCCTTCGTAAAGGACAGCAGAGGGGTAGGCCGCCGTAAACTCCGCCCGCATCCGAGGGTGACGGCCAATCATCGGAGGGGCAACGGCGATTCGGACTGGCTTGTCCATCTTCTTGGCTCCATCTGAAGGACGTGGCTGCCTTGCGTGAGCAGGCTCGACGATTGCGGTCAGCCATCCGCCGCGGGGACGAATGAGAGTGGCCCGGCCTGTTTGCGCGTTTCGGACTAAAGCGGGGCGCCGAACCGCTCGCCACTTCCGACCTTGTACCGCTGTTCGGTTACGTCAGTTCGCCCGCCTTCCGTCGCCCCAGGCAGATAGGCGGCGACCTGCAGAAGTTCCAGGTCGCCGTCGCCGACATTCTCGAACCAGTAGCGTGAGTACCTCGGCGTAACTGTCCCTTCGTGCTGACCGAACTCTCCGATGACAACGTCGCCGGGGCCGTAAAAACGCACGCGGCCCTTCAACACAAACCAGAAGGAGTCCATCCGCTTATGATAGTGGAGGTTATTTTCTCCGCCGTCCTTCTTGACGACCTGAACGACCCCTTTCAGGATATCGGTTCGCGCAAGTCCGACGAAGCCCTTTCCTGAACCGATGGTGGCGGGCTTTGTGTAGGCGAATGAAGTGATCTTCGCCTCAGCGCTCTCATGTTGCGCCTGTAGATCAGCGGCTTGCTTTTCGTTGCTCATGCCTGCCTCCCGACCGGTTTCTTTATTTTTGGAGGATTGCGCTCCGTCAAGGTTCAGTCAAGCCGCAATATTCGGGCGTCCTGGAGCACCTATCGTTTAGCCGTTCACTTTCCGAACCTGTACACTCATCATTGGCTGGTTAGTTGGGAATACGGAAGCGCGCTGGCCGGGAGCCTCGCACACGAGACGGCGTGCGGCAGGTGTCGCTGCCCCATTGCGCCCACAACCCGGTTGGGCAATCGGCGCCGCCGCAAAACACGCGGAAGCCGGCCAGTTCCAGCAGCGGTTCAATAGCGCGACCGTTCCGTGCCCCTGTATCCCGAGGTCGTCGAAGTAGAAGACATTGGCGCCGGTCAGCGCAATCGCTTTACGATTGCGCTTGACGCGCCGGCGTATGGAATCCTGTGGCGCCGTGTTCGTGGGTTCCGCCGTTCGGTCAGGCGACTTGCGCCAGCGTATCCGGGACGCGGCCCCGAAAGAAGGGCAGTATCTCTTCGGCGACTGCGATCTGGTTCTCGCGAGCCATTTCGTGTGGCATTGTGCCGAACTGGGTTTTGGTCAGCGAGATGTTGAAGCCGGCGAGGTCCTGGTAGGCCGCGAGCCTCTCGCGCACAGTGTTCGGGCTGCCGACGATGACGATGCCGCGGTGGATCATGTCTTCCGCAGTCTGATATTCCGATAGGTATGACTTGATGGTGCGTACGCGCTTGATTGATTCGACGCTGCTGTAGCCAGGAGGCGACATCATGGCCGGGTTCTTGGAAAGGAAACTGTTCATGTAGGTTTCCAGATGCGGTCGTGCGAGCTCGAGCGCCTTCGCGTCGGTCTCGGCGACGAAGATCGCATTGGACCAGGCGAGCTGATCCGGGGAGGCCTGATATCCGGCCTTGTCCGCTTCTTCGCGGAAAAGCGCGAATGTTTTCGCTACGGCCTCGATCGGCGCGAGAGTCTGACAATAGGTGTAGCGTCTCTCAGCCACCCATCGAATCGTTCCTAGGGACCCGGAGGATGGAATGAATATGCGTGGATGCGGCTGGCTGTAGGGGCGGGGCCACGGGTTCACATATTTGAACTTGTAATACTTGCCTTCGAATGTGAACGGACCGGGGCGCGTCCACGCCTGCATGATCAGGTCATGAGCTTCGTTGAAACGCTCCGCGGACTCGGCAGGATTGACCCCCATCGTGTGATACTCGACCCCGATGCCGCGCACGAATCCACCGATGAAGCGTCCGCGCATCAGGTTGTCGAGTATTGCGAATTCTTCGGCGACCGTGAGTGGATTGTTGATGAGGGGCAGGGCTCGTCCGAGAACCGCGAGCGAGCCGTTCTTGATGCTGCGCGCCAGTGCGCCTGCGAGCACGCCAGGCGTCGGCATAAGGCCATAAGCTGTTTGATGATGCTCGTTGACCGCGACGCCGTCAAATCCCAGTTCGTCCGCGAAGCAAAGCTGATCGAGATACTGGTGGTAGAGTTCCGATCCCAGAACCGGATCGTAATAGGCGTTGGAATAAGTGAGCCAGGCCGTCCCGTTCCTTTTGATGGCGTCAAGATCGGCGTGAGCGTAGGGCATCAGGTGGAAATTGAATATCTTCATGGCGTCACCTCGGCGCTATGAATGAGCGGATGATGGATTCGAGTTCCGCCGGCGCCTCCCATTGCGGAACATGTCCGCAATTTGGGATGAACGAGACCCGGGCGCCTGGAATGAGCCTCGCCCATTCAGAGGCATAGTCTTTAGGCAGGATACGGTCCTGCTCGCCCCAGACGATTTGTGTTGGGACGTTGATGCGATGCAGCCATTTGCGAAGGTCCGGGTCGTAGAAGCGCGGCTCCCACGTGAGTTTTGCGGTCGTCACCTTGTTGTTGAGCAGGCGGTCTTCGTTTGCCGGGTCGAGCGCTTTTGCTTTCGCAATCGCCGCGAGGTGCGGGGCATGAAAAAGATCCTCAATGAACTGTGCGTCGCTGCGCAGGAATATGTCGAGCGGTTCGCAACCAGGCAGGTACACGCCCATGGCGTCGACGAGCGTCACAGATGCGATGCGAGAAGCGTTTCTGATCGCGAGGTCCGCAGCGATCCACCCCCCGAGTGAAAGACCCACGAGGTGAACATCGCGCAGATCCGTCACCTCGAGGAAGTCGAGGTAATAGTTGGCCAGATCTGAAACGCTGTCCAGCCATGGGGCCGGGCCGCTTCCGGTGTACCCGGGATGGGTGGGCAGGCAAACCATGTAGCTTTTTGCGAGGCTGTCATAGAGCGGCAGCCAACCCTCGACATTGTTTGCGCCTTCGAGGATGAGAATCGCTGGCCCGTTTCCCGCTGTTGCCACCGATGTCTCTACGCCACAAATGTCCAGAGCTTCGACCTTCGCCGCCATCACTGCCGATTTCCCCCGATGGCAACTGAAGCGCTGCCTGTATGGCGGCGAGTATGGTGGGCGTGCCTTCGCGGGTCAAACTTCCGACCATTCATTCTGGATGGTAGCCGGGATTGTTTGCGGGCGCGGATGCCCTTGCCTGCCGCGCTTGAACGTTGGCGCATGGGCGCGCCGCCAACGGCGCCCAGCCTCGATGCGCCTGGGGGGCCCCTCACATGGCGCAGACTCAGCTGTGTTTCGGCGGGAATGGCCAGTAGTTTGGGGCTAGATTCAACGGGGTGCGGGCTGTGGCCCGGTCCGGCGCGGCGCATAACGCCGGCCGTCGCGCGCCTTGACTCGCCGCGCGCGCGCGCGCAAGACTCTCACAACAAAAACTGGATCCGGGAGGCACGACCATGGACGACGCCAAGGTCATCGAGAGGCGGCCCGTTGCGGCGGTCGACGAGGCGGTTATTTTCTCTATGCGCAAACTTCCCATGCTTGAGCAGGGAACCACCTACGATCCGCTCGCGACTGCAGAAAATCTGTGGCTCAGCGTCAAGGTTTACGCGAGCGGCGGCGAAAACGCGCTGCATTCGCACGGCGGCGAGGATCACGCATTCATTGTGATGCAGGGCAAGGCGACATTCACCTTCGGCGACGGGCGAACGCAGATCGTTGGCGTCAACCAGGGCGTTATGCTCCCCAGGGACGTGAAGTACAAGTTCGAAGCAGATACTGCCGAGAACCTTGTTTTGCTGCGCGTGGGCGGCGGTGTGCGGTCTGTGAAGGGGCTGGCGGATCTCACGCCTTTCGGAACGCCGCGGGACGTCGTCGATCAAACGAAGTTCGGCGACGGTTCCAAGAAGATCGGCAATTCACCGAAGAACGGTGAAACCTCAAAGCAGCGCATCTACGCCAAGGGAAAGTATTTTTCCCCGGAGTGAGATCGCTCGTTTTCGCTTCTGCGCGGTCGTCGCGTTCGCGGCCGCCCGTCTGGATTTCCACTGGAGCAAGCAATGCCCGAACTAGCAGTTGACGCCTCAAAATTCGCTGGAATGTCCGAGGAGCAGGCGCGTACGTTTCCGCGGCGCACGGTGGTCGGAGAAAATCTGACCGAAGAGCAGGTTGCCGCCATGCCGAAGATGATCTCCACTGACGCCCACGTCATGGAGCCAGAGGAGTTGTGGACGGAGTTGCCGAAGCGGCTGCAGGAGCACTTGCCGCGCGTTCCGTTTCGCAATTCGCCTCCGGGCGCTACCGACCCCCAGTTGCGTCTTCGCGATCAGGACACGGACGGCGTTGCCGCTGAGATCCTGTTTCCGAACTACGGCATGGCGCTGTTCGCTATCGATGATGTCGAGACACAGGAAGAATCCTTCAAGCTCTACAACGACTGGGTGCACGACTTTTGCCAAGCGGATCCCAAGCGCCTCTACGCATCGCCGCTCGTCTCCGTTTACGATATCAAGGCCGGCATCAAGGAGATGCAGCGAGGCCATCTGCGGGGCTTGAAGGGAGCGATGATCTGGCAGGTGCCTGACCCGAAGCTGCCGTTCACATCGGAACATTACGAGCCGTTGTGGGCGGCGTGCGCCGAGGCGAAGGAACCCGTGATCTGCCATATCCTGACCGGTCACTCCTACATCAAGACCGGACAGAAGGGCGGCGTGCAGGGCCTCAAGGACGCGACGAACGCGAAAACCAACGACTCAGCAAATACGCTGTTTGACTTCATCTTTTCGGGCGCCTTCGACCGTCATCCGGACCTGAAGCTGCTTCTCGCCGAAAGTGAGATTGGCTGGTTGCCGTTCTTGCTGCAGCAATGGGACTATTACTTCGAGCGGTTCCGCAAAACACGGGAAATGCCGATCAAGCGCAAGCCAAGCGAAATCTTCGAAGAGCACGTTTACGGCACGTTCCTTGAAGACTATGTGGGAACGCGCTTCTTCCCGTGGTGGGGTGAGAAGAACTGCATGTGGTCGAACGACTACCCGCACTTCAACATGACGTTCCCGCATTCGCGTCAGGTGGTCGAGCATCATCTCAAGGGCCTCTCCGAGGAGAAAAGGCAGAAGTTGACACGCGACAACGCGATCAATCTGTTCAAGCTCGACCTGTGAGTGGCCAAGACCGGCGGCCGGCCCGCCGGTCTGCTATTGTGTAATACGCCGTAGCGCCGCAAAGAAACGCGCGCGGCGACCGGGGGAGGACATCATGATCAGGACAGGCGCCGCAGCAATTGCATTGGGTTTGACAGCGCTAGCGCCCGCGCATGCTCAGGGTAATGGCGCGGAGCTATTCGCCGGAAAGACAATTACCGTTCTGATCGGCTATGCAGCCGGGGGCACCTACGACGCGACAGCGCGATTGCTGACGCGCCACATGGGGCGGCACATTCCGGGCGCGCCAATGATGATCGCGCAGAACATGCCGGGATCCGGCGGCATCAAGACGATCCTGCACCTTTATACCGTCGCTCCGCGCGACGGCACTATGCTCGGGATGCTGTCGCGCAGCTATCCGATCGAGCCGGTGTTCAACCCGCAAGCGGCGAAATATGATCCTACGCGGTTCAATCCGATCGGCAGCACGAGCACCGAGGTCTCCGTTGGCGTTGTCTGGCACACCAACAGCGTCAAGAAGCTGAGTGATCTCCAAACGCAGGAAATCACGACGGGCGCCACAGGCACGACAGATGACACGGGTCGTTTCCCCACGCTTCTGAAAAATCTCACGGGCGCCAAGATCAAGATCGTCACCGGTTACCCTGGCGGCAACGACGTAACGGCTGCGATGGAGAAAGGCGAAGTCGACGCTCGGTTCGGCTGGTCCTGGGGCAGCCTGAAGAGCCGTTCGCGCCCGTGGCTGGACGAAAAGAAGGTCACCATCCTGATCCAGATGGCGCTTCAGAAGGCTCCCGATCTTCCCGACACGCCTTTGATCATGGACTTCGCGCAATCGGAGACGGACCGTCAGGCGCTCGAACTTCTGTTCACGCCGCAGGCCGTCGCCTGGCCGCTCGTCGCGCCGCCCGATGTTCCGGCCGACCGGGTTAATGCGCTGCGCCGCGCCTTCGACGCCACTATGAAAGACCCAGCGTTCGTCGCAGAAGCCAACAAGATCCGCATTGACGTCGAGCCGGTGACGGGCGAGGCGATGCAGAAGATCGTTCAGCGAATCGGCACATTCGACCGCAAGATCGTTGACAGAACCTTGAGCCTTACTGCCGTGCGATGACGTTGCTTCCGGGCCGGCGTCGCGCATGCTCAATTTTACACGTGAAGCGCGTATGGCTAGATTGCTCCCATGGTTGCGCTGTCGCTTCAGTCGCGTAACCTTATCGGGAGGCTGGCTTCTTTGAATTCGGGCGCCTACGTTCCTGCCGTGTCGTCGGCTACCGGTCACATCCCGGTTCGCGCGATGAACTATCAATTGCGGTACTGGGGCGATCCGAAGGCGCCGTTGCTGATTTTCCTGCACGGCCATCGCGACGGTTCCGCCACGTTTCAATTCGTCATCGATGCTTTGACGAAGGATTGGCGGATTGTGGCGCCTGATTGGCGCGGCCACGGCGGCACGGACTGGTGCCCACATGGCTATTCCTTTCAGGACTACCTTGCAGACCTTGACGCGATTGTGGATCACGTTTCGCCGGATTCGCCAGTCTGCATCGTGGGGCACTCGCTCGGCGGCAATGTGGCGAACGTCTATGCCGGCGTCCGTCCGCATCGGGTCCGGCGCATCGCCTCGATCGACGGTTTCGGGCTTCGTCCGCGCGACGTGCGCCCGACGCCCGATTTGCTGGACGAATGGCTGAAGTCCTGGCGCAGCGAACCGCTGGCGCGTGTTTATCCCGATCACGCCGCGATGGCGCAGCGGCTGATTGCGTCCAACAGGCGATTGTCCGGGGACAAGGCGCTCTTCCTCGCGGAGCATACGTCTCGCCTGGTGGACGGCGGCTACGCGTGGTCCTTCGATCCCGGCCATCAGCGGTCATTCGCCATGAGCTATCGCGTGGAGGATTGGGCCGCGTGCTGGGCGCGCATCGAGGCGCCGACACTCTGGGTTGCAGCCGGTGACCGCTTTGAGCGCATGGACCGCGAAGGCGAGGGCGGCTTCGAGTGGCGTTTCGCGCATTTGCGCTGCGGAGAATGGTTGCAGGTTGCGGGAACAGGACACAACATCCATCACGACAAACCATCCGGCGTGGCGCGGATCGTCGAAGATTTTTTTGCTCCGTCCCGCTAGACTTGCGAATGGACGCGGCGGTGTGGCGAACGCGGTTCGCGGCCGGGAGTGCGAAAAATGCGGCAAATGAAACTTGGCCTCTTCCTGGCGCCCGGTGGGCATCACATGGCGGCGTGGCGCCATCCGCACGCTTATCCTGACGGCGTGAGCGTCAAGACGTATGTCCGGTTCGCGGAGATTGCCGAACGCGGCTGTTTCGACATGCTTTTCGTGGCCGACGTGTTTTCATTCTCGCCGCGAGCCAAGCGAGTCGATGCGTTCCGTCTTGAGCCGCTGACGCTTCTCTCGGCCCTGGCCATGACGACCAGTAAGATCGGGCTCGTCGCGACGGCGACGACGTCGTTCAACGAACCGTACAACGTCGCGCGCAAGTTCGCCTCGCTTGATCACATCAGCGGCGGGCGCGCGGGCTGGAACATCGTGACATCATCAGCGAACGAAGCTCCGAATTTCGGCCAGGATCAATTGCCGGATCATGCGGAGCGTTATCGTCGCGCCGACGAATTTACGCAGGTCGTGCGCGGCCTCTGGGATTGCTTCGAGGACGACGCCGTCGTCATCGACAAGGCGAATGGCGTGTTTTTCGAGCCGTCGAGACTGCGCCTCCTCAATCACGAAGGACGCTACTACAAGGTGCGGGGTCCGCTATCGATGCCCCGCTGCCCGCAAGGCAATCCTGTGCTCGTCCAGGCGGGCTCGTCCGAGGACGGCAAGAACCTCGCATCGAAGTACGCCGAGGTGATCTTCACGATTCAGCGCGATCTCGAATCCGCGCGTGCGTTTTCGCGCGACGTCAAGACCCGCGCCGCCTCCTTCGGCCGGGATCCCGCCCATGCCCTCGTCATGCCTGGTGTCCTGCCGATCATCGGGCGCACGCGGCAGGAGGCTCAGGATAAGTATGACCTGTTGCAGTCGCTCATCCACACCGAGGCAGGCTTGCTTCAGATCAGCCGAACCATGGGCGTCGATTTGATAGGCGTTGACGTCGACAAGCCATTGCCCGACATGGATGTGGCTGCGCTGCCGCAGAGCCGCGCCGTCAGCATCTACGAGCAGTCGAAACGAGAGAACATGACGGTGCGCGAAACGTATTCGAAACTGGTCGTGTCCAAGGGCCATCGCCAGTTGATCGGCACGCCGGTCGATATCGCGGATTCCTTCCAGGAATGGTTCGAGGGCGGTGGCGCTGACGGATTCAACGTCATGCCGCCTTTCATGCCGGATGGCCTCACCGACTTTGTCGATCTGGTGGTGCCCGAACTACAGCGGCGGGGGCTGTTTCGTACGCGCTATGAAGGCGCTATGCTGCGTGACCATCTGGGGCTGCCGAGGCCGCCCGTCCCGCCGGGTTGAACGTCATGCAGGAGCGACCAGGCGCAAGCGTCGAAGACCTCGAAATACGCATCGCGCATCAGGAAAAGACGCTTGCGGATCTCAACGAGATCGTGACGAACCAGTGGCGCAGGATTGATCTCCTTGAGCGGCAGGTTCGGGAAATGCGCGAGGAGTTGCGCAATTTTTCGCCGCCGCGTGATGGCGAAGAGCCGCCGCCGCCTCATTACTGAGCAGCAAAGATTTTTCGCGACTTTCGACTTGGGGACATTGAATTTCCCATCGGGGCAGAGCAGTATTGCGTATCGAATAAGAAATAACGTTTTACTAATAAAACATAGTTGCGGCGCAGGTTCCATCGAACGAGGGGGAAGGACATGATGATCAGCAGGCGATTTTGCATGTTGCTCGCATTGGGCGCGGCATGGGGCTCATCGAGCTTCGCGACGGCTCAGGCGCAGCCGGCCAACTATCCCATGAAGCCGATCACGATCATCGTGCCTTTCCCTGCGGGCGCTGGCCCCGACGTGATGGCGCGTCTGCTTGCGGAACGGCTTGGGCCTAAACTCAAGGAAACCATCGTCGTAGAAAATCGCCCCGGCGCCAGCGGAATGGTTGGCGCGACCGCTGTCGCTCGCGCCGCGGCCGACGGGCACACGCTCCTGCTTACGCCGAATACGCTGTTCATCGCGCCACATTTGTTGCCGGCGGGAGCCAAGCCGCCCGTCGACGTGATCGGTGACTTTGCGCCGGTCATCATGCCCTCGCAGACAACGATGCTGATGGTCGCGAACCCGAAACTCGGAGTGAAGACAGCCACGGAATTCGCGGACCTCGCCAGAAAGAAGCCGATGAACTACGCGAGCTCCGGCAATGGGTCGGTATTGCACATCGCCGGCGCGCTGTTCGCCACAGCAGCCGGCGTCAATCTCACCCACGTTCCGTACCGTGGTATTGCGCCAGCAGTCACCGACGTGATCGCCGGCCATGTGGAAGTGACGTTCGCGGGCCTCGCCCCTGTTCGCCAGCACATCAATTCAGGGGCGCTCGTTGCGCTTGCCGTAGTCGAACCGAAGCGCAGCGCGGCGATGCCGAACCTGCAGACCGCCATCGAACAAGGCTTCAAGGATGTCGCGGTCGAAGGCTGGTACTCAGTTCTGGCGCCGAAGGGTACGCCCCAGCCGGTCGTCGACAGGCTCAACAAGGAGATCAACGAACTTCTTGCGTCTCCGGAACTCCGCCAGAAAATCGAGCAGACCGGAGAGGTGGTGCTGGGCGGAACTCCGCAAGAACTCGCGAAGCGGATGAAATCGGACTACGACCGTTATGGAGAGATCGTTCGCCGTCTCAACATCACGGAATGATCTCCGGAGCAGGTCCATGACCACCGGCGCCAAACAGCTTCCAAGCGTTCCCGATCATGGAGCGCACCTCGTCCTGCTTGGCACGGTGGCGGGACCGGTTCTGCACCCGCTCCGGATGATGTCGTCGCAGGCGGTCGTCGCGGACGGCGCCATTTATCTCTTCGATTGCGGTTACGGCGCCCTCACGCGCTTCGCGGCCGCGGGCCTTCGACTTGCCGACGTTCGAGCCGTGTTCATCACTCATCATCATTCTGATCATAACGCCGACTACGCGAATATCATCCATCTCGCCTGGATCCAGGGCATGACGCGGAGCATGCCGGTGTTCGGTCCACCGCCCATGCGCCGTATTCACAATGCGGCTATCGAGTTTCACCACGAAGACTTCGATATTCGTATCCGGGCGACTGGACGAACGCCGCCATCGGAATGCTTTTCGGTGAGCGAAATATCTTCCGCAGGCGTCGTCTTCGAGGATGAAAACGTATGCGTCAGCGCGGCGCTGGTGGATCATCCTCCATTTGCGCACGCGTTCGGCTTTCGCGTCGATGCAAAGCATCGCTCGATCGTGATGTCGGGCGACACGGCGCCATGTGAAGCTCTGGTAGAGCTGGCGACAGGCGCCGACCTCCTGTTGCACGAGGCCATGTATGAGCCGGGCATAGATGCGATGCTCGCAGCGCGGCCCTACGTGCCGCCGGGGCTTCGCTCTTTCCTTGTGAATGGCCATACCAGCGCGCAGGATTGCGGGCGCATCGCCGCTCGCGCTGGCGTGAAGACGCTGGCGCTCACTCACCTGCTTCCCTCAGACGAGGGCTTGGTGACGGAGGATATCTGGCGCGACGAGGCCAGGAGACATTTCTCCGGCCGCATCGTCGTCGGTCAGGATTTGATGGTGCTCTGAACGCGATTGCGCATCAGGGCAGGGGCGTGCGCCACGCGTCGTAACCATAGACCCAGTCGGCGCTTTCCTGTCCCTTCATCCACTGGTTGCCACGCGAACCAATCTGGATTTTTGCCGTACGATCGTGCCGGGCGTGTTCGTAGCGCCTGAGCTCGCTTTCTGGATCTTCTCCCGTCAGGCAGCGAGCAAGCACCACCCCGTCCTCGATCGCCATGCCTGCGCCCTGCGCCATGAATGGCAGCATGGGATGGCAAGCGTCTCCCATCAGAGTCACGCGGCCCTTCGACCACTGCGGCAGTGGATCGCGTTCATACAGCGCGCTCTTGAGCACCGACTCGCAAGCGTCCAGCAACGCTCGGGCGTCGGGGTGGAAGTCCTTGTAGAAGGAACGCAATTCATGCACGTCGCCTTCGCTCGTCCAGGATTCCTCGTGCCAGGTCGGCTGGCCTGTCGTCGCGAAGACGAATGTGTCTTGCCCGAGATTGAGCGGGAATGTCACGATCTGACTCTGCGGGTTTGGTCCCCACCATTTCGTGAACGCCTCGATTTCGGGCACGTTCCTGACCCTTTCGGTCGGCACCACGGCGCGGAAGGACACGACGCCGGTGAAGCGGGGACTTTCCTCGCCGAACAGAGCCGTCCGCACACGCGAGTGAATGCCGTCGGCCCCGATGACCACATCGTGTTTCGCGCTGGAGCCGTCTTCGAAGAACAGCGACACGCGCGATCCATCCTGTTCGAGAGTACGAAGCCTCTTTGAAAACTTCACGTTCTCGAAAGGGAAGGCTTCTGCGAGCGCCGACAAAAGATCCGCGCGATGAATTGTCAGTTGCGGCGCGCCGTAGCGCTCTTCAGCCGCCGCGCTCATCGGCAGCCGGGAGGTCTCCTTGCCGGTGTCCCAGTCGCGGCTGATGCGGAATGTCGGACGCGCGCCTGTGCGGCGCACAGCCTCTCCCACGCCGAGCCCGTCGAGTGCTAGAACGGCGTTCGGCGTGAGATTGATATCCGCGCCGACGCGCATGTACTTCGCGGCCTGTTCGTAGACAGTGACCTCATGTCCATGACGGCGCAGCGCGATGGCCGCAGTCAGCCCGCCGACGCCGCCGCCAATGATGCCGATGTTCAACGAGTGTGACACGAGCCTTCTCCGTATTTGCCTCAGGGCCGCCTGTTCAGGTGAATGAGATGCGCCGCGAGCGCATAGCCCGTCGTCAGCGATGTCTTCGGATTGTCGGGTGACGGTTTCCCGGCAATCTTAATTTCCACGTCCGCGCACCCTGAGCGTATGGCGATCTCGTGCACATTGCGCGTTACGTCAGGGTCCGCCACGAGGCGGACGCGCGTGCGCTCGAAGCCCGCGCCCATGAGTGCGATCGTCGCGGCGACATTGGCGTTCTGCGGATAGTCGCGCGCCGCGGCGTCGGCGCTGCCTTCGTAGAAAGTGACCGGCTGTGTGATCGACTGCAGATCGACGAACGCTTCGGCCGGCGTGCCGCGCCATGCCATGGGCGGCTTGCGGGACGTGTAGAGAACCTCCGCGATGCCGGACAGGCGTGCGGCCGCGAGGATGTCGAGCCCGCCGACAGCGCCAGCGCAGATGTCCCAGTTCGACCGATGATTGCGAGCGGCCTCGTCCAGCGCAGCGCGGGTCTTGGCGGATGCAAGCGCTCCCGCCGAAGTGATGACGAAATCTACGCCCGACGCCAGCAGCGCAGGGCCGAATTCCGCGACCGCGGCGTGACCTGCAGCCTCCGCCGCCACGGCGGGCTTTGCGGCGATCAGCTCGGCGATGTCCGTTGCGATGATGATCTCGTTGAACAGTGCGCCCTTGTATGGGGTCAGCGCGTCAAGGGCCTTGCTGGCGCTTTCCCGCCGGGCAAGCGCGATAAGCGCCTCAAGCGGCGAGGCCGCCTCCTTTGCCATCGCCGCGAGCGCCTGCCGTGCGACGGCGCCGTGGCCGATCAGCCCCAGTCTCAACGCGCGCCTCCGGCCGCTCCCGCGGGTGGTCCACCGAACGCGACGGCGAACGGGCCGATGGCGTTCATGTCGACCTCGATCATGCACGGCCCACGCGCCGAAAGCCCGCGGTCGAGCGCCGCGGCGAAGTCCTCCGCGCGGCTGACGCGTTCATGCGGCAGGCCAATGCTCTTCGCAAAAAGTTCGAAGTCGGGCGTCGTGAGCCGGCAATAGACGCGCCTCCCTTCATATTGCGCGTCCTGGATGTTTGAAATGACGCCGTAAGCCTGATCGTTCATCAGAATGAAGGCGACGGGAGCCTGCTGATCGACGGCGGTCGCGAATTCGCCGAGATTGAGCTGCGCGCCGCCGTCGCCGATCAGGGCGACAGTGCGCTTGTGTGGCGCTGCGGTCGCCGCGCCGAGCGCCATTGCCGCGCCCTGTCCGATGCCGCCGCCGAGCGCGTGCACGCCGAGACGCGGATCGGCCAGTAGGACGTAGCGGTTGCCGAACGTCGAGTTGGAGATCGTCACGTCGCGCACGAAGGGTAGGGCGCGCGCAAGAACGCGCTCGCGAAGGGCGTCCGCAATAGCGCAATAGGGGCCTAGCGTGGCGCGCAGCGCCTCCTCGCCCGACGCCCGCGCCTTCGCGACGCGCTCTGCGAAGGCGGCGTCCAGATCCAGTTTTTCCGGCAGTCGTTCGAGGAGGCCGCCCAGCGCGAGACGCGCATCCGCGTGTACGAACAGATCGACCGCATAGTTGCGCCCGCCCTGGCTTGCTTCAGCATCGATCTGCACAAGCGGCTTGCCAAGCCTCAGAAGATTGTTGCGCGTCTCGTTGCCGCGCAGGCGGGAGCCGACCACGATCATCAGATCGCAATCGTCGAAGACTTCCTGCGCCTGCGGCGTCATGTTGAAGGCGCCGAGGCTGCGAGGGTGCGTCTCTGGAACTGTCGCGCGACCCTGCGTGCTGGTGACCGCGCAAAATCCGCGCTGAACCAGCGCGCTTGCCTCGCGTGAGGCGCCGCGCGCCCCGCCGCCAAGCCACAGCATTGGCCGTCTGGCCCCGCGCGCGAGTTCCGCCAGCGCATCGAGAGCGTCGGCGGCCGGTTCGACCACCGCGATCGCGGGCGCGGGGATGAACCCCGGCACGGATGCCGTCATGCGCTGCACGTCGACGGGAATCTCCACGCTCACCGGACCGCTCGGAGCAGACAGGGCGGCTGACATCGCCGCCTGCAACGTCGGGATTGCGCCGCGCGCCTCCCAGATGCGGAACACGGACTTGGAGACGGCCTTCAGCATGTCGAACTGACGCGGCACGTCGTGTATCGCCGCTCGATCCCGATCCATATACGGCGTGTCGATCTGGGAGGTAATGTGAAGGACGGGGGAGCCGGCCGTAAGCGCCTCGACCTGCGAGCCGCACGCGTTTCCCGCCGCCGTTCCTGTGCTGGTGATCGCAACGCCAAGCCCGCCTGTGACACGAGCGAACGCGTCCGCCATGTTGAGCGCGCCGGATTCGCTGCGCGCCGGCACGAACGTCATGCGCCCCTGCCGGTGAATTGCGTCGAGGATCGGCATGTTGTGAATGGAGATCACGCCGAAGGCGTGAGTGACGCCGGCTTCGGCAAGCGCCCGGGCGACCAGATCGCCGACGACCTCTTCCTCTTGCGTGTTCACTTTGCTGACGGCGACATTCATTTTGGCCTCAAATGTAGCGTGACACGCCGCCGGAAATTTCAAGCGACGCTCCGGTGATGTAGGCGACTTTCGAAGAACACAGAAAAACGACCGCGCGTGCGACTTCCTCCGGCTTGCCAAGACGGCCGAAGGGTATGTGCTTCGATTTCGCCAGCGCGGCAATCCATTCCTCGCGCGTCTGGTTCTTGTCCTCGCGAGCCTGGAAGCGCCGTTCCCACTGGCCCGAGTCGATCAGGCCGAGCACGACGGAATTGACGCGCACGCGCCCGGCAAACTCAGTCGCCAGCGACTTCAGGAGGCTTTGCACGCCGGCGCGCGCCGACGATGTGCACACCATGTACGGTTCTGGCTGATAGGCGAGCAGCGAATTCACCGCCACAACGGCGGCTGCATCCGAAGCCTCAAGCAACGGCAAGAACGCGCGGAAGGGGTAGATCTGGCTGAAATATTTCAAATCCAGCTCTTCGCGCCAGTGCTCGTCGGTCGTCGTCGCGAAGGTCGACATGCGGCCCTGGCCCGCGTTGTTTACCAGCATGTCCGCGCGCCCGCGCCAATCCCTGACCGCAGCCGCGAAGGCGATTGTCTCATCCGCCTTCGTGACATCGCAGCGGATGGCGAGTAGGCGATCCGCGCCGAAGCGGGCGGCAAGCGCCGCGCGCGCAGCTTCGAGACGGCCCGCGTCGCGTCCGCACAAGGCGACGTCTGCGCCTTCTTCGAGGAACGTGCTGGCCGTCGCAAGGCCGATACCTGACGTGCCGCCGGTCACCGCCGCAACGCGTCCCTTGAGGCCAAGGTCCATCGTGCGTCTCCGGTCAGAGCTTCGGACGCTTCACTTTTGAAAGGGGATGATCTGGCGGATAGCTGGGCGTTTCGGGCTTCAGGCTGCCGACGATGACGCACATCAGCGCCTCTTCGGTTCCCTCGTTGACAAGGCCGCGGTAGACGCCGGCGGGCACCGAGATGAGATCGCGTTTTCCCAGAATGGTCTCGTAGCGCTCGCCCTTGTGTTCGACCATGATGCGCACGCGGTCGCCACGCAGGATGAAGAACACTTCCTCCGCGTCCGTGTGCAAGTGAAGCGGACCTTCACAACCGGCTGGGAGCACCATCGTCGAGAACGTGAAATGCTCCGCTGGCACGGTGTTCGAGTCGGTTGAAACCCCCGTTGCGCCGGTGCCGACGTAGCGCATCTGCGCGCGCTTGTACTTGGGGTCGAAGTCGGCCTGGAACTTGAGAGCGTTCCAGTCCAGCGTCCGCGTAGACAGGCGCGCGACGCGCGACTCGACCCACTCGCCAAGCGATTTTCCATCCGGAATCACGACATCGTCCGGCAAGGTTTCCTGCACCACACGTTCATTCATGGCCGCTTCTCCTCTTCGCGCGCGGCGTTCCGCACGGAGACCACTAATGCGCGGCGGCTATGGCCTGCCGCCCTCTTTTGATTTTGACAAAGCCTACAGCAGCAATTACGATGTTGCAAATATGAAATTATGTTTCAGTAATAAAACGTATGATTTCTGCTGCATCCGCTTGAGGATGCAAGCGGAGCGGGGCCGGGAAGACTGTCGCCAGCAGGCGCGAAGTGGAGGGTGAGTCATGCAGGAACCCTATCTCCAGCCGCACCAGACGCGTGACCGCGAGCCGACTGATTACGAGAATCTGCTCGCCGACGCGCTTGAGAAGGCCTTCGCGGGCGGCGCTGACCAGCTCGATGAAATCTGCCGCCAACTGATCGCGGATTGCGTCCCCTCGCCGGGCGGGCAGGCATGGACCGCAACTCTTCTACAAAGCGAACTCAAGCGCCTGGGCGCCTGATCCTGGAGGCCAGCATGTCGAACGTCTCCGAAGCAGCCGTTGAATCGCTCCTAGCACGGGGCGTTCGCAACCAGTGGTATGCGATGTGTCCGTCGAGCTTCGTTCAGGACAAGCCTGTGTCCTTGCGTCGCTGCGGCCATCGCATGGTGTTCTGGCGCGGTATTGATCAAAAGCTTTACGCACTTGAAGACCGGTGCCCGCATCGCGGAGTTCCCCTGTCCTGCGGGATACTCATGGATGATCGGATAGCTTGCGGCTATCACGGCGTTCAGGTCGACAAGGACGGCGTTGCCGTCCTCGTGCCAGGTTCGCCCGGCTGCAAACTCGAAGGTTCAAAGGCGACCAAGGTCTTCCCCGTACAGGAACGCAACGGACTTATCTTCGCCTATGTCGGCGACGAGGCGCATCCCGCTCCGCCCCCTCTTGTACTGCCAGAGGAATTGTCTTCGCCCGAGTACAGTTCGTTCCTTTGCTACGCTGAGTGGAAGGCGGATTATCGATACGTGATCGACAATGTGATGGACCCGATGCACGGGACCTTCCTTCACAAGCAGTCACATTCGATGTCCTTCGGCGACACCCGGGCGCAGTTCCGTATTCGCGAAACGCCGACGGGTTTCGTGTTTGAGAAGGAAGGCCAGCGCAACGTCAACTTCGACTGGACTGAGTACGGACACACCGGCGCGCTCTGGCTGCGCCTCGAGATTCCCTATCCGAAAACGGGCGGGCCGGGCGGCAACTTCATCATCGTCGGCATGTACACGCCGATTTCGGAAACGATGTGCGCCGTTGTCCACTGGCGCTGCCGCCGGGTGCAGGGCTGGCAGCGGGACGCATGGCGATTTCTCTACAAGAACCGCCTGGAAGCGCGCCATTGGCGCGTGCTCGAACAGGATCGCATCATGCTTGAACAATGCGATCCCGATGCGAACAAGCACGAAAATCTCTACGCCCATGACATGGGTCTGGTGCGCCTGCGCCGCATCTTGCGGAACCAGGCTATCGAGCAGTTGAAGAGCCTGGAAGCCCGCGTCGCCTGACCGGCTGCCAATACTGGGGAGAGCGCAGGTGAGCATTACGGGTATCGACCGCATCACATTTGGCGTCGAGGACGTCGCGGCATGCCGCAAATTTTTCCTCGATTTTGGACTGCGGCTTGTTGGCGAGACGCCAACATCGCTGGATTTTGAAACGATGAATGGCTGCGAGGTTCGTATTCGGCACAAGGACGATCCCGCGCTTCCGCCTGCCATCGAAGATGGCGACACCGTACGCGAGGTGATCTGGAGCGCGCCGGATGCGGGCGCGCTGGCCGATTTACGAACGCGCATGGCTGCGGCGCCCGGATATCGCGGGTCCGAGGGGGCGCTTTTTTGCGTGGACCCCAATGGCCTGACTATCGGCGTGCGCGTATCCCTGAAGCGTCCGGTCAATGTGACGGGCGCACCGTCCAACACCTGGGACAAGGCGGCCCGCGTCGATCAGGCGAGCCCGGTCTACGAGCGGGCAGAGCCCATCGAAGTTGGGCATGTCGTCTTCTTTACCGACAAGCTCGCGGAGGTGACGAAGTTCTATGAGGACATCGGCTTCTGCATGTCGGACCGGTATCCTGGCCGTGGTCATTTCCTTCGCACGAGCCGGCGCGGAGGCCACCACGATATGTTCCTTCTCCAAACGCCTGAATCGAAGCCGGGACTGAACCACGTCGCCTTCGCTGTCCGCGATATCCATGAAGTATTCGGCGGCGGGATGCATATGTCGCGCTGTGGGCATGAGACGCAACTCGGACCAGGAAAGCATCCAATCTCGTCAGCCTTCTTCTGGTACTTCAAGTCGCCCGCCGGAGCGCTCGTCGAGTACTACGCGGATGAGGACGTCCTGACGGAGAACTGGAAGCCGCGCGACTTCACGCCGGGGCCGGACGTTTTTGCTGAATGGGCGATCGCTGGTGGAATCGACGGCGTAACGCGCCGCCAGAAGCAGGGTGTCCCCGCCGCGCGCGACGGCAAGTTCATTACCGAAAGGCGGTCGTGACAAATGGCGCTGGTTCGTCTCGAGTTCCAGAACGTCACGAAGCGATTTCGGTCGAACAGAAAAGGCGAACCGCCTGTCGTCGCCGTCAGCGATCTTTCGTTCCGCATTGCGGACGGGGAGGTCGTGTCGCTGATCGGTCCGTCCGGGTGCGGCAAGAGTACGCTCCTCAACATGGGATCGGGCCTTGATCCCGCCACGGAGGGCGAAGTCTACGTCGATGGCGAGCGGGTTATAAAGCCCAACGAGCATGTAGCATTCATGCTTCAGAAGGATCTCCTTCTTCCCTGGAGAACGATCCGCGAGAATGTCGAGTTCGGGCTGGAAATCCGGGGCGCCCCAGGCGCAGAGCGGCGGGCGGTCGCGGCTGAGCTATTGAAAAAGTGCAGGCTGCCCGATTTCGCAGACCATTTTCCGCACCAGTTGTCTGGCGGAATGCGGCAACGCGCGGCGCTTGCGCGTACGCTCGCGGTCAATCCGGCCGTTTTGCTGATGGATGAGCCGTTCTCCGCGCTCGACGCGCAGACGAAGATGGTTCTTCAGCAGGACCTTGGCCGAACGCTTGCTGAAACCGGGAAGACGGCGCTGTTCGTTACGCACGATCTCGTCGAAGCGATCGCGCTGTCCGACCGCGTGCTCGTGATGAGCCAGCGGCCGGGCCGAATTATAGAGGTTATACCCATCGACATCCCGGATCGCGGGAACCCGATGGAGCGTCGCAAAAGTCCAAAAATTGGACCCTATGTCGCGCAGCTTATGGAATTGCTCCACATCGGCGAAACAATCGGATGACTGTCTCGCGCCTTGCAGAAGGGGAAGTAAGGATGACAACGCGTCGCACATTCATGGGACTCGGGCTTGCCGGCGCGGCAGGACTGATAACTGCGCCTCCGCGTGTCTTTGCGCAGCAGAAGTTGCAGGACGTGACTTACTTGCTGCCGGCGCCTGGTTCCCTGCCGGCGTTTGCGCCGTGGATGATCGCGCTCCAGCGCGGCTACTTCCGCGACGAGGGGCTCAACGTGACGTTCCAGGTGGCCCGCGGCGGGGTCGATGTCGCCAAAATGGTTGGCGCCGGGAACGCCGTCGTTGGCGGCGCGATCGGAGACACGCCTATTCTTGTTCGCGCGAATGGCATTCCTGTGCGCTCGATCGCCGTTCTTGGCGGCCGTTCGCTCATGCAGCTTGTCGTCAACAAGGACAAGCAGATCAACTCTCTCGTGGACCTCAAGGGCAAGACGATCACGACGATCGCCTATCAGGACACGACCTATTTCGCCTTGCTGGGGATGTTGGGAACCGTCGGCTTGACGAAGAACGACGTCAACGCTCAGGCGGTAGGACCCGTCAACGTCTGGAAGCTCTTCGCCAGCGGCCAGGCGGACGCGATGGCTTCGGTTCCAGACTGGACATATTACGCAAAGGACGCTGCGCCGCAGATGAATACGCAGGTCATTCCATCCGACACCGTGTTCAAAAGCATGGCGCAGGCGATCGTCGCCTCGGACGATACGATCGCGAAAAATCCGGAACTATTGCGCAAACTCGTGCGGGCGACGCTTCGCGGCCTGAAGGCGGTAATGGACGATCCGGTTTCCGCTGCCGCGGACTACGCCAAGGCTGTGCCGGAACATGCGGGCAAGGAAGCGAAAGTCGTCGAGGTGATGAGGGGCTACAATACTTATGTGTATCCCGGCCAGAAACGGCTGGGAGAGATGGACGAGGCCCGCCTGGCCGGCCTCCAGGACTTCTATCTCAAGGAGGGCATTATCTCTAGGAAGGCGCCGCTCAGCGAACTTTATACGAACCAGTTCATCGGCTGAATGCGCGGCGGCACAATTGCGCCGCCTCCCGTGCACGGAAAGGCGACATGGCGACAGACATTTCGAGCCCGGCCACGCAACGCATGATGCTAGGCAGCCTTGCGCTGCTGGTCACCTTCATGGCCGCGTGGGAGTGGCTGCCTGCGGCGCTCGGCGTTCCGCAATTCATCATTCCTAAAGCCTCGAGCGTGTGGGACGAGTTCTTGCGGATGATGGCGCGCGACAAGCTCATGTATCATACCGCGATCACGGCGATGCAGGTCCTTGTCGGTTTTCTGCTGGGCATGCTCCTCGGGATGCTGGTCGGCTTCATACTCGGCGTTTCGCCAACCGCGGAGTTTGTTTTGTCGCCCTACATTCTCGCGCTGCAGATCGCGCCGAAGGTCGCCTTCGCGCCGCTGTTCGTGATGTGGTTTGGCTATACGGTTTATCCGAAGATACTCGTTGCGATCCTGATCGTCTTCTTTCCGGTCATGATCAATGTTCTGGGAGCCGTCCGCGCAATCGATCCGGATATCGTTCGTCTCGCACGATCATTCAACGCCAGCAGAATGCAGATCTTCCGGAAGATCGAGTTTCCGGCGTCTCTGCCGCCATTCTTCGCGGGCTTGAGAATTGCCGCAACCCTGGCCGTCATCGGTGTGGTCGTGGGGGAGATCGTCGGTGGAAACACCGGACTTGGTTATCTTCTCACCTTCGGCGAAGGTTCGGGAAATACGCCGATGGTGTTCGTCACCATCATCATGTTGACCCTGATTGGAATTGTTCTCTACGGAGCCATAGTGCTCATCGAAAACCGGGTGCTGCACTGGCTGCCGTCGCGCGCGCGGCCGGCTTGAGGAGAGCGGCATGAATCTTTCTGGCCGAATCGTCCTTGTTACCGGCGCGGCGCGCGGCCTCGGCCGCGCCTTCGCTGAGGGTTGCGCCCGGGAATTGGCCGAGGCTGTGATCGTCGCTGACATCGATTCCGCGGGCGGAGAGAAGGCTGTCGCTGAGCTTCGTTCATGTGGCGCGAAGGCGCACTTCGTCCATGTTGATATAAGCGATCCAGTCTCGGTGGCCGCCCTCGCAAGCGACGTTGAGGCGTCATTCGGCAGGCTCGATGGCCTCGTGAACAACGCTGCTCTGGCCACTGGTATTGGCGGCAGGACGTTCGAGGAAATTGATGTTGATACATTCGATCGTGTGTTTGCGATCAACGTTCGCGGCACCTGGCTCGTGACGCGCGCTTGCGCGCCGCTGCTGCGCAAATCCCTGGCAGGCGGCCGAATTGTCAATGTCGCATCTGACACCGCGCTGTGGGGCGCGCCACGCCTGTTGCATTACGTCGGAAGCAAGGGCGCAGTGATCTCCATGACGCGCTCTCTGGCGCGCGAACTCGGTTCGGATGGAATATCAGTCAACGCCATTGCGCCCGGCCTTGTGGTCTGCGAGGCGACTGAGTACGTCCCCCAGGAGCGCCATGAGCTTTATGTAAATGGACGGGCGATGCAGCGGCGCCAGTTTCCGCACGACGTGGTTGGCGCCGCGATTTTCTTTCTGACGTCAGAGGCTGGCTTTGTCACAGGCCAGGTGGTCCCGGTAAATGGCGGCTTTGTTTTCAACTGATATGCGCCTTGCGCGCACTCACGATGGCGACATCGGGTATCTTGAGGCCGGGCAGGGTGACGCCATTGTTCTATTGCATGGGATTGGTTCTGGCGCCCGCTCATGGCTAGCTCAGATTGCTGACCTGTCGTCCCGCTGGCGTGTCATCGCGTGGAACGCCCCGGGCTACCCTCCCTCGGCTTCACTTCCGATTGCGGCGCCGTCCGCCGGTGATTATGCGGAGCGCCTTCGGGACCTTCTCGACTGGATTGGCGTGGACCGTTGTCACCTTGTGGGCCATTCCCTCGGGTGCCTCATTGCCGCGCGCTATGCGCGTCTTTATCCTTCACGTGTCGCGTCTTTGACCTTGGCCTCGTGCGCTCTTGGACACGCGAGGCTGGCCAACGATGACCGGGAAAGCCTGCTTGCCTCTCGGATCGGCGACATTTCGGAGCTCGGCGCCCGCGGCATGGCGGAGAAGAGAGGACCGCGCCTGCTTGGGCATGGCGCCGCTCCCGAACTGATTTCTGCAGTCGTGGATACGATGGCGCTCGTCGATCCGGCAGGCTATGCACAGGCCGCGCGAATGCTCTCCTCCGGAGATCTTGTGGCAGATATTGAGCAGCTTTCTCCGGACCTGGCCGTTCAGTTCCTTTACGGTGACGCCGACGTGATCACGCCGCCGCACGCGAATCGTCTTGCTGCGCAGGCTCGGCCTGCCAGTCCAGTCGCAGTTATGAAAGGTGCGGGACACGCCTGCTATCTTGAGCAACCGGCTCTTTTCAGCCGCATCGTCGAGGGGTTTTCAAGCGCACATGGATAAGGACGCCTCGAAGGTGAAAGCGGCGGACTCGCGGGAACGCTACATAGTTCCCGCGCTTGCTCACGGGCTCGACGTGCTCGCGCTGTTCTCTCGGGGGCGGCCGGCGCTGACAGCGCCTGAGGTTTGCTCCGCACTAGGCTTGCCCCGCGCCACTGTGTTCAGGCTACTGGTCACGCTGGAGAGGGCCGGTTACGTGCTGCGTGGTCCAGATGAGCGGACTTTCCGGCTCGGCCCGGGCCTCCTCAATCGCGGATTTACTTATCTCGCGTCGCTGGATCTGCCGGAGATCGGGCAGCCCGCGCTCCAGAGACTACGTGACCGCACGGGCCTGTCGGCTCACCTGGCGGTCCGCGACGGGCGCGAAGTTGTCTATATAGGTCGTGTGGCCGCCCTGACCACTGTAGCAAGCAATGTCCAGATCGGCACGCGCTTTCCCGTGCACGCCACCATCATGGGGCGCATGCTTTTGCTCGATCATTCGGATGAAGAACTTCGCGCTTTGTTTCCGGAGCGGCAGCTCCCGAAAGTTACCTCTCAGACTCCGTCAACTCTCGCCGAACTGAAGGAAGTCCTCTCGGCTGACCGCGAGCGTGGCTATGGTGTGAGCCAATCCTTTTTCGAGCGCGGGGTAAGCGCAGTCGGCGCGCCGGTGAGAGACGGAACCAACAAGGTCATCGCCGCGGTCAACGTCACCGCCGTCGACACGCATATCGACCTCGACGCAATGCACAGCGAAATAAAGGACGCGGTTCTGGACGCCGCGCGCGACATTGGCAGTTGGTTTGCGGGCGCTCCCGTTCAGATGAGCGCCGCGCGCTGAGGCTCACAATGGAAAGTGGCAGGCTGCCTCGCGTTTTTGCGAATAGGCCTTCAGTGTGGGCTTTTCCTCACGGCACCTCGCATTCACCCTTGGGCAGCGCGATGCGAACGCGCAGCCAGGCGGAATGTTGAGCGGGCTAGGCAGTTCTCCCGATATGATGTTGATCGTCCGGCTCGCTTCGAAAGCGGGATCCGGTGTGGGGATGGCATCCAGAAGAGCGCGAGTATAAGGATGGGCCGGAGTGAGAAAGACGTCCTCCGCCGGACCATATTCAACGATCTCGCCAAGGTACATCACGGCGATGCGGTCGGAAATGTAACGAACCGTCATCAGATCGTGCGAAATGAAGACGAAGCTGACCCCAAGCTCCTCTTTCAGATCGCATAGCAGATTGATGATCTGCGCGCGGACGGAGACATCAAGAGCTGATGTCGGCTCATCAGCCACGACAACGGAGGGATTCAGCGCGAGGGCCCGCGCGACGCCGACCCGCTGGCGCTGGCCACCGCTCAATTGGCTCGGATAACGGTTGAGATAGCTTTCCTCCAGGCCCACCTGCTTGATAAGCGACCGGACCTTCTCGGCGCGCTCAGCCCGGTCGCCGCGGCCTGTAACAACGAGCGGCTCCTCTATAATGTTGAAGATCGTCATCTTTGGGTTGAATGACGAGTAGGGGTCTTGGAAAACCATTTGCGCGACGCCGGCGACAAAGATTTCGCCGGTCGTTGGTTCATCCAGGCCGAGCAGAAGCCTTGCAAGCGTGCTTTTGCCACAACCGCTCTCGCCCACCACGCCGAGCGTCTCACCGCGCCGCATCCTGACGCTGACGCCGTTGACGGCGCGAACAGTCTTCGGCTTCACCCATGGCAACATGGACTTGCCAGTGAAATGCTTTCGAAGGTTGTGCAACTCGAGCACATCTTGCTGCGGGAGGGGCTCGGCGGCGTCGGCATCCTTTTCGATGTTTCGCCTGCGCGGCTGCGCCGGTGACGCGGCGTCGTCCAGGCCGTTTGGCAGAAAGCAAGCTGCGGAGTGATCGGTATCGCGATACGACAGTTCGGGAGTTGCCGTTGCGCATCGTTCTTGCGCGGCTACGCAGCGTTCCCTGAACGCGCAGCCAGCGGGTGGATTGCGCATGTCCGGCGGAAAGCCCGGAATCTGCAAGAGCCGCTCTCGCGCTTCGCTCGAAACCTTAGGAATCGTGCGCAGCAGGCTCTGCGTGTAAGGGTGCCGCGGACGCGCGAACACGTCTTCGGAGCTGCCGAACTCCACAAGCTTGCCCGCATACATCACGCCGACCTTGTTGGCGAACCGCGCTACGAGCCCGAGGTCGTGCGTAATGAATAGCATCGCGGCGCCTGTTTCCGCCGTGAGGTTCTTCAATAATTCCACGATCTGCGCCTGAATCGTGACGTCCAGCGCCGTCGTCGGCTCGTCGGCTATGATGAGACGCGGATTGCAGGACAAGGCCATAGCAATCATGACACGCTGACGCATCCCGCCGCTCATTTCGAACGGATAGGCGCCAATACGGTTCTCCGCATCCGGTATGCCGACCTTGTCGAGCCAGCGGACAGCCACGCCGTGTGCTTCGCGGCGGCTCAGGTTCAAATGCCTCATGATCGGCGGAACCATCTGGTCGCTGACGCGCATTACCGGATCAAGCGATGACATCGGATCCTGGAAGATTGTGCCGATCTCGCCGCCGCGAACCTCGTTCAGCTCATTCTCGCTCATCTGGATCAGATCACGGCCGCCGACGATCACCTCGCCGCCGACCACCTTTCCGGGAAATGCAAGCAGACGTATGAGGGACATTGCCATCGCGCTCTTGCCAGAGCCGCTCTCTCCTACGATTGCGACCCGTTCGCCGGGTTTGAGGCTGAACGATACGCCGTTCACAGCCTTTACGATGCCGCTCTCCGTGAAAAAGTGCGTGTGCAAGTCCTGAACGTGCAGCACGGCGTCCGTGACTTGCTGCATGAAGTTCATTTCGGAGTCTCCGGTATGTAGAATGACGGACAGCAGCTTACTTCCGGGCGCGAGGATCGAGCGCTTCGCGGATTCCATCCGACAGGAAATGGAGGCTCAACGCGATGAGCAGGATAACGACGCCGGGCATGGTGGAAATCCACCACGCTTGTTCAAGATAGAGCTGACCATCGCGAATGATGTTGCCGAGCGAAGGCGCTGGCGGCATGATCCCGAGCCCCAGAAAGCTCAGGCTTGCTTCGACGAGAATTGCATTCGCGGCTGCGATGCTGCCGGCGACAAGTAGCGGGGCGATGGTGTTAGGCACGATGTGGCGCGACATCAGCCACCACTGCGACGCCTTTACGGTCCGCGCCGCGTCGATATAGGCGCGCGATCGGAGGCTGAGGACAAGCGAGCGCTGCAGCCGGATGAATCGCGGCACATCGGCGAGCGCAATCGCTGCGATAACAGGCACCAGGCCAGTACCGACAATGGAAACAAGGCCGATCGCGAGGAGCAGGGACGGAAAAGCAAGGAAGATGTCGACGACACTCATGATGACGCGATCGATTGTGCGCCCGAAGAAGCCGGCGATCGTGCCAATGACGACACCGAACACCATTGCTATGGCCGCCACACTGAGGCCGACCAGCAGTGAAACCTGGATGCCTGCCAGGGTTCTGCTCAGAACGTCGCGCCCCATGCGATCAGTTCCGAAGGGGTGCTCAAGCGTGGGCGCCTGCATGATCGCGCGCAGATTTGTCTGCAGCGGCGCCTGTAGCGGCAGCCAGCTTGAAAAAGCTGTCAGCAGCAGGATGGGAACAAGGATGATGAGCGCAATACGCGCCTTCTTGTTGCCGAAGAGGAAGTGCATGCCGGGAAGCGCCGGCCATTTGAATGTATAAGCTCGAACAACGGGTGTCGTGAATGTCATGGCCATGTCGTGCGCCTTGTATTGCCAACCGCGGAAGAATTCAGAACTGAACGCGTGGATCGAGCTTCTTGTAGACAATGTCGGTCAGGAAGTTCACGGACACGAAGAAAAGCGCGTAAAGAACGATGAGTGTCTGAACGAGTTGGTAGTCGCGACTGTTGATCCCATTTACGAGCAGACTGCCGAGGCCGGGGATCGTGAAGATGAACTCGACGATAATTGTGCCGTTCAAAAGGCTTCCGAAGCTCAGCCCGACCACGGTGACGATCGGCAGAGCGGCGTTCTTCAGGGCGTGGCGAAACAGGACCCGAAGTTCCGACCACCCCATCGATCGGGCGGTGCGGATGTAATCCTCGCTGAGAACCTCAAGGACCGCAGTACGGGTAATGCGCGCCATCGTTGCAACCTGTGTCACTGAAAGCACAAGGACGGGCAGGGCTATGCGCCGCAGGAAGTCCCATGGCTCGTCGAAGCTCACGGTTCCACTCGCCGGGAAAAGGCCGAGCGTGAGGGAGAAGAAGAGGAGGAAAACGAGCGCAGTCCAGAATGACGGCATCAGATCGATGAGCATCGCTGCGCCCGTGATCAGATTGTCGAGCGTCTTGTGCCCCTTGTGCGCCATATAGGCGGCGAGAGTTCCCAGCGGGATAGAAATCACGATCGTTAGCAGGATCGTGGTCAGAGCTATTGTCAGTGTGATCGGGATCGCCGCAAGCAGAAGGCTCGAGATGGGTAATCCCGTCGTGATCGTGTCCCCAAAGTTGAGGCCAATCAGGTTGCGCAAGTATTCGAAGTATTGTGTCAAGATTGGTTTGTCGAGCCCCATTTGTTCACGCAGCCGTTCGAGCGCTTCGCCTGAGAGCGTGTCGCCGGCCATCGCGGACGCGGCGTCGCCTGGAATGAGGCGAAGCGTGAAGAAAACAAGCGTGACGACGCCCAGTGTCGTCACGAAGAGTTGGAGGAGACGGTTGAGACTGTAGGTGAGCATTCCGCCCCCCTTATTTGATGTCGACTTCGAAAAAGTTCACTTGTGCAAGGTAGTTTGGCTGCACGCCGACGACGTTCTTCTTCCCGGGCCAGATGACGCCGTTGGAGTATTGGGGCAGGTAGGGTAGATCCCGCATCGCAAGCTGCTGCACTTTCGCATAGAGCGCCTTGCGCTTAACAGGGTCCATTTCGGCCTTCGCCGCTCTCAAGGTCTGTGTCACTTCAGGATTATCGTAGCGGGCGCCATTCATCCCCTTTGGCGAGATGTTCGCGGGATCGAGGAAGCTGAACAGGAGGGTGTCGGGATTGACCGCGGGTATGAGGCGCGTGGTCACTTCGAAATCTCCGCGGTTCCGACGCTGATTGAACGTCGGCGTATCGACGAGCTCCATCTCCATCTTGACGCCAACCTGGCTCAGGAAGTCGATCTCGAATTGCTGGAACTCCGTCACACCCTGGGCCGACGTGCTGAGATTCTTGAAGCTAAACCCCTTTGCGTAACCCGCTTCGGCGAGGAGCTTCTTCGCGACGCCTGGGTTGTAGGGGTAGCGCGGAACGTCGGCGGAATAGACGTCCATCCACGGCTGTAGCAGGGACAGTGAGGTCTTCTGAAGGATTGGCGACGTCGCCTTGATGATGGCGTCATAATCAAGCGCATGAGCGATTGCGCGGCGAACGCGAACGTCCGAAAGCGGTTTGACGGATAGATTGAAGACCTTCATGGCCGTCGCGTAATCCTCCGTCTTGTTCATCACGAAGCCTTCCTTCTGAAGGATCGCAATGTTCTCCTCGCGGTTGGAGCGCATGACGAGATCCACCTCGCCACGGCGAAGGGCAATTGTGCCGGTCGACTCGTCCTTTATGATCTGGAAGATTATGGTGCTTATGGGAGCTGGTCCGCGGAAGTATTCCTCGTGACGCTTGAGAACGATCCTCGAGTTTACATCTATGGAGTCCAGGTAGTATGGGCCGGTTCCCACAGGCTGCCAGCGGACCTGCTTGCCCGCGGCCTCGATCGCCTTCTTGTTGACGATCTGGCCTTGATGGTAGTTTGCGACCTGATGCAGGAAATTGCCATCCGGAGAGTCGAGCGTAATGACGACGGTATAGTCGTCCGGCGCCTCGATCTTTTTTACGCCCGCGAATTCATTGCGGTAGGGCGACGCCGTAGCCGGATCCAGAATGCGCTGGTAGCTGTAGACGACGTCGGCGGATGTGAAATCACCGTACCCCTTCTGCCACTTGACGCCCCGCCGCAGCTTGAAGACCCAGGTAATGTTGTCCTTAGTCTCCCATGACTCGGCGAGATCCGGGATGATCTTTCCAGATTTGCTCTCGTAGGTGGTCAATCCGCTGAACAGGTTGAATGCGATGTTTTCGTTTTCAACACGGAAGATGTTGGCTGGATCGAAGCCGGCGGGGTCGTCGTAGAACCGGACGCGCAGTGTCTTCTCCTGCGCCCGGACTGGAAATGATATCAACGGTGTGGCGCCGGCGGCCGCAAGGCCCGAGAGGAATGTACGCCGCGTAGTCTTCATGTGATTACCCCTGTGGCAGAAAGTTTCTTGTAATCGAACAGGCTTGGCGGGACGCGGCGGCGGGCGCCGCGCCCTGGCGTCACTCAGCGGCGGCAGCAGTGGGCGCGGTACGTTCAATCGAATTGCCGCGCAGGTAGTTCTTGGCCATCTCAAGTGTCACGACATCGGCGTACTTTTGATGCATGTCGTAGAGATTCATGAAATGCGAGGCCTCCGTGCGGTCGAATACGCACTCGGAAACGACACCCATTCGGAAGCGCGCCGTGGCGCCGTCGACAACGGAGGCGCGCACGCAACCGCTGGTGGTCTCACCACAAACGATAAGCGTATCGATGTCCAGGCTGTTGAGATGGAACATCAGCGGCGTTCCCTGGAACGCGCTCGGCGCGGATTTCTCGATCACGACCTCGCCTGCGATGGGCGCCACCTCGTCGACGATCTGCGTGCCTTTCTTCTGAATGTCCGGCGGCAAAGTCGACTCCTCGCGATTGCGATGGACCCATGGCTTCATGCCGTTGTGCAGTCCCTTGATATGAATGACCGGCACCTTGTTCTCGCGCGCGACGGCAAGAAGTTCGGCCGCCTTGTCGACAGCAGCCCAACCCTCGAGGCCAGTACTGCCCGGCCACATCTTCATGGACTCGAAAATCGGTTCGCGCTTCAGCCCGAGCACGCTGTAGTAAATATCGATCAGAAGCAGCGCGGGCTTCTTTCCGAAACCGTAGAGCTCCTTCTTGCCCCATAATTCGTCGTGCTTCTTGTCACGCTCGCTCAGGTATTTTTCCCATCCATACATCGCCGGTCCTCCATCACGTGAGAAGTGCCGCGACGGATATCGCAAGCATCGTGCCAGCAGGCGCTCGTAGGGAGCCATCAGTTTTAGTTATGGCTTGTGTCGGGCGGGGCTTTGCGGCCCATCGCGGCCGGGAAAGTTTGGGGCAGGCAACGCGTCGCGGGATCAAGGCAGCCTCCGCTCAGCTCATGAAGACAACGCATCGCAAGAGGCGGCAGGTCTTTGTCGCCTTTGGCGGCCAGCAATCGGGCGTGATGTTTTTTCAGGCGCCTTCGGACTGGGAAAACATCCCGTGCGGTCCGATGGTTATTTGTGGGACCGCCCGGCATTGTGGCGCGTCTGTCCTTATCGTGCTCACGGTCTCCAGGTCGTTGCGTGAGCCGATCCGCTCAGCCGGCAGGCGCAGGGGCGGGCGTGGCCGGCTAGCTTGCCAACGGGCATGGGCGGCGCAATGATCCGTCATCAAAGAGGAGGAAGAAATGACCGACACCGTCGCCACGTCAGACATCGATCACGACGCCGCCGAAGCCGCCATCCAGACGTTCAGCTTCAAGGCGCCCGAGACCTACACCCGGCGCAAGGCGATCGTGAAACTCACGACGACTGAGCGCGGCGCGGCGGCCGTCCATTGTCTAGGGCAGGGAGGCGAGAACAATCTTCATTATCATGCCGGCGTCGACATCACGTGGATGGTTCTCAAGGGGCGGGCCCGTTTCTATGGCGTGGGCGACGTGGTGCGCGGGGAGTTCGGCGTGAACGAGGGCATCCTCATCCCTGCGGGCGCCCGGTACTGGTTTGAAAGCTGCGGCGAAGATGACCTCGAACTGCTTCAAATCAAAACTTACCACACCCGCCGGGGCCAGGATAAGCGAATCGACGCTGCGCCGCGCGACCCTTCGCTTCCTCGCGGCGCAAGTCATTTTCAGGCCGGGAAGGTATCCTGAAGGGTTCTGACAGGCGCCTGCCTGCTTTGCGCCGGAGAAAGGCGTGGACATAATACTTGAGCGGGACAATTATCCTTTACGGAGGATTCGCTGGCGCGCTGCGGCGCCGCTCCGAAGGATTGCGCGGAATGCAGAGGATCGGGCGCACGATCTACTGGATCATGACATTGGGCGCGTTGTCGCTGGCCGGGTTCGCGGCGCTCGAATTCAGCGGCGCCGAGACAGCCAAGGGCAACGCCCTCATGCGCGCGGCGCTTTTGTTTATCGCAGCCGTCGCTCTCTGGTCGTTCGCGCGGGCGATCCTCCGCGCGCTTTCCGGCAAATGAAAAGCCCCCGATTGGGTCGGGGGCTTCACTTTCGGGCTTCTGCAGGATCAGGGCCGCTTCTGACCCTGCCGCGGCTGGGTCTGCGCATTCTGGTTGCCGGGCGGCGTCGTCGTGGCGACGACCTCCCGCATCCAGTCCGTATAGAGGGCGAGGCGGGTGTAGACGCCAGGGAGGGCCGCCACGCCGCACTGGCCGATGCCGAAGCTGACGATGCCGACCTGGACCATCTGTCCATTGGGCAATTTGCGCAGGATCGGGCCACCGGAATCCCCGGGGCAGGTGTCGCGGCCGTCGACTTCGGCGCCGGCGCAAATCATTTGCGGCGTCACCGTCCCGCCGAACGCTGCAATGCTCTGCTCGAGCGCCCTGCGCGAAACAGGCGAGAGATTGAACACGAACGAAAGGTCTGACAGCGCCTTTTGAAGGTCGCCTGCCTGAAGGCGCGCCGAAGTGAGGACGCGATTGCAGGCGTTGCGATCGACTGCCTTCACCGTGGTCTCGAGCAGGTCCATCGATGGCCGCTTGGCTTCAGTCATTCCCCAGCCGATGATGGTCAATTCCGCGTCGACGGGCAAAGCGGCGGGTTCGGTCTCTTTCGTTACGATCGTCACGCGCTGAGCGCCTGAATCTGCTGTCGGCGCGCGCTCCAGTTCGAGCAGCGCGATGTCGTTGACGGACGTGCCCGGCACATAACGGGGATGCGTCACGACGCGCTTGACCAGAATGCGGTCGCCCTTGCCAAGCAGGTTGGTCGCGCCGATCAGGATCGCGATATCCTTCGGATTCGTGATGCTGGATATCTTGCCGCGGTCCCCCTGCGCGAGGCAGTGAGCCGCCGTGAGGACCCATCGCGCGGTGACGAGCGTGCCTCCACAGAACTGGGCCACCGGCGTGAAGCTGCCGTCCGGGTTTCTGCGTACGCGCAGAAGCGCAACCTGGAACGGATACTCGCCCGGAGAGGCCTTTTCGCCGCCAACGATTTTCTCGGCGCTGTTCTTCGCTGACGGCACGAGGTTTGTGCCTGCTTCTTTGAGGGGAAAGTGCAGGCGCTTTGAAAGCAGGGCGCGCATGCGCTCATTGGTCATCGATGGAACGACCACTTCGTCCGTGGTGGGCAGGGTCAGCGGACGCGAAGCCGGGGCCAACCCGCTCGAAGGCGCCAGATTGAGAGACTCCGCCGCTGTTTCAGCTCGCGCGGCGCCGGCCAGCACGGAAGCGGCGATCAGGCACGTCATCATGCTTGTGCGATTAAAAGAAACCATCTGACGGGGCCTTCCTCTAGAGATGCGCTCTGCGGCGTTTCGCAGAAGCGGTCGCTTGGTCGAGCCGCGGCGGCTGGCGTGACGCCTCCCGAATGCCGCGCCCGTCCGCCCGCTCAACCGGAGCCAGCGGGCGAAAGCGTGGGCATGTTTTCTTTCGTGGGGGTGGTTTGTCAACTTGCCGCAGACGGCGCGTTGCGGATTAACTATGATTTTGGCGGTCGGGGAGAGCATTTATGAAATTACTATGTCGCGTATGCCAATTTTTGGCCGGAAACGCCGCGTCCGCGCGCTCGCCCGACCGCCCACGCGCGGATGGCTTGGTGCGGGTCGTTCTGCTGGCCGCAGGGGCAAGCTTGCCTGTTGTTTTTCCAGCGCCTGCGGATGCACAGAACACCATGCTGAAGTGGGGCAAGGCTGATGCGTCGGGCCTCGCAGCGTGGCGCGTTATTGTCGAAGAAATGCCCGAATTGGCCTCGGATGCAAAAAAATTTCGCTTCAACCCCGCGCGGGACCTCCGGCAGGCCGCTTTCGACCTGAACGGAGACAGGTCGCCTGAGCTCTTCGTCAGCGGCACGATCGATTCCTTCTGCGGCAGTGCGGGCTGCATGACATTTGTGCTCGGCCGCGGTGCGGACAGGAAATGGAAGATTGTTTGCCAGACCTACGCGCACTACGGCGTCAGGGGCGGCGACATACGCATTGAGGGCGCCGGCGAAAGCGGCTGGCGCAATTTTGTCGCCTCGTCGCGCGTGACGTGGTCGAAAAGCGCCGATGGCTCGATCGAATGCGAGGAGAGTCCGGCTGGCCGCCAATGAATCGCCGCAAGCTTGGCGGCGCACGGCCCTTGCCTCGGCGAATTCACGCCATAAACTGGCTTCAACTTGCCTCGCGGGTCATACGCGCTGGCCCGGCTGATCGTGAAATTGACGCGCGGATTTCCACCAAGGAGGTATGATGCTCAAGTCGTTTTCCGCCGCGGCTGCGGCTGCTCTCATTGCGGCCGCCGTCGCCGCGCCTGCCTCGGCGCAGATCGCTCCGGGCCGCACGCTTGATCCCGCCGCGCGGGTCGGCGATGCGCTGACGCATCAGGTCAACACCAAGAAAAAGAAGTCCGCGAAGAAGACCAAGTCGAACGTCCGGAGCAAGAGTTACAGCTGGCAGAGCGTTCGCGGCAGCTCAAGGCCCGTTTATCTGCCCAACGGGCGCGGTATGCGCTGAATTCGGGCGCCGTTACGTCGAAAGGCCGGGCCGTCGCCCGGCCTTTCTGCGCCCGGCGCCTAAACGGCGTTCTTGATGCGGCTCCGTCACCGCTTTACCTTGGGGCGGTCTCGCTGATGCGAGGGAGGCAGGATGTTGCGGGGTCCGTTCTGGCGGCTGGCGGCGTACGCGGCGCGTGTGCTTCTCATCGCGCCGATCGTTGTTCTCGTCTCGCACGCCAATGCGCAGAAGCTGACGCCGGAAGCCGCCCGCAACGAGGCCTTCGAGGTTGCGCAGCGGGCGATGTCGACATCCGCCGGAGCCGCGCTGGCGCAGTTGGGCGTTCGCTTTGCCGCAGGCTCGGACGATCTTGCGGCTCTTGTGCGCGCGCGGCAGGATAGCCTCGAGGCGTGGAAGGCCGATGACCGTCGCCTCGCGCAGGCGCTCGCCGGCGGAGGCCGCGTCAGCGACGACCGTCTCTCCGAACTGCGCGAACGGATGAACGGCCTGCAGCAGAAGATCGCCGACGCGGACAAGGAGCTCGCGACGCGCTTTCCCGCTTATGCCGAACTCGCGCAGCCGCGTCCTCTGGCGCTGATGGAGGCTCAGTCGCTTCTGGGCTCCGGCGAAGCGATGGTGATGATCTTCAGCGCGGAGCGCGAAACATTCGTTTGGGCGCTCTCCCGCGAACACGCCATGTGGGCGCGCGTGGATCGCTCGCGCAAGCAACTGACTGATTCGGTGAAGCGGCTGCGTGAGGGGCTGAACCCCGGCGCACCGGCGGTCTTCCGCAGCGCGGTCCGCTCGTTCGGAGAAACCGTGGTTGAAGGCGGCGACACGCTTGATCATCCTCGCTTTGAACGCGAACTTGCGTTTCGGCTGTGGGGCGATTTGCTGGCTCCCGTTCGCGAAGTTACGGACGGCGCCGCGCGCCTGTTCATCGTGGCCGAAGCGCCGTTCGACTCGCTGCCCTTCAATCTCCTTGTCACATCGCAGCCGGAAGGCGACGACCGCGACCCGCAGGCTCTGCGCGCGACCGACTGGCTCATCCGCAAGCACGCGATTGTGACTTTGCCCACGGCCGCGAGCCTGCGCGCCCTGCGGCAGGCGAGGGAAATTGCGCGGGCGCCCGAACCGTTCCGGGGCTACGGCGCGCCGAACTTCGCAGGAGCCCCGCAGCAGGTTGCTTCGTTGCGCAGCGCCGGGACGGCTGCCAGCGTATTCGAGGCAGGCCGTGTCAGCCTGGACGCGGTGCGTTCGCTTGCGCCCCTGCCGCAGACGGAAGGCGAGTTGCTGCAACTCGCAAAAGTGCTCGACGCGCCGCAGGGAAGCGTGCGTCTCGGCGGCCAGGCGACGGAGGCTGCCGTGAAGAGCGATGACCTCGCCCGCTTTCGTGTGCTGGCTTTCGCCACGCACGGACTGCTGGCGGGTGAAATCGGCGGACTTGTCGAACCGGCCCTCGCGTTCACGCCTCCGGCAGAGGCGACGCCTCAAGACGACGGACTGCTTACGGCGTCTGAGGCCGCGCGCCTCAACCTCAACGCCGATTGGGTGATCCTGTCCGCGTGCAATACCGCCTCCGGTGACGGCACGCCCGGGGCTTCCGGCCTCTCGGGCCTTGCGCGCGCGTTTTTCTACGCCGGCGCCAAGACGCTTCTGGTTTCGCATTGGCCGGTCCGCGACGACGCGGCGGCGCGATTGACATCGCAGGCGTTCGAGGTGCTGGCGCGAGACGCTTCGCTCGGGAAGGCCGACGCATTCCGCCAATCAATGCTGGCGCTGCTCAGGGATGAGAGCGACCCGACTCTTGCGCATCCGGCTATCTGGGCGCCCTTTGTCGTCGTCGGAGAGGGCAGGTGATACGGGCGTTGCTCGTTGCGTTCCTTTGCCTTCTCGCCGCCGGCGCGCACGCTCAGACGACTCTGGCCAAAGCGAGGGAAAATGCATCGAGGCTGATCAGCGAACTTGACGCGAAGTGGAAGACGGAGCGAAGCAGCGTCACATTCGCGGATCTCGACGCCGCCACCAGGGATATCTGGGCGTCCGGCGACAAGCTGGCGATCTTGCGTTTGCAGGACCTATGGATATCGGTTGCCCTCCGGGAACGAGATGTATCGCGCGAGATCGGCGGCAGGCTGATTGCGACGATGATCCATGATGTGATCGACGGTGCGGACAGCCCCGACACGGCCTGGGCGCAACTTGCGCTGGGTCAGGCCTATTTGAAGGATGCACGAAGATTTCGCGCGGGCGGCCATTACGCGCTCTTCAACGCCATAGCCATTGCCGAAGCGATCGAACGCGCGGGAAAAGCCGACGACGAGGCGATAAAGACGCGCGCGCGCGCCTATGCGTTGCTCGGGCAGAGTTTTCTGCAAAGCGACCGGCCGGGGCCGGCCATCTACTTTTTGCGCAACGCGCGCTTAATGGCCGATGCTGCGAAGTTCTCGAAGGCAAACCGCGACGGGGTGGAAAATCTCATGTCCCTCGCTGCCGAGGAGCTGAGGGGCAAGGCGTTGCCGGACAGCAGCGTGGAGTGCCCGCCAGCCGCTCTTCGAGACAAGTCGCGGTTGAACCAGTGTGTCGCGTTTGGAGACTTCCTTTGGTCGCGCGGCGACCTCAAAGGTGTCGAGACGTTGTTCGCGCATCTGACGAGCGAGGTGATGTGCGGCTCTGTCGAGGCGGACGAAATGGAAGCCTTCCATTCTTTGCACTTCGCCCGATTGCTTCTTCATGGGCCGGCCAGCGACAGTCTCTCCTTTACGGTGTGCGGTTTGGCTGGCCGGCTCAACGGGGAGGGAATGCCCGCGTGGGGAGTGGTCGTGGCGTGGCCGCTCATACACGCGCACGTTCAGCGCGGGGTTTTCGAGCAGAGAATTAGCGATGTGGCCGCTCACACCGCGCGCCGTTTCATGCGGGACGGAAACGATTTGCTGGCCTGGCTCGCGCTCGAAGCCACGATGTCTTACGCCCGTTCCGCCAGCAAGGCGGCCGACAACCCAAGCGATCTCGTCAAGCGCAGGCGCGCTTTTCTCCCGCCCGCCATCGCGTACGATATGGCTTATATCGCCGATCGAAATGAATGGCCCGCCCTGCGTGACGTGTATCGCGAGATTGGAGAAGACGTGGTTGCGCGCAGCGATCCTGCCGCGATCGAGGCGATTTACGATTCGCTTGCTCTATATTTTGACGAAAACTATGGCTTCAAGGCGCCGACCCCGGTTGCAGCGATGGAAGTCTTTGCCCGCATCGCGCGCCGGCTGCCCGCTGATCATGAGCATCACAAGTTGACGGCGGTCGTATGGCCACGGCTTGAGCAATTGTACAGAAGCGACGAGGATCGCGCAGCAAAGGTGGCGCGAGAAAACTTGTCGCATTATCGCGACCTTGCTGGCGCCGATCCGGCGGTGGTCGCAATGCTGCTGCAGGTCGTCGCAGACACGACGAGCCTGACAGAACCTGACAAGGCGTTGGCGGTCCGGCGCGAGGCGCTGGAAATAGTCTCAGCCATTCCCGGGCGCGACGCTTTGCGCATCGATCTGCTGTTCGAGATCGAGTACGACCGGCGCGCGTTGGGCGACTCCGTCGGCGCCGCCAGATACTTCGACGAGGCGGTGTCTGTAAGGCGATCAGCGCGTGAGCTTGATGCGCGAACCGCTGCGCGCGTTGATTTGCGGCTCGCTGTGCGGATGTTCAACCAGGGTGACAGGGCGGGAGCGCGTGCGCTCGCGGAAGCCGCTCTCAAGAGCGTTATAGAAAACACCCGAGGTCCAGCTCAGGAGTGGTTGCGCACAACGCCAGCCAAGACTGTGGCCGTGATCGTTGCGGCAGACGGGGACCTGGAGCGCGCGCGATCTCTTTTCAACGAATACGTCTTTCCAGTCACGGACAACGCAATCGCGTCGGGTGACGCTTTCGCGATCGACACGCGTCTGGAGCTTGCGTCTCTCGAAGCCTTGCACGGCCCAACGGGGGAGACGGTAAAGACCATACACAATCTGATGGCCGCGGCGCAGCGCCGGGCAGCCAGCGCCAGGGACATTCAGGAACGAGGCTGGCGCTCGCTCGCGATCGCGAATCTGGGTTTGAACGACGGGCCGGCGGCGCTGGAGGCCGCGCGTCGCGCATTCGCCATGAAGCCAGCCATCGCTTCGCAGATTCAGGACGAACAATCGGACCGCCGCCTCTCCGAAACGTTCGTGGCTGCTGCATGGCGCGCGCAGGCAGCCAGTACGCGCGCTCCGTGAATGACGATCCTCGCGCTGCGAACGCGGCCGCGCTTGACGCGCCGGGCGGGCGCGCGGAATATCGCGGGCCGCTAAAGGAACGTTGTTGCAATGCATCAAACCAGGCCCACGACGAAATTCCGCGCCTTGCTTGCGAGAGAGGGCGTCGTGCTGATGCCGGGCGTCGGCGATCCCTTTATGGCGCGCTTGGTCGCGCAGGAGGGCTTCGAGGCGGTGATGAGTTCCGGCAATGCAAGTTCTGCAATGCGGCTTGGCATGCCTGACGTCGGGATGCTCACGATGAGCGAGAACGCCGAGAACGCGGGCCGCATCGCTGCGGCAAGCGGCCTCCCGGTTTTCGCCGATGCTGACACGGGTTACGGCAACGCGCTGAGCGTGCGGCGCACAGTCATGGAGTTCGAGCGGGCAGGCGTCGCCGCGATCATGCTCGAAGATCAGGTGACTCCAAAGCGATGTGGCATGTTGGCGGGTAAAAAGGTTGTGCCCGCATCTGAAATGCTCACAAAGATTCGCGCCGCCCTCGACGCCCGTCTGGACGACGATCTCGTGATCGTTGCGCGAACGGACGCCAACGCCGTGGAGGGCATCGATTCCGCGCTGCGCCGGGCCGAGGCCTACCAGAAAGCTGGCGCCGACGCGATATTCGTGGAGGGGCCTCGAACGATCGCGGAAGCGCAGCGTATAGCCCAAAGCCTCGATGTCCCGCTTGTTTACAATGTCACGCCCACGGGCAGCGTCCCCGGCCTTGCGTCGGCCGACCTGGCGGCGATGGGCTACAAGATGCTTTCCTGCTCGGTTTACGTGCTGCTTGCGGCTATTCCAGCGGTGCGCGGTTTCCTTCGCATGTTTCGCGAGACTGGTGACGCGCGCAGGGCGGGGGCTTCCGCAGCGTCCATGAAAGACTATCTCGATATTCTCGGATTTCCGGATTGGCAGAAGCTTGAGGACGCCTATCTTGGCGAGAAGTGACGCCCGCGATCAACGCGGATGACGAGAAGGGGAGAGGGAACATGAAAAGGACTCGGATCGGCGCGATCGCGCTCGCGGCAATGGGCGCGTTCGCCATGCAGGGCGCCAGCGCTCAGGACTTCTATGCCGGAAAGACGTTGACGATCGTGGTCGGACTCGGCGCGGGCGGTTCCGCTGACACGCTTGTTCGCACATTCGCGCCGTATCTGCGCCAGCACCTGCCGGGACAACCGAATGTCGTTGTTCAGAATATGCCGGGCGCCGGCGGGGTGCTGGCGTTCAACTATATTTATGAGCGCGCCGCGCCCGACGGACAGACCATCGTCTTCAGCCTATGGGATCCGTTCGCCCAGGCGCTCGGAAATCAGGGCCTTCGCGCGCGCTATGACCAATACGAGTTCCTGGGTGGAATCAGCGACATCCGCGTGAACTACGTTCGCGCTGACGTCGTGCCCGGCGGACTTAAGAAGCCCGCCGACATCGCGAAGGCGAAGGATCTCATCGTTGGCGCGTATGGCACGACCGATGTGGCCGGCATACTGGCGCATCTCTCGCTCAAGACGCTTGGCGTTCCGCACCGCATCGTGACCGGCTATCGCGGCGGCAGCGATGTATTCCTTGCCATGCAGCGCGGCGAGGTAAACGTGCACAACACGAGCTTGCCGACCTATCGCACGCGCAGCAAGGGCTTTATCGAATCGGGCTCTGGAGTCGGTCTCGCATATCTGACGCCGTCTGACGCCAGGGGCGAATTCAAGAAGAATGCGAACATCACCGACATGCCGGCGTTCCAGGATTTGTACCGCGAGATCCATGGCAAGCTCCCCTCGGGGAAGGATTGGGACGCGCTGAACTGGACGGTTCAGCAATTCGGCGAAATCGCCTATGTCGGACTCGCCCCGCCGAAGTCGCCGGAGCCCGCGCTGGCGGCGCTGCGTAGCGGCATCGAAAAGGCGATGAATGATCCCAAATACGTGGAGGAATCCACCAAGCGCAACGGTTTGCCTTTCGACTACGTGAACGTGGAAACCGGGAGGAACGTATTCAAGTCGCTGTCTAACGTATCGCCGGAGGTCCTCGATACCCTGCGCGGCGCGATTGGCGCGATGGGCGCGAAGTAGGGCCAGCGGCGGAGATATGGCCACGGAGCAAGGCGATGGACAACGAGGGGTCGATGATACGCCTGCGCGCGAAGGACGGGCATGAATTCGACGCCTTCATCGCCGAGCCGGCCGGGCGCCCCAGGGGCGGGGTCGTCCTCGGACAGGAAATGTATGGCGTCAACGAATATCTTCGCGCCACATGCCGTTTCTTTGCTTCGCACGGCTACGTGACGATAGCGCCCTCGCTCTACGACCGCAGGGAGCGTGGGCTGGTTTTTCCTTACGACAGGGAAGCCCATGACCGGGCGCAAAAGATATACAAGGCATGGAATCTCGATCACGCGCTCGACGACCTCGATGCTGCGCGAGACCGTGTTGCATCGTGGGGCAGGGTGGCCATTGTGGGCTATTGCTGGGGCGGGACGCTCGCATGGGTCGCGGCGTGCCGCCGCAGCTATTCCGCGGCGGTTTCGTACTACGGCTCCATGATGCCGGACTTCGCGCGCGAGACGCCGCATTGCGCCGTGATCGCGCACGTCGGAAGCCGCGACAACACGATGACGCCAGCGCGTCTCGAAATCTTTCGGAGCGCGCAGCCCGACGTTCCCCTGTATGTATGGGACGGCGCGCAGCACGGCTTCGACAATCCCGGCCGCGTCGATCGCTATCATGCAGACGCCTGCGCCGGCGCGCGTCGTGTTACGCTCGACTTCCTTTCGAAAATCCTTTGACGGCGCCGGCGTCGCGGCGTCGCGCTACAAATACCGGCCCGCTCCAGCCGCGACGGCTCTATCGTAAACGACGCGCGCGACGGCAATGTCCTCGATCGCGGCGCCGAGTGACTTGAAGATCGTGAGTCCTGACCGGGGTGGGGGCGGTTCGGCTACGACAGCCGAGAGTGACGCGACGCTCTCCCACGATATTTGGCCTGCGTGCGCGCTGCGAATGATCTCAGCAGCCTCAATTCGCGCCTGCTCTACATCGTCCGTGACGACGAGGACCGCGCGCTGAAAGGTTTCCAGCTCGAGCTCCATGCGGTTTGCGGCGTTCGCGCCGACAGTGCTGATGTGGGAGACTCCGTTCAGCCAGGCGTCTGACAGGACAGGGGTCTGCGAGTCGGTCGCCGTGATGACGACGTCGGCGGTCGATGTGCAGGATTTGGCGCTTGACGCGGGCGTCGCATCGATTTTCAGGTCTCGCGAAACCTTGTCGCAGAACGCCGTCAGCCGTTCCCGGTTTCGGGCGAATACCTGCACCGACCTCAGAGGGCGCACCGCCGCGGCTGCTTCAAGTTGCGTCAGCGCCTGCTCGCCTGCGCCTATCATTGCAAGCCGCACTGGCCCCTGCGGAGCGAGAGCTGCGATGGCGACGCCGGTAGCTGCGCCTGTGCGCAAACGGCTCAGCCGGCGGGCTTCTAGAATGCCGATCAAGCCCTCGCCTGCATCGTACAGCATCACGTGGTAGACCGTGGGCGCGTTTGTCCCGGCATACGCCTTGAACCCGAAGCGTCCCGACTTGTGCCCGGCGGACATGATGTTCAACCGGGATCCCCAATAGCGAGCGCGCATTCGCGGAGAATTCTGCGCCTCGCCGCTTGCTTGTTCCCGGAACGAGCAGACGAGCGCGTCGATCGCGCCGCGCATGTCAATCAGCGAATGGACGTCCTGCTCGGTGATGTAGAGTGGGCGGCGCTGGATGGCGCTCATCAATTCAGCTTTATCAGGGCGCGTACGCGTTCGATGACCGCGGGATCCGTCCTGTACGCGCCAGCCATGATTTCCTGCGCCTGCGCACCCCAGATCGGGTCGATGGCAAGGCGGCTTTTCTCGGCCTCCGCGATCAGCTCGGGGTCTTCGACGGACTTCCGGAACGCCGTGCGCAAGACTTCCGCGCGCTCCGCGGATATGCCAGGCGGTGCGATGAACGGCCTTCCCAGGGTGAGCCGGGACAGGAGAAGTTCGACGATTTGCCGGTCCTGGGGCGTGTTCACGACCTCAAGGATGGTTGGAATATCCTTATGCCTTGGGTCGCGTTCGCCCGAGAGCTGCATGAGCAACTTCATCTCGCCCTTCGCCATCCTGTCCAGCACGTAGGCGCGGCCATTGCCTGACCAGCCGCTCATGAACAGCCCGTGCAACTCGTCTTTCTCGACAGCGTGGAAGACGTCCGGCTGGCCCTTGTAACCGTAGACGATCTTGAAACGCGCGCCCGCGATCTGATTGAGAAGACGCGGATACATGCCTGTGTCCGTCTCTGGGCCGGGCGAGCCGACAATGATCTCCATACGTCGCATATCTTCGATGGTGTTTGCCGGAGACTTGGTCGACAGCACGACCATCCCCGTCTCGCGCATGACGCTGCCGATCTGGATAAATTTCGTTGCGTCGAACTGAGCCTTCGACTCGGCTCCGTAAAGCAATGGCGCGGTCTGGATCGCGCGGTCGATGAGAGCGATGGTGGATCCATCCTTCGGCGCAATGTTATAGAGATAGTTCGCCGCCCGGATGCCGGCGCCGCCTGGCATGTTGTTCACGACGATGGTCGGATTCCCCGGAAGATGCTTTGGCATGTGCCGTGCGAACATTCGCGAGTAAGCGTCGTAACCTCCGCCGGGTGCGCTACTCGTAATGATGACCATTTCGCGGGGTTGGGCGGCCGCATTCGTCGCGCCGATGCCGAGGGTGGCGATGGCGGCGAGGCTGGCGGTCAAGCAGAACATAGCCTTCGATGGCATCGCGGGCTCCATTGTCAGTCATCCCGATACGCAGGTTCTTGAGCGTTCGTCATGTTGTCAAGCCGTGCCGGAACCACTCGACGCCCGCGCGGTTGTCCGGTCCGGAAACGCGAGGGCATGAGCTCCTGTCCTCGCGCCGGCACAGGAGATCGATATGAAGAACTTAGTGACAACGATGTTTCTCGCCTCCGCCATGAGCGTGGGCATCGCCGCCGGGGCGGTGGGCCAGGTGCGTCCCGGCAGCAGCGACCCCGCCTGCGATGCCACCGGAATGGGCAGCGACCCGAGATGCACAGGCGTCGTGTCGCGCGGCGATATCCGAGACCTGCCGGCGTTTCGCGCGTACGTGCTGGAACAGCGCCATCCCGCCGTCTCCATTCCGGATGTCCGGGTTGGCGCCATCCTGCCCGCGAGCGGCTATACGTATTATGAGGTTCCGGCCCGCTTCGGCTCAACAAACCTGAGTTACGTCGTGGTTGACGGGCGGACAGTCCTGCTCGATCGGGGCACGCGCCGCGTAGTCTCCATCGTCGAATAACTCGGGCTACTTTCCGTCGTATATCCGGCGGACCTGGGCGACCGCGTCCGCCGGAGACTTAAACGCGCGCTCGACCAGCGCCAGAAGATCTGGCCCGCTCGTATACTGGATTTCGAGCTTGCGCTTCCTGGCCTCCGCAAGAAATTCAGGATCCCTGATGGCGGCGGCGAAGGCCTCGCGCAGCGCCTTGAGCCTTTCGGGAGGAATTCCCGGAGGCGTGATGAAGGGACGCCCACCCACTTGTGGCGCGAAAAGTAGCTCTGCGATCTGCTTGTTCTTCGCCGTGTCGATATGATCGAGCATAAGCGGAACGTCGGGCAGTTCAGGGTGCTTTTTGAGCGCCATCTGCGCGATGAGCGTTATGTCCTTTTTCTCCAGCCACTGCTCCTTGGTCACCTTCAACGTTGACCAGAAAATCGCCGGATAGCCCTCCACCTCGCCTTGCTCAACGGCCATCAACGCCTGGCTCGCTCCTCTATAACCGACGACCACCTTGATCTTCGTGCCCGCAAGTTCGTTCATGGCGCGGGCGTACTGGGAGCTGATTGAGCCGGTGACTCCGGCCATGAGCGTTTCTCGCTCCCGCAATTGCATGAACGATTGCGTTGGCGAAGTCTTCCAGACGAAAGCCAATGAAACCTCGCTGTTGGCGGAGCCCAGGTATCCCAGTTCCGTCGGTTGGAACTTTGCTGTTTCGGGCGCGAACAGAGGCTGAAAGGGAACGGTGTTCTGGACCTGCGCAATCGCGGTCCCGTCCTTCCGCGCGACATTGGCGAGGTAATTGGTGGCTATGATGCCGCCGGCTCCCACCATCTGTTTCGCCACGAACCGGGGATTGCCCGGGAGGTGCTTTTCCATGTAAGGCGCGATCAGGCGCGCGTAGGCGTCGTATCCGCCGCCGACTTCGGAAGCAATGATAAGGTCGATGCTCTTGCCTTTGTAGAATGCTTCGATGTCCTCGGCGCCGAATGCCGCCGTCGCGGCGAGCGTGGCCGCGCAAATGGACGCAAATGTTCTCACGATCATGGTCCGCCCCCCGTGCTACTTCGGCGCAATCGAGTCCCTCAGACGCTGTCCAACACTGTCCGGCGTCGTGGAAAACAGCCGGATCACCTTGTCAATTTCAGCAGCCGGCGTTGGCTCGATATCGAGCTTCTGTGACGCCGCGTCCTTCAGGAACGCCTGGTCCTGAATCATTCGAGCGAAAGCTTCGCGCAGCGCGTTCACGCGATCTGCGGGCAAGTCTGGTGGCGCGGCTACAGGGCGCGCTGCCGCCTTCTGAGCGAGAAACAAGTCCATGACCTTGCGGTCATCGTCATTGCGCAGGAAGTCGGAAGCCATGGGAACATCGGGCAGATCGGGAATTCGCTCGATTGCGACCTGCAGCAGCACGCGAACTTTCTTGTCGCGCAGATAGTCCGGTCGTCGCGTCTTGACGTTCGACCACGACCAGTCTCCCATCCCCTGAAGCTCGCCTCGCTCCATGGCGAGTGTCGTATCGCCGGTTCCCCGGTAGCCTGTGACAACCTTGAACTTCGTACCGATGAGAGCGTTCAGCAGCCTCGGCGTCGTTTCGGTGTCGATGGTCGCGCCTGTTCCTCCGACGAGCATTTCCTGCTTCATCACGTCCTGGATCGTGTGAAATGGAGTTGCGTGCCATGCGAGCACGACGCCGGCCTCGCTCGAAAGGTTCCCAAGCCAGTTGAACCGGGCGAGATCAAACCGGGCGCCGGCCGGATTGGTGAAGCGCGAGGAGAGCACGCCGCGCTGAAGCAGCGCGATCACCGAGCCATCCTTTGTTGCTACGTTGTAAAGATGATTTGCCGCCTGCAAGCTTCCCGCGCCTGGCATATTCTGGACGACGAAAGATGGGTTGCCTGGAATAAAGCGCCCGAGATGGCGTCCCATCAACCGGCCCTGAGCGTCGTAGCCGCCGCCAGCGTCCGCCCCAACGATGAGGGCGACCTGGCGACCTGAGTAGAATTGTGCGACGTCGTCCGCGAGCGACGCTTGTGAAGTCACAAACGTAAGGATTGCTGCAGCCGCAATTCTGCGGAGCCTCCGCATTGCCTCTCCTCCCTTGTCGCCGCGCGCGCCTTTGGTGCGCGTTTCAGAATTGCTGACGTATTATTTTGTATGTGCGCACTACTTGAAGATGGCGCGAACTCGCTCGACCACCGCTGCGGGGGTAGTATATAGATTTTCCACTAGGGATTGTATTTCCGCGCCATCCATCGGTTCAATGTCGAGTCCGCGTTTCGCTGCGTCAGCGAGGAACTCGCGATCGTTCATGGTCGCCATAAACGACGTTTGCAGGAGCTTCGCGACGTCCGCGGGCGTTCCCGGCGCAGCGATGTAAGGCCGGCCGAATTCCTGCGTGGCGAACAAAAGGCGCAAGGCCGCCTGATCATCAGGGCTTTTCGCGAAGGAAGGCACATGGGCCACGTTCGGCAATTCCGGGTGCTTCTTTGCGCCGTACTGCCCGACGAGCACAACCTCCTTTGCCTTTAGTTTCGCTCCCATTGTGGCTTTCACGCTCGCCCAGGTGATGGCGCCGATGCCCTGAACCTCGCCGCGCTCCATCGCAAGATTGACCTCGCGGGTGCCCGGATAACCGCTCACGATTTTGAATTTCGTGCCGAGCACAGCATTGGTCAACGTGGGAAACGTGTTGGTCGCGCCGCCCGATCCGCCGAGGATGAGCTCTCTCTCGAACGCCTGTTCGAAGCTCGTGACCGGGGCATTCGCTGCGCCAATCATCACTTGAGTCTCGCGTAGCGCGCTTCCTATCCACACGAACTTGCGTGCGTCGAATCGCGCCCGATCCGGGTTCAGGATTGCCTCGGATGCGATTTGCGGGTTCACCGCGCCGACAACTGTTCCATCCTTCGCTGCGATATTGAAAATGTTGTTTGCGACGTTGATGGACAGAGCGCCCGGCATGTTCTGCGGCACAAATGCGGGCGAGCCGGGTATGTGCCTCGCCCAATGGGCGGCGATCGTCCGGGCGAAAAGGTCGTATCCGCCGCCCGCGCTCGATCCGATTAGAATCTTGATCTGCTTTCCCGCAAATGGATCGGTCGCCTTCGCCGGGCTTGAGACGATCGCAGCAGTCGCAAGCGCGACGGAAAGGGCGATCAGATTCCTACGCGGCATATTGCTCTCCTGCGGCTGGCGGGGCGGTCCGGCGTTCTGGCGCAATCTTCTGTGGCGATGCTAGGATATGCACGCCACTCTATCAAGACTGCCCGGAGGAGTACGGATGTCGGAACCTGAAGCGAAGGGGCGTCACCGTCTCGGCGTAGTCAAGCCGTCCAGTCGCGGTGAGGCGTCTCACCGGCTTTTGATGAGCATGTTGCCGGCCGTTGTTTCCGCGAGCGCGCGCTTCGCACCGGTGCGGGAAGGACGGATGGAGGAGTTCGAGGCTGCGATTCCATTCTATGAACAAAGCGCCGGGGAACTTGCTCATGAAGGCGCGGATCTCGTTCATCTCGAAGGAACGCCGCCGTTTCTGATCCTCGGATACGAAAAGGAGCGTCAGACGGTCGCGGAATGGGAGCGTCGCTTCAGTGTGCCGATGTTTACCTCTGCTATGTGCCAGGTGAATGCGCTTCGCGCGCTTGGGGCTCACCGGATTGTCGACGCGGGTTACGACCCGACGACCGGACCGATGGCTGAACGCTACTTCCGGGAGGCGGGGTTCGACGTTCTGCGAGTTGAAAAGGTGAACGTCGAATGGACGGACAAGGACGATATTGGCGATGACATGGCGTTTGAAGTGCTCGGCGAACTGCTGCGCCGCTATCCATCCGCGGAGGGACTTTGCCTGCAGGGCAGCAGCAAGTGGCGGCTTTCAGGTCTGATCGAGAAACTGGAGCGCGCGTTCGGGGTCGTCGTGGTTCACCCGGTCGCCGCGCGGTACTGGGAGTTGCTCCATCGATTTGGACTCGATGGGCCAAGGCAGGGACTGGGGCGGCTGCTTTCCGAAATGCCGCCGATGGTGAAGTAGGCGCCTTTACCCGGGTGGCATCGTTTCCAGAAGCATTCCGAAACCCTTCTGCGGGCGAACGATGCCGCAGCGTATCTGTATCTCCCAGCAGCGCGCCGTCACGGCCTGAACCACGGGCGCGCCGATGATTTCCTCTAGTCGTTCTGCGACACGAACGGACGGCCACTTGCTGCCCTGGATGTACATCGCCTCGCCGCCAGGGAAGCGGCGGAATACGCTGACCAGATACTCGATCATTTCGTCGTCGGTCAGCTGCCCGGTTTGCTCCCAGGTGAACGGGGCCTTTTCAATCTTGAGCACATCGAAGCCTGCATCGCGGAAATACTCCTCAACGATTGGGCCGGTGATCGAGTCGTATCCGGACCCCACGATGCGCTTGGCGCCGACGGCCCGCAGCGCCCGGATCTGGTTCATGCCGGACGTGAAGATCGGAATTCCGTATCGATCCTCCCATCCCTTGACGATGCGCTGCTCGCCTTCATAGCGATGCAGCATGAACGGCGGCGTGCCTTCTGGGTGGATCATGTCCGGCTTCAGGGCCGCCATCTGCGCGACGCCGCGCTCGTATTCCGGCATGACGGCTTCAAATTCTTCGACCGTGCCATCCTGGATCCCGCAGTAAAATGTTTCGGTGCGGATTTCAGGCGGCAGCATTGCGAGAAGCGCGTCATGCGAGCCGGAGCCATGCGTGGTAGGCTTCACCATTGCCACAAATTTTGCTGCTGCGCCCGGCATCCCCGTCCTCCCTGTCGGCTTGCGGGGACAGGATAAGGGCGCTGGCCGCAATCGCAAGAGCGGGGCGGGTCGATTCAGAGCCCTTGTTGCAGGCGATTGAAGCAATTACCCTCGCTGCGACGCCAATTGGCCAAGAAGTACGAGATCGGGGAGGACGCCGTGTTCGGATGGCGCAAGCGCATCGGTTACATTTCACCAACCGTCATGGAAGTTTTGCCTTACGAATTTTACAAGTTCGCGCCGGAAGGCGTCGGCCTGGTTGGCGTGACTTGCATGATCGACGACTGGCGGCCCGAGGAGTTCGAGAAAGGCCTCGCGCAAGTCAGGAACGCGGCTGCCTACCTTGGATCCCGGAACGTGGATTTCGTTATCCACGGGGGCGGACCTCTCGTGGTCGCGCGAGGGCCCGGCTACGAAGAAACGATCGTGAGCGAAATTTCCGCGGCGGCTGGCGTGCCGGCGACGACCGGCGTGCGATCCTGCATGGAAGCGCTGCGCGCCGTTAAGGCGGAGCGCATCGTCATCGCATCTCCCTATCCGCCGCAGCATGACGCGGCGCTCGCCGGTTACCTCAAGACCTTCGGCTTCGATGTGATCGAGGCGCGCGGCGCGAACCTGCCGTTCAAGGACATACAGGTCCAGTCTCCGCGCGAGATCTACGACTTCGTCAAGCGCCTCGTCGCCGATAACCCGAAATGCGACACTGTCTACCTGGCCTGTCCGCAATGGCAGGCATCGCAGATCGTGACGGAGATCGAGCAGGACACGGGCAGGACAGCGGTCGCATATACCCATGCGAACTTCTATGTCGCCTGCAAGGCGATGGGCAGCGCTTTCGAGATCCTCGGTAAAGGGCGGCTGCTTGCATCGATCTCCTCTTGCGCTACTCGGGGAGCCTGAGCCATGACGGTAATAAGAACTCTTGCGCTACTTCTGGCGAGCGTGTCGGCGGCGTGGGGGCAATCCCCCGCCGAATTTTACAAGGGCAAGCCGGTGCGCATGATCATAGGCGCCGCGGTTGGCGGCGGCTATGACCTGCCCGGCCGCGTTATGCAGGCGCATCTAAGTAAGCACATCCCCGGTAATCCGCCGGTCGTGGTGGAGAACATGCCGGGCGCGGCCAGCCTCATCATGACGAATTACCTGTACAATCGCGCGCCGCGGGACGGTTCGGTCATGGGGATGCCGAATAATTCGGTTCCGCTTGAACCGCGCTTGAGGATCCTTTCGCGCGATGGCGGCGATGTGCGATTTGACGTATCGAAGTTCATCTGGATCGGTTCGCCGGTCCAGGAGCCGCAAATACTGTGGACGTGGTCGTCAGCTGCGCGCAACGTCGAGGATCTCCGGACAAAGCGCGTCGTAATCGGGTCAATGGCAGTCGGCGCGGACAATTACACTCTGCCATTCCTCGCCAATCGAATTCTTGGGACCCGGATGGAAATAATCCCCGGTTACAAGGGCACGAGCGACACGTTCGTCGCGGCGGAACAAGGGGAAATTCAAGGGGGAGGCACATCGCTTCTGAACCTCATGGTCAATCGCGGCGAGTGGCTGAGGGACGGGAAGGCTGGCTTCGTCCTCAGCTTCGGGCTGAACCGACTTCCTCAGTTGCCTGACGTGCCCACGGCTGCAGAACTCGCCGAGAGCCAGTCCGACCGGGAGCTCTTCCGGTTCATCGCCATGAAATTCGCCATGTCGCGCCCGCTCGCCTTTCCGCCGGAGACGCCGCAGGACCGGGTTGACGCGATGCGCCGGGCCTTCGACGAGACGATGAAGGACCCGGCTTTCCTCGCTGACGCCAAGAAGATCGGCCTCGACGTCGATCCGGTAAGCGGTGTTGAAATTCAGAAACTCGTCGAGGAGATTCAGGCGACGCCGCAACACGTCGTGGACCGGCTCCGTCAACTCATCAACGCGCCAAAGTAAATAAGGAGCAATCGATACGGCGTGCTCATTGACCGATGATTTTCCCAATAGAATAATGCAGAATAGGCGTCGGTCGCGACGCATTGTGCGGGAGGAAGTAATGTCAGGCAAGTCTTGGTTGCTTGGCGCGCTGGCCGCGCTGAGCGTGTCAGCCGCACATGCGGAGAGCGGTGCGGATTTCTACAGAGGTAAAACTGTTACCTACATCATTTCGGCCGGGGCGGGAGGCGGCTACGACGCCTATGGGCGATTGGTTGCCGAATTCATGCAACGCAATCTGCCTGGTTCGACGTTCGTCGTCCGCAACATGCCCGGGGCAGGCCATTTGATTGGCGCCAACGCTCTCTATGCCTCCAAGCCTGATGGCCTCACCATCGGCTCGTTCAGTACGGGCCTTATATACAATCAGATAAGCAGGAACTCGAAGGTTAGCTTCGATCTGGCGAAAATGAGCTGGATCGGCAAGGCGGCGTCAGAACCACGCGTGATACTCATAGCATCCCAGGTTCCGGTGAACACGTACCAGGAGTTCATGGCGCAGAAGACGCCGCTCAACTTTGCCGCTTCGGGCCTGGGCAGCGCGTCCTATCTGGAAATGACGATGCTTGTGAACACGATGAGGATGCCGATCCGGATACTCACGGGATATTCAGGAAGCGCGGATCAGTTGGCTATGCGTCGAGGAGAGATTGCGGGCACGATCGGATCGCGCTCGTCCGTGCAGCAGTTTGTCAACAATGGCTATGGACGTCTGATCGCGCAGATTGGCGGAACCGAAAAGGACGTCCCGCAACTGTCGTCCTTCGTGACCGACAAGAAGGCGCTTGCTCTGATTTCCCTGATCCAGTCCCAGGGCGATATCGCGCGCCTGACAGCGGGGCCCCCGGGCATTCCTTCAGATCGCCTGAATGCATTGATCGAGACTTACAAGCGCGCAATGAATGACAAGGACCTGCAGGCAAGAGCTGACAAGTTTGGGTATCCGGTTGATCCGGCCTACGGTGAAGAGGTCTTGAAGATCGTGAAGGAGGCCCTCGATCAGCCGGAAGAGACCAGGGCGCTTCTCGTGGAGGCGCTCAAGAGCGCAAAAGACTGATCCGAAAGAAATATGGCCCGCCAAAAGGCGGGCCTGTCTGTTGCGTAAGATAATTTCTTACTCGCGTGAAAAGTTGCCAAGACCAGGCTTGAAGCTCTTCTCGTCGAGGAACTGCTTCATCGCTTTCTCGCGGCCCTTCTCTGGGTCCATGAACTTCAGCGCGTCGCTCTTGCAGTTCAGGTAGTCGAGCGCCTGGTCCTTCGTCATGTTGCGCACGCTGCGCAGAGCTTCCTTCGTATAGCGCACGGCGGCCGGGCTCTTTTCGGCGAGCATGTTCGCGAGTTTCATCGTCTCTTCGCGCAATTTTTCAGCCGGGACGGACTTGTTGACGAACTTCATCGCACCGGCTTCAGCGCCCGAGAACTTCTCGCCCGTCACCGAATAATAGATGGCGTCACGATAGTTCATGACCTGTGTCACCGCCCACGCGACGAGACCGCCCGGGATGATGCCCCAGTTGACTTCGGAAAGGCCGAAAGTCGCGTCATCGGCGGCAATCGCGAAATCGCAAGCGATGACAGGCGTGAAGCCGCCGCCGAAGCAGTATCCGTGGACCATCGCGATGGTGGGCTTGCGGAACATCGAGAGCTTGTTCCAGCGCCATTCGTGCGCGGCTGCGCGTGCGCGTGCGCGAGCCTTCGGGTCCCCCTCGGTGCCGCGGAAATAAAGCTTCAGGTCCTGGCCTGCGCAGAAGTTGCCGCCCGCGCCAGTGAGCACGACGACACGCGTCTCGTCATCTTCTTCCGCCCAGTCGAGCGCATCGCACATGTCGAGATGCAATTGCGGGCTCATAGCGTTACGCTTCTCGGGCCGGTTGAGGATGACGAAAGTAACGGGCCCTTCGCGCTCGATCTTAACGCACTCGAAAGTAGGCACTGCGGCAGACATGTTTCCTCCATTGGGTTTTCTGCTGTTTGAAATCGGTTTCACCGTGTCGCGACGGCGATACATTTCTCCGGATCGAGCCTAAGGTGAATCGGCCCGCCGTTCCTGGCGTTGAGCGTCGGATGCGCGCGCGCGAGCATCTCGTACTCGCCGAGTTTCACCTTCAGGTCGATGTATTCTCCCAGGAATACGGCCTGGTCTACAATTCCGGTGACGGCGTTCGGCGCCGGTGCAGTCGGCGGGATGTCTGACAGGTGCACGTCCTCGGGCCGCACGGAAATCGAGATGTCCGTATTTTCACTGAGGGCGTGATCGCTTTTCACTTTCAGGACGCCGATGCTCGTGCGGACGTTCCAGTAAGCGTCGTTGCCTTCGCGTCCGACGACGGTGCCATCGAGGAAGTTCGTGGTTCCGATGAAGTCGGCGACGAACTTCGTGCGCGGGCGTTCGTAGATGTCGCGGGGCGTCGCCATCTGCACGATGCGCCCTTCATTCATGACCGCGATCTCATCGGATAGCGCCAGCGCCTCGCTCTGATCGTGCGTGACATAGATCGTGGTCAGCTTGAATGTGTCCTGCATGCGTTTCAGTTCGAACCGCATCTTTTCACGAAGTTTGGCGTCGAGGTTCGAAAGCGGTTCGTCAAGAAGCAAAAGCTTGGGCTCCATGACCAGGGCTCGGGCAAGTGCGAGGCGCTGCTGCTGGCCGCCGGAAAGCTTCGTCGCTTCGCGTTCTGCGAGATGGTCGAGCGCGACGGCAGAAAGCACGCGCATCACCCGTTCGCGAATTTCAGACTGTGGCGGCTTGTTCTTGCGCACCTCAAGGGGGAACGACACGTTTCGGAACACGTTCATGTGCGGCCAGATCGCATACGACTGGAACACCATGCCGAAATTGCGCTCGTTCGGCGGCAGGAAGATATTGCGGCTGGACGAATAGACGGCGCGGTCCCCGACGACGATATCTCCGGCGACGGGCTTCTCGAGCCCTGCGATCGAGCGCAGCGTCGTCGTCTTCCCGCAACCCGAGGGTCCAAGGAGCGTGAAGAACTTGCCTTCAGGCACATGGAAGGAGACATCCTGGGCCGCCTTGACGACGGCGCCGTTCTGGCCGCGGTATTCAGTGCAAAGGCCGGTCACGTTGAGCATGCGTCTATCCTGTTCCCTTCCCGACTCTCCTCACGCGATGCAGCGGCGCTTCAGTGTCGCAAACCACTCGCAGGGCGTTCGTGACTGGGGGGAGTTCACGCGCATGAGACGCTCCCATGGGCGCAGCGGTCCACGCCGCGTTGGGCGGCGTGGTTTTCCTCCCGTCTCGTTGGCGCCATTTGCGCACAAGGGGAGCGCGTGCGCAAGACTGCGGAGTCGCATCGAATTTGCAGGTCTCCGGGGCGCGTGGCGCTTGCGCGGACAGGCGTCGCCGGAGATATTGCTCGCGCGGCGGCCCATTGGCTGCCCAAAAATGAATCGAGAGGAAACGTCTTGGACTTTGCCGCCGCCAAAGCGAGGGTCAGTGCGCTCCTGGGGCCGCGTAATGTCGTGCTCGTGGGCGCTAGCGACAGGCCCGGCAGCTGGGCCGCCCGCGTGTGGCGAAATCTCAATCGGTACGAGTTTTCGGGCGCGATATTCCCCCTCAATCCCGGGCGCACGGAAATCGCCGGCGAAATCTGCTATCCGGACTTTGGGTCTCTCCCTGAGAGGCCCGATCACCTCGTGATCCTGGCTCCGGCCGCGCATGTGCCGGGATTGTTGCGCACGGGCGCGGCTGCGGGCGCGCGCTCGGCTACCATTTTCTCGGCCGGATTCGGCGAAGGTGAAAGCGCGTCCGGTTCTCTCGGCGCCGAACTGCGGGCTGCGCTCGACGACACCGGAATCGCGGCGTCGGGTCCCAATTGCATGGGAAATTTCTGCGCTCCGTCGCGGCTGGTGACGCTGACCGAGGATCGGCGGCTGAACATCTCGGGTGGACCGATCGCGCTCGTGGGACAGAGCGGCGGCGTGATGATCTTCCTGAACCAGTCACTTGAGGAGCGTGGTCTTTTTTCGGACTATCTCGTTACCTCGGGCAACGAAGCGAGCCTTTCGGTCGCCGATTACATTGCGTTCCTCGCGGACCAACCGCGCGTCAAGGTCATCATCACATACATCGAGGCGCTGAAGCGCGCTGAAGACTTTCGCCAGGCCTGTCTTGCCGCACAAGCAGCCGGCAAGTCGGTGATCGCGCTGAAACTTGGTGGATCGGAGGAGGGCCGTTCGGCCGCGATGGCCCACACGGGCTCGCTCGCCGGTTCCCTCGAAGCGTTCGACGCTCTTGCCGCGGACTGCGGCGTCATCCGCGCTGACACGCTCGATGACGCCGTCGAGATCGCCGAATTGCTTGCCCACGCGGAGCCGGCTGCTGGAGCGCGGCTGGGCGCGATCACGCTGTCGGGCGCCTATCGCGGATTGCTGCTTGACGCTGCGGCGCGTTGCGGCTTGCGGTTTCCGGCATTGTCGGCCGAAACCATCGCGCGATTGCAGCCGATCGTCGGAGTTGGCGCCCATGTCAGCAATCCACTCGACGGCGGGTTCAGCATCCTCACCAGCGAAGCGGCGTACCGCGCCTGCATCGAGGCGATGCGCGCCGACGCAAACGTGGACATGGTGCTGGTGCAGGAGGCGTTGCCGCGCGCCGCGGGCTCGCCCCGAGCCGAGAAATACATCCGCATCGTCGAGGAATATGCCGCCGCGCCCGGAAAGCCTATAGCCTGCGTCACGCTCGCATCTCACGGCCAGTGCGACTACAGCCGCGCTTTGCGCATGGAGGCGCCGCACGTCCCGTTCCTGCAGGAAGCGAACAAGGCGCTCCGCGCGATCCAGCGGGTCGTCGAGCGCGGCCGCCGCGCGGAGATCTCGACCGGGCGGTGTTCCACCGCACCGGACACTCCTGCGCGCGCCGCTGCGCGCGAATGTGTCCGCGCCTGGGCAGAACGCGGGATGATGGCGCTGAGCGAAACGGATTCAAAATCGGTCTTGTCGGCGTATGGACTCGCATTGCCGCGCGAATCCTTCGTTGGACATGCGGACGCGGCCGTCGCGGCTGCGCGCAAGATCGGATTTCCCGTCGTGGTCAAGGGCGTATCAGCGGCCTTGCGTCACAAGACCGATGCGGGAGGGGTCGTGCTCGACCTGCGTGACGAAACGGGAGTTCGGGACGCCTGCGCGCGTATCGCCGCGAACGTTCGCCGCGCTGGAATCGAGGCGCCGCTCGACGGCTACATCGTCGCCGAACAGGCGCCTGCCGGGCTGGAAGTCGTGATCGGCGTTCATCGCGATCCGGAGTGCGGACTGACCTTCATGGCTGGCGCCGGCGGCGTATTGCTCGAACTCGTGAGGGACGTGAGTTTCGCCGCTGCGCCAATGACCCGCGCCAAGGCTCGCGACATGATCGGCCGGACGCGTCTGGCAAGCTTGCTCGCGGGGCTTCGCGGGGCGGAGCCGCTTGATCCCGCCCCTGTCGTTGACGCCCTGATGGCGCTCGGAGCGTTTGCGGAAGACATGGGCGACCATATCGAATCGGTGGACATCAATCCATTCCGCCTTTTGCGGGATGGGGGCTGCGCGCTCGACGCCCTCGTGGTGCTCAGGCGTTCGGGCTGTTGATGCGTCGAGCAGGATTTTGCTTTGTGGCGGGGGACAGGTAACCTGTTCGCGCGCCGCGGGCGCAGGGAAGGAAACGCAGGCGACGGCCCTTGAAAAGGCCGCGTTATCGTTCAAATAAACCGAGGGAAGAGAAATGAAATCCGTCCTGAACTTTTCAGCAGCGGCGCTTTTGGCGGGTCTCTTCGCGTCAGGCTCGGCCGCAGCCGCCGATCAGGCGCTCATCGCCGCCGCAAAGAAAGAGGGGCAACTCACCTGGTATACGACGCAGATCGTAAACCAGTTCGCGCGTCCCGCCGCCGAGGCGTTCCAGAAGAAGTATGGCATCCGGGTGAATTATATCCGCGCGGATTCCAATGAAGTGACGCTTCGCATCCAGAACGAGGGCAAGGCCGGGCGCGTGATGGCCGACGTTTTCGACGGCACGGGAGCGACCGCGGCGCTCAAGGGCGCGAACCTCGTCGCAAAATATATTCCGCAAAGCGCGGAGCGCCTTCCCGCGCGCTTCAGGGACAAGGACGGATACTGGGTCGCAACGAACCTTTACGTTCTGACGCCCGGTTATAACACGGACCTCGTCAAGAAGGGGACTGAGCCGAAGTCGTACCAGGACCTGCTCGACCCCAAATGGCGCGGCAAGATCGCCTGGAACTCGAGCGTCACGCCTTCCGGCGGCGCGGGTTTCGTGGGCGTCGTGCTCGCGCACATGGGTGAGGAGAAAGGCATGGCCTATCTGCGCCAGTTGTCCGGGCAGAAGATCACCGGCCTGCAGGTGGCGGCTCGCCAGGTACTGGATCAGGTCGTCGCAGGCGAGTACGCAATCGCGCTGAACATCTTCAATAATCACGCCGTGATCAGCGCATCGAAGGGGGCGCCGGTTTCATGGATTCCGATGAGTCCGGCGCTTGCCGTATTCTCTTGCCTATCGCTCACGGCAGGAGCGCCGAACCCGAACGCTGGCAAGCTCTTTATCGATTTCCTGATGTCCGAAGAGGGACAGAAGCTCTATCGGGATGCCGATTACCTTCCGGTCGACCCGGCAGTGCAACCGAAGGACTCGTCGTTGCGGCCTGACGACAAGAACTTCCAGGCGATATTCATGACGCCGGAGGAGATATTCGCCAATCTGCCGAAGTGGGGTGCGATCTACAAAGACATCTTCCGCTGAGGGTCGGATCGATGACGTTCGACAACCCGGCGGCTCATGGGAGCGCGCGAACGGACGCGCCCACCCTCTCATGGGCTGGACGGCTCGATCAGAAAACCCTCGCCTCCCTTGTCGCTGGGGCTATCCTGGCGGTGCTGGTGCTGCCGCCGCTTTATTTCCTCGTGGTCGGCGCGATCACCGTGGAGGAGGGCGGCCAGGCGCGTTATTCGCTGGAGCGATTCGGTCTTCTGCTTGCGCAGCGCGGCATTCTCCTCAGCACATGGAATTCGTTCGTGTTTGCGATCGGCAGCGCGATCCTGGCGCTGATGATAGGGGGGCTCGCCGCGTGGCTCGTGGAGCGCACCAATGCGCCGCTCAAGTCGCTTACATACCTGACGAACGTCATCGCGCTCGGCACGCCCTATGTCCTCTACACGAGCGCGTGGCTTCTGCTGCTCGCGCGATCCGGGCCGATCAACACCTGGTACCGGCAATTGAGCGGCGACACGGGCGTGCTCATCAACGTCTATGGCATGGGCGGAATGATCCTGATCGAGGGCCTGCTGTGGTCGCCCCTCGTTTTTCTGCTTCTTGGCGCGACGCTGCGCAACTTCAATCCGGCGCTTGAGGAGGCCGCGCGCATGTCCGGCGCAACGACGTGGGGCACCCTGCGCCGAGTGACGCTGCCGCTGTCCCTGCCGTCGATCCTCGCGCTCTCCATGCTCGTCTTTATCCGCACGGTCGAAGCCTTCGAGGTGCCGGCGCTCGTCGGGCTGCCGGGGCGCGTGCATGTGCTTACGACCGACATCTACGAACTCATGCATCGCACGATGCCTCCCGACATCGGTTCCGCCAGCGCGCTCTCGCTTATCCTTCTCTTTATCGTAGGCGCGCTGCTCTACTGGTACGGCCGTATGACGCGCAACGCAGAGAAGTTTGCGACGGTGACGGGCAAGAGCTTTCGCCCGAACCAGATCGACCTCGGACGCTGGCGTCCGCTGGCGGGGTTCGCCCTCGCGTTCTACTTTTTCCTGCTGATCGTGCTGCCAGCGTTTATTCTTGTGTGGGCGTCGCTGCTGCCGTTCTACCAGACCTTCCGGCCGCAAGCTTTCGCGCTTCTGACGCTCGACAATTATCGCGCCATCCTCAATTCGCCACGCTATGTCTCTCTTCTCGTCAATACGCTGCTCATCGCTTTCGCCAGCGCGAGCGCCGTAATGTTGATCACGGCCGTGAGCGCATGGCTCACCGTTCGCAAGGCGCCGGGCGCGCGCATACTTGACAATCTCGGAACCGCGCCGCTGGTCTTCCCCGGCATCGTGCTCGGCGTCGGCGTCATGCAATTCTTCCTGAACGTGCCGGTCGGCATATACGGAACGATCTGGATCATCGTCTGGGCGCTGGTCATCAATTATCTTCCCTACGGCGTACGCTACAGCTACGCCGGCATGATCCAGCTGCACCGCGAGCTGGAGGAGGCGGCGGCCGCCGCCGGCGCAACCCCGCTCACAGGCTTCCGCCGCATCGTTTTTCCATTGTTGGCGCCGTCGCTGATCGCCGGTTGGCTGTTCATATTCCTGCTCGCGACGCGCGTCCTTTCTTTGCCGGTGCTGCTGTCCGGTCCGAGTTCGCAGACGATGGCCGTTGCGATGTTCGATCTGTGGGGTAACGGGCAGGGCCCTGAGCTCGCAGCTCTCGGCCTCATGTGGAGCATCGCGATGAGCTGCATCGCGGTCATCTTCTACCTTGTCGCGAGGCGCGGCGGCGGCTTGCTGCGCGCTGGCTGAGAAACGAAAGACGGACTGTCCCATGAACCAGAAACACAAGGGAGCGGCCGGCGTTGCGGCGCTTCTGTCTCCGCGCAACGTCGCAATCGTCGGCGCGAGCGACCGGCCGGGAAGCTGGTCGATCACCGTCAATAATTCGCTCAAGCGCACCGGCTTCAAGGGGCCGGTTTATCCGGTCAATCCGCGAAGTGAGACAATCTGGGGCGGCGAGCGGTGCTACAAGAATCTCGAATCGCTGCCCGAGCCGCCCGATCATGTGGTGGTCCTCGTGCCCGGACGCGCGGTGATCGACACGATCCGGGCTGCAGGCCGGGCCGGGGCGCGCAGCGCAACGATCTTTTCGAGCGGCTTCGGCGAGGGAGGGGACCCCGAAGGGCGCTCGCTGGGCGCGGAGCTGTGCGCGGCCATCGCCGAGGCGCAGGTTGCCGTGTCCGGTCCAAACTGCCTCGGCAACCTCGCGGCGCCATCGAACTTCATGACGTTGACGGACAGGCGCATACGCGAGCTCAAGCGGGGTCCGATAGCGATCTTCGGGCAAAGCGGCGGGATCGTCACGGCGATTTATCGCTCGCTCACCAGTCGCGGGTTGCAGCCGGGCTACGCGTTGACGGTCGGCAACGAGGCGGGACTGAACGCCGCTGATTACATCGAATACTTTACGCAGGACGAGGACACATCCGTCATCGCCTGCTTCATCGAGGCGATCCGCGAGCCGGAGCGATTTCGCGCTGCCTGCATCGCCGCGCGCGACGCCGGAAAGCCCATCGTCGCCATCAAGATCGGCGGATCGGAGGCGAGCCGCAAGGCGGCGCTCGCGCACACGGGATCGCTCGCCGGTTCGTTGCAGTGTTTCGACGCGGTGGCGGAGGCCATCGGCGTCATTCGCGTCGACACCATCGACGAAATGACGGAAGTCGTCGAAGCGCTCACCCACGGGAAGCGCCCCTTGGGGGCGCGTATCGGCGCGATCACGTTCTCGGGCGGGCTAAAGGGACTTCTGCTGGAAGCGGCGGAGCGCAACGGCGTCTCCTTTCCGCCTCTGCAGGACGAAACGCTCGCCAAGCTGCAGGAGGTGCTGGGTATCGGCACGTCGCTCGGCAATCCGCTCGACGCAGGCTTTGCCGCGCTGTCGAGCAAGGAAGCCTATTTCAAGTGCGTCGAGATCATGCAGCGCGACCCCGGGATCGACCAGATCGTCGTTCAGGAGGAGTTGCCGGCTGCCGAAGGCGTTAACGACAAGGCGGCGAATTTGCGGGTTGTGAGCGAGATGGCGGCTGCGCCAGGTGCGAAGCCGGTCGCCGTCGTGTCGATGGCCTCGTACATGTACACCGATTACAGCCGCGCCTTCCGCGAAGGTTTCATGCAGCTCCCGGTGCTGCACGAAGTCGATAAGGCGCTCAAGGCGCTGCGCCGCGTCGGCGAATGGAACGCGGCTCGCGCCCGGGCGAAGGCTACGTGCGCCCAGGCGCCGGGCGCGCGTCCGCCCGATGCCGCCGATATTCTTTCGCGATCCGCGCGGTCCGGGCAAGGGCGTCGCACGCTCGGGGAGGCCGACTCCAAGGCGCTGCTCGCCACTTACGGCGTCGGCGCGCCGAAGGAAATGTTCGCAAAAGACGCGGCGGCTGCCGCGGCTGCCGCAAAGTCGATCGGCTTTCCTGTCGTTCTCAAGCTGGTTTCGCCCGACGTGCATCACAAGACCGAGGTCGGCGGCGTTCTCGTCGGCGTCGCCGACGAGGCGTCAGTGCTTGAAGGCTTCGCGAAGATCCGTTCGTCCCTTGCGGCGAAGGAGCCGAGCGCCACGTTTGACGGTGTACTGGTCGCCCGGCAGATCGGTCGCGGCGTCGAACTCGTTATCGGCGTTCAGCGCGATCCGGAGGTCGGGCCAGTGGTGATGTTCGGATCCGGCGGCGTCCTGCTGGAGGTCGCGAAGGATGTCGGGTTCGGCGCCGTTCCGATGACGCGCGAGGATGCTTATGCGCTCATCGCCCGAACGGGCGCGGCGCGTCTGCTTGCGGGTTACCGGGGCGCTCCGCCCTGCGATGTTGATGCGGTGGCCGATGCTCTGGTTGCTGTCTCGCGGCTGGCTGCGGATTTCGCGGACGAAATTGAAAGCGTTGACGTCAACCCGCTCGTCGCCGTCCCCGGTGAGCGCGGCGCACTGGCGCTGGATGCGCTCGTAATATTGCGCGACAAGCAGGAAGCTGCCCGATGACCGAGACGATCAAGGTCGAACAGCATCAACGCGCGGTGGCGACCATCGTGCTGAACCGGCCAGATCGCGGCAACGCGTTCAACCAGCAGATGCTTGACGAACTGTACGGCGTGGTGAAAGGGCTGGCGCTGAACGACACCGTGCGCGTGCTCGTCCTGCGCGGCGAAGGCAAGCATTTCTGCACTGGCGCAGACATGGGCGGTCGTGGTGAAGGCGCCGGAGGCGTCACCCTTGGTCAGGTGCTCGAAGCCCTCGACACGTTCCCGAAGCCGACGATTTGCGTCGTGCAGGGCGGGTGCATCGGCGGGGGGCTTGCGATGGCCGCGTGCTGCGACGCGGTGATCGCCGAAGATGCCGCTTTCTTTTCCGTGCCCGAACTACGCGTGGGCATCGCGCCCTCGCGTGAGTTGTCGACGTATTTCATGCGGGCGATTGGCGCGCGCGCCTTTCGCCGCTACGGACTCTCCGGCGAACGCATCGGCGCTGCCGAGGCTCTGCGCATCGGCCTCGCGCATGAGGCGCCGGCCACCGGAGATACCGGCGAGGCGCTTTCAAGGCTAATCGACGCATTCCTGCACGGCGCGCCGAAGGCGACCGGCGAACTCAAGCGCCGCATCGCGCATATTGCATCCGGCGCGCCCGCTCCGAAGGAGGAGGAGAAGCGCGGGATGGACCGCTCGGAAGAGTCGCGTGAAGGCGTCGCCGCCTTCCGCGAGAAGCGCAAGCCGGCGTGGTATCGTCACGAATAGGCGGTGCTCAACTCCTCCTCACGAGCGCCCGTCGAAGAGCTTGCGGGTGTTCTCGCGCACTTCGACCGGCGTCTTGTAGAAGCGCTCGACGATCGGCGAGATCTCTTCCGGCGACATGTAGGAGATTTCGGACTTCGTGCGCTCGGCTTCCGCGACGAGTTGGGGATCGGAGAGCGTCTCCTTGAATGCCTTGCGCAGCGCGGCGAGGCGATCAGCGGGCACGCCCGGCGTCGTGATGAACGGCCGGCCGAAGGTCCATGGCCCGAAGACAAGCTCCATCATGCCCTTCTGTTCGTCGTTGACGGCAACGTTGAAGGCGTTCGCGACGCCCGGCAGGTCGGGATGATTGCTGAGTGAAGTTTGCAGGATGACTTTCATGTCTCCCGCTTTCATCCGGTCCCAGAGACGCGCTTTCAGCGTGGTCACGTTGAGGCCGCAAAGACCGTCGGCTTCGCCGGCTTCCGAGGCGGTGATCGCGTTGGCGAGGCCCGGATAACCCGTAACGATCTTCCAGTTCCAGCCGAACAGCGTCTTCAGCGTGATCGCGTCAAGGGTCGAACCCGATGACGGGCCGACGCCTGCAATGACCAGTTCACGCGATTTTCCAGCGAGATCTGCGACATTCTGCACGCCGGACTTGGGCCAGAACGCGCAGGTTGAGACCTCCGAATTGGCCGAACCGATCCAGACGAACGTGCGGGAGTCCCATTTGGCGACGTTCGGCGTAAGGAAGGGCGCCGTCGTCATCACGGGATTGATGATCCCGATGTTCGTGCCGTCGCGGGCGGCGGGACCGAGCAGATAATTGACCTGCTGGATGCCGCCGGCGCCGGGCATGTTCTTGACGACCATGTTGGGCGCGCCGGCGAGATGCCGCGCCATGTGGCGCGAGACAAGACGGCCATAAAGGTCGAAGCCGCCGCCCGGCGTCGAGCCCACGTAGATCGAGACTTCCTTGCCCTTGTAGAAATTCTCGATCGGGTCGGCCTTCGCCTTTGTCGCTGCTGTCAGCGCCAGGGCGGCGCCGGCGAGGGTCAGGCCAGCGAATACGCGCGTAGCGGTTGCAGGAACGGGAAGAACGCGGGAATTTGGCTTCTGCATGTTTGAAAGCCTCCGTGTGGCCGTCTGGCCGTTCGTGGAAGCCCAGGCGCGATGTCCGGTAAATGCGCGCGGGCGCTTGGGGCGCGTTCCGCAAGCGCCGTGCCAAGTGTGCGAGACCGTATAAATTTGAAGGGAAGGGCGCCTGATTGCCTTCGAAGGCGGCGCACGGACACAGGCTCGCGGCAAACAAGCGGCGCCCGCCGATAATGCGCGCTTATGTCAGGGCGATCTTATCGCGTGTCGGCTGCCAACGGCGCCTTTGGCGGCAAAGGAAAGAGCGTGAGAAATCTCGCGAGCGCCGTTCGGTCGCCGCTGACTTTCAGCGCGCCCGACGCTTCGAGCACGTCGAGCGGAACGCCACCGTAAATTGCGGCGGCGATTGTGCGGGCGTCTCCCTCCATGATCGCATCGGCTCCCGAGGCGGCGCCGGGTTCGACGCTGATCGCGCGATCGGAAATGCTGGCGCGGAACGTTTCATAACCCAGGCGCAGAACGATCAGGCCCGAGAAATCACCCGCGCGGCGGCGATCGAACATCGTGCGCAGCGAAAGGATGAGTGAATTGGTGCTGAACGCGAGCGTCGGGTCATGCAGGGGCGAGCGCACGGCCCAGCGACCGAGCGCCTGAAAGATCGGTTCCGCCTCGTAGCCCCACGGGGTGAGTTCGTAGACCCGCGCGGCGCCGGGGGGCGGAAGTTCGCGCCGGACGAGCACGCCTGCCTGCTCCAGTCCGTCGAGCCTTTGCGTCAACACGTTCGCGCTGATGCCGGGCAGGGCGGCGCGCAGGTCGCTGAACCGTTTCGGCCCCAGCATTAGTTCGCGCATCACGAGCAGCGCCCAGCGTTCGCCGACAAGGTCGAGCGCATGCGCCGCCGCGCAGGCGTCGTCATAGCTGCGCCGTCGCGGGCGCCAGGAAGCAGAAGTTAAATTTACTGACGACATAGTTGTAAAAACTAACCAGATGGTTCATTCTCGTCAAACCTAAGGGGGGCGGACGGAGGGAGCAATGGCCAAGTTAATCTTCGTGAATCTGCCGGTACGCGACGTGAAGAGGTCGACGGACTTCTATCTCGCGCTGGGCGCCGCGAAGGATGATCGCTTCTCCGATGAAACGGGAAGCTGCCTTGTGCTCTCCGAGACGATCTTCGTCATGGCGCTCAGCCACGAAAAGTTCAGTCAGTTCACGAAGAAGGAAATCGTGGACGCACGCCGATCCACCGAGGTGCTCCTTTGCCTGTCATGCGACAGCAAGGAGGAGGTCGATCGGACGGTCGAGCGCGCAGCTGCCGCCGGCGGTTCGGCCGACCCCGGCCCAAAGCAGGACCACGGGTTCATGTATGGCCGCAGCTTCGAGGACCCCGATGGCCATATCTTCGAGGTCATGTGGATGGATGTCGAAGCGGCGATGCACGCTTGCGGCAAGGACAACGCAGCTTAAGGAGGCGCAGATGGCTTACATCGACGGCTATGTCATTCCAGTTCCCAACGGCAACAAGGAGGCCTATCGCAAGATGGCTGAAGCCGCCGCGCCGGTTTTCCGCAAACATGGCGCCCTGCGCGTGGTGGAATGCTGGGGCGATGACGTGCCCGAGGGCAAGACGACCGACTTTCGACGCGCGGTGAAGGCCGAGGATGGCGAACAGGTCGTCTTTTCCTGGATTGTCTGGCCCTCAAAGTCCGTCCGCGACGAAGCGATGCCGAAGGCCATGGAAGATCCCGTGTTCAAGGCGATGAAGGACATGCCTTTCGACGGCAAGCGGATGATCTTCGGCGGTTTCGACGTGCTCCTGGATTCAGGTCGCGACTGAAGCAAGCCCTCCCGGCTTATCTTCGCTCGTCGCCGCAGGCCTCTTGCGCCTGACCGACGCCCCCCGATATGCTCGCAATAACATATCGGGAGGAAACCTGAGCGGAGCGGCGCCCGCGCGTTTGTCGCGCGGACAATCCATCCGGTTATTTTGATCCTTCCGGTCGACCATCGAATCGGCGCGCCTCTGCGCGCGCCGGTAAACGAAACGGCGAGAGATCGGGGCGGAAAGAATGTCGGAATGGATCGAGATCAAGCGCTGGCCGGAACTCGTTCTCGAACGGATGAGCGACGCGGGGGTTGCGCGCATCGTTCTCAACAGGCCGGACAAGCGCAATTGCTGGAACCGGCCGATGTGTCTGGCCTTCCTCGAATCGCTCGAGATCATCCGCGAGGACAAGAGCCTCAAGGTCGTCATCACCAAGGGCGCCGGGCCGGCGTTTTCGTCCGGACTGGACCTCACCTTTCTGCGTGAAGTCTCGAACGGTCCGCTGCTCGACTGGGATCGACCGAACCTGACGATCCGCATCGCCGAAACCGTGCGGAATTTCCTGCGCATCTTCATCGCGCAGATTCACGGCTATTGCCTCGGGGGCGCGCTGGGCATCGTCAATTGCCATGACCTCGTCATTGCAGCCTCGGATGTGCAGCTCGGCATGCCGGAAGTGATGCGCGGCAGTTTCGGACAACTCGTCACATCGACGCTCGTCCACGCCGGCATTCCGATCAAGAAGGTGTCGTACATGGCCCTCATCGGCCGCAACCTCACGGGCGAGGAAGCCGACAAGCTCGGCATCGTCTCGCTATCCGTGCCGCCGGAAAAGCTTGAGGCGCAGGTAAACGACATGGCGCGCGATATCGCCTCCCGGCATCTCGCCACTCTTGAACATCACAAGATCGCCATGCAGATGGATCGCGATCTCACGCTCTCGCAGGCGATTCAGCTTGACCAGCTGGTCGGCCAGCGCCTGCGCCGCGCGATGGACCCGCTCGGCGACGTCGAAGGCTATTTGAAATCGCAGAAGGGCGCCCCGAACACCGGCTACCGCAGGCCGGACGCGGACTGAACAACGAGCAAGATTCGATCAAGGGAGGAAAGCGATGGCTTACGAGTATGAGACCATCAAGGTCCAGCAGGACGACGACGGCGTGACCTGGCTGATTTTCAACCGGCCGGAAAAGCGCAACGCCATGAGCCCGCAGCTTCACGCTGACTGCAACGACGCGCTCTTTCATCTTGCGACCGACCCGAAGTGCCGCGTGCTGATCGTCACCGGCGAGGGGGAGGCGTTCTGCGCCGGTCAGGACCTCAAGCTGTTCTTCCGCGAAACGGACAATGCTCCAAGGCAGCGTTTCGAGGCCGCAGAAAACTCGCATAGCTGGCGATGGACGCGCCTTTCGAAATTTCCGAAGCCGACAATCGCGATGGTCAACGGCTTCTGCTTCGGGGGGGCCTTCACGCAACTCGTCGCTTGCGATCTCGCGGTGGCGGCAGACGAGGCGATCTTCGGCCTGTCGGAGGTCAACTGGGGCATTATTCCCGGAGGCATCGTCAGCTGGAACGTTGTCAATGCGATGAACAGCCGCGACGCTATGTATTACGCGATCACCGGGGACACGTTTGACGGCAGGAAGGCCGCGCAGATGGGCCTCGTCAATTTCTCCGTTCCGCTCGCGGAGCTGAAGGACGAGACGCTGAAACTCGCGCGCAAGCTCGCCGCGAAGAACCCCGCGACGGTTCGCTTCACCAAGGAAGGCGTGCGCGCCGTGCGCGGCATGAGCGAGGCGCAGGCCGCGGATTATCTCGCCGCCAAATCCGACGCGCTGCGCTTCCGCGACGCCGAGAAGGGTCGCGAAGAGGCGATGAAGCAATTCCTCGACGAAAAGAAGTTCCGGCCAGGCCTCGGCAACTACGTGCGCGACGAAGCCCGGTAGGAGATCTGCGCCATGGATTTCCAGCTGCCCGAAGAACTCGCGATGCTCAGCCGCCAGATGCGGCGCTTCGTCGACGAGGACATGATTCCCGTAGAACGCGAAACCTGCGATGGCGAGGAATTGAAGCCGGAATGGCGCGCGAAGTTCGAGGCGCGCGCCAAGGAACTCGGCATCTGGATGATGGACGTGCCGGAGGAATACGGCGGGCTCGGCATGGGGCTGATGGCGAGCGTCATCGTGTGGCAGGAGTTGTCGCGCACCATTGCCTTGCCGGCGCGCGGTTCCGGCGTCACCGGTCCGCATGTGCGCGCAATCCTGTATGATCTCGATGACGAGATGAAGGAGCGCTATCTCTATCCGGTGCTGCGGGGCGAGAAGAAGGCCTGCTTCGCACAGACAGAGCCTGACGCGGGGTCCGATCCGGGCTCGATGCGAACTACCGCCGTGCGCGAGGGCGATTTCTACGTCATCAATGGCGTCAAACGTTTCATCACCGGGGCGGGCAAGGCCGACTTCATCCAGCTCATGGCGGCGACTGACCGGTCCAAGGGTTCGCATGGCGGCATTTCGTGCTTCCTCGTCGACAGGGACACGCCCGGCGTTCGTCTCGGCGCGCAATACCAGACGATGATGGGCGACCGCCCCTGGGAGATCATTTTCGAGAACGCCCGCGTGCCGGTGCGCAACCGCGTGGGCGGCGAGGGAGACGGCTTCAAGTTGGGCCAGAAATGGCTCGGCGTCGGACGCGTGCATCACGGCGCCCGCGCGCTCGGCGTCGCGCAGCGCTGCCTCGAACTTGCGACCACGTATGCGAAGCAGCGCGTGACTTTCGGCAAGCCGTTGGCTGACCGGCAGGCGATCCAGTTCATGCTGGCTGACATGCACATTAATCTCGAAGCCGCGAAACTGCTTGTCTACAAAGCGGCCTCGCTGATCGAACAGGGCGTCGATGCGCGCGTCGAGGCCTTCACATGCAAGTACTTCGCCGACGAAATGGCGTTCAAGGCGGCGGACGCCTGTATGCAGATTCACGGCGGCATCGGCCTTACGACGGACATGCCCATCGAGAAGATGTGGCGTCAGCAGCGCAGCTACAGAATTACCGAAGGCGCGAGCGAGGTGATGAAAATGGTCATCGCCCGTCACGTCCTTCGCACGCACTGATTAACGAACGAGTTGAAAGCAGGGAGATCAGGTTTCATGGGGGATGGCGAAGAATTCCGCTCCGTTCAAACGGTGCTGAGTCCGAAGTCGGTGGCCATTGTCGGCGCGTCCGAGCGTGGACGCTGGCCGCAGGATATTTTTTATGCTTCGGTGAATGGCGGATTTGCAGGCGACATTTATCTCATCAATCCCCGTCAGGCCGAGGTCTATGGCCGAAAGGCGTATCCCACCCTGAAAGATCTTCCGCAGGCGCCGGAACATGCCATCGTGATCGTTCCGGGCGCCGCCGTTCCGGGCGTCCTCGAGGACGCCGCTGCGGCGGGTGTAAAGTCTGCGACGGTCTATGCCGGCGCCGTAGGCGATGGCGACAGCGAAGCATCACAGGAGCGTGGGCAGGCCGTCCGCGAGATCGTGCGCCGCACAGGATTGCGCGTCGCCGGGCCAAACTGCATGGGCGCGTTCAGCTTCCGCGAGAAGCTGTTTGCCTACCCTAATCCTGCGGTCGCGAAGACGCCGCCCGGATCGGTTGCAGCCATTTTCCAGTCGGGCGGCACGCTGCAGTTCTTTCTGGCGACAGGCGCCAGCCGCGGCCTGAATTTTTCTTATGGCGTTTCTTCCGGCAACGAACTCGATCTGGATCTCGCAGACTACGTCAACTTTGTTGTGGACGATCCGCATACGAAGCAGATCGTCCTGTTCATTGAAGGGATCCGGCGGCCGAAAGCCTTCATGCGCGCGGCCGAGCGCGCGCTTGTCGCCCGCAAGCCGATCATTGCGATCAAGACCGGCGCTACGGCGAAGTCGGCGCAGGCCGCAGCCTCGCACACCGGCGCCGTCGCTGGCGATTTCTCGGGCTATCTCGCCATGTGCGAGCGCTATGGCATCGTCAATTGCCGCGAACTCGATCAGCTCGTCGAAACGGCGCTCGCATTCCAGACGGGCCGCACGCCTAGAGGACCCCGCGTCGGCTGGATCACGACGTCAGGCGGCACGGTCGATCTCTTGTACGATGACGTCGAGCGCGAATGCTCCGCGCTGCCGAATTTCGACGAGAATACCAACGAAGCGTTGAAGCCTTTCATGCAGGAGGGCATCAAGCCGAAGAATCCGCTCGACACCGGCATTCCGACAAACCTCACGGACGCGGCCAACGTCTGCCGCGTAGTCATGAGCGATCCCAATGTCGACATCATCGCCTGGGCCGGCCAGTTGCCGGCAAACCCCGATCGCTGGAAGGGCGTCGAGGACATGAAGGCGATGACGCAGGAAACCGACAAGCCCGTCGTCGGGTTTTCCCGCATGGCCTACCAGATGAGCAAGTTCGCGCTCGAGGCGCAGGAGCAGGCGGGCTTTCCCTTCCTTCAGGGGCTGCCGCAGACCTGCCGCGCGCTCAACGCGCTCTGGTTCCATGCGGAGCGCGCGGGAATGCCGGTTCCCGCGCCGCCGCCCGCGCCGATCAGCGAAATCAATGAGGAGAACCTGATTCAGGCGCTGGCGTCGCGCGGCGTAAAGGGGCCTGCGAGCGCCTTCGCTCCCACGCAGGAAGACGCGGAGCGGGCCGCCGCCGCTATCGGTTTCCCGGTTGCCCTTAAAATCGTATCGCCGCAGATTCTCCACAAGACGGAGGTCGGCGGCGTCGCACTCGGCCTGTCCTCCGCGACGGAGCTGAAACAGGCGGCCGAGCGGATGCTTGCCTCCGTGCGGCGCGCTTATCCGGACGCCGTGATCGAGGGATTCCTTGTCCAGGAAATGGCCTCCGGCGTGGAGGTGCTCGTCGGCGTCAAGGAGGACGCGCAGTTCGGGCCGATGCTCGTGCTTGGCTCGGGCGGCGTGCTCGTTGAACTGCTGGCCGACGTGAACGTGCAGATGCTGCCCGTTACGCGGGAGGGGATTGCGCGCGCGATCTCTGGCCTGAAATTGAAGAAATTGCTCGACGGCTATCGAGGCGCGCCGCCCGCCGACGTCGAGGCGCTTTACGACGCAGTGGAAGCGGTGGCGAACTTCTATCTCGATCATCGTGCGCGCATCGACGACCTGGAGATCAATCCCCTCATCGTTCGACCGGACGGACAGGGGGTGTGCGCTGTGGATATCCGCACGATCTGGAAGGAATAGCGCCAGCCCGCCATCGCAGCGGGGGCGTGACAAGGGAGGGAAGGCAATGAAGAGACTGGCAGTCGGAGTACTCGCGGCCGTTGCGCTCACCGCTGCGAATTCGCCATCCAGCGCGCAGTTCTATCAGGGCAAGCGGCTGACCGTCCTCGTCAACTATGCCGCGGGCGGACCAACAGACATCGAGGCCCGGGTTTTCGCGCGCCACGTCGGCAAGCATCTCGACGGTTCGCCCACGGTCATCGTCCAGAACATGGACGGGGCCGCTGGCCTGACTGGCCGCAATTACCTCGGCGAGATTGCGCCGAAGGACGGCACGATGGTCGGCTATTTCACCGGTACGGCGTTCCAGTACGCCAACGATGCCCGCCAGCACAGGGTCGATTACCTGACGTACGATTTCGTAGCCTATCAGCCGGGCACGAGCGTGTATTTCATGCGCACGGACGTTAAGCCGGGCATGAAAAAGGCTACGGATCTCGTGAAGGCTGAGAACCTCGTCTCGGGCGGGCTCGGCGCGGATAACGCCAAGGACATCCTGCTTCGCCTCACGCTCGATATGCTCGGCGTCAGATATAATTACGTCACCGGGTACAAGGGGAGCCAGGGCGCGCGCCTCGCCTTGCAGACGGGCGAGATCAACTATTATTCGGAGTCTCCACCGAGTTATCGCGGCGTGATCGAACCCGGTCTCGTCGCCAAGGGCGAGGTGATCCCGACCTATTATGATCCGAACTTCGATGGAGAAAAGTTCATCGATACGAACCAGATGCGTGGCCTCGACATCATGACGTTCCCCGAGTTCTACAAGGCGGCGAAGGGCAAGGAGCCGTCGGGAGAGTTGTGGGAAATCTACAAGCGCATCATCGCGCTCAACGGCGCCATGCAGCGCATCGTCGTCCTGCCGCCGAATTCACCGCCAGAGGCCGTCAGGGCGCTCCGCGCCGCTGTCGGCAAGCTGAACGATGACAAAGAGTACGAAGCGGACGCCGTCAAGACGTTCGGCTTCGGGCCGGAGTGGACCGCAACAGACGATGTCCCGGCCCGTGTTCGAAAGGCCCTGGCGCTGCCGCAGTCCGTCAAGGATTTCATGACCGCTTACATCAAGAATGCGCCCAGGGGCCGGTGAGGCCCCCCCGACGCTCGTATGTGGCCGATTGGTTAACCTTTACTGATTGTTAAAGATCGGCAGGCAGGTTTTTTCTCACGCGCCGCAAGGCGTGACCTGGAAACGCGTGAGAAATTCCATGTCCTCCATGGACGACAAGAACCTGCCGGCCGTCGCCGGGGCTTCCACCGGCACTGCGTTGGCGCTGGTGAGACAGGATGAGCCGGCTGCGGCCGCGGGCCCGCAGGACAAAGGGGCCGCCGATTCATCCTCCCATGCGCGCGCGCTGCGCTGGGTCATTCCCGCCGTGCTGATCGCGCTGACTGGCGGGGTTGGCTGGTACGCCGGCGCGCAGTCGAACGTGACGGCGTTGGGTCTGCATCGCAGTCAAATCAATGAAGCGATTGACGCGGACCTCAGGGCGCAGTCTGCGGCCCTTGCCGCGCTCGACGCGCGCCTGAAGCGCATCGAGAGCGCGCCGGGCGCGGAAGCGTCCATCAAGCCGGCCATTGAAATCCTTGCACAGCGCATCGACGAGATTGCGCGTAAGCAGACCGCCGCGCTGACTCAAACTGCGAACCGCCTCGACCGGTCTGACAAGGACGTCGCCGCGCGGTTCGACCGCCTCGCGGAGCGTATGGAGCGCATTGAAAAGCAGGTGTCCGCGGCGGCGCCTGTAGGCGCGGTCCAGAAGAATGTGACAGCCGTCACGCGCGCCGCACCGGACGCCGTTGCGAAAGCCGAGGAGCCGGAGGCGAAAGCCGTGCGGGGCTATGTACTGCGGGACGTGTTCCGTGGCGGCGCTCTCGTCGAAAGCCGTTACGGGCTTATGGAAGTGTTCCCCGGCGTTCAACTGCCTGGCGCGGGCCGCGTGCGCAGCGTCGAGAAACGGGATGGCCGCTGGGTCGTCGTCACGACGGCCGGCTTGATCGAAGCCCGCCGCTGACGCTCGTCAGGCCGCCGCAGCGCCGGCGGCCTCGCTGCCCCTGGGAAGGCGCGTCAGCATGTCTATCAGCGCGCGGTCGTGCAGGACGACCATGCGCTCGGCTGGCTTCAACCATTCGACCGCGTCCTCGATGTTCGTCGCGTCGATGAGCTTCGCCTCCGCGATCACCCGCTCGGCGTGAATTTCGCCGCGCTGGCGGCGGGGCGCGGGCGGCAGCATCTTCTCGTGCGCATCGCGCAATTGCGCGTCGCCGTAGATCGCCAGCAACGAATTCGGCGGCTCATTGCCGTCGCCCGCGAGCTGTTCCTCGATTTCAGCGGCGCGGGCGGCGACGCGCGGGCGCTCGCCTTCCTCGGGCGTCACCAGCAGGCCCATGCGGCGCATCGCCATGCCGAGCGCCAGCTTGCCGCTGGCCCACGAAAGCGGGATCGCGAGGATGAGCCCGGCGATCGTCGGCGACATCCACGCCGCGAGCGACGTCGATATGATCAGCGCGACGACAAGCGTCAGGAAGCCCAGCGCCATGTGCCACCTGTGCCGCCGCACGATGTCGCGGAAAGGTATCGAACCGTCGTCCCGGCGCTGAGGGGTCCATCCCGTATCGCGCCCGAACACGATCTGGAGCACGGATCCCGTCTGGATCACCATCATGATTGGTGCGATCAGCGCGGCGAAGATCACTTCGACAATCGACGAGACGATGAGCCCGAGCGCGCCGCCGCAGGCCTTGCGCGTCGGCGCCCGGAACAGGGCGTAGATGAGGCCGAGGAGCTTCGGCGTCAGCAGGACGCCCATGGTCAAGATGAACAGGTCAAGCGCGCGTTCGTAGTCGAAGCGCGGCCAGTCGGGGAACCTCGCAAACTCGTGCGTGAAATATTCCGGCCGGATGTAGGCAGATTGCACGACGAGCAACATGCCGATGATGAGTGTGGCGAACCAGACCGGCGAGTTGAGATAACCGAAGACGCCGGATGCGAAATGCTGGCGGCTCATCATCGACAATCCGCGCGCCGTAATGACGCGCAGATGCTGGAGGTTGCCCTGGCACCAGCGGCGGTCGCGGGTGGCGACGTCGATGAGCGAAGGCGGGCTTTCCTCGTAGCTGCCGCGAAGACTGGGCAGCATGTACACGGCATAGCCGCCGCGAATGATCATCGCGGCCTCGACGAAATCGTGGCTGAGCACGTGGCCGCCGAACGGCGGCTTGCCGCTGAGGATCGGCATCGAACAGCACGACGCAAATGCGCGGCAGCGGATGATTGCGTTGTGGCCCCAGTAATTGCCCTGCCGGCCCGCCCACACGGCGAGACCCGCGCCAATCACCGTGCCGTAGAGGCGGGCCGAGAACTGCTGCAACCTCGCGAAGAACGTGTTGCGGTTGATGATCAGCGGAAGAGTCTGGATGATGCCGGCGTCGGGGTCCTTCTCCATGGCCGCGGTGAGTTGAACGATGCATTCGGCCGTCATCAGGCTGTCCGCGTCGAGCACGATCATGTGCTCATAGGCGCCGCCCCAGCGTCGCAGAAATTCTTCAATGTTGCCGGCCTTGCGCGCAATGTTTTTCGGGCGGTGCCGGTAGTAGATGCGAACCTTGTCGCCAAGCCGCTGCCGGAGCGCGATATAGGCCTTTTCTTCCGCCACCCATACGTCAGGGTTCGTGCTGTCGGAGAGGAAGAACCACGAATAATGGCTGCCGAAGCCAGTCGCCTCCACCTCCTCGATCATCGCCTGCATGGCGGCGAAGACGCGCGAAGGCGCTTCGTTGTAGATCGGCATGACGACGGCGGTCTGCTCGCGCAACTCCCTCGGCATTGATTGCGGACGCGGCGCAAGCAAAAGGTCCAGGAATCCGACGATTGCGCCGGTGAACGCCAGCGCGATCCATGAGAAATTGATCGCGAACAGGACCAGCAAAGCCCACTTGAGCGTGGTGATCGTGCCGACGTTGATGACGCCGAACATTTCGTTCACGCCATAGGCGGTGAGGAGAGCCGCGCCGCCGAACACGAAGACGCGGGCCATGAACGTCAGCGCATCGACCTTCGGACGCTGCGGCTTGTGCCGCGTCGCGCGATCGAAGCGCGAAAAAGATTGCGCCGGCGTCGCCAGGGGCGCTTCCGGGGGAGTGGAGTAATTCGCGCCAGACGAATGCCCGGTTTCGGCGGGGGTCGTTACGGGGTCCATCTATAAAGCCAGGTCTCGCTGATCGGCTTGCCCGCGGACTCAAGCAGCAGGCGCAATTCCATGTTCGGTTCGTTGCCGGCGTCGAGGTCGAACGTCACCCGCGCGGCCTTTTCGTGCCGCGCCAGCATGAGCCTCGACGACATGACAGATCCTTGCGCGGCCGTCACCCGCGCGGTGATCTCGGGGTTACGCGCGACGTCGGCCAGCGCATCGCCTCTAAATTCGACCATGAAGCGGCGCCGCCGCGCGTTGGGCGGCGACCCGCTCACGCGGCCGCTGCGCGAGCGCCATGCGGTCGCAAGGGGCGGCCGGTCCGGCGGATTCCACGCCCACCACTGCCGGTACGAGAACGTGGTCTCGCTGTTGGCGGCCAGCGGGGCGCGAGGGCGCCAATAGACGATAATGTTCTGGTTGACCTGAGATTCGGCGGGAATCTCGATGAGCGTCACGTGCCCCGGCCCCCAGTCGCCGAGCGGTTCGGTCCAGACGGAGGGCCGCGCCTCCCAATGGTTGTCGTCGTCCGAGAACAGGGAAAAGTCCCTGTCGCGCTGGATGACGCCGAAGCCTTTCGGGTTTTCGTCGACAAAGGCCGACAGCTGGATCGTCTGGCGGTTGGCGACCGGCCTCCAGATCCATTCGTCCTTGCCCGTGTGCATCTGCACGCCCGCGACATCATAGACGCCCGGACGCACGTCGTCGCCGCGCCGGCGATCCACCGGGCCGAACAGGAATGTGCCCTGCATTGCCGCGATGCCTACGTTGTCGATTGCCGCACGCGTGAACAGCGTGCACTCGGTGTCGACGATGGTCGCGTCGCCTGGGCGCATCGTGTAGCGGAACGCGCCCGTCACGCTCTCGGAATCGAGCAGGGCGTGGATGACGACCGCGTTGGCTGCGAGTACTGGCCGCTCGATCCAGACGGCGGCGAAATACGGGAATTCCTCGCCCTTGCCCTGGTCTACCGGACGGACGGCGAGCGCCCTGGCGGAAGCGCCAAACGGCTGCCCGCGGCCCACTGTCTGGAAATAGCCCTGACCCTGGAAGTTCAGAAAATCCTGCAACGATCCGTCCGCCCCGCGGATCCAGAGCCGGAACCCAGCGAAACCGACATCCTTTCGTTCGGCTGCGGCGGGAACCTTGCCGAAGTTGTAGTCGGCCGGATCATAGGCGAGCCGCCGCGCGACGCCGTCTTCCACGACGTTGATCTGAAGCGAATTGCCAAAGATGAATCCACGGGGCGTCGGCTCGAGAGCAAAGCCTGTGGACTGGTCGCGCCAAACGAAAGCCTCGGGCTTTCGCTCGATCGACGCGTACTGGTCGTGGTTCAGGGTGTTGAATGGCTCGGGCAGGTCCGGCGCCGGTTTTCGCCACGGCTGCCGCGCGAGATTTCGCGCCATTTCCAGCACCTGTGCTGGATCGAAGCGTGACTGTCTGGTGTCTGGCTGCGTCTCGGCCGGCCTCTGTTGCGGATGGGCGGGGGCGCCGGACACCGCCGCCATCGCAGGCCCACCGAGCCCTACGAGCGCAAGCTTCAACACGTCCCTACGCTGATACATCGAAGAGTGGCGCTCCGGAGCCGTTGCGCCGTAAATCATCCTGAAAGGCGCGCGGCGCACTCTATAGCAGATTACGGCGACGGTGCGACGACTTTCCCGTTTTGCCGCAGCCCGCTTGTTTTGCGCTGACCGGTGGAACCGGATGGAGTAGATGCCTGATGCACCTGTGGAGACCGGCCCCATGATTTCGCCCGACGGCGCGCGCCGCGCCTGCCTGACCATTGCGCTCGCTGCGGGCGAGGGGACGCGCATGAAGTCGTCCCTGCCGAAGGTTCTGCACCCGGTGGCAGGCCGCCCGATGCTTGGTCACGTGCTTGCCGCCTGTGCGCAGGCGGGGGCGGACGCCCTCGCCGTTGTGGTCGGCCCCGGCCGTGAAGACGTGGCGAAGGCCGCGCGGGCCGTTGCGCCGTCGGTGGACGTTTACGTCCAGACCGAGCGGCTCGGAACCGCCCACGCGACGCTTGCGGCCCGCGACGCCATCGCGCGCGGGTACGACGATCTGCTGATCGTCTTCGGCGACACGCCGCTGCTCACCGCCGGCACGCTGGCCCATATGCGCGCGGCGCTTGCAGGCGGCGCGGCCGTCGCCGCGATGGGTTTCGTGGCGTCGGATCCCACCGGCTATGGCCGTCTCATCATGATGGGCGACGAGCTTCTCGCCATTCGCGAACAGAAGGACGCGTCCGAAGCCGAGCGCGCCGTGCGCACTTGCAACGCTGGCATCATGGCGGTCGACGGCCGTATGGCCCTGCAACTCCTGTCGGAGATCGGCAACGCCAACGCGCAGGGCGAGTTTTACCTCACAGACATCGTTGAGAGGGCGCGCGAACATGGGCTGCGGTGCGCCGCCGTCATGGCGGGCGAGGAGGAGGCGATGGGCGTCAACGACCGCGTCCAGCTCGCCGCGGCCGAGGCCGTGATGCAACGCCGCCTGCGCGAGGCGGCCATGCGCGGCGGCGCCACGATGATGGCGCCCGACACTGTCACGATGTCATGGGACACCAGGATCGGTCGCGATGTGACCATCGAACCCGGCGTGTTCTTCGGGCCTGGCTGCGTTATCGAGGATGGCGCGGTCATTCACGCCTGCTCGCATCTGGAAGGCGCGAAGGTCGCGGGCGGCGCGAATGTCGGTCCCTTCGCCCGGCTGCGCCCGGGCGCCGACCTGCGCAAGGATTCAAAGGTCGGCAATTTCGTCGAGGTGAAGGCCGCGCTCATCGACGAAGGCGCAAAGGTGAGCCACCTGACGTATATCGGCGACGCCAGCGTCGGCGCCGGCGCGAACATCGGGGCGGGCACGATCACCTGCAACTACGACGGCTTCAGCAAATTCAGGACAACGATTGGCGCCGGCGCCTTCGTGGGGTCGAACTCGTCGCTGGTGGCGCCGGTCACGGTTGGGGCGGGCGCCTATGTAGGGTCGGGCTCCGTGGTGACGCAGGATGTCGCGCCCGATTCGCTGGCCATCGCGCGCGGGCGGCAGGTTGAAAAGCCCGGCTGGGCGACCGCGTTCCGGGCAAAGCAGAAGCCGAAAGCAAAACCCTGAGTAGTTTCTTGACCTTAACCAGGCAGATCGATTTGCCTTCTTTTGGCGCCCCTGACGCTGTACGGCTCGGCCCACGCCCCCCTCGCGCGGCCCGCTTTTCGGAGTTTTCCTGACATGTGCGGAATTGTCGGCATCATCGGACTTGAACCCGTTGCAGGCCGCCTTATCGAGGCGCTGAAGCGGCTCGAATACCGCGGCTACGATTCGGCGGGCCTCGCGACGCTCGAGGAGGGCCGTCTGGAGCGCCGCCGCGCCGAGGGCAAGTTGCGCAACCTCGAAGCGCGCCTCAGCGAACACCCACTGCATGGCCTTGTCGGCATCGGTCACACGCGCTGGGCGACGCACGGACGCCCTACCGAGAACAACGCGCATCCGCACGCGACCGAACGTCTAGCGGTCGTTCACAATGGCATCATCGAGAATTTCCGCGAGTTGCGCGAGGAACTGACCGCGCGGGGGCATCGCTTCGTGACCGAGACGGACACGGAGGTCGTCGCGCATCTGGTCACCGAGGAAATGGAGAAGGGCAAGGAACCGGTAGCGGCGGTCGCCGCCGCGCTGCCGCGCCTCAAGGGAGCCTTCGCGCTCGCCTTCGTCTTCAACGGCGCGCCGGATCTCCTGATCGCAGCGCGCCAGGGCGCGCCGCTGGCTGTCGGCTACGGTCAGGGCGAAATGTTCCTTGGATCGGACGCGCTGGCGCTCGCTCCGTTCACCGACACGCTGACCTATCTGGAGGACGGCGACTGGGCGATCCTGTCGCGCGAGGGCGCCGAGTTTCGCGACGCAAGCGGCAGGGTTGTCGCCCGCGCGAAGCAGAAGACGCAGGCGTCGGCGTTCCTCATCGACAAGGGCAATCATCGCCACTTCATGGCGAAGGAAATCCACGAACAGCCAGAGGTGGTGGGCCGCACGCTCGCGCATTACCTCGACATGTCGTCGGGTCGGGTGCGGCTGCCGTTCGACATCCCGTTCGACGCGAGCAAGCTTACGCGGGTTACGATTTCCGCCTGCGGCACGGCGTATTATGCGGGCTTGATCGGTAAATACTGGATCGAGCGTTATGCGCGCATTCCCGTTGAGATCGACGTCGCTTCCGAGTTCCGTTACCGCGACGCGCCGCTCGACGAGACGGGACTGATGATTGTCGTGTCCCAGTCGGGGGAAACGGCGGACACGCTCGCCTCCCTGCGTTACGCTAAGGCGAAAGGGCAGAAGGTGCTTTCGGTCGTCAATGTGCCGACCTCGACCATCGCGCGCGAAAGCGACGCGGTGGCGTTGACGCTTGCCGGTCCCGAGATCGGCGTCGCGTCCACCAAGGCGTTCACCTGCCAGTTGTCTGTGCTGGCGTGCCTCGCCATCGCGGTCGGCCGCGCGCGCGGCGTCCTGTCGGACGGGCGCGAACAGGAGCTTGTGTCGCAACTTATCGGGATTCCCGGCCTAATGGCCGAAGCCGTCAAGCGCGAGGTTTTGATCGAGCAGATTTCGACGAGTCTCGCGAAGGCGAAGGACGTGCTCTACCTCGGCCGGGGCACGAGCTATCCGCTTGCGCTTGAAGGCGCGCTGAAGCTGAAGGAAATTTCCTACATTCATGCGGAAGGCTACGCCGCCGGCGAACTGAAACACGGGCCTATCGCACTCATCGACGAGGCGATGCCGGTGATCGTGATCGCTCCGCATGATTCCGTGATCGAGAAAACTGTTTCGAACATGCAGGAAGTCGCCGCGCGCGGCGGCCGCATTATCCTGATCGGCGACGAGAAGACGGCGGCGGAGGCGGCCATCAGCTTCGACGGCCTGATCTCGATGCCCGAGATGTCGCCGGACTTTGCGCCTATCGTCTACGCCGTGCCGGCGCAAATGCTGGCCTATCACACGGCGGTCACCATGGGTAAGGATGTCGACCAGCCGCGTAACCTCGCCAAGAGCGTTACGGTGGAGTGACCCTGCGGCGCCTGCGGGCGCCACTTGGAATTGTGCGCGCGGCTGCTACCTTCTCCGCGGAAGAGGAGGGGGTGTTCCATGGAGTTCGGAATTTGGTCTAACGGCTTCCGGCCGCACACGACGGCTGCCCGCACATTCGAGGAAGACCTGCAGGAAATCATTCTCGCTGACCAGTTGGGCTTCAAGTACGCCTACATCAGCGAGCACCACGGCGAAGAGATCTACATAGACCGCGTCGATACGCTTCCCGTCCCTGAACTTCTGATGTGCAAGGCGGCTGCTCTTACGCGGCAGATCAAGATGGGCGCCGCGGTGAAGGTCATCCATCTCCAGCACCCGCTTGACGTGGCCGTTCAGGCCGCGACCACGCAGCATGTGATTGGCTCCGACCGCTTCATCTTCGGGTTCGGGTCCGGGTTTCCAACGCCGCTGTTCAGTCTGGAGCGCGGCATGTCTTACGAAGAGCGGCATGACCGCCTCATGGAGTCGCTCGATCTCGTCATCAAATGCTGGTCGACGCGCGACCCCTTCGATTGGGATGGCCGGTTCTGGAAGGGGAAGGGAATTGTGGCGCTCCCGAAGCCCTTGACGGGCGACACGATCCCGATGGCCACCGCAACCGAACAGCCGGAGATGATCAGGATCGCAGGCTCGCGCGGTTACACTCTTCTTTCCGCCTATCTCGAGCCTGCGCACATGCTGAGGGCAAAAGCCGATCGCTACAGCGAGGCGGCGCGCGCCGCCGGCGTTGACAATCCGCGTGCGAACATTGCTGCCTCCCGGCTGGTCTATCTGTCGAACAGCCGCAAACAGGCGATGAACGACCTGCGCGCCGATATCGACAACGAACTCGGCTACCAGACGAAACGCGGTCTCGTTCACTATGCGCGGAATGTTTTCAAGCTGGACGTGAAGGGTGAAAGGCTGACGCTCGACGACATGGTGGACGGAGGAGTCTATCTGGTTGGCGAGCCGGATGAAGTCGCCGAGAGGTTGCGGGAATTCCACCGCGATTCCGGTGGATTTGGCGCGCTCCTGATCGTCACCGGCAAGGAATGGGCCGATCGAGAACGGCGGCTCAAGTCAATGCGTCTCTTCATGGAGGAAGTTGCTCCCAGGCTGCGTGACTTGCCTGCGCACGCCTGACGCCCCGTCAACGCGCCCGGACGACGATACGGCGCTCGAATCTTTTTTCGATGGCGCGATGGGTGATGATGATCAGCGCGCTTTCCGGAAGCGACTCGCGCAGCCGGTCGAGCAGCTCGCCCTCCGCCTCGCTCGACAATGCGCTGGTGGCCTCGTGCATGAGAATCCATCGCGGCTTTTGCAGCAGCGCGCGAGCAAATCCGATGCGCTGCTGGTCTTCGAGACTGAGTTCCTCCTCCCAGTTCGACGCGGTCCCCAACAGCGGAGTGAGGTGTGCAAGTCCTAGGCTTGCGAGCGTCTGCGCCACCAGGTGCTGGGAAAATGCGTCGCCTGCTAGAGGCTGCACGATGACGTCGAGCAGCGTCGCCTGAGGCATGTGCGGATGTTCGCCCATGAAGAAGGGCTCAGCGTCTTCCGGAAGTTCGATGCGTCCGGCGCCCCACAGCGAAAGCCCTGCAACCGCGCGGAACAGCGCTTCCGCGGCTTGCGGCGTTGTTTCGAGCAGCACGCTCTCGCCCGGTTTGATCTCGGCTGAAAAACGTTCGACGCAGGTGTGGCCATCCGGCAGCAGGAGACTAAGGTCGCGGAAGGCGAGGGCGGGGCCGTTCTCGCGGACCCGCGCGAAAGTGCCCTTCTGCTCGGTGAAGCCGGGATCGGAAATATTCTCTACAGCCTCGCGCAGTTGCAGAACGCGCTCGGCAGACGCTTCCCATTGCGCGACGCTCGAGTAATTACTGGAGAGCCATGACAACGCGGCCGTCACCTGACCGAAGGCTATAGTGACCTGCATCAGCGTGCCGAGCGTCATCTCGCCGGCGAGATAGCGCGGCGCGAGGATGAGCAGCGGCAGGACCGCGGTGAGATGTCCATAACCTGCGTTCAGGAAGATGATATTGCGCAGGGAAGCGCGCTGGCGCGACCAGGCTGCGCAGATTCGTTCGAAAGCCAGCGCAAGCCGGTCGCGCTCGCCTGACTCGGAGCGCGCGAGCGCGATGGCCTGAGAGTGCGCCATCGCGTTGACTAGCATCGCGCGATGATCGGCCTCCGCCGTCTGGCGCGCGTCCGTGGCGCGCACGAGCGGCGAGCCGATGAAGATCGTCATGGCGGCGCCCAGACCTGCATAGACGAGCGCGATCCAGACCATGTGGCCGGGGATCGTGAACGCAAGGCCACCCGCCGACACGAAAAGCGGTCCTGAATAAAGCCAGAGGACGCCAACAAACAGGATGAGTTGCGTCAACGCGTAGAGCAGCGACACGAAAAACTCGACGACCCATTCGCACACGACGCGCGCGTCCTCGGCGATGCGGCCGTCCTCGTTTCCATGCGGGCCGCCGATGTATCGCAAACGGTAATGCCGACCGTCGGCCATCCACGCATCGCGCACCGTGGCCGTCAGATAGGTCCTCAGGACCAGTTGCAGTCGCAGCTTCGATTCCAGGCTCAGCGCCTGAAGGAGCATGATGCCTGCCAAGATGCTGAGGAAGCTCCAGGCCTGCGCCACGAGCCCGCTTACGGCGCGCTTGTCGAGCAGGTTGAAAAATTCGGCGTTCCAGTTTGCAAGGCGCAGCATAAGCACGACCTCGAGGATCGTGACCGTGACCGCCGTGATCATGAGGGCGAACGCCCGCCAGCGATCCGGCGTGCTGAAGACCCCGGCCAGCAGCCGCAACATGCCCGCAGCGCCGGGGCGGGGGCGCATCACGTCAAACATGCGTGAACGGACCAGCGGCCTGCGCGTCGCGTCGTCCTTCAGGGGCGTCGTTTTTTCCGTCTGCATATTCGTCCAGAATATCTCCGGACGGATATTGTCCACATTTTCGGCGCGCCAGCCAGAAGACCTGGATCAATGATGGCGCCGTGCAGGCGCGCCGACGGGGGAGGCCGCGCCCGCGACCTCCCCGCGACAATCACTTCTTCCGGTAGACGAGAAGGGTTTCGTACATGCCGACCTTCTCGACGGGCATTTCCTTCTCCCACTGCGCGATTACCTTCTCGGCCGTGTCGAACGCGAAGGACTTGGTGTAGAAGATAATATAACCGCCGGAACGCGTCTTCTCGGTCAGCATGTCCGTGACCTCCCGGTCGGTGAGCGCGCCGTATTCGTCGTTCTTTTCCGTGCGGAACTCGCACAGGTGGAAGAGGGTGACGATGTCGAACTCCGGCAGGAGACGCGCGTCGAGCTGATAGATGTCGCCGAAGAACGTCTTGTAGGTTTTCTCGACGTCCGGGCGCTCGATCGCGAGCTTGATGAAGGTTTCATATTCCTGCGGGGCGGCGGTGATGCCCATCACGCAATTGCCGCTGCCGTTCTCGGCGGTGCGGATGCCCACGATGTGATGCCCGCCCGTGCCGAAGTGGAAGATCGTCTTGTTCTTGAGATCGTTCTTTTCCAGCCAGTCGCAGAAATGAACGTCGCATGGGCACTCGTCGATGCGCAGATCCCAGAATGCGTCCCAGTAATGCAGCTTGCCGGATGCTTGCGTGGCCATTTTCGTGCCCCTTCCTTTTCTGTTCGCCGATCGATCATGCCGAGCCGGCAGCATCGCGGCGGCCTTCGTAGCCGCCTACGACCGATAGAGCCGGATGCCCGGCTGCGTCCGTCTCCACCAGAATGCTGCCGCCGTGGGCGCTCTTCTGAAGAGACAGGAACCTGTCGAAATTCTGGGTCAGCGCCCCCTTGGCGCCGACCGCCACAATCGTCGATTGCGGGCAATTCGTCATCAGCGCCTCGAGCATCCGAGCCTGCGTCGCGTCGTCGAACGGCGCCAGCGCGTCCTCGAGTATGATGATGTCGGGCTTTTGCAGGTGAATGCGCGCGAATGCGAGACGCTGCCGCTCGGTCGCCGAGAGCGTCTGGTCCCAGCGCGAGATATCGTCGAGCCGGCCTGTCAACGCATCTGCGCCCGTCGCTTCGAGGGCGGCGCGCAATTGCGCGCCGGTAAAGGCGTCGGGCGGCGTGGGATAGGTGAGGGCCTCGCGGAGCGAACCGGCCGGCAGGAACGGGGTCGCGGGAAGGAAGCTGAGGCTGCGCCCCGAGGGAATCGCAATCCGGCCTTCGCCCCATGGCCAGAGTCCCGCCATCGCGCGCACGAGCACGCTCTTGCCCGCGCCTGGGTCTCCCCCAAGCGCGACGCGCTCGCCCGGAAGGATGGCGACATTGGCGTGCTCAACGACGACCTGGCCGAACTCGTCGATGAGCCGCACTTGATCGAGGCGCAGCCGCTCGTCCGTATCGCTGATCAGTTCGATTTTCGCCGACGCGGCAGTCGCCGGCGGATCGACCTGTTCGAAGGAGTCCACCAGTTCGACGATGCGGCGCGCGGAGGCGAACCATTCGGCAATCGCGCGGTAATTGTCGACCAGCCAGGCGATTGCGATCTGCACCTGAACGAAGGCGGAGGCCAACTGCATCACTTCGCCGAGACTGAGCTGGCCCGCCAGATACTTCGGGGCGCACAGAAGGAGCGGGACGACCGGGATCATCGCTCCGTTGGAGTTTGTCACCCAGGTGATGCGTCCGTGCTGCCGGACCACTTCAAGCCAAGTGCTCACGAGCGAGGCGTAAGACCCGTCCAGACGGCGGCGGGCCTCGCTCTCGCCACGCGCCATGATGACGCCTTCGGAGTTTTCGCGCAGCCGGATCATTTCGAAGCGGAAGCGCGCCTCCGCCTCGTTCTTCGCGGCGGCTGCGGGCGCCAGCTTTCGTCCGACGACCGGGATGAGCGCCGAGACGGTTACGCCGTAGACGACAGCGCCGACAAGCATGAACGCGGGGATTGTGAACGACACCGACCCCAGCGTTACATCCATGGATCCGCCAACCTTCCACAGGATGCCGGCGAACGTCGACGCCGCGAGAATGGCGGTGAACAGGCCGATGGCGAAGTCGGTGACCGGCTCGGTCGCCATGCGAACGTCGTCCGAGATCCTGTACTCGGGATTGGGCATGGGACTTCCGGCGGCGGTCAGCCGGTGGAAGCGCCGGTTTGCGAGCCAGCCGTCAAGAAATCGCTGGGTGCACCATTCTCGCCAGCGGACCTGCAATCGCTCGCGGGTCAGGACGATGCCAACGCCGACGGCGGCGACTGCGACCACCAGAACGCCGAACGCCAGAACGGCCCACAAGGCCGACGCCGCGTCCCGCCGTTCCAGGGCATCGAAGAACCAACGATTCCATGTATTTAGACCGACATCGACGATGAGCTTCCCGACAAGGCACGCCGCCAGCCCCATCGTGAAGAGCCACGCTGTCCTCGCGCTCGGTCCGCGCCAGAAGCCGCCCGTCATATGCATGAAGCGTATTGCCACGGCCCGGTCGAAGCCTGGCGGGGGCGAGGCCGCCGCTGACCCCTGGGATGCCGGATCGGACATGTTTCTCCCTGAAATTGCCGCAGGTTTGCTCAGTCTTGGCCTTCGGCGCAGCTTCGGAACCTTATCTTTGCGGGAGCGCCATTAAAAGAAAAACTTCCATACCGGCGCCTTCGCAATAGGCGCCCGTCTTGCTTCGTCGCGGGCGTCTTGCTTGCCGCCGCGCGGCGCGCCATGTTCCACCCTTGAACGTCCCGAGTATCGGGCAGGGAACCTGAACCCGTCATGAACCAGCCTCCCGTTCTCCCGCCTGATGCGCATGCGCGCCATCACACCTTCGGATCGGGCATCCGGACATGGTTTCTCACCGGCGTCATCGTGGCCGGCCCGCTGGCCCTGACGGCTTGGATCGTCTGGTGGTTCATTTCCCTTGTCGACGGCTGGGTAAAACCGCTCGTTCCGGTGAGCTGGTGGCCGGATCACTACCTGCCGATGAACGTGCCGGGCGTGGGCGTCATTCTCGCCTTCATCGGCCTGACCATGCTGGGCTTCCTCACCGCCAACCTGGCAGGGCGCTCGCTCCTGAAACTGGGCGAGCGCATCCTCGACCGGATGCCTGTGGTCCGCAGCATCTACAAGAGCCTCAAGCAGATATTCGAAACCGTGTTCTCGCAGACCGGCACGGGCTTCCGCCGGGTCGGCCTGGTGCAATTTCCGCAACCGGGCATGTGGTCCATCGTCTTCATCTCGGCGCCGCCATCCAGCGTCGTCGCTGAGAACCTGCCGGCCGTCGAACATATGTCCGTGTTTCTGCCTTGCACTCCCAACCCCACGACCGGCTTCTATTTCTACCTGCCTGCGACAGAAGTCATTGAAGTGCCGCTGACGCCCGACGAAGCCGCGAAACTCATCATGTCCGCCGGCCTGATACAGCCGGAAACGCAGCAGCGCCTGACTGAACTCGCGAAAGCGGCGAAATCGGAACGGCGTGGGCTCAACCCGCCCGCAGCAGCCTGACGGCTTCGTCGCGTCCGAACAGATAGAGCAGGTTGCGCAGTGCGGCCCCGCGCTCACTCGTTAGGCCGGGGTCGCGCGCGTGGATCAGCAGCGCGTCGTCGCGCGCGGCCGCGAGCAGTTCGGCGTGAAGTTCAATGACCGCAAGACGAAAGCCCGGCGTCCCTGATTGGCGCGAGCCCAACACCTCGCCTTCGCCGCGCAGCCGCAGGTCTTCCTCCGCAATGCGAAATCCATCCTCGGTCTCGCGCATGATCTCGATTCGCGACCGCGCCACCTCGCCAAGCGGCGTCTTGTAGAGCAGCAGGCAGGTCGATTTCGCGCCACCCCGCCCGACGCGTCCGCGCAACTGGTGCAATTGCGCGAGACCGAAACGCTCCGCGTGTTCGATCGCCATGACGGTGGCTTCCGGCACGTCTACGCCGACCTCTATGACGGTTGTCGCGGCGAGAATCCGCGTGTCGCCGCGCTGGAACGCCTCCATGGCGGCGTCCTTGTCCGCGCCCTTCATCTTGCCGTGGACCAGCCCGACCTTGTCGCCAAAAAACTGGCGCAGCGTCTCGGCCCGTTCCGTCGCGGCGGCGACGTCGAGGTCCTCGTTCTCATCGACCAGCGGGCAGACCCAGTAGGCGCGCGCGCCGCCCGCGACGGCGCGGCCTAGCCCTTCGATAACTTCGTCGATGCGTTCGAGCGGCATGGCGCGCGTATCGATCGGCGTGCGGCCCGGCGGCTTCTCCCGCAGGACGGAAACGTCCATGTCGCCGAAGTAGGTGAGGACGAGAGTGCGGGGGATGGGCGTCGCAGTCATAACGAGCACGTCGACGGCGCCTCCCTTTTCGCCAAGCGCAAGGCGCTGGTGCACCCCGAATCGATGCTGCTCGTCGACCACTGCAAGTCCCAGGTCGTGAAAAGCAACGCTCTCCTGAAAGAGCGCGTGCGTACCCACGACGATGTCGATCTCGCCCGCCGCCAGTGCGGCCAGAGTCGTCTTGCGCGCAGCCGCCTTGTCGCGACCGGTGAGAAGCGCGAGACGCAGGCCTGCGGCTTCGCAAAGCGGCGTGAGTCTTTCGAAATGCTGCCGCGCGAGAATCTCGGTCGGCGCCATCAGCGCCGCCTGGCGACCGGCCTCCGCGACGTGCGCCATTGCGAGAAGCGCGACGATGGTCTTGCCAGAACCGACGTCACCCTGCACGAGCCGCAACATGCGCTTGTCGCTCGACAGGTCGGCGCGGATTTCATCGAGCGCGGTCTTCTGCGCTCCCGTCAGCGAATAGGGGAGGGCCTCTTCGATCTTCCGCGTAAATCGGCCGTCGCCCTCGCTGGCTCGCCCGCCGAGCTTCTTCATGCGCGCGCGCACCATCACAAGCGCCAACTGGTTGGCGAGCAGCTCGTCGTAGGCGAGGCGCATGCGCGCTGGCTGCATCGGCTCGATGTCGCGCGGCGCGCACGGGTGATGGACTGCAAGCAGCGCGTCCTTGAAAGACGGCCACTTCCGCTGGCGGAGAAACGCCGGGTCGAGCCATTCTGCGAGGTCCGGCAGGCGGGCCAGCGCGCCCTCCGCGGCGCGCTGGATGTTGCGCTGATAGAGCCCGTCGGTCAGGCCATACACCGGCTCCACCGCCGGCAGCTTCTTCAACCCTTCCTCGTCCACGACGCGGTCGGGGTGAACCATCTGGAGGTGGCCTTCCCAGAGTTCGAGCTTGCCCGAGATCCAGCGCCGCGCGCCGAGCGGCAGCATCTTCTCGATCCATTGATGGTTCGTGAGAAAGAAGACCAGAAGCAGGTCGCCCGTCTCGTCCTCGACCAGAACCCGGTACGGCGCGCGCGAACGGGGCGGGGGCGGCCAATGCTCCGCAACCCGCGCTTCTATCGTGACAACCTGATCGATCTGCGCGTCGCGAATCTTCGGCCTTGCGCGCCGATCGACGGACGAGTGCGGAAGGTGGAACAGGACATCCAGCACGCGGGATTCGCCGCCCTGGGGCGCGAGCAGCCTGTCGAAGAGTTTGCCCGTCTTGTCGCCCACGCCTGGCAGCGTGCGGGAAGGGGAAAACAGCGGGTTGAGGGCCGTCGGGCGCATGCTTGTTGATATCCGGGCGCCAGCGCCGCGCCAAGCTGAGCCATTGTTACCGCTGCGGTTACAACGCGTAAAGCACACAGCTCGCGTCGATGATTCACCGGATTGGAAATTATCATGTTTCTCAAACGGCATATGCAGGATGGCAGCGCAAACGGGTATCTCCTTCACAGCGAGTTCCTGACGTGCTTCAGGGCGCGGAAAAGCGATGAACTTTCAGCTTATTTCGCGCCGGCAGGAATGATGCGGGTCATCGACGCGAGGACGGGCGGCGTTCTCGAGGAGGCGAACGGGCGCGACGGAGTTCGCTCGCTCGCCCGTTCGATCCACGAGAATGTCGAGTTCACCGGGTTCGAGACCCACCGGTTGCGCTGGATCGCCGGCGGCGTGCTCTATGGCTGGACCGCCACCGTTCGCAACTGGGGCTTCGGGCCCGCACGGGCCGCTTCGGGCAAGGTGCGGCTGGAATTCAGCGGGGGCAGCATCCGCTGCGCCGATTTCCGTCTAGACCCCGACCTGTGGTTCGAGCTGATCCGGCCGCGAGCCTGAAGGCGACAAGCGCGGACGCTTGCGCTATAGACCCTGCGTCCGCTTGTCCTTTCAGGTAGTCAGTCCGTGTCCACAGCCATCTCCTCCGCCAGCCTCGACCCTCGCCGCAGGCGCATGCTTTTCCGCGCATGGCATCGCGGCATGAAGGAAATGGATATCCTGATGGGCAAGTTCGCCGATGCGCAGCTCGCGGGCTTGTCCGACGCCGACCTCGACGCATTTGAGGCCCTGATGGACGCGCCCGACCCGGACATATTCAAATGGCTGACGGACGCCGCGCCGCTGCCCTCCGAATACGATACGCCGCTCTTCGCAAAGCTGAAGAGCTTCCACACCCATCTCGGCCCGATTTACGGCTGAGCGGCGGCCCGGCCGCCTTTCCCGTGATCGGGCGTTAGCCTATATAGGCGGCGAAGCGACGGCGGATTCCCGCCGGCGCATGTTGTTGTTGCGCTTTTGCAAGCTCCAAGCACCGGAAAACTGAACGTGAAGGAATTCAAGCGCGCCGTCGCCGACCTCTCGAAAGGCGCTTCGCTGACGCTCGCCCATGCGCCGGACGGTTTCGACGCATTCATCGCAGCCGACCTCACGCGCGGCCTCGCCGCCGCCGGCGCGGAAGGCGCAGCCGCCCTCGTTCACGTGGCGCGCGACGCGCAGCGTTCGCGCATGTTCCAGGATGCGCTCGCCTTCACCGCGCCTGACCTTGAGGTCCTGGATTTTCCCGCCTGGGATTGCCAGCCTTACGATCGCTCCTCGCCGAACGCGGGCATTGTGTCCCGGCGCATGACGGTGCTTGCCCGCATCGCGCGAACGCGCTCGTCTTCCGACAAGCCTCGCATCCTCTGCACGACGGTCGACGCCCTGTTGCAGCGCCTGCCGCCCCGCAAGTTCATAGAGACGGAGAGTTTCTCCGCCGCGCCAGGCAACGCGGTCGATATGAACTCGCTGGCGCAATGGCTCGAGACGAACGGTTACCTGCGTTCGTCCACGGTGCGTGACACCGGCGAGTACGCCGTGCGCGGCGGTATCCTCGATCTGTTTCCGCCGGGTATGCCCGCGCCGCTGCGTCTCGACTTCTTCGGCGACACGCTCGAGTCGATCCGCGCCTTCGATCCGGAGACGCAGCGCACGACCGCTCAGATGCGCGCGCTCGATCTCGTTCCCATGAGCGAGGTTCAGCTGACGACGGACACGATCCGCCGCTTCCGGCAGGGCTACGTCGCCGCCTTCGGCGCCCAGACGCGCGGCGATTCGCTTTATGAAGCGGTGAGCGAGGGACGCCGTCATGCGGGAATGGAGCACTGGCTGCCGCTTTACTACGGCGGCGCCGACACGCTGTTCGAGTTTCTGGGCGACGCGCCCCTGCTGCTGGATTCGCTGGCTGACGACGCCGTGGGCGAACGCCTCGGAGAGATTCAGGATTATTACGACGCGCGCAAGGAGCGGCAGGAGGCCGATCCCACCGCCCCCAACTACAAGCCGCTTCCCCCGGAAGCGCTCTACCTCAAACCAGACGAATGGCGCGAGCGGATCGGCCGTGCGCCGGTCGCGAGGCTGACGCTCTTCGACGGTCCCGCGGACGGGTCCACGGTCGTTGATTGCGGCGCGCGGGCTGGGCGCAGCTTCGCCGCCGAGCGAAACGACGAAACGCTGAATGTCTTCGAAGCGGCTGTCGCGCACATCCGCGACCTTCAGGGCCAGCGCAAGCGCGTTATCGTGGCCGGTTTCTCGGACGGCTCCCGCGAGCGCCTTTCAAGCGTTCTCGCGGAGCACGGGCTGAAGGGCGCAAGATCCGTCAACGCGCTCTCCGTCGCGCTCGCCTTTCCCCGCAACGAGGTGACGCTGGCGGTCCTGCCGGTGGAGCAGGGTTTCGAGACCGAAGATCTTGCGGTCATTGGCGAGCAGGACATCCTCGGCGACCGTCTCATTCGCGGCCGCAAGCGCACGAAGCGGCCGCAGGAATTCCTCAGCGAGGTCGCTTCCCTTACGGCGGGCGATCTCGTCGTGCATGTGGATCATGGCATCGGGCGTTTCATGGGCCTGAAGGCGATCGAGGCGGCGGGCGCGCCGCACGATTGCCTGGAAATTCACTATGCCGAGGGCGCCAAGCTCTTCTTGCCCGTCGAGAACATCGAGCTGCTTTCGCGCTACGGCTCGGAAGACACCGAGGTGCCGCTCGACAAGCTCGGGGGGCTCGGCTGGCAGACGCGCAAGGCGCGGATGAAGAAGCGCATCCGCGAGATGGCGCACGAACTCATCCGCATCGCCGCCGCACGGCAATTGCGCGAGGCGCCGCGGTTGCTGCCGCCGGACGGACTCTACGACGAATTCTGCGCGCGGTTTCCCTTCGACGAAACCGACGATCAGCAGAACGCCATCGACGCGACGCTCGACGACCTCGCCGCCGGCCGGCCGATGGATCGCGTCGTGTGCGGCGACGTCGGCTTCGGCAAGACGGAGGTGGCGTTGCGCGCCGCCTTTGCCGCCGCGATCAACGGCAAGCAGGTCGCTGTCGTCGTGCCGACGACGCTGCTCGCGCGCCAGCATTACAAGACCTTTGCGCAGCGCTTCGCCGGTCTGCCGCTGAAAGTGCGGCAATTGTCGCGCATGGTCGGCGCCGCGGATCAGCGCGAGACGAAGAAGGGGCTCGCGGACGGCTCCGTCGACATCGTCGTCGGCACGCACGCCGTGCTCGGCAAGACGGTGACGTTCCGCGATCTCGGCCTTGTCATCATCGATGAGGAGCAGCACTTCGGCGTCTCCCACAAGGAACGCCTTAAGGAAATGCGCGCGGAAGTGCATGTGCTGACGTTGTCCGCGACGCCCATTCCTCGCACGTTGCAACTCGCCATGACTGGCGTGCGTGAACTGTCGATCATCGCGACGCCGCCGGTCGACCGCCTGGCGGTGCGCACGTCGATCATGCCGTTCGACGAATTGCTCGTGCGCGAGGCGCTGCTGCGCGAACGCTATCGCGGGGGGCAGAGTTTCTATGTTTGCCCGCGCATCGAGGATCTGGACGAGGCGGCGGCCTTCCTTCGCCAGTCAGTGCCGGAAGTGAAGTTCATCACGGCGCATGGACAAATGTCGGCGACCGATCTCGAGGAACGCATGTCGGCCTTCTACGACGGCAAGTACGACGTGCTGCTTGCGACGGCCATCGTGGAATCCGGTCTGGACATTCCTACTGCCAACACCCTGATCGTGCATCGCGCCGACATGTTCGGCCTTGCGCAGCTTTACCAGTTGCGTGGCCGTGTGGGGCGCTCGAAGATTCGCGCATACGCGCTGTTCACGATCCCGGTGAACCGCACGCTCACAGCCCAGGCGGAGAAGCGGCTCAAGGTGCTTCAGTCGCTCGACACGCTGGGCGCGGGCTTCCAGCTGGCGAGTCACGATCTTGACATCCGCGGCGCCGGAAATCTGCTTGGCGACGAGCAGTCCGGCCACATCAAGGAGGTGGGCTACGAACTCTACCAGCAGATGCTGGAGGAGGCGGTCGTCGCGCTCAAGGCAGGCATCGAGGAGCCGCAGGAGGAAGCCTGGTCGCCCTCGATCACCGTTGGCGTGCCGGTCACGATCCCGGAGGGCTATGTCGACGACCTCAGCGTCCGGCTGAACCTGTATCGCCGCCTGTCGACGCTCGAAACCGACGAGGAGATCGAAAGCTTCGGCGCGGAAATGATCGACCGCTTCGGCCCGATGCCGGACGAGGTCAAGCAATTACTCAAGCTTGTCTCGGTCAAGGCGCTCTGCCGCAAGGCCCACGTCGAAAAGGTGGACGCCGGCCCGAAGGGCGTCATCGTCACCTTCCGCGACAATTCCTTCGCCAATCCGGCCGGGCTTGTGCGCTACGTGTCGGAGCAGGGGCCCCGAGCAAAGGTCAGGCCGGACATGAAGATCGTCTTCGTGCGCGACCTCGACGATCCGGACGCTCGGCTTGAAGGCGCGCGGCGCATCATGCGCGATCTCGCCGCCATCGCCGTGAAGAAGGCGGCGTAGGCAGGGCCTGTCGCCGCAAGAGGCGGGCTGCGGAACCCTCGCGCCCGCCTGCCGTTGCCGCAGCAGCAACGGAGGCACCCCATGAAAGCTCTCGTCTGGCGCGGCAAGCATGACATTCGCTGCGAGTCTGTTCCCGACCCGAAGATCGAGCAGGGCCGCGACGCCATCGTCAAGGTGACAAGCTGCGCCATCTGCGGCTCGGACCTTCATCTCTACGACGGCTTCATGATGGGGATGCAGTCCGGCGACATCGTGGGCCACGAATTCATGGGCGAGGTGGTCGAGGTTGGCAAGGACAACAAGAAGCTCAAGGTAGGCGACCGCGTGGTCGTGCCGTTCACGATCTGCTGCGGCGAATGCGACCAGTGCAAGCGGTCCAATTTTTCCGTCTGCGAACGCACCAACCGCAACGGTGCGCTGGCGAAGAAAGTGATGGGCCACACGACGGCCGGCCTGTTCGGCTACACCCACCTGACAGGCGGCTTCCCCGGCGGTCAGGCTGAGTATGTGCGCGTGCCCTACGCGGACATTGCGCCGGTGAAGATTCCGGACGGTCTGACCGACGATCAGGTGCTGTTCCTAGGCGACATCCTGCCGACCGGCTGGCAGGCGGCGAAGCAATGCGATATCGAGCCGACGGACACAGTGGCCGTCTGGGGCGCGGGACCGGTCGGCCAGTTTGCGGCCAAGTCGGCGATGATCCTCGGCGCAAAGCAGGTCGTGGTCATCGACAACGTGCCGGAACGGCTTGAGATGGCGGCCCGGCAGGGGGCCATCGCCATTAACTTCGACAATGAAGGCGTGGTGGAGCGCCTGAACGAATTGACGCGCGGCAAGGGGCCGGAGAAATGCATCGACGCAGTCGGCATGGAGGCGCATGCAAACTCCACCTGGGACGCCATGTACGATCGCGCCAAGCAGGCGATGATGCTCGAGAGCGACCGCGCGCACGTGCTGCGTGAAATGATTTACGTGTGCAGACCGGCCGGCATTCTCTCCGTACCAGGCGTCTATGGCGGCGTCGTCGACAAGATTCCCTTCGGTCCGCTCATGAACAAGGGACTGACGGTTCGCGCCGGGCAGACGCATGTGAACCGCTGGACGGACGACCTGCTGCGCCGGGTGCAGGAAGGCGAGATCGACCCGACCTACATCATCACGCACGAGGCGCCGCTGGAAGCTGGGCCACAGTTCTACGAGACGTTCCGCGACAAGCAGGATGGCTGCGTCAAGGTCGTGCTGCGTCCTGGCATGGCGGCCAACGACGGTATGCGGCAACGTCAGGCGGCGGAGTAGCGAAAGCGCGTTCCCCTTCTCCCCCGTGCGGGAGAAGGGGCATCACTCCGCAGCCGCGCGCCCCTTCACGCGCGTGGGTTTCTCCTCGACAGGCGCGGGCCTGCGCGCCAGCACTTCCTTGAGGAACCTGCCCGTGTGCGAACGCGGATTCTTGACGATGTCCTCGGGCGTGCCCGCCGCGACGATCTCGCCCCCGCCATCGCCACCCTCCGGGCCGAGGTCGATGATCCAGTCCGCCGTCTTGATGACTTCTAGATTGTGCTCGATCACCACGACCGAATTGCCCTGTTCGACGAGTTCGTGCAGCACTTCGAGCAGTTTCTTGACATCGTGGAAGTGCAGGCCCGTCGTTGGTTCGTCGAGGATGTAGAGCGTGCGCCCTGTTGATCGGCGCGACAGTTCCTTGGACAGCTTCACGCGCTGCGCTTCGCCGCCCGAAAGGGTGGTCGCCTGCTGCCCGACCTTGATGTAGTCGAGCCCGACCCGCTTCAGCGTATCCATCTTGTCGCGAATGATCGGCACGGCCTTGAAGAGTTCGCGCGCTTCCTCGACCGTCATGTCGAGCACATCCGCAATGGACTTGTCGCGATACTTCACTTCGAGCGTTTCGCGGTCGTACCTCTTGCCCTTGCAGACGTCGCAGGTGACATAGACGTCCGGCAGGAAGTGCATCTCGATCTTGATGACGCCGTCGCCCTGGCACGCTTCGCAGCGCCCGCCCTTCACGTTGAAGGAGAAGCGGCCCGGCTGATAGCCGCGCGCTTTCGCTTCCGGCAATTGCGCAAACCACTCGCGGATCGGCGTGAACGCGCCGGTGTAGGTCGCCGGATTGGAGCGCGGCGTGCGGCCGATGGGCGACTGGTCGATGTCGATCACCTTGTCGAGGTGCTCCAGCCCTTCGAGCTTCTCGTGCGAGGCCGGATGCTCCATCGCGCCGTTGAGCCGCCGCGCCACGGCCTTGTAGAGCGTGTCGATGACGAGCGTGGACTTGCCGCCGCCTGAAACGCCCGTCACGCAGGTGAACGTGCCGAGCGGAATTTCCGCGGTCACGTTCTTCAGATTGTTGCCCTTGGCGCCGACGATTCTCAGCTTGCGGTTGGGCTGCGCCTTGCGCCGCGCCTTCGGCGTCATCACCGACTTGCGGCCGGAAAGATAATCGCCGGTCAGCGAATTCGGATCGGCGAGAATGTGCGACGGCTTCCCCTCCGACACGATGCGCCCGCCGTGGATTCCCGCGCCGGGCCCCACGTCCACAACGTAGTCGGCGGTGAGGATTGCGTCCTCGTCATGCTCGACGACGATCACCGTGTTGCCCAGGTCGCGCAGTCGGCGCAGCGTGTCGAGCAGGCGCGCGTTGTCGCGCTGGTGCAGCCCGATGGAAGGCTCGTCGAGCACGTAAAGCACGCCGGTCAGGCCCGATCCGATCTGCGAGGCGAGGCGAATGCGCTGGCTTTCGCCGCCCGACAGCGTGCCGGCCGCGCGCGCGAGCGTGAGATAATCGAGGCCCACGTCCATCAGGAAGACGAGACGCTCGCGGATCTCCTTCAGGATGCGGCCCGCGATCTCGTTCTTCTTCTTGTCCAGCCGCTTCGGCAGGTTCGTCGCCCAGTCGACAGCCTGCTTTACGGACATGCAGGAAATCTCGCCGATATGGCGAGCGTCGATCTTTACCGCCAGCGCCTCCGGCTTCAGTCGGTGGCCGCCGCAAGCCGCGCAGGGGGTGTCCGACATGAAGCGGGAGATTTCCTCGCGCGCCCACTCGCTTTCCGTTTCAAGGTAGCGGCGTTCGAGATTGTTGACGACGCCTTCGAACGGCTTCTTCACCTGATAGGCGCGGAGCCCGTCATCGTAGGAGAAGCGGATTTCCTCATCGCCCGAGCCGAACAGGATGGCGTCCCGCGCCTTCTTCGGCAGCTCCTGCCATGGCGTATCGAGCCGGAACTTGTAATGCCTGCCGAGCGCCTCGAGCGTTTGCAGGTAATAGGGTGAAGACGACTTCGCCCATGGCGCGACAGCGCCCTTGCGCAATGTCGTCTTGGGGTCGGGAATGACCATTTCCGGATCGATCTTCTGTTCGAATCCGAGGCCGCCGCAGGTCGGGCAGGCGCCGAAGGGATTGTTGAACGAGAACAGGCGCGGCTCGACCTCCGGAATCGTGAAACCCGAGACGGGGCAGGCGAACTTCGACGAGAACAGGATGCGCTTCGGCTGGCCCTTCTCGTCCTTCTCGTCTGCGTATTCGACGATCGCGATGCCGTCGGCGAGATCGAGCGCTGTCTCGAAGGATTCGGACAATCGCGCGGCGATGTCGGCGCGCACGACGATGCGGTCCACCACCACGTCGATGTCGTGCTTGAACTTCTTGTCGAGCGCCGGCGCGTCGGCAATTTCGTAATAGGTTCCGTCGATCTTGAGCCGCTGGAACCCCTTCTTCATGTACTCGGCGATTTCCTTGCGGTACTCGCCCTTGCGGCCGCGCACCACGGGCGCGAGGAGATAGAGCCGCGTTTTCTCCGGGAGCGCGAGCACGCGATCGACCATCTGGCTGACCGTCTGGCTTTCAATCGGCAGGCCCGTGGCGGGGGAAAAGGGCACGCCCACGCGCGCCCAGAGCAGGCGCATGTAGTCGTAGATTTCCGTGACCGTGCCGACGGTGGAGCGCGGGTTCTTCGACGTCGTCTTCTGTTCGATGGAGATGGCCGGCGACAGCCCGTCGATCTGGTCCACGTCCGGCTTCTGCATCATCTCCAGGAATTGACGCGCGTAGGCAGACAGGGACTCGACGTAGCGTCGCTGGCCTTCGGCGTAAATCGTGTCGAAGGCGAGCGACGACTTGCCCGAACCGGAAAGTCCCGTGAACACGACGAGCTTGTCGCGCGGAATCGTCAGGTCGACGTTCTTGAGGTTGTGCTCGCGCGCGCCGCGGATGACGATGGACCGCTGGTCGGGGAACGGCAGGGGCGGCGCAGGGTTGGCTGCGCGGGAAACGGCGGTTTCGGGCGCAGCGCCCTTCTTAGGCTTCGCGGGCATGGTGTCCGGTTTCGCTTGGGGAGTTCGGTGGAAAACTAGGGCCTTCCGCGGTGCTTTCACAGGCGGCGAATTGTACCGGCGCCCGATGTCCACCGGATATGGGGGGCGTCGTCGCGGAACGCGAGGCGTGCTTGGGGCTTCTTGCAAGGGGCAGAGCGTTCATGATAAGAACAAAGATAGAACAGTTTTGCGGCGTCCGCCAGCGCCGGGCTTGCCGCAAAAGCGGTGGAAAAGCGCCATTGTGGTCGCTGGCGCGTTCGAAAGCAGGCGCGGCGCGGGCTAGTGTGCCGCATGAATTGGTCCGCTGCGGCGGTTTTGGAGATCGGACATGTCAGGCAGCGTCAACAAGGTCATTCTCGTCGGCAACCTGGGCCGCGATCCGGAAGTGCGCCGGATGAACAGCGGCGACGCGGTGGTGAACTTCTCGCTCGCAACCACCGAATCCTGGCGCGACAAGGCGAGCGGCGAGCGCCGGGACCGCACCGAGTGGCACAACATCGTGATTTTCAATGAGAACCTTGGCAAGATCGCGGAGCAGTACTGCAAGAAGGGCTCGAAGGTTTACATCGAGGGCCAGTTGCAGACGCGCGAATACACCGACAAGGACGGCAACCAGCGCAAGGTGACGGAAGTCGTCCTGCAGCGTTTCCGGGGCGAACTCACTCTCCTCGACAGCCGTGGCCGCGGCGGTGAAGAGGGTGGTTACGGCGGTGGCTCCGAGGGCGGCGGATTCGGCCGGACCTCGCCCATGGAGCGCGCTCCCGAGCGGCGTCCGGCGGCGGTTGGCGGCGGCCGCTCGAGCGCGCCGATCGACGACGATATCCCCTTCTGAGGGCGGGTTTTCGAGGCCTTTTCAGCCGCATCGCCGCGACCCCGCGCAGCCTTGGCGCAGCGCTTTGGAAAATGTTGAAAAATCAGCATCTTCCATGTAGGGCGAGACCCGCGTTATTGCTGGCGCGGGGGGCGGGAATCGGTTAGACAGGCGGCGACCCTTTTTCCCGCAAGGAATCCGCCTTCTTGGCCGACGAAAACAACCCCGAAAATCCCGATCCGTCGGGCTCCGAAATCAAGCCGGTTTCGATCGTCGACGAGATGAAGCGCAGCTATCTCGATTACGCGATGAGCGTGATCGTGAGCCGCGCCTTGCCGGACGTTCGCGACGGTCTCAAGCCCGTGCATCGGCGCATTCTCTACACGATGTACGAGAACGGTTTCACGCCGGACAAGCCGCACAAGAAGTCGGCGCGCGTGACCGGCGACACGATGGGTAAATACCATCCGCACGGAAACCTCGCGATCTACGACGCGCTGGTGCGCCTTGCGCAGCCGTTCTCGATGCGTCTGCCGCTGATCGACGGGCAGGGCAATTTCGGCTCGGTGGATGGCGACAAGGCGGCAGCCGAACGCTACACGGAGGCGCGTCTCGCCCGCGCGGCAATACCGCTTCTCGACGACCTCGACAAGGAGACCGTCGATTTCACGCCGAACTATTCCGGCGAATTCGACGAACCGTCCGTCCTTCCGGCGAAGTATCCGAACCTGCTCGTCAACGGCGCCGGCGGCATCGCGGTCGGCATGGCGACGAACATCCCGCCGCACAATCTTGGCGAGATCATCGACGCGGTTTTCGCGCTGATGGAGCGCCCGGAGCTGACCATCGAGGAACTGACCGAGATCGTGCCGGGGCCCGATTTTCCGACGGGCGGCTCGATTCTCGGGCGCGGCGGCATACGCCTCGCGTATCGCACCGGGCGTGGTTCCATCCTCATGCGCGCCAAGGTCGGCGTCGAGCAAATGCGCCGGGACCGCGAGGCCCTGATCGTCACGGAGATTCCGTACCAGGTCAACAAGACCAGCCTGATCGAGAAGATCGCCGAGCTCGTGCGCGAAAAGCGCATAGAGGGGATTTCTGACCTGCGCGACGAGTCCGATCGCGACGGCATGCGCATCGTCATAGAGATCAAGCGCGACGCAGTCGCCGACGTTGTGTTGAACCAGCTCTGGCGTTACACGCAGCTTCAGTCGACGTTCGGCGCGAACATGATCGCGCTGAACGGCGGGCGTCCCGAGACGCTGAACCTCAAGGATTTCCTCGTCGCCTTTCTCGATTTCCGCGAGGAAGTCGTCACGCGCCGCACCAAGTATCTGCTCGGCAAGGCGCGAGACAGCGCCCACGTGCAGGTCGGCCTCGCCATCGCCGTCGCCAATATCGACGAGGTGATCCGCCTGATCCGCACGTCGCCCGATACGGCGACTGCGCGCGCCGCGCTGATGGAACGCGACTGGCCTGCGCGCGACATGGCGCCGCTCATCGCGCTGATCGACGATCCGCGCCACAAGATGAAGGAGGACGGCACCTACCGTCTTTCCGAGACGCAGGCGCGCGCCATTCTTGAACTCCGCCTGCAGCGGCTCACTGCGCTGGGGCGCGAGGAAATTTCCGAAGCTTTGAACAAGTACGCGGCGGAGATCGCGGACTACCTCGACATCCTGCGTTCGCGCGCCCGCGTCATGGGCATCATCCGCAGCGAGCTTGAAGAGGTGAAGGCGAATTTCGCCACGCCGCGCCGCACGGTGATTCTCGACAGCGACGCCGATCTCGACGACGAAGACCTCATCCAGCGCGAGGACATGGTGGTCACCGTGTCCCACAACGGATACGTCAAGCGCGTGCCGCTTTCGACCTATCGCGCGCAGCGACGCGGCGGCAAGGGCCGCTCGGGCATGCAGACGCGCGAAGAGGATTTCGTCGCGCGCCTGTTCGTGGCCAATACGCATCAGCCGCTCCTGTTTTTCACGTCGAGCGGCTATGTGTACAAGGAGAAGGTGTGGCGGCTGCCGCTGGCGGCGCCGCAGGCCCTTGGCAAATACCTCAAGAACATTCTCACCAACCTCGAGGACGGAGAGCGCGTCACCAGCATCCTCGCGCTGCCGGAGGACGAGGCGCAGTGGGAAGGCCTCGACGTGATGTTCGCGACGACGCGCGGCACCGTCCGCCGCAACAAGCTCTCGGACTTCACGCAGGTGAACCGCAACGGCAAGATCGCCATGAAGCTCGATGAGGGCGAGGCGATCGTCGACGTGCAGATGTGCACGGAGGAGGACGACGTCCTGCTCACCACCGCCAACGGCCAGTGCATCCGCTTCCAGATCCGCGACGAGGTGCGCGTGTTCAAGGGCCGCGATTCCATGGGCGTGCGCGGCATCAATATGGCGGACGGCGACCGGGTGATCTCGCTCGCGATCCTGCGGCACATGGAGGCGACGGCCGATGAGCGGTCTGCCTTTCTGAAGATGCGCCGCGCCGTTGCAGGCGAAGTGGAGGCTTCCGATGGGCCAGTGGAGCCGGCGGATGCCGCCGAGGAGGCGTCCGCGGACGCGACCATCTCGTCCGAGCGTTACGCTCAGATGTCGGCCGCCGAGCAGGAAATTCTGACGATCTCGGAGCGCGGCTACGGCAAGCGCACGTCCTCTTACGAGTATCGCGTGTCTGGCCGCGGGGGCAAAGGCATCGCGGCGATGGCGGTCAACGCGCGCAACGGCAAGCTGGTCGCCTCGTTCCCGGTCGATGAGACGGACCAGTTGATGCTCGTGACCGACGGCGGCCAGCTCATCCGCTGCCCGGTCAACGGAATTCGCGTTGCCGGACGGTCGACCCAGGGCGTCATCGTGTTCCGCACGGCCGAGGACGAGAAGGTCGTGTCGGTCGAGCGCATCACAGAGGACGAAAACGGTGACCAGAACGGTTCGGACGAGAGCAGCGGAGGCGGCTCATCGGAGGCGGCGCCCGAATAAGGCGCCGCTAGGTTCAGGCCGCGCCGCCGCGGGCATCGTTTGACCCTGCCGCCCAAGCCGCTAGAGTTTGGCGCATGAAACGTCCCGTCGGTTTCTACGCCGGATCCTTCGATCCCATCACGAACGGCCACGTCGATGTGCTTAAGTCGGCTGCGTTCTTCTGTGGGCGCATCGTCGTGGCGATAGGCGTTCATCCCGGCAAGTCGCCGCTGTTCGCTCTGGGCGAAAAGACGGAACTCATCCAGGCCGCGACGCGGGACATCGCCCATGAGACAGGCTGCGAGATCGAGGTGGCGACTTTCGACGGGCTTGCCGTGAAGGCCGCGCGCGACCATGGCGCGACGCTCCTTCTGCGCGGACTCCGCGATGCGACGGATTTCGACTACGAGATGCAGATGGCGGGCATGAACCGCGCGATGGCGCCGGAGGTTCAGACCGTGTTTCTGCCGGCTTCGCCAGAGGTTCGCCACATTACTGGAACATTGGTGCGCCAGATCGCGTCGATGCACGGCGACGTTACGTCATTTGCCCCCCATGCGGCCGCAACCGCGCTGCGAAAGAAATTCCGCTCGCCGCCGATGTGAGGCGGCGGGGGTTTGATCAACCAAGCCAGAGGTCAATACGCATGAACGCCTTCCGACGCATCTTCGCCGGGCTCGCGCTCGCCGCTTCCGTCTTCGCAGCCTCCGCCGGCGCGCAGGCCCAGCAGCCTGCGGCTGATCCCGAAAACACGATGATCATCCAGACGAAGGACGGCAATGTCACGATCCGGCTGCGGCCCGATCTGGCGCCCCGCCATGTCGCGCAGATCAAGGCGCTGGTGCAAAAGGGATTTTACAACGGCATCGTCTTTCATCGCGTGATCGACGGCTTCATGGCGCAGACCGGCGACCCGACCGGAACCGGCACGGGGCGTTCCGATCTGCCGAACATCCCGGCTGAATTCACGCAGACGCCGTTCGTGCGCGGGACGGTCGGTATGGCCCGCGCGCAGGACCCGAATTCGGCGAATTCGCAGTTCTTCATCTGCTTCAATGACACCGGCTGTGCCGGCCTGCGCGGCCAGTACACGGTGGTCGGACAGGTTGTCGACGGCATGGCCGCCATCGACAAGGTCAAGCGCGGCGCGCCCGGCTCGGGCACGGTCACCGGCCCCGATCGCATGATCAGCGTACGCATGGCGAAGTAGTGGAGGCGCTCGCGCGCCTCTTCCTCTCCTCGGCGGCGGCGTTCTGCGCTGGCGCCGTTTGCGCGCAGCAGATCCCGCACACGCCCGGGCAAATTCCGCCCTACATCGACCCAAACAATCCGCCGTTCCAGTTGCCGCCGGGACCAGTCGACCCACTGGATCGGCTTTATCCCGGACCCCTGCGGCCCGATCCGGTTCCGGATCGCCAGACGCCCGTGCCGGCGCCTTTTCCACGGGGGCAGACTCCGCACCCGCAAGGTTCGCTGCCACAGGGCTTCACCATGACCATCGAGCGCGCCGGGCTTGCCATGGCGACGGACGTCTTGAGTCGCCCGCGCCAGGTCGGCGAACACCTCGCGGCCTGCTGGCAACCTCCGGCGCCCGAAAGCGAAGTTTCGATTCGCGTTGCATTCAGCCAGAAGGGTGCGGTTATCGGGACGCCCCGAGTGACCTATGTGAAGCCCGGGGCGGGCGTTGACCGCGCCGCCGTGACGCGTTCGGTGGATGAGGCGTTCGCCCGCTGTCTGCCGCTCAGGTTTACCGCGGACCTCGGGTCGGCTATTGCCGGTCGGCCGTTCGCGTTCCGGTTCATAGCGCCCGGCGCGGCGCGTCCGTGAGGACAGCCTCACGCGCACAGAAGGAGTTCAAATGTCCGATCAAGGCAACACGCTGACGCTGGAGACGACGCAAGGCCCGGTCGTGATCCGCATGCGTCCGGATCTCGCCCCCAACCATGTCGCGCACATCAAGAAGCTCGTCGGCGAGGGCTTCTATGACGGGATCGTCTTCCATCGCGTGATCGACGGCTTCATGGCTCAGACCGGTTGTCCCCACGGCACCGGCACCGGCGGCTCGCAGTATCCCAACCTTAAGCAGGAGTTCAATACCGCTCCCCACGTGCGCGGAACGGTGTCGATGGCGCGCGCCGCCAATCCGGACTCCGCCAATTCGCAGTTCTTCATTTGCTTCGCTGACGCGCGCTTCCTCGACCGGCAGTACACGGTTTGGGGCGAGGTCGTCTCGGGAATGGAGAACGTGGACAAGATCAAGCGCGGGGAACCCGTGCAGAGCCCCGACAAGATCATCTCCGCCAAGCTGAGCTGACCGGGCTTCCTCGAATTATTCGATCCGCCCGGTTCGCGCCGGGCGGATTTTGCTTGAAGGGGCTGCGCAGGGCGCCGCAATGCTCGTCTCGCTCTTCGATTTCGAACTGCCTGAAGACCGGATCGCGCTTCGTCCAGCCGAGCCGAGGGACAGCGCGCGTCTGCTTGTCGTCACGCCGGAGGCGGAGCCGCTGATGGCCGACCGTCTGGTGCGCGATCTGCCGGACCTGCTGCGGGCCAACGACGTTGTCGTCGTCAACGACACGCGCGTCATTCCGGCCCGGTTGTCGGGCGTTCGCGTGCGCGGGGACGCAGTTGCGCGCATCGAGGCCACATTGCACAAGCGCGAGGGCGAGGACCGCTGGCGCGCGTTCGTCCGGCCGGCGAAGAAGTTGAGGGTCGGGGAACGTATCCGATTCGGCGAGGCTTCGGAGAGCATGGCGTGCCTGCTCGGCTCGCTCGATGCGGAGGTGGTGGAGAAGGGGGAAGACGGCGAAGTGCTGCTCGCGTTTTCCTTCTCCGGTCCCGCTCTCGACGAGGCGATCGTGCGCATCGGCCACATGCCGCTGCCGCCCTACATCGCCTCGAAGCGGCCCGAGGATTCGCGCGACGAGACGGACTACCAGACGCTCTTCGCCGACAAGCCGGGCGCTGTCGCGGCGCCGACGGCTGGTCTGCATTTCACGCCCGACCTTGTGCGCCGCATCGAGGCGATGGGCGCTTCGTTCGCCAGGGTCACGCTGCACGTCGGGGCCGGCACGTTCCTGCCCGTCAAGGCGGAGGATACGGACAAGCATCGGATGCATGCCGAGTTTGGCGTCATCACGCCGGAAACTGCGGCTCGCCTGAATGCAGCGCGCTTGAGCGGGGGCCGCATCGTCGCCGTCGGCACGACGAGCCTGCGCATTCTGGAGACTGCGGCGGATGAGCGCGGCGTCATTCATCCTGTCGCGAGGGACACGTCTATCTTCATCACGCCCGGCTACAGGTTTCGCGGGGTCGACATGCTCCTCACGAACTTCCACCTACCGAAGTCGACGCTTTTCATGCTCGTCTCCGCGTTCAGCGGGCTCGATTTGATGCGCGACGCCTATTCGCATGCCATAGCGACCGATTATCGTTTCTATTCCTACGGCGACGCGTGCCTGCTCTCGCTCGCACCGTCCGCGAAAGGAGCGCGTCCGTGACGAACGAATTCTCCTTCACCGTCGAGAAGACAGACGGCGCAGCCCGGCTTGGCATGATCTCGATGCCGCGAGGCGCCGTGCGCACGCCCGCCTTCATGCCCGTCGGCACGGCGGCGACCGTGAAGGCAATGTATCCGGAACAGGTGAAGTCGCTTGGCGCGGACATCGTGCTTGGCAACGTCTATCACCTGATGCTGCGTCCCGGCGCAGAGCGGGTGGCGGCGCTGGGCGGCCTGCACAAGTTCATGAACTGGCCGTATCCGATCCTCACGGATTCTGGCGGCTTCCAGGTCATGTCGCTGGCGCAATTGCGCAAGCTCGACGAGAACGGCGTCGTTTTTCAGTCACACATCGACGGCTCCCGGCACGAACTCACGCCGGAGCGTTCGATGGAAATTCAGCATCTGCTCGGGTCAGACATCCAGATGCAGTTTGACGAATGCGTAAAGCTGCCCGCGTCCGACGCGGAGGTGGAGCGCGCCATGCGACTGTCGCTGCGCTGGGCGGAACGGTCCCGCAAGGCCTTCCGTGAAGAGGCGGGCAGGGCGATCTTCGGCATCGTGCAGGGGGGCGGGGCGCCCGCGCTTAGGATCGAGAGCGCCAGGGCGCTCGCCGACATGGAATTCAATGGTTACGCCGTGGGCGGGCTGGCGGTTGGCGAGCCCCAGTCCGTCATGCTGGAGATGATCGAGACGACGCTGCCTCATCTGCCGCGGGAGCGGCCCCGCTACCTGATGGGCGTCGGATCTCCGGACGATCTCATCGAAAGCGTGAGGCGCGGCATCGATATGTTCGATTGCGTCATGCCGACCCGCGCGGGCCGCCATGGCCTCGCCTACACGCGGTATGGCCGCGTCAATCTGCGAAATGCGCGCTGGGCGGACGATCCGCGCCCGCTCGATCCGCAATCCACCTGCCCGGCGGCGCGTGACTATTCGCGCGCTTACCTGCACCACCTGGTCAAGGCGGGCGAAATCCTCGGCATGATGCTGCTCACTTGGGCAAATCTCGCCTATTATCAGGAGTTGATGGCCGGTATGCGCCAGGCGATCCGCGAGGGAGGCTTTGAAGACTTCCATGCGCGCACGAAAGGCGACTGGCTGCGGGGCGAACAGGGCGTGCCAACGGGGATATGATCCGGCGCCGCTTCGCTTGCGTAAGCTGGCATAGATCGTGCTTGAAGTAGTGATGCAGGCGGCCGCCTCGGCAGGAGTTCAGGCAAAAGAAAAGGCGGGTCCAGCCCCGCCCTTCAGTAGAAGTCGACAAAATCTCGGCCGCGATCTTTCCCACGGGGGACGTCGCATGTCGGGTGGCCCGACGTGTCCGAAACTTTCCTCCCGCGACTTGGACAATGACGCTCGCCGTTTCCGGCGGCGGCCTCCTTTCAGTAAGGCGAGCGAAAACTAGCCACAAATTTGACTTTTGTCACCTGCCTTTCAGTGATTTCCGGTTTTCCCGGCGGAACGCCATAATCGTTCCGCAATGCGGCACATTGCGTCCTGAAATCCGCAATCTGTTCCGCCATGCGGCGCCGCTTTGCCAAAATCTGGAACATGGTGGAGGCTCCCGTCGAGGGGCGCGGCCCGCAATAAGCTTGGCAGATTCGCTGCCGTGCTTTGCGTTTGGCCCGGGCCGAAGGCATAAGCGAACGTCGCGCGGTGCGCGCGCGATTCCATTCCTGCGCTTGCTGATCAGGTTGTTGTCCGATGCGTCTTTCCCGGTATTTTCTTCCGATTCTCCGCGAAACGCCCAAAGAGGCAGAAATTGTCTCGCACAGGCTCATGTTGCGCGCCGGAATGCTGCGCCAGGAGTCGGCAGGCATATACGCATGGCTGCCGCTCGGCTTGCGTGTGCTGAACAAGATCAACGCCATCATCCGGGAGGAGCAGAATCGCGCCGGCGCGATCGAGATGCTCATGCCGACGATCCAGTCGGCGGACCTCTGGCGCGAGAGCGGCCGATATGACGACTACGGCAAGGAGATGCTGCGCATAAAGGATCGGCACGAGCGCGAAATGCTCTTCGGTCCGACCAACGAGGAGATGGTGACGGAGGTCTTCCGCGCCTACGTGCGCTCGTACAAGGATCTGCCGCTCAATCTCTACCATATCCAGTGGAAGTTCCGCGACGAGGTGCGCCCGCGCTTCGGCGTTATGCGTTCGCGCGAGTTCCTGATGAAGGACGCATACTCCTTCGATCTCGACCAGGCTGGCGCGCAACATTCCTACGCACGCATGTTCGTTGCGTATCTTCGCACCTTTGCGCGGATGGGGCTGAAGGCCATTCCCATGCGCGCCGACACGGGTCCCATCGGCGGTAACCTGAGCCACGAGTTTATCATCCTCGCCTCCACAGGCGAGAGCGAAGTATTTTGCCACAAGGACTTCCTGAATTTCGAAACACCCCCCGCCGATATCGACTTCAACGATCCCAACGCTGTGGGCGGCGTCGTCGAAAAGTGGACGTCGCGCTACGCGGCCACGTCAGAGATGCATGACGCCGCGGCGTTCGGCGCGCTCTCCGGCGACGATCAGGTTTCCGCGCGCGGAATCGAAGTCGGCCATATTTTCTACTTCGGCACGAAGTATTCCGAACCCATGCGCGCCGTGGTCAACGGCCCGGATGGCAAGGAAACATTCGTGCACATGGGTTCTTACGGCATCGGCCCCTCGCGTCTCGTCGCGGCCCTGATCGAGGCGAACCATGATGAGGCAGGCATCATCTGGCCATCCTCCGTCGCGCCGTTCCACGTCGGCCTCGCCAATCTCAAGGTTGGCGACGCGGCCACCGATGCCGCCTGCGCCGACCTCTACGCCAAGCTTGCGCGGGCCGGCGTCGACGTTCTTTACGATGATCGCGATGAGCGCCCCGGCGCAAAGTTCGCGACGCTGGACCTGATCGGTCTGCCGACGCAGGTGATCGTTGGACCCAAGGGGCTTGCTGAAGGCAAGGTCGAAATGAAGGACCGCCGCACCGGCGCGCGCGAAACCCTGTCGCCCGACGAGGCGCTCAACAAGCTGGCGGCCGGCGGGGACGCATGAAGGACGGACTGGACGAGGCGCCGAAGCCGAGCGAGCCGACTGGCACGCGCCCCTTCGCGCGTTTTGAGTGGATGCTCGCTTTCCGCTACCTGCGGGCGCGCCGTGCGTCGGGATTCGTTTCCGTCATCGCAGGCTTTTCGTTCCTCGGCATTTCGCTGGGCGTTGCGACGCTCATCGTCGTTATGTCGGTGATGAACGGCTTTCACATCGAGCTGATGAACAAGATCATCGGCATCAACGGGCATGTCTTTCTCCAGGCGTCGGAGCGTCCGCTCGACGATTACGACGACGTGATCGAGCGCATTTCCAAGATCAAGGGCGTCAAGGTCGCCCTGCCGATGGTTGAAAGCCCCGCCGGGGTTTCCTCGCCCTATCAGCAGGCGGGCGCGCTTGTCCGCGGCATCCGCGAGAAGGACATCAAGCGCCTGCCTGGCATTGCCGAAAATATCCGGCAAGGCACGCTTGACGCCTGGGACACGGCCGAAGGAGTCGCCATCGGTCAAAGGCTCGCGGAAAACCTTGGCGTGCGCGTCGGTGACCGCATCACCATTCTTACGGCGCGGGGCGCCGCGACGCCCTTCGGCATAGCGCCACGCATCAAGGCCTATCCGGTGGTGGCCGTATTCCAGATCGGCGTGACCGAGTTCGACAACATCTTCGTGTACATGCCCTTCGAGGAGGCGCAAGCCTTCTTCAACAAGGAAGATGAGGCGACGGTGATCGAAGCCTTCGTGGACGAACCTGAGCGCATGGACGAAATGCGTCAGCGGCTCGATGCGCATGTGGGCCGTCCGCTCATCATGACGGACTGGCGCCAGCGCAACAAGTCGTTCTTCGAGGCGCTGAAGGTGGAGCGCACCGTGATGTTCTTCATCCTCACGCTGATCGTGCTCGTCGCGGCGCTCAACATTATTTCGGGCCTCATCATGCTTGTGAAGGACAAGGGCAGGGCCATCGCGATCTTGCGCACGATGGGCGCAACGCGTGGGGCGATCCTGCGCGTGTTTCTGATCACCGGTTCCGCCATCGGCATCGTCGGCACGATTTTTGGCCTGCTGCTGGGTCTGATCGTGGCGCATAACCTTGAGCCGATCCGCCAGGGCCTCAACGCCATGCTGGGTCTCAACCTGTTCGACCCGAACTTCTACTATTTGAGCCGGCTGCCCTCGGTTGTCGTCACCAGCGACGTCATACTGATCGTGACGCTGACTCTCTCGCTGTCGCTTCTGGCGACGATCTTCCCCGCTTGGCGCGCGGCGAAGCTCGACCCCGTCGAAGCCCTTCGTTACGAGTGACGCGCGTGACAGACCCTTCGCTCGACGATCCCATGAACTCTGGCGGCGGGTTGCCCGACCCGGCGCTGCAATTGCATCAGGTGGTGCGCACCTATCATACGCGCGCAGATGAACTGCACGTGCTGAACGGCGCCGACCTCGCGCTGTGGCCAGGCCAGTCCGTCGCTCTGATCGCCCCGTCGGGCGCTGGCAAGTCGACGCTTCTGCATCTCGCAGGGCTGCTCGAGCGTCCCGACGGAGGGGAGATCTACGTCGGCGACCTGCCCACCGCGCACATGGACGACGATCAGCGCACGCAATTGCGCAGGCTGGAAATCGGTTTCGTCTACCAGTTTCATCATCTTCTCCCGGAGTTCAGCGCGCAGGAGAACGTGATGATGCCGCAGATGATCCGCGGCCTTCGATCCGACGTCGCGAAGTCGCGGGCCGGCGAGCTTCTCGGCTATCTGGGCCTTGGCGAACGCCTGACGCATCGGCCGGCGGAACTGTCGGGCGGCGAACAGCAGCGCGTCGCCATCGCGCGCGCCGTCGCCAACTCGCCGCGGATCCTTCTGGCGGACGAGCCGACGGGCAACCTCGATCCGAAGACGGCGAACCACGTCTTCGACGCGCTGACGCAAATCGTGCGTGCAACGGGGCTCGCCGCGCTCGTCGCCACGCACAACCTCGAGTTGGCCGCGCGCATGGACCGTCGGGTCACACTGCGCGACGGCCTCGTTGTCGAATTGGATTGAGCTGATGGGCGACGCCGCGCTCGTCCTCTTCTCCGGCGGTCAGGATTCGACCACCTGCCTTGCCTGGGCGCTTGATCGATACGAGCGCGTGGAGACAATCGGCTTCAACTACGGCCAGCGCCACAGCATTGAACTGGAATGCCGGCAGGACGTGCTTGAGTCCATTCGCGCGCAATTCCCCGGCTGGGCTGCGCGTCTCGGCTCCGACCTTCTGGTGGATGTGCCGACGCTCGGGGCTATTTCCGAAACATCGCTGACGCGCGAGGCGGAATTCCGGATGCAGGCCGACGGGTTGCCCAATTCGTTCGTGCCCGGCCGCAATCTCGTGTTCCTCACCTTTGCGGCGGCTGTCGCCTATCGCCGTGACATCCGCCGCATCGTGACGGGCGTTTGCGAGACGGACTACTCCGGCTATCCGGATTGCCGCGACGACACGATGAAGGCGATGCAGGTCGCGTTGAATCTCGGGCTCGAGCGCAGGCTTGTCATCGAAACGCCGCTGATGTGGGTGGACAAGCCTCGCACATGGGAATTGGCGGAAAGTCTTGGCGGGCCGGCGTTCGTCGAGCTCGTGAGGACAAGGACGCACTCGTGTTACATGGGCGATCGATCGCGGGAGCACGACTGGGGATACGGCTGCGGCGCTTGCCCCGCCTGCGACTTGCGCAGGGCAGGGTGGACCAAGTATCGCGCTCCCAAAGAAGGGAACTGAACGCAGCGGCGCCGTGCGCCGTGCCGACGGTTACATCTCGTCCGCTTTCCCGGCCGGTTGCGCGGGGCCGCGCCGGGAGCCTTGTCCCGCCTCGTCCTGGCCAGCCTTGGCGGCTTCCGCGGCCAACTCACGCTTGCGCTGCTCTTCCTCCGCGCGGTGCGCCTGCCTGGCGCTACGGATCTCCTCTCCGAAAAGCCGCAGGTACTCTTCAGAGGACATCCGACCCTGTTCCACCAACGCGCGCGCCGTATAGCGATCCATCATGGCCGCCTCCCGTGTGTCTGAACAGGGCGAACGCACGTTAAGGAGAGCTGTTCCCTCGCGTTTACCATTCGGTAGCTTTCTGTTGGAAACTTGGAACAAAACAAGTACATTAACAAAACTTAGAGAGAACGGAGGGCGTGGCAATGTTGTGGTCACTCATCAGCGACATCGTCGAACTCGGAGCGCTTTGCACATTTGTCGGGGTCATCATCGTGGTAGCGGCCTGAACAGCAGATAACGGGGAAAAGCTCCTCCTGGGCTCGTCCGGCGCGCGCGAATCCGCGATGATCGCGCGCGAGGCGGAGAGGACATATGGACGACAGCGCAAGCGCCAGTTTAGCCGGTGCGAACATCAGGCGTGACGTAAGCCAGATCGCGCGCAAGGTCGGCTTCGTCCATCTGCACCTGCACACGTCCTTTTCGCTTCGGGAAGGGGCGCTGACGATCGCCAACCTGATCAAGTTCGCCAAGGCGGACGACCAGCCGGCGCTCGCGATTACGGATACGAACAATCTCTTCGGCGCGCTCGAATTCTCCGAGAAAGTGTCGAAGGAAGGCATTCAGCCCATCGTCGGCTGTCACCTCACGGTCGACTTCGGCGACAGCAAGAAGCTCGGCGCGCGCGCCGACGATCCCGCGGCCGGCCGGGGCGCCCTCGTCCTGCTTGCGCAGACGGAGGATGGGTACGCCAACCTGATGCGGCTCGCCTCGCGCGCCTGGCTCGACTCCGAGCCCGGCGACCTGCCGCATGTGAACCTCACGCGCCTTGAGTCCGATGCAACCGGTCTTATCGCGCTCACCGGTGGTCCGTCAGGGGTGCTCAATCAATTGCTGATCGACGGGCGCGGCGACCACGCGAAGGAACGCCTGGCGAAACTCTCAACGATCTTCCCCGACCGGCTTTACGTCGAGTTGCAGCGCCACGGCTTGCCGGGCGAAAGGCAGGCCGAGCGCGAATTGCTGGAGCTTGCTTACCGCCGCAGCCTGCCCATCGTGGCCTCGAACGAGCCTTATTTCGCCGCGCGATCCGACTATGAGGCGCATGACGCGCTGCTGTGCATTTCGGACGGCGCGGTTGTGAGCGACGGCGACCGCCGCCAGCTCACGCCCGAGCACCGCTTCAAGACCCGCGACGAAATGCGCGCGCTGTTCGAGGATCTGCCCGAGGCGCTTGAGCGCACGGTTGAGATAGCGATGCGCTGCAGCTATCGCCCCAGGACGCGCGGCCCCATCCTGCCGCGCTTCACATCGCTCGACGGCGCGCCGCTGGACGAGGAGGCCGAACTTCGCCGGCAGGCGGAGGAGGGGCTTGCTGCTCGCCTAGCCGTGCATGGCTGCGCGCCGGGCCTTACGGAAGATGATTACGCCAAACGGCTCGAATTCGAGCTTGGCATCATCGTGAAGATGAAGTTCCCCGGCTACTTCCTCATCGTGTCCGACTTCATCAAATACGCGAAGTCGCAAGGCATTCCGGTTGGACCGGGCCGTGGTTCCGGCGCCGGTTCGCTCGTCGCGTGGTCGCTGACGATCACGGACCTCGACCCGATGCGCTTCGGCCTGCTGTTCGAGCGATTTCTCAATCCCGAGCGCGTGTCGATGCCCGACTTCGACATCGACTTCTGCCAGACCCGCCGCGACGAAGTGATCGCCTATGTGCGCAAGCGCTACGGCGAGGATCGCGTGGCGCAGATCATCACCTTCGGCTCGTTCCTCGCGCGCGGCGTCATGCGCAACGTCGGGCGCGTGCTGCAGATGCCGCTTGGGCAGGTGGACAAGCTCGCGAAGCTCGTGCCGCAGAACCCCGCAAAGCCGGTTTCTCTCGCGGAGGCGGTGGACACCGAACCGCGCCTGCGCGAAGCCTGCGACAGCGACGAGCAGGTGAAAACGCTCATCGACATCGCCAAGAAGCTGGAAGGCCTTTACTCGAACGCCTCGACGCACGCGGCGGGCATCGTCATCGGCGACCGTCCGCTCGAAGAACTTGTGCCGCTTTATCGCGACCCGCGCTCCGATATGCCCGCCACCCAGTTCAACATGAAGTGGGTCGAGCCTGCGGGGCTGGTGAAGTTCGACTTCCTCGGTCTGAAAACGCTCACGACGCTTTCCACCACCGTCAATCTGCTCAAGCAGCGCGGTATTCACGTCGAGCTCGAGAAGATCCCGCTCGACGACAAGCGTACCTACGACATGCTCGGACGCGGCGAGACGGTCGGCGTATTCCAGGTGGAAAGCGCCGGCATGCGCAAGGCTCTTGCTGAAATGCGCGCCGACCGGCTCGAGGATATCGTGGCGCTCGTCGCGCTTTATCGTCCGGGCCCAATGGCGAACATTCCGCTTTATTGCTCGGTAAAGCACGGCGAGGTCGCGCCAGACTACATCCATCCGCTCATGGAGCCGGTGCTGAAGGAGACGTTCGGCGTCATCATCTACCAGGAACAGGTGATGCAGATCGCGCAGATCCTGTCTGGCTATTCACTTGGCGAAGCCGATCTTTTGCGCCGCGCCATGGGCAAGAAGATCAAGGCTGAGATGGATGCGCAGCGCGACCGCTTCGTTCGCGGCTGCGTGGAGCGTGACATCGCCAAGGCGAAGGCGAACGAAATTTTCGACCTCCTCGCGAAGTTCGCTGACTACGGCTTCAACAAGAGCCATGCGGCGGCGTATGCGCTCATCGCCTATCAGACCGGTTGGTTCAAGGCGAACTATCCCGTCGAATTCATCGCCGCGTCGATGACGCTCGACAAGGGCAACACCGACAAACTGTCGGAATTCCGCAACGAGGCGCGCCGCCTTGGCATCAAGGTTGAGCCGCCGTCGGTCAACAAATCCGGCGTCGACTTCGAGGTGCAGCCGGACGGGCAAGGCGCATACGTGATCCGCTATGCGCTGTCTGCGGTGAAGGGCGTGGGCGAGGGGCAGGCGCAATCCATCGTGGCTGCGCGCGGCGACAGACCGTTCCTCGATCTCGCCGACTTCGCGCGCCGCATCAATCCGCGCGAAGTGAACAAGAAGGTTCTGGAAAGCCTCGCCGCCGCAGGCGCTTTCGACGAACTCGATTCCGATCGCGCGCGCGTGTTTGCAGGCATAGAGACGCTTCTTGCTGTCGCCAACCGTACGCAGGCCGAAGCCGCCGCAGGGCAATCGGGCTTGTTCTCCGGCGGGGGCGATTCAGAGCCGCTGAAGCTGCCGCGCCCGCCGGCGTGGCCGCCCGCAGAGCGCCTGCGGCGCGAATTTGAATCCGTGGGCTTCTTTCTTTCAGGGCACCCGCTGGACGATTACGCGCCGATCCTCCAGCGCCTGCGCGTTGAACGCTGGGTGGATTTCGCGCGCGCGGTCAAGAAAGGCGCCTCCGCGGCGCGTTTGGCCGCGACGGTTCTCGACCGTCAGGAGCGGCGCACCAAGAGCGGCAACAAGATGGGCATCGTGACGCTCTCCGACGGTTCGGGGCAGTACGAAGCAATCATGTTCCAGGAAGCGCTGAACCAGTATCGCGATATGCTGGAGAAAGGCTCGGTCGTGCTCGTCACGCTCCAGGCGTCCGTCGAGGGAGAGGATGTGCGCGCGCGCATCGTCACCGTCGAGCCCCTGGATAAGGCCGCGAACCGCGTCCAGAAGGGCCTGCGCATCTTCGTACGCGACCGCGAGCCCTTGCCGTCGCTCGCCGCGCGCCTCACGCAGCGCGGCGAAGGTGAAGTGTCGCTCATCGTGATGCTCGATCAGGAAAAGAGCGAAGTGGAAGTGAAACTGCCCGGCCGCTTTCAGGTGAGCCCGCAGATCGCCGGCGCCATCAAGGCGATTCCCGGCGTCGTCGCGGTGGAGCATGTTTAGGAACGCCCTGCGCCGCCAGGTCTCTCCTCCTCCACCCAGCGTGAAGAGTTAGGCCGGCGGCTTCGGCAGTTCCTCCATCCCGCCCGCGAATTTCTTCAACGCCTCTATGCGGTCCTCGATGGAAGGATGTGACGAAAACAGGTCAGCAAAGCCTGCGCGTGGATTGTCGAGGCACATTTCCATCACGCCCGAAGTCGCGCCTTCGATTTCTCCCTTGCCGCCGACCTTGCGCAGCGCGGAGATCATCGCGTCGGGATTCTTGGTCAGTTCCACGCTTCCCGCGTCCGCGAGATATTCGCGCGTACGCGACAGCATCAGCCGGATCATCAGCGACAAGGCCCAGGCCGCCGCGATGATGAGCAACGCGACTGCAATCGCCGCCGCCGCGCCGCCCTTCTTGTCGCCAGATCCCCCCGATGAGGAGCTGCTGCCGCCTGAACGGCCGCCGAAGCGTATGCCGCCCCTTGCGAACATGCGAAAGAACAACTCGCAAAAGAACGAAACGACGCCCGCGATGATCATGGCGACCACCATCATCCGCACGTCGCCATTTCGAATATGCGTCAATTCGTGCGCCATGACAGCTTCGATCTCGGCGTCGTCGAGCGTGTTGAGCAGGCCGCGGGTCAGCGTGATGGTGAACTGCTTCTCGTTGACGCCGGAGGCGAAGGCGTTCGGCGCGTCGACCTCCACAATGGCGAGCTTCGGCATCGGCATGCCCCGAGAGATGCAGAGGTTCTCGAGCATATTGTAAAGCTTCGGCGCCTCGGTGCGCGTCAGCCCGTGCGAGGGCAGGGCCAGCGAGATGATCGCCTGGTTGAACCGCCAAGCTATGCCGATCCAAACGATGACGCCGATCGTGACAAAGGGGGCGCTCGAGGCGGTATCCCTGAGCGCGCGGGTCACGTGGCCGGCGAAATCGTCCTGCGCGGTGAACGCCGAGGCAGACAGCGCGCCGGCGAAGGTAAGCGCATAGACAAGCATGAACAGCGCGGTGAGCAGGAAGGCCGACCGGCGCCTGTTCGAGCGGATATGCGTGTAGAGACCGAACGCCGTCATGCCGCGCTCTGCGTTTGCGTGCCGTGCGCGTTCAGAACTTCACCTGCGGCGCGACGTCAAGCTGCGGACGGCTCTCCCCGAGATCGAAGAAATCGCGGTGCTGGAAGCCCATCGAAGAAGCATAAAGCATTGCGGGGAAGGACTGGATCGCCGCGTTATACTCGCTGACCGCGTTGTTGAAGAAGCGCCGGGCGGCGGCGAGCTTGTTTTCCACGTCCGACAATTCCGTCTGCAGTTGCTGGAACGTCGTGTTCGCCTTGAGGTCGGGATAGGCTTCCGCCAGCGCGAACAGTTTCCCGAGTGCGCCGGTAAGCGCGCCTTCGGCGGCCGCCTGCTGGGCGGTGCCCCCGCCTGCGGCCATCGCGGAATTGCGCGCGGCGATTACCGCGTCGAGCGTCGACCGTTCGTGGGTGGCGTAGCCTTTTACCGTCTCCACGATGTTGGGGATGAGGTCGTGGCGTTGCTTGAGCTGGACATCAATATCCGCGAACGCCTGATTCGTGCGCTGCCGCAATCCGACGAGCGTGTTGTAGGACATGATCAGCCAGAGGCCGACAAGGACCAGAAGTCCGACGAGAATCCATCCTGACATGGGCAAGCTCCGCCATTAAGATACTGCCAAGCCTGGGGCCATCCTGCCCCGGATTCGGGTTTTCAGTAAGTCAGAGGATACTCCATGTCCGCCATTGGCAAGATAGGCGTGTTTGGACGCTGGTTCGCGGCGGCTTCAATGGCGGCGGTCCTGATCGTGGCTCCCGTGCATGCGCAGGACGCCCCCAAGAAGGAAGAGGCGAAAAAGGAGGAGCCGAAGTCGGCTGGCACGATCGCCGATCCGGCGATCGATATCGGAGACCTCAAACTGATGCTCGAGCCCCTGACGAAGGCGGAACTCGAGGTCGAGGCGAACGGCTGGTGGAAGCTCCTGCAAGGGAAGGTGCGGGAGGTGAGCGAGGCGGAGCTTGCCGTGCGCCGCCGAAACCGCGAGATCGCCGCGCTCGACAAGGTGAAGGCCGCCGCCGAAAACGTGGCGGCCGCCGCCGCCAGGGCGGATAAGCAGCCCGCCGCGGCAGCAACCGAGGCGGAGAAGGCCGCGGCGGCGAAACTGGAGCGCGCCAAGGCCGAGCTTGAAAGGGCGAGCGCCGCGCCAGCCAAGACTGAGGCTGCCGGCGGCGACAAGCCCGCCGCTTCGTCAGACAACGTGCCGGGCGCCAGCGACCAGGCGATTCTCGACAAGGCGGTTCAGACTGCGGCCAAGCAGGCGGAAAGAACCGGCGACGAGAAGCAGGTTGCTGACCGCGCCGAAGCCGCCGCCCGCGAAAGCCAGGCCGCACAGGCCGTGGCGTCGGCTGCGCAGGTCCCGGTCGCCGGGCAGGCGCCTGCGGCTGCGGCGCCAGCCGCGCCTGCGGCGCAGAAGGCGGAGACGATCGCCGCGAGCGTACAGGAAGCGGCGGCCGCCAAGACCGAGGTTAAGGTTCAGCTCATCGATTTTGCCACGCAACTTGGCAATGAGCGCACACAGATCACCGATCGCCTCAAGGTCGTGCTCGACGAATGGGACCGCAAGGGCGGCGAGAGCAAGGACATTCGCCAGTACATCGCGGCGGTTGGCGGACTGAAGGTCGACGTGACGGACGCTTCCTCGACGTTGACCCGCATCAAGGCCTGGATGATGACCGACGAGGGCGGACTGCGCATGGCGCGAAACCTTGCCCTGTTCATGACCTATCTTGCTGCTTCGTTTGTGCTTGCTTGGCTCGTGCGCGCACTCATCGGCCGCATGCTCGCACGCATGCGTCACGGACCGTCGCAACTGCTGCGCAAGTTCATCCTCGACATGTCGGGAAGGCTCGTCATCTTCTTCGGTATTCTCGCCGGTCTGTCGGCGCTCGAGATCAACCTGTCTCCGCTGCTTGCGATCATCGGCGCCTCCGGCTTCGTCGTCGCCTTCGCGCTGCAGGGGACGCTTAGTAATTTTGCCAGTGGCCTGCTGATCATGATCAACAAGCCGTTCGACGTGGGCGACGAAGTTGACGTCGGCGGCGGAATCGAAGGCCGGGTCGAGGAACTCAACATCTTCTCGACGTTGATCCGCACGACCGAGGGTATCAAGAAGATCGTACCGAATAATACGATCTGGAACGGCGTCATCGTGAATCGGACGACCGGTGTCGTCACGCCGCCGCCGAACGCAGCGACGGCGTAATCGCGCCTTGTTTCAGCCGCGTTGACCGGTACATTACGTGCTGCGCCGCTTTAGGCGCAGCATATTAGGGAGACTTGATCGTGAAGAAATACGTAAAGCCGGCTCTCGTGAAACTTGGGAACATCAAGCTCATCAAGTCGAACCACACTGGTCCGAGCAGCGACGGCAAGAAGTACGCCGGTTTCTTCAAGTAGTAGTCTGCGTCGTGCGACATGCCGCTGAGGCATGTCGCATCCTACGCGCGCACGGGGCGCGCGCTGAACCACTCCACATCGTTGCTTTGATCGGCCGATGCGCAATGGTTCACAAAAGCCTCCCTCCATTGCAGATAGCCCATCAGCGACAGCGCGGATCTCGTGGAGCTCGTCGTCATGCCGAACGAAAGCTGCTGGAGCGCCTCCCGCACGCCGTTCGGATCAATCCATGATTCATTGGCGGAACGGAGAAGGCTCTCGAAGCGATCCCGCTGCGAGTCGACGTAATTCATCTGGAAGGAATTGAAAACGAAAGTGTCGTTCTGCCGGTTGCGCAGCGACTCAGGCGCGACGCCTCGCTGCGCGTCGCGCAGCAGTTCCTTGTAGCGGCCGCGAAAATCGTGGATCAACTTCACGTTCACCTCGTCATAAACGTAGTCCATCAGGGCAAGATCGCAGTAGGGCGAAGCGTCCGTAAGGCGTCTTGATGCGAAATGTGGCTGCGTCACCGCGCGAGGGGCTGAGAAATAACCCCAGTCGTCGCATATGATTCCATCGCCCATGAAAGCTCTTTCCGCGTTGCGCCGTTCGACGGAATAGGCTTCGAGTCCCTCGCCGCAGCGAAGCCAACCGACTTCGTTCGTGAGCGCGCGATCCATGTTGACGTCGCTGACATCCCAGGGATTCCAGCGCATGACGCTGAACGCGCTCTGTAAACGGCGGTGCAGACGGGCCGGCAGCTGCGAGAGGGCGCTTTGCCACGCGATGCTGAAGCGTCCTCGGGAAAGCAATCCGCTTGCATCGGGCAGGGCGGACATAAAGTCCCCATAGCGGCGGCGCTTCAGCAGATAGGGAAGAAACGCCGGAGAGCGAAGGAAGAGCTGGTCAGCTCCGAAGCCCGTGAAAACGTAGGAGTCCGGTTCTGCAAGCTCGGCGACGGCGCGCGAGAAGATATCTCCGAACCAGAAGAAGTCGCTCGGTTCGTCCGCATAGGCGCCAACGCCGTCCGGCGGGCGAGGAAGGTCGTCTGGCGGAACGACGACAAGATCTATGCCGTAACGCTCCGCCACCTCGCGGGCATATCCTTCACTGATTGCGTGCGACGGCAGATTCGGTTGCGAGAACATCACGCCGCGTATGCCTGTCGTTGCTTCGCCAAGCAGACAGGCGATAAACGATGAGTCGAGGCCTCCTGAAATCTCGACGCAGATGCCCGCATCCGGCCTTGCGGCGAGGCGCATGCGAATTGAGTCGCGCAACAAATGAAGGATTTGCTGCGCCGCGTCCTCTCTGCGCGCGCCGCCGTCGAGCCGGTAGGCGTAGCTCCGCCGCACGATCTGCGAGCGCTTTACGTCGCGCCCGATCGTCACGAGCTCTCCCGGCAGCACCCTGCTGACATCGCGGATGGGCGTGTCGCGGGACAGGAACTGGTGCCCCGGCACGATCAGCACATGGCGGGCAAAGTAGTCTTCGCTCCATGCTCCTGCGCCGAAAGCGAAGAGCCGGTTCGAGACGAGTCCGTCCGCCTCGCGATAATAAAGCTGGAATTGAGACGTGAAGCTCTTGAACGCGTGCAGCGCATCCGGCGTGCTGACAAGCGCGACGAAATCGCCCTCGGCGCACGCCAGCGCGGAAGGTCCGTCGCGCTCGACGATCTCCGCGAGGCGGCTCAAGGCGCTGGCGCCCGTCGACCCGTCGACGCGCAGGATGACGCCTTCGATCTGAATGGTCCCGTTTTGCCACGCTAGCGTCGTTGTTCCGCCGATTTTGGAATCGTTCATTGCGCCTCTCGAATGCGTTGCGTTAAATCGCCTGGAAAGCCTGGAGGGAGCCGTGAAGGAATGAGCGCCATCGTTCTGTCGTTCTCGCATCTGTCAACGAGACTGATGGGCATCGACCGCACCGTGCGCATGTTTCAATGGATCGGCGACTGGAGCCGCATCAAGCGGAATGCGCGAAGGGCTTCACCCGATGAGGTAGCGCGTCGCGCATTGCGCGGATTGAACGTGCTGCCGATGCGTGTTGAATGTCTCGATCAGGCCGTCGCTGTATGGTTCAGCCTGAATCGTCACGGCTACCCGGCGTTCCTCAAGATCGGGATGCGTCTCTCGCCGCTTTCTGGCCACGCCTGGGTGTCCTGCGGGGACGACACGTTTGTCGTGACGCCAGGTCTTGAGGATTTCACCGTCATCGCCGCCTACGATCCCTGGGCCGGGGCAAGCTGAGCGAATTTCAATCTTACAAGATCCTGCGCGAGCGCCTCGATGTCTGCGCGAATCTCTTCAGCCGGCGCGTCATAGTCCCGGGCCAGCTGCTCGGTCGCCGCATCCAGTCCGTTCTCCATTCCCAGTCTGAGCATCTCGGCGGCGATCTCATTCAGCCCGAAGGAATCGCCCGTCCTGACCGAAAACAGAACGCTCTTGCCCTCCACAAGGGTCAAGGTCGTGCCTGGCGTGAGCTGAATGCGCATGAATATCCTTTCGCCGGGGTGGGCAGGGGCCGCGCGCGGCCGCTGAATCGCAACACAATATATTCCGTTACGGACTTGGTCAGAATTCCCGGCTTTTCCGGCGGCAATTCGGCGCCGAAATGGTCAGGCTGAGGCTTTGGCGGGGCGTGCGGCGCCTCGTCCTTGCAATTGCTGGCGGGTTCGACTAGAAGCGCTCCGCATCCCACAGGCGGATTTCAAGGCGTCCCTGCTTCAAGGGCCGCTCCGGTGGCGGGTTTCCCGTCCGCTGTCCGCCGAGGTCTAACCGGAGAAAAAGCATATGGCGCTTCCTGATTTCTCGATGCGTCAGCTTCTCGAAGCTGGCGCGCATTTCGGTCACCAGTCGCATCGCTGGAACCCGAAGATGGCTCCGTTCATTTTCGGCGCCCGCAACAACATCCACATCATCGACCTCGCCCAGACCGTGCCGCTGCTGCACCAGGCTCTCAAGGCGGTTTCGGACACCGTCGCCAAGGGCGGGCGCGTGCTGCTCGTCGGCACCAAGCGCCAGGCGGCTGACTCCATTGCGGACGCCGCCCGCAAGTCGGCGCAGTACTACATCAATTCCCGCTGGCTCGGCGGGATGCTGACGAACTGGAAGACGATTTCCGGCTCCATCCAGCGCCTGCGCAAGGTCGAGGAAGAGCTCGCCGCTGGCGCGGTCGGCCTCACCAAGAAGGAGCGCCTGATGCTCTCCCGCGAGCGCGACAAGCTCGAGCGCGCCCTGGGCGGCATCAAGGACATGGGCGGCACGCCCGACCTCATCTTCGTGATCGACACGAACAAGGAGCAGCTCGCGATCAAGGAGGCGAACCGCCTCGGCATCCCGGTCGCCGCGATCCTCGACACGAATTGCGATCCCGACGGCATCGCCTTCCCGGTTCCGGGCAACGACGACGCCGGCCGCGCGATCCAGCTTTACTGCGACCTGATCGCTCGCGCCGCCATCGACGGCATTTCGCGCGCTCAGGGGTCCTCGGGCATGGACATCGGCGCCAGCGAAGCGCCGGTTGAGGAAGAATTGCCGGTCGTCGAGGCCGTGGATGGCGACCTGCCCGCCGAGAAGTTCGAACTGCTCGCGGCTCCGCGCGGCGCGCCGGACGATCTTGCCAAGCTGCCGGGCGTCGGTCCGCAGCTCGTGAAGAAGCTAAACGACGCTGGCGTTTTTCATTACTGGCAGATTGCGGCGATGACGGCGGACGAAGCCGCCGGTCTCGATGCGGACCTGAAGCTCAACGGCCGCATCGCCCGCGACAACTGGATCGAGCAGGCTCGTTCGCTGATCGCCGGCTGATCGATCCCGGTTGGACTTTTTCGGGCGCGCGCGGCTAACAGGCTGCGCGCGTCTTATTTCCTTTCACATACCTCCCGCATGATGGCGCGGCTCCGCGCCCTTAGAGAAGGATCAGGATCATGGCCAACATCACCGCCGCGATGGTGAAGGACCTGCGCGAAAAGACCGGCGCAGGCATGATGGATTGCAAGCAGGCTCTCAACGAGACGAACGGCGACATCGAAGCCGCCATCGACTGGCTGCGCAAGAAGGGCTTGTCCAAGGCAGCCAAGAAGTCCGGCCGTGTCGCGGCTGAAGGTCTCGTGGCGGTCGCGGTTGCAGGAAACCGCGGCGTTGCCATCGAGGTGAACTCCGAGACCGACTTTGTGGCCCGCAACTCCGACTTCCAGAACCTGGTCCGCGGCGTCGCGTCGGTTGCTCAGGAAAAGAACCTCACCGACGTCGAGGCGCTCAAGGCTGCGCCGTATCCGGGCGGCGGCACGGTGGACGCTGCGATCGCCAACGCCATCGCGACGATTGGCGAGAACATGACGCTGCGCCGCGCGGCTTCGGTCGAAGTCGGCTCCGGCGTGATCGGCAGCTACGTGCACAACGCGATCGCCGACGGCCTCGGCAAGATCGGCGTGCTCGTCGCCCTCGAGTCGACTGGCGACACTGCCGCGCTTGCGGGACTTGCACGCCAGATCGCTCTACATGTCGCCGCCGCCTCGCCGCTTGCGCTCGACGCCTCCGGGCTCGATCAGGCCGTCGTGGAGCGCGAGAAGAACGTGCTGCGCGAAAAGAATGCGGGCAAGCCCGCCAATGTGCTCGACAAGATCGTCGAGTCCGGTCTCAAGACCTATTACAAGGAAGTCTGCCTGATCGACCAGCCGTCGATCCATGCGGAGCATTCCAACAAGACGATCGGTCAGGTCGTGCAGGAAGCGGCGAAGGCCGCAGGCGCCCCCGTCACGCTAAAGGGTTTCGTGCGCTATGCGCTCGGCGAGGGCATCGAGAAGGCCGAAGCCGACTTCGCGGCCGAAGTCGCCAGCATGACGCGCTGATTTCTGCGTAACTGAAAATGAACAAGGCGGCCCGGGCGGGCCGCCTTTTTTATTGGCGCCTGAAACGCGGGTGAATGCGGCCGCTCACGCGGCTGCGAGCCTGGCTTGCTTTGCCTTGCGGCGGATTGCGATCTCGCGGGCCACCAGCGCAGCGGACCCGGCGACGCCCGTGACGGAGAGCCAGATCGCTCCGGCAAACAGCCCCGACGGCGTCAGCATCATCGCTCCGGCCGCCACGAACAGAAGCCGCTCCAGCGAACTCATCGGCCGTAATCCGTATCCCACGACGCCGGCAGAAATCAGCCAGATCGAGGCGAGCGCCGTCGTCGAGTCGAACAGGATGTGACCCCAGGTTCCGTCCATGATCAGCGATGGCGAATAGGCGAACAGGAAGGGCACGATGTAGGCGATCCAGCCGAACCGCATGGAGGTGAAGCCCGTGCGGAACGGGTCCGCCTTGGCGATGCTGGCGGCTGCGAAAGCGGCGACCGCGACGGGCGGCGTGATGAACGACATCATGCCGAAGTAGAGAACGAACATATGCGCCGCCATGGGCGTCACGCCGGCTTCCACCATCGCCGGCGCCACCAGCGCGGCGAGCAAAACGTAGACGCCGATCGTCGGCATGCCCATGCCCAGGATGATCGATACGATGGCGCACAGCACGAGCAGCAGGATGAGGCTCTTTCCTGCAATCGTGACGAGCGTGAGCGTCATGCCAAAGCCCAGTCCGCTCACGGCCAGGATGCCGATCACGACGCCCGCCGCGCAGCAGATCATCACGATGTCGAGCACGCCTTCACCGGCCTGGCGCAGCGAGTCGAACAGTCCATACAGGCCCAGGCGCTCGCCCTTGTAGCCGAACACCATCGACAGGATGACGAGACTCGCGCTCGCCCAGAGCGCCGATTCCTCCGCGCGCAGATTGAGGCCGAATAGCGAGTAGATCAGCACGATGAAGGGAATGGGAAAGAACCAGCCGGCGCGAAGGACGTCACGCGCCCGCGGGATCAGTTCCTCGTCAACGCGGGTGATGCCCGCGCGCGCCGCTTCAAGATCGGCGACTATGAACAGAACGGCGTAATAAAGAAGCGCCGGAACCAGCGCCGCGAGCATCACGGCGCCGTAGGAAACCTGCAGGAATTCCGCCATCACGAAAGCGGCCGCGCCCATGACGGGCGGCATAAGGCTGCCGCCTGTCGACGCCACGGCCTCGATGGCGCCAGCCTGATGCGGCGGATACCCGCCTTTCTTCATCATCGGGATTGTCACGACGCCGGTTGCTACGACGTTGGCGACGGCGCTGCCGGATATCGAACCGAAGAACGCGGAGCCTACGACGGCGATCTTTGCCGAGCCGCCGCGGTAGCGGCCCATCAGCGCGAGCGCCAGATCAGTAAAGAAGTTGGAGCCGCCAGTCGATTGCAGCAGCGCGCCGAAGATCACGAATGCGATCACGATGGTGAACGCGACCATGATGGGGGTGCCGAGAATCGCGTTGGAGTCGAACCCGAGATAGAAGGCGAGCTGGGGCGCCTGGCTCGGCCGCGCCTGCATGACGCCCGGGATCTTGTCGCCGAACAATCCGTAGAGAATGAAGATCGTGACGATGATGACGAGGGCCCAGCCGGTCGTGCGGCGCACGCCTTCCAGCGAAAGCAGGATGACGATGACGGACGCGATCAGGCCATCGGCCGGAGCGAAGAACATCATCGTGCCGAGGTCGGTGAAATACACCGCCATGTACATCGCGGCGCCGAAGCCGATGAGCCCGAGCGCAATGTCGTAGAGCGGCGGCGCGGTCTTGCGCCGCCCGCCATGTATCGGCACGATCAGGAACAGCAGGAGGAATGCGATCGCCAGCATGCCCGCGACGAACTGCTCGCCATAGATGACGAGACCCAATTGTCCGTACAGGTTGGTGGCGTAGGCGATGGCGCCCAGCACCAGCAACACGGACAATGTGGAGGCGATATGGATGAGCCACGCCGGGCGCGCGTCTGGCGCGTGTCCGGCGTTCGTCGTATCGGTCATGTGCGAATGCTCCCGGGCTTCTTCCCGTCGCGGGTGTCAGCAGCCGATCACTTCTTCGGCGGCCATACGCCCTTTTCCTGGTAGAACTTGATCGCGCCCGGATGATACTCGACGCCCGGCGTCAGCTTCGCCATGTTGGTCGTCTTGAACTCCGCCAAGGTCGGCGTCCCCTTGGCAAGCGCCTCGGCGTTTTCCCACAGCGCCTTCGTCAGGTCATAGACCTGCTGGTCGGACATTTTCGCATGAGTCACGAGCACGCCGTCGTAGTGCTGGATGGGAGTCGGTTCGAGAATGCCGGCGACGCCTTGCCTGGGTTGAACGACTTCGATGTAGGAAGCGGGGAAGTGCTTCTTGATCGAAGCCTGCGACTGCGCGTTGTCAGGCAGGGGGAGCGCGCGGATGCCGCCGACGGCCGCGTCCACTTCAGTCGTCTTGGCGGAGCCGAGCGCGAACAGGAATGTGTCGACGCGGCCTGCCATGAACTCATCGGCGCCGCGCACCACAGTCGGCACCGCGACAGGGGTGATGTCCTTCTCGGTCAGGCCGGCTGCTTCGATATGCGTGAGCATCAGCGGCATGATGATGTTCTGCTGCGCGAAGTTCCATGTCACGCGCTTGCCCTTGAGATCGGCGAGCGTCTGGATGGGAGAGTCCTTGCGCACGAAAATGCCGGTGCGCAGCTGAGACGTGATCGCGATGAGACGCAGGTTCGGGTTGGTGCGACCCTTGAAGAAGTCATCGCCGCGAATCGCGAGACCAAGCTCGTAGATGTTGGCGAGACCGTACTCGACCTGGCCGCCGTTGATGGCTGGCAGATGAATGTTCGGGCTGGCGAAGGGCTGAACGCGCAGCTGAATGTTCGCCTTTTCAGCGAGCAGGCCAGCCATCACGGAGCCTTGCGTATGGTAAAAGGAACCCGCAGGGCTCGTTGCAAGGCCGGCGGCGGATTGCGCCTGCGCCGTCGTTGACGCCGCCGCCACAAGGGCAAGGCCGGCAAGGAACTTCTTCAACATTCGCGTTCTCCCTCCTGTTCGGGCTTCGCCCGTTGTATTGCAGGCCGCACAGCTGCGCCTGCGGCGTAAATTCGTCGGTCAGGAGTTTTTTTCAAGCTTTTTCGACCGGGGCGGCAAGGATCAGGCCGGATAACTTCTGGGGCCCGGCGCAAGGCGCAACGAAGCTGGGCGGTGGAAGAGGGGCGTGAGAGGCGTGCCGCGCGTGAGCCGTTCGAGGGCCAGCGGAACGACCAGCGCGCAGATCGTGACCGCCACGGACGCCGCGGTTGGGTCGACGCCCGGCGTGAACCGGACAAGGACTGTGCGCGCGAACGCCATTGGCGCGAAGAAGGCGAGATAGATCGTCAGCGAGTTCGCGCCGCAGAAGCGAATTGCGGGCATCACCGCGCGTTCCGCCATGAGCGATGAGGCGACGATGATTGCAGCCGAGCCCGAGAATCCGAGAGCCAATCCAGTAGCGGGCGAGGGCCAATAATCATGGCCGTTCAGGGTGTGGCCGCCGATTGCGGCGATGGTCGCGAAGCCGAGCAAGGCAAGCGCCAGCGCCCGCCGGCGCACCGCCCAGCTGGCGAGTTTCATCGCGTAATTCACGCCAAGATAGCCCGCCAGGAAGTAGACGTAGCGCGCGGCGAACTCGTCGGCGATGGTCCATCCTGTGCGCGGCGCCGCGAGGTGCAGGGCGACGCCGAGCAGGGCCAGCAAAGCGGGGTAAGGGCAGCCGAGCTTCGTCGCAACGAAGAACAGGGGCAGGATGTAGATGAACCAGAGCGTTCCAAACGGCTCGATCAATCCGAGGGCGAATTGGTCGATGACCGTGGGCAGCCCCTCGGCGCTGAACTTCAGGACGCAGGAAATCGCCAGCCAAAGCAGATAGAAATAAGCGAAATGCACGGCTTTGCGGTCGAGGTAGACGCGCCATGGTTGATCAATCGTGCGCGACAACAGCAGCCCGCTCATCATGAAGAACGCCGGCATCCGGAATGGCGCGACGAATTCGACGACGTGATGCAGAAACCCGCGCCCACCGAGTGCGGCTTCGACGCCGAGGGTGGAATGCATCATCACGACGAGGATGATGCAGACGCCCTTGGCGTAGTCGATCCATTCGATGCGCGCCCCGCGCTGCGCCGGGGCGGACGTGTGCGGCGTCATTGGCGCAATTGCTTCCGCGTTCGGGCGCGACGAACGCGCGCCTTCATGGTCAAGGTCAAGAATTAGTGCCGCGGAAGTTGTCGGGCAATAAAAGCTCGTGGTTAACGGCGCGGTCGCGCGACCGGCGCCGTTCACGTTTGCTTGTTCAGCCGCCCGCCGGGTCGTCGTCCTGCTCGTTCGCCGCCTGCCGGAGCGCCTGAACAATGATCTCGGGCGGCTGCGCGCCCGACAGCCCGTACTTGCCGCCAACGATGAAGAACGGCACACCGTTGACGCCGAGCTTGTGGATGCGGTCGATTTCCGCGCGCACGCTTTCCACATCCTCGCCGGACTGAAGGCGCCGGCGAACCGCGTCCGCGTCCATGCCGCAATCCGCGGCGGCCTTGACGAGCACGTCGAGGTCGCCAACGTCGGCGCCCTCGATGAAATAGAGCTGCATGAGCCGTTCTTTCAGCATTTCCTGGCAACCCGCCTCAAGCGCCCACCGCAGCAGTCGATGCGCATCCAGCGTGTTGGGCGAGCGCGTGATCTTGTCGAAAGCGAACGGAATGCCGACCTCCGCGCCGACTGCGCGCACGCGATCGTACACGGTCGCAGCGCGGTCGGCGCCGAATTTTCGCTCCACGTACTCGCGCCGACTGATGCCACCCTGCGGGATGGTCGAATCGAGCTGGAACGGGCGCCATCGCAAGTCCACGTCGAGGTCGGGCGCCATCGCGAGCGCGCTTTCGAGGCGGCGCTTGCCTATGTAGCACCAGGGGCACACGACGTCGGATACGATGTCGACTGTGACCTTCTTTTTCTCGTCGCTTTCGCTCATCGCAGGCTCCATCGCCGCCGCCGGCGCGCGTTTACTGCTTTGCGCGCCACCATGTGTCGAGCGTAGCCCCGAACAGCGGCGAGGCATAGCGCGGCAGTGTGTCCGGACGCTTCAGGTCCGCAACGTGCGCGAACCATTGGTCCGGCGCGTGGAACAGCGGCACAATGTAGAAGCCAGACAGCAGCACGCGGTCGAAAGCGCGCACGGCGGCGATGAAGTCTTCCTTGTCCGCCGATGAGACGATTTTCGCGATCAGGCCGTCGAGCGCGGGCGAGGCGGCGCCTGCGAGATTGAATGAGGATTCCATCTTCGCCGATTGCGAGGACCAGCGGTTGCGTTGCTCGTTGCCCGGCGAATTGGAGGCGACCCAGACGCCCATCATCATGTCGAAATCGAACTTCTGGCGGCGGCGTTGGTACTGCACCTGATCGACCGTGCGCACGCGCGCATCGACGCCGATGCGACGCAGGGACTGCGAGAAATTGAGCGCAAGCCGTTCCTGATTGCGGTCCTGCACCATGATCTCGAATGCGAAGGGCTCGCCCTTGCGCTGAAGGACGCCCTCCCTGATCGTCCAGCCCGCCTCGCGCAGAAGCGCCAGCGCCTTGCGCGCATTCTGCCTGTCCCGGCCCGAGCCGTCGCTTTCCGGCGGGGCCCACCGCCCTTCGAGAATGTCCGCGCGCACGGCGCCCGGCCATTGTGCGAGAAGTGCGCGTTCCCGCTCAGTCGCGGGTCTGCCGGTCGATGCGAGTTCCGTTTCGTCGAAGAACGATTTCGTCCGGCGATAAAGGCCGCCGTAGAGATTCTTGTTTATCCACTCGAAGTCGAACATGTAGTTCAGGGCTTCGCGCACGCGCGCGTCCTTGAAGATGTCGCGCCGCGTATTGAACGCGAAGCCCTGCATCCCCTTGGCGCCACCTAGAGGCAGGCTTTCCTTTACGATGCGCCCTTCGTGAATGGCGGGGAAGTCATAGCCCGTCATCCAGCGCGTCGGGTTCGTCTCGTCGCGATAGTCGATGACGCCGGCGCGCATCGCCTCATAGAAGCTCGCGACGTCGCGAAAGTACTCGATCCGGATTTCATCGAAATTGAACTGGCCGCGATGGATCGGCAGGTCCTTGGCCCAATAGTCGGGATTGCGTTCGAGGCGCAGCGTTTCCCCGGGCTTGACGTCCTTGATGACGTAGGGGCCGGAGCCAACGGGTATCTCGAGGTTTGAGTCGTCAAACCTCTCGACGTTGACCGCATGCCTGGGAAGGATCGGCATGAGCGCCAGGTTCATCGGCAGTTCGCGGTCGTTGGCGTCCGCAAGATCAAAGCGGATCGTGCGCGCGTCCGGCGTTTCAACCGAGCGGACCTGGTTGAAGGCGGCGCGGTGCTGCGGGCGTCCGCGCTTTCGCAGCAGGTCCCAGCTGAAGCGCACGTCCTCGACTGTCACCGGCTTGCCATCCGAGAAGCGAGCCTCCGGGTTGAGCCGAAACGTCACCCAGCTTCTCGCGGCGTCGGTCTCGATCGTTTCGGCAAGAAGTCCGTAGAGCGTGAAGGGCTCGTCGGTCGAACGCGTCATCAGGGTTTGGTAGACGTTCGTATTGATGCCCTGGGCTGTCGAGCCCGCCTTGAGGTTAAACGGGTTGAGACTGTCGAATGTGCCCTGAAAGCCGATCAGCAGGCGCCCGCCCTTCGGCGCGTCGGGATTGACGTAGGGCAGGTGCGTAAAGTCGGGCGGCAGGGCAGGGTCGCCATGCATGGCGATGCCATGGCGCGGCCCGGTTCCTTCACCGGCGTGGGCGGGGAGGTCCACAACAGACAGGAGCGCGGGCAGCAGCGCCGCCGCCGCAAGCGCGCGAATCATTGGCGCAAACATGCGCGCGAGATTAGTCGAGTGGGCCGACGCCGTCACATGAAGGCTCTGTTAGGTTTGGCCGCGCACCGGGTTCGCGAAAAAGCTCCGTTGGGCGAATCCGTTGAATTTCGGTCACGGTCGGGGCCGAATGAGGCGAGATGGCGGAAGTCGGGTCTGGCGTAACGCGGCTATTAGAGATATTAGGCGCGGGTCAATATCTCGCCGTATTCGGGGGCGATGAGCGGCGTTCGCGCGTCGAGCGCTCGCCCGGCTCACAACCGCCAGTCACCGGCGACGCGCCCAGGAAGGCTCCCGCCAGCCTGCGCAACGGATTGAAAGGATTTCTGATGCGGAACCCCTCCAGGCGTTACGGAGCCGCCGCTCTTGGCCTCGGTGTCGCCTTCGCGCTTGCCGGCGCCCCTGCCGAGGCGCAGCAACGCCAGCAACAGCAGCGCCCGCAGCAACAGCAGCAACAACAACAGCAACAACAGCCGGCCCAGCCGCCCGCGGCCGCGAACCGTGTCGAATTGCTCCCCGCGCAGCCGGAATGGACCAAGGTGTGCGGCAAGGACCCGCAGGGGGGCAAGGAAATCTGCTACACGACCCGCGACTTCGGGCAGGCAGCCGACCAGCCGCCGGTGCTCGCCGTCGCCGTCTACGACGTGAAGGGCGACGCGCAGCGCATCGTTCGCCTGCTTCTGCCGGTTGGGCTGCTCCTGCGCCCCGGCTTCCGCTTCTCCATCGACAAGGGCGCCGCCCTCGAAGGCTCCTATGAGATCTGCTTCCCGAACGGATGCTTCGCGGAGTCCAGAGTCGACGCCAAGCAGCTTGAGGTGATGAAGCGCGGCACGGTTCTGAACATCAATGTCAAGAACCAGGTCAACGCGGAAGTCGTGTTCGCCGTGCCGCTCGACGGTTTCGGCAAGGCTTTCGACGGCCCGGCCATCGATCCCAAGGTTCTTGAAGAGCAGCAGAAGGCGCTTCAGGCCGAATTGCAGAAGCGCGCTGAGGAAGAGCGCCGCAGGCTGGAAGGGCAGACTGGCGCTGCTCCGGCGGCTCCCGCCGCCCCCGCCGCAGGCGCCAAGCCCAAGTGATCGCAGCGCCGCGCGGAAGACCTTCCGCAGTGTTGTCACAAATCGAAAAGCCCGGGTTTCGCCCGGGCTTTTTCAATTAGCGGCGCTCAAAACACCCGATCAGCGCAGCGGGAAACTCGTGTCCACGCAGCGGTTGTAGATGTAGCACTGCGGGTTATCCGCGCTGCGCACCCACGACGGCTGAACTTGCTGGTCCGGGTTGCAATAGCTGCGGTTCAGGACGTAGCGTTCATATAGGTTCGGTCCGGTCGCCAGCACGATCGCGCCGCTCTTTTGCACCAGCGCCTGCGCTTGCGCGCAGGTCATGTTCAAAGTGTTTGGCAATCCGCTCTGGGCCTGCGCTACGCCGCCCAGAACGATGAAGGCTCCCGCAGCCGTCCATTTCGCCGCATTGCGCATTCTGACCTCCTGCTCTCCGGGTGGGAGACGCATCCAGGCCGCGTCAATGCGGCCTGATCTGCTTCATTCGGTAATCGCCCTCGCGGCTGCGGACAAAACGTTCCTCAACTTCCGGGTGGCGCACCGGTTCCCCGGTGTCGTCGGGAACGAGATTCTGCTCGGACACGTAGGCGACGTACTCGGTTTCCGCGTTCTCTGCATAGAGATGGTAATACGGCTGGTCCTTGCGGGGGCGGTTGGCCTCGGGGATCGAAAGCCACCATTCCTCGGTGTTCGCAAACTCCGGATCGATATCGAAGATTACGCCCCGGAACGGAAACTTCCGATGGCGCACCACCTGCCCGATTCCGAATTTCGCCGTGCGAAGTTTCATATTGTCTAGGTACCCACCACGGTTTGGCCCGTCAACGGTGGGGGAGCCGGCGGGAGCGGCAGCGTCACAACTGGTAGATCGCGCGGCGTTCCGGATCGCGCGCGGCAATTTGGCGCGCAAGGTCAACGATCACTTTCGCCTGCTTCCATGTGGCGTCGTCCTGCATCTTTCCATCGATCATCACGGCGCCCGAGCCGTCCGGCATCGCCTCGAGGATCCGCTTCGCGAAGGCGACCTCCGCCGGATCGGGCGAGAACACGCGTCTGGCAATGGGGATCTGGGACGGGTGCAGCGTCCATGCGCCCGCGCAGCCCATCAGGAACGCGTTCCGGAACTGCGCCTCGCAGGCCTCCGGGTCCGAGAAGTCGCCAAAGGGGCCATAGAAAGGCTTGATGCCGCTGGCAGCGCAGGCGTCCACCATCCTGGCGATCGTATAATGCCACAGGTCCTGCTGGACAGCGGCCCGCGGCGCTTCGCCCGCCTTGTCCGCGAGAACCTTGTAGTCCGGGTGGCCGCCGCCGACACGGGTGGTCTTCATGGCGCGCGAGGCGGCGAGGTCCGCAGGTCCTAGACTCACCCCATGCATCCGTGGCGAGGATGCCGCGATGGCGTCCACATTCTTGACGCCCTCTGCCGTTTCCAGAATGGCGTGAATGAGGATCGGCTTGCCGATCCGGTTGCGGGCTTCAAGCTGCGCCAGAAGCTGGTCGACGTAGTGGATATCCCACGGCCCCTCGACCTTGGGGACCATCACAACATCAAGTCTTTCGCCTACCTCGGCGATGATCTCGATGAGGTCGTCGAGCGCCCAAGGCGAGTTCAGCGCGTTGATCCGGGTCCACAGGCCGGCGCCTGCCAGGTCGGAGGTATTCGCCATTTCGATGAAGCCGCGCCGCGCCGCGATCTTCTGGTCGACAGGCACGGCGTCCTCGAGGTTGCCGAGCACGACATCCACTTCCCGGGCGATTTCGCTGATCTTCGCGCGCACCTTCTCCACATGGGGTGGCACGAAATGGATCATGCGCTCCACGCGGGCCGGCAGTTCGCGATAGGGGCTGGGCGCGCCGATGGCGAGCGGCTCAAAGAATTTACGCGGCGGCTTCATGGGCGCGGCTCCGTGACGATGCTGCGCTGCAACACTAATGCCGCGGCTCTGGCCGCGCCAGTCGTCCGTTCGGCCAAACGAAAGCGGCGGCCCAAGGTGGACGCCCGGGCCGCCGCGAACCGCTTGTACCCTTGCGCCGTTTACTTCGCCGCCGCCTTCGGGTTCATCGCCCGCTCGGCGATCTTCGTGAGGAGCTGGTCCGTCTTGATTTCTTCCTTCAGCGTTTCATCGAGAAGTTTCTCGGCGTCGCGCATGCCGAGTTGCTTCGCCCAGGCCTTCATCGTGCCGTATCGGCTGATCTCGTAATGCTCGACCGTCTGGGCCGCGGCCAGGAGGCCGGCGTCGAGAGCGTCTGAGTCGCCGAAGTCCTCGATGACCTCGTCGCCTTCCTCGAGCATCCCCTTCATCGCCTCGCACATCTTGCCTTGCGCCCGCTTGCCGAGCATTTCGAATATCTGTTCCAGGCGCTCGATCTGTCCTTCCGTTTCATCCTTGTGGGTCATGAACGCATCGGCCAGCTCTTCCGAGTTCGCGTTCTTCGCCATTTTCGGCAGCTTGCGCAGGATCTGCCGTTCGGCGTGATAGATGTCCTTGAGGGTTTCCAGGAAAAGATCGTTCAGGTTTTTCTCGGGCATTTCAGGCTCCATCCAGTCTCAGCCGTCGCGCGCCGCGCGCAGCGTGGCTTCGACCGCACAAGCCGCTGGCGCGCTGCTTGGTTCCGGCCTGCTTGCGCAACGGGGGGCGCGCGCGCACCATGCCGGCATGATCGCCTTTGCGGACCCAACGGAGTTACTGACCGTCGCCGAGATGGGCGCGGCCGATCGCCTTGTGATAGCGGGCGGCGTTCCGGGCATCGAACTCATGGAGGCCGCCGGTCGCGCGGTTGCGGACGCTGCCCGGCGCGCCGCTGAAACCGCTTGCGGCGGTCGCATCGTGGTCCTCTGCGGCCCCGGCAACAACGGCGGTGACGGGTTCGTCGCCGCCCGCCTGCTGGCTGCGCAGGGCAGTAACGTTGCGCTGTACCTTCTGGGCTCGGCATCGCGGTTGAAGGGCGATGCGGCGCTGGCGGCAAGCCGCTGGACCGGCCCGGTGACTCCGGCCGGCGAGGTCGACCTCACCGGCGCAACGGTGGTCATCGATGCGCTGTTCGGCGCCGGGCTCGACCGGGATCTCGCCGGCGCGGCCCGCGCGCTCGTGCAGCGCGTTAATGAATGGCGCGCGGAAAGGGGGGGCTGCGTCGTCGCCGTGGACGTGCCCTCCGGCCTCGACGGGAACACGGGGCTGGTGCGCGGCGCCGCCATCTCGGCCGATGTGACCGTGACCTTTTTCCGCCTCAAGCCGGGACACCTTCTGTTGCCGGGGCGAACGCTGTGCGGACGGGTCGAGCGCGCGGAGATCGGCGTGCCTGCGTCCGTCCTGCAGAGCGTCGGGCCGCAAACGTTCCGCAACGCGCCCGCATTGTGGCGGGCGAGCTTGCCGGCGCCGTCCGCCGCCGGTCACAAGTACTCGCGCGGTCATGCGCTGGTCCTCTCGGGGCCGATGCACCGGACGGGCGCGGCGCGGCTTGCCGCTCGCGGAGCCTTGCGCGGCGGCGCAGGACTCGTGACGCTGGCGTCGCCCCGCGACGCGCTGGCCGTCAACGCCGCGCACCTGACCGCGATCATGCTCGCGCCGTGCGACGGCGCTGCCGAACTGGCCGGCATACTTCAGGACCGGCGCTTCAACGCGCTTGTCATGGGTCCCGGCGCCGGCGTCGGCCAGGGCTTGCGCGACAGCGTTCTGGCGGCGCTCGGCTCGCCCCGCCCGGGGCGCGGGATCGTGCTCGACGCCGACGCGCTGACGAGCTTCGCGGGCGCCGCCGGAACGCTGGGCCAGGCAATCCGCGCCTTCCGGGGCGGCGTCGTCCTGACGCCGCACGAGGGGGAATTCGCAAGGCTTTTCATAAGGTCGCCCAGCTTTATGGATTCTTTTTCTGAAGGAAGTGAAGCAGTTTCGCAGGACCTTCGCTCGCCCTCGAAGCTCGACCGAGCCCGCGCCGCAGCCCGCCTGATCGGCGCAGTCGTTCTCCTGAAGGGCGCCGACACCGTGGTCGCGCATCCGGACGGACGGGCCTGCATCGCCCAAGACCTCCCGCCATGGCTGGCGACTGCCGGGTCGGGCGATGTGCTGGCGGGATTCATCGCGGCGAACCTCGCGCGGGGGGCGGCTGCGTTCGAGGCCGCCAGCGCGGCGGTGTGGATGCATGGCGCGGCTGCCCGCGCCTTTGGCCCTGGCCTCGTCGCCGAGGATATTCCCGAACAGATGCCGAAGGTGCTGGCGGCGCTCTACGCGACTTCGAAATAGCCCGCCTGACCACCCAGGGCCTGCGGCAGGATTCCCCCGCCGATGCGCCAGCGTCCGGGATTGTCCGCGACGAACGCGACCCGCACCGTGCGGCCGGCGGGAACGACGACCGCGTCGCGCCAGTATGGGTCCCATCCGTCATCCATCGAATGCAACTGGCGCATGAAGTGGCCGTGGAGGCGCACGACGATGTGCGCGCCAGACCTGTTGGCGAGGCCAAGGGACACCGGCGTTCCGCGCTTCACCGAGAAAAGCTTCATGTTGTCGAGGCCGTACTTGCCGTTGATCTGCCACACCAGCGGCGCCCGGCCCGGGCACATTGCCGCCGATTCGCCCTGCGGCTTCGCGTCGAAGGCGAGATCAGCCCGAAACGCCCTTTGCAGGGCGATGTTTTCCGGCAGGGCCGGGTTAGGCTCGGGATCGGCCACCGGCGGCCGGGCCTCGATCGCCCAGCCTGCGGCCCTGAACGCGAGCAGCGTGCCGTCCCATGCACCTTCGGCCTTCGCTCCAAGCAGGGCGATTCGCGCGGTGGCGTCTTCTTGCTCCGGCATGTCGAAGATGACGTCGAACCTCCCGCCGGGCGCCAGCGGCAGCGTGTTCCGCAGCGGCTCGAACGCCGGGCAGTTCTGCCCGTCGACCGCGACGACCACGGGTTGAACGCCCTCGAAGCCGATCGCCATAAGGCGGCTGGTCGCGAGATTCGCCAGCCGAAGCCGCACGCGGGCGCGCGGCGCGAAGGCGTGCGTCCCGGGAGCCGGACGGCCGTTGACAGTCACGACGGATCCCATCAGGCCTTCGCCTGCGATCTGGCGGCTGGTGTGCATCACCACGACCCGCGGTCCATGCGCGCACGGGCCGAACTCGTCCGCCGCCGCCGGGCGGTCCGAGAGCGCCGCGACCAGATCGTGATCGACCGCCTGGCCGGCGGGCTCCTCCACCACCAGCACGCCGCCGAGCCCCCGCTGCGCCTGAGCGGCGAAGGTCGTCTCTGCATGTGGCTGGAAGATATAGGTCCCGGCGTCGGGAGGCGTGAACCTGTAATCGAAGCTCTCGCCGGGCTTCACCGGTCGCTGGACGAGGGGCGTGCCATCCATGGCGTTGGGGCCGCGCAGGCCGCGCCAGTGAATCGAGGTCTCCAGGTCCAGCCCGTTCACGAGGCGAACCCTCAGCTCGTCGCCCTTGACGATCCGCAGGATAGGGGGGGCCTCATCCTCGCCATAGGCGAGCCGCCCGGGCAGGGGCGTCTCCAGCGGCTTCGGCTGGATCAGCCGGAAGCCGTCGCCTCGAGCGTCGCCCTCGGCGTATGCGAAATCGGGAAGCAGCAGGGCGGCGGAGCCGGCGAGGAACGTGCGTCTGTCGAGCGTCATGCGACCTTCTATCACGAGCGCCCGCCAGTCTTCATGCCGCTTCGCAAGCGGCGCGCGCCAGCCTATAAGGCAAACAATGAAGCAGACCAAAACAAGGAGGAAATCCGGCGATGGCCATTTCGCTTGAAAAAATGCACCCCTCGCTCGGCGTCGAGGTCAAGGGCGTGGACCTGTCGAAGCCTGTAGACCCTGAAACAGCCGCCGCGATCCGCAAGGCTTTCGACGAGAACATCGTGCTCGTCGTTCGCAACCAGAATCTTGACGAGCAGCAGCAGCTCAAGGCGGCGGAGATGTTCGGCAAGGTTGCCTATCGCCGCCGCCCCATCGTCGGGGACGGCCCCG
>JBKBNT010000009.1:0-122948 GCA_046295155.1 Beijerinckiaceae bacterium
CGCCGCGCCTCAGACCAGCGCGCCGGCGCCGGCGCCCGCCCGCGCTGCAACGCCGCCCAAGACTCCCGAGCGCGCCGCGCCGGTCACGACGGCCTCCACCAATGCTGCGGCGACGCCCGCGCCGGCAGCCCCGCGCACCGCTTCGCCGCAGTCCGAGGCGGTCGCCGCGACGCCGCGCGGGGCGGGCGGAGCCTATGCCGTGCAGCTTGCAGCGCCCGGGTCGGAAGCCGAGGCCAAGGCCACGATTTCCCGCCTTCAGCAGCGTTACGGCGCGGCGCTCGCCGGACGGCAGCCGACGGTCCGCAGGGCCACGGTCGGCGACAAGAGCGTGTACCGGGTTCGCGTTGTGGGGCTTTCGCAGTCCGACGCCGCCGGCCTCTGCGACAGGTTGAAGTCCGCAGGGGGAAGCTGTTTCGTCGCCCGCGAATAAGCGGCGCGCACATTTTGCTTTCGGGGGCGCGTCCGTTGCTTGCGGCGCGCCCTTTCGATTCCGGGCGCGCGGTCTGGCCGCCCGACACGGAGTTCACGCGGTGAGTTCACATGCCTGAAACGCGCGCCTTCACCTGCGGATGCGCAGGGCTCACCTTCACGCAGGATGAGAAGGACTTCATCCGGCGCTTCAGGCCGTGGGGGCTGATCCTGTTCGGGCGTAACGTGCAGAATAGGTCTCAACTCTTTGCGATCACGAGTGAATTTCGAGAAATCGTTGGACGCGAGGATGCCCCCGTGCTCATCGATCAGGAAGGCGGGCGCGTGCGCCGGATGAAGGAGCCGGAATGGCGGCCTCACCCGGCAGCGGCCGTTTTTGACACGCTGCACTGCGGTGACGACGAGAAGGCGCAGCTGGTGAGAGACGGAGCGCGGCTGATCGCGCACGACCTCGCGGAGGTCGGGATCAACGTCGATTGCATGCCCGTCCTCGACGTTCCTGTGGAGGGCGCGAACGAGGTCATCGGCTCGCGCGCCTATTCCGCCGATCCGGAGCAGGCGGCCCGGCTCGGACGTGCGGCCTGCGAGGGCCTCCTCATGGGCGGCGTCCTTCCTGTCATCAAGCACATCCCCGGCCACGGGCGCGCCAACGCGGACAGCCATCTGGCGCTGCCGGTGGTCCAGACGCCCCGCGCCGAACTGGAGCGAACGGACTTCGGGCCCTTCCGGGCTCTGGCCGACATGCCCATGGCGATGAGCGCGCACGTCGTGTACGCGTCGATCGACCCGGAACGCCCGGCGACGGTTTCGCCGAAGGTGGTCTCCGAGGTCATGCGGGGCTTCATAGGCTTCGACGGCCTCATCATGAGCGACGACTTGTCCATGAAGGCGCTGGGCGGCTCCTTCACGGAGAAGACGCAGGCGCTTTTCGCGGCCGGGCTCGACCTCGCGCTCTATTGCTGGAGCGACCTGAAGGAGGCCGCCGAGGTTGCGGAGGCGGCGCCGCTCCTCGACGGTCGTTCGGCGGAAAGGGCTGAAAAGGCTCTCGATCGGCTCCGAACCGCGCGTCGCGAAGCGGTCGCTTTCGATCCTGTGGACGCCGCCGCGCGGCAGCAATCCGCGCTTGCGATGCCTGGCTGACGCGATCATTCTCCGGGCGCTGCCGGCGGGTCCGGCCGTGCGTGGAGTGATTCGCTTGGCGGAACTGCCGTTCGAGACAACGATAGACAAGGCGGACGCGGAGCCGGCCTTCCTCGTCGACGTCGACGGATTCGAAGGGCCGCTCGACCTGCTGCTCGAACTGGCGCGGCGCCAGAAGGTTGATCTGGCGAAAATCTCCGTCCTGAAGCTCGCCGAGCAATATCTTGAATTCGTCGAGGAAGCGCGCCGCGTCCGGCTGGAGCTCGCCGCCGATTATCTGGTCATGGCGGCCTGGCTCACGTATCTCAAGTCGCGCTTGCTTATTCCGCAGGTATCCAAGGGCGAGGAGCCTGCCGCCGAGGACATGGCGGCCGCACTCGCCGAACGCCTGCGCCGGCTGGAGGCGATCCGCGCGGCTGCGGAAAAGCTGGTCAACCGTCCGCGCCTGGGCCGCGACCTCTTCATGCGCGGCGCGCCGGAAGGCGTCACCGTGAACCGCCATTCGCAGTTCCACGCGAGCCTCTACGACCTGCTGACAGCCTACGCCTCACAGCGGCAGAAGCACGCGCTGGCCCGCGTCACGCTGAAACAGAGGGTGGTCTGGTCGCTGGCGGAAGCGCGCGAGGCGATCGAACGTCTCGCCGGTCACGCCATCGAGTGGACGGTTATGGATGACATCCTGTCCGGGTATTTCGTGACGCCCGAGCTTCGGCGCACCGTGCGCGCCTCGACCTTCTCGGCGTCGCTTGAGCTGGTGCGGGAGGGCCGCATTGAGTTGCGGCAGGACAAGGCGTTCGCGCCGATCTGGGTGCGCGGGCCGCAGCCGCGCGACGCAGCCTGATTCTGACATTGTGTTGATCATTTGAGTGAGGATTCCGAAGTGGCGAACGTTGCGCGACTGTTTCCGGAGGCGGAAGGCGCCGAGGCCGACGAGAGCCGGATGGACGAGGTGATGGACCAGGCCGCCGAGGAAAGGCGGGAAGCCGTCCGCATCGCGGAGGCGTTGCTGTTCGCCGCAACAGAGCCGCTCGACGAGGGCGAAATTTCCAAGCACATGACGGCCGGCACGGATGTGCGCGCCGTGCTCGAGGAGTTGCGCAATCATTACACCGGGCGCGGCGTAAACCTCGCCCGCGTCGCCAAGCGCTGGTATTTCCGCACCGCCCCCGATCTCGGGTGGCTGCTTTCGCGTGACCAGCAGGAGCAGAAGAAACTGTCAAAGGCGGCGCTCGAGACGCTCGCCATCATCGCCTATCACCAGCCCGTCACCCGCGCGGAGATCGAGGACATCCGGGGCGTCGCCATCTCGCGCGGCACCATCGACGTGCTCATGGAGACGGGATGGGTGCGGCTGCGCGGCCGCCGAAAGGCGCCCGGCCGGCCCGTGACATACGGCACGACGGACAGCTTCCTGCTCCAGTTCAACCTGGAAAACATCACGGACCTGCCGGGTCTCGACGAACTCAAGTCGGCGGGACTGTTCGACGGGCGCCTGCCCAAGGGCTTTGGCGTGCCGACGCCGAGCGACGACCCGGCGCTGCGTGAGGACGAGGACCCGCTGGAGGGCGACCTCTTCGACGACCTGCCGCTCGGTGAAGAGGCGTCATCGGAGCCCGTCCCGGCCGCTGCGGCAGGCGAGGGCGAAGCCGCCGCCGCTTCCAATGCGGCGCAGCCGGTTGCGGCGGACGGCTCGGACGCCGCGTTCGAGGAAACGGTCGCGAGCGAGTCCGCATTCATCGAGGCCGATACGACTGACGAGAACGTAGACGCCGCCGAGGCCGCGCTTTTCGAGGAGCCAACGGCCGCCGATGAGGCGGAGCCTGCCGCTTTCGAGGCGCCCGAGGCGGGCGAGGAGGCCCGCGAGAGCGCCCCGGACGGAGAGTCCGGCGAAGGCGACGCCAGCCGCGAGCGCGGCGGCGACAATTAGCCCGTGGCGAATGCGCCGCCGTCCTTGTTTTTGGCGCAACGGTTGCCTACGTTCGCCCAGACCCGCGCCCGCATGCGCGAAGGGGAGGTCCTGATATGGGTTCGTTTTCGATCTGGCACTGGCTGATTGTCGGCGGCATTGCGCTGCTGCTTTTCGGCGGCAAGGGCAAGATCTCCGATCTGATGGGCGACGTCGCCAAGGGCATCAAGTCGTTCAAGAAGGGGATGGCGGAGGACGACGAGGCAAAGCCCGCGACGGAAGCGCCGCGCACCATCGACCATGCGCCCGGTCAGCCCGCGCAGCCCGCTCCGGGCGCGCCGGCTGCATCGACCACGCCGCCGGCCTCCGGCACGCAGGGCCGCGCGTCCTGACTCTGTCGCGGGCGCGAACCGGCGCTCGCCGTGCTCCAGGTTTTTGCCGTGCGCGGCCTTGGAGCGCACCTGCGATCCGTGTAAACGGGTCGCGTGTTTGCAGATCGTTCCGGGCCAAAGTTTGCTTTGTCCGGCGGTCCGCCCGCGCCGGGCAAGCGCGGAGCACGTCCTTTCGTCACCCGGCATCGCAAAGCGGTTAAATGTTCGACATCGACGCTGGCAAACTTCTGATCCTTGGCGTCATCGCGCTGGTCGTGCTGGGCCCCAAGGAATTGCCGCGCGTCATGCGCCAGGTCGGCAGCGCCCTCGGCAAGATGCGCCGGATGGCGGCCGAATTTCAGACCCAGTTCATGGACGCCATGAAGGAGTCTGAAATGGAGGAGCTCAAGAAGGACATGCAGAAGATGGCCGACCAGGCGAAGGTCGACATCAACTACGATCCGGTCTCCGAGACCAATCGTCAGATTCGCGACGCAATCGAAGGCAAGCCGGGCGTGGCGGAGATCCCCGCCGGCACGCCGGTTCCGTCGGATCCCGACCCGGACAACAAGATCTACACGGCGGATTTGCCGCCGGTCGAGCCGCAGGCGCCCGCGGCGGAAGCGCCCGCCGTCCCTGCGCATGTCGCGTCCGATGCGCCGCCTGCGCGCAAGGCCGGGGAGGCCTGAGCGATGGCGAACCTGCCGAGCACAATCAAGAATACGCGCGAGGAAGACGAAGCGGCCATCGAGGCGACCAAGGCGCCGCTGATGGAGCACCTGATCGAGCTGCGTTCCCGGCTCATCAAGTCGCTCGGCGCCTTCGCTGCGCTTTTCATCGTGTTCTTCTATTTCGCGAAGGACATCTACAATCTGCTCGTCATTCCATTCGAGCGGGTGGCGGGCGCGGGCGCCAAGCTCATCTACACGGCCCCGCAGGAGTTCTTCTTCACGCAGATCAAGGTCGCGATGTTCGCCGCGCTTTTCGCGTCGTGCCCCGTCATCCTGAGCCAGATCTACGCATTCGTTGCGCCCGGCCTCTACCGCCATGAGCGCGCGGCCTTCCGGCCATATCTTTTCGCCACGCCGGTCTTCTTCCTCGCCGGCGCGCTGCTCGTCTATTTCGTCGTGATGCCGAACCTGCTGCACTTCTTCCTGGCGATGCAGCAGTCGAAGGAGCCGGGCCGCGCGGAGATCGAACTTTTGCCGCGCGTTTCCGAATATCTGTCGCTCATCATGACGATGATCTTCGCTTTCGGCATCACGTTCCAGATGCCTGTGATCCTGACGCTGCTCGGGCGCATCGGCGTGATCGACTCGGAGTTCCTCAAGGACAAGAGGCGCATCGCGATTTTCCTCGTCGCTGTCGCGGCCGCAATCCTCACGCCGCCCGATCCGTTGAGCATGATGTTCCTCGCGGTGCCCGGTTGGGCGCTCTACGAACTTTCGATCTTCTCGGTGAAGATGGTGGAGAAGCAGCGCGCCGCCGATCAGGCCGCCGCAGAGGCGGGCGGGGCCTGATCCCTGCCGCTTGCATCGCCGCCGCTTGTGGCGCAAACAGCGGCTGACGAGCCAGCGGGCAGGGGCTTTACATGTTATTCGGAATCGCGGCGGGCGATCTCGCCATACTGGCTGTCGGCCTTGTGGTCGCCGGCGGGATCACCGGCGTTCTCGCTGGCGTGTTCGGCGTGGGCGGCGGCGCCGTGATCGTGCCCGTGCTCTATGAACTTTTCCGCATCATCGGCGTGCCGGAAGACGTGCGGATGCCTCTGTGCGTCGGCACGTCGCTGGCGATCATCATTCCGACGTCGATTTCATCGTTCCGCGCCCATCGCGCACGCGGCACGGTCGACATGGACATCCTGCGCGCATGGGCCGCTCCGGTGGTGATCGGCACCATTCTCGGCGCGCTCGTCGCGCGCTGGGCGCCGCCGGCGGTCTTCAAGATCGTCTTCGTGATGGTGGCGGGGATCAACGCAGCGCGCCTCATCGGCAATTTCCAGTGGCGTCTTGGCGACGACCTGCCGAAAGGTCCGCTGATGCGCGTCTACGGTTTCTTCACCGGCGTGTTCTCGGCGCTCATGGGCATCGGCGGCGGACAGATTTCGACGATGCTGATGACGTTCCACAACCGGCCGATTCATCAGGCCGTCTCGACTTCAGCCGGCATGGGCGTGCTGATCTCGATCCCCGGCGCCCTGGGGTACATGGTTTCCGGCTACGGAAAGATGGGCCTGCCGCCGCTCTCCATCGGCTTCGTCTCCCTCATCGGCTTCGCGTTGTTCGCGCCGATCAGCATCTGGACGGCGCCGCTTGGCGTGAAGCTCGCCCATGCGCTGTCGAAGCGTAAGCTCGAAGTGGCCTTCGGCGTGTTCCTGCTGCTCGTTTCGCTGCGCTTTGTGGCGAGCCTCCTCGGCTTCTGACGCGCTACTGACGCAGGACCAACCGGTTGCGCTCCACGCTATAGCCGGACAGGCGCGACAGGAACGATTGTCCGAGCAGGCTTTCCTGCAGCGCGCCCGGCCGTGCGACGAGCGCGCGCACGTTCCTGAGCGTGATGGCGCCGACGGTCACGGCTTCCAGCGTCACGGGCGCCGCCATCGCGCGACCGTTCGCGGTGGCGACGGGAACGCGATAATCGAGCTTTTCCGGATTGAGGCCGACCTTCGCCGCGTCTTCCGCGCGCAGCACGACGCTGGACGCGCCCGTGTCGAACATCAGGCGCACCGATGCGCCGTTGATGCGGCCGTCGAACCCGTAATGTCCATCCGCGCGGCGGACGGCGATCGCCTCGCCGGGCGCAGACGGAACGGCCCGGCCTGGCACGATCTCGTCCATCAGGCGCACGGTCACCGCGCTCACATCGTCGCGATACACGTATCCAACCATGACGGCGGCGAAGATGGCGGCCCAGGCGAGCGCGCCTGCAATAGCCGCGCCGATGCGGCCGCGCCATTCCGCGCCGATCGACCCGGCGATCAGGACGAGCAGAAGCACGCTGCCTGCGAGAGAGGCGACCTGTCCGGGCGCGAGACCGGCGATCTGCGATTCCTCCGGAGCCAGCATCGCGTATGCGGCTGCCGCTGCGAGGAGAGCGAGGGCGAGAACGTAACGCATCGGCGTTTAGATAGGCGCGGCGCCCGCCCGCTTAAAGCGGCGCGCTCAGAAGGCCTGCGGCAAAGCCTGGCCCGACGCGAGCGCGAGAAGGAAGCAGATCTCCGCGAGTTGCTGCGATGCGCCCGCTATGTCGCCGGTCTGCCCGCCGATCTGGCGCTTCGCGACCCACGTCATCAGGCAGGCCGCCGCGACGGCGGCTGCGACAGCGGCGAACCAACGCGCGGCGCCGCTCGTCTCGATCACGAGAACGCCGGACAGGACGACCGCGAGCGTCATGCCGATCGCGAACGATGAGCGGCTTGGCGCGCCGGCCGCCTGCGCGGCGCCTTCCGCGCGGGCCGGTTCTAGCGCAATCGCGGGGATCAGCGCGGCCATGCGCGAAAGGCCGGCGACGGCGACGATAGCGGCCGCCGCCGCCAGCGGTCCCTGCGCCGCGTCGATGGCCGACAGCGCCGCCCATCGCAGGCCGAGGGAGAGAACGAGGGCGCAACCGCCGAACGTGCCGATGCGGCTGTCCTTCATGATCTCGAGCTTGCGCTGGCGCGTCATGCCGCCGCCCAGCCCGTCGGCGCTGTCGGCGAGGCCATCTTCATGAAAGGCGCCCGTGGCGATGACGAGCGCCGTCAGCGCCAGCCCGGCGGCGGCGCTGCCGGGCAGACCGAGCGCGCGCGCCGCCAGAAAGACGACGGCGCCCACAAGCCCGATGATTGCGCCGGCGATCGGCAGCACGCGCGTCACGCGTGCGAAGTCCGGCATTGCGTGCGGATCCTTCTCGCGGGCGAGAACGGGCGTGGGGAGGCGCGACCAGAAACGCAGGCAGACGAGAACGTCTTCGAAGATGCGCATGGGTCAGCTCCGCATCAGGGATTTGAGACCGACCCATGCGCCCGCGCCGATCAGCGTCAGTCCACCTGCGCGATTGAACCAGACAAGCGTGCGCTCGCTCGCGGCGAAGGCGCGCGTGCGTGCGGCGAGGTATGTCCAGCACAGGATGTTGAGCGCCGCGATGGCGACGAAGGTCGCGCCGAGGATCGCCGCCTGCCGCCACAGGGGAGCGGCGGCGCTCATGAACTGCGGGAGAAAGGCGACGAAGAAGGTGATGCTCTTCGGATTGAGCGCGGTCACGAACCAGGCGTGCAGCAGCATCCTCGCCCTGTCGGGCCGTTCGCTGAGCTCCGCGGCGGCGGCAGCCCCCGAGGCGCGCATCATGCGCCAGCCGAGCCAAACGAGGTAGGCTGCGCCCACCCATTGCAGCCCGGTGAAAAGGCCCGGCGAGGCGAGGAGCAGCGCGCCGACGCCGATGAGCGAAAGCGTCACGGCGGTGGCGTCGCCGAGAATCGTGCCGACGGCCACGGGCGCGACGGCGCGCCAGCCCTGGCCGAGCGCATAGGAGACGGCCAGCGTCACCGTCGGGCCGGGCGTAACGATCACGATGGCGCTCGCCAGCGCGAACGCGAGCCACGTTTCTAGATTCATGGGCTGGGCTCCTGATGCGGCGCGATCCTACCCGCGCGGCCTTTCGCCTGCGAGCCCCGGCTGCTAAGAGGGCGCGCCCTTTTCGGGGCGCTTCCATCGCAGAAGGTCTCCATGACACCCTCCGGTTCGCCGTTCGACGATCTCCGCGCGCTCTTCCGCATCATGCCGCCGCCAGCGCGCGACCTGGCCGACATGGTGCGCGAACGCGATGCGGAACTCGTGAAGCCCGCCGGCGCGCTCGGGCGCCTCGAGGAGATCGTCGAATGGCTTGCCGCCTGGCAGGGCAAGTCGAAGCCGACGATGGATCGTCCGCTCGTCGCGATCTTCGCCGCTAATCACGGAGTCGTCGCGCAGGGCGTCTCCAAATGGCCGCAGGGCGTGACGCGGCAGATGATGGAGACGTTCGCCGCAGGGGGCGGCGCCGTGAACCAGATCTGCGCGACCTACGACCTGGGCCTCAAGGTGTTCGATCTCGCGCTGGACTTGCCGACCGGCGACATTACGCAGGAGGCCGCGCTCGACGAGCGGGCGGCGGCCGCGACCTTCGCCTTCGGCATGGAGGCGATCGCGGGCGGCATCGATCTTCTTTGCCTTGGCGAAATGGGCATCGGCAATACGACGGTCGCCGCGGCGATCTTCCACGCGCTCTACGGGGGAGCCGCCGCCGACTGGGCCGGGCGCGGCGCGGGCGTCGACGACGACGGATTGAAGCGTAAGGTCGACGCCGTGGAGCGCGCGGTGGCGCTGCATCGCGAGCACCTCTCCGATCCGCTCGAAGTGATGCGCCGGCTTGGCGGACGCGAGATCTGCGCCATCGCAGGCGCCATCGTCGCCGCGCGCATCGAGCGTATTCCGGTCATCCTCGACGGTTATGTCGCGACCGCCGCGGCCGCCATCGTTCACGCAGTCGATCCGTCGGCCATCGACCATTGCATGGCGGGGCATCGCTCGGCGGAAGCGCCGCACGGCGAGGCGCTGAAGCGTCTCGGCCTGAGGCCGCTCCTCGACCTCGACATGCGCCTGGGCGAAGGATCCGGCGCGGCGATGGCGGCGGGCGTCGTCAAGGCCGCTCTCGCCTGCCACCGCGACATGGCGACCTTTGCGCAGGCGAAAGTGGGCTGACGCGGTCGTCATGCCGGCGAAGAACGGGATCCACGACAGGCCGCCTGGGGGTTGTTGCAGGTTTGTGCTTGTGGCCTGCCGTGGATAATCGCTATCGCGACCATGACGGCCCCAATGGCCTCGCCGCCCTCGGCTGACTGCGCTGCGTCGGCGCCGCCAGCGGCGGCGCTTTCAACAATCCGGGTTCCCCGCTATCCTTCGGCAAAACAGCGGGAGGAAACGGACATGGCGCATTCATTCGCATTGATCGCGCTTGCGGCGATGGCGGGCGTCGCGGCGACCGGCGCGGCGAAGGCGCAGACGCCGGACATTCTGACCATCGACCGCATTATCGAGCATACGTCCACCGTGCCTGCTATGAAGGGCCAGAAGACGGGCCTCTTCGTGCGCGAACGCATCTCGTCGAACATGCTGGATCAGGGCGCGGGCAAGCCCTTCGAGCGCAAGGTCGTGCTGATGGTGCATGGCGGCTTCTCGCCGGCGACCCTCGCCTTCGACGTCCAGTATCGCGATTACTCCTGGATGGAGCATCTTGCGCGCGAAGGCTTCGATGTTTTCGCGATGGACATGACAGGCTACGGCCGCTCGACCCGTCCGCGCGAGATGAACGATCCCTGCAATCTACTGCCCGCCCAGCAGAAGGCGATCGCGCCGATGACGCTGCCGGAGCCTTGCACGGCGAAGTACCCGTATGAACTCGTCAACAGCGACAGCGAGAGCGATGACATCAACGCCGTTGTCGACTTCATTCGCAAGCTGCGCGGCGTCGACAAGATTTCACTGCTCGGCTGGTCGGGCGGCGGCATTCGCACGGGCACGTTCATTGGCCGCCATCCCGAGAAGGTTGACCGCTACGTGATCTGGGCCTCTTCCAATTACGATCGCAAGAATCCGGACGCGGCGCCGGCCGCGTTGCCGGCCCCAGGCGCCCCGATCACGTTCCAGACGCGCGCCGTCGGCGTCGACCGGCGCTGGCTCGGCACGCAGAAGTCGCCGGACATGGTGGAGTTCGGCATGCCCGACATCATCTCCGCACTCAACCAGATCGCCGACCCGCTCGGCGCGACGTGGGGACCGGGCGGCCTGCGCGCGCCAACGCGCACCTATTGGGGCTGGAACGCAAATGGCGCGAAGAAGGTGCGGATTCCAACGCTGATCATGGTTGGAGAATTCGATGCGCTGACGAAGTCCAACCTCGAATTGTTCGACGATTTGGGCGCAACCGAGAAAGTGTTCCTCGGCATCGCCGGCGGCACGCACTTCATGAACTGGGAAAAGCAGAGGCGCGTGCTGCACAAGGCGTCCGCCGACTGGCTGAAGAACGGCTCGCTCGGCGGGGCGACGAGCGGCATGTTCCGCGCGGATGAAAACGGGACGATCGGCAAGAAGTAGCGGCTGACCGCCTGCTGACTATTTCGCCTCGATCAGCTCGCGCGCATGTTCGCGGAACATGCGACGCGACTCCGCGAGGGAGTAGAACATGTGTCCGCCCGGATAGACCTCGAAGCGCAGGCGCGCGGAATCGCCGATCCGCGGAATCTGGTCGAGCACCATCTGCGTCTCGAAATAGGGCGTCACAAGGTCAACGAGACCATGAACGATGAGCGCGCGCATCTTCGGATCGAGCGCCATCGACGTCTTGAACGCGCTCACTGACTCATTGCTTGCGCGATTGCCCCAGTCCCACTGGCGGCCCGCCTGCTCGCTCTGGAAGAAATAGCGGCCGTCCGGGACGATCCATTTCAGTTGCTCGCGATACATGCCCACCATCGCCTGAACGATGGGCGCATGAAGGCCGAGGCGCATCTGGTCTTCCGCTTGCGGGCGGCTCGAGAAGGGCGATGGATCGAGGCCGTCGACATTGGCGTCGTACATGCTCACCACGCGGTTCTGCGCGCGGCGAAACTCGTTGATGAACGCCTGCATCGGAAGGCGTCCGGCGTAGCGGCGCGTGACCTCGAACGGAATCCCGGTCAGTTCCGACACCCGCTTGCTCACGCGGTCGATGGCGGCTTCGTCTTTCAGTCCGCGCATGAGGTCTTCAAGAAAGGCGCCTCGCGCATAGGCCTCGACGTCCGCCATGTCGGCGCGCGTGATCGCGCGTTCGCTCGCGCGTTTCGCGGCTGCGTAGGAGGGCAGGCGCGCAACATTGTCGATCAGGCCCGTCGTCGCGTTGAAGCGCGCGAAGTCGAGGACGGGAGAGACCAGGATCATGCCGTTGATGCCGACGCCCTGGTTCGTCTGCAGGTTCGCGGTGATGCGCGGCACGCGGAAGCCGCCGTAGCTTTCGCCCGCGATGAATTTCGGGGAGGCGCCGCGATCGTTCTGTTCGACCCAGCGGCGGATGGTCGTCGCAAGCGAGTCGATGTCGCCGTTGACGCTCCACAGCGACTTGCGGGCCTCGTCGCCGCCGCGCACGCGGCTGTAGCCCGTGCCGGCAGGGTCGAGAAACACGAGATCGGTGAATGGCAGCCAGGTGTCGGCGTTCGGCGTCGTCACCGGCGGCGCGGACGGGCGGGCGCCGGTCGCATCCATCGGCAGCAGCCATGGCCCCATGGCCCCGAGGTTGAGCCAGGCGGAGGCGTAGCCGGGCCCGCCGTTCATCGCGAACGTCACCGGACGGGTCGCGCGATCCGCGTCACCGAGTTGGAAGGCGATGTAGGCCATGTCAGCGACGGGCGCGCCGCTTTCGAAATTGGTGAGGCGGATCGTTCCGGCTGTCGCCGTGAAGTTGAGCACGCGCCCGTCCGGCAAAAGAAGGCTGTGCTTCGTCGTGCTGTCGGGCGGCATCGGCGCCGGGGCGCCGCCGCTTTGCCGGGCGCCTTGCGGCCGCTCATCGCCGGCGGGGCGTTGCCGCTGGTGCTGCTCAGTTTCGGCAGGCGCTTCGCGGCCGCCCTGGTGCTGCGCGGAGGCCGGGGCGCAAACCAGAAAGAGGGCAGCCACCAAGGCTGTCGCGCTGCGAAGTCCACCCATCCGGCCATTCCTCCCGCAGGCTGCTGGATACAGCCCCCAATCTGAAGATAGCGCGGGCGGCGGCGGGTTACGAGTTCAGGCGGCGCGCGCGCGGCGGCGGGGGCGCTCGGCGTTCTCGACGTCAAGCTGGGGCAGGGCGTCCATGACGCGCTCTGGCGGGAAGATGACGATGACTTCCGTCCCAACCCGCACTTCGCTCTTGAGCGTGAACGTCCCGCCGTGAAGCTCCACCAGTCCCTTGACGATTGGCAGGCCGAGGCCCGAGCCCTCGTCGGCGTTCTTCTGCGCAAGCGTTCCGCGGCCAAACGAGGACAGCACGATCGGGATCTCGTCCGCCGGGATGCCCGTGCCCGTGTCGCGGATGGACAGGTACTGTCCGCCAATCGCTGTCCAGCCGGCCTTCACGAAAACGGAGCCGCCAGGCGGCGTGAACTTGATGGCGTTGGTAAGCAGGTTGAGGGTCACCTGGCGCACGGCGCGCTCGTCGGCCCAAAGCCGCGGCAGGCCGGGCTCGATCGCCTCGCTCATCGTGATGTCGCGCTTCTCGGCGCGCAGGCTGAGCAGATGGATGCAATCCTCGACCACATGCGCGATCGAGACGGCGTCCTCCTTCAGCTCGTAGCGGCCCGCCTCGACGCGGGAGAGATCGAGGATTTCATTGATGAGCGCCAGCAGATGTTGGCCGCTGGCGTGGATGTCGGACGAATAGCCCTTGTACGCGGGGACCGCGTGCGGGCCGAACAATTCGCCCTTCATCACTTCCGAGAATCCGAGGATGGCGTTGAGGGGCGTACGCAATTCGTGGCTCATGGTCGCCAGGAAGCGCGATTTCGCTAGACTCGCTTCTTCTGCGCGGCGGCGCGCTTCGTCGGAGTTTGCTTTCGCCTGTTCGAGTTCGGCAATCAGCATGTCCTTCTCAAGCCGCAGCGTCAGCGACGACAGGTTCGTCATGTAGAAGCGCCGGCTGAGATAAAGGAAATAGGCGAACGCCATGCAGACGATCACCGTCAGCGGCACAGGATCGTTGCTCGTAAGGAACACGAAGGCGGTGACCGCGGCGGTGATCGGGATGAGATTGCCGTAAACCGCGCTGGGAATCAGCGCCAGCATCATCGCGCTCATCGCCGAGACAAGGAGCAGGGCGAAGAAAAGGAGAGAGCGCGGCGTCTCGTCGGTGGAATCGACCAGCAGAAGCACCATCGCCGCCCAGCCGACGCCCTGGATCGTTTCAAGCAGGACGGTGCGCTTGTGCCACGGTTTGGGGTCGAGCTCGCCTTCCGAAGTGAGCATTCGCTGGTAGAAGCGGCTTGCAAACAGCAACTGGACGATGACAAGGGCCAGCCAGCCGAGCACCCGCTCGGGCGGAGCCCACAGCGCCGCGCCGCCGCTGATGACCGCCGCTATCGCGAGCATGAGGGGGATGCTGCTGACGCGATTCTCGGCGAACTCGCGCATCAGCTCGATGTCGAAGGTGCGGCTTCCCGATCCGGTGGAGGTCAGCTTTTCGCGCGCTTCGCGCACACGGCTCGACAGGCGGCGGCGCTGGGAGGCGGCGGGCGCAACCGTCCTTGCCTCGCTGACGCTGGCGGCCTGGGCGCTGTCTTCACTCATCTGACGCTACACACTCAACTGAACAGCCAATGGCCCGTCCAGAATGCGCCAGAAGCGTTAACGATAACTGCACAGACCCCAGCGGGATTCCGTTCGTATGTGCGTTAGCGCACATCTAGAACACGGCTGCTGGAACGATACTCGCCAAAATATATTGGGGCGGCTTACGGCGGCGCAATGGCGCCGAACCGGAAGCGGGGCTAAAAGGGCGAAATCCGCTCACGGTGCGCTCCGCGCACGCCGCCCGTGTCGGCAAGGTGCAGGTTCATGGACACAACGCATGGATACGACGGCAGGCTCGAGGGGTATTTCGGGGAGGTCTCGTATTTCGACGATGTCCGCGCCATGAGGGTCACGGCCATTGGCACCGGCGACGCTTTCGGAACCGGCGGCCGCATTCACACCTGCTGGCGGCTCGACGCGGGCGGGCGCACGATCTGCGTGGATTTCGGCGCGGCCTCGATCGTGGGATGGGCGCGCACCAATCGTCCCACCACGGACATCGACGCGGTCGTGATTACTCACCTCCATGGCGATCATTTCGGAGGACTGCCGTTTCTGCTGCTCGAATCGCAGTACGTGGCGCGCCGGCAGAAGCCCCTGCTCATCGTCGGCCCGCCCGGCTTGAAGGCCCGGCTCGAGATGCTGTGCGAGGCAATGTTCGCCGGATCGTCGCAAATTCCCTGGAGCTTTACCCTTGACGTGCGGGAAGTGGAGCCGGGCAAGCCGCAGCGATTCATCGACTTCGATTTTCTGAGCCTCGAGGTGCAACACCCGTCGGGAGCGCCCTCCACGGCGGTTCGGGTGACGGCGGCAGGCAAGACCTTCGCGTACTCCGGGGACACGAGATGGGTCGATGCGCTCGTGGATGTAGCGAAAGACGCTGATCTTTTTGTCTGCGAGTGCTATTCGGGCTCCGCGCCGGTTCCCTACCACATCGACTGGCCGACGCTTCGCGCTCAACTGCCGCGCCTGAAGGCGCGGTCCGTGCTGGTGACACATCTTGGCGACACGGCCTTTTGCAAGATCGACGAAATCCGCGCCGCGGGCGTCGGGGTCGCCGAAGACGGCCTCGTCGTCAGTCTCTGAGCCAGATGCTCTCAAGCCCATTCTCGAACGGATCGCGGCGTGCCGCGTCTGCCTTGACGCGCGGCCGCGCCTTCCCCAATCCCCGCGTCCGGTCCTGCGCGCGTCTGCAACCGCCCGGCTTCTGGTCGCCAGCCAGGCGCCGGGCGTGCGCGCGCACAATTCCGGGCTCAGTTTCGACGATCCGTCCGGCGACCGCCTGCGCGCGTGGATGGGCGTCGATCGGGAAACCTTTTACGACACGAGCCGGATCGCGGTCGTGCCGATGGGCTTCTGCTTTCCTGGACACGACGCCCGAAAGGGCGACCTTCCGCCCCGGCGGGAGTGCCGCGCGACCTGGCATGACGAATTGTTCGCTGCGATGCCGCAACTGGAGACAGTGCTCGCGATCGGCGCCTATGCGCAGGATTATCACTTCGCCCGGCTTGGCTTGCCGCGCGGGCGAACGGCGTCGCTGACCGATATCGTCCGCGAGTGGCGCAGTCTGTTCGACCGCTCCCCGCGCGTCATCCCGCTGCCGCATCCCTCATGGCGGAACAGCGGATGGCTAAAAAAGAACCCCTGGTTCGAAAGCGAATTGCTGCCCGTGCTGAGGGCGGAGGTCCGGCGGTTGATCTGATGCTAACGTTCAGCCTCTGTTCAGCCGGAATTGTGTTAATGATGCGTTTAGGTTTGGGAGGAAGCGCCGTTCGGGCGTCACTGGAGACCGGAATGATTCAACGATTGATCCACGCGCTCGTCGTCTTTGTTGCGGCGGCCGCGTTCGGCTTCGCCGCGCAGGCGCAGCAACCCCAATCGCAGGCCCGCTTCGCTTTCGTCATTGGCAACGACGGCTACGAAGGCGCCGAAATGCCCACCGCGGCCAATGACGCGGCGCTCGTCGCCGAAATGCTCAAGAGCGCGAGCTTCGACGTCACGGGCGCCCGGAACCTCGATCAGGAAACGCTTCGCGCGTCCTATCGCGAGTTTCTCGAAAAGGTGTCTGCCGCTGGACCGGACGCCGTCGCGTTCGTCTATGTCAGCGGCTACGGCATGCAGTCGGATGGGGAAAACTATTTCATTCCGCCAGGCTCCAGGGTCGCGCGCGCGGCCGACCTCGCATTGAACGGCGTGCGCCTGTCCGACATCACGCGGACGCTCGGCGGCCTGCCGGCCCAGGCGCGGATCATGGTCTTCGATCTCGCCTACCCGGGGCCCTTCGCACGGGAGGGCCAGGCGCCGCCTCCGGGCCTCGCGATCATGGACGCCGGCCCGGGCGATCTCATCGCGTTCAATGCGGCGCCGGGCGCCGTCGCGCCCATCGGCCAGCCGCCTTACGGAGCTTTCGCACAGGCGCTTGCCGAAATGGCGCGCGAGCCGGGCACGCCGATCGCCGATGTGTTCGATCGCGTGCGGGTGCGCGTCGCCGAACTCACGAAGGGCGCGCAGGTGCCCTGGCGCGTTTCGCGCATCGAGCAGCCGATCATCCTGTTCGAACGCGGCGCCGACGCGCCCCCGCCGGCCGTCTCGCAGGCGGACCTCGAAGCCCGCCGCGCCCGTCCTCTGCGCGAGGTGGGCGAGGCGGAAGCCTACGCGCTGGCGCTCGACCGCGACTCGATCCGCGGCTACGAGGAATTCCTCGCCGCCTATCCGTCGAGCCCATACGCGCGCAACGTGCGCAACATCGTCGCCGCCCGCCGCGAGGCGGAAACCTGGCGCCGCACCGTGCGGGTGAATACGGCCGCCGCCTACTGGTCCTACCTCGACCGTTACCCGAAGGGGCCGAACGCGCCGGCCGCCCGCGCGCGTCTCGCGCGCATGCAGGCCGCGCTCGATCCGCCGCCGCGCTACGATGCAGTCGATTTCGAGATCGCGCCTCCGCCGCCCGACGAGTCCGCCTATTTCGTGGATGCGGGGCCGGGCTATTTCGCGCCCGTCGAGGCGCCGATCGAGGTTGTCTACGTCGCGCCCAGGCCGACGTGGTGGAGCCCGCCGCCGCCGCCGGTCTACGTGGAAGATTCGTATTACTATCTTCCGATGCCGGTTCCGGTCGTCGCGCCGGCGTGGATCGCCCCGCCGGTCTATGTGGTCGCGCCGCCCCCGCCGCTCGTGATTCTGCCGCCTGAGCCGGGCTATGTCGTCAGCCCCTATGTGGCCGCGCCGGTGGCCCTCGCCGCCGGGATCGCCGCGGGCTCGATCATCTATCGCCGCGACAGGCTGGCGCGTCCGGGCGTCGCGCCGGGACGTCCCTTCCTGCCGCCGCTCGCGACCCCGCCGCGCGGCCGCCCGCATACGCTGCCCGCATCCCTGCAGCAGCAGAACCTGCAGAACTTCCAGCAACGTCCGCGCCCCGTGAACAACCAGTTCCAGGGCGGCCGTCCGGGGCAGCAGTTCCAGGGTCAGCAACAGGGCGGGGGGCAGCAGGGGATACGTCCGGGCCAGCAGCTTCCCAACACGCTCCCCGGCCAACAGGGCGGGCGTCCCGGCCAGCCGGGGTTCGCGCCCGGTCAGCAACAGGGAGGACGGCCCGGCCAGCAGGGCTTCATGCCCGGCCAGCAGGGCGGTCAACAGCGCCCGTTGTCGCCGCAGGAGCGCCAGCGCCAGATGCAGATGGAGCGTCAGCAGCAGTTGCAGATGCAGCGCCAGCAGCAGCGCGATCAGCAGATGCAACGCCAGCAGCAGCAGCGTGACCAGCAGATGCAGCGTCAGCAGCAATTGCGCGATCAGCAGCAGCAGCGTCAGCAACAGATGCAGATGCAGCGCCAGCAGCAGCGTGACCAGCAGATGCAACGCCAGCAGCAGCAGCGTGACCAGCAGATGCAGCGTCAGCAACAGATGCAACAACAGCGCCAGCAGCAACAACAGCGCCAGCAGCAGCAACGCGATCAGCAGCAACGCCAACAGCAGCAGCGTGACCAGCAGATGCAGCGTCAGCAGCAGATGCAACAACAGCGCCAGCAGCAAATGCAGCAGCAGCAGCAACAGAGGCAGCAGCAGATTCAGCAGCAGCGCCAGCAGCAGATGCAACAACAGCGTCAGCAGCAAATGCAGCAGCAGCAACAGAGGCAGCAGCAAATGCAGCAGCAACGCCAGCAGCAAATGCAGAGGCAGCAACAGATGCAGCAGCAGCGCCAGCAGCAGATTCAGCAGCAGCGTCAGCAGCAGCAGCCACGCCGCAATCCAAACTGCCGTCCAGGTCAACCGAACTGCTACTAGTCCAGCGCACGGCGCGCAGCGAAAACGAGGGGGCCGGCTCGACGCCGGCCCTTTCTGTCTTGGAGGGGTGACGCGCCTCTACTTGTCGAGCGGGGCGATCAGGCTCGACGTATCCCATCGAGAGCCGCCCATTTTCTGGACCTGCGCATAGAACTGGTCGACCAGCGCGGTGACGGGCAGCTGCGCGCCATTGCGGCGCGCTTCGGCGAGGCAGATGCCGAGGTCCTTGCGCATCCAGTCGACGGCGAAGCCGAAATCGAAATTGCCCGCGACCATAGTCGCGTGGCGGTTCTCCATTTGCCACGATTGCGCGGCCCCCTTCGAGATCACGTCGATCACGGCCTGGGTGTCGAGGCCAGCCTTCTTCGCAAACGCGAGGCCTTCGGCCAGCGCCTGAACGAGGCCTGCGATGCAGATCTGGTTGACCATTTTCGTGAGCTGGCCCGCGCCTGACGGACCCATGAGCCGGCACGCCTTTGCGTAGGCCGCCATTACCTTTTCCGCCGCCGCATAGGCGTCGGGATCGCCGCCGCACATGATGGTGAGCTGCCCGTTCTCAGCGCCTGCCTGTCCGCCGGAAACCGGTGCGTCGATGAACGAGAGACCGCGCGCGACCGCCTCCCTCTCCAGTTCCCGCGCTGCGTCGGCTGACGCCGTCGTGTGATCGACGAAACATGCGCCACGGGTCATTCCCGCGAAAGCTCCGTCCGGGGCGAGGACGACCGAGCGCAGGTCGTCGTCGTTGCCGACGCAGGCGAAGACGAACGCTTTGCCTGCCGCCGCCTCGCGCGGCGTCGGGGCCGCGGCGCCCCCATGGTGCGCGACCCATTTGAGCGCCTTTTCGGCAGTTCGGTTATAGACGGTCACCCGGTGGCCCCTGGCCGCCAGATGGCCCGCCATCGGGTAACCCATCACGCCAAGACCAATGAATGCGACTTCGGCCATTGTTCCTCCACAGATGCTCGCGCGTGCGGACGCGACCATAGCGTCATTCCCGGCCGCGCGCCCGTAAGGCCGTTCGGCGCCTGAACTAGACAAAAGGACGGCTCGCGCTTGGCTTTCGTTTGCGGTTTTCCTATTTCAGCCCGGGCGGCGCAACAGTTGCCCGGCCAGAGGAGGAGAGGCGCGTGAAAATTCGCAGAAGGGAATTTTTCAAGGCCGCAGCCGCGGGGGCGGCCGCCACGAGCATTGCGGCTCCGGCTATCGCGCAGTCAGCGCCGGAGATCAGGTGGCGATTGACGTCGAGTTTTCCCAAGTCGCTCGACACGATCTACGGCGCGGCCGAAACGTTCGCGAAGGCTGTTTCAGAGGCGACGGACGGCAAGTTCCAGATCCAGGTTTTCGCCGGCGGCGAAATCGTGCCTCCTCTCCAGGCGCTCGACGCCGTGCAGAATGGCACGGTCGAAGCCTGCCATACCTGCATGTATTACTATTGGGGCAAGGACCCGACATTCGCCTTCGGCACCGCCGTGCCGTTCGGCCTTAACTCGCGCCAGATGAACGCCTGGTTCTATCACGGCGGCGGCAATCAGCTCATCGACGAATTCCTCGCCGATTACCGAAGCGTAGGCTTTCCGTGCGGCAACACGGGCACACAGATGGGCGGATGGTTCCGCCGCGAGATCAAGACGCCCGCGGACTTCCGCGGGCTGAAGATGCGCATCGGCGGTTATGCAGGCACGGTGCTGCAAAAGCTCGGCGTCGTGCCGCAGCTGATCGCGGGCGGCGACATCTATCCCTCTCTCGAGAAGGGCACGATCGACGCCGCCGAATGGGTCGGCCCCTATGACGACGAAAAGCTCGGCTTCCAGAAGGTCGCTCCCTTCTATCATTTCCCCGGATGGTGGGAGGGCGGCGCCGCGCTGCATCTGCTGATCAGCCAGCAGAAGTTCAGCGAGTTGCCGAAAGCCTATCAGTCCATCGTCCGCTCGGCCGCGGCGCTCGCCAACGTCGACTGCCAGGCGAAGTACGACGCCCAGAATCCGGCCGCCATCAGGCGTCTCGTGGGGGCCGGAACGCAGCTCAAGCCGTTCTCGAACGACGTGCTCGAAGCCTGCTTCAAGGCTTCCAATGAGGTCTACGCCGAAAATTCGGCGAAGAACCCGAAGTTCAAGAAGATGCACGACGCCTACATGGCCTTCCGCGGCGACCAGTATCAGTGGTGGCGCGTCGCTGAATTCAATTATGATCTGTTCATGATCCGCCAGCGTCTCTGAGAGCGCTGACGGAAGAATGCAGGGCCCCGGCGAAAGCCGGGGCTTTTTTATTTGGCGCTCAACTTGCCAGACCTATGCGATTTAGCTTCACTGCGACCGGCGGGGCCGAGAGAGCCCATGGGAGGGGACATGAAGAGGCGGGACTTCATCAAGGCCGTGGCGGGAGGCGCTGGCGCGGCCTTGCCAGCTCCCGCTGTCGCGCAGAGCACACCCGACATCCGCTGGCGGCTCACGTCGAGTTTCCCGAAGTCGCTCGACACGATCTACGGCGCCGGCGAAACGTTTGCGCGGGCGGTCGGCGAGATGACGGACGGCCGTTTTCAGATTCAGGTATTCGCGGGCGGCGAGATCGTGCCGGCGCTGCAGGCGATGGACGCCGTACAGAACGGCACGGTCGAGGCCTGCCATACGGCCATGTACTATTATTGGGGAAAGGATCCCACGTTCGCCTTCGGCACCGCCGTGCCGTTCGGTCTCAACGCGCGCCAGATGAACGCCTGGCTCTATCACGGCGGGGGAACCCAGGCGCTCGATGCGTTTCTTGAGGATTATGGCTGCATCGCGCTGCCGTGCGGCAACACCGGCACGCAAATGGGCGGATGGTTTCGCCGGGAGATCAAGACGCCTGCGGATTTTCGCGGGCTGAAGATGCGCATCGGCGGTTTCGCCGGCGCCGTCATGCAGAAGCTCGGCGTCGTGCCGCAACAGCTCGCCGGCGGCGACATTTATCCCTCGCTGGAGAAGGGCACGATCGATGCGGCGGAATGGGTCGGCCCCTACGACGACGAGAAGCTTGGCTTCCATAAGGTCGCGCCCAATTACTACTTTCCCGGTTGGTGGGAAGGCGGGCCGACGCTGCACTTGATGATCAGCCGGCAGAAGTTCCAGGAACTGCCGAAGCGCTACCAGACAATCGTGCGCACAGCGGCCGCGATGGCCAACCAGGAGATGCTGACGCGCTACGATGCGCAGAACCCTGCCGCCATCAGGCGGCTCGTCGCGGCGGGCACGCAGCTTCGTCCTTTTTCAGCGGAAGTTCTCGATGCCTGTTTCAAGGCGACGAACGAGGTTTACGCCGAGAACGTCGCGAAGAATCCGAAGTTCAGGAAAATGCATGACGCCTACATGGCGTTTCGCGGCGACCAGTACCAATGGTGGCGGATCGCCGAATTCAACTACGACCTGTTCATGGTCCGTCAGCGGCTTTGACGGGAAAAGCCTCGGGAAATAGGGCTGTCCCCGTTCAGAATTTGAACTCGGGGATCTGAATCGAATCTGGCGGCGGCGAGATATTGCGGAACTGTTCCTCGACCGCGCTCGGATCAAGCTGCTTCACCCCGCTCTTGTAGTGCATCACCATCTGCGGGAACATGATGACCGCCGCCACCATGATGAGCTGGATGCACACGAAGGGGATCGCGCCCATGTAGATTTGTCCCGTCGTGACGGGCTCCATCATCTTTCCGGTCACGCGATCCTTGTAGGGCTCGCGCGGAGCGACCGAGCGCAGATAGAACAGCGCGAAGCCAAACGGCGGATGCATGAACGACGTCTGCATGTTCACCGCGAGGATCACGCCGAACCAGATGAGATCTATGCCAAGCTTGTCGGCTGCGGGCCCGAGCAGCGGCACGATGATGAAGGCGAGTTCGAAGAAGTCCAGGAAGAAGGCGAGCAGGAAGACGAGGATGTTGACGAACACCAGGAAGCCGAGTTCGCCGCCGGGCAGCGACGTCAGCAGATGCTCCACCCACGTGTGCCCGTTCACGCCGTAGAAGGTGAGCGAAAAGACGCGCGCGCCAACCAGGATGAACAGGACGAAGGACGAGAGTTTCAGCGTCGCGTCGAGCGCCTGCTTCATCAGGTTCAGGGTGAGGCGGCGCTTGGCGAGGGCGAGCAGAAGCGCGCCCGTCGCCCCCATGGCGCCGCCCTCGGTGGGCGTCGCGATGCCGACGAAGATCGTGCCAAGCACGAGAAAGATGAGCGCCAGCGGCGGCACGAGAACGATGACGACCTGCTGCGTCATGTTCGCCATCAAGCCGACGCCCGTGGCGCGGTTGATGATGGCCAGCAGGTAGAGCGTCAAAGTCGCGCCGAAGGCGGCCCAGACGGCCACGTTGTCAGGCAGCATGTCGGGCCAGCGCTGGCGGATGACGCCGGCAAGGAGCAGGCCGACGAGTACGCCGAAGCCGACAATGGCGAGCGTGTTGACGCGCGGGGACTCCGCTTTCGACAGGTTGTCGCCGAGGAAGTTGCGGCCGAAGGCGACGAGAGAGAGCGCGCCGGAAATCAGAAGCAGGATGGGCGCGTCCGGCGTGGCGATCGGCAGACCGATTGCGCGAGCAATCGCGGCGGAGATCGTGATCAGCGCGTAGAACAGCGGCACGCCCGCGACGAGCAGGGCGAGCGTTGCCGTGATCGCCTGGCGCCGCGCCTTGGTTTCGTCTTCGGCGATCGTGCGCGCCTCGACGGGCAGGGCGGGGGCGCTTGCAGGGCGGATGACGGTCATCAGCCAGACGTAGCCCGCGTACATCATCGAAAGGACGAGACCGGGAATGATAGCGCCCTTGTACATGTCGCCGACGGACCGGCCGAGCTGGTCGGCCATGACGATGAGGACGAGCGACGGAGGAATGATCTGGGCGAGCGTTCCGGATGCTGCGATCACGCCGGTGGCGACGCGCCTGTCGTAGCCGTATCGCAGCATGATCGGCAGCGAGATGAGCCCCATCGAAATGACCGACGCCGCGACGACGCCCGTCGTCGCCGCCAAAAGGGCGCCGACGAAGATCACCGCGAAGGCGAGGCCGCCGCGGATTGCGCCGAAAAGCTGGCCGATCGTGTCGAGCAGGTCTTCCGCCATGCCGGAGCGTTCGAGCACCAGGCCCATGAAGGTGAAGAACGGGATAGCGAGCAGCGTCTCGTTGTTCATCACGCCGTAGATGCGTTCCGGCATGGCCGACAGCAGCGGCCAGTCGAGCACGATGGAGCCGCCCGACAGCGGCGCAAGCTCGACGCCGATGATGAAGAACAGCATGCCGCAAGCCGCGAGCGAAAACGCGACGGGATAGCCGAGCAGCAGGAAGACGACGAGCGCCGCGAACATGATCGGCGCGAGGTTCTGGGCGATGAAGGCCATCATTCCGGGGCGTGCGCTCCCCCGCGCGGATAGGGTTCCGGGATGAGTCCCTTCATGAAGGCGATGCGCTTGATGAGCTCCGAGACGCCCTGCGCCAGCAGCAGAGCGAAGCCAAGCGGAACAAGCAGTTTCGCGGGCCACACGATCAGGCCGCCGGCGCTCGACGAAACCTCGCCGGAGGCGAACGAGCGCAGGAAGAACGGCACGCCAAGCCACAACATCATGAGGCACAGCGGCGTCAGGAAAAGGAGATGGCCGATCACGTCGATCCAGTTCCGCGCGTTCTGCGACAGGCGCGAGGAGACGATATCGATGCGGATATGTTCGTTCTGCTTGAGGGTGTAGGCCGCGCCCAGAAGGAATACGGCGCCGAACAGGTACCATTGCAGTTCGAGCCAGGCGTTCGAACTGACGTTGAAGCCATAGCGCACGACGGCGTTGACGGATGAGACAAGAACCGCGGCAAGGACGAGCCATGTCATGGCCTTGCCGATGCGTTCGTTGAACCAGTCGATCGCCCGACTGATCGCGAGCAGACTTGACATACCCCCTCCAGGGTCAGCGCGTCACCGCGTCAACAGGCTAACCTCTATCATCCCCCCATATGGGCTGAAAGGCGCCCGCGGGCGCGGCGCTACGTCGACGGCGTGTCAGAGACAGATACTTTGGTCGCACCGGGCGAAGGTCAACCGCCCGTTACGCTCATATGGCGGGCGACAGCGGGCTGCCGCGTCTTGCGGTCTATGACGAAGTCGTGGCCCTTCGGCTTGCGGGCGATCGCGCGCTCGATGGCCACGTCGAGCAGGTCGTCGGTCTCGCTCGCGCGCAGCGGGGCGCGCAGGTCGGCGGCGTCATCCTGCCCAAGGCACATGTAGAGCGTGCCGGTGCAGGTCACGCGCACGCGATTGCAACTTTCGCAGAAATTGTGCGAGAGCGGGGTTATGAAGCCGATGCGCCCGCCGGTCTCCTTCACGCGCACGTAGCGGGCGGGGCCGCCGGTCTGGTAGTCGCTGGCTTCCAGCGCGAAGACGTCGCCCAGTTCCGCCTGCACCCTGTTCAGCGGCAGATACTGGTCGGCGCGTTGGCCCTCGATCTCGCCCAGCGGCATCACTTCGATGAACGTGATGTCCATGCCGCGCCCATGCGCCCAGCGGATCATGTCAGGGAATTCGCCGTCGTTGACGCCGGCCAGCGCGACCGCATTGATCTTGATGTTCAGTCCCGCAGCCTGCGCGGCGTCGAGCCCCTCCATCACGCGGGACAGGTCGCCCCAGCGGGTGATGGAACGGAACTTGTCCGGATCGAGCGTATCAAGCGACACATTGATGCGCCGCACCCCGCAATCGGCAAGTTCCTGCGCGTATTTCGCCAGTTGCGAGCCGTTCGTGGTGACTGTCAGCTCTTCGAGCGAGCCGCTTTCGAGATGGCGCGAGAGCGAGCGGAACAGGCTCATGATGTTCCGGCGCACCAGCGGCTCTCCGCCCGTGATGCGCAGCTTGCGGGTCCCGCGCCGCACGAAAGCCGAGCAGAGACGATCCAGTTCTTCAAGGGTGAGGAGATCGCGCTTGGGGAGAAAGTGCATGTCTTCCGACATGCAATAGACGCAACGGAAGTCGCACCGGTCGGTCACTGAAACGCGCACATAGGTGATCGCCCGGCCAAATGGATCGACGAGCGGCGCGGCGGCTGGCGGACTGGGTTTCGGCGCGTGAATGTTCATCGTCTCCCCTCCGAAGCCCTATATATGCAGGAATACACCGGTTGGCGAGAGGGCCTTTTGGGCAGGGAGATGGAACCGCCGCGCCCTCGCTGCGTTAAACGCAGGCCGGGCGTGCGCGCCTGGGCGGAGCCTCTGAGGGGGAGGCTTCCAGAAGGGAGAAACGACCATGTCGCAGCCCTTTGAAGGCGCGGGCCCGCGCCGTCACGCGGACGAACTCCGCCATGACATCGACGCCGGACGCACCGGTGACAAGGTTTCCAACCCCGATCCCGCGGCCGCGCCGCTCGGAACGGACGACGAGGCCGCCGGCTATGCGCCGTCCAGCCATGCCGTCAGGCGCGCCATGGGCGAGGAGGGCGCGCTCCGGCAACCTGAGCACGAGTCGGCTGCGCTGCTCGAAGGGGGCCCGGCCTATGCTTTCGCCGGCCTGATCGTGATCGCCGTACTGGTGATGATGTTCTATTCAATCACCAATCTGCGCTGACGATCAGTTGGTTCCGGCCGGCGGCAAGGGAGGGATCTCGTCGTCGGCGTGGGCTTCCAGAAGGCCGACCTTGCGCGTCATGTAATAAACCATCACATGGCCGCGGTCCGTCGCCGCCAGTTCACGCTTCAGGCGCACCGCGAGGACGCGCCCGCGTTCCTCGTGCGCATCGAACTGGGCCTCCGTCCAATTGGAAGGGGGCGTTTCCGGCGTTTCGTCCTCGTCTGGCTGGGCCATGCGCCAGTCCTCGGCCCATTCGTTCAGATGGCGCGCGAGGGACCAGGAGATGCCGAACGCATCCTCGTAGATCGGGCGCGGATGATCTCCGATCGGCTCGTCCAGCGACCAGATGACAGAATTCAGGTGATACGGTTCGATCTTGACCCGTTTGGCGATGATTTCCGGCAGGACCGGCGCCGGAAGCGGCTCAAAACGGACGCGTTCGGCGCCGAGTTCCATTTGCAGGACTTCAAGGACCGCCTTGCCTGCGTCCTCCAGCGCCTTCACGTCGTCGGGGTTTCGCAACCCGCAGCGGCGTGGGTCGTAAGGGTCGCCAACGTCGCGGAAGACGTCTCCCAGATAGCCCATCATGTCCCGCGCATGTTGCGACAGATAAGTCTCCTGCCAGCCCCAGCCCACCCTGTCGTCGCAATCCGTACGAAACAGGTATCCGTCGTTCCACGACGGGCGCAGGATCACCGATATGTCGGCTGGCTCGCGGATCTTGAAGCCGCTTTCCGACAGGTCGTCCCAGCCTTCGGACGGATCGTCGGGGTTGGTTGAAAGCGCGGCGAACGGCGAGGCGCCGCCTTTCAGCTTGTTGCGCATGGACCAGAAGGTCCAGCCGCCGAACGCGGCGGCCGCCGCGGCCAGGACGCCCAGCATGATTGCGTCGCCCGGGCCTCGCAGGATGCCCGCGAAAGCGGCTGCGATCACGAGCGCCGTCACAGCGAGATAGCCCCAAAAGGCGCGCCAGGTCTTTGCGCGGCCTTCCTCGCCGGGATCGTCATTGGGGTCGAGATAGCGCGGCGCGAACCAGCCCAGATAGACCGCCTGCCAGATCACGCCGATGGCGAAGAGCCATGTGGCGAACGGGGACAGAAGCATCAGGGCGAGGCCGCCGGCGAACACCGGGATCATGCCGGCCAGCATGATCCGTTCGCGCAGGCGTTCGGCCCAGGGCTGCTTCTTGCCGCTGATCGCCTCGATCGCGTGATCGAGGAACGAATAGCGCGTCACCATGCGCGCGCCGACAATCGAGCCGAAGCAATAAAAGGCGCCGATCAGGCGAAGGACAAGTTCGGGAATCAGGACTTCGGCGTTCATGAGGTTCCAGAAACCCGGGAAGCTGGACAGAAAAAAGGCCGGGGTGCGCCCGGCCTTGGATCGATGCGGATGGCGTGGACTAGCGAACGACCACCACGCGGGTGCCGACCCGGACGCGCCCGTAAAGGTCTATGACGTCGGCGTTGGTCATCCGAATGCAGCCCGACGAAACGGCCTGGCCGATTGTCTCCGGCTCGTTGGAGCCGTGGATGCGGTAGAGCGACGAGCCGAGGTACAAGGCGCGAGCGCCAAGCGGGTTGTCCGGGCCGCCCTTCATGTGGCGGGGAAGGTCGGGACGGCGCTTCAGCATTTGCGGCGGCGGCGTCCAGTCCGGCCACTCGGCCTTGCGGGTGATGGACATGTTGCCGCCCCAGGTGAATCCCGGGCGGCCAACTCCCACGCCATAGCGGATGGCCGTGCCGTCGCCCTGCACGAGGTACAGACGGCGCTCGGACGTGGATACGACGATCGTGCCAGGGGCGTGACGGCCGGGATATGCGACCACTTCACGGGGAACGGCCCCTGCCTGGGGGCGGAAGGACGCACTGGCTGCGACCTGGTTGAAGGCGGCGCGGAAGAAGTCTGCGGCTGATTCCTGCGCCTGCGCGGCTCCACCGAGCCCGATCATGCCGACGGCCGCAATTGCCGCCCTGGTGAGATTTCGCATTGGCGTGTCCATAGCGTGTGCAGGCGGCCGGGACCGCCCCGGTTTCGCCTTGCATTAAGACGCCTCAGGATTCGGAACGGCGCAATAGCCTCACGCAGAAATTGAACTCGCGGACCTGAGGTCCGCGAGCCGATGTTGCGCCGCGGCCACAGCCCTGTTCGAGCCGTGGCCCGCTTCTGGCCTACTGAGTGATGATGCGCTTGGCGCGCGCCACCGTTTCGGCGGGCGTCGCGAAAATGCGCGTCACGAGTTCCTGCACCTTCTGACCGCTGGACGGGTTGATGTCGATGCGCGCCTTCTCTGCGTCGGCCTTGAACTCAGGATCGGCCATGGTCTTGTCGAACGCGTCGCGAAGCGTCTTCAGCACGGGCTCCGGCACGCCCGGAGGCGCGACGAAGGGGCGCCCGAAGATCTGCTGGCTGACAATGAGTTCGGCCGCGGCCTTGTCGGCGGGACTGGAGATGAAACGCCACATGTCCGGCACGCCGAGGTCCGTCAGCTCCTTTTCCGGGTCAAGGCCGGTCTGGATCAGGATGTTGAGCTTCTTCGACTTGATCCAGTCGCCGCGCTGGGCCTTGAGGCTGGACCAGTCGAGACCGCACATGCCGTCGACCTCGCCGCGCTCCAGCGCGAGGAAAATATCGGCGGAACCCTTGTAGCCGCTAACCACCTCGAATTTGGCGCCCGCCACGTGGTTCAGCATGTAGGCGTAGTCGCGAGTCGATCCGCCCGCCGCGCTCGCGCCCATGATCGTCTTGCGGTTACGCGCGTCTTCGAAGGTCTTGGTCTGCGACTTCTCGAAGGTAATGCACACGCGCGTGCCGCTGTCGGCGCTGCCGAGATAGGAGAACTTCGTTACGTCAAAAAGCGTCTGAGGCTTCGGGTCGAGGATCGGGCCGATGATGACGCCCGGGAAAATGATGCCGAACCAGGTGCCGTCCTTCGGCGCGGTGTTGAAGATGGCTGCCGCGGCGGTCGCGCTTCCAGCCCCCGGCTGGTTGCGAACCACGACGTTCGGATTGCCCGGCAGGTGCTTGACCATGTGCCGCACCGTGAGGCGGCCGTAGGTGTCGTAACCGCCGGCGGCGTCGCTACCGACGATCATGGTGAGCGTCTTGCCGGCGAAGTCGGCCTGGGCGAAGGCGGGCGCGCCTGACATGGCGCCTGCGAGAAGAGCCGCGCCGGCGGCGAGCGTCAGATTTCTCATTGTGTCGTCCCCTCCTGTTTTCATTGGAGCGACTGCTATAGGCGAGGGGCGGCGGCGAGACAATCCGTACAGACCGCGACCAGAATGGCCGCGCTAATCCGGCTGGCGGCGAAGCCCGTCTCGCAACGCCATGTCCTTGTCGGACCTGACCGCCTTGTCTTCCCGGACCGCGCGTTTGGCGCGCCGCATCTGCTTTGCGACCTTCTCGAGGGCCTGATTGAAGGCGAGGTACGCGTCTCTGGCCTGGGCCTCCGCCGCCATGCGCGGCAGCGAGCCGATCTGTACGGTGATGGAGCAGCGATAATCGGCGCCCTCGTGCACGAAGTGAACGCTCGCGGCGGTAAGGTGCTGGAGGTATTTGCCCGCCACCGTCTCCACGGACTCGCGCACATGCGCGCGCAAGGCGTCCCCGAGGTCGACGTTCGAACTGCCGATCGTGATCGCTTCGCCTTCGGGGATGCGCGCCATGGGAACTCCTTCCGCTCCTGAATGATTTAAGCCGTAACCTGCGGAGCGCGCAACGCGTTCCCGCACGTCTCCGAGGCGGCATGGCGCGGTACTACTTTCATCTGCGGGCGGGCGACGCGTATTGGCCTGATTTGACGGGCGCGGATCTTGAAAATCCCGGCGAGAGCGCGCGCCGGCTCATGCTCATGCTTGAGCGCGCGGGGGGCGGCGATTATCGGGGCTGGCTTTTCGAGATTACCGACGAAAGCGGCGAATTCGTTGACACGATGCGCGTCGAGGACCTCGTCGGCGAACTTCACTGAGTGAATCGGAACCAGCAGCACACGCAAATGTTTGTGGACGAGGCGCCACGTTCATGCGCCAATGCTGCCTTAGGCCCAAGAGCGCGGGAGGCGATCATGCCTGAACATCAAGCGCGCATGCTGGGAATGGATTTTCTGGTCTGCCCGGACGCAGGATCGAGCCCCTTTGTCGACGATCTCAAGGACGCCTGCGCCGATTGCGGTCGAATGCTCAGCTTCCGTCCCTATCTCGCGGCGGAGAGTCCCAAGGTTTGCAAACCCTGCTTCATGCGGCGCCGGGACGGTGTTGCGAGGCGCGGCGTCAGCGGCGGCGAACACTGATTGACGCGGCCGCCGCTGCGGCTTGACAAGGTTACCCACGCGACTGATGCTCCGGCAAAACAATTGCGGGAGGAATTGCAATGCTGTCCCAAAAGGACAACGAGCTGCTGACGCGCGTCGGCCCTGGAACCCCGATGGGCGACCTCATGCGCCGCTACTGGATTCCGGCGGCGTTCTCGAGCCAGATCGAAACGCCTGACTCGCCCCCCGTCCGCGTTCGCCTGCTGGGTGAAAACCTCGTGCTCTTCCGCGACACGCAGGGCCGGGTCGGCCTCCTGAGCGAATACTGTCCGCACCGCACCGCCTCGCTCTTTTTCGGGCGTAACGAAGAGGGCGGCCTGCGCTGCGTCTATCATGGCGTGAAGTTCGATGTGAATGGCGATTGTCTCGACGTTCCCTGCGTGCCGTCCGGCAGCAACGTGAAGGACAAGATCAAAGCGAAGTCGTATCCCTGCGTCGAGAAGGGCGATCTCGTTTGGACCTACATGGGGCCGCCCGAACATTGTCCCGCTTTTCCTGATCTGGAGTGGGCTTTGGTGCCGCCTTCGCATCGGTTCGTCACGCGCCATGTTCAGGAATGCAACTGGCTGCAGGGCCTCGAGGGCGGCTTCGACGCAAGCCATCTTTCCTTCCTCCATAGCGGTCTCGTCGACATGCGAAAGGGCCGCACCGACCATGACAGGCGCATCGTGCCATCGAAGTACGAAGTGCTGCCGCTCGATTTCGGGTTCGCGGTTGCAGGCGGACGCGAACTGCCGAACGGCAACGTGTCGTGGCACGTCGACGTGATGCTCTTCCCGTTCCACAAGATCATCCCGTCCGTGCCGCTCGGCGCACATATCTGGGCCCCGATCGACGATGAAAACACGATGCTCTACAGCATCAACTTCAACCCCGAGCGACCGCTCACGGATGAGGAGATGGAGCGCGAGTACGCCTGGCGCGGCATCCACACGAAGAATATCCCGGGCACCGACTACGCCGAAGCGAACAAGGCCAACGACTATCTGATCGACCGCGAGCTGCAGGCGAGCGGACGCTCCTACACGGGACTCATAGGCTTGGGCGTGCAGGATTGCGCAATGCAGGAATCGATGGGCCCCATCGCGGATCGCTCCAAGGAATTTCTGTTCGTCGGCGACGCGGGGATCGTGCGTATTCGCCGGTTGCTGCTGCAGGCGCTGCGCGACTTGGCGGACGGCAAGCCGCCGATCGGCATGGACCCGCGCGGTTACCGGGTCCGCTCGTTCCGTTGCGAGGCGCCGCCGGACCGTTCGCTCGACGACATCTGCCGCGAGCGGCTATCCATAGAACCGGCGTACGCCGCCGAATAATTATTCTTCAGCATCAAGCGAAAAGCGGGAGTGGGACGTTGGCCGACAAGAAGATGAACGGCGCGGAAGTCGTTGCGGAAATTCTCAAGCGCGAGGGAACGGAGTTCCTCTCCTGCTATCCGAGAAACCCGCTGATCGACGCCTGCGCGCGGATCGACATTCGTCCGATCCTGTGCCGGCAGGAGCGCGTCGGCGTCGGCCTTGCGGACGGCTTCTCGCGTATTCGCCGCGGCCGGCAGAACGGCGTGTTCGCCGCGCAGCAGGGACCCGGCATCGAGAACGCCTTTCCCGGCGTCGCGCAGGCGTACACCGAGAACGTGCCGCTTCTCGTCATTCCTTCGGGCTATTCGCTGAAGCGGCAATACAACCAGCCGACGTTCCGCGCCGCGGATGTATTCCGCCCCGTCACCAAATGGGCGGCAATGGCGCATAATGTGCAGGAGTTGCCGACGCTCATGCGCCGCGCCTATCACGCGATGCGCAGCGGCAAGGGCGGCCCCGTGCTCGTCGAAATTCCCGATGAAGTCTTCGGCGCCGAATTCGAGGGGCCGCTGAACTACAAGCCCGTGCCGATGGTTCGCGTCGCGCCGGACCCGGACGCCGTGAAGGCCGCCGTGAAGCTGATCATGGCGGCGAAGCGTCCGGTGATCTGGGCGGGGCAGGGCGTGCTCTATGCCCAGGCGAGCGATGCGCTCGCCGAGCTTGCGAGGTTGATCCCCGCGCCGGTGGCCTGCACCAATCCCGGCAAGAGCGCGATGCCGGACGCGCATCCGCTGTCGCTAGGCGCATCCACGCGCGTCCAGCCGAAAATGTATACGAAGTTCATGGCCGACGCGGACCTCGTCATCGCCATCGGTTCGAGCCTGACGACGACGTCGTTCGGTCCCGCGCTGCCGGTGACCAAGACGGTCATTCACTCGACCAACGAGGCCAGCGACGTCAACAAGGATTGCCCCGCGGCGCAGGCGCTCGTTGGAGACGCCCAGCTCGTCGTCGCCGCGCTGATCGAAGAAATTGCGCGCCAGGGGGGCAAGGTCGACGAGAAGCGCGTGCAGGACCTCGCCAGCGAGATCGCCGCCATCAAGCGCGACTGGCTCGGCGAATGGAGCAGCCAGCTCAATTCCGATGAAATCCCGATCAACCAGTATCGCATCATCAACGAGCTGATGCAGGCGGTTGATCGCGACGAGGTCATTCTGACACACGACTCCGGCAGCCCCCGCAAGCAGATCCTGCCGTTCTGGCAGACGACGAAGGCGGGCTCCTACATGGGCTGGGGCAAGTCGACGCAACTGGGCTACGGGCTGGGCATCACGATGGGCGCAAAGCTCGCCGCGCCGGACAAGGTGTGCATCAACATCATGGGCGACGCGGCGATCGGCATGACGGGCATGGATCTGGAAACCGCCGCCCGCAACGGAATCGCCATCCTCACCATCGTCTTCAACAATGCGGTGATGGCGGCGGAACGACATGTGATGGAGACGTCGACCGCGAAGTACCAGGCCATCGACGTCGGCGGAAACTACGCGAAACTTGCCGAAGCGCTCAACGTCGCCTCGGCGCGCGTCGACAGGATCGAGCACATTCGCGGCGCCATCAAGGACGCCGTCGCCCACACGAAAACCGGCAGGCCGTTCCTTCTCGAGTTCATCGTCAAGGAAGGATACGAATTCTCATCGTGAGGTAGGCAGCTTCGCAGAGAGCGCCAAGGCTCCGCAGGCAGGTCAGGGGAGGAAGATCATGAAGCGCATCGCCGTGGCCAGCGTCGTCATCATTTCGTCCGCAGCGGGAGTAGCTGCGGATGACGGCTTCTTCCGAGGCAAGACCGTCACGATCATCAACTCGACGGGCAACGGCGGGAGTTACTTCAATCTTGCCCAGTCGGTTTCGCGCTACATGCCGAAATATCTCGACGGCAATCCGGCGATGATCGTCAAGAGCATGCCAGGCGCGGGCAATGTGCTTGCGACGAATTTCATGTACAACGCCGCGCCGAAAGACGGCACGCACATCGCCACGATCAACAACTCAATTCCGCTGCATCAGGTCATCAACGGGCGCGGCGTTCAGTATGACGCGACCCGGTTCAACTGGCTTGGATCGACCGGTACGTACAATTCCGTCGCGTACGTGTGGCATACAGCCGGCATCCGCACGGTGAAGGATCTCGAAAGCAAGGAAGTGCTGCTGGGGGGGACGGGCCCCGGCTCGAGCATCGTCATCTACCCCGCAGTGATGAACAAGCTTCTTGGCTCGAGGTTCAAGTTCATTCTGGGCTACAAGTCGACGCATGAGATCGACATTGCAATGGAGCGCGGCGAGGTTCAGGCGCGCACGGGCAGTTACACCGGGCTTCGCGCGGACCATCCCGACTGGATCGCGCAAAAGAAGGTCGACATCATTCTGCAAATTGGCGGCAAACGCGATCCAGAGTTGCCGAACGTTCCGCTGCTGACCGAACTTGCGCGCAACGAAGCCGAGCGCGAAATTCTGAAACTCATGTCGTCGCCGATTTCGCTTGGACGTCCGTACCTCGCGCCTCCCGGCGTCCCTGTTGAAAGGGTCGAAACGCTTCGAAAGGCGTTCATGGCGACGCTGCGTGATCCGGGTTTCCTCGATGAAGCGCGGAAATTGGACCACGAGATCGATCCTCTGAGCGCGGAGGAAGTTACAAAGATCGTCGCCGAAACGGTCAATGCGCCCAAGAGCGCCATCGCCGTGGCGAGGGAAATCATGGGCGGGGTCGAATAGGAGTTGCTCAGCGGGCCGGGTTTCCGCCCGCATAGGGGCCCGAGCGTGTGATCGCGGATACGGGCGCACGCAAGGTCCATTCGAAACCGCTTTCCTCCCACGACATCTTCGCCTCTCCCTGAAGACTCTGCGGGATAAGCTTCTCGATGATTGTCGTGCCGAAGCCGCGCGACGTGGGCGGGCGAACCGGGGGGCCGCCCGTTTCGCTCCAGCGCAGCACGAGAGTGGGCGCTTCGTCCCCCTCGAACCGCCAGTCGATATGGACGCGGCCGCCGGGAACGGAAAGGCTGCCGTGTTTCACTGCGTTTGAACCAAGCTCGTGGAAGACCATACCGAGGTTCTGCGCGGCCTCCGGCTTCAGCATCAGATGTTCGCCCGTCAACGTCAGCCGATCGGCAGGCTGGTCGATGAACGCGCGCAGTTGCTCGGCTATCAGGGTGCGCATCGGAACGCTTGTCCAGTCCGTCTTCACGAGCAGATCGTGCGACATCGACAGGCTTTGCAGCCGTTCGATGAAACGGGGCTGGAACTCGGCGAAGCTCGACGACGACCGCGCAGACTGGCGCGCCATCGCCTGCACCATCGCAAGCAGATTCTTCGAGCGGTGCGAGAGCTCCCGCATGACAAGGTTCGTGTGCGCCTGGCTGGTGCGCAAATCCGCCTCGCGCCGATGGATGAGATCCGAGGCCTCGGACAGCGATGCGCCGATGGCGTTCGCTTCTTTCATGCGCGTGGGCGCGAAGTGAACGATCTGTCCCTCGCCGAGGCTGTGCGCGGCTTCAACCAACCGCTGTGCGGGCCCCCGGATCAGACGCGAGGCAAACCAAGACGCAAGCAGCGAGATGAAGAGCGCGCCGAGCGCGGCCAGTGCAAGCGCCCGTACGGCAAGACGTGTTCTTTGCTGAAGGACCTCTGTCGGCGCCCAGACAATGATTTTCCAGCCGACCGACGATGTATGCCATGCCGTCATCGACACATGACCCTGCAGGTCGGTGGATTCTATGACGCCCGTGCTGGCCCTGATGCGTTCCATGAATCCGGGCGTCGCGGGGCGCCCGAAGAACTCGTTGAAGGCTTCGCTGCGCGCGACGATCGTGCCGTTGCGATCCAGGACTGCGGCGCGCCAGCCGTCCGGCCGGTAGGTTTGCATCACGATTGTCTGAATGGAGTCCGGAGGCGGCGCATAGCCAAATATGGAAATCACATTTCCGTCGTTGATCACGGGCGCGAGGATCGTGAACTGGGTCTGCCCGCTGACCGGGCGCGGCTCATAGTTCGTGACGAGGGTTTGCTTCGTCGCCAGCACGCGCTTGATCGCTGAAGTCGCGCGCGCGGGCGGCAGTTCCGAACCCTGCGGCGCGCTCGTGTTCATGAGTTGGCGCATCACGGGATCGATCAAGGCGAAATGTCCGCCAACCCTGTTCGCGACTTCACGCGCGTATGTCGAAAATACGTCCACCTGGCCGGCCTTCAGCTCCGGCGAGTTCACCATGCCTTCCAGCGTTTCCCTGAAGCCGCGAATTTCGCGGTCCACCGCTTGCGAGAGCGACGCGGCATGGGCCTCCAGCCGCGCGACGTCTGCCTGCCGCTCCCTCTTGTCCCAAAGATGAAGGGCCGCCGCGCCGAACAGGACGAGGGGCGCGAGCGTGACAATTGTGAGCAGCGACAGAAGCTGCGGAACCGAGAACGCGCGCGCGCGGCGTTGGCTCGCAGCCCCGCCGTATGCGTCCTTCGTCGGATCGACGTTCCGGTTCATGCGGCGCGTTGTTCCTGCGGCCTGAAGTGCAGCGGGTCAGCTGACAAGAACACGCTAGCCCCAATGGGGGCGCCCTGCAACGCGACGACAGGTCATAGGGATCGCGGGCGCGGGCGGCGCGCCAGGCGTTTGATCCATTCGAGCAGCACGATCAGGGCGAGGCCGCCGCCCACGGTCATTGCCGCTGCCGGCGCTTCGATTGGTCCGAAGCGGAAAAGCGCGCTTGCCGGGGGCCACGCCAGCACCGCCGCGAGGATCGACGGAACGGCGATCATCACCACGGCCAGCGCGCGATTGGGGCGCGTCAGGGCTTCGCCCAGCGAAGGACTGAAGGAGCGGTTCGCGAAGATCAATGCGAGGATCGTCATCACCAGCGCCAGGAATGTGACCGCGCGCGCCGACTCCGTCGCGGCGCCATGTTCAAGAGCGAGCAGGAAGACGGCCGCGACAAACGCGAAGGCGAGCGCGCCCTGAGCGAGGCCCCACGCGATCAGGGCAGGGGACAACAGAGTTTCATCCGGGTCGCGGGGCGGACGCTGCATCACGTCCTTTTCCTCCGTTTCCGCCTCGAAAGCGAGCGAGCAGACGGGATCGATGATCATTTCGAGGAACGCGATATGGATGGGCCCGAGCATGACAGGCAGCCCGAGCGCAAGGGGAATAATGGCTATGCCGGCGACGGGCACGTGCACGGCGAGAATGAACGCCATGGCCTTGCGCAGATTGTCATAGATTCTACGCCCAAGCCGGATCGATCCGACGATGGACGCGAAATTGTCGTCGAGCAGGACGATGGACGCGGCCTCGCGCGCGACATCCGCGCCGCGTCCGCCCATCGCAACGCCGATGTCGGCCGCCTTGAGAGATGGCGCATCATTGACGCCATCGCCGGTCATGGCGACAACTTCTCCGTCGCTCTTCAGGGCCTGCACGATGCGGAGCTTCTGCTCGGGCATGATCCGGGCGAAGACGTTTACAGTGCGCACCGCCTGCGTCAGTTCAGCGTCGGTCATCTGGGCGAGCTGGTCGCCGCCAACGGCGGCCTGTGACTGGATGCCCGCTTCGCGCGCGATGGCGAGCGCCGTTTGCGGATAATCGCCCGTTATCATGATGACGCGCACACCGGCGCGGGCGCATTCCTCGACGGCCTCGCGCGCGCCTTCACGCAAGGGATCGACGAGTCCGACAAGCCCGAGGAACGTGAAGTCGAAGCCGGTCTGCGCATCCGGAGGCCGCTCTCCGTGGAACGTCGCGCGCGCGACGCCAAGAACGCGCATCCCGTCGCGGGCAAGCTCGTCGGCGCCCGCGCGCATGCGCTCGCGCTCGCCATCGCCGAGGCGGCACAGAGTCGCGATCGCCTCCGGAGCTCCTTTCGCCGCGACGATCGCGTCTTCGTTCCGGGTGCGCCAGAGGTTCGAAACAGCGAGCAGGTCCGGGCCCAGTCCGTAGGCGCGTTCAAGCGACAGGGCGCCGTCCGCGGGTTTCGACGTCCCGTGCGCGAACGCTTGGATCGCTGCCTCCATGGGATCGGAGGGCTCCGGCGCGCTTGCAAGCGCGGCGTGGCGCGCAAGTTCACAAAACGGCGGCTTGAGAGCAGTCGCGCCAACACCGCTCATGCGGACGAGCGCGCCATCCATCGTCGCCAGCGCGCCGACGCGCATCCGGTTCTGAGTCAGTGTGCCAGTCTTGTCGCTGCAAAGTACGGTCGCGGCGCCCAGCGCTTCTATCGAGGCCGCGCGCCGCGTCAGCACGCGCGCGCGGGAAATACGCCACGCGCCCATCGCCATGAAGACGGTGAGCACGACGGGAAACTCTTCCGGCAGCATCGCCATGCCGAGCGCCACGCCCGCCAGAAGCGCATCGAGCCATCCGCCGCGCAGCAGTCCATAGAGCAGGACCGCGACGCCGCTGACCGCGCCGCCGAGCAGGGCGAAGATCAACACAAGGCGGCGGGTCTGCATCTGCAAGCGCGGCGGCGCCACCTCCAGGGTCGCGAGCGTTTGTCCGATGCGGCCGATCTCGCTGCGGGGCCCTGTCGCGGTGATGCGCGCGACGCCGGAGCCACGCACGATCAGCGATCCCGAAAACACAAACGGCAGGTCGTCGCCGCCGGGGCGCGGAGCCGCCGTGGGCGCATCGAGAGACGCGATCTTGCGCACCGGCGCGGATTCGCCCGTGAGCAGGGACTCGTCTGCGGCAAGGTCCGAACTGCGCAGCACGACGCCATCGGCGGGGGTTCGGTCTCCTTCGCTCAGAATGACGACGTCGCCCTCTACGACTTCGCGCCCTGCGATCCTCTTGCGCTCGCCGTCCCGGAGCACGAGCGCGCGCGGACTCGTGAGGTCGCGCAGCGTCTCGAGGACTCGCTCCGTTCTCGTTTCCTGAACGACGGTGATGACAACGGAGAAAGTCGCGAAGACGATCAGCACGATAGCTTCCGTGAGATCGCCAAGCGCCAGATAGATGACGCCGCCAGCGAGCAACAGCAGCAGCATTGGCTCGCGCAGAACCTCGCCGACGATACGCAGCAGTGTGCGCCGGTCCTGACGCGGCAATTCGTTCGGGCCGTCGCGCGCGAGCCGCCGCACCGCCTCGGCTTGCGTGAGTCCTTCCCGCGGCGCGTTCATAGAGACTTCCATCGGATACGTATGGCCCGGGAATGCGCCGATGCACAGCCGGCTCACAAAAGACGTAGGCGGCGCGCACTCCAATGCAAAATGCAGCGGAGGGCATTGTTCTGGCGCACGATCCTAATAAAGTTGAGCACGACCTTTTTTACCAAGGGCGATTCAGATGCCGTCGTTCCGCTCCCTGCTGCTTGGCCTTGCCGCCGCGTCCGTCCCGGCTGCTTGCGCGCTGGCGCTGGAGTGTCCGCAGCCTCAGGATGTCGCCAAGCCGGGCGTGATCGTGGAGCCCGAGACTACGATCAAGGACATGGCGGCGCTCTTGTCGGGTCCCGACATCGTGCAACGCGCCGGGGAAATCGTCGCCCAGACGCGCCGGCGCTATCCGAACGCGCAGGCCGGTGAGATCGTGAACTTCCTGATCACGGCTTATTGTCCCATTGCGAACGCGCGGAACGTTAGCGAGGCCGAGAAGCAGGCGCTTGTCGAGGCGTTCGCCGGCGCGGTGACCCGGCAGCTTTATTGACGCCGCCGAAGCGGCAGGCGTTGGCGCTGTGCGGAATTCTCGGTTATCCTTCCATCGACCGGGCGCATCAGAACAGCCCGGCGGGGAGGGGAGACATGTCGTGCGAATTCGACAGGCCCGCAGGAGACGCGCGCCGCGGGCGGAGCGCCGAAACCGGCGCGCAAGGACCGGCAAGTTCAATCAGATTCATGCTGACCTACCTGTCGCGGGCCGCTAGCCGCCGGAGAGATCCTGTGCTATCTCGTTCTGAAACAACAGGAGAAATGCGGTGTTAAAAAATAAACACAAAAGTAAAACGTATATTAAGGGAAGGCCTTCACCCGCTGCGCGCGTGGCGCGCCGTGCGGCGATGACCGCGGCGATCGCCGCAACGGCCGGCGTCTGTGTGCTGCCAGCAATGGCCATGGACGATCCGTCGAAGGGGCTCACCGTGCTGGCGAGCCATGCGCCGGGCGGCGGCTATGACGCCTATGCGCGCATTTATGCGCGCCATGTCGGCAAGCACATTCCCGGTTTGACGACTGTGACCGTCAAGAACATGCCAGGCGCCGCGGGCGTCGTAATGGCGAATTTCATGGCGACGCAGGGGCCGCCGGACGGCTCAACGATCGCGCTCGGGCCGGGCTCGATGGCGACGGCGTCGCTCTTCAAACCGAAGAGCGCGCGTTATGACTCGCGCGAATTCGTCTGGATCGGCAGCATCAACAGCGACGTCTCGGTCGCGGTCGCGAGATCGGACTCCGGCGTCAAGACGATCGACGACGTCTTTACGAAGGAACTCATCGTCGGCGGCGCCGGCCCGTCCGACAACAGCGTCGTGTACGCGAACATCCTCAACAACATGATGGGCGCGAAACTTAAACTGGTTTCCGGCTACAATGGCAGCAGCGCGAATGTGCTGGCGCTGGAGCGCGGCGAAGTGCAGGGCATCGCGGGCTGGAATTATTCGTCCGTCACGAGCATGCGGCCGACGTGGATCAAGGAAGGACGCATTCATGTGCTCGCCCAGATGTCGCTCGAGCGCCACACGGATCTGCCCAACGTGCCGACCATTCTCGAAATCGCGAAAAGCGATGAGCAGCGCGAGGTGCTGAAGCTCATCTTCACGCAGAGCCTGATCGGGCGCGTTCTGTTCGCACCGCCGAAGCTGAGCGCGAATGCCACAGGGGTCCACCGCAAGGCGTTCGACGGGGTGATCGCGGACAAGGAGTTTCTGGCTGAGGCCGACAAGCTCCGGCTTGAAGTGAACGGTCCAATTCCGGGCGCGCGCGTTCAGGAAATCGTCGGCGGATTGTTCCGTGCTTCGCCCGAGCGCATCAAGCAGGCAGCGGCGGCGCTCGGCGAAAGCTGATCCGGCCGATGCGAGATCGAGGCGGCGGGGATGACCCCGCCGCTCTGGCTTGCAATTACTTTTCGACCCGGCGTACGGGGGTTTCCGGCGTCACCTCGGCGCTGGGACGGCGGCGCTGGAAAGAGTTCTCTCCGTTGCGCTCCCAATCGCCCTTCACCGCGGCCTGCGCGAACGCTTCCCACCGGTCGCTCCAATCGCCGAGATGCACGCCATGCCACGGCGGCTGCGGCCGCAGCGCGGGCAGGCCGAGACGATCCCAGATTTCCTTTGCTTCTTCCATATACTGCTGTGCGGGCAGGGCCAGCGGCGGCATGAGGTCCTTCGCTGTCGCGTCGATCAGCAGCGTCGAGTTCGCCGAACCGCCAGCCGTTTTCGGCCCGTGGCTGCGAGAGCGATAGGGTACGACCAGCAGATCGTCGATCGGGTTCGAGCGATAGGCCATGGACCAGAACACCGCGTCGGCGTTGCGCGGGTCGACGTCGTCTGTCACAGCGATGACGATCTTGCCGCACTGCGCCTGCAACGTTGCGGCGCCCTGCAATCCGCGCCAGACCTCCGACTGCACCGCGCCGCGCTTGAACTGCAGGAAAATGATTGGCCGGAGGTTCGAAAGCGGCTCGTGCATCACAACGCCGCTGATGCCCTTGATGTTCAGCACTTTCTTGAGGTGCTGGAGGTACAGCGGTTCGTAGGCGACGCGCTTCATCACGCTGGATTCGCTCGGCGTGACCTGGCTGACCACCGAAACGAAGATCGGATCCTTTCGATGCGTGATCGCGGTGACGCGCATCGACATGTTGAATTCCTCGAGCGCAATGTAGCCGTGGCTTTCGCCGAAAGGTCCTTCTGGCTCGACGTAGTCCGTATCGATGAGACCTTCGATGACGAACTCCGCGTCGGCGGGAATCTCAAGGTCTATCGTTTTGCATTTGCACACCCGCAGCGCCGCGCCGGCCAGGCCGCCGGCAACAGCCATTTCATCATCGTCGATGGCGAGCTTCTGCGGGCCCGTGTACTGCACCACGGGCGCCGCGCCGATGACGATGGCGATCGGCATCGGTTCGCCGCGCTCTTTGTATTTGAGCCAGTGCTGGTAACCGCCGGCGCCGGTGAGGCGCGTCGCCATGCGCACGCCAACGCGGTCGGTGGCCTTCAGTCCGCCGCGATAGGTGCCCATGTTCCGGATGCCGCTTTCCGGGTCCTTGGTCACGCACAGGGTCGCGGTGAAATAGGGGGCGGAGTCGAAACCCGGCGTCGAGATCGGAATCGGGAGGGCTGCCAGGCCGCCGCCCGGTTTGCGCAGGTCGTCGCCAGTGACCACAACTTCCTGACAGGGGCCGTTCTCGATCTTGATCGGGGGGATTGGCTTGTCGATGCCGCGGGTCCAGACGTCTCCGATATCCTCGACCTTCACGCCGAGGCCGGTTGCGTAGATATCGGGTGACGCGGCGAGGCCGCCAACGAGCACCGGCGTGTCGAACTTGCGTCCATCGGACCCGACGACGTTGGTGAAAAGAAAGGCGCGCCGCTGGCCGTCGGAGAGCCCGCCGGTGAACTGCCAGCGCACCAGCGGATGAAGCTGCGTATCCTTGTTGATCGGTTCGTCGATCGTCACCAGCAGGCCACGCTCCTTCAGGAGGGCGAGGTGTTCGCGCAGGTCGCGCGGGGCTGTCGTTTCTCCGGCGGTTGTCATGATTGTCTTTCTTCCAACTATGATTAGTTTATCCAGCACACGTGGCGCGGCCCGAATACAAGATGCATGGTCCGCGCGAAGGGGGAGGGAACCTGGTGGGCCTTGCGCTCGGCAAGAAAAGTTGCCGGCACGCAAACGCGGCGGACGCCGCGGTTGGCGACCTCCTGTTTCCGGCTCCGGGCGCTGTGTTGCGTCCGCATGGATGCGCTACCCCCTCCCCTCGCGAGCACGCAGGCCTTTTCAGCAGCCCCGGCCATGCTCGCGGCGGCAGGTTAACCTGTGGCCGTTCAATATCCAGCGTTTTCTCGGGCTCCGGCTTCGATGCGCCCCTAGCGCGGCCGAAGGTTTCATGGTACGCGGTCCAAATATCACAGGAGAAATTTGGCTATGTACAAAATCAACAAAAATACTGTGTATAAAGTGAAAGGCGCCAGGCCGCTGCGGTTCCGCCTTCTTGCGGCCGGCGCGACGGCGGCGCTTTCTGCGGTCGCGCTTGCGGGGCCGGCGTCCGCCCAGCAGGCCAGCCCCGGCGTCGAGGCGTTCTACAAGGGCAAACAGCTGAACTTCATCGTGGGCCTCGCCGCCGGCGGCGGGTATGACCAGTACGCCCGTACGATCGCGCGCCACCTCGATCGTCACTTGCCGGGCAAGCCCACGATCGTCGTTCAGAACATGACCGGCGCTGCCGGCCTGAACGCAACGAACTGGCTCTACACGGTGGCGCCGCGCGACGGCTCGACCATCGGCATGACGCAGCGCTCGGTCATCGTCGAGCCGCTTTACGGCACCAAGTCGGCGGTGTTCGATCCTGTGAAATTTTCGTGGATCGCCAGCGTCAACGACGAGGCCTATATCGCGGTGACGTGGAAGGACCGCGGCATCAACAGCATCCAGGACGCCATCGACAAGGAGTTTCCCGTGGCTGCCGATGGTCCGGCCTCGGACGATTACACATGGCCGGCGGTTATGAACCGGGTGCTGGGCACCAAGTTCAAGATCATCTCTGGCTACAAGGGCAAGGCTGAGCAGCGCCTCGCCACCCGCCGCGGCGAAACCGTGGGCCTCATCGGCTGGAGCTGGGGCGCGCTGCAGGTGCAGGAGTGGGATGACTACAAGGCTGGCAACTGGAAGATCATCGCCCACCTTGGGCACGGCAAGCATCCGGATTTCGACGCCCCGTCTGTGTTCGATTACGCAAAGACCCAGGAAGCGAGGGACGTTCTGGATTTCCTTGTCGGGACGCTGATCGTCGGCAGGCCCGTGTTCGGCCCGCCGGGCGTGCCCGCCGACCGGCTTGACGCCCTGCGCGCCGCCTTCATGCAGACGCTCAAAGACCCTGCATTCCTGGCTGAGGCTGAAAAACAGAAGCTGGAGATTAGCCCGACGGATGGCGCGGAACTGGCGGAACGCGTGAAACGTCTGTATTCTACGCCACCCGAGGTCGTCGCACGCACGCAAGCGGCGCGCACCGGCAAATGAATTCGTTGGGAGTTTGCTTTCGGGTCGATCCAGGTCGCCCCGTCACAGAAACGCAGGAAGAAAGGTAGGGAATCCATGTCAGCCAATTCCACGCTTCGGGTTGCAGCAGATGCGGAAGCCGGCATGCCGGCAGGCGTGCGCGTCACGCCGCTCAAGCCCGCAGTCGGCGCCCGGATCTCGGGTTTCCGTTTCGACGGACGGCCGCTTGAGGATTCGTTCCGCTCGGCGCTGCGCGACGTGCTGCACAACCGGGGCCTCGTCGTGTTCGAACCCGGCACAGTCACAGCGGAAAACTTCACGAAGTTCGCAGGCTTCCTCGGTGAGTTCTTCCACTACGCCGGTCCGCATACGCCGCGTGCGCCGGAAAATCCGGACGCGACTATGATCGATTCGATGAAGGACAAGAACCTTCGCAATCACATCTGGCACGCCGACGGCGGTTTCCGCCCGGACGCGCCCGCCTTCACGGCGCTGTTCGCCAAGCAGTGCCCGGAGTCCGGCGGCGATACGATGTTCTCGAACGCCAATTGGGTTTACGAGAACCTCGATCCGTTGTTCGCGGCCTATCTCGAAACCCTGACAGTGATCCAGTCTGCTGACGCCACCGGCCATATCACGGATCGTTATCTCGATCCGGAAGAGGCGAAGCAGGCGCGCCTGCGGATGCCTCCCTTCGAGATGCCGCTCATCCGCGTTCATCCGGTCACGGGCCGCAAGTGGGTCGCGGTGAACGAGTCCTACGTCGCCTACATCAAGGGCGTCAGCCGCGTTCACAGCCAAAACATCCTCGGCATCCTGTTCGACATGATCAAGTCGCCGGAGGCGACGGTCCGTCACGAATGGCAGGCTGGCGCGCTCGCGATCTGGGACAACCGCGTCGTGCAGCACAAGGGCATCAAGGACTACGGCGGCGGACGCCGTATTCTCTACCGCGCCACGATGACCGCCTGAGAGGGCGCTCATGAGCGAGGCGAGGGCGAGGACGCTCATCGGCGTCGACGATCTTGCGGGCCGGCTCGCCGCCGGCCCCGGGGTCATCCTTTTGCACGTGCGTGACGAGGACACCGGGAAGCCGGTGGAAGGCGGCGTCATTCCGGGCGCGCTGGACGTCTACCTCGCCAGCGACTTCTCCGGGCCGCCGAGCAAGGCGGGCGGCAAGCGGCCGCTGCCGGACATCGCCACGTTCGAAGCCAATGCGCGCAAGTGGGGCGTGAAGCCCGACAGTCTCGTCGTCGTGTACGACGACACGTCGGGCGCTCAGGCTTCGCGCGCGTGGTGGACGTTCCGCTGGGGCGGCTTCGAAAACGTCCGCATCCTGGACGGCGGCCTCATCGCATGGAAGGCGGCGGGGCGCGCGTTGGCCGACACGCCATCGTCGCCTCCGGGCGGCGGGGATGTGAACATGACGGCCGGCAACATGCCGACGATCGAGGCGGACGAGGCCCAGGCGCTCGCGCGCGAGGGCGTGCTGCTCGACGCGCGCGGCAAGGCGGCTTACGTCGGGGGGCCAACCGAACCGGGCAAGCCTGCGAGCGGTCACATCCCCGGCGCGTTGCTCGCGCCGTCGGGTGGCAACATCGGGCCGGACGGCCGCTTCAAGGCGCACGAGGAATTGTGCGTCGCGTTCAGCGAAATTGGCGCGGATGGCTCGCGCCGGGTCGGCGTGTACTGCGGCAGCGGCAACGCCGCCGCGCACAAGATCGCGGCGCTCCATGCGGCGGGCGTGGAAGCGGCGCTTTACGTCGGCTCATGGTCGGCGTGGAGCGCGGATCCCGACCGGCCGGTCGCGACGGGCCCCGAACCGGGCTGAGGCTCGCCTGCTTCACAAACGCGATGGCGGCCGCAGGGCCGCCACGACTTCCGTAGCGGGCTTCTTTCCCGCCATTTTGGTGAGCAATGGGCGGGTAAGCCGAGTTGATCGCTCCCTGAGCTTCGGCGAGCCGTTATGGCCGCCTTCCCACTCTCGGCCGGGCTGCTATAAGCCTGCAACGATCCGTTGCAGGGAGGCCAGTGAGAAGCGTGCAGAACAAGAAGGCCGGCAGCGGCCCGCAATCATCAGTCTCCCGCCGAACGCTGCATTTCTCCTACGCCGCGGGCCTGCTCAGCATGGGGCAGGCCGAGCTTCTTACCATGCTCGTGCCGCTGTGGGCGCTCATGCAGGGCGCGCAGCCGGCCGAGATCGGTCTGCTCATTGGCGCCAAATCCGCGCTCACATTCTTCCTCGCCATTCATGGCGGCGCCCTGATGGACCGCCTCGGCACACGCCGCGTCATGCTGTTCTTCGCGGCGGCCACCGGCGTGTTCGCCGCCGCCTATCCGTTCCTGCCGTGGCTGCCGGCGATGATCGCGCTGCAAATGCTGATCGGCTTCGCGGGCAACATGAACTGGATCGGCGCGCAGACAATCATCGCACAAGTGACCGGCGGCGATCCGGGCCTTATCGGCCGCTTCAGTTTCTTCGCGCGGATCGGCAACGTGGTCGCGCCGATCCTGATGGGCCTGCTATGGGACGTGGCTGGGCCAACCCTCTCGTTTCTGGGCGTCAGCCTCTGGTGCTGTTTCATGTTCCTCGCCGTGTCGCAGATCGAACTGCCCGCGGCGACGAACGCGATCACCGGCCGCGTCCGGCTTCGCGACGTCCTTCCGCGCCTGTCGGATTACACTGGCGCCATCGGGCTCATTGTCCTGCCCGCCGTTGCGTTCACTTTGGCGATCTCCTTCATGCGCCACGCGACGAACGCCGCCGAGAATTCGTTTGTCATCGTCTATCTGCGCGATCTCGGTTTCGCGGGCACAATGATCGGGGCGATGTTCTCCTTCGCGGAAGTGCTGAACGGATTCGGCTCGCTGGCCTCGGGCAGGCTGTCCCGTCTCATGCCGATCCCGTGGATGATGGTGTCGCTGACGATGGCGTCGGCGGCGCTGCTCGCCGCGACTCCCTTCCTCGGAGGCAATTACTTCGTTCTGGCGGCGGCGCACGCATTGCGCAGGGGCTGCGAAGGAGTCGTCCAGCCGCTCATGTTCTCGCTGCAGGCGAGGGCGGTTCCGCGCCATCAGCAAGGATCGATCGTAGGACTGCGCGTGACGAACAACAGGCTTGCCTCGATCATCACCCCCATCGGCATGGGTTTGATCGTTCAGGCATTCGGACTCACGAACGGTTTCCTCGCGGTCGGCGCCTTGCTGCTCGTCGCCGGCTTCGCGCTCGCATGGGCGACGCTGCGCTCGCCGGAGTTGCGCGAGGGCCGGTTCGATCCGCGTTAACCGGATGCGCCGGCCCATTAGCAAACAGTTCACCAATCAAGGGAAATATGGACGAATCAATGGAGCGTCCCAGTCGTGTCGAACGTCATTTCCCTGCAACGCGTCATTCAGAGTCGGAACGAGAACTTCCCCAAGCCGCGCGATCGGCAACATGACTTCATCATGGACATGGCGAGCTATTGTCTCGAAATGCAGCCGCAGATGGCGGTGCGGGACAAGGCGCAATTGCTGCGCGTGCTCGCAAACCTTCTCGACACCACTGAAGATCCGATCGAAGCGCTCAGCTGACGGGCCTCAACGCGACAACACGCCGTTCTGCATGGTCAGGATGCGGTCCCTATAGGGCCGGGCGAGCGCCGGCCGATGCAGCGTGCAGACGACGGCCGTACCGCGCCGCCGCGCGAGATCGCGCATCAGCGACAGAACGGACTGTGCGCTCTCCGGATCGAGGCGGCCGCAGGTTCGTCCGCAAGCAGGATGCGGCAGTCCTGCGCCCGCGCGCGCCGGCTGCCGCGGGTCAGCCGAAAATGTCGGCCGTTATGCCGGCATACCAGCCCATGTTCTCGGCCTGGTTCTGCTTGCGCAGTTCGGCGCTTTCGCCCGTCTTGGAAATGAACGGCTCGATGGTCGCGATGCGTCCGTCCTTGGCGCCGTACGAGCCGCCGACCTTGACGGTGTCGTCGGGCGCGATCAGCGACCAGCAGGTGTTGGCGTAGCGGGCCGGGAACGCGCGCGCGTTCGTCAGCTCGCTGCGCACGGCAAGCGCCGCCACCTTCGCCTGGCTGTTCGCCGAGAACGCCGATTTCGGCATGTCGCCGGCGATCGAGGCGTCGCCAAGGACGTAGACGTTGGGGTCGTTGGCCGACTTCATGTTCTCGGGCAGGATCGGGCAAAAGCCGGTCTGGTTCGTCAGCCCCGCCTTTATGGCGATCTGTCCCGCCGTCTGCGCCGGAATGACGTTGACGAGCGCGGCGTTCTTGTAGGTCTCGAAACCGGTCTCGACGGTGTTCGTCTTCGGGTCGACCGACTTTATCCCGTCGTGGATCTTGGGGCCGAGCCACTCGATCATGCCGGGATAATGGCGCTCCCAGCCTTCCTGGAAGAGACCCTGCTTGGAGAAGCTTTCCTTCGGGTCCAGGATGACGATCTTCGCGTTCTTGCGGCCGGATGCCTTGAGCACATGCGCCATCATCGAGACGCGCTCGTAAGGGCCCGGGGGACAGCGATAGGGATTCGGCGGCGCGATCATGACGATCGTGCCGCCATCGGGCACTTCGGCGAGCCGCTTCTGCAGGATGAGCGTTTGCGGGCCAGCCTTCCAGGCGTGCGGCATCACCTCCTCGAACTCGCGGCCCCAACCGGGCACGCTGTCGTATTTCAGGTCGATGCCGGGCGAAACGATAAGCCTGTCGTAGGGCAGGCGCGATCCGTCCGCCAGAACGACTTCCTTCTTTTCCCGATCGATGGCGTTCGCCATCTGATGGACCACACGGACGCCCTGCGCAGCGATCTTGTCGTAGGTGTGCGTGATGGAGGCGAAGGTGCGGAACCCGCCGAGGAAAAGGTTCGAGTGGAAGCAGGTCACGAACTCTTTCGCCGGTTCAACGAGCGTCACGTCAATGGCGCCGTTGCTGTCCTTGGCGAGGTAGCGCGCAGCGGTCGCGCCGCCCGGACCGCCGCCGATGACGACCACGCGCGGCTTGGCCTGACCGAGGACGGCAGGCGAATGGAGGAAGGCAGCGCCCGCAACGCTCGCGCTGCCGGCGATCAGGCGGCGTCTGTCGATCATCATCGGTACCCCTCTCTTTTATACATCAAGATTACGTGATTTTATTATATTTCCACGTCTCTTACGTATATCATCCAATCTTGAGATAAGCAAACCCCTTCGCCTGCAAGGCGGCGACTGTCGCGACGCCCGACGGCACGAAGCGGATCCAGTCGGCCTTCCGGACCTTGCCCCGGTCGAGCTTCAGGCGCTCGAATGTGATGTTGCAGAGGTAGACCTTGAGGCCGTTCTTCGCTTGCGCCTCAATCGTCGGGAATATTTTCGGCACCATGATTTCATCGCGCCAGTTTGTGTCTTCCAGATTCTCCAGGAAGAACTTGACCCCGGCTCCGTGAGCGACAAGCGCAAGCTGGAGAGCAAAGGGATCCGCTCCGACAGCTGAATAATGATTGCTGATGTTGGTCATCATCTGGACGAAGCGCGGCGCGTCGCCGAAATCGCAGTGATAGAGGCAGGCGACGTCGGCGTCCTTCTTGATGTCCGAGAGGGGCGTCATGGCTGGCGCCTGTGCGAGCGCGCTCGACGCCGCGACGCCGGCGCCTGCGGCGGCAATCGTTCCGATAAGGGCTCGTCTGTTGACGTCGGTCATGCTGTCCTCCCTGGTTTTCGGCCTGATTATGCGTTCATTGATGGCGCTTCAGCTCGCTAAAGTAGGCCGCCAGCGCGGCGATCTCCTCATCCGATAGCCGCGCCGCGATCGTTCGCATGACCTGGTTGTCCCGGTCCTTGTTCTTGTAGGAATGCATTACAGCGACAAATTGCTCGTCCGGCCAACCGGTGATGGAGGGCACGCCTCCGGTCTGCTCGCCCGACGCCTGATGACACGTCACACATTCCGACGACAGATATTGTCCCAGTTCCTTGTCGCCCTTCTGCGCGCTCGCGGCCGGCGCCTGCGCGATCGCCGCCGCGCAGAACGCCGTCAGGGCGGGAAGGACGAGTAGTCCTGCCTTCACTCGACGCGGGGGGCGGTCTTGCTGTCCGGCGTCACGTCCAGCACGCGGGCATGTCCCGTCACCTTCGCAGGCTCCGGCTTGCAGTTCGTCATGCATGGGTTCTTCTTCCAGAAAGCCTTTTCCGTGGTCTCGCGATCGTCGTCATAGAATGCGCCCACGTTTGGCAACTTCACGCTCGTGAAATTTTCCTTCGAGAGCTCGAAGTCGTCCTTCACGAGGTCGTTCAGATGGAGAAGATAGGCGACGACGGCGTAGGTTTCATCTGGCGTCAGCGATTGACCGTTGCCGAACGGCATGGCGCGGTAGATGTAGTCCCACGCGGTCGAAAGATACGGCCAGAAGGACCCGATCGTCTTCTCCGGGTTTTCGGACTTCAGTGAACCCGCGCCTCCGGCAAGCACCGGCCAGCGGCCGGCGCCTTCGCCGAACTCGCCGTGACAGGCGGCGCAGCGTTCAAGGAAGATTTCCTCGCCCTCTTTCACGCTGCCCTTGCCGGGGGGAAGCCCAAGGCCGTCCGGGCGCACGTCGATGTCCCAGGCCGCAATCTCCTGCGGCAGGGCGGGGCGGCCAAGGTTGACTTTCGGCGGCGCCGGGGCGGTCTGCGCCGCGGGAGCCTTTCCGCCCGGCGCCTTCTGCTGCTGGGCGAGACCAGCGACCGGCGCAATCAGCCCGACGGCGATCGCGAGGGCTACCGCTTTACGAGATTTCGACATTCTCGGTCTCTCCGTTCCCGCGCACCAGCCATGTCTGGATGCCGTTATTGTGATAAATCGAGTTGAGGCCGCGGACCTGCCTCAGTTCGTCCTTCGTCGGCTGCACGTACCCGGTCTCGTCCATCGCGCGCGACTGAATGAGCAATTCGCGGCCGTCCCAATCGAAGTCGAAATAGAAGCGCGTCATCGAGCGCGACAGAACCGGTCCGTCGAGCCGCGCCGTCCGCCAGTTGCGGCCGCCGTCGAGAGAAACGTCGACGCGCTCGACCCGGCCACGGCCCGACCACGCTATCCCGGAGAGAACGTTGGGTCCCTTGTGCAACAGGGGAGCTTGCGGGGACGGATTCGTCACGACGGACTTGGCGTCCATGATGAAGGTGAAGCGGCGCGAGCGCCCGTCCGCAAGAAGGTCCGTGTACTTGGACGTTTCCTCGCGGGCCTGCCAGGGCTCGTCGCCGAGTTCGAGGCGCCGCAGCCATTTGATCCACATGTTGCCTTCCCATCCGGGGACAACGAGGCGGACCGGATAACCCTGTTCCGGGCGAAGCGCTTCGCCGTTCATGCCCCAGGCGACGATGCAATCGTCGAGGGCCTTCTGAAGCGGAATCGAGCGAGTCATCATTGACGCGTCGCCGCCTTCGGCCAGAACCCACCTGGCGTTCGTCTTCACTCCGGCCTGATCCAGCAGCGTGCGCAGCGGAATGCCCGTGTACCAGACGTTATGGATCATGCCGTGCGTGAACTGGCACCCGTTCAACTGCGCGCCGCGCCATTCCATTCCGGAATTGGCGGCGCATTCGAGGAAGTAGAGTTTGTTTACGCGGCCGGGGAATCGCTTGAGGTCTTCCATCGTGAAGACAAGCGGCTTGTCTACAAGGCCGTGGATCATGATGCGATGCTTGGCCGGATCTATGTCCGCGATGCCGCCGTGATGACGCTCGAACGCAAGGCCGGATGGCGTCACGTTTCCATCAAGCGCGTGAAGCGGCGTGAAGTTGACAGAGGACTCGCGGCTGGCCGTGAGCCATTCGACGTCACGCCGCACGACACCCTTCTCGTACTTGGACGGGCTGCCATAAGGATGGGCCTGCACGCCTTCGCCGAGGTAGCGGTTCCAGTCCTGCACTTCGGTGATGACGGTTTCGGGTTCGGCGGCGCGCGCGGGCAGGGCGCCGGCGGCAAGACCAGCTCCGGCAAGTCCCGCTGCGCCCAGAAACCGGCGCCTGTTGAGCGGTGTTTCGGAACGATCGACCATGTTTCCCTCTCTCCTCAAATCGCGCGTAGCGGCCTGTCGCGCCGCGCCGGCGTTGTCGCTCACGCGCCCGTGACCTTGACCGAATTGTTCGGTTCGAGACGGACCGTTTTCACGCGTGCGAGATATTTCTCGACGACATCCCAGATCGGCGGGCCTTCGACGTTCTGGTTGATGCTCGCCCAGCCCGCGATGACGTAGTTGCGCTTGGGGTCGATCGGTTTGCCGGTCTTCAGTTCGACGAGATTGCTGATGCGCTGGTTCATGGGCTTCGAGACGTCGATCGAGTAGCCGACACCGCCCACGCGAACCATGTCGCCCCCACCCTGGAAATAGGGATCCGGGTGGAAGATGTTGTCAGCCACATCCTCGAGCACCATGCGCAACTGCTCGCCGGACATCGTGTTGCGGTAGCAGTTCGGGTAGGTCATGGCGGTCGCATTGGCGAGCGCGTCGAAGGTGATCGCGTCGCCGGGCACGAGCGTGCCGCCCCAGCGGAAGCCGGGCGACAACGAAATCTCGGCGTCGCGCTCTTCGATCATTGCCTGACAGATGAGATCGTCGAACGTGCCATTGAAATTGCCGCGGCGATAAAGAAGCGATTCCGTCGTCGCAAGCTGGCGGGAGAGATCCTTCTCGAACGGAGCGCGGATCTTTTCGACGAGCGCCTTCATTTCCGGGTCCGGCATGATCACGTCCGAGAAGACTGGCATCAGCTTGTAGCGGAAGCCGGTGACCTTCTTGTTCTTCACTTCGAGGTCGAGGCGCGACAGGAACTTGCCGTGCGAGCCGGACGCGATGATGATCGTACCGCCTTCGCGGATGACTCCGGGCATGGCGTCATGGGTGTGCGCGGTGAGGATGACATCGATGCCTTTTACGCGCGACGCCAGCTTGCGGTCGACGTCGAACCCGTTGTGGGACAGAAGGACGACGACGTCGGCGCCATCGGCGCGCGATTCCTCGACCTGCTTCGCGATATCGTCTTCGCGGATGCCAAACTCCCAGTCCGGGAACATCCAGCGCGGATTGGCGACGGCAGTGCGGGGCAGGGCCTGGCCGATGACCGCGATCTTTGCGCCACCGCGCTCGAACATCTTTCGCGCTTCGAAGACCGGCTCCTGCCATTCCATCGATCGCACGTTCTGCGCGAGGAACGCGAAGGGTGCGCTCTTGACGATCTCCTGCACGCGGTCGGCGCCGTAGGTGAATTCCCAGTGCGATGTCATGGCGTCGATCTTCAGGGCGCTCTGGACATCCACCATGTCCTGTCCCTTGGTCTGCAGCGACGTCCAGCTTCCCTGCCAGGTGTCGCCGCCATCGAGAAGCAGAACGTTATTGTCGCCGCGCTCGGCGCGAACGGCCTTGATCAACGTCGCCACGCGGTCCATGCCGCCCATGCGGCCGTAGTTCCTCGCGAGCTGAACGAAGTCGTCTGACGTCAGCGCGTAGGCGTCGGGCGATCCCGCCGCGATGTTGAAATACTTTCGGAACGCTTCGTCTGTGAGGTGCGGCGGCTTGCCCCTCACTTCGCCGACGCCGAGGTTCACGGCCGGTTCGCGGAAGTATAACGGAACCAACTGCGCGTGAACGTCTGTGATGTGGAGTATCGTCACCGCGCCCAGATTGTCGAACCGGGTGATGTCCGCCTGCGTCAGTCGCTGCTGCGCCGCGACGCGTCCCAGGGGGCCGAGGCCGGAGGCGCTTGTAATCAGGCCAGCCGCAGCCGTCGCCTGGAGAAACTCCCTGCGTGAAATCATCTTGCTTCCCTGTGTGAGGCCGCGTTCCTGCAGCCCGAAAGGATCGAAGGCGGCGCTGCATTGGCGCCGCCCCGGCCTTGTCAGCCGACGGCGAGCTTCGCCGTGGAGGTGTATTCGGAACCGTCGTCGTCCTTCCACGCGAACTTGAATTCGCCGGACTCGGTCGCCTTGAAGAAGAACGACTGATAGGGGTTCGCGGAGATGGACGGATACCAGTCCGCCTCGAAGAACGTCTTGCCGTTGAACGAAGCGGTAAACTTGTTGATGATTTTGCGCGGCACGACCTTGCCGGAGGAATCGCGGCGCTGGCCGCTTTCCATCTCGTGCGAGATCAGCGACTTCACCTCGATGATTTCGCCAGCCTTCGCCTTGTTGGGGACGCGGACGCGCGGTACGGGATTCGCCATTGTTCCTGCTCCTGTATCTTTATTCGCTTAGCCGCCGCAGCCGCCGATGGTGACCTTTACTTCAGACTTCGTCGTGAAGAGCTGGCCGTTCGACATCTCCGCAACGACGACGATGTCCTGAGTCTCGGCGAGGCGCATGCGCGTGGACGCGGCGGCCTTGCCGGATTCCGGCGTGAACCGGTACGACACGACATGCGGAAGCGGGTTCTTCTCCGCGTAGACGTGCACCGACTTTACGAAGTCTGTCGCCGACATCGGGCTTTCGACCTCGACATTGATCGGCACGACCAGGCCGTTCTCGGCGATCTGCGGCACGTCCAGCTTGATGCGGCCTGCTTCCAGCTTCTTGTCGCCATAGAGCTTCTTGATTTCGGCTGCGACTTCGGCCGGCGAGGCGGACGCGAGCCGCGGCGCAATAACGGCGGCGATCGCCGCAATGCCAGCCGTTCTCAGGAACTGGCGCTTAGATTGCTCAATCTGCATTAGATTTGGCTCCCTTGATGGACATTGTCCGCTGCGACTTGACACCCGGTCGCATATGGGCGACCTTTATACAAATGATGATATGAATGTTCAATAATGTAAAGCCCTCTTCAAGGAGGGCGCGCAAAAAGTGTAAGGCGCCCATGCGGCGAATTGCGGAGAGCAGGGGCCGGAAAAGCCGGCCCAGGGGTGAAACCGGGATACTGACGACGAGGGAGGGATACGCATGAAACGCTTGAGCGTAGCAATTTTTGCTACCGCGTTATCGTTCGGCGCGGGCGGCGGCGCGCTGTCGCAGCAGACGGACAGCGAAAAGGAGATCGCGCGATACCGCGAAATGATCAGCGATCCGATGGCGAATCCAGGGTATCTGGCCGTTGATCGCGGTGAGGCCCTTTGGTCACAAAAGCGCGGAAAGAACAACGTTTCTCTCGAAACCTGCGATCTTGGCGAAGGACCGGGGAAGCTGGAAGGCGCATTTGTTAAACTTCCCCGCTATTTTGCGGACGCAGATCGAGTTCTGGATCTGGAGGCGCGTCTCCTCTGGTGCATGGAAAAGATCCAGGGGGTAGATACTGCGGACGTTATCAAGAGGCGGTTCAGCCCTTCGAACGGACCAGCCACTTCGGACATGGAGGGCCTTGTCGCCTTCATCGCCAACAAGTCGAACGGCATGAAGTACGACGTAAAGGTCACTCATCCAAAGGAGATTGAAGCCCGGAACGTTGGAGAGGAGCTTTTCTACCGGCGCTCTGCGCTGTCGGACTTTGCCTGCTCCACCTGCCACGCCGCGGACGGGCTTCGTATTCGCCTGCAAGGCTTGCCTAACCTTCTTGAGGCGCCAGACACGCAGAAGACGATGTCGTCATGGCCGACCTATCGTGTCTCGCAAAGCCAATTGCGCACGATGCAACATCGTCTGTGGGACTGCTATTGGCAGATGCGGATGCCCGACGTTTCCTACACATCCGATGCGACCATTGCCCTTACCTCGTACCTGAACACGCTGGCCAACGGAGGCGAACTGTTGGTCCCCTCAATCAAGCGCTGAGGTCTAATTATGAACAAGAACTATATCCTCGCCGGTGTTTTCGCAGCGACCGCGGGCGCCGCACTCGCGCAAGACAAGGCGCCGGAGCGAAAGGTCGATCAGGCGGTCGTAGATAAGGTAGTGGCTTCAAGCTGGAGGAATCTGACGCCCGAGCTGCAAAAGCGCGTCGATCAAGACGAGACGATGAAAATCTGTTCTGAGACGCGCAACAATCCAGCGCAGGCGCAGGCGGACAAGATCGTCGCAATTGCGAAAGCGAGCGTGAAATATCCCGAAGACGGTAATTTCATGGGTGACTGGCGCAGAGGCGAGAAGTCTGCGCTGGACGGCTGGGGCGGTCGCATGGGCGACAACACGCCGGGACGTCCTAATGGCGGCAATTGTTACGCGTGCCATCAAATGGCGCCAGCCGAGATTGCCTATGGAACGCTGGGTCCGAGTCTTATGGGATACGGAAAGGCGCGAGCGGGCGACAAGAATGCCCCGAAAGAGGTTTACGAGAAGATTTACAATCCGCATGTCGTTCTGGCGTGTTCCGCCATGCCGCGTTTTGGCGTGAATAACTTTCTGACGATCGAGCAGATAAAGGATGCCGTTGCGTTTCTGCTTTCGCCGGAGTCGCCGGTCAACAAGTAACAGACGAACCATGAGGCGCATCGAACGGTGCGCCTCGTTTGAATCCTGTGGAGTTTCTCCGTGACGCAGTTCGACATCACACGCAGGCAGGGACTTATCGCAGCCGCTTCTGCAACGGCCAGCCTTTTCTGGACGCAAGTGGCGCTGGCCGCTGGTGAGGAATTCAAGACGCTATCCGACGGCGTGCGAAACCTGCCTACCGGAATCCTGAGCAGTTCCGCGAACGGCGATCAGATCAAGAAGGCGCTCGCCGACTCGGGACTGGCGACCGATGTCTCGCGCAGTCCCTCGAACGTGTCGATGCTCATCCGCGGCGACGACCTGATCCTTTTCGACTGTGGCGCAGGCCCCAACTTTATGCAGGGCGTGGGAACGCTTCCCGACAGTCTCAACGAAGCGGGCATCGCGCCGGAACGTGTGAAGCATGTGCTCTTCACGCACGCGCATCCCGATCACCTTTGGGGCGCGCTCGACGACTTCGGATCGCCTGCGTTTCCAAACGCGACCTACCACATGGCGTCGGCCGAACGCGACTTCTGGTTCTCGCCCGACGTTTACAAGATCCTGCCCGAGGATCGGCACTCGTTCGCGGCGGGCGCGCAGCGCATCCTCAAGGAGCTCGACTCCGTGATGAAATGGTTCAAGCCAGGCGATGAAGTCGCGCCTGGCGTCAGCGCCTTCAGCTCGCGCGGCCATACGCCGGGCCATGTAAGCTTCGACGTGCGCGTCGGCAATGAAACGGTCTGCGTCGTGGGCGACGCGCTGACGCACGGCGTGATCTCGTTCCAGTATCCCGACTGGTCCGGCGGATTCGATCAGGAGCCGGAGCAGGCCATCGCTTCGCGCAAGCAGCTGCTGGATCGCTTCAGCGCGCAGAAGGTGCGCATCGTGGGCTATCACCTCCCGGCAGGCGGCATCGGGCGCGTCGAGCGCGCGGGCTCTGCCTATCGTTTCGTGCAGAACGGCTGATTGTGACGTCGCCTGCGTGGCCGGATACTTCATCCGGCCAGATGCGCTAGCGCCGGAACGCGCGGGATTCGCGCAATCGCTGGACGCGATTGGTCACGACCTCCCGCAGCGGTCCTTCAATCAGGAGCTGTATGCCGAGGCGCGCCCCGAGCGCCATGCCGCCCATCGCCAGCGGCCAGCTCGGCGACAGCAGCGAGCCGGCGGTCATGCCTTGTCCGATCGTGCAGCCGCCGGCGAGCACGCCGCCTGATCCCATGAGAACGGCGCCGAGCAGATGGCGCCGCATCTCGCGCGAGTCGTCGAAGGCTTCCCAATGGAATTCGTCATTTACCAAAGCTGCGATGAATGAGCCGAGCGCAACGCCGGCTACGCTCATCACGCCGAAGTCGACCCAGGCGCCGGCGTTGAAGAAGGCGCCGAACAGCGCGCGGGCCACCGGTGAAACAAAGGTGAGGCTTTGAGGCCGCTGCGTCGATTCGAACGGATCGGCCAGCAGGCTCGTGGCAGCCCAGCCTGCGACGATGCACAGGCCGAGGACAAAAGCGGCGGTCAGCATTCGCTTCGCATTGCGCAGGCGCTTCTCGCGGCGGACGGCGAGAGCCAGCAGCAAGGCGATGCCAGCCGCGAGGGCGAGGCCTGCATAGGGAAAGCCGAGGCTTTCGGCGGGCGAGCCGACTTCGGCCTGGAAGCTCTCGATCCAGTTGATCCGGACATCGACGAGGACACCGCGGAGCCACGCGATGGCGAACAGGCCGAACACGAGAAGGGTCACGAGCGCCCGAAGATCGCCGCCGCCAAGCCTGATGAGCGAACCAAAGGCGCAGGTGCCGACAAGCGCCATGCCGAGGCCGAACATGAAGGCGCCAAGGATTATGGAGAGCCAGGGAAGGCGCGGCTGGCCATACGCCGTCATGGCCGGATCGAGCAGACCTGCTGCGATCAACCCTTGCGCGCCAACCAGGGCGACGCCGAGCGCAAGGCCGAATATCTTGAGCCGGCGCCAGTCGCCGGAGCCGACTGCGTCTTCGAAAGCGCCGAACGTGCATAGCCGCGCGCGGCGCGTCATGAAACCTGCGGCGCAGCCCACGAGGAGGCCCGAAATCGCTACAAGCGCCCCTGGCAATTTCCGTCCCCTTTACCGGCCAGTCTTCGTAGGGCCGGAAATCCTGGTCAGGCCCGGCGCTTTGGACTGTCCTGACAGAAGATATCATAAACGAGGCTGATGACACGCCTCACATCGTCGTCCGCGATCGAATAGTAGATCTGCTTACCGTCTCGGCGGGTCGTGACCAGATCATCGTAGCGCAGGCGGGCCAGTTGCTGCGAGAGGGCCGATTGCCGGATCGACAGGATTGCTTCAAGTTCGCTGACGGAGCGCTCTTTCTCCGCCAGGAGACACAGCACGAGAAGGCGGCTTTCCTGCGAAAGCGCCTTGAGGAAGTCGCTCGCTTCACGCGCGTTCTTCATCAGCTGCTCAAGCCGCGGCGAATACTCCACGTCGGAGCGAAGTTCGTTTTCAACCGATTGCGGAACGATGGTCATGAGAAAACTGTGCCCCTGCGCCTTCGGCGTCTACTGCCGTTCCATCATCTTGGCGAATACGCCCCAGAACATTGCGTCATTCATGTAACCCGTAATCCGTCCCACTTCGCGCCCGTCCTTCATCAGCACGAAGGTGGGCGAGTAGCGAACCGGGGTGTCGAGCGCGAGCTGAGGCTTTTCCCTGTCAAGATCCACCCTGCGGAGTGGCGCCTGGCGGCCCTGCGGCGTCAGCGGATATGCTGGGCCGACTTCGCGATCCCAGCGCGCGCAATACGAGCAACCGTCGCGCTCGAACATAACGAGCTCGAATTCGGCCGCCGCGGGAGCGACGGCGGCGAGGGTCATGAAGGCGGCGGTTATTGCATTTGCAAGGAAAGACATTGTACTTATATAAACGAATTCGAATTTGATTTCCAGTGGGGTAGCGTGTGGAGCCCGGTGTCGCAGGCGCGTTCTTGGCGGGTCTGATCTCCTTCGCGTCACCCTGCGTCCTGCCGCTGGCGCCAGCCTATCTGTCCTTTCTGGCGGGGTCCGAGCGCGAAAAGCTCATCGAAAACGGAGCAGGGGAGCGATGGCGCGTCCTTTCCCGCGCTGTCTCCTTCGTTTTGGGCTTTGCGACCATCTTCGTGCTGCTCGGCGTTTCCGCCTCCGCGGCGGGTCGATTTGTCACGGTCTGGTTTGACCAGATGGCCGTGGCCGCCGGCGTCCTGCTGATGGTTTTCGGCGTGCACATAGCGGGATGGCTGCACATACCGTTTCTCATGCGCGAGCGGCGCGCCCACGGTCCCGCTCGGGTGCGGTCGCTTGGCGCCTCCTATGCGGTTGGCCTCGCATTCGCCTTCGGTTGGACGCCGTGCGTCGGCCCTGTCCTGGCGTCGATCCTCATTCTGTCCGGCGTGCAGGACTCGGTATGGCGGGGGGCGGCGCTTTTATCCGCGTATGCCGCCGGTATGGGGTTGCCATTCGTGCTTGCCGCAGCGTTCGCGCCGGCGTTCCTGAAAAGCGCGTCCAGGCTGAGCCGCTTCGCACGGCCCCTGTCGGTTGCAAGCGGGATCGTGCTGATCGTGACGGGCGCCCTGATAGCGATTGGCAATTTCGGCAGGATCGGCGCATGGCTGCTCCGGACGTTTCCGTTTTTCGAGCGCATCGGCTGAGGCGGGGGCGTCTGGACCGAGGAGGAGATGTTGACGCAATTTGCTCCGTTGCCCGCGCTTGCGGGCGGCGTGCTGATCGGACTCGCCGCCGTCATTCTGATGGCCGGGATCGGCCGCATCGCGGGTGTGTGCGGAATCCTGCTGACGATGATGACCAGTCGCGACGCAGGCGCCATCTCGTGGCGCCTCGCCTTCGTGCTCGGAATGCCCCTCGGCGCCCTGCTTGTCGTGGCGCTCGGATGGAAGGACATTTCGGCGCTTGTGTTCCCCGCGGACCTGCTCGCCACGGCTTTCGCGGGCATCCTGGTTGGCGTGGGCACGACGCTGGGCTCAGGCTGCACGAGCGGCCACGGCGTGTGCGGCCTCGCGCGCTTTTCGATACGCTCCATCGCCGCCACGATGACCTTTATGGCGACGGGAATCGCCACGGTCTTCATCGTCCGCCATATCGTCTAGGATCGCTCGCCATGCACATTATCGTGGCTCTTGTCGCGGGCGTCATGTTCGGCGCCGGGCTTACCATGTCGGACATGATCAACCCGGCGCGTGTGCTGAACTTTCTCGACATAGCAGGACAGTGGGACCCCTCGCTCATTTTCGTTATGGGCGGCGCCTTGCTCACCACGACGTTGGGCTATCGCTTCGTCCTGCGCCGGTCTGAACCGCTCTTCGACAAGGCGTTCTGGTTGCCCGCCGCTCGCGACATCGATGCGCCTCTCATCCTCGGCTCGGCGATGTTCGGCGCGGGATGGGGACTTGCTGGCATTTGCCCCGGTCCCGCGCTCACTGCGCTGGTTTCGCTCGAGCCGAAGATGTTTCTTTTTGTCGCCGCCATGGCCGCGGGAATGCTTGGCGCAAAGGCTTGGCGGGAACGCTCGGCCAACTGAGCGCATGCTTCGCCTTGCGACCGGCGGGTTCAGGCCGTACGGTTCTCCATCGCCGCGCGAGACGGCGAATCCGGGGAGGATCATCATGGCGCGACGTACTATTCTTGCTGGCGCGATGTTCGTTTGTGCAATTGCGCCGTCCTACGCGCAGTCGCCGGATGAGTTCTATCGCGGCCGCAAGATGGATATGGTGATCGGGTATTCGCCGGGCGGCAATTACGATCTTTACGCACGACTCATCGCCCGGCAGCTTGGCGAATACATACCGGGAAATCCCTCGATCGTGCCGCGCAACATGCCCGGCGGCGGCAGCCGCACGGCTGCGGCATGGCTCTATTCGCTTGCTCCGAAGGACGGAACCGCGCTCGCGACATTCGACCAGGCTTTGCCGATTGCGCAGGCGCTGCGCGACCCCAGCCTGCGCTTCGACGTGAGGGAGTTCAATTTCATCGGCAATCCGGCGCGCGAGAACAACACCGTCACCGCCTGGCATACATCCGGCGTCAAGACGATCAAGGACGCCATGACGCAGGAGGTGACGGTCGGCTCCACCGGCGCATCAACCTCCTCGCAATACGCCATGGCGATGAATGCGCTGATCGGCACGAGGTTCAAGCTCGTGACAGGCTATCCGGGCGGCAATGACATCAACCTTGCTATGGAGCGTGGCGAGGTCGCTGTGCGAGGCTCGAATTCGTGGGCCTCGTGGAAGTCGACGCGCGCAGACTGGGTGCGCGACGGCAAGATCAACATTCTTGTCCAGATTGGTCTCAGGCGCGCGCCGGATCTTCCCAACGCGCCGCTGATGATCGAGCTCGCGAAGAATGACGAGGATCGCGCCGTGTTTCGCCTGATCTCGGCGCCGACCGCCCTGGGGCGCCCGATCGCGACAGGGCCGGGCGTTCCAGCCGATCGCGTAAAGGCGCTGCGCGACGCGTTTGACAGGATGATCGCCGATCCGAAGTTCCTCGCCATCGCCGAAAAGGAGCGTTTCGAGATCGACTACGTACCCGGCGTCGAGATGCAGCAGATCGTCGCCGAAATCGTCGACGCGCCTGAGGCCGTGCGGCAGAAGCTCAAGCAGATCGTCGATGCGAGCGGGAAGTGAGCTGGCCGCGATTTGAAGGCGCAGGCGCATCGCTCCTGCAGGGGCGGCGATGACGACTGAAACGCAGCAGGAGGATACTCCGCTCGATCGACGCGCCCTGCGCGCCTCCTACGGCCTTGGCCTGCTGAGCCTCGCGCTCAGCGATCTTTACGTACTGGTCGTGCCGCTGCTCGCCCTGTCACTGGGAGCCAGCGCAACGGAAATCGGGCTTCTGATGGGCGCGCGCTCGATTTTGCCGGCGCTTCTGTCCATCCACGGCGGCTCGTTGATGGACCGGCTCGGCGCCCGCCGCGTCATGATATTCTGCACCTTCATGGTCGCGGCGATGGCGCCGGTTTTCGCCAGCGTTTCATGGTTTCCCGTCCTTCTGGTCGTGCAGACGTTCACAGGCCTGTTCGTCACGATGAACTGGATCGGCGCGCAGACGCTTGTCGCGCACGCCTGCCGGGGACAAGCCGGGCCGCTCGGCAAGTTCAACTTCATCGCGCGCTTCGGCACTGTTGGCGCGCCGGTTCTCGCGGGTCTCATCTGGGATCTGGGCGGCGCGTGGCCGACATTCTTCATGTTAATGGCGTGGGCGCTTGCGACCTGCCTGCTGGCGTACCGGTCGCCCGAGCCCAACGACGACATCGCGCCGATTTCGCCGGGCAAGGCCATTCTGTCCGCCATGCCGCGCGTCTCCGATTACACGCGCTCCTTCGCGCTGATGCTTATTCCAATCATCGCTTTCACGGTGGTGGTCGCGGGTCTGCGGAACGCGGGAACCGGCATCCAGTCATCGATCTACGTGATCTATCTCGAAGGCATCGGATTCCCCGCCACCTCCATCGGCATCCTGTTCGGCGCGCTTGAGGTGACGACGGGACTTGCTTCGCTTGCGGTCGGTTGGGTGCGCAAACTCGGGCGCCCCGAGTGGATATTGCTGGCGACCACAGCGATCAGCCTGTCTCTCATAGCGATCACGCCCTTCCTGGGCGGGGTGTTCGCGCTGCTGTTGCTGATGCAATTGCTGCGCGGTGCGGCGCAGGGGTTCATGCAGCCGCTGATGTTTTCAATTCAGTCGCTTTCCGTGCGGAAGGACGAGCAGGGCGCGGTCGTGGGCCTGCGCATGACGGCGAACCGGGTGTTCTCCGTCGTCCTGCCGCCGGTCACCGGGTTTCTCGTGGACGCGTTTGGATTGACCGCCGCCTTCGTGATTTCGGGCGTCTTCCTGATTGGCGTTTGCGCGTTCCTGGCGATCCTCGTTTTGCGGCGACCAGAGCTGGCTTTCGACCGGCAGGTCTCGCGATCCGGGGAGAGGTAGGTCTCTGCGTTCTCCGGCCTGCGGGAGAAACTTCCGTGACCGAAGGCTGGACGGCGCCGAACCGCGCGCCAACCGAGTTGTCGGCAATTGCATCCCGTGTAAGATGTTCTTCAAGCCGGGTTCACGGCAAGCGGGAGGAAAATGCGCGCTGCTCTGGCGCCTTCATCCAGTCCGCGCATTGCAAAGGGGGGCGAACGTGCGCGCGTATTCTTTTCTCTTCGGCCTTGCTCTCGCCCTCTCTCCGGCCGTTGCAAGCGCGCAATCGTCTGTCGCCGATTTCTACAAGGGCCGGCAGGTGCGGATTATCGTGGGTTTCGCGGCCGGGGGAAATTCCGGACTTTATGGCGACGTGCTGGGGCGGCACATGGGCAAACACCTGCCGGGCGCGCCCACCTTCGTGCCGCAATACATGCCGGGGGGCGGCGGGCTTGTCGCAGCCAATCACATGGCCAACCGGGCGGCGAGGGACGGAAGCGAGATCGCCATCACCAGCCGTACGGCGGCGTTCGAGCCGATCCTGGGGAACAAGCAGGCGCAATTCGATGGCCGCGCGTTCAATTGGCTTGGCAGCGCTAACGTCGAGAACAGCGTCTGCATCGCAGACAACAGGCAATCCGTCCGCACGTTCGACGATGTTCGCAAGAGCGAACTCGTCGTCGGGGGATCCGGTTCCGACGCCATTGACATGATCTTTCCTCGTCTCGCCAATCGCCTCCTCGGCGCGAAGTTCAAGATCGTCAGCGGATACAACACAAGCAATGACATCCTGCTGGCGATGGAGCGAGGCGAGGTGCATGGTTTCTGCGGCGTCGGCTGGTCGTTCCTGAAACTGCGCAAGGCCGAACTTCTGTCTCAAAACAAAGTAAGCGTCCTCTTCCAGATCGCTCTCGAAAAAGCTGGCGATCTGCCGGACGCGCCGCTCATCCAGGATCTCGCCAACGCGCAGGACCGGCAGGTGCTGGAGTTTCTTCTTGCGCCGCAGGGAATGGGACGACCCTTCTTCGCGCCGCCGGACGTGCCGAAAGAGCGCGTCGCCGCTCTGCGGCAAGCGTTTGCGGATACGATGCGCGATCCGGAGTTCCTGAAGGAGGCGGCAAAGACCGGTCTCGACATCCAGTTTGTCAGCGGCGACTCCGTCGACAAGATCTTGTCGAGGTCCTATGCGACGCCGCCTGAACTGGTGGCGCGCGCAAAGGACTTGCTGCACGGGAAATAACGCGCAGCCGGCTAGGCGTCTTATCCGCCCGTGATGAAATCGAAAATGAGTTTCGTGTTCAGGGCGACGATGATGACGGCGATGACGCCGGCCGTCGCCGTCAGCCAGAAAGGCGAACGCAGGCTCCCCATCTTGCGCCCGGACGCGGTCAGCATGACGAGCGGAATGATGGCGAACGGAAGTTGCAAGCTCAGGATAACCTGGCTGAAGATCAGGAGCTTCGCGGTTCCGCTTTCCCCATAGGCCAGAGTGACCGCGGCCGCTGGAACGATCGCGGCAAGTCGCGTCACGAGGCGGCGGAGCCACGGAGGCAGGCGTATGTCAAGAAATCCCTCCATCACGATCTGCCCGGCCATCGTCGCCGTTACAGTCGAATTCAGTCCGCAGCACAAGAGCGCGATGGCGAACAGGGTCGGCGCGAGCGCCGATCCGAGCAGCGGACTCAACAGGAGATGGGCTTTTTCGAGCTCCTCGACGTCTGTATGGCCGCCGCGATGGAAGGCGGCGGCCGCAAGGATCAGGATCGAGGCGTTGATCAGCAACGCGAACATCAGCGCGATGGTCGAATCGGCCGTCGCGTATCTCACGGCCTCCCGCTTTTCCGTTTCGCTCACGCCATAGGCGCGCGTCTGCACGATGCCGGAGTGCAAATAAAGATTGTGCGGCATGACCGTCGCGCCAATGATGCCAAGCGCGAGATAAAGCATTTCAGGTTTTGAGACGATGTCCGTCGTTGGCGCAAAGCCGCGAAGGACCGCCCCCCATTCCGGCTGCGCCATGACGATCTGCGCGAGAAAGCAGACGGCGATCACGCCCAGCAGCGTGATGATGAACGCTTCGATCCAGCGAAAGCCCTTGTTCTGCAGCCAGAGGATCAGGAAAACGTCAGCAGCTGTGATGACGACGCCGAGTTCGAGCGGGATGCCGAACAAGAGGTTGAGGCCGATCGCCGTGCCAATCACTTCCGCGAGGTCAGTGGCGCAGATGGCGATCTCCGCGAGAAACCACAGCGGGTAAGAAAGCGCCCTTGGGTATGCGTCGCGGCACGCCTGCGCCAGGTCGCGCCCTGTGGCGACGGCGAGGCGGGCGCACAGATGCTGGAGGATGATCGCCATGATGTTCGACAAAAGCGCCACGAACAGCAGCGCGTAGCCAAACTTCGCCCCGCCGGCGAGCGACGTCGCCCAGTTGCCGGGGTCCATGTAGCCCACCGCTACGAGATAGCCGGGGCCGAGGAACGCCGCGAACTTCCGCCAAACGGAGGCCTTTGACGACACCGCGATGCTTCTGTGAACGTCTGCCAGGGATGCGTCGCCGCGGTCGCGCCGCCAGTCCGCGAGTTTCGAGTTCGTTCCCATCGACATTCGGCGGCGCCCGAGAATTGCCCAAGGTTCGAAAGAAAGCATAAGCAGTTAAATATAGCAAGAGCTATAAATTGCGGCAGCCAACTGGCGGCGATCGGCGCTCGCGGCCCTCGCGGATGGAAGCGACGCCGGACAGGGCCGCGGCTGCGCAATCGCGCATGCATCGCTCTTATGGAAGAGTGTTCACCCTGAACCCCGCATCGGCCACATGAGTTCACGTCAGGCTGCGTGGGGAAACAAAGTCGCCGCCGGTCTCCGGCGAACACGCGCGGCGTCGCGGCCGGTTTCGCAATTGTCTGATTTTGATGGTGGGCGATACAGGGATTGAACCTGTGACCCCTCCCGTGTGAAGGGAGTGCTCTCCCGCTGAGCTAATCGCCCGGGAGACGGCCCGGCGCAGGCCGCGCCGGTTCGTCAGTGGCGCGTATATCGTCCGGGTGGGGGCGCCAAGTCAAGTACATCGCCCCCGCGTTCCCGCTTGAAGCTGGCGCGCGTCAGGCGGGCGTGGCGACAGGGTTCATGATCCTGGCGACCGCGCCCCACAGGTCGTCGAAGTGCGAAATCACCACGTCTGGATCGAACGCGCTGACATGGACGTCCGTGTAGCCGAAATCGACGGCCACGACCGGCACGCCGGCGTTCTTCGCTGTGAGGATATCTGTTTTCGAATCGCCCACCATGACGGTTGTCGTCTTGTCGCCGCCAGCGCGCGCGATCGTCATGAGGAGGGCGCGGGCGTCAGGTTTTGACACAGGCTTGCCGTTGTCGATGTGGGTGTCCTGGCCGCAGATCGCGACGAACATGTCCGCGACGCCCAGGGCCTCAAGAAGCTTCACGGAGGCGGATTCGATCTTGTTTGTGCAGACCGCGAGTTTCCAGCCGGCTTCCGCAAACCGTTCGAGCGACGCCCGAAGACCGTCAAAGAGGCGCGACTCTTCCGCAATGCGGCCTTCGTAGATCGCAAGGAACTTGTGGAAGAGCGCCTCCAGCTTGGCGGCGTCGAGGGGGGCGCCGCTGGCGGCGAAACCGCGTTCGATCAGGGCGCGCGCGCCTGCGCCCACCATGGCGCGCCCTTCTTCGAGGCTAATGGGCGGCAGCCCTTCGTCGGCCAGCACGATGTTGAGCGTCCCGACGAGATCGCCAGCGGTGTCGGCGATCGTTCCGTCCAGGTCGAGAACCAGCAGGGGGGCGAATTGCGTGCTCATAGGGGCCTCTGAAGCGCGCACGGCCTTCGCCGTACGAATTGTGGCGCGATGCCGGTCCCGTGTTTGAAGCAGCACGCGCGGAATTGCAAAGGCGCTTTGGCGTTGGCAGACGCATTTCGCCGGATGCGTATCACAGGCGCCGCACCCGGCGTCCGATGGATGGATTTTCGCGGCGGCCTCCGTTCCGCCACGCGATCCGATATGCTGTGCGTCACCGATTCGCGTCGCGCCCAGGACGGAGTGCGCAGATGGCCTGTCTTTCCATGCTCTTGACGCGCGGCGCGCGTATCGCGCTGCTTGGCGCCTGCGGCAGCCTGGTCTCCGCCGCGGCCAGCGCGGACAGCTTTGAATTCCTCGCGGCGCCAGAAATCGAGCTGAACATCATCTACCGCGTAGACAAGGCGACCGGCGAGGTCGGCGCCTGCCAGTACGGCGACAAGGAAGGCACGATCGGGGTGACGCTGTGCTATCCCGCGGGGCAGGGCGCGAAGGCTCAGACCCCGTCCCGCTATGGTCTTGTCGCCTCAAGACACGAGCGTGAGGCCGGCGTCTTCCGCGTCGATTACCGGACCGGCGCGATGTCGATCTGCTATGTTTTGAAACAGGAAGTCGTTTGCACGCCCCCCGCCCGGTAGGCGCGCCGGCATTGCCTTTCGGGGCGGGGTCGGCTATCCGGCCATGGCACCGAGTGAGCGCCCCCCGAGCGAGGCCGAAATGTCCCCCGACGATCTCAAGCGTCAGGCCGCCGCCAAGGCGGTTGAATTCGTCCGGCCGGGGATGCGGTTGGGGCTCGGCACGGGCTCGACCGCAAAGCATTTCGTAGATCTCTTGGCCGAGCGGGTGCGCGGGGGCCTGAACGTGGTCGGCGTGCCGACCTCGGAGGCGACCAGAGCGCAGGCCGAACGCCTTGGCGTGCCGCTGACGACGCTCGATGAAACGCCGGAGCTCGATCTGACCGTCGATGGCGCTGACGAGTTCGACCCCCAACTTCGCCTGATCAAGGGCGGGGGCGGCGCGCTGCTGCGCGAGAAGATCGTCGCATCCGCCTCGGCGCGGATGTTCGTCATCACGGATTCCTCGAAGAGGGTCGAGCGGCTAGGACGCTTCCCGCTGCCCGTCGAGATCGCGCCCTTCGGGGCGGAGGCGACGCGCAGGGCGATCGCCTCGGCGCTGCGCTCCACCGGTTGCACGGGCGATATGGTCCTGCGGCGCGGGGCGAACGGGGCGCCGTTCGTCACGGACGGCGGCCACTATATTTTCGATTGCGGTCTTGGCGCCATACCCGACGCCGAGGCCCTCGCGGCCGCGCTCGCGCGCGTGCCGGGGGTGATGGAACACGGATTGTTCCTTGGGCTTGCCGACGCCATCATCGTCGCAGGCGACAGCGGCGTCGAGGTGATCGGCTCACCCGAGTGCCGGACGAAAGCATACTGATCAGCCGGACATCGAGGGAGACGGCAAGTGAAGTTCAATGGCCATTTGCTTGGCGCCGCTTCGGCCGCGGCGATCTTGTTCGGCGCTATGGCGCCGGCCTCCGCCCAGCAGCCCGGCGGCGCGCAACAACCTGCTCAGGCGCCCGCACAGGCGCAACAGATCTCGCAGGACCATCTTGCCGCCGCGCGCGAGGTTGTCACGCTTTCCGGAATTTCGGCGACCTACGACCTTTTCTATCCGCAACTCGCCGAGAGTCTCGTGAACACGCTGTCGCGGACCCGGCCGGAGCTTCGTAACGACCTTATCGCGGTCGTTAGGGCCCTGAAGCCGGAGTTCGACGCGCGGGACGCGGAGATGATCAACACGACGGCGCTTTATTTCGCGGCGGTGATGAGCGAGCAGGCGCTGAAGGACACGGCGACGTTCTTCAAGTCCGAGGCCGGCAAACAGTATGTGCGGATGCAGCCGCAGGTGATCGACCAGATGATGGCGGCGCTTGACGTGTGGAACCGGCGCATGTCCGAAGACCTGATGACCCGCGTGCGCGAAGAAATGCGCAAGAAGGGCCACAGTCTCTAATTCTCGATCAGGGCGGCGCATGGCGGATTTCGACGTCGATTTCTTCGTTATCGGAGCGGGCTCGGGCGGGGTGCGCTCGGCGCGCATTGCGGCGGGCTATGGCGCGCGCGTGATGATAGCCGAAGAATTTCGCATCGGCGGCACCTGCGTCATTCGCGGCTGCGTGCCGAAGAAGCTCTACGTCTATGCGAGCCGCTTTGCCGATGATTTCGAGGACGCCGCCGGTTTCGGCTGGAGCCTTCCGCAGGCGCCGCAATTCGACTGGCGCGCGCTCGTCGCCGCAAAGGAGAGGGAGATCACCCGGCTTTCCGGCCTGTATCGCAAAGGGCTCGAAGGCGCGAAGGTCGAGATCGTCGAGAGCCGCGCGGTCGTCGAAGGACCACACGAGGTGCGCATCGTCAACGACGGGCGCGTCGTGCGCGCGAAATACATTCTCGTCGCCACCGGCGGCGAGCCGACGCGCGTTCCCGACGTGCCGGGTGTTGAGCACGCGATCACATCCAATGAGATTTTCGATCTGCCGGCGTTTCCCAAACGGCTGTTCGTTGTGGGCGGCGGCTACGTGGCGCTCGAGTTCGCGAGCGTGTTCGCGCGTCTCGGCGCCGATGTTTCCGTCGCCATGCGCGCCGACAACATCCTGCGCGGCTTCGACGAAGACATCCGTGTGGCGCTGCGCGACGCGCTCGCGCACGCAGGCGTGAAATTCCGTTTCGGCGTGCTGCCCACGTCGTTCGAGAAGACGGCGGGCGGACTGCGCGTGCGTCTTTCCAACGGCGAATCGCTGGAGGCGGATCAGGCGCTCGTCGCCACCGGCCGTCACCCGCACACGCGCGGTCTGGGGCTCGAGAAGGCAGGCGTGGCGCTGCGCGACAACGGCGCGGTGATGGTGGATGCTTTGTCGCGCACAAGCGCGCCATCCGTCTTCGCGGTCGGCGACGTCACCGACATGCACAACCTGACGCCCGTCGCCATCCGCGAGGGCCACACGCTGGCCGACCGGCTGTTCGGCGGCAAGGACATCGTTTGTGAGGCGGACAAGATCCCGACCGCCGTGTTCACGACGCCCGAAGTGGGCGTCGTCGGATTGACCGAACAGGCCGCGCGCGAGCGCCACGAAGTGGTCGACATCTATCGCGCCTCCTTCCGCCCCATGCGGGCGACCCTTTCGGGACGGGAAGAGAAGGTCCTCATGAAGGTCGTCGTGGACGGACGGACTGACAAGGTTCTCGGCGTCCACATCATGGGCCACGATGCAGGCGAGATGATCCAGCTTGTCGGGGTCGCCATGAAGATGGGCGCGACCAAGGCCGACCTCGACGCCACGATGGCCGTCCACCCGACGGCGGCCGAGGAACTGGTGACGATGCGGACGCGGACCGCCCGCTTCGAGAGGTGAGGGCGTCCGGCCTTTGATCTGCCTCATCTCGCATTTGCGAGATAATCTGTGTATAAGCCCGGTCTTTCAGGGCCGTCGCCGGAAGGCGCGGCCTGTTCGTGCTGGAGTGCGGGCCGCGGCGGCCCCGGAGTGACGAAAATGGCGGCAGATCGCTGGACCCCTGATAGCTGGAGAGCAATGCCAATCCAGCAGGTTCCGACCTATCCCGACGCGGCGGCGCTGACCGACGTGGAAAAGACGCTCGCCGGTTTCCCGCCGCTCGTTTTCGCGGGCGAGGCGCGCAAGCTCAAGAAGGCGCTGGGCGAAGTGGCGAAGGGCCAGTCCTTCCTGCTCCAGGGCGGCGACTGTGCCGAGAGCTTCGCGGAACATTCCGCCGACAACATACGCGACTTCTTCCGCGTCTTCCTGCAAATGGCCGTCGTGCTCACGTTTGCGGGCTCGTCCCCGGTCGTGAAGGTCGGCCGCATCGCCGGCCAGTTCGCCAAGCCCCGTTCGGCGCCGACCGAGAAGCGCGGCGACGTCGAGTTGCCGAGCTACAAGGGCGACATCATCAACGACCTCGATTTCACGGCCGACGGACGCACGCCCGATCCGCGCCGCCTGCTCGAAGGCTACCGCCAGTCGGCGGCGACGCTGAACCTGCTGCGCGCGTTCGCGACGGGCGGTTACGCGAACCTCGAAAACGCACACCGCTGGATGCTCGGCTTCGTGCAGGATTCGCCACAGTCGCATCGCTATCGCGAGCTCGCCGACCGCATCACCGAGACGCTCGCCTTCATGCGCGCGATCGGACTCGACGCCGAGAAGCATCAGGAACTGCGCGCGACTGATTTCTACACCTCGCATGAGGCGCTTCTGCTCGGCTTCGAGCAGGCGCTGACGCGCGTCGACTCCACGACGGGCGACTATTACGCCACGTCCGGCCACATGCTGTGGATCGGCGACCGCACACGCCAGCACGACCATGCGCATGTCGAATACTGCCGCGGCGTGAAGAACCCGATCGGCCTCAAGTGCGGCCCGTCCCTCAAGAGCGACGATCTGCTGCGCCTCATCGACCTGCTCAATCCGGAAGACGAGGCCGGCCGCCTCACGCTCATCTGCCGCTTCGGGGCCGAGCGCGTCGTCGATCATCTGCCCGCGCTCATTCGCGCCGTGAAGCGCGAAGGCCGCACCGTGGTGTGGTCTTGCGATCCGATGCACGGCAACACGATCTCCGCGGGCGGCTACAAGACGCGTCCCTTCGAGCGCGTCATGAGCGAAATCCGCACGTTCTTTGCGGTCCACCAGGCTGAAGGCACATACGCCGGCGGCGTGCATCTTGAAATGACGGGCAAGAACGTCACCGAATGCACGGGCGGCGCGCGCGCCATCAGCGAGGGCGATCTCAGCGACCGCTACCACACGTTCTGCGATCCGCGCCTCAACGCGGAGCAGTCGATCGAGGTCGCGTTCCTGATCGCGGAACTCATCAAGGCCGAGCGCGCAAGCCAGGCGCCGCAGGTGCACGCCGCCGAGTAGCTCGGCGAGTCGAGGGGGAGGGGCTGAGCGCATGCACGCGTGGATCACCGCGTTCCGCAATTCGTGCGCGGGATTGTCGTTCGCCGTGCGCACGGAGCGAGCCGTGCGTCAGGAAGCGATCGCGCTAGTTATCGCGGTTCCCGCGGCGCTCCTCATCGGCGTCACGATATGGACGACGATCGCCATGATAGGCGCGATTCTCTTGCTTATCGCGGTCGAGCTTCTCAATACCTGCGTCGAGAAGCTTTGCGATCACGTGACGCCGGAAGTTCACCCGCAGATCAAGGTCGTCAAGGACATGGGCTCGGCGGCGGTGCTCGCCGCGCTGCTGCTCACTGCCATCGTCTGGCTCGCGGCCATCGCGGAACGGTTTGCGCTGGTCTGATCCCGGCGCCGCAAGGCGCCGATTGCACGCGCGCAATTGGCGTTGTGGGCGCCCGTCGCTATCTTGGAAACGAACGTCATTCCCGAAAGCGGCGCTCCCATGTCCGAACGCATGCCCTCCCTCTTCGTCTCTCACGGCTCGCCGATGACGGCGATCCAGCCGAGCCCTGCTCGCGACTTTTTCCTGAACGCGGCGAAGGATCTGCCGCGTCCCCAGGCGATCCTCGTCGCCACCGCGCATTTCGAAAGCGAGGCGCCGCTCCTGTCCGCGGATGCGAAACCTGAGATGATCTACGACTTCGGCGGCTTCCCGAAACCGCTTTTCGAGATCGTCTATCCTGCGCGGGGCGCGCCCGATCTCGCCATGCGCGCGACCCGGCTTCTGCGCGATACGGGCTACAAGGCGCACGCAGTCGTCAATCGCGGCTTCGACCACGGCTCCTGGGTGCCGCTTCATCTCATGTATCCGGATGCGGACATTCCCGTCGTGCAGCTGTCCGTGCAGCCTGAACTCGGTTCCGCCCATCATGTTGCGCTGGGGCAGGCGCTTGCGCCGCTGCGCGAGGAAGGCGTGATGATCGTCGGCTCCGGCAGCTTGACGCATAACCTTTGGGAGCTTTCGCGTTCCGGCCGCGACATGAACGCCCCGGTTCGCGACTGGGTGCGCGACTTCACCGAATGGGTCGCGGAAAAGGTGGAAAGCGGCAGCGTCGAGGACATCGCGGACTATCGCAAGCGCGCTCCTTTCGCGCGCGAGAACCACCCGCGCGACGAGCATTTCCTGCCGCTGCCGTTCGCGATGGGCGCGGGCGGCGGCGCGAAGGGCAGGCGCATTCATGCGAGCTACGATTACGGACTGCTCGCCATGGATGCGTATCTTTTCCAATGAGCGCATCGCCCCGCATCGCCGTGTTCGACATCGGCAATGTTCTGGTGCGCTGGGACATGCGCTTCCTGTTCGAGAAGGTGATCCCGGACAGGCGGGAACTCGACGCCTTTCTCGGCAATGTCTGCACGATGGAGTGGCACGGCGCGCTGGACGCCGGCGCCACGTTCGCTAGCGCAATTGCGCAACTCTCCGCGCGCTTCCCGGAATACGCCGATTTCATCGCACTCTATGATCCGCGCTGGCAGGAGACGATTTCCGGGCCCATCGCCGAAAGCGTGCAGGTTCTCGAGGATCTTCGCGCGGCGGGAGTCCCGACTTACGCGATCACGAATTTTCCGGCCGAGAAGTTCGACGAGACCTGCGCGCTCTATCCGTATCTCGCCGGTTTTCGCGGCGTCATCGTCTCCGGGCGCGAGCGCATCACGAAACCCGATCCGGCGATCTTCCACCTGCTGCTTGAACGCTATCGCCTCAGCGCGGCGGATTGCGTCTTCATAGACGACAATCCGGCCAACGTGGCGGCGGCCCAATCGGTTGGCTTCACGGCGCTGCTCTTCACCATGCCGGCGGCGCTGCGCGCCGAGCTGCGGGCGCTAGGCCTGCCGGTCTAGGCTCGGGACGGGGCCCGTTCGCGGGCGTTGGCGGCGCAGGCCAGGCATTGCCGGGGCGCGGGGGGCGGGCTAAATCCGGTGCATGAGCAATAATTCCCGCCCCGCCGACCGTCTCGTCATCGCCCTTGCGCAGATCGACTGCACGGTGGGCGACATCGCAGGCAATTCCGATCGCATCCGCGCCGCACGCGCCGAGGCCGCGGCGCAGGGCGCCGATCTCGTCATGTTTTCTGAACTTTTCCTCGCCGGTTATCCGCCGGAGGATCTTGTTCTCAAGCCAGCCTTCCAGGAGGCTTGCCGCTCGGCGCTCGAGGAACTCGCGCGCGGGACGGCGGACGGAGGCCCTGCATTGCTGGTCGGGGTCCCCTGGGCAGAGGATGGGCGCTGCTACAACGCTTACGCGTTGCTCGCGGGCGGGCGTATCGAGGCCGTCCGCTTCAAGGTCGATCTGCCGAACTACGGCGTCTTCGACGAGAAGCGCGTCTTCGAGCCGGGCAGGGCGCCTGGGCCGATTTCGTTCAGGGGTGTGCGGATTGGCCTTCCGATCTGCGAGGACATCTGGACGCCGGAGGTGGTGGAAACGCTCGTGGAGACGGGCGCCGAACTGCTGCTCGTGCCGAACGGGTCGCCCTACTGGCGCGGCAAGCATGATGAGCGCATCGCAATCGCCGTCGCCCGCGTGGCGGAAAGCGGTTTGCCGCTCGTCTATCTCAACCAGATCGGCGGTCAGGACGAACTCGTCTTTGATGGCGGCTCGTTCGCGCTCAACGGCGACTGCTCGCTAGCGGCACAATTGCCGGCGTTCCAGTCCTGCGTCAGCTCCATTGCATTCGTTCGCTCGAACGGGGAATGGCGCATCGAGGACGCGCCGAAGGCGCTCGCGGCCGAAGGGGACGAGGCGGATTACCTCGCCTGCATGGTCGGCTTGCGCGACTACGTCGACAAGAATCGCTTCAATGGCGTCGTGATGGGCCTCTCGGGCGGGGTCGATTCCGCGCTGTGCGCGGCGCTCGCGGTCGACGCGCTTGGCCCGGAGCGCGTGCATTGCGTGATGCTGCCCTATCGCTTCACGTCGAATGAATCGCTGGCCGACGCGCAGGACTGCGCGGACGCGCTGGGCGTGCGCTACGATATCCTGCCGATAGCGCCGGCGGTCGAAGGGCTCGAACAGACCCTGGCGCGTCTGTTCGACGGGCGTTCGCGGGACATCACGGAAGAAAACCTGCAAAGCCGAGCGAGGGGCGTATTGCTGATGGCCGTGTCCAACAAGTTCGGGCCGATGCTCGTGACCACGGGCAACAAGTCGGAAATGTCGGTCGGCTACGCGACAATCTATGGCGACATGAACGGCGGGTTCAATCCGATCAAGGACCTCTACAAGATGCAGGTCTTCCGGTTATGCGAATTGCGCAACCGCTGGCTGCCGCCGGGCGCCAAGGGACCGCCGGGCGAAGTCATCCCTCAGAACATCATCGTGAAGCCGCCGTCCGCCGAACTGCGCGAGAACCAGAAGGACGAGGACTCGCTGCCGCCGTATCCGGTGCTCGACGACATTCTGGAATGTCTCGTGGAGCGCGAAATGCGCGTGTCAGACATCGTCGCGCGCGGCCACGATCTCGAGACGGTGAAGAAGGTCGAGCGCCTTCTCTACATCGCCGAATACAAGCGGCGCCAATCCGCGCCCGGTGTAAAGGTGACCAGGAAGAATTTCGGCCGCGACCGGCGCTATCCCATCGTCAATCGCTTCCGCGATCAGGGCCAGCCGCTGCGTGAGCCCGACGCCTCGATTGCGCCCAGGAAGATCGCCGGCACAGCTGAGCGGTTCGAAGAATAGCCGGACACAGCCTCCGGAATGCAAGAAGGGCCGCCTCGCGGCGGCCCTTCCATTGTCCTGTCCGGGATGGGCGGGGACTTTGACGCGCCGCTCACGCGGGGCGGAACGCCTCTCGAGGAGACCGTTGTCCCAAGGCCGACATCCGCGGCGTATGACAATGAGACACTAGATCACCTCCTTTCGTTGGTTGACGACAAGAGCCAATGTAAGTGCGTTCGCCCGATTCGGAAAGGGCTGCTGACCTAATTCGCCGGTGAACGCAAATCTTTGCTCTTGCTGACGCACTGTTAGGTTTGCGGTAAGGAATCGCCATGACCGCTCCAATTGTTCGCTTCGCGCCCTCGCCGACCGGGCGCATTCACATCGGCAACGCGCGCACGGCGCTTTACAACTGGCTTTTCGCGAAGAAGCGTGGCGGACGCTTCATCCTGCGGTTCGACGACACGGATTTCGTGCGCTCGACTCGCGAATTCGCCGATTTCATCGAAATCGACCTGCACTGGCTTGGAATTGCGCCCGATGTTGTCGTGCGCCAGTCCGAGCGTTTCGCGCTCTATGACGCGGCGATGCGCGCGCTGCGTGAGCAGGGCCGCCTTTATCCCTGTTACGAGACGCAAGAGGAGCTTGATCGCAAACGCAAGCTTCAACTGGCGCGTGGTCTGCCGCCTGTCTACGACCGGGCTGCGCTGGCCCTCAGCGACGATGATCGCGCCAGGCTTGAAGGAAGCGGCCGCAAGCCGCACTGGCGGTTCAAACTCGATCGCGAAACCATCGAATGGGAGGACTTGTCGCGCGGCGCGAGCCGGATCGACTGCGCTTCCCTGTCCGATCCGGTTCTCGTCCGCGAGGATGGCGCATACCTCTACACGCTGCCATCGGTGGTGGACGATCGCGATCTTGGCGTGACGCACGTGATCCGGGGCGAGGACCATGTGACGAACACGGCGGTTCAGCTTCAGCTTTTCCGCGCGCTTGGCGGGGGCAGACCGGCGCCGGCGTTTGCGCATCACAATCTGCTGGCGACGGCGTCTGGCGAAGGCTTGTCCAAGCGCACCGGCTCGCTTTCGATCGCATCGCTGCGTGAGCAGGGCATGGAGGCGCTGGCTGTGGCTTCGCTCGCCGTTCTCACCGGCACTTCCGACAGCGTCCATGCCGTGGCGTCTCTGGACGAACTCGCGGGCGCCATAGACCTCTCGCATGTGTCGCACCATGCGGCGAAGTTCGATGAAGCCGATCTCGCAGCGTTGTCGGCGCGCACGCTGCACATTCTTCCCTTTGCGTCCGTCGCGGACAGGCTCCGCGCGCTGGGCGTCAGCGGCCCGCAGGCGGAGGCGTTCTGGCTCGCGGTGCGGGGAAATCTCGGGACGCTCGCCGAGGCGCAGGAATGGGCGCAGGTCTGTTTCGGCGCCATCGCGCCCGTTCGAGAGGACCCCGGATTCCTGGCCGATGCGGCGGCGCTCCTGCCGTCCGGCCCTTTCGGCGCGCATACGTGGCGCGACTGGACTGAAAGTGTCAAGGCCAAGACGGGGCGGAAGGGCAAAGCCCTGTTCCACCCCCTGCGGCTGGCGCTGACTGGCCGCGAAACCGGGCCCGAACTGGCAGCGCTGCTGCCCCTGATCGGGCGGGCTAGAGCGCTGGACCGACTCGGCGTATGCGCCTGACGTCGTCGTCAGGCGGCCATGTTTCGCGGTCCTCCGCAACGCGCTCCCTGGACGGGCCGGCCGCGCGCGGGGGAGCCGCTTCTGTGGCCGGCTGGCGTACCGGCGCGGTCTGGCTGCGCGGCGGGGGCGTCTGCCGCGGGCGGGACAATTCCTCGGCCTTTTCCGGCGTCACGATGAGGTCCCGCCGGCTGCTGGACAGAAGGCGCTCGGCGGGCGCAAGCGTCTCGGCCCAGCTGGCCCCGGGCTGCCGGCAGGAGCACGAAGTATCCACCGTCCGCCGATACTTGAGCGCGTTGGCCAGCGCCGTGTAGGGCTGACCGTTGATCGACACCGCCTCCGTGATGTCGCGCGAGGGCGAATAGGTGAAAACCTCCGTGTCCGCCGCCGGGCACTGGGCGCGGCAGAGATCCGCCAGCCTGTCGGGGTTTTGCCCGAAGGCATTGTAGCTCACGGGGAAAAAGTATCCGTCGCAGGTCCGGACGCAGACCGCCTTCGAGCCCCGGCGGGGGCCGTATTCATCCGGGGGCGGGACGTCGTCGAACATTTCCTCCCGCGGCCCGCCGCCGCCCACGCCGAACAATTGTTCGAAGAAATTGCGGGGCGCGGCGGCCTGCCGCGTACAAAGCTGATTGTAGCGCGCAATGAGAGCATTGCGCTGCGCCGATCCGCGATCGGCCGCATTCTGCAGGCGATCGAGATTGCCGCGCATGGTCGCCAGCCTCGCCTGGATTTGCCCGCACTGCGGCGGCGGCGGCGAGCCGAAAAACAGGAACTGGCGACGGTTGCAGCCGATCTGTTCGGCGTAGGCTTCCGTGCGCTGCAGTTCCGCGCGCTGGCGTTGGGCGGCGGCAACTGCGCGCGGGTCGGACTGAACGGGCGTGGAGGCGATACGGTCGCGCAGTGCGTTGCAATCGACCGGCTGTGCGAGGGCTGACCCAAGGCTCATCGCCATTGCGGCGCCAAGTTGCGCCAGCTGGCGCAATCCGGGGACCTTCCTTCCTGATTTCGCCACCTTGTGATCCATGCGCCCGGCGGTGTCCAGATTCGTCGGCATTGGTGACCAAAGCAGCAGATCGTGGTGATTCTTCGTTCACCGCCTGGCGCCCGGATTGCCGCGCCGCCCCTTGCAGCAGGGCGTTCGACCCTCATCTATTGCAAGCCGGACCTTGCAACTGGTTCTACCGTCTGGCTGGAGGCCTGTAAAGAAATGGGGAAATGGGCAGCCTTGATTCTCTCGTCCGTCTGCGCGCTTGCCCCCGCGTTCGCGGCGGCGCAGTCGCCGGACCTCATCTTCCGCAAGTCGACTGTCTTCAAGCTGCTGACGCCCAACGACAAGCTCGCGACCTACGGCATCGACGATCCGCTGATCGAGGGAGTGGCCTGTCACTTCACGGTGCCAGAAAAGGGAGGCGTGGCCGGCATGTTCGGCGTCGCGGAAGAAACATCTGACGTATCGCTCGCCTGCCGCCAGTACGGTCCCATCCGCATCAAGCGCAAGTTCGAGCAGGGCGACGTCGTATTCCGCGAGCGCCGCTCCCTGGTCTTCAAGAAGATGCAGATCGTGCGCGGCTGTGACGAGAAGCGCAACGTCCTCGTCTACATGGTTTACTCGGACCGGCTGATCGAAGGCTCGCCCAAAAATTCAACGTCTACCGTGCCGATCATGCCGTGGGGCCCCGGCGGCGAGGCGGTGAAGTGCTCGGATTTCGTCGAGAGCTGACGCTTCAGTCGGAGCAGGCGATCATCACGGAATCGCGCGGCGGCGCCTTCACCTCGACGCCCGACGAAAAGGTGACGTCGCTTGCTGAGCCGAACGCTCTTGCCTTCCCGTGTCCGTTCGCCTCGCACCATGCGTTGGCGACCACCCGGCCGCACTCTGCCGAGGTTGCCAGGCATACGTCCACGCTGTAGCCGCCGGCTGGCACGATGTAGACGCCGCGCGGCAAGGTCTGCGCGGAGGCGCTGACGGCGCCGAGGGCGAGGAGGGCGACCCCGCCCCACAGGGCGGGGCGCGAAAGATCGGTCATACGGCTGGGGAGGGTGTGGGCGCGCATTGCTGGACCGGAAGCGGGAACGGAAGCCCAGCCTGCGCCCGCCCGGTTAAGATTTGCTGAAACTGCGCAATTTCGGCCGCTCCCCGCGATGCTCGCTTGACGGAAGGGCCGCGCTCGACCATGTTGCGCGCCATGACGATCCGCGCCATCACCATCCGCGCCATCATTACGGGCTAGCTTTTCCGCTGGCAGGACGTCCTTTTCCCTCGTGAAAACCAAACGCTCCGGCCAGCAGGCTTCGGGAGCAATCATGTCGGCCGCCAGAACGCTGCGTCTCTACAACACCCTGACACGGACGAAGGAGGACTTCGCACCGATCGATACGTCGCGGGTGCGGATGTACGTTTGCGGGCCGACGGTCTACGACTTCGCCCACATCGGAAACGCGCGCCCGGTGATCGTGTTCGACGTTCTCTACCGGCTGCTGCGCCATGTCTATGGGCGCGACCACGTCACCTACGTTCGCAACATCACGGACGTGGACGACAAAATCAACGCGCGCGCCGCCGAACGAGGCATTTCCATTCGCGAACTGACCGAGCAGACGAACGCGATCTTTCAGGAGGACGTGCGGGCGCTCGGCTGCCTCGACCCGGATGTGCAGCCGCGCGCGACCGAACACATCGCCGAAATGATCGCGATCATCGGGAAGCTGATCTCCACGGGGCACGCGTACGCGTCGCAGGGCCATGTCCTGTTTTCGGTTCCCTCGATGGCCGACTACGGCAAGCTTTCGCGCCGGTCGCTCGACGAGATGATCGCCGGCGCGCGCGTCGACGTCGCGCCCTACAAGCAGGGCGAGATGGACTTCGTGTTGTGGAAGCCCTCGAAGGACGACGAGCCGGGCTGGGATTCCCCCTGGGGCCGCGGCCGTCCGGGCTGGCACATCGAGTGTTCGGCCATGAGCTGGAAGCATCTTGGCGAAACCTTCGACATCCACGGCGGAGGCATCGACCTCGTGTTTCCGCACCATGAGAACGAAATTGCGCAGTCGCGCTGCGCCTTCGGCCACAACGTGATGGCGAGCGTGTGGATGCATAACGGCTTCCTTCAGGTCGAAGGCGAGAAGATGTCGAAGAGCCTCGGCAACTTCCGCACGATCCGCGAGGTGCTGGCGGACTGGCAGGGCGAGGTTGCGCGCCTGACGATGCTCAAGACGCACTACCGCCAGCCTATCGACTGGACGGTCGCGTCTTTGCGCGAAAGCAAGCGCGAACTCGACCGCTGGTATCCGGTGGCCGCGCAATACGCCTCAAGCGAGGACATGCTGTCGCCGGAGTTCGAAGCCGCGCTCTGCGACGATCTCAATACGCCCGAAGCGATCACGCATCTGCGCCGCCTCTACTCGGAAGCCAACGAAGGTGTGGCCTTTGCCGGGGCTCGCCTTGCCGCGTGCGGCAAGCTGCTGGGACTGTTCCAGCACGACCTCGGCGCGTGGAACGGCTGGCGTCCCGCATCGGCGGGCATCGACGAATTAATGGTTCATCGCCTCATCAAGGAGCGCCTTGCAGCGCGTGCAGCGAAAAACTGGGCCGAGTCCGATCGCATCCGCGATGAACTCGCCGCGATGGGCGTTCAGCTGAAGGACGCGAAGGACCCGGCGACCGGCGAGATGACGACCACGTGGGAGGTCAAGCGATGACGGTCGGTCTTCGCCCCTATCTTCCATCGGACGCGGCCGCGCTCGCCGCGATCTTCGTCGCCTCCATCGAGCAGGTCGCATCCGAGGATTACGACGTCGATCAGGTCGCCGCGTGGTCGTCTAAGGCGGATGACGAAAACGCATTCGGCGCGCGCCTTGCGGGCGAACTCACGCTGGTCGCCACCATGGAGGGCGAGACAGTCGGCTTCGCATCGCTGAAGGGGACCGACCTGATCGACATGTTGTTTGTGCATCCCGACGCGCTGGGGCAGGGCGTTGCGACAACCCTTGTCGATGCGCTCGAAAAGCTTGCGACCGCTCGCGGCGCGAAACAGATGAAGGTGGACGCAAGCGATACGGCGGAACCGTTTTTCGCCGCTCGGGGCTATCGCGCGCAGCAGCGCAACTCGATCGAAATCGAAGGCGTCTGGCTCGCCAATACGACCATGACGAAACCGCTCGCTGCGAATGACGCAGGACCAGGAGGCCGCCCGTGAGCGAGGAACCGGCATGGAAGAAGTCGCTGCCGTTCCCGGCGCGCTGGCTGTGGTACCTTGCGGCGAAGATCGTCGTTCTCGCGCTCGCGGTGTTCGTGGCGCTCAAATTTTACGGGCTGGTGTGACATGAGCCGCGAGAGACTTTACGTTTTCGACACGACCCTGCGCGACGGCGCGCAGACCACCGGCGTCGACTTTTCGCTCGAAGACAAGCGCCGCGTGGCGGCATTGCTCGACGAACTCGGCGTCGATTACGTCGAGGGCGGGTATCCGGGCGCCAATCCGCTCGACACCGAATTTTTCCGGCGCAAGCCAGTGAAGCGCGCGAAATTCGCCGCCTTCGGCATGACGAAGCGCGCCGGACGCTCGGCGTCGAACGATCCGGGTGTCGCGGCGCTGATCGAGGCTGACTCCGACGTCGTCACCTATGTCGCAAAGACGTGGGACTATCACGTCCGCGTCGCGCTCGGCGCGACGCTGGAGGAAAACCTCGACGGGATTGCGGACTCGATCAAGTACGCGCGCAACCACGGCAAGGAAGCGATCCTCGACTGCGAGCACTTCTTTGACGGCTTCAAGGCCAATCCGGAATACGCGCTGCAATGCGCACGCACCGCCCACGAATCCGGTGCGCGCTGGGTTGTCCTTTGCGACACGAACGGCGGCACGCTGCCGCATGAGATAGAAACCATCGTGCGTGAGGTCGCAAAGGCGGTGCCTGGCTCTCATCTCGGCATCCACACGCACAACGACACCGAGAACGCCGTTTCCAACACACTGGCTGCGGTGCGCGCGGGCGTGCGCCACATCCAGGGCACGCTGAACGGCCTGGGGGAACGCTGCGGCAACGCCAACCTTTGCTCGCTCATCCCGACGCTTCTGTTGAAGGACGAGTATGCGTCGCGTTTCGAGATCGGTGTCTCGCTCGATCAGCTCAAGCATATCAAGAAGATCAGTGGCACGCTTGATGAATTGCTGAACCGCCGGCCCAACCGCCATGCGCCTTACGTGGGCGACAGCGCGTTCGCCACCAAGGCGGGCATTCATGCGTCGGCTGTTTTGAAGGACCCTCGCACCTACGAGCACGTTCCTCCTGAAGCCGTCGGCAACGTGCGCAAAGTTCTCGTGTCCGATCAGGCCGGAAAGTCCAACATCCTTTCGGAGCTCGAAAGACTGGGCGTTGAGGTCGCGAAGAATGATCCGCGCGTGGGCCGCCTGCTCGACGAGGTCAAGGAGCGCGAGTCGCTCGGTTACGCCTACGAGGCGGCGGACGCTTCATTTGAGTTGCTGGCGCGGCGCATCCTCGGCGACGTCCGGGACTATTTCGACGTGGAGCGGTTCAGCGTCAACGTCGAGCGCCGCCACAATGCGTTGGGCGAACTTGTCACGGTTTCCGAAGCAATCGTGAAGGTGCGCGTCGACGGGGAAGTTCTCATCTCGGCGGCCGAAGGCAACGGCCCGGTGAACGCCCTCGACCTTGCCTTGCGCAAGGATCTCGGCCGCTATCAATCGTTTATCGAGGATCTGGAGCTTCTCGATTATCGCGTGCGTGTCTTCCAGGGCGGCACGGACGCGGTGACCCGTGTGCTGATCGAATTCGGCGACGCGTCCGGCGCGCGATGGTCGACGGTAGGCGTTTCCGCCAACGTCGTCGACGCATCGTTCCAGGCGTTGCTCGACGCGATCAACTACAAGCTCTTCAAGGCCGGCGCTTGATGTCGCTGCCCGTCCCGCCCTAGAGGCGCGGGTCGAGCGCCGTTTCCATCTCTCCCGCGGCTTGATGCATCGCGCGCGCCTTCCGGATCATCGGGAGGACGTCGACGATCTTCTCGGCGACGAGATAGCGGACCTCAAGGTCGGGGCGGATGAAGCCGTTGTTGCGCATGTGCGCGAAGAGGTCGAGGAGCGGGCGCCAGAATCCGTTGACGTCCGCGATCACGACAGGTTTCGCGTGCTGGTCGAGTTGCACCCAGGTGAGTTGCTCGACGAGCTCCTCCAGCGTGCCGACTCCGCCCGGCAGGGCGACGATGGCGTCCGCCCTCTCGAACATCATGCGCTTGCGCGTGTGCATGTCGGGCACGACGACTTGTTCCTGCGCCCCGTCGTATCGATGTTCTCGCCGCTGCAGGAATTCCGGGATGATGCCGGTCACATGCCCGCCTTCCTCGCGGACGGTGCGGGCGATCACGCCCATCAGGCCATTGCCGCCGCCGCCATACACAAGTCCGACGCCCTCAGCCGCCATGATGCGGCCAAGCGTAACCGCGGCGTCTCGAAATGCGGGGTCGCTTCCGGGAGATGAGCCGCAGTAGACGCAGATGTTCTTCAGTTGGGACATTTGTTCTTCGCTCTCGTTTGGAGGGAAACAAGCCGCCAGCCCCGCCTCCGGTTCCGCTCGATTCGCATTTACATAGCCGAAGCGATAGATATTTGACGGAATAGGGAACCAAAAGGCGAACATGATCCAATTGACGAGACCGGTTCTGATCGCCGGGGTTGCGGGCCTGGTCGCAATCTGCGCCATAGCGGTCGCGGCGTGGCGCTTGTACCTCTCGGGCGAGGGGCCGGCGCCTTTGATCGCCACCCGAAGCGAGCCGAGGGAGCCTGCGGTTGCGCCGCCCGCAGCCACGCCGCCGGTCGGCGCTGCGCCAGCCTCTTCCTCTACGCCGCCCGCAGCCACGCCGCCGGTCGGCGCTGCGCCAGCCTCTTCCTCTACGCCGCTCGCAGCCTCGCCCCCGGCCGTCGCCCCGCCGGCCACTCCCTCGGCGCCGCCCGCCAGCGCCCAGGTCGCGTCTTCCGCGCCGTCTCCGGCCTCTCCGGTTCCGCCTTTCCCGGCGGCGCCCGAGACGAAGCCGGCGGACGCCGGGCCGGCCGCGCCCGCGGTTCCCGCTGGTGCGCCGCCGGCGGCGGCCGTCGCCGCTTCGCCCGATTCCGTTGCTGCGGCTGCAAGCAAACCGGTCGCCGGCGCAGCGCCTCTCAGGCCCAGTTTCGACGTCGTCCGGATCGAGCCGTCGGGCGAGGCGGTCGTTGCGGGACGCGCCGAACCGCGCGCGCGGGTTGCGCTTACGCTGGCCGGCAAGCCGCTCGCGCAGGCCCAGGCCGACGCCGATGGCCAGTTCGTCATGCTGCCGCCAAGGCTGCCGCCCGGCGACCACGTGCTCGGCCTGCGCGCGACCGGCCCGAATGGCGAAACCACATCCGAGCAGACGGTCGCAGTGGCCGTGCCCGCCCGCGGCGATCGCGAGCCGGTCGTCGCCCTCGCGGCGCCCGACAAGCCGACGGTGGTTCTCTCGCAGCCGGGGGGCGAACGTGACGCCCCGGGCGGGCGAGACCTGCGCATCACCAGCATCGAGGCGCAGCAGGGCGGCGCTTTCTTTGCATCCGGCGCGGCGCCGGCCGGATCGAGCCTGAGGCTTTACCTGAACGAGTCCTATGTCGCCTCCGTCGAGGCGGGCGCCGACGGCAAGTGGTCCGTCCGGGTGGAACGGGGCATGTCGCCGGGGGCCTACCGGGTCCGGGCGGACCGGCTGGGCGGCGACGGCAAGGTGCTCGCCCGCGTCGAGGCGCCGTTCGATTATCCAGCAGATCTCGCCCGGCAGGTGGCGGCCGCAAGCCGGGAGCCCGCTGCTCCGCCGCAGCCCGCATCCCCGGCCACTTTCGCGCCGGGCGCGCAGGAGCCGGGTTCAGCGCCGCCAGCGGCCGCCTTACCGGGGGCGCCGGCCGGGCGGGACGCCGGTCAGCCAGCCGCCGTCCGCGCGGGCGACCCGCAAAATGCGGTGGTGGAGGAATTGCGCACGGCCCGGGTTGAGCGGGGCGACAGCCTATGGCGCATCAGCCGCTCGATTTACGGCGAAGGTATCCGCTACACTCAAATCTACGACGCCAACGCCTCGCAGATTCGCAATCCGGACCTCATCTATCCAGGGCAGGTTCTGGTCGTTCCGAAACAGGACGAGGGGAAGCCAGCCGGCGGGGGCGAGCGAAAGCGGTAAGCCTAGTCCATGAACCGTTCGTCTGCGGGCGGTTTACAACCATTCGTGAATCAGAAAGCTGCGCCCAGCGAAGGCAGCGGGAAATTTTGTAACCCATGAAACATATGGCGACGCAGAAGGAGGCCGTAGCGCCTTCGCGCAAGGATCCCACGCTCGTCGGAACGGTGGTCGACCTTTGGCCGTACGTCTGGCCCGACGGCCGCGGCGACCTCAAGATGCGGGTGCTCGCGGCGCTCGCGCTGCTGCTGATCGCGAAGATCGTCACGATCCTCGTGCCCTACAGCTTCAAATGGGCGACTGACGCCATCGCGGATCCGCAGAGCGCGTCCATACCGCTGCCGGCGGCGCTTGCAACGCCCATCATCATCATCGTCATCTACGGCCTGCTGCGCAGCTTCATGCAGTTCTTCACGCAGGCGCGTGACGCGCTCTTTGCGTCAGTGGCGATGTACGCGGTGCGGCGCATCGCCAACGAAGTGTTCGTGCATCTGCACCAGCTGTCGCTGCGCTTTCATCTGGAGCGCAAGACGGGCGGGCTGACGCGCGTCCTCGAACGCGGCCGGGAGGCGATCCAGCAGATTGTGCGCATGAGCATTCTGACCGGCATTCCGACGGTCGTCGAGTTCGCGCTGATCCTGGGCATCTTCCTGTGGCAGTTCGACTGGCGCTATGCGCTCACCATCGTCGCGATGATCTGGCTCTACCTGTGGTTCACGCGTGTGGCGACGGACTGGCGCATCACCATTCGCCGCAACATGAACGAGAGCGACACGGACGCCAACGTGAAGGCGATCGACTCGCTGCTCAATTACGAGACGGTGAAGTATTTCGGCGCCGAGAAGCGCGAAGCCGCGCGCTATGACAAGTCGATGGAGCGCTACGAGCGCAATTCGATCTCAAGCTACGTTTCGCTTGCTGTGCTGAACTCTGGCCAGGGCTTCATCTTCTCGATGGCGCTGATGGTCGTGATGATCCTGTGCGCCATCGACATTCGCAACGGCAAGAACACGATCGGCGACCTGGTGCTGTTGAACGGCCTGATGATCCAGCTTTATCAGCCGCTGAACTTCATGGGCATGGTGTATCGCGAGATCAAGCAGGCGACGATCGACATCGAGGCGATGTTCGACGTGCTGGACCGAGATCCGGAAATCAAGGACAAGCCGGGCGCGAAGCCGATTGCGGTAGGCAAGGGCGCGATCCGCTTCGACAACGTTCATTTCGCCTACGACCCTGCTCGCCCGATTCTGAAGGGCGTGAGCTTCGACGTGCCTGCGGGACACACCGTCGCCATCGTCGGACCGTCCGGCGCCGGCAAGTCGACGATCTCGCGCCTAATGTTTCGTTTCTATGAGCCCCAGAGCGGCGCCATCACCATCGACGGACAGAACATATCGGACGTCACCCAGGAGAGCCTTCGCGACTCTATCGGCATGGTTCCGCAGGACACAGTCCTGTTCAACGACACGATCGCCTATAACATTCGCTATGGCCGTTGGGATGCGACCGAGGAGGAAATTGTCGAGGCCGCCAAGCTTGCGCAGATCGACGACTTCATCCGCTCGGCCCCGAATGGCTATCAGGCTCAGGTCGGCGAGCGCGGCCTGAAGCTCTCGGGCGGGGAGAAGCAGCGCGTCGCGATCGCCCGCACGATCCTGAAGGCGCCGCCCATTCTGCTGCTGGACGAAGCGACCTCTGCGCTCGACTCCTTCACCGAGCGTGAAATCCAGACGGCGCTCGACCGCATCGCGAAGGGCCGCACGACGCTTGTTATTGCCCACCGGCTGTCGACCATCGTGAACGCGGATGAAATCCTTGTTCTCGATCAGGGCGAGATCGTCGAGCGTGGCAGGCACGAGGATCTGCTCGCCCGCGAGGGCGTCTACGCGGCCATGTGGAACCGCCAGCGGGAGGTCGACGCCGCGGAGGAGACCCTGCGCCGGGCCGAGGCTGCGGAAGGCCGGCCCATCCGCACGCACGTCGCGGAATAAGCCCCGGGGCCGCGAGGGGGCGGAGCCCCGCCGCCGAGCGGGCGCCGGACCTTGTTCGTGACTTCCGCGCGTCTAGATGGCAAAAGACGGCGGTCCTCGCCGGACCGACCCGGGAAAACGCATGAACATCGCCGACAGCATTCGCCGCCAGATCACGCCCATCCATCCGGAGGGGTATATCTTCATCGCCGCCTTCGCGGTCGCGACGATCGTCCTGTTCTGGATTTGGGATCCGCTGGGCTGGATCGGGCTCTTCCTGACGCTCTGGTGCGCGTACTTTTTCCGCGACCCGGTTCGGGTCACGCCCGTTGACGAGAGTCTCGTCGTCGCGCCGGCGGACGGGGTCGTCTGCTCGGTTGGCGCCTATGCGCCTCCTCCGGAGCTCGGCCTCGGTGAGACGCCGATGACCAGGGTCTCCATCTTCATGTCCGTTTTCGACTGCCACGTGAACCGCACCCCGGTGGACGGGCGCGTAATGCGCGTCGCCTACAAGCCGGGCCTGTTCATCAACGCCGATCTGGACAAGGCAAGCGAGGACAACGAGCGCAACGGCTTCGTTATCGAATCGCCCCGCGGGACATTTGGCGTCGTTCAGATCGCGGGGCTTGTCGCCCGGCGCATCGTCGCCTTCGCCAAGGAGGGCGACTCGCTCGCGACCGGCGAGCGTATCGGCCTCATCCGTTTCGGGTCGCGGGTGGACGTCTACATGCCCGCCGGCTGCGTCCCGCTCGTGGCTGTTGGCTCCAAGGCCGTGGCGGGTGAAACCATTATCGCCGAATTCGGATTGAACGCGGCGCGCCGGCAGTTCCGGAGCCGTTGAGCGGGGGAAATCGATGAGCGAGCAAGCCGGGCCGCAGAATTCGTCGCCGCGCCGCGGCCGTTTCGCGCGCATTCCCATGCGCTATGTGCTGCCCAACCTGGTGACGCTGCTCGGCCTCGCCCTGGGTCTCACCTCGATCCGCTTCTCGATCGAAGGCCGCTACGAGCTGGCGGTGATCGCGATTGCGGCGGCCGCCGTGCTCGATGGGCTGGACGGGCGCCTCGCGCGCGCCCTGAACGGCCAGTCGCGCTTCGGGGCCGAGCTCGACTCGCTGGCGGATTTCATCGATTTCGGCGTTGCTCCGGCGATGCTGCTCTATCTGTGGAGCCTGCACGAGATCAAGAACGCCGGCTGGTTCGCCTGCATGGTCTACGCCATAGCCTGCGCGCTTCGTCTGGCGCGGTTTAACGTGATGATCGACGATCCGAACAGTCCCAAATGGATGGGGCAGTTCTTTATTGGAATGCCGTCGCCCGCCGGCGCCATCGTTGTCCTGCTGCCGCTCTATCTGCACATTTCGGTGTTTCAGGTGCCGCAGGACCGGGCGGTCGTGCCGTTCATCATCGCCTATGTCCTGCTCGTGGCCTTCCTGATGGTGAGCCGCATCCCGCACTTCTCCGGCAAGCAGATGGGCCGCGTTCCCCGCGAATACTTCTTGCTCATCATGCTGGCCGTGGCGGCGGGCATCCTGCTCCTCGCCAGCTACCCGGTGGAGGTTCTGGTCGTCCTGACGCTGCTCTATCTTGCGCTAATCCCGGTTGCCTGGCGCCGCTATAAGGCCCTGAAGGCGGCGGACGAGCAGGCTGCTGACGGAGCCGCCGGGCCGCAGCCTGGCCAGCCATGAGGCGTTGGCGGCGGGAACTGGCCGCCGGCAGGGGCCTGTGAGGCCAGCCTGACCGGCGCCAATCGGCGGTTCACAAATCGCGGCACTTACATTAGGGTCCGCCCGGACCTGACGGGGCGCCCCCGCCGGCGCGCTCAACTCAATGGGATTACATGGCCAAAGAAGAACTTCTCGAGTTTCCGGGAATGGTGACGGAGCTTTTGCCGAACGCGACGTTTCGCGTGAAGCTCGAAAACGATCACGAGATCATCGCTCACACCGCAGGCAAGATGCGCAAGAACCGTATTCGCGTTCTTACCGGCGACCGCGTACTTGTCGAAATGACGCCCTACGACCTCACGAAGGGCCGAATTACATATCGATTCAAGTAAGCCGCCGGCGATGAACCGGCGCGCCGGCCTGTGTGGAGAGAGGGACTTCGCGTGATCGGTTTCTTGCGGAAGGCCGACGCGGAGAACGAGTCCTGGAGGCCGCGCCTCGCTCTGGCGTCCGCCTCGCCCCGCCGCCTCGCGTTGCTGCAGCAGATCGGCGTCGATCCGGATGGACTGCTGCCTGCCGACCTTGACGAGACGCCTCATCGCAATGAGAGCGCACGCGCGCTCGCCGTTCGTCTTGCAAACGAGAAGGCGCGCGCAGGCGCCAAAGCGGCTGCCGTGCAGGAGGATCTACGCGGCGCCTATGTCGTCGCCGCCGACACCGTCGTCGCCGTCGGGCGTCGCATTCTGCCGAAGTGCGAACTCGCCGAGGAAGCGGGCGCTTGCCTGCGCCTGCTGTCGGGCCGCAATCATCGCGTGTTCACGGCAGTGACGCTGGTCACGCCGAAGGGCGCGGAGCGACGCCGGCTCGTCGATACGCGTGTGCGCTTCAAGCGGCTGTCGTCAGCGGAGATCGAAGGATACCTCGCATCGGGCGAATGGCGCGGGAAGGCTGGCGGCTACGCCATTCAGGGCCTCGCCGGAGCGTTCGTGGTGAAGCTCGTTGGATCGTACTCGGGGGTCGTGGGCTTGCCGCTTTACGAGACCGCGCAACTGTTGTCGGGCGAAGGGTATCCCGTTCACCTGATGTGGCTCAACGGCGCCTGAAAGCGCAGCATGGCCAACTCAGCAAACGACAACGACAAGAGCCGCAAGTGCGATGACGGGCCGACCGGCCGCCCATGTCCCATCTGCGGCAAGCCTGGCATGATGCGCTACAAGCCATTCTGCTCCCGCCGCTGCGCGGATGTCGATCTCGGCCGCTGGCTTTCGGGCGCTTACGCCGTGCCCGCCGCCCCTGACGAGGCGGAGGACGACGAGGAAGTTGCGGACGATCCGCGCGAACGCTGAGCGGCGCTTCATGACGCGCGTTCCTGCTGCGCGTAACGAAGGGCGGCTGCTTTTGCTAGATGGCTTGCTGCGCCCGGAGCGGCCGGGTCTCGTCTTGCGCAGCAGGCCTATTTTCAGCCGCGGCGGCGGGCGCTGTTTGCGTCGATGCGCGGCGACGAGTTCCGACGGCAGGCGGAAACGCTGACCGGTTACGATCTCTCCGAAACCGGTCGCGTGCGCCTTAACCGCTAGGCATGGATTACAGCCCGCCCCAACCCGTCAGCTTCAATTCCTCGATGGCGCGCTTCTGAACGTCCGGCGGCACGGCGAACGCCTTGTCCAGCGCCGCCACGATCTGTTCTGGCGTGAGATAGTCGATGTCCATGCGCGCCTTCGCTGCGTCTTCCAGCAACGCCTTGTCCTTCAGAGCGTCCGCGAAGGCTTTGCGGAGCGCAGCCACGCGATCAGCAGGCGTGCCGGGCGGGGCCGCGAAGGGACGATTGTAATACTGCGTGGACAGTATCAGGTCGAGCGCCTGCTTGTTCGGCCCGTCCTTCATCAGGTCCATGACGAAGGGCACGCCGATTTTCCTGAGATCGGGGTGGGGCGCGTTGGCGATGTCGAGGCCGATGCCGAACGCCTTGCGTTCCAGCGCGGACATGGCCTGGACCTTTGCGCTGTCCCATCCCCAGCCGCACACACCATCGACCTCGCCACGCTCCATCGCCACGAGAATGTTGCTCGTGGATTCGTATCCCTTCACCTGCTTGAACTTCGTGCCGACGAGGGAATTCAGGATCGCCGGGATCATCGACGTGGAGCCCGCGGAGGCGCCGATGACGACTTCCCTGCTGACCAGGTCGGCGAGCTGCCTGACGGCGGCCTTCTCCGTGAATGCGCAGATCGTCGACGTGATGCTCATGCTGCCGAGCCATGCGAATTTTCGCATGTCGTAGGAAACGCTTGCCGAACCCGCGATCTGGTTGAGCGTCAGCGTGTTGTGAAGGATCGCGATGGTGGACCCGTCTTTCGGCGCGATCATGTACAGGTTGTTGGCGCTCTTGAGGCCGCCTGCGCCCGGCATGTTCTGCACCACCATGGTGGGCGAGCCTGGAACGAACCGGCCCATGTGGCGCGCCAGCAGCCTTGCGTAGGCATCGTACCCGCCGCCCGTTCCGGAGCCAACAATCACACTGATGTTCGTGCGCTTGTAGAAGTCCGCGACAGGCGTTGATTGCCCATGCGCGGTCGAGATCGCGCCCACGACCGCGATAGATGCTATTGCGCCAGCGAGTTTGAGAGCCATTTGAACGCCTCCCTTAAAGCCCGTGATGGAAGAAGCCGCCGTGAATGGCGTCGTGCCAGAGTTTCGCGGCTGTCGGGGCGAGACCGAGCGGCAGGCCCGGTTCTGGCCGGTAGTAGATGTGCGTGCCCGCCTGCAACTGGGCGACACGCACGCGCGGCGCCGGATTCAGCTTCGCGAGCATCGGCAGAACAATCTCGTTGTAGGCTTCCGGCGAGTTGTCGCGGCTATAGGCCGAGTTCAGGTAAAGGATCGGCGTCACCGGTTTAGCGCCGGGTCTTTCATCGTAATGGCAATAACCGAGAAAGCGCGAGATCAAAGCCTGTGTTCTCGCCTCGTCGAAGCCAAGGCGTTCGGCGTTCACGCGCGCGGCGGCTTCGAGCGAAGTCACGATATTATGGGTGATCGTATATTCCGCCTTGAAGCTCGGGCGCGCACGGTCCTTGCCCCAGGCGTCGAACACTTCTTCCATCAGCCAGGGCAGGCGCATGAGCGCGGCCGGGCCCTCCTTGCCAAGCGCCTCCGGACCAAAATAGCGAGCGAGATCGCGCCATGTGCGAATGTAAAGTTCGTTGAATGGATCGCTGCGCCGCGCCGCCTCCTTCGAGACGCGTTCGTAGTTTCCGATCTTGCCAAGCGCGCCCGACCAGTCGTGCTTCACCTCGTTGATGTATCCGATGGGCGCGGTCTCGATCTCCGTCTGACCGGCAATGTTGGGCACACGCTGAACGATGTAGGCCGAGAATGCGCCGCCCGTCGAATGCCCGTGCGTAAAGATCGAAAATTCGCTCTCGGGAAAGTGTTTGCGGCACGCTTCGATCATGCCATCCTCGAAGGCGGCTGGCCAAGCCGCCATGCGATGCCAGAAATTCGTGCCGGGCTTCGCGCGAGCCAGCGTGCGTGTGCCGTAACGCAGGCGGTTCATCGGGGTCGTGTCCTTGACGACCTCGTATTCTTCCCGCCCGATCTCTTCGCCCGCCACCCAGATCGGTGTGCGCACGGAGCCATCGTCCCGGATTGTGTCGCCCGTCCAGTTGCGGCTCGGATCCTTGAGATACAGGCGCCCGGGGAAGGTCATCGAGACTGTGCGCGAGCCGAATTTGCCGGCAATCTGACGCGCCAGGATTGAGCATGACTTGAAATCGCCATCGCCCCCATGCAGCAGCAGAAATCCTATCTTCTTTCCGTCGGGCCCTCGCGCAGCCCTCGACGCGTCCGCCGGCTCGATGACGTATACGCCGATGTCCCATGCCATGCCGAGGGCTTCGATGCGGAAAATGTCTTCACGTTCGGTAAGTTCAATATCGGGGCGCGCGCGGACTTCCTCGTCCATCGCGACAACTTCCTCGTTCGTATAGGTGGGCTTCGGCTCCCAGAAATCGCTGGCGCTCATCATTCCTCCCTGTGTTGTTGGCACACAATGAAGGATGCGCGCCGCCCTATCAAGCTCCGCAAAGTGTGCTAGGAGAACAGCAAGCGGAACTGCAACCGCCGCCATTCAGGGGAGCGACCGGTGCCATTCAGCGAGTCGAACGGTGTAAAGATATACTATGAAACCGCGGGGCAGGGGCCGCCGCTGGTCTTCATTCACGCCAATCCGTTCGACCGGCGCCTGTGGCTTTACCAGGTTGCGCGCTTCTCTCAGCGGTTCACGACCATCAACGTCGACATTCGGGGGTACGGCTTTTCGGACAAGCCGACGACGCCATTCACGTTGGAAGACATGGCGGCGGACGTCGCATCTGTCATGGAACGCGAGTCGGTGGAGCGCGCGGTCATTGTCGGGTGCAGCGTTGGCTCCGGCATCGCACTGCTGTTCGGGCTAGACCGGCCGGGCATGACGGAGGGGCTGGTTCTCGTCGGCGGCAGCAGCCGCGGCGGCGGCAATATCCAGAAGCGCATCGACGGCTACACATCCGGCGATCTCGCAGGTTATCGCCGCCAGCACATGCGTGAACTGTTCGCCCCGGGGTTCCCCGAAACTCCGCACGGCCGATGGGTGTTAAATCTCTTCGACGAGAACTCGCATACGCTGTCAGGTGAGAGCATCGCGCAAATCTTCCGCGCTCGCGCAGCTTGCAACATGACTCCCAGGCTGGCCGCCATAGATGCGCCGACGCTCGTCATCAATGGCGCGCACGATGGATCGCTTGATGCAGGACGCGATACCGCGGCGGGAATTGCAGGCGCGGGTCACGTCGTGATCCCGGGAACCGGTCACGCGTGCTCTATTGAAGATCCATGGTCGTTCGACGCGGCCATGATCGATTTCCTGCGCGGAATTGGCCGCTGGAGCTGATCAGTCGGCGATGAACGCGCGCATCCCGTCCGGATCGACGATGCGGATGCGACGGTAATTGACGTCAACCATGCCTCTTTCCTGCAATTTGTTCAGAAGGCCGTTGACGGTCGTTCTCCCCAGATTCGCAATTATCGCGAGATCTTCCTGGCTGTAGTCGATCTCGACCGGCTCGGAATCCGGCTGTCTGCAGCCTGCGAGCCGCAGCATGATGGCGGTGAAGCGTTTCGTGTGATCCCTTCGCATCAGGTCTGCGATGATTCCGACGCACATTTCGGTATGCTCAACCGACAACTGGCCCATGTAGCGCCAATGCGCCGGATCTTCGCGGACAATCTCCTGCCAGGCATGGTTTGGCAGATGGAGCATGGTCGTTTCGCGGGTCGCCTCAAGCCCTATGAGGTGCGGCCGCCCGGTGATTGCCGGCACCTCGCCAAACCAGCTTCCCGGCTGGAAGAAATACGCGAACACGGGCTCCATTTCAGCAGGCGCAATGGAAACGCGCAGGCCGCCATCTGCGAGTCCAAAGACGCCGCGGGGTTCATCGCCGACCATGATGATCGAGGCGCCCTGGGCGTAATGCTTGACCACGGCTTTGGAAAGCACGGCGCGCCGAAAGTGCTCGGGCGTTCCCGACAACCAGCCCTTACGCGCAAGCAGGTTTCTCGCTTCCTCGGGTCGTGTCACCGAATACCGTCCAATCATCCGTCCGCGAACAATTTGCGGCGTACGGCCATGCTAATCAACACAAAACATGTGGACGTGGAGCGCCGTGCGCGCGCTACGCAGTAATGACTCGTCCGCACCGCACGGTCTCGTGCAGGGGCAAGCCGGATTTCTTCGCTTTCAGGGAGTTATGTGATGGTCTGGAAAAAGGCGATTCTGGCAATGGCGCTTGCGGCGCCGGTCCTCGTGGGCGGCGCCCTCGCGCAGACGTCGCCGCAGCGGCCCGCGGGTCAACAGACCGCACCCGCCAAGAAACCAAACATTCTGGTTATCTGGGGCGACGACATCGGGCAGTTCAATATCAGCGCCTACAACATGGGCATGATGGGCTACCGGACTCCAAACATCGACTCCATTGCGCGGGAGGGAGCCCTCTTCACGGACTGGTACGGCCAGCAGTCCTGCACGGCGGGCCGGGCCGCGTTCATCACGGGCCAGTCGCCGATACGGTCGGGTCTCACCAAGGTCGGATTGCCTGGCGCGCCGGAAGGCATGAAGATCGAAGATCCGACGATTGCGGGCCTGCTGAAGCCGCTCGGCTACGTGACCGGCCAGTTCGGCAAGAACCATCTTGGCGATCGCGACGAGATGTTGCCGACGAATAACGGCTTCGATGAATTCTTCGGCAATCTCTATCACCTGAACGCGGAAGAAGAGCCCGAAAATCCGGATTATCCGAAAGATCCCGCCTTCAAGAAGCAGTTCGGACCGCGCGGCGTCATTCACAGTTTCGCGGGCGGCAAGATCGAAGACACCGGCCCCCTGACGCGAAAGCGCATGGAAACGATCGATGACGAGGTCACCGAACGTACGCTCGCCTTCATGGAAAAGGCGGTCAAGGACGACAAGCCGTTCATGATCTGGTGGAACTCTACCCGGATGCACATCTTCACGCACCTCAAGGCGGCGTCCGAGGGCAAAACGGGGCTGGGTGTTTACGCCGACGGCATGGTCGAACACGACGGCCATGTGGGGCAGTTGCTTGCCAAGCTGAAGCAGCTTGGCGTCGATGAGAATACGATCGTCATGTACTCGACCGATAACGGCGCCGAGACGTTCACGTGGCCCGACGGCGGCACGACGATGTTCCGCGGCGAAAAGAACACGCAGTGGGAGGGCGGCTATCGCGTTCCCGCGGCGATCAAGTGGCCGGGTGTAATCAAGCCTGGAACCGTCATCAACGACATCGCGGCCCATGAGGACATGCTCACCACGTTGACCGCAGCCGCCGGCGCGCCAGACATCAAGCAGGAGCTTCTCAAGGGCAAGACGGTCAACGGCCGCAATTACAAGGTGCACCTCGACGGATACAACCTGATGCCGGCGCTCAAGGGTGAAAGCCCCTGGCCCCGCCGCGAATTCATTTACTGGACCGACGACGGGTCTGTGGCCGCGCTGCGCTACGGGCCGTGGAAGGTGACCTTCCTGAAGCAGAACGCCGAAGGGTTGAGGGTATGGCAGACGCCTTTCGAAGAACTGCGCGCGCCCTTGATTACCAATCTGAGAATGGATCCATTCGAGCGCGCGGAGCATGAGAACGCGATGGGCTATCAGCGCTGGTATCTCGACCGGATGTTCCTGATCGCGCCTGCGGCCGGCTATGTGGCGCAGTGGCTCCAGAGCTTCAAGGAGTTTCCCCCTCGCCAGAAACCGGGCAGTTTCAACCTCGACCGGGTCATGGAATCCGTCATGCGCGGTTCGCGGCAATAACCGCGATCTGTGACGGATTGCGTGGAGAAATGACATGCTGAGGATCGTCTTTGCTTTCGTCGGGCTTATGGTCGCGACGGTCGCTCGCGCGCAGACCGATCCTCTTCCCTCATGGAACGATGGCGCTGCACGCAGCGCCATCGTCTCATTTATTGAGGCGGTGACGACGCCGGGTTCGCCGGAATACGTCGCGCCCGCCGAGCGCATCGCGACCTTCGACAACGATGGCACGCTCTGGCTCGAGCAGCCGGTCTACGTGCAGGCGTTCTTCGTGGGCGACCGCCTTCAGGCGCTGGCGGCGCAGAACCCTGGTCTGCGTGAAAATCCTGCTTTCGCCCCCGTGATCGAAAAGGGAGTCGCTGGCCTCTCCGGCATCAGCGAGCATGATCTCGCCGCCGCCGTAGCATTGACGCATAGCGGCATGACGCCGGCGGAGTTTCGAGACATCGTCCGGCAGTGGCTTCAAAGCGCGCGTCATCCGCGATTCCAGCGGCCGTTCACGGAACTCGTTTACCAGCCGATGATCGAAGTGCTGGCTTACATGCGATCCAACGGCTTCAAGACCTACATCGTCTCTGGCGGCGGGGTCGACTTCATGCGCGTGTTCACCGAGGAGATCTACGGCGTGCCGCCGGAGCAGGTGATCGGATCGCGCGGCAGGATGAAGTTCGAGACGCGCGATGGGAAGGCGACGCTCGTGCGGGAGCCCGCCATCGACTTCATTGACGACAAGGCCGGCAAGGCGATCGCCATCGAGCAGATCATCGGGCGCCGGCCGCTGGCTGCCTTCGGCAATTCGGACGGCGACCTCGAGATGCTGCAATGGACCACGCAGAGCGGCGGGCGGCGACTTGGCGTGATCATCCATCACACGGACGCGGAGCGGGAATACGCGTACGACCGCAAGTCGCCCGTGGGCCGTCTAGACCAGGCGCTGGAGCGGGCGGGGGCGGAAGGGTGGCTCGTGGTCGACATGAAATCCGGCTGGCGCACGGTCTTCAAGCCGAGGTGACGAGCTTGCCCGCCTGTCCGATTTGAACAGTCCGTCTCTTTCCGAATCCGTGAAACTGGCGCAGGTTCGTTTCAAGCTTGGCGTTGATAGTTCAAGCTAAAGCTCAAGTTTTTAGAGAGGGTGCATGAAAATTCCCGGTTTCGCGCGGACGGCGGTTTGCGCCGGCGCTGTCTCCATCGCCGGTTTTGCGCATGCAGCGGATCTGCCGGCCGCCGCGCCGGCCCCGTCGCAAGCGCCCGCGTCCGTGTTCACGACGTGGGAATTCAACGTGACGGGGTATGCCTGGCTCTCCGCGGTCAAGGGAACGCTTGCGACCGTGCCGCCGCTGCCGCCCGTCGATGTGAACATGACGATCCCCGACGTCCTCAAGAACCTTGGCGGCGCTCTAATGGGCACATTCGAGGCCAGATACGGACGCTTCGTCCTGTTTAACGATCTCATGTACACGCGGCTTATCCCCGAGGCGAACCGGACCAAGGGGCCGTTTGCGGTGAGCGTAAATATCGACAGCTATTCGTTTATCGGCATGTCGGCAGCCGGCTACAGGGTCGTGGAGACGCCGCAGTTCATCTTCGACGTGTTTGCCGGGGCGCGCGGTTTCTACATGGACAACGCCATCTCCGTGCGGATCGATGCGTTCGGTTACTCGAAGGGCGACCGGTTCGAGGCGACCAAGACCTGGTTCGACGCAGTTGGCGGCGTGCGCGCGCGCTACGAAGTCGACGACAAGTGGTTCCTGAATCTGATCGCATTCGCCGGGGGCGGCGGCTCCAAGTATCAGTGGGACGTCTATGGCGGCGCCGGGTACGCTTTCAACAAGAACTGGGGCGCCTTCCTTGGATACCGGGCGTTCAGGGTCAATTACAGGGATGGTGACTTCATCTACGATGTGCTGCAACATGGGCCATTGCTCGGCGTCCAGTATCGGTGGTGAGGCGGCCGGCGTTTCATGTGAGTGAGGGGGGCGTTTGATGAAAGTTTCGAAAGTCGTCGCCGCGTGCATATTAGCTACGGCTCTCGGAGGTTGTTTCGCGACGTCCGACTCCGTGCGGATGCAGGCGCCGGCGCAGTCCGCAGCGCTTCCGTCGCCATATCCGATTGAGAAAATGGTTGGCCAATGGGGCGTCGCGTCCTATCGCGAGGATAAGGACCGGGCGCGGACGGAAGCGATGGCGCGGTCGCATTGCCGCAATCCGTATGTCATCGCCAAGGGCCCCACGGATGGCGTGATGATGCATGTCGCGGACGATCCGAAGGTCTACGAACTGACCTTCAAGGGCGCGCCGAACGGGAAGGTATATCTCGGCTTCAATGCGCCTCCGGGCGATCTGCAGGACCGGGAGGTGATTTCCTTTTCGGACAATCTCGTCATCCTGCGTTTCCTGGATCCTGAAATCAACAACCGTTACGGCACGTATGTTTACGTTCGTTGCTCGCAACGCGCGTAGATCGGCATCTTGAGGTAGACTAGAATGATCAGAACTAGCGTCCGCTCAGGCATGGTGTTCGGCCGCATCGCGGCTCTAGCGGTTTCATGCGGGCTTCTCGTGGCCGCTTCGTCGTCTTCCGTTCTTGCTCAGGCCGCCTCGTCTGCGCAGATGCGTGAAACGATGAACATTGGCGACGAACCTGGCCGCGTCTCCACGGCCGAAGTCGTGATTACCGATGGACCGTTCAAGCGTCAGCTCGTCTTCTTCCGCAGCAACGAGCCGCCGGGCACGCTTGTCGTGCACACGAGTGAGCGTTTCCTTTATCTGGTGCTCGGAAACAATCGCGCGTTGCGCTACGGCATCGGCGTCGGCCGCGAAGGCTTCACGTGGTCAGGGCTCGTGAAGATTTCGCGCAAGGCCGAATGGCCGGACTGGACGCCGCCGCCGGAAATGATCCAGCGCCAGCCGTATCTGCCGCGCTTCATGGCGGGCGGGCCGGGTAATCCGATGGGCTCGCGCGCCCTTTATCTGGGCTCCACCATTTACCGCATCCACGGGACGAACCAGCCCGAGACGATCGGCCACGCCGTGTCTTCCGGCTGCTTTCGTCTCACCAACGGCGACGTGATCGATCTCTACGAGCGCGTTCCCGTCGGCACCAAGGTCGTCATTCGCCACGCTGCGACGCTCTGAGCGGCCGCGCAACATCACGCCAAGGGGATCAAGCGCATGTCCATCACGTTTAGCAGAACGCTGGGGCGTATCGCCACGGCCGCATTCCTTTTCGCTGGCGCGGCCTGGAGCGCGCAGGCTTCAACGCTCGACGAAGTGCGCAAGCGTGGCTCCGTGAACTGCGGCGTCAGTCAGGGCCTTACCGGCTTCTCGGAGCGTGACGCCAAGGGCGTCTGGAGCGGCTTCGACGTGGACTATTGCAAGGCGGTGGCCGCGGCTGTCCTTGGCGACCCTTCCAAGGTCAACTTCGTGCCGTTGTCGGCGGGCGAACGGTTCGAGGCGCTGCGGTCCTCGAAGATCGACCTGCTGTCGCGCAACTCGACGTGGACGCTTGAGCGCGAAGCTACGCTCGGCCTGCTGTTCGCCGGCATCGTCTATCACGACGGGCAAGGCTTCATGGTTCTGCGCCGCCCGCAGGTCATATCGGCGCTGGAACTCGACGGTGTTTCGGTCTGCGTGCAGTCGGGCACGACGAGCCAGGCGAACCTCGGCGACTTCATGCGCGCCAACTCGATGACCTACAAGGAACTCGTGTTCGCGACGCTTCCAGAAGCCATCAAGGCGCTTGAGGGCGGCCAATGCGACGTGTTCACGGCCGACCAGTCCGCGCTCTTCGCCGAACGCGTGAAGCTGTCCAATCCCAGCGGCGCGGTCATCCTACCGGACGTGATTTCGAAGGAGCCGCTCGGTCCCGTGGCGCGCGCCGACGACGTCAAGTGGTTCAACATCCTGCGCTGGGTGAATTACGCCCTCATCAACGCGGAAGAACTGGGGATATCGACGTCGACGATCGCGGAGGCCGCTGCTTCGCAGAAGCCGGCGGTGCGCCGTTTCGTTGGCGCGCAGGGCAATCTGGGGCAGGCGCTTGGTCTCGATAACGCCTGGGCGTTGCGGGCGGTGCAGGCAGTCGGCAATTACGCTGAAATGTTCGAACGCAACATCGGATCGCGCTCGAAGCTCGGGATTCCGCGCGGCCTCAACCAACTCTGGTCCACCGGCGGCATTCTCTACGCGCCGCCGCTGCAATAGCCGGCGACAGCGCGCATACACCAACGGCGGGGGCCAAAAATGGTAGCGCAGCGCGGGCAGTTGCTCGGTCGATCAAGCCATTGGATTATCGCTCTTGTTGCAGCCCTGACGCTCGGGAGCGGCTCCGCCCTCTCCCAGTCGCAGGCGCCGCCGCCGCAGGGCGCAGAGCAATCGGCGGAAGCTGTGTACAGCGCCGCGGAGCTTGACAAGCTCGTCGCGCCGGTCGCGCTCTATCCTGACGCCCTTCTGGCGCAGGTGTTTCCTGCTTCCGCCTATCCGATCGACATCGTTCAGGCTCAGCGCTGGCTCGACAAGAACAAGGCGGCGGTCGGCAAGCAGGATTATTCCGGCGTCGATGCGCAGTCGTGGGACCCGGCCGTGAAGGCGCTCGCGCGCTTTCCCGATGTGATCCGCAAGATGAGCGAGGACCTCGACTGGACGACGGACCTCGGCGACGCGTTCGTCAACCAGCCCAAGGACGTCGCGGACGCTGTTCAGCGGATGCGCGCGAAGGCCGCAACGGCGGGGTCTCTGAAGACCACGCCGCAGCAAAAAGTCGTCAAGCGCAAGGAAAACAACAACGACGTCATCATCATCGAGAGCGCCAGTCCCGAGGTGATCTACGTTCCCAGCTACAATCCCGTTCAGGTTTACGATCCGGCCGCGGGGCTTGTTGCGGCGAGCCTGCTGACGTTCGGTACCGCCGTCGCGATCGGCTCCATGTGGAACAACAATTACTGGAACTGGGGATCGGGCGTCGTCTACCCGCCCGTTTGGCCGGGCTATCCGGCGTGGCGCCCGCCGTATCCGGGCTGGCGTCCGGGGCAACCGGTCTATCCGGGCGGCCGGCCCCCCGGAAACATCAACATCGGCAACGAGATCAACATCGGCAACGGCAGCAACATCGGAAATAACGTGCGACCGTGGCGGCCGGACGGGGACCGTTATCGTCCAGGGCAGGGCAGCAAGCCGGGATTGCGGCCGGAGAATCGTCCGGGCGGACGCCCCGGCGAGGGGCAAGCGGGACGTCCCGGCGACCGGCCCGGAATTGGCCCGGGAGAGCGTCCGGGAGCAGGAACCGGCGCGGGCCCGGTCAACCGGCCCGGCGGGAACCCGCCGGGCGCGGGTGCTGTCCAGCGGCCCGGCGACAGACCGGGCGCCGGCTCTGGCGCGGTTCAGCGGCCCGGGCAGGGAGCTGGCGGCGCTCAACGCCCTGAGACCCGTCCCGCAACGCGCCCCGAGACCCGTCCCGCAACGCGGCCCGAGACCCGTCCTGCGCCGCGTCCCCAGGTTCATCCGTCTCCAGCGCGTCCGGGCGGCGCCTTCGGCGGCGTCGACGCGGGGCGTGGCCCGGCGCAGGCGTTCAGCAATCGGGGCGCGCAGAGCTTCAATCGCGGTCCTGCGGTGGGCGGCGGCGGTCGGGGCGGAATCAGCCAAGGCGGCGGCGGTCGCAGCGGTTTTGGCGGTGGCGGCGGTGGCGGCGGGGGCCGCGGCGGCGGCAGGCGCTAAGCGAGGACATGGCCATGACGCACAAACTCAACAAGGTTGCCGTCGCCTTCGCTGCTCTAATCGCCGCAGCCGCAGCCGGCGCGACGCCGGCGCTCGCGCAAAAAGTTTACCCGAGCGCGCAAGCGGCCGCCGACGATCTTGTCGCGGCGGCGAAGTCCGGCCGCGCGGGCTTCGTGACGGAAATCTTCGGGCCCCGCGGGCGCCGCCTCATCAGCACCGGGGACGCTGCGCAGGACCTGGAGCGGCTCGCCCGTTTCAACGAGGCTGCCGCCGAGAAGGTCGCTCTCGAGGAGAGGGACGCCGGCAGCAGGATCATCCTGGTCGGAAACCGTGACTTCCCGTTCCCGATCCCAATCGTGAAAAAGGGCGACGGATGGGCTTTCGATCCCGTCGCCGGCCAGCGCGAAATTCGCGCGCGCGTCATTGGCCACAACGAATTGGCGGCGATGGCGGCATGTTCCGCCTATGTCGCGGCGCAGAAGGATTACATCAGGGAGGATCGCGACGGCGATCGCGTGCTCGAATATGCGCAACGCATCGTCAGCGCGCCCGGGCGCCAGGACGGGCTATACTGGGAGCGCCGGTCGCAGGCCGACATATCTCCGCTCGAAGGCGCGCTGGCCGATGCGGTGCTGGCGGCGCGCAGCGGCGCCCAGTCATACGAGGGTTATATCTTCCGTATCCTGAAGGCGCAGGGGCCTGCTGCTCCGGGCGGCGCGCACGGCTTTGTAATCAACGGCAACATGATCGCCGGCCATGCGCTGATCGCTTATCCGCTCAGATGGGGCGAGACGGGCGTGATGACCTTCATGTGCAGCCATCACGGGGACCTGTATGAGAAGAACCTGGGTCCAAACACATCGAAAGCCGCGGCGCGTATCAACAGCTACAATCCTGATGCGTCATGGCAGCTCGTCGATTGATTCATGCTCCTGCGGCGGGCGGGAGCGAAGGACCTGAAGGCATGACGCCGTGAGGATAATCCGCGCAATCGGCATTCTGATCCTGATCGCCGCCGCAGCGGCGCTCACTTATCAGTACTCACGGAACTGGGCGACGCTGCGCGCCGCCGTTCCGCCGCTCGGCGCCGCAGGGCAGCGCATGCTGCAGGACCTGTCGCGCGAAGGCGCAAAGGAGAGCACCTGGCTCACCATGCGCCGGATCGCGGTTGCCGACCCCGCCGCGGCGGCTGCCGCCATCGAGAAGGGCGAGGCGGATGTCGCTGTTGTGCGCTCCGACGTGGCCATGCCGCGCAACGGGCGCTCCATCGCGGTCTTCCAGACACTGTACGCTTTCCTCATCGTTCCGCCGCGCTCCGCCATCGACGACTTCAAGAGTTTGAAAGACCGGACGATTGCCGTCGTTCCCGACAACCAAGCGAACGAGAAGCTGCTCGATCTGATTCTCGATCATCATGGCGTGCCGCGCGCATCCGTCCGCAGGACGCCGATGAAGCCCGAGGAGGTCGGTCCCGCGCTTCAGCAACGCAAGATCGTTGCGGCTTTCGTGGTGGGGCCGGTCGGCGGCGCGGCCGCGGAGACGTTCCAATCCGTCCAGAAGGCGATGAAGGGCACGCCCAAGGTATTCGGCGTCGAGGACGCGGAGGCCATTCATCGCCTCGCCGTCGGCGTCGACGCCACGGAGGTTTCAAAGGGCGTATTCGGCGGATCGCCCGCGCAACCAGAGGATGATCTGACAACGATCGGCGTCACGATGCGCATGGTCGTGCCGGCCAAAATGTCGTCGATGGCCGCGGGCGAGCTCACGCGCGTCCTGTTCGAGGCCAAGGCGAAGGCGGTCACGGCCAGTCCGCACATGCGCGAGATGCAGGAGCCGGATTCGGACAACAAGGATTATCCAATTCATCCTGCGGCGCAGGCCTATTTCGATGGCGAGGCGCCGACGTTCATGGATCGGTTCGAGAGTTTCTTCTGGCTGGGGTGGGCGCTCGTGGGCCTCCTTGGCTCGCTCGCCGGCTGGATCGTCTCCAAGGTGAGTCAGCCCAAAAAGAACGCCATCGCCGAGCATTTCGACAATCTGCTCGGCTTCCTGGACGAGGTCCGCCAGGCTGACCTGAAGAAACTCGACGAGTTGCAGGCGCGAATCGACAAGGCGGTGGGGCGCCTTTTCGATCAGCGTGAAGACGAGACGTTAACCGCGGACGCCGTGGCGATCTATTCAATTGCGATCGACTACGCGCGCGCAATGATTGTTGAACGGCGTGCGCAGCTTCTGCAACAGCCTGCGCCCGCGTGACCTCACATCATCCTGCGCAGGCGCAGCATCAGAGTCGCTCCGCTGATCAGGAAAATCAGCGCAACGCTCAGTCCAAGGCGCTGGCTCCCGGTAAGGGCTGTCACGATGGCTACGAGCATCGGCCCCGCGAAACTGGTGACGCGGCCAGACAGCGCCAGCAGGCCGAACATCTGCGCGATGCGCTCGCGCGGCGCGAGATGCGCCATCAGCGTCCGCGACGACGCTTGCAGTGGGCCGCCTGACAAGCCGATCAGGATTGCAAACAGCAGGAGAAAGTGCCCGCCGGTGAGGCCCGCGACTGACATGCCGAACCAACCGGTCTTGTCGACCCCAAGCAGGCCGATGGTCGCGATGGTCAGCGCAACGATGCAGAACGTGACGACCCGTTGCGGGCCGATGCGATCGTCGAGACGGCCTGTCATAAGCAGGACCGGTATCCCGGCGACGCCAAGGACGAGGCCAAGTCCGGCAAGCTGGATCGGACCCCAGCCGAGCAGGCCTGCCGCGTAAACGCCGCCAAAGGCGACGAGCGTGATAAGGCCATCCGAAAAAAGCAGATACGCCATCAGGAAAGTCGCGAGCTTCCGCTCCTTTCGCAGCACGCTCACTGTCGCGCGCAACTCGCGCAGGCCGTCGCGCGCCGCGTGAGTGAGCGGCCTGTCGGACCGCCGGTCGTCCGGCATCCAGATGAACATGGGGATGACGGCAAGCGCGAAGAGAACGGCGACAAGAGGGCCGACGATGCGGCCCGCCGTGGTCTCGACGGGCGTCAGGGTAATCAGTGGCGGCCAACCACCCAGCGTAAGTCCGGTTCGCGGATCGACGGCCAGCGCGGCGAGAACAACGAGGAGCGCCCCTACGCCGCCGGCGACCCCGACCGCCCAGCCAAGGGCTGACAGCCGCCCCATGTGTTCACGCCGTGCGAGCACCGGCATGACGGCGTTGTGGAACACGATGGAGAGTTCGGACCCGAGCGTCGCGACAATGACCGCGGCGACGCCAATCACGACGCCATGCGGCGCGCCGGGGTGCGCCCACCAGAGCGCCACGCATCCCGTTATGAGCAGGATGCCGAAAAGGCCGATCCAGGGCTTTTTCGGTCCGGCGGCGTCGGCGATGGCGCCGAGCGGCGGCGCCAGAACTGCGACAAGCAGGCCTGCTGCGGCAATCGTCAGGCCCCAGACCGTTTGGCCCCGCACGGGGTCGCCGTAAAGGGTCGCGGCGAAATAGGGCGCGAAGATGTAGGTGAGGATCAGGAAATTGAACGGCCGCTGGCCGATGTCATAGGACGCCCACGCCAGCCAGGCGCCCCGGCGCTGTGAGGGCGCCTGGCTGGTCCGCAGACTGGAGCCGGTGCTGTACGTGGACATAGCGTCTTGCGCCCCGCGATCGTTTCGCATTCCCCAACGTATGGTCACGTTTGCAGATGGGAACGCGAATTACAATCCGTAGCTTACGCTTACATTGCATCGCGCAGCGTCGGAGCCGCCGCGCCTGTCGCCCGTTCAATGATCTCCTGCGGGTCCTGATTGCGCCTTCAGGAAGTAATCGATGACGCGCGCGGCTGCGGCCTCCGCGCTTTCCTGTGCGCCCTCGATGCGCACGGAAGGGCGTTCCGGCGCCTCATAGGGACTGCTGACGCCGGTGAAATTTTCGATCAGTCCGGCGCGCGCCTTGGCGTAGAGGCCCTTCGGATCGCGGCGTTCGCACTCGTCGAGGGGGGTGTCGACGAAGATCTCGATGAACTCGTCGCCACCGACGAGTCCCCGAACCATCTCCCGTTCCTGCGCGAATGGCGAAATGAAGCAGCACAGGACGACCAGGCCCGATTCCACGAACAGCTTCGAGACTTCGCCGATGCGCCGAATGTTCTCGACGCGGTCCGCGTCGGTGAAGCCGAGATCGTTGTTGAGGCCGTGGCGAATGTTGTCGCCGTCGAGAAGCATCGTGTGGAATCCGCGCTCGTGCAGTTCCCGCTCGACGAGGTCGGCGATCGTGGACTTGCCGGAGCCGGAAAGGCCAGTGAACCAAAGGATCATCGGCTTCTGGTTGAGCGACCGGGCGCGCGCGGCCTTGCCGATGGCATGGGATTGTCGATGGATGTTCGTCGCCCGCCGCAGTCCGAAGCGGATCATGCCCGCGCCAGCGGTTTCATTCGTCGCGCGGTCGATGAGAATGAATGCGCCGGTGCGCCTGTTTTCCGAATAGGGGTCGATGGCTGCAGGCCTCGCCATCGCGATGTTGCAATAGCCGATCTCGTTGAGGGCGAGGGTTCGTGCGGCAAGGCGCTCGCGCGTGTTGACGTCCACCTTGTATTTGAGGGCCGACACGCGGGCAGGGATGGTGGCGGTTCCGGTTCGCATCAGATACGAGCGGCCCGGCAACATCGCCTCGGGGCTCATCCACACCAGCCATGCCGCGACCTGATCGACGTAGTCGGGACGCTGACCGGCGGGGCACAGTACGTCGCCACGCGCGAGGTCTATCTCATCTTCCAGCGTAAGTGTGACGGCTTGTCCCGCATGGGCTTCGACGAGGTCGCCATCGAACGTGACGATGCGCGACACGCGGGTCGACTGTCCCGACGCAGGCGACACGACCGGGTCGCCCACACGCACCGATCCGCTCGCGATGGTCCCGGCAAACCCGCGAAACTCATGATCGGGACGGTTCACCCATTGCACTGGAAACCGGAACGGGCGGTCGAGGGCGATTTCCTCGCCCTCGGCGTTCTCAAGGGCTTCCAGAAGCGTGGGGCCGGCGTACCATGCCGTGCGCCCGGATTTGATGGTGATGTTGTCTCCCGCGCGAGCGCAAACCGGAATAGGCAGGATGGTGGCAAAGCCAAGCGAAGAGGCGAAGCTCGTGAAATCCGCGACGATGTGAAAGAAAGCGCCGGCGTCGAAATCGACGAGATCCATCTTGTTGACCGCGAGCAGGATCGTGCGCACGCCGAGCAGCGAGCAGATGTAGGCGTGGCGGCGCGTTTGCGTCAACACGCCCTTGCGCGCGTCCACGAGAATCACTGCGGCGCTGGCGGTCGAGGCGGCTGTCGCCATGTTGCGGGTGAACTGCTCGTGGCCGGGCGTATCGGCTGCAATGAAGGCGCGCTTCGCCGTGCTGAAGAAGCGGTATGCGACGTCGATCGTGATGCCCTGTTCGCGCTCCGCCTCGAGGCCGTCGAGCAGCAGCGCGAGATCGAGGTCCTCGCCGAGCGTTCCGTACTTGCGGCTATCGCGCGCGACGGCTGCGAGCTGGTCCTCGAAGATGAGCTTTGTTTCGTAGAGCAACCGGCCGAGCAAGGTCGACTTGCCATCGTCCACGGAGCCACAGGTGATGAAGCGCAGGAGTTCGCGGTCCTGCGCGGCCGCTGCTGTCGCATCGTGAGCCATCAGAAATAGCCCTCGCGCTTCTTGCGCTCCATCGAGGCGGCTTCATCGTGGTCGATCAGGCGTCCCTGACGCTCCGACTGCATGGAGCCGAGCATTTCGACGATGATCTCATCGACATTGGAGGCGTTCGACTCCATCCCCGCCGTGAGTGGATAGCAGCCAAGCGTGCGAAATCTGACCATGAGATCGCGCGCCTCGCCGGGTTCCACGGGCAGGCGCTCGTCATCCACCATGATCAGCATGCCCTGGCGCGTCACGACCGGCCGGCGCGCGCAAAAGTAAAGCGGCACCACCGGGATTTCTTCTGCGCGGATGTAGGACCACACGTCGAGTTCGGTCCAGTTAGACAAGGGGAACACCCTCATGCTTTCGCCCGGCGCGACGCGCGTGTTGTAGAGGTTCCACAACTCCGGCCGCTGGTTGCGCGGATCCCACGCATGTTCGCGTGTGCGAAAGGAGAAGATGCGCTCCTTCGCGCGGCTCTTCTCCTCGTCGCGTCTGCCGCCGCCGAAAGCGGCGTCATAGCCGCCCTTGTCCAGCGCCTGCTTGAGGCCTTCGGTGCTCATGACCTGCGCGTGAACCGCCGAGCCAGACGCGATTGGATTGATCCCGCGGCGAACGCCTTCCTCGTTTGTGTGTACGATGAGATCAAGCCCGAGGGCCTCCGCGATGCAGTCGCGGTAGGTGATCATCGCGCCGAAATCCCAGCCCGTCGCGATATGCAGGAACGGGAAGGGCGGGGGGGCCGGCCAGAAAGCCTTGCGGGCGACGTGGAGCATCGCCGTCGAGTCCTTTCCGATGGAATACAGGAATACGGGCCGCTGGCAGGCGGCCACCACCTCGCGCATGATCTCGATCGCCTCTGCTTCGAGTTTGCGCAGCGCTGGCGGCAGGCGCGACCCAGTGGCCGGACGGCGAGCCGCATACGTTCGTATGGCCGCCTCGATGTCGGTCTGGGCGGTCTGGCGGAACGTTGCCGCAGGGGCGAGGCCTGGGGCTGCCGCCTCTGTTGCGGCGCGTGGCGAAGGGTTCTGTGTCGTCAAGGCTTGAAGGATCCCATGGGCTACACGCCAATAGCCACGAATCTCGCCTCGCTCCAAGTGGCGCTCTAGTGGTTGTTCTCCGGGGCTTGAGCGGAAGAATACCCGGTCTGCATTGGCGCGGGCGTCGACGATCCTCTACCGGTCAGAGCGGCGGCCTTGGCGACGACGTCCCCTGCGGCAGATCAGAGCGGCGCGGGCAGTTTCCGAAAAGTGGTGCCCAGGGGCGGAATCGAACCACCGACACTGCGATTTTCAGTCGCATGCTCTACCAACTGAGCTACCTGGGCAACCGGCGACGCCCAAGGCGTCCAGCGGTTTGCGGCTTATAGAAAGGAGCAGGGGCCTTGTCCAGTCCGAACTTGCCGGACCGGCGCAAAGATCCGGTGAACAGCTACCGCAATGTCACGCCTATGGCGAGCCGCCTTCACGCGCGCCACGGCGTCGGTCTAGAATGCTGCGTCAACAAACCACAACGAGGGTTGGAAATGCTGCCAGAGGACATCCATCCGGTTTCACGCTGCCGGCTGCCGCCGCCAAAGCGGGAGGACTTCGACGACGCGGGCAAGGCCGTATTCGACACCTATGTCGATCCCAAGGGCGGCTCGATTCGCGGCCTGCAGGGTCCCGGCGGCATCCAGCTTCACTCACCGAAGCTTGCCGAGATCAATCGCCCCGCCAACAAGTATCTGCGGTTTGAATGTGGATTGACGCCGCGCGAACGCGAGGTCGCGATCCTTATTACCGCGCGTGAATGCGACAGCCGGTTCGAGTGGGCCGCGCACGAACCAGAGTCCCGCAAGTGCGGTGTGCCCGAGGAAACCATCCAGGCCATCAAGCACAAGCGGCCGCTCGATGGCGTGCCGGAGGAAGACGCCGTCATCGTGCAGCTTGGACGGGAGACGTTCGGCGCGCGCAAGGTTTCGCCGGCGACCTACAAGCGGGCGTTCGATCGATTCGGCGCAAAGAAGCTCGTCGACCTCGTCGCCCTCATGGGCAAGTATTCCGCCACCGCCGCGATGCTTTGCGTGTTCGACATGCAACTCGACGACGGTGAGACGGCGATCCTGCCGATCGGCTGAGGCCAAGGCAAGCGTGAGGCATGGGAGCCGCCCTCTTTGGGGCGGCTCCGTCCGCAGAAGTGCGGTGACGCCGCCGCCGCGCCGGGATAAACACGACGGATGGTAAAGTTCCTTCTCGGCCTTGTCGCTGCCGGCATGGCGTTCGTCTTCTTGCGAATGCTGCTGGTGAAGGCCGGCCTCGCGAGGCGGACCGACAAGAACACGGCGAAAAACGAGAAGATGAGCCAGCTTCGCCGCGAACTCGATATCCTGCTCTGGATTCCGCCAGCATTGCTCGTGCTCGGCGCAATCTATGCGCTCGCATCGATGGCGATGCGATAGAATTTCCGATCAGCGCAGAAGGTCGTCGATCACCTCGCCGGTCGTGCGCACGTCGCCGAAGCTCTGGTAAAATGACGTCAGTCCGGCGAGGTGATCCTCGGGATAGCGTGCGCCATTGGCGTCGCTCACCATAACGACCTTGTAGTCGAGCATCATCGCATCGCGGGCGGCGCTTTCACAGCACATGTTCGTCGCGGTTCCGGCGACGATCAAAGAATCGATTCCGCGCGGACGAAGCACGTCCGCGATGTTCGAGGCGCCGGCGATAAATGGGCTGAAGCGGCTCTTCCATACGATCGGATCCTGCTCGCGGACATCGAGATCCCGGTGGAAGGCGTGGCCGGGGTGTTCGGGCGAAAGCTGGTCACGGTGGTTCGCGCCTTTCTCGGGCGTGAAGAAATTCTCGTGATACAGCCGCCAGCGGCTCTCGCCGCCCGCGCCAGCGGTCATGCCGATCCAGACGACGAGGCCGCCCTTGGAGCGCAGCGCCGAAGCGAGGCGATTGATGTTCGGGATGATGCCCACGACCGATGCGATCTCGCCGACGTAGAAGTTCTGCATGTCGATCACGAGCAGGGCCGTGCGATCCGGATCGAAGCGGTCGAACACGGGCAGGCGACCGCGTTTGGCGAGCACGCGCTCGATGACGTAATCGGGGAAGCCGTACGGGTTGCTCATGACGCAGCCTTGCTCATCTCATCGCTTCAATGCGCGGCGGCGGTTTGCAAATCGTCCACCCGCGCGTACATGATGTCGTATGCAGTCCATGTCGTACAAGCTCGGGAGCGCCCGCAAGAACGACGCGCAGCGCGCGGCGCTGCGGCAGATCAAGCAATGGACCCGCGAGCGGTTCTCGCTGAGCGAAGACGACCTTGCGATCGTCACCGAGGAGGAGGTGCGCCTGCCCGGCGTGCCGGAGAAGCAGACGCTCATCGTTTTCCAGTGCGCCGATGGCTTCAAGCGGCATTACCGCATCTTCAAGCCCGCGGTCGAGGTGGTCGCGGACGACCTGCCGCCCTCTTGGATGAAGGACGCGCTGATCACGCCGCCCGGCTTCCAGTGCTCCTGCTGCTAGGGCTTGCGCCGGCGGACTCAGTCCTTCCCGTCCTTGAACCAGGCTTCGACGTCGCCGGTCAGCTTGATCAGGAGCGGGTTGCCGTGACGGTCGAGCGTCTTGCCGGCGGGAACGCGGATCCAGCGTTCGCTGATGCAATATTCCTCGACGTTCGTCTTCTCGACGCCCTTGAAGCGGATGCCGATTTCACGCCCCAGGATTTCCTCGTTGTAGAAGGGGCTGTCCGGATCGGTCGAAAGGCGGTCGGGCGGCATGTCGTTCGGGCCGGTCATCGGCGTCGCTCCTCGCGTGATTGCATTTCGCCCTCTTAGCATGGGCGGGCCGGGGAACAAGACCGCCGGGCGGCTGGCCGCGCGGGCGCGCTGCCCCTTCCGCCCCGTGCGGCTTTCCCGTAAAAACGTCACCCACAACAACCGGAGCGAAACCCCGCATGTCACTTCCCCGCTACAAGTCGGTCACCCGCACACAGGTCGCCAACGCCGCCCTCAAGGACGGGCTGGTCAAGCCGAACGGTTTCGAATTCGAGTGGATCGAAGTCGACCCGCTGATCGCCGCCTTCCGCCGCATGGTGCGCGGCTACGAGTTCGACATCTGCGAACTGGCGATCACGACCTACATGTGCGCCAAGGCTTATGGGAAGAAATTCACGGCGGTCCCGATCTTCATCGTTCGCCAGTTCCACCACGGCGCGATCCTCGTGAACAAGAACGCCGGGATCAAGTCGCCGAAGGACCTCGAAGGCAAGCGCGTCGGCGTCAACCGCGGCTACACCGTGACCACGGGCGTGTGGGCGCGCGGCATCTTGCAGGACGAGTACGGCGTTGACCTTTCCAAGGTGACGTGGGTGCTCTCGGGTGACGAGCACGTGGCCGAGTACAAGGCACCCTCGAACGTCGTGCCGATCGAGGCCGGCAAGAAGATGGAAGACATGCTGATCTCGGGCGAACTCGTCGCCGCCATCGGCGTGTCCGTCGATCATCCCGACATCGTGCCGCTCATTCCGAACGCCGACGAGGTCGGCTTCGCTGCGCTTCAGCGCAACGGCCATTATCCGATCAACCATCTGGTCGTCATTCGCGACGAACTGATCGACGCCAATCCCGGCCTTGCGACGGAAGTTTTCAACTGTTTCGCGAAGGCGAAGCAGATGTATGTCGAGAACCTCAAGGCGGGGAAGGTTGAACTCAAGGGCGACGCGAAGATGCACAAGCGCGTCATGGAGATCACCGGCGGCGATCCGATGCCCTACGGCATCGAGCCGAACCGCGCCGTGGTAGAGAACCTCATCAATCACGCCAAGAAGCAGGGCATCCTGTCGGGCTCCGAGCGCATCGAGGACCTCTTCGTGAACGAAACGCTTGGGCTCGTCGGCTGACGTTGAGGTAAGCGCGGCGGCGCGTGATTGCGCCGCCTTTCGCGGAGGATCGATGGCCGATTACGTTCCCACCTACCGGCTGACGCACGAAGCGACGATGAAAATGCTCGCCGCTGGCGTCGCAAAGGCCGATTCACTGGGCGTGAAGGTCGCGCTCGCCGTCTGCAACCAGTCGTGCGAGATCATCGGTTATCTCGTCATGGATGGGGCGCGTCATTTCGCGGGCCGCACGACGACGAAGAAGGCGAAGACGGCAGCCTCGCAACGTCTGGCGACGGGCTACGCGGAAGAGCATCGCGTCCTGTCGATGCAGATCCGCATGGACGGCGAATTCACCAACGTGCGCGGCGGATTCCCTGTCGTCATCCATGGCGAGACGATCGGCGGGGTCGGCGCCGGCGGCGCGCATCAGGATGAGGATGTGGAAGTCGCGAAGGCGATGATCGCCGCGCTGGGGTGGTCGGAGCAGGGATGAGACGGCTTTCCTTCTCCCCTCGCGGGAGAAGGTGTACGCGAAGCGGCAACGGATGAGGCCCTCCGGGCGCAACCCGTCAGGCGAATGGCTTCGCCAACCGCCCTCTCCCGCAAGGGGAGAGTGTCAACGCGCCCGCTTAATCGTGCTTCTTCAAGAACTCCAGCACGCGCGCCTCCGACGCTTCGCGCGTCTGTCCGTCGAGCGGAACATCCCAATATTCCGACTTCGGCAGACATTCGTGCAGGTAGCGCGCGGCTGACGTGCCGTGGAAGTTGTCGTAGCCGGGCACGACGAGCGCGGGCGTGTCGAGCTGCATCATGTCCTCGGGCTCTGCGCCTGCCGCAGTGTCGCGGTCGAACATCGTGCGCAGGATGCCGTCCACGACGATCTTGTACTTCTCGACGTCCATCGCTGCGTAACGCGCGGCGAAATCGGGATCGGCCTTGATGACCGCCGCCCATGGACCGCCGCGCGGATCGGCGTTGAAGGGCTTGCCCTCGCGCTGCACAAGTTCCACGACGCCCTTCAGCCCTTCGCGCTGCACGAAGCCGAGATGATCGGCGAAGCGCATGTGGCTCGAAATGCGATACTTCGGCCCGCCCGTCGGCCACCACAACACCATCGCGTTGACCCGGTTGGGCAGGGCGGTCGCAAACGCGGCGACCGGTGAACAGCCCATGCAACCGCCCATCAGGTGCGCGCGGTCGATCTTCAGGTGATCGAGGAGCCCGGCGGCCTGCCGCACGAAGTGCTGGAACGTCACGCGCTCCACGCGCCCGCCCGACTGGCCGCATTCGCGCCGGTCGAAGGCGATGCAGGTGTAATGCTGCGACAGCCATTCGAGGGGCTTCACCTTCGCGTAAACGCCGAGGCCGGACCATTGCTCAATGACGGCATTGAAGCCGCCGGGCGAAAACAGCAGCAGCGGCGGGCCGGAGCCCGTCACCTCGTAGCGCGTGCGTATGCCGTCGATCTCGACGAAAGCCATGATGCGCCTCAGCCCTTGATCTGCTTGCCGGCCTTGCAGTCCGCGACGAGCGCCTTGAAGGCGTCGATCGTGCCCTGCGCGGTGTTAAAGTACGTATCGGTCTTGGAGTTGATCCACTTTTCGCCGATGCCGAGCACGGTCTGCGCGAGACGCACGCGGCCATCGAGCCACGGGCCGCCGCCGAAACCGCCGATGCAGGGGATCTTCACAGCCTTGACGACCGCCTCGCCCGCGACGGGGCCGGAGTTCGTGAAGTCGAGCGCGACGGCGCCGCAATCTTCGAGCATCTGCGCTTCCTCGACGAGCTTCGCCGCCGCTTCCTTGGTGGCGAGCGCGGCGGACGAGTTCTGCGCGGAATAGGGAATGCCGTACTTGAGCGCGGTCTGCGGCGTCAGGCCGAATTGCGCGAAAACCGGGATGCCCGCCTGCGCCATGGCCTTCACGACGTCCGGATGATTGGCGGCGGCGTCGACCTTGATCATGTCCGCGCCGCCTTCCTTGATGATGCGCACGGCGGCCTTCATGGCGCTGGAAAGACCTTCCTGCACCGGGCCATAAGGCATGTCGCAGGAGACGACCATTCGCTCGGTTGCCCGGCGCACGGCCTTGCAGCAAACGAGGATTTCATCGAGCGTCACTTCCAGCGGCGTCGCATGGCCCCAGAGGTTCACGCCGACGGAATCGCCCACCACGATGAAGTCGACGCCGGCGAGGTCGGCGAAACGGGTCGTGGGATAGTCCCAGGCGACGACGCCGATGCTCTTCTTGCCCTCCCGCTTCCGCTGCTGGATCAGGGGAATGGTGATGGTCTCGTAAGCCTCGGACATGTCGCTCCTCGCAGTGCGCTTCGTGGTTTTCCGGCAAGCGTTATGGGCCGGGGGAGCGCCGGGCGTCAACGCCCGTGGTTCAGTTGCGCGGTGCTCCGCCGGGGCTATAAACGGGTGGAAGCTTCACGGAGGAGACGACATTGGACGACGCAATGCGCCGGGCGCTTCTGCCCACCGACCCCGAAATTCGCGCCCTGCCAATCGGCGCCAACACGAAATTCGCCCGCGAGCTGCTGGGCGACGGCCGCAAGCGCGCGCTCGACATCGGCTGCGGCGAGGGCAAGTTCACGCGCGGCGTCTCTGCGTTCATTCCCGAGGTCGCCGGAATCGACGTGAAGGAGAAGTCAATCCTGAAGGCGAAGGCGGCCGCCGAGGCCGAGGGCGCGAAAGTCGATTTCCGCGTCGGCAGCGCCGATGCCTTGCCTTGGGACGACGGGCATTTCGACGTGGTGATCTTCTCGAATTCGCTTCACCACATGCCGGACGCGCAGAAGGCCATCGCGGAAGCGCTGCGCGTATTGGCGCCGGGCGGGTTGCTTTATGTCATGGAGCCGGTCGCGGCCGGGCATTATCACGAAGCCACGAAGTTCGTGAACGACGAGACCATCGTGCGCACGGAGGCGTGGAGCGCAATGAACGCGACCATCGGCAAGGATCTGACGCGCGTTCGCGAAATTCTCTACCGCTCCCGTCGCCTCTTCGACTCGTTCGACCAATGGAAGGACGACCAGATCGACCGCGATGCGCGCCGCGCCGCGAAATTCGACGCCGATCCCGAAGGCGTCAAGCGCACGTTCGAAACGCTTGCCGACAAGGACGAGGGGAAGCTCGGTTTCGATCAGGTGTTTCGAGTGGATTTGTTGAAGAAGGCGTGATCCGGGCGCCGCGTGTTCGCAGGCGCGGGAACGGGATGCAAATGTCCCATTAAAAAGGCCGGGATCGCTCCCGGCCTTTCGCATTTCCTTACCAGAAGGCGCGCCTTAGTCGAACTTCACCTGATGGGTTTTCTGCAGAAAGTCTCGCACCCAGGCCTTCGCTTCCGGCGTGATGCTCGTGCCATCAAGGTAGAGCTTTTCGGCCTCCGCATCTGTTACCTGCTCGTATTCGCCGATGACCTTGTCGCGATTGGCGAGGTAGTCGGGGTCCTTCAGCAACTGGCGGGCCGCGGCGCGATACGCTTCGAGGATTTCGTCCGACGTCCCCTTGGGCAGGACAAGCAGCTTCTGCGCCGGGAAGCCCGAGATGAGGAACGCTTTGAAAGCTTCCCACTCAATCCCCGAGGGCTTCTTGCCGTGCACGATCTCGTAGGCTTCCTGAATGTGCGGAATGTCGGGGAAGTTCGGATCGCGCGCCAGTTCTCCCTTGGCGTCGAGGACGCCCCAGGTGAACAGCGGCGCGGCCTCGCCCTTCTTTACCAGACCGTCCGAACGGCGCAGGTATGCGCTGGTCGTCTGCGTGTCGAGCGTAAACTCGCCGCGCTCGAAGCCGAGGAGCGCCTCGGCGCGTCCGACGATGCCAAAGACGTGCTTCACGTTCAGGTCGAGCAGGCGGAAAGCGAGAATTGACGTAAGCTCGAGCGCAGTCGGTCCAGAGCTCGCATAGAAGAATTGCGTGCCCTTCAGCTTGTCGAAATCCTTGATCGACTTTGCGCCCGTCTTCGCCGTCACATAGGCGACTCCCCCGGTTGGGCCGGCGAGCACGACGCGCCAGTCCTTGTATTCATATTTCACGCGCGGATCGCCGAGCAGGTAGGGGAACTGGGTCGAGGCCGAGCTGGCGAGAAGCGTCAGACCATCGGGCTTGGCGGTCTGCGTGAACAGATTGGCGCCTGCGGTCGAGCCTCCGCCCGGCACGTTGCGGACAATGACGGTCGGTTTGCCGGGGAGGTGCTTGGCGAGGAGAGGGGCGTTGAACCGCGCCCAAAGGTCGACGCCGCCGCCGACGGGGAACGGGACGATGATCGATACGGTCTTGCCTGCCAGGTCAAAAGCGGACGCCGGCGCCGCGCCGGCCGCCAATGCTGCAGCCACAAGGCTGGAGGCGAGAAAGGTTCTCCTGGTCTTCATGGTTTGGTCCCTTCCATTTGCTTGCCGCCCGCCTGACGGCAGTCTGATGAGAACGAGCGCCGCCGCGTCCATGGACGCGCAAAGGCGGCGTCCCCGCACGCCACTACATTTCCCGCACGATCCCCAAAAGGGATGGGACGAAATCCGCAAACTCTTGCATTCTTTTGCCTCGCAAGCTTTGCCGCGTTCTGGTCGCGCGAAAGGCCGGGATCGCTCCCGGCCTTCCTCGGAGACGTGCTTTGGGCGGCTCATCAACCTGCGCCGCCTGCCGATTCCCCGTGTCTGGGCGGGGAAGGTGCGTCCTAGAGCCAGGGCATCAGGGACGCGTGGATCACGTTCTTGTCGCCGCCTTCCTTCGCTCCGACCGACTTGATCGCCTTGTCCACTTCATTCAGCCCGTAACGATGCGTCGTGATCAGGTCGAGCGGGAAACGCTCGGACGCAAGCTGCTGCAGGGCGAGTTCGCACGCGAGGTACGAGTGGCCGCGCGCAGAGAACATCGTGATGTACTTCGTCGTCATCTTGCCGATGGGGAAGTTCGGGAATTCCGGCATTTCGCCCTGAACGACGATCCGGCCAGCCTTGCGCTTGAGCGCCTCGATGCCGAGCAGCACGGGGATTGTGCCCGCGCCAGCGGTGCAGTCGAGCACCACATCAACGCCACGGCCGCCGGTGGCTTCCATGATCGCGGTGAGCGGATCGGTTGAATTCACGTCGATCGTCACGTCGGCGCCGAGCTTCTTGGCAACTTCAAGACGCGCATGGTCCTTGGCGGTGCCGGTGATGATGATCTGCTTGGCGCCCGCCTGCTTGCAGATGACGGTCTGCGAGAGACCCTGCTGGCCGGGGCCCTGGATGAGGACGATGTCGTTGTAGCCGACCTTGCCCTCGAACAGCGACCATTCGATGCCGTTGGCCATCGGGGTTACGAGGCCGGCGAGTTCAGGCGAAACGCCCTTCGGCACGTGGTGAACGACCGAGTTCCACGGCAGGTACATGTATTGCGAGAAGCCGCCGAACAGATGGGGCGCGCGCTCCGAGCTGGTGTAGCCGTAGCGGATGGCTTCGGGATTGTTGCGCCAGTCGGTGTTTTCGCAATGGCGGTATTCGCCCTTGTGGCACCACTCGCACTTTCCGCACATCACGTAGTGCTCGACGAAGACGAGGTCGCCTTCCTTGAAACCCTTGCGGCGCGTGAATTCCTTGCCGCACTTCGCAATGTAGCCGATGTTCTCGTGGCCCATGATCACGGGCGCCTTTGTCGGCGGCTGGAAGTACAGCTTCACATCGGTGCCGCAAATGCCGCCGACTTCGACCTTCAGAAGGGCCGCGTCGTCCGGAATATCCGGCATCGGGAATTCCTGCACTTGAGTCGTGCCGGGGGCGGTGCGTACGGCCGCAAGAACCTTCTCTGCCAAGGCGATGTCCTCCTATTGTGGGCGCCAGTCTCAGGGTTGCGCGCACATTAGGAGCGGACGGCGAAGATTCAAGCGAAACTTGAACCGCGCGCCGAAGTCAGTCTGTCGCGGTGAAAGAATGGCGCCTGCGGACCGGGGCCGCGCGCATTTCGGCGAGCCGGTCGTCTCCTTCTATGATGGCCCGGGCCATCGCCTCAAGGCGTCCGAAATCCGGGCGGACGGCCAACGCTTCTGGCGGAACGCGCTCCCCAAGCTGCGTCAGCTCAGGGAAAGTGGCGAGCCACGGCTCGCCGGGCTCGAACCTCGGCCCGTCCGGGCTGCGGCGGCAGACGAAGACCATCGAAATCCGCTGGGAGGGCAGGGCCTCGTCGGTGAAAAGGCCCTGCACCACGCCGAGCCGCAGCATCGGGAACTTGGGCATCCCCGCCGGCTCTGCGAAATAGACGGCCACTGGATCGCCGCCTTCGCTGACCTCCCCCCGTACGCCGGGTGATCCCGCGCAGCAGGTGCAGAGCGGGACCTCGTCGTCCGGATTCGGGGTAATGACGAAGGGCATGGCCCGCGCGCCCTGTGGCTTACATCCAGGGGTCGATAGAGATGTGGATGGAGCGCTCCTCCATCTGGCCGCCGACGATTTTCAGAGCCTTGTCGATCTGATCGAGGCCGAAGCGGTGCGTCGACATGAGCTCCAGCGGCAGGATTTTGCGCGCCATGACGTTGAGCGCCATCTCCACCGCCTCATAGCTGTGCCCGCGCAGGCCGCGAATCGTCAGCTGGTTGTTGATGAGGTGATTGACGTTCAGCGGTTCAGCCGGGTCGCCCCGGGAAACCGTCAGCAGGACGCCGCGCTTGCGTAAGAGGAACAGGGACGGATTAATGTTCTTGGGGCCGAGGCCTGAACAGTCGAGCACGATGTCGGCCATGCGCCCGTTCGTGATGCGCGACACGGCGGCTCCAAGCTCCTCCTTGTCCACCGGGACTGTGTGCGTTGCTCCGAGCGCCGTGGCGAGCTCGAAGCGTTTGGCGTCGTGCGACAGGCCGGAGACGATGATGTGATCCGCGCCCGCGATCTTCGCCGCGATGACAGCGCCGAGACCCTGCTGGCCAGGACCCTGAATGACGACAGTTTTCCCGGGGCCCGCCCCGCCGTCGTAGTAAATCCACTGGAAACCGTTGCCGAGCGGCAGCGCCATCGCGGCGATATGCGGCTCGACGCCAGGCGGCACCTTATGCACGATGGTGCGCGGGTGCATGTAGGCGAACGTGCTGTAGCCGCCCCACAGCGAAGGCGCCACGGTGATGGGCGTGGAGCCGAAGCGGATCTTGCCTGGCAGGCGCTGGTCCGTCTCGAGGCACGAGCGGATTTCGCCGCTGCGGCAATATTCGCAGTGACCACAGGGCAGATACTCCTCGAGGGCGACGAGGTCGCCTTCCTTCACGCCCCAGCGGTACTTGGCCGCTTCGCCGATCTTCTCGATCGTGCCCACCATTTCGTGCCCAAGAATGCGGGGGCCGGGCTTGTCGTTCTTGTACATTCCCCAGTCGCTGCCGCAGATTCCGGTTACGGCGATTCTCAGAAGTCCGGCGTCGGTTGGCACCTCCGGCAGGGGGAATTCCATGATTTCGGTTTTTACGGAACCGACGGCGACCGCCGCCCGTGCCTTCGTCTCGTTCGCCAACGTCGTCTCCTCGCGCGCGTTCTGATTGTCTCCCTGTTTGGCGGGAATTGGCTGGTTAAGCAAGCGGCGAAGGGCGTGCGCCGGTTCCGAATGGCGGGACGTTCGGGTTCGCCTTAGCAGCGTGCTCGCTTACGGGAGCGGGCACAGGCGCCGGCTGACCTCGAAGACGTGGGAATTCGCGACGCTGGTCGGCTGAGCGCAGACGCCGTCTGGATCGGGAGCGCATCGACTTGAAGGTGATACGCTGCCCCGATCCTTGCCAGACGAGGCGAATACGCCTGGGCCCGAGTGGTTTTCACCCCGGGAGAAATCATCACGCGCCCGATTGGGCCGTGATGCTGCGGCTCTTGGAGTCGCCTGAAAGATCTTCCGGTCCTTCGATAGAAAGGAGTTCGGCGAGCTTGGTGCGCGCGCGATTGACGCGGCTCTTGATTGTGCCGACGGCGCACTCGCAAATCTCCGCCGCTTCCTCATATGAAAATCCCGACGCGCCAACGAGCAAAAGCGCCTCGCGTTGGTCTGGCGGAAGGAGTTCGAGCGCCAGGCGGAAATCCTGCACATCCAGATGCGCATCCTGCGACGCCTGCACGGACAGACGCGCAGCGTACACGCCATCTTCATCCTGCACCTCGCGGCGGCGCTTGCGATACTCTGAATGAAACAGATTGCGGAGAATGGTGAAGAGCCACGCATTCAGGTTTGTGCCGGGCTGAAAGCTGTCGGCGTTCGCCCATGCGCGCATCAACGTGTCCTGCACGAGATCGTCAGCGCGCTCCGCGCGGCCGCTCAAGGATATCGCGAAAGCGCGCAATGACGGCAGGGCCTTCATCAGGCCGGCTGTGAACTCCGCGCGATCGTTCACGATTTACCTTCCTTGCGCTCTTTTTCGTCGAGCTTCACAAGAAGTTCTATGAACTTTTCGGGAATGGGCTCATTCAAAAGTTCATCATAATAAGCGCGCAGTTTTGCGCCGATGCGCCGCTGGATGTGTTCATCAATCTGGGTGTCTTCTTCGACGTTTCCAGGCTCTGCGCGTGTTTGCTTGTTCGTCATAGAGCACATGTCCTGCGATGGCTTTACTTACAGAAAGGTTCCGCTTCCGCTTGCCGATGGTTGAGTTCCGGTTGAAAAGAACTAAGCGACTTATATATGCTGCCCGTAACAGTTGGGCCAGTCCTGAGAATAAAATTAGAAGGTTCGCCGATGTCGATCGCTCAACAGCTTGCTCCCCATCTTCCCTATCTCCGCCGCTACGCTCGCGCACTCACCGGTTCGCAATCTTCCGGCGACGCATACGTGGTCTCGGTGCTCGAAGCTCTGCTGGAAGACTCCTCCATCTTTGAACGCGACCTGCCTTCCCGCGTCGCCCTGTACAAGGTGTTTGACCGGATCTGGCGCTCAGTGCGGGTCAATCATCAGCCCGCCGATCCGGGCAACGCCAGTGATCCAACGCGACGGATCGAAGCCCTGACGCCACGCTCCCGCTGCGCGTTCCTTCTACTTGCGATGGAGCGTTTTGATGAACAGGAGACGGCGCAGATTCTCGGTGTTGACGTTCCGCAGGTGCGGCGCCTCATCGAGGAAGCCGGCCGTGAAATCGCCGACCAGATAGCGACTAATGTGCTCATCATCGAGGACGAGCCGCTCATTGCGATGGATCTGGAAGGAATTATGGAGCAGCTTGGGCACCGCGTTCTCGGTATAGCCCGCACGCATCGGGAAGCTCTGGAGCTTGCCCGCGATCAGAACATCGGGCTCATCCTTGCCGACATTCAGCTTGCGGATGGAAGCTCGGGGCTTGAGGCGGTCAATGAACTGCTCCGCAGCGTGCGCGCGCCGGTGATCTTCATCACTGCATTCCCCGAGCGGCTTTTGACGGGTGAGCGCGCCGAGCCAACCTATCTCATCACCAAGCCTTTCCAGCCGTCGCTGGTGTCGGCGTTGGCAAGCCAGGCGTTGTTCTTCGACGAGAAAGCTCGAAGCGGCGCCGCAACCTGATCGCCTGGACCCTTCTTCAGACAGCTCGATCAGGCCGCCGCGCTACAGGCGCGGCGGCCTTTCTGTTGACTGCGCCGCTCTCCCGGCGATGGGCGCCTTGACGCCCGCAGCAGCCCAGGCGGCCGGGAAAATCCCGGCTGACGCGTCCCGGGGGGACTGGCGCGCCTGTTGGAACCGGACGACCGCTCCTGACGTTGGCCCGGCGTGTTCAACAGCCGCGCTCGCGGGCCGGCGCGACGAGGAGACAGTCATGGGTAATCTGCTCTATTGGGCTCTCGTTTTTCTGATTATCGCCCTGGTGGCGGCCCTGTTCGGGTTTGGCGGCGTGGCGGGAACGGCAATGAGCGGGGCCCAGCTGCTCTTTTGGGTGGCCATCGTCTTGTTCGTGGTATCCGCGCTCGTGGGCGTGTTCAACCGCCGCACCTGAAACTTATCAACAAGGCATCTAGCTGAATTTACGGAGTCTTGATCTGCCAAGCCCCGGGAGTTTCGACTCCCGGGTCAATTTTACGCTTGCAATGGGGAGGGGGGGCGACTAGATACCCGTCACCGCAGCGGACAACGCTGCCGGGGCTTTCCGGGAAAGCAAAAAGTCGGTGAAAACGCCACACGGCGCTGGACATCGGCAGCTTCCTCGGTTATGTTCCCCACCTTCCGGATTCGGATCCGCGTGGCTTCCGTCGAACCCTCTGGTTCTGACGCGGGGCCGTTTCTGTCCCTCAGGGTGGCCGCAAGGCCTTCTGGTCGGGCCGGTTCGAGCCGAAAGAGGGCTGCAAAGCCCGCGCTGTTTGACAATTGAATCGGAAGGAAGAGAGACGTGGACGGCGGCGTCCTTGCGGGCGAACGAGAGTTTGCCGTGAGAGATACGCTGACGGTCACGTTTATCAAGCACACCATTTTCT
>JBKBNT010000010.1:0-101161 GCA_046295155.1 Beijerinckiaceae bacterium
CTAAAAGCGATGAATAAAGGAAAGGCGTGAATAACATAGCGACGAACAAAACGAGTCTCTGTTCGGTACCGCGAAGCAAATACAGTAAAAAGCATGCTGCTAAAAAGTTAAAAGCGATCGCTGTGGCGAATTCAGGAACACTGAAAAACGAAAATAAGGCGATAGCGATCATCCAAAGGAAGTCTGTAGCGCCTTCAATTGGCCAATCCGAACCACCGTACGAGATAACCCCCTTGTTAGCCAGATTCTTGGAATACTCATAGAGAATTACCGCATCCTCGGCTGGTATGGCGCGTAGGTAAGCATATACAAACAGAATTAGAAGCAACGCGCTTAATACGAGAAGAACCCACACTGGTTTAATATAGATACCACCAATATTAGATTTCTTATCGTTTATGACATCGTCCAAAAACATAGCGCGTTATCCTTTCGGACTTCGTATCTTTAGCTCCAAGCGATATTAGGTCTCTATCAAGCAATCTGCCACTCTAGCCTTGCCACAGTTCTCATCCTATCAACCGTTTATATGCTGAGCCGCACTGATAATGTTGCTTGTATGACCTTAGTGCTCCTCCAGCATGTCCACGCTCGTCCGCATGTTCTTCGCCGAGAAGAATCAGTGTACTCGTGCTTGCGAGCTAACAGTCGCAGCGCGGACAGGCGCATGAAGGGCATGGTAACGCCATGAAGATCACGGCGGCGCGAAGCATACTTATTGCAACCCTTGCGGGAACCTCTTTCACAGCTGCCCTCGCGGATGATCCTGATCCGTTTGAACGCTACGAGCGGCCCGCTCCCGCCGATCAGTATGACGAATGTCTCCGGGGTCTCGCAATCAAGTCGTTCGCAGAACGTCTGACCCCGCAGCAGTTTCAGGAGCGAATGCGCTCGCGCGAATGTCCTTCGGTTCGAAGTTTCACTCCTCCCGAATGGGGAATGCGCCATCATCCGCCGACAGGACTCTTTGAACGAATGATCGAGAAAGCCGAGGCTACTCGAAGCCGGTGGTCCAGAATCTATTCGCAGGAATGGCGGCGCGCAGAACAAAAGTAAGGATTACCGCGCTACCGCGTTTCGATGGCGCTTGCGGGGCGCCATCCGAACGCCGCGCAGCGCCACCTTTCGCCGTGAAGAAGACGGGGACGGTCTACTTTCCGAAGTACTTGCGGTCGGAAGACGTCATCCATCCACGATAGCTGTCGTAGGAAACCTTGTTCTGCTTGTTCGAGGCGGTCTTTTTTGCAGAAGCCTTCTTCGCTTTCGCGGACTTGTAGGACGCCGGCATATCCGCCGCCACGGCGGCGCCCGGGCCGGACGAGGCGACAAAAGCGCCCAGGGCGGCGATGGCTAGAGTCATACGAATCATAATTATACCCCTCAGCTGGGAACCGGTCTGGCGGATCATATTGCAACCTTGAGCGCGGGCGGTCAAACCGGAACGAACCCGAAACAATCGTCTCGCGATTCGTCAAACCCGTTTAGCCGTACTAACCTGCCCCCGAGTCGGCCCTGCATTTGCGCAGAGGCGGGCCAATCGGGTGCGCCGTGCAGCGCCGTTTCAATCTCGCAGTGAGCGTCCTTTTCGCGATCACACCCGCAGCGGGCGCGCGCGCCTGCGATCTTTCACTTTTCCGCTCGCGGCTCGAGCGCGCGATGGAGCCGCTCGATCACGCCTATATTTTCGAAGATATAGACCAGCGCGAAATGAGGGACGAACTGCTTCGTCATGTCGCGAGGCTGGAAGCAATCATAGAAAGTCCGCCCGACGATTGCCGTGACGACGCCGGCGGCGCCGCGTTGCTGGCCTACGCGAAAAGGCTTCGAAGCCATACGATCAACCAGATCGCAGGCGCGCCGGGCCGCTAGTGCGGCGCCCATGCGCTCCGGAAAAGATGACAGGCCAAGGTTCAGTTCGTCTTCTATTTCGTCGTCTATGCGGCTTACACGAGCAAGGCGCTCGACAGCGTCAATTTGTTAACGCACTGCGCCTAGACATATCCGGATTGATGCACGCAAGCCGATGGACGGCTCGATGCTGGAAGAAGTCACGAGACTGAGCCGGATTTCCGATGCGATCACGCATTCGACCTCCCCGGCGTTCTTTCTCGCCGCGGTCGCGACCTACCTCGCCGTTCTGTTCGTCCGCATCGAAAACCTGATGGGGCGCATGCGCCTACTGCGGCGCGAGGATGAGCGCGAACGTGTTGGCGCCTACCCGGACCTCGACATATTGCGGCTCAAGAGGCGCGTCGCGCTTCTTCACCGCGCCATCTTCTGCGCGCTGGTCGCCGCCATCAGCGGGACAGTGATCGTCATCATCAGCTTCTCGCTCGCGTTGTCAGGCGCAGTTCATCAGTACGGGGTGGCGATCCTCTTTGTGCTCGCCCTGGCGTCGCTCTGCGCCGCGCTCGCACTTTTCGCGACGGAGGTCGTCCTCGCGATGCGCGACTTCGACCGGGCGGACTAGAACTCCCCTCCTCGCGGACGCTTCCTTGCAGAACGCTCTGGCTCGTGCGCCCAAGCACATCGGGGCGCGCGCATCGCGTCAAGATCACAAGCCGGAAGGCGGCGAAGCGATTCATGGGAACGCCCGAAAGATGGAGCGGACAAGGTGAGCGGCACGCGAACAAGGCTCGTTAACGCAGGTCCCTCGCGCGGCGCCAAGGTCTTCCTCGGCATCGTCTTCACGGGCGTGCTGTTGATGGGCCTTTCAGCCTTTTATTCAGGCTTGTCGCTATTCCTCCGGCCCGACGCGTCAAACCGGATCGGGTCCTTCACCGCCGTCATTCTGGGCGTGGTGTTGATCATCCTTCCGCTCTGGTATTTTTACCGCGCGCATATCTCCGGTCCGGTCCGCGCCACGCGCCTGGAGCGGATCCGCCGGCAATATCCCGGCCAACCCTGGATGGAGCGCGACGATTGGGCGGCGCGGCGCGTCACGCACACCAGCGGCGGCCTTGCTGTCGGCCTGTGGATCTGGACCATCGGCTGGTGGGGGTTTCTCTCGTTCATCAGCTGGGTCAATTACGACAAGATCATCCGCGCCGTGTCGGAGTCCTGGTGGAACGGCGCGCTTATGGGCGTGTTTGTCCTCGCCGGGCTCATCGGCCTTTCATTCGCCTTGCGCGTCACCATCGACTGGATCCGCTACGGCACGAGCGTTCTTCGAATCGAGACCCTCCCGGCCTATGCCGGCGAGCGCTTTCGCGGAATCGTCGAAGCGCGCCTTGCCGCCAAACCCCGCCATCCGCTGACGGTCGAACTCGTCTGCGAGGACCTCGAGTGGGTGACGACCGGCCGCGGAAAGGAGCGGAAGACACGCCTTGACGTGAAGCGGCTTGGCTCTGCGCGGGCGCAGGTCCAGCCGGGAGACATCGTGGCGTCGCGAGACGGCGTACGGATTAAAATAGACATCGCCATTCCGCCTGGCCTGCCCGAACACTCGCTCGACGAGGAAGGCAACGGGGTGCACTGGGTGGTGAGCGTCACGACGACAGGCGACGACCCGAGCTTTTCCTGCAGTTTCGAAATCCCCGTCTACCAGCGCCGTTAGCCGCGCGTCCGGCGTGACGTCCGGGCCCGGCGTCAGCGTCGCGCGCGCCCGAAGCGGCGCAGCGTTTCTCCTGTTGAAACGCCTCATCTCGCGCGGGTGACTGCTTGCGCCAGTTGATCGGGAACGCCAAGTTGCGAGCGCAAGCTTTGCAGGTGCATCTCCATGGCCGATGTAGTCGAACTCGATGAAGCCGCGAAAACAAACAAGCGCGTCGCGCTGCTGATCGCCCTTCTCGCCCTTTGTCTCGCGCTGTCGGATCTCGGCGGCGGCAATGCCGACAACGATGCGGTGGAATTGAACGTCCAGTCGGCGAATCTATGGGCCTTCTATCAGGCGAAGACAATCCGACGCACCTCGACGCTGCTGGCTGCGGAGGAAATGGAGACACGGCTTGCCGACGCAAGCCCGGAAGCGCGCGCGGCGATGCAAAAGCGGATCGCAGAATGGCGCGCAAACGCGGAGCGTTATGAGAGCGAACCGGAAACGGGAGAGGGCCGCCGCGAACTCATGGCGCGGGCGCTTCAGACGACAAAGGAACGCGATCTTCAGAAAGCGCGTGGAGACGCGTTCGACGTCGCGACCGCGCTCCTTCAGGTTTCCATCGTGCTCGCGTCAGCCGCCATCATCACCGGCGCAATCATGCTCGCTGTCATCGGCGGCGGACTGGGCGCGGCCGCCGCCGCGCTGATGCTCGCGACATATCTTGCTCCGCAACTGGTCGTACGAATGTTCTAGCGGGGGCGCGTCAGCGGCCCTCATCACTGGCGGACGTGTTCGTAAAAGGCTACGCTTATCGTGCTTCTCGCGTCAGGAGGAACGATGCGATGCTAACGATTGTGATGGCCATGCTGACGAACCTCATCACCGTTTATCCCGGCGGCGGCGCCTATCTTTGGACGCCTCCTCCGCCGGTCAACGTGTACGTCCAGCGAGGCCGATCCGCCGTCATCTACAATGTGCGCGGATACAAGACCTACCCCACCTGCATGTCGATCCCGCCTGTCATCGTCGACGCCTATCCGCGGCCTCAATTGGGGACAATTTCAACATCGCCGACCTCGATGACAGGCGACGGCCCCTGCGGGGTTCAGACATACGCGATCCAGACGATCACCTACACGGCAGGACAGACAGCCGGCAGCGAGAGCTTTCAGGTTTACTTCTACATGACCGACGGGGCGCGCGATCAGCGCGGCGTAAACATTATCGTCAGATAGGCGAATCGTAGGCCCCTGCGGCCCGGACGCCGGACATCGCCCGGCGCTCCGCATCAGGCCAATTTACCGGCCGGCCGCGAGCACCCGGCGCGAATAGGCGGCCTTGCCGTCAGCGACCGCCTTCGAAGCGCCTTCGGAGCCCAGCCTGGCGGAAGACGCCGCAAGAAGAGCCTGCTCCTGCGCTTTGCAGGCGTTGAATGCTTTCTGGACAGCCGACTGGCGAGCGCCGCGACTGCGCGCCGGATTTCCAACCGACTGGTCGAGGCATGACGTATAGGCGCGCATGTTGAGATCGACGTCGCCCGCCGCATTGCACCCGGCCAGCAGAATGCCCGCCGCGCACACAATTGCCAATCTGATCATGTTCCGGCCCCGCCCTCGAATCGCCATGGCTTCACTCTAGCCACAGCCAGAATGCGCGCAACGGTCCCACGGGGAAGGTCGACGAGATTTTACCGGCTCTGGCGCACAGCGAGCGGAAACGGCGGCGCGGCAATCCCGGCCGCCTCCCTCCCGAGCCGGCCGGGACCCCCTCCTCCCTGCATCCATGCGAGAACGCGGGGACAAACACACGCGCGGAACGGAGCAACCCGCCTCTCAACGTCGGGGAGCTGCGAAGGTTCCGTTAGACCAAAGTCTATAGCGGCAGCATCGTACCGGGCGGCGGCGACCCAAATACAGCGCGCCGCGCGCCGGCCTCCCCAGTCGCGTCGCGGGCGACAAGCACCGAAATCGAAACGCCGGGCTTGACGTCCTTGAGAGCGGCGGACCGCAGTCTCCAGATGCTCGTCTCCGGCGTCACCGTCAGCCGCCGGTCGGCGCCCTTCTCCGAGACGATCAGAACCGTGTTCTCGCCCGACTTGTCGATCGACTTGAAGGCGCCGTTCACGTTCATGCCCGGGAATTGTTCGGCCGGCGCAGCCTCGAGCGAGAGGACCTCGAGCGCCCTGGTGTTCTCTCCGACCCCCTGGGCTGCGCGGGTGCGAACCCCCAGGGCCGCGCCGCTCTGAAGGTCAGAAATAGCGATGCGGGCCACCGAATAGACCGGCGTGTTCCCTGCAATGTCGACGCGGACGCTCAGACCCTTGCTGAGCTGGACGGTCACGCCGGCCGCGTCGGCGCTTTCGACCAGACCGCGAATGCGAATCGCGCTGCTTTCCTCCTCCGCCGGCTTCTGCGCCGCCTGGGCGCCGGTCGTTGGCGGCGCCTGCTGATCGGGCGGCGTGGTCGGCGTTTGCCCGATGGCCGCTCCCCCGATCAGCAGGCCGGCTGCAAGCGTGACGCGCCGGAGCGCGGATTGCTGAATCATCTGGTTTTCCTTTCGCGCGAACGTGAACTCAACGAGAGCGTTCGTGACGGGTTCCCGGCCGCAGGGAACGGGTTACGCCCGGCCGGTTTGCCCCTGCATGAGATGTGGAGTTGCCCATGAGAATGCAAATGGCGGCGGCGCTTGCACTGGTCAGCGTCAGCGCTTGGGCGCAGAACGCGCCAGCCTTGAACAGTGCAGGCGCGGAACAGCGTCTCCGCGATTACGTGCAAATCTGGACGGCCGATGAGAAGATTAGCCCCGCCACGATGCGCACGCATTATGCGGACCGCGTCACCTATTACGGAAAACGAATGACGCGGCAAGAAGTGCTTCAGGACAAGCTGCGTTTCGTCCGCACGTATCCGGTGCGCTTCTATGACATTGCGCCGGGGTCGCTGCGCACACGCTGCCGCGCCAGCCAATGCGTAGCGCAAGCAGTTCTCGTATGGCGACGCCAGCGGACAAACGGACTCCCCGAAAGCGGCGCCTCCGCGCTGACGCTGGTCTTTTCATCCGCGGCGCACGGGCGCATCGTACGTGAATCCGCCACAACGCTGCGCGCAAGCCGATAACAACCGCGCGAGCGCGCTTCCGATTCCCGGCCACGGGCCCTATTTCACAAGCCTTCGACAGCAGGAAGCCTCATGCGCGCACCCTGGTCAATTTCCTTCGCCCTCATCCTTCTCGCCGGTGCGGGCGCAAGCGCGCAGGAGACGCGCACCGTCGAGACGCAAGCAGGACGGATGAGCGTCGAAACAATCGCCGCCGGCCTCGAAAATCCGTGGGGCCTGGCGTTTCTGCCCGACGGCAGAATGCTCGTCACCGAAAAGCCCGGACGTCTGCGGATCGTCACGCGCTCGGGACAGGTATCGAACCCGGTCAGCAACGTGCCGCGCGTGGCCGCGCGCGGACAGGGCGGACTCCTGGACGTCGCGGTGTCGCCCGATTTCGCGCGCGACCGCACGGTCTTTCTTTCGTACGCAGAAGCCGGCGACGGCGGAACGGCCGGAACGGCGCTGGCGCGCGGTCGCCTGGCAAGCGACGGAGCATTGGACGACGTGCGGGTGATTTTCCGCCAGACGCCAAAGGTGGACGGCGGCCAGCACTTCGGCTCCCGCATCGCGTTCGCCCGCGATGGCGCGATCTTTCTGACCACCGGGGATCGGGGAAAGTTTGATCCGGCGCAGGACGTTTCCAATACAATCGGCGTGATCTTGCGCCTTAACGGCGACGGCTCCGCCGTGAAGGACAACCCGTTCGCAGGACGCCAAGGCGCACGGCCGGAAATCTTCTCCTACGGACATCGCAACATTCAGGGCGCGGCAATCCATCCGCGCACGGGTGCATTGTGGGTGCATGAAATGGGCCCGCGCGGCGGAGACGAGATCAACGTGATCGCCGCCGGCCGCAACTACGGATGGCCGCTCGTCAGTTGGGGGAGCCACTACAGCGGCGCCGCCATCGCAAAACCGTCCACGCGGCCGGACCTGACGGATGCGATCCACCAATGGACTCCCTCGATCGCTCCATCCGGCATGGCCTTCTACGAAGCCGGTCTCATCCCGAAGTGGCGCGGCTCACTGCTCGCGGGCGCCCTCGCCGGACGAATGCTGGTCCGCGTCACACTTGATGGCGAGAAGGTCGCGGGCGAGGAGCGTATTCCGCTCAACGCGCGCATTCGCGACGTTAAGGTCGGACCCGACGGCGCGGTCTATCTGCTGACTGACGCAAGCAAGGGAAGCGTGTTGCGCCTGGCGCCTGCGGCCCCCTAGCGGCGCCGCAACAGGCGCCAGGCCCAGCGCAACATGGCAAGTCTGGCGATCAGTTTGAACATGGCGCGCTCTCCGTGTTTGGAATCAACGATCGCCGGACGCAGGCGGCTGAAGCGATCTTTCGAGCGCATGCGCTTCCTCGCTCATGGCGCGCAGCGTCTCCAGCCGGGCGTTGACGAAGGCGTTGAGCGATTCATCGTCCATGGCGTCGAGGAACTCCTCGTGGAGATCGATCGCATCATCATTGGCGTCCGCCATCAAGACGGCGAAGTTCGCGTCGAATTCGGACCCATGCTCCTGTTCCAGTCCTTCGATGGCGCGATGGTTGTCGGCGTCAAGGTCCTCCGGCAGGTCCGCGAATTGGGAGACACGGCGCAGTTCCTGCAGCGCGGCGCGGCGGTCCGCGAGAAGCCGCGCGGCGTAATCCTGAACCTGCGGATCCTGCGCCCTTCGAACCGCGAGTTCCGCGGCTTCGATGTCGAACAGGAGCATCGCGGCGGCGAGCTGAACGAAATCCTCGCTCGTGAGCCGCTCGTGCTGGCCGCTCGCGTCCGCCTGACTTGAGACGACCGCCGATGGGGGCTTGTTTCCCGAGCTGGGGCCATTCTGGGCCCAAACGCAGCTTGCGGCCGCGAGAAAAGCGACCGAACAGGCGGGCACGGTCAGAATATGTCGCATGAAGTCTCCAATGGATCAGGGCGTCGCCGCGCCCGCGACGTAAACCAACACTGTGCGCGGCGCGTTCCACGTCTGGAGATTGGCGGGAAACGGGACCATACTGCCGCAGGCGCATCGGCAGTCCGTTGAGCGCCGATTCGAGCGCACGGAGGTTGTTTGTCGTCGAAACGGTCCAGTCCCGCGCGCCAGCGCGAAGCAGCGTCGCGCGCCCTGCACGATTGGACGGCAGGCTACGAACCGCTGCCCACCGCTCCCGACGAACTCATGAGCGTCACGAGATCGCTCAACCCGATCTGGAAGCGGTTCCTCGAATCGTTCTCGGAAAGCGATCCAACCGAAATCGCGCGCAGTTTCGCCTCCGCCGATCGCCGTATACGCGACATGGGCATTTCCTACCGCGTGCATGGCGAAGCCAACGAGCGCGCGTGGCCCCTCGAACGCTTGCCCCTCCTCATTGGTCAGGACGAATGGCGCGAGATCGCCGCCGGCGTGGAACAGCGCGCGCGCCTGATGGAGGCCATCCTCGCCGACGTCTACGGTCCGGCCCGGCTTGCGGCGGACGGCGCCCTGCCCGGATCGGCCATCGCAGGATCGCCGGATTTCCTCCACCCGATGTGCGGCGCGCAGGCGCCGGGCGGCAGATGGCTGCGTTTCTACGCGGTCGATATCGGCAGAGGGCCGGACGGCAAATGGTGGGCGCTCGGCGACCGCACGCAGGCCCCCTCCGGCGCGGGCTACGCGCTCGAGAACCGGCTCATCGTCTCGGGCGCGCTGCCGCGCCAGCGCGGCGCGATGAATGTCGCGCGGCTGGCGCCGTTCTTTCGCGACTTTCGGGCAGGTCTTTCCGGCGCAGCGGACCGCGCCGCGCCGCGCATGTGCCTGCTCACGCCAGGTCCGTTCAGCGACACCTATTTCGAACAGGCCTATCTCGCGCGCTATCTCGGTTTCCTTCTCGTCGAGGGAGACGACCTCGTCGTGCGTGACGACATGGTGTTCGTGCGCACGATCGCCGGCCTCAAGCGCGCCGACGTGATCTGGCGGCGTGTCGACGCCGACTGGTGCGATCCGCTCGAGCTGAATGCGGCGTCACGCATCGGGGTCGCGGGATTGATGCAGGCGATCCGCGCGGGCAACGTCGTCGTCGCCAATATGCCAGGCGCGGGCCTCATGGAGTCGCGCGCGCTGCTCGGCTTCGCGCCGTCGCTTGCGCGCCGCCTGCTCGGCGAGGACCTGCGCCTCCCAAACATCGCGACATGGTGGTGCGGCCAGAAGCGGGAACGCGACGCGGTGATCGAGCGTCTGGACGAACTCGTCGTCGCCCACGCCTTCGGCGACGCGCTGCCCGGATCCAGCCGGCGTCGCGGCGTGCTCGGGGCAGACCTGAGCGCGCGCGAGAAGCAGGAGCTGATAGAGGCCATGGAGCGCCGCGGCGTGGATTACGTCGGGCAGGAAGTCGTACGCCTCTCGACGACGCCGGTCTGGCGCGATGGCAAGCTGGAGCCGCGTCCGTTCATTCTGCGCGTCTACGCGGCCGCGACCGAGGACGGCTGGCGTGTGATGCCCGGCGGCTTCTGTCGCGTTGCGCATACGGCTGACTCGCGCGCCTTCACTATGGGCGACAACGTATCCTCCGCCGACCTGTGGATCGCAGGCGACCGGCCTGTCGAAATGGCGACGCTTCTGCCCGCGACGGATTCCGTGCGCGTGGTGCGCCTGCTCGGCAACCTGCCAAGCCGCGCCGCCGACAATCTGTTCTGGCTCGGCCGCTACATGGAGCGGGCCGAGGCCACATGCCTGCTGGCGCGCTGCCTGTCGACGCGGGCGCTCGTCGTGGACGGAGCGAGTTACAGCTCCGTCGCCGCGATCGACCTTCTCCGCCGTCAACTCGTCGCGTGGGGCGCGGCCTCGGCCGACATCACCCGCGCGGGCGAGGTCGCCCATGAGGCGCTCTCCTCGGAAACGCGCATCGGATCGGCGCTCGGCATCGCGAGAAGCGCCAGGCGCGCAGCGTCGATCATTCGCGAGCGGCTCTCGCAGGATTCCATGACGCTGCTCGCCGCCCTCGAGGAACGGTTGCGGGCCGACCTAGCCGCCGAAGCGGGCGAGGCGGAGGCGCTTGACCGCGCGCAGGCCGCGCTGAACTGCATCGCGGCGCTGTCGGGCCTCATGGCGGAGAACGTCAACAGGGTCGCAGGGTGGGCCTTCCTCGACATGGGCCGACGGATCGAACGCGCCATCAACACCTGCCGTTTCGCGCGGCAGTTCGCCGCGAACGGGACGACGAGCGAAAACCTGGACGTGCTGCTCGATCTCATCGACTCGCAGATAACCTACCGCTCTCGCTACGTTGTCGGACCGGCGCTGGCCGCCGTTCGCGACATGGCGCTCCTCGACCCTTACAATCCGCGTTCGCTCGCCTTCCAGATCGAGCGTATCGATCGCCATCTCGCGGCCCTGCCAACGCTCACGCAAACCGGAATGCCGGAGGCGCCGCGGCGCCTCAGCATGAAGTTATGCGCCGATATCGCGGTGGAAAGCGCCGAAGAGATCGACGCTGGCGCGATGCTTGCGCTTGAGCAGCGCGTGACGGGGCTCGCGGACGCCATCGCCGCGCGCTACTTCCTGCAAGGCGCCGGCGGGCGCGAAGAGAAACTTCCGGGCCTCTCGTGATCTACGACATACGGCACCTGACCACCTATCGTTACGAAGGCCCGGCGACGTCGGCAGCCATCGCTCTGCGGCTCTTGCCGCGCAACGACGTCGGTCAGAAGGTTCTCGATACGCGGATCAGCGTGACCCCCCGCCCGGTCGAGCAAACGCAGGACCGCGACTTCTTCGGCAACAGCCTCACCTTCGTGCGGATCGACAGGGCGCACACTGACCTGCGCGTGGATGCTGTGTCTCGAGTGAAGGTTGATCGCGAGGCGCCGGTGGCGCCCGCGCTGACCCCTTCGTGGGAGACAATCCGCGCCGCTGCGGCGGCGACCTCTTCGCTGTCACGCGATTGTCCGGCGCATTTCCTGTACCCCAGCCGCCTGGTCAGTCTTCATGAACCGGTGCTCAAATACGCGGCGCAGAGTTTCGCGCGCGCGCGTCCAATGCTTGAGGCTGCCATAGAACTCATGGGCCGCATCAAGCGCGACTTCGCCTACGATCAGGACGCGACGGCGGTATCGACGACCGTGCCGGAAGCCTTCGAGCACCGACGCGGCGTGTGTCAGGATTTCGCGCACGTCATGATCGCCGGCCTGCGAGGGCTCGGCCTGCCTGCCTGCTACGTGAGCGGCTACATCAGGACGAACCCGCCGGAGGGCGCGCCGCGGCTGGAAGGCGCGGACGCCTCGCACGCGTGGGTGGGCGTGTGGTGCGGACAGGAATTCGGCTGGCTGGGACTCGATCCGACCAACGATATGTGCATCGCGGACGATCACGTGGTGCTTGCCGTCGGGCGTGACTATGCGGACGTCTCGCCAACCTCGGGCGTCTTCGTCGGCTCCGGCGCGCACGAGTTGAGCGTAAGCGTCGATGTGCATCCGCATGAAGACTGAGCGCCCCCACTTGCGCAGCGCGCTCGCAAGCCTGCTGGCGCAAGGAGCGCTCGTTATCGGAGCCTCGGCGCAAGGACTGCCAGCGGCGCCGCCATTGCCGCCGCCAAGGCCGGCCATGCCGGGAGACACGCCGCGCGTTCGCCCGGAAGCAACCGTGGACGAAGCGCCCGTTCTTGCGCCACGGCGCACGGAACAACCGGCTGCGCCCGCTGCCGCTAACGAAGCGAACGGCGTTTCCCCGATGAGCGTGGACCGCGCGACGCGGCGCGCGTGCGCGATCGAGTGGGAGCGGATGAAGGAGTCGGGAGCCGCCGGCGCCATGGTGTGGCGCGAGTTTCTCGCGGTCTGCGCCAAGGGTAGATCAGACCCATGACGAGCCCCGGAGCCCGCAATGAGAAGCCCTGGAGAGGGCACGGACACAGCGGGACGGGAAAATAAAAACCCTCCGCCCGGAGAGGCGGAGGGCTGATGCTTCAAACCGACAAAGCGACGACCGCTTGATCCGTAAGGTCCGCGCTTGAGGCCGGATCAGGCTTCCGACCGTCGAACCTGACGGAGACGGTCCGTCTCCTTATGCGCCTTCCGGCGAAGGAGCGGCAGCAGCCGGCTTGGCCTTGCGAGCTTTCTTGGCGCCCTTCTTGGAAGCCTTCTTGGCGCCCTTCTTGGAAGCCTTCTTGGCGCCCTTCTTGGCGGCCTTCTTAGCAGGCTTCCTGGCGACCTTCTTGGAAGCCTTCTTGGCGCCCTTCTTGGCCGCCTTCTTGGCGCCCTTCTTCACGGCCTTCTTCGCGCCCTTGCGGGCGGTCTTCTTCACAGCCTTCTTGGCGCCCTTCTTGGCCGCCTTCTTGGCCGGTTTACGCTTCGCTGCCTTTGCCATCAGAGGTCCCCTCTAAGTTACGTCGGCACAGTACTGCCGACACCCAGGCATCCATAAAGTAACTCGGTTAACTACATGTGCAAGCGTCCGTGTTCGCGCCAAGCCGTTCAAGGACGCTCATCGGCGCCTTCACGAACCACGCTGCGCATGCGCAACACGCCATCGCGCCGCCGTGCGGCGTTGCGTGAGACGATGCGCAAAGAGGCCGCGACGGACATTCGCCCAAGCCATTCCCGAATTCGCGAGGCTCGCGAAAAATCATCTCGCGCGATCAATCCGCGCATGGGCCGCAACATGCACGCGACCGGCACGCGTTGTTGAATCTCATTGATTCTACGTGAAATGTGGATCGACGCGTGGAGATCTCGTCAAGCCTGCGAACACGAAGCCGGACGACCCCGCGCGTTCGCCAGCGGCGCCTTTACTGCAGCACGCGCGCGTTGCGATGGGGTCGCCTAGCGCGTTGATCGCCGCGGTCTCCCGAGCCCCGCGAGGCGACGCGTGCGAACGCGAACATGCGCGAACACACGGTCGCCGGACCCGAAAAAAAAATTTGGGAAACTTGAAAAAACGGCTTCCGGATACGCCCGCAAACCTGTTCGCGAGCGCTCGAAGCGCGAATCCGGACGATTCGATTCGGTAGTTTCAGATACCGAGTTTGCTCTTCAGCAGCTCATTCACGGCCTGCGGATTCGCCTTGCCGCCGGTCTGCTTCATCACCTGTCCGACGAACCAGCCGAGCATCGTCGGTTTCGCCTTCGCCTGCTCCACCTTGTCGGGGTTCGCGGCGATGATTGCGTCGACGGCAGCCTCGATGGCGCCCGTGTCGGTGACCTGTTTCATGCCGCGCTCTTCGACGATGGCGCGCGGATCCGCGTTGCGTCCGGCTTCCCAGACGATCTCGATCAGATCCTTCGCAATCTTGCCCGAGATCACGTTGCCAGTGACCATCTGCACGATGGCGCTGTTCGCCTTCGCCGTGACAGGACCCGCTTCTATATCGAGGCCGGCCTTGTTGAGGCGGCCGAAGTACTCATTGATGAGCCAGTTCGCTCCCGCCTTCGGGTCGGCGCCTTCGCGAACCATGTCCTCGAAATAATCGGCCGTTTCGCGCTCCATGACGAGGACGCCCGCGTCGTAGGACGCAAGACCGTAATCGCCCATGAACCGGGCCTTTTTGGCGTCTGGCAACTCCGGCAGTTCGGCCGCGAGCGCGTCGACGAACGCCTGATCGAATTCGAGCGGCAGAAGGTCGGGATCGGGGAAGTAGCGGTAGTCGTGCGCCTCTTCCTTCGACCGCATGGAGCGCGTCTCGCCGCGGCCCGGATCGAACAGGCGCGTCTCCTGATCGATCGTGCCGCCGTCCTCGAGGATCGCGATCTGGCGGCGCGCCTCGACCTCGATCGCCTGCCCGATGAAGCGGATCGAGTTCACGTTCTTGATCTCGCAGCGCGTGCCTAGCGGCTCGCCCGGGCGACGCACCGACACGTTCACGTCCGCGCGCAGATTGCCTTTCTCCATGTCTCCATCGCACGTGCCGAGGTAGCGGAGGATGGTGCGCAGCTTGGTGACGTAGGCCCGCGCCTCGTCGGCCGAACGCATGTCCGGGCGCGAGACGATTTCCATCAGCGCAACGCCTGATCGATTGAGATCGACGAAGCTCATGGTGGCGGACATGTCATGGATGGACTTGCCCGCGTCCTGCTCCAGATGCAGGCGCTCCACGCCGACGCGGATCTGTTCGGTCGGCGTCACGTCGACGACGACCTCCCCCTCGCCGACGATGGGATGCTTGTACTGGCTGATCTGATAACCCTGCGGCAGGTCGGGATAGAAATAGTTCTTCCGGTCGAACACCGAGCGCCTGTTGATCTGCGCCTTCAGGCCAAGGCCCGTGCGCACGGCCTGCTTCACGCACTCCGCGTTGATGACGGGCAACATGCCGGGCATCGCGGCGTCCACAAGCGAAACATGCGAATTCGGATCGCCGCCGAAGGCGGTCGAGGCGCCGGAAAACAGCTTCGAGCGCGAGGTGACCTGCGCATGGATTTCCATGCCGATCACTATCTCCCAATCGCCCGTGGCGCCCTTGATGTATTTTGATTTCTCAGCAGCAGCCGTCATGTCGTCCGCCTCTTCAACGCTCGTCCCGGGCGAGGCGCTTGCCCCGCCAAACCGTGCGTTCTGCCTAGCCCGTCGAGCGGCACGCATCAAGGAAAAGGCGTCCAGGAAGGGTTCGGCGGGCGCATCAGGCCCCCTGGCGAAGCTCCAGAACACGGAATAGATCGTCCGCGTCGGTCCACCTCCGGTCCACGCGCCAGCCCGCGCCCGCGACAATGGACTCCAACACGGCGTCGGGCCACTTGTGCGAGTTCTCGGTGTGGATCGTCTCGCCCAAGGCGAAATGGAAGGGCCGCCCGGCGACATGGACCGTCTGGTTACGCAGGCTGACGAGACGCATTTCGATGCGAGTCTTCTCCGCGTTCCACATGGCCGCGTGCCGGAACGCGGGAAGGTCGAAATCGGCGCCCAGCTCACGATTTGCCCGCGCGAGCAGGTTCAGGTTGAAGGCCGCCGTGACGCCCTGCGCGTCATCGTAGGCAGGAAGGAGAATTGCCGGATCCTTGATCACGTCGACGCCCATGACGAGGCGCGCGCCATCTCCCAGCACCGACGCGAAACGGCGCAAGATTGCCTGAGCCTCGGGTGGCTCCAGGTTGCCGATGGTCGAGCCCGGAAAGAAGCCGACGCGCGGCGACTGCGCCAGGCCAAGTGGAATTTCGGCGCTCCAGAAATCGCCAACGACGCACTCGACCCGCAGGTTGGGGAAGCGGTCGCGCAGGCGCATGCGCGCGTCCTCCAGCGCGCTGGGCGACACGTCTATCGCGACGTAGGCCTCGAGATCGCGCATGTGCGCGAGCAGTATCTCCGTCTTCGTGCTCGAGCCCGATCCGAATTCGACAAGAACACTGCCCGGCGCGGTGCGCGCCGCTATCTCGGGCGCGCAGTCACGCAGGATCGAGGTCTCGACGCGCGTCGGATAATATTCCGGCAAACGCGTGATCGCTTCGAACAATTCGCTGCCACGCGCATCGTAGAAATACCTGCAGGGCAGCGACTTCTGCGCCTGGCTCAAGCCGTCGGCAAGGTCATTGCCGAAATCGCCGGCGCTCTCCGGCGCCCTCGTGCGCGCGTCCATTTCAGGCTTCATGGCGTGTCGTCCGCCAGCCGCAGGCCGCAGAACTGCCAGCGCTGCCATGGATAGAAGAAGTTGCGGTATGTCATGCGGGAATGGCCGTCCGGCGTGACGCAGGAGGCGCCGCGCAGCACCTGCTGGCTCACCATGAACTTGCCATTGTATTCGCCAACGGCGCCGTGCGCGGGACGGAAACGGGGATAAGGCGCGTAGGCGCTCATCGTCCATTGCCATGCGTCGCCCAGCATCTGAAGGAGACCGTCGCCGGCGCCCGCCGGCAATGGGCGCAGCGCGCGGGAGCCAAGCGTATTCGTGGGACCGGCGGCGTCGCGCGCCGCGATTTCCCATTCGAACTCGCCCGGAAGGCGCTTGCCCGCCCAGCGCGCAAAGGCGTCAGCTTCGAAATAGCTGACATGAACGACCGGCGCTCCGGGGTCGACGGGGAGCAACCCGTCAAGGGTCATTTGCATCCAGCCGCCGTCACGCTCCTCGTAATAAAGAGGCGCGCGCCAGCCTTCGCGCTGCACGTACGACCAGCCATCCGACAGCCAGAGGGACGCCGTGCGGTAGCCGCCGTCAGCCATGAAATCGAGCCACTCGCCATTCGTCACGAGACGATCGGCGATGCGGAAGGGCTGAATGAACGTGCTGTGGCGCGGCCCCTCGTTGTCGAAGGCGAACCCCTGACCGTCGTGGCCCACTTCGCACATGCCGCCGTCGTAGTCTCGCCAGCCAATCGCAGGCGTGCGCGCATGCGGCGACGGCGGGCGGCCGGCGCGGTAGTGCGGGCGCAGTGGATTGGCGGCAAAGAGCGCGAGGATGTCCGTGAGCATCAGTTCCTGGTGCTGCTGCTCATGCGCCCGGCCGAGTTCGAGCAGACTGGCGATGGTGGGCTTTTCCCAGTCGCCGCTCGCAAAGAGTTCGCGCAGCGCGGCGTCCACGTGGGCGCGATAGGCGAAGACCTCCTCTGATGTGGGGCGGGTCAGCAAGCCACGCTTCGGCCGCGCATGCCGCGGCCCGACGGCCTCGTAATACGAGTTGAAGCAATAGGTGAACTTCTCGTCGAAGACGCGATAGCCGTCGACGTGCGCCGCGAGAACGAAGGTTTCGAAGAACCATGTCGTGTGCGCGAGATGCCACTTCGTGGGGCTCGCATCGTCCATCGCCTGGACGGTCATGTCCTCGGGGGTAAGAGGCTCCGCGATGTCGAGCGAGAGCTTGCGCGTGGCGAACAATCGATCCTCGACGGACGCCGGGGCGTCCGTCGGGTTGTGCTCGCGCACCCGCCTCGTGTCTTCCGCGAGGGCCATGACCTGCTCCCCTGATCGGCGCCAAACAGCGCAGTCGCGATGAAACGCGACCGCAACCTTCCGGTTCCGAACGAAGCCAAAGCTCGTGCGCGCGTCCTGTCAAGCACAGGCGCGCGAACCGCTCACGCCCACCAGTTCGCGGGCAATTGCATCCGGCCGGCAGCGTCCTCGATCACCTGGCCGGCGGCGAAGAGCGTTTCCTCATCGAACGGACGGCCAATCAACTGCAGGCCGAGCGGCAAACCGTCGCGCGAAAGGCCGGCGGGAACGGCGATGCCTGGCAGTCCGGCCATGTTCACGGTGACCGTGAAGACGTCGTTGAGGTACATCTCGACTGGGTCGGCGCTCGACTTCTCGCCGATGCCAAACGCCGGCGACGGCGTGGCGGGCGTCAGGATCGCATCAACGCCTGCGTCGAAAGCGGCTTCGAAATCGCGGCGGATCAAGGTGCGGATTTTCTGCGCCCGCACGTAATAGGCGTCGTAATAGCCCGCCGACAGCACGTAGGTGCCGATGAGAATGCGGCGGCGCACTTCAGAACCGAAGCCCTCCGCGCGCGTGCGCTCGTACATGTCGACGATGTCGCGTCCCTGCGCGCGCAACCCGTAACGCACGCCGTCGTAGCGGGCGAGGTTCGAAGAGGCCTCCGCCGGCGCGACGATATAGTAGGCGGGCAGCGCGTACTTCGTGTGCGGCAGGGAAATGTCCACGACCTCAGCGCCCGCATCGCGCATGAAGTCCACGCCCTTGCGCCACAACGCGTCGATCTCGTCCGACATGCCGTCGACGCGATATTCCTTCGGAATGCCGATCCGGCGGCCCTTGAGCGAAGCGCCGATCGCCTTTTCGTAATCTGGAACGGGCATGTCGACGCAGGTCGTGTCCCTGTCGTCGGGTCCCGCCATGGAGCGCAACAGGATCGCGCAATCGCGCACGGTGCGCGCGATGGGTCCCGCCTGGTCGAGCGATGAGGCGAAGGCCACCATGCCCCAGCGCGAGCAGCGGCCGTAGGTCGGCTTGATGCCGACGGTGCCCGTGAAGGCCGCCGGCTGGCGGATCGAGCCGCCGGTGTCCGAGGCGGTGGCGCCGAGGCAAAGCCGCGCGGCCACGGCCGCCGCCGAACCGCCCGAGGAGCCGCCAGGCACAAGCAGGCCCTTCTTGTTCGCGTTCATCGCCGCACGCGCCTGCTCGGCCGACCAGTTCGGCGGAAGCCACGGCGATGCGACGGGACCGTAATAGGACGTCTCGTTGGACGAGCCCATGGCGAACTCGTCCATATTGAGCTTGCCGAGCATCACGGCGCCGTCGCGCCAGAGATTGGCGGTGACCGTGCTTTCATAAACCGGCTTGAAGCCGTCGAGAATGTGGCTGCACGCCTGCGTGTGGGAACCCTTCGTCGCGTAAAGATCCTTGACGCCGAGAGGCAGTCCTTCCAGCGGACCGGCCTGCCCCGCCGCGATGCGCGCGTCGGACGCTTTCGCCATCTCGAGCGCCTGATCCGGCGTCTCGGCGACAAACGCGCCGAGCGCGCGCGCCTTCTCGACAGCCTCGATGTGCGCCTTCGTCAGTTCGGTGGCGGATATCCTTTTCGCGTGAATGGCGTCGCGCGCTTCCGCGAGAGTAAGTTCGTTCAATTCGGTCATGGAGGGCTTCCGGAAGGAAGGGCGCGCGCGGAGCGGCGCCGCAAAATCATTCGACGACTTTCGGCACCGTGAAGAATTGATCCTCGTGCTGCGGCGCGTTGGCTACGACCGCGCCAGCGCCCGCGTGGTCCGTCACGACGTCATCGCGCATCTTCATCTTCATCGGAATGACGGACGTCATCGGCTCCACGCCTTCGACGTCGACGCTGTTCAGGTCCTCAACGAAGGAGAGGATGGCGTTGAGTTCCTGCTGGAGGTGCGGCACGTCCTCGTCCTTGACGGCGATGCGCGCAAGATGCGCGATGCGCCGGACGGTCGCCTGATCGACGGACATTTCGTCTCCGCTCAACTGGTTGATCCGGCGCGCCGTATAGCACCGGCGCCTTGACGGGCGCAAATGCCGCCGGGCCGGACGGCGCGGTGACATGGCCGCCACCGCGTGGTAACGGGCCGGATGGCCGGAAACATCGTCAACCTGGAAGACCTACCCGCGCGGCTCACGCGCTTTTCACGGCTGATGGGCCTCGACCTCGGCACGAAGACCATTGGCGTGGCCTTGTCCGACGTCGAGCGCAGGCTGGCGTCACCGCTCGAGACGATCAGACGCAAGAAGTTTGGCGAGGACGCGAAACGGCTGATCGAACTTGCGGGAAAGTACGAGGTCGCAGCCTTCGTGATCGGGCTTCCCTTGAACATGGACGGAAGTGAAGGTCCCCGCGCGCAGGCCACGCGCGCCTTCATCCGGAACATGGGGCCGCTCGACGGCCGGCCCTTCGTCTTCTGGGACGAGCGGCTCTCGACCGCCGCGGTCACGCGGTCGCTCATCGAGCAGGACGCCTCCCGCTTAAAAAGGGCGGAAGTCGTCGACAGGATGGCCGCCGCCTACATTCTCCAGGGCGCGCTCGACCGCCTGCAAGCGATCGCGCGCGCCTCAGAAACCTAGCGCCTCGCGCGCCGCACGGAGTAACCGGAGCGAACGTAGGTGCGCGAACCGATGTAGTGGCGCCGCGGCGCGACCGCGCGGTAACGAACGGTGCGCGGACGCTGATAACGCGTGCTGTAAACGACGCGGCGGGCGCGATACGCTGGATAATAGCCTCCAGAATAGCCGCCATAATAGACCGGGTACGCGCCGTAATAAGCTGGATAGTACGCGGGCGCCGGATAATAGCCGACATAGCCGCAACCGCCGTAATTCCATGTGTAGTAGGCGGGGTCACAATAGTAAGGCGAGCCATAGGCAGCGGCTCCGAGCGCGCCGGCGAACAAGCCCAGCGCGGCGGCCGGGAAGAAGGGGCTCGTGTAGCCCCGGCGATAGACGTAGCGGCGTCCGCCGTAGTAACCGCCGCGCGCGTAGCGCACGACGCCGCGCCGCGCATGGGTTCTTACGGCTACGCGTCCGCTGCGCTTGTAGCGCGCCTTCTCGACGTTGGCGCCCACCGCCATCTCGGTCTTCGGCGTGACCGCGAGAGGGCCAGCCGTCGCCGGCTTGGACATAAACGTGGCGCCCGTCAGCGCGAGAAACGCAACTGAAGCGCCGGTCATCGTCGCATGCTTGAGGGTCATGTGCATGGCTTGCTCCACGGTTTCAGGCGTGTTGCGCCGAAACTGGTGGAAGAACTCAGGGAACCGGCGTCGGTTCGATGGTTCCCATACGTAAGCGCCTTTGCGTGGGAAGCTCGTTAGCCTATAAGGTTTAGATGAAGCTTGTGTGAGGGAGATGGTTCGCATGAATCGGAAGGCGCAGTACGCCTCTCGTGACGAACAGGATCCGGACGCTTATCCGCTTCCCGAGGACACCGTGCGCGAACCGCCCGCGCCCGCCGACGTGGCAAGCTATATCGCTGACATGACCGATGAGCTCTCGAAAATGGCGGCCAACGCCGGCCTTGAGACGATTTGCTATTTGCTCACGCTCGTTCGGCTAGAGGCGGAGACGATCGCGCGCAAGGGCGAGGACGAATAGTCACGCCGGTTTCAGCGCTACGAGAGAGCCGCCGTGCCGGGCAAGCTTTCCGGCCAGTTCGAGATCGAACAGCGCGGCATGAACGTCTGCGACTGACAACCCGGAGGCGCGCACGACATCATCAATGGCGACGGGCGACGGACCCAGCAGGCTTTCGACCAGTTCCGCCGCGATTACGCGCACAGGCGGCTCATACGAAAAGAGATCGTCCTTACCTGCCGCCAAGCCGCCATCGTCATCGAGTTCGTGCGCTGGCTCCGTGAGCGGAATCGCGGGATCGCCGAACAGGTCGGTTTCATCCCACAGGCGCTCCGCCGAAGGAAAGGCCGCTTCATCGTCGCGCAGGTTGGCGCGGGTCGCGGCGGCGCCGGCCACGACCGGCGCCAATGCCTCGATGACGTCCGCCCCGCTCGTGCAGAGCGTCGCGCCATTGCGCAGGAGATCGTTGCAGCCTTCCGCGCGCGGATCCAGCGGCGAGCCTGGCACGGCGAACACCTCCCTGCCCTGTTCGTTGGCGAAGCGCGCGGTGATGAGCGACCCCGACCGCCGCGCGGCCTCAACCACGACGGTCGCGAGGGCGAGGCCGGAAACGATGCGATTACGGCGCGGGAAGTCGCGCCCGCGCGGCTCCCATCCAAGCGGCATTTCCGATATCACCGCGCCGCGCGCGCAGATATCTTCCGCAAGGCCAGCGTGCTCGGGCGGATAGATCCGGTCGAGCCCGCCGGCGAGAACAGCGATCGTTCCTGTCTTCAGCGACGCGCGATGCGCTCGCTGGTCGACGCCCCGCGCGAGGCCGGAGGCGATGACGAACTCCGCCTCGGCGAGTTCGTGCGCCAGCCGTTCGGTGAAAGCGAGGCCGGCGGCTGACGCGTTGCGCGAGCCGACGATGGCGACCATAGGCCTCGTGAATGCGGATGCATCGCCCATGACGCAGATTACAGGCGGCGGAGAGTCGATCTCGCGCAACGCGGGCGGATACTCTCGATCTCCCATGACCAGGAAGCGTGCGCCAATGCGCAGCGCGCTCTCGTATTCACGCAGGCAGACGTCGCGCTGCGCGATGCGGATCTGCCTGCCGCCCCCGTGACGCCTGATGAGGTCAGGCAGCGATTCAAGGGCGGCGCGCGCGCCGCCGAACCGGTTGATCAACGTGCGAAAGGTTCGTGGACCGACATTTTCGCTGCGGATGAGTTGAAGCCAGTCGAGGCGCTGTTCGTCGGACAGGCGGGCGCCCGTCACGAGGATTTCCCGATCTTGCCTTCGGTTCCCGCCAGCAGCCGCTCGATATTCGGCCTGTGCTTGAACCAAAGCATCGCCGCGAGGGCGACGAACAACTCACCCGTTTCCCAGCGCCCCATGGCGAACAGGGAGACCGGCGTCGCCAGGCTGGCGGCCAGCGCCGCCGCCGACGAGTAGCGCGTGATGAATGCGACGCCGAGCCACACAACGGCGAACACCAGCGCCGCGGGCCAGGCCAGACCGAGCGCAACGCCCAGAAACGTCGCCACGCCCTTTCCCCCATTGAATCGGAGCCAGACGGGATAAAGGTGGCCGAGGAACGCGCCGAGCCCGGCCAGGATGGCGTAATACGGGCCAAACTTCGCCGCGACGAGAACGGCAATCGTTCCCTTGAGCGCATCGAGCACGAGAGTGGCGGCGGCAAGCTTCTTGTTGCCCGTGCGCAGCACGTTCGTCGCGCCGATGTTGTGCGAGCCGATGGTGCGCGGGTCGATTTCGCCGAATAACTTCGTCAGCACGAGACCGAAGGGAATCGAGCCGAGCAGATAGCCAAATCCGAGAGCGGCGAGATTGGCGGGCAGATCGGGAAACATTCCTGATGAAAACTCCGGCCGGACGAGCGAAGCCTAGACGGCCAGAACACGGCCCGCAACCATTGTCGTCTTCACGACGCCTTCGAGCCGCGCGTCATCGAAAGGCGTGTTCTTCGATCGGGATTTCAGTTGCGCGGCGTCGACGACAAACGGTTCGTCGGGGTCGAAACGGATCAGGTCCGCCGGCGCGCCCTTCGCGAGACGCCCCTGCGGGAGGCCGAGGATTTGCGCGGGGCGCAGCGTCATCGCGTTGATCAGCCGATGAAGACTGATGCGCTCTGCTTTCACGAGACGCAGCCCCGCCGCAAGCATCGTCTCAAGCCCTACGGCGCCGTACTCGGCTTCCGAGAACGGAACGCGCTTGGCCTCCACGTCCTGCGGGTTGTGGTCGGAGACGAGCACGTCGATCACGCCCGAGGCGAGCGCGTCGACAAGCGCAAGGCGTTCTTCCTCCGCGCGCAGAGGCGGCGCGATCTTCAGATATGTGCGGTAGTCGCCCACATCCGTCTCGTTGAGACTGACGTGATTGATGGACGTTCCGCAGGTGACAGGCAGGCCCGCCTCCTTCGCGCGGCGGATGATGTCGATCGAAAAACGTGTCGTGACCAGCGCCGAATGATACCGCGCGCCATTATGCGCGCCCGGGTCGTGACCAAACGTCAATGCGACAAGCCGCATGTCCCTGCCGAGCATGATCGCTTCGGCTTCCGCCGGCACGCCGGGAAGACCCAGGCGGCTTGCGAACTCGCCCTCGTTCATCACGCCCGCACGGGCAAGATCGGGATCTTCGGCGGTGTGAATGACGAGCGCGCCGAAGTCGCGCGCATAGGTCAGCGCCCGGCGCATCACCTGCGACGACGCGACCGAATGCGGGCCATTGGAAAAAGCGATGGCGCCGGCGTCCTGGAGAAGTCCGATCTCGGCGATTTCCTTGCCCTGCAAGCCGCGTGTGAGCGCGGCGCACGGCAGGATGCGCACCTTCGCAGTGTCGCGCGCACGGCGCATCAGATAGTCGACGGCGGCCGCGCCATCGACCGGGGGATTTGTGTCGGGGCGCGCGAGCACCGTGGTCACGCCGCCCGCCGCCGCCGCCGCGCTGGCTGTGGCGAGCGTCTCGCGATGGGTTGCGCCTGGCTCGCCGACAAAGGCGCTCATGTCGATGAGGCCCGGACAGACGATGTCGCCGCCGCAGTCGATGATCTGTGTGCGGGAGCCGACGTTGGCGCGCGTCACCTTGGCGCCGAAGTCGACGATCGCCCCGTCATCGGCAAAGACGCCGCCATTCTCGATCCGGCCCGTCTCGGGGTCGAGAAGGCGGGCGTTGATGAAGGCGGCGGCGGATGTCGGTTCGCTCATCGCGTCACCTGTTCGGAAGGTTCTGGGCGAGCGCCTCCAGCACCGCCATGCGCACAGCGACGCCCATCTCAACCTGTTCGTTGATGAGGGAACGCGGACCGTCGGCCACGGCGGAGGCGATCTCGACGCCGCGATTGATCGGACCCGGGTGCATGACGAGCGCGTCGGGCTTCGCCCAAGCAAGTTTGGCCTCGTCGAGGCCATAGAAGCGCGCATACTCCTTCAGCGACGGCACGAATGCGCCGTCCATGCGCTCACGTTGCAGGCGCAGCATCATCACGATGTCGGCGCCGCGAAGGCCGCTCTCCATCGTGCGGTGCGCTTCCACGCCCATGCGCTCCACCCCCGGCGGCAGGAGCGTCGAGGGCGCGACAACGCGAACGCGAGCGCCCAATTGAGTCAGCAGGATCATGTTGGAGCGCGCCACGCGTGAATGCAGGACGTCGCCGCAGATCGCGACCGTCAGCCCATCGATCCGGCCCTTGTTGCGGCGGATCGTCAATGCGTCAAGAAGCGCTTGCGTGGGATGTTCGTGACTGCCGTCGCCCGCATTGACGACGCAGCAGGAGACCTTGCGCGCGAGCAGATGGACCGCGCCGGAGTGGTGATGACGCACGACGATCACGTCCGGGCGCATCGAATTCAAGGTCACCGCCGTGTCGATGAGCGTCTCGCCCTTTGTCACGGACGATGTGGCCACCGACATATTCATCACGTCCGCGCCAAGGCGCTTGCCGGCGAGTTCGAAAGAGGCCTGCGTGCGCGTGGATGGTTCGAAGAAGAGATTGATCAGCGTGCGTCCGCTGAGAATCGAGCGCTTCTTGTCGACGCGTCGGGAAACCTCGACAGCCTCCTCAGCCATGTCGAGAAGGACTTCGATCTCCGGCCGGGTCAGCCCGTCTATGCCGAGCAGGTGCCGATGGGGGAAAGGCGCGCGCATTAGAGCCTCATAGGCCAGCCCGGCCGGGCCCCGCAAGCGGCCTCGCCCGGATACGCACCGGAAAAGCCGGAGCTACTTCCCGGTCATCGCCTCCCGCGCGCGCGCCACGATCGCCGGAGGCGCCTTGTAGAAGCCGTCGATGAGCTTCTCCATCTCCTCCCAGGTCACAAGCTCCGGCTCTAGCCCGAGCTTCTCGGCCTCCGCGACAAAGGCTGGGTCCTTGACGGTCGCGGAAAACGCCTGGCGCAAGGTGGCGGCGCGTTCGGGCGCGAGCTTCGGCGGCGCGGCGAAGGGGCGCGCGAAAACCTGGGGCGCGAAGACAAACTCCAGCACGTCGCGCTCTTCGTTGCTGCGCGCGAAGTCAAGAGCCAGCGGCACGCCCGGATGATCGGGATGCTTGCGCAAGCCAAGCTGCACGAAGACGTTGACCTTCCTGTCGCGCACCCAGTCCGGGCGTTGCGCCATCATCGGAACCCATCCCCACGAGCAAAAGCCGCTCAGTTCTCCCGACTCCATGGCCGTCAGGATGGCCGCGCTCCCGGTATAGCCCGCGATCACCTTGAATTTCGTGCCCAGCACGCCGTTCAGGATGTTCGGGAAGGTGGCGGAAGGCGAGGTCGGCCCTGCCGCGCCGACGGACAATTCATGCTTGCGCACATCCTCGAACGTCTTCACCGGCGACGTATTCCAGGAAACGCAGGTCGACACTTCGTTCGACGTGGAGCCGAGCCACGTGAACTGGCGCGGATCGTAGTTCGCGCCTTTCGTGCCCATGAGCGGATCAAGCGGCACGGTGCGCCCGAAGACGCCGAATTCAGAGCCGTCTTTCGGGGCGACTGTATAAAGGTAGTTGGCGAGTTGCAGGCTGCCGGCTCCGGGCATGTTGCGGGGCACGAGGCTCGGCTCGCCCGGTATATGCCGGCCCATGTGGCGCGCGAGCGTGCGGGCGGACATGTCGTAGCCGCCGCCCGGTCCGAAGCCGATGAAAACGGAGACGTTGCGCCCCTTGAAAAACTCCGCCGCGCCCTTGTCCTGCGCCAAAGCCGGACAGATCAGAGACGCGGCCGAAAACGCCGCCAATACGCAAAGCCGCGCAGCCCGTCGCCTCATGGAATCCTCCCCGCTTTTGGGAGGATCATCCGCCTGAGAGCGGCCTTTGTAAACGCCTGCCGGCGGCGGCCTCGTGGGGGCGTCATTTGACAGAGCCGGGGGCGTCCACCATGTTCCCGGCCGAAATGACAAGCTCGCACCTCAATGGAACGAGCGGTCGACCGCCCTTTTCCGCGGAGAGTTTTCTTTTGCATTTCAGGCCGTTGGCCTGGAGGACCCCGGACTCATGAACGCCGTCGTCATCGTCGAATCTCCGGCCAAGGCCAAGACGATCAACAAGTATCTCGGCAGGGACTACGAGGTCCTCGCCTCGTTCGGCCATGTCCGCGATCTGCCCGCCAAGGACGGCTCCGTCGATCCCGAGCAGGACTTCGCGATGCAATGGGAGGTTGACGGCAAGTCCGCCAAGCGCCTGTCGGACATCGCCCGTGCGGTGAAGGACGCGGACACGGTCATTCTCGCCACCGACCCCGACCGCGAAGGCGAGGCGATTTCCTGGCACGTTCTGGAGGTTCTGCGGGGCAAGCGGGTTCTCAAGGACAAGACGATCCAGCGGGTCGTATTCAACGCGATCACCAAGGGCGCCATCCTGGAAGCGATGCGCAACCCTCGCGAGGTGGACGCTGCGCTCGTCGACGCATACCTGGCGCGCCGCGCGCTCGATTACCTCGTCGGCTTCACGCTGTCGCCCGTGCTGTGGCGCAAGCTGCCGGGCGCCCGCTCAGCCGGCCGCGTGCAGTCCGTCGCGCTGCGCCTCGTCTGCGACCGCGAACTGGAAATCGAGAAATTCGTTTCGCGCGAATACTGGTCCATCGCCGCGCACCTGAAGACGAAGGACGCTGCGCCCTTCGTGGCGCGGCTCGTCGGAGCTGACGGAAAGCGCATCCAGCGCCTCGACGTCGGCACGGCCGACGAAGCGAACGCTTTCCGCGACGCGCTTGAGAAGGCGAAGTTCAGCGTCGTCTCCGTGGAGGCGAAGCCAGCCAAACGCCACCCATGGGCGCCCTTCACCACCTCGACGCTTCAGCAGGAGGCGTCGCGCAAGCTTGGCTTCGCCCCGGCGCATACGATGCGCGTGGCGCAGCGCCTCTACGAAGGCGTCGATCTTGGCGGCGAGACGGTCGGCCTCATTACCTATATGCGAACGGACGGCGTGGACGTGGCGCCGGAAGCCATCGCCGCCGCGCGCCGCGTGATCGAAAAGGAATACGGTCCGAAATACGTGCCGCAGGTTCCGCGCAAATATACGACCAAGCAGAAGAACGCGCAGGAAGCGCATGAAGCGATCCGCCCGACCGAAATGGGGCGCCTGCCCCGCCAGCTGTCGAAGGCGCTCGATAAGGACCAGCTGCGCCTCTACGAACTCATCTGGACGCGCACGATTGCGAGCCAGATGGAGTCCGCGGAACTCGAGCGGACGACCGTCGAGATCGCCGCCGACGTGACGGGCGGCAAGTACAAGCGCGTGGATTTGCGCGCGACGGGCCAGGTCGTGCGCTTCGATGGCTTCCTTGCCCTCTATCAGGAAGGCAAGGACGACGAAGAGGACGAGGAAGGCAGCCGCCTGCCGCCGATGGCCGCAGGCGACTCGCTAGCGCGCGAGAAGATCGATGTCGCGCAGCATTTCACCGAACCGCCGCCGCGCTATACCGAAGCGACGCTTGTCAAGCGCATGGAGGAACTCGGCATTGGCCGGCCCTCCACCTACGCCTCGACGCTGGCCGTGCTGCGCGACCGGGAATACGTGCGGCTCGACAAGAAGCGCCTAATCCCCGAGGACAAGGGCCGGCTCGTCATCGCCTTTCTCGAAAGCTTCTTCCGCCGCTACGTGGAGTACGACTTCACGGCGGGTCTTGAAGAAAAGCTCGATCTCGTCGCCAACAACGAAATCGACTGGAAGGAAGTCCTGCGCGATTTCTGGCGGGATTTCTCCGGTTCCGTTGACGAGATCAAGGATCTCCGCACGACGGAGGTTCTCGACAATCTGAACGAACTTCTCGGGCCGCACCTCTTCCCGAAGAAAGGGGACGGGGGCGATCCGCGCGCGTGCCCTTCCTGCGGCAACGGCCAGCTGTCTTTGAAGCTTGGGAAGTTCGGCGCGTTTGTCGGCTGCTCGAACTATCCCGAGTGCCGCTACACCCGCACGTTGGCGCAGCAGGCGACTGGCGAGACAGGCTCGGAGGGCGACCGCCCGGGCGTTCGCGTGCTCGGGGAAGACCCCGTCACGGGTCTGGAGGTCACACTGCGCGACGGGCGTTTTGGCCCCTACATACAGCTTGGCGAAGGCGAGAAGCCGAAACGTTCGTCCCTGCCGAAGGGCATGGGCAAGGACGACGTCACCCTTGAAAAGGCGCTCGCGCTTCTCTCGCTGCCGCGCGAGGTCGCGAAACATCCCACGACCGGCGAACCGATCCTCGCAGGCATCGGTCGCTTCGGCCCCTACGTGCAGCACGGCAAGACCTACGCGAACATCGGCCGCGACGATGACGTGCTCGAGATCGGCGCGAACCGGGCCATCGACCTCATCGTCACGAAGGAACAGGGCGGCGGCGGACGTGGCCGCTTCGGACAGGCGGCGCCGGGCCGCGAACTCGGCGAACATCCCTCCGGCGGCAAGGTCACCGTGAAGGCGGGCAGATACGGCCCCTACGTCAACTGGGGCAAGGTCAACGCCACGCTGCCGAAGGACAAGTCGCAGGAGGCCATCACGCTCGAGGAAGCGATTGCGCTTCTCAACGCGAAGGCCTCGGGCGAGAGCGCGGAAAGCGGCAAGGTGCTCGGCGAGCATCCCGAAGGCGGCACGATCACGCTGCGCGAGGGCCGCTACGGACCTTACGTCGCGGTCGGCAAGGTGTACGCAAACGTTCCGAAGTCGCTCAACATCGAGAACGTGACGCTCGCCGACGCCATCGAATGGATCAACGAGAAGGGCGGGCCAGCCAAGGCGAAGGGTAAATCCTCGAGCAAGGATGGCGGCGCGAAAAAAGGGGCGGCGAAGAAGACGGGCGCCAAGAAGAGCGCGCCGGCGAAGAAAGCGGCTCCCGCCAAGAAGACCTCGTCAGCGAAGAAGGCTCCGGCCAAGAAGGCCGCGAAAAAGGCGGCGAAGAAGTAGGCAGGCGCCGCCGAGACCCGGAACGGACGCCTCTCAGCTGCGTTTCAGCTTGGCTGAGAGGAGAGCGCCATGCCCGAATACCTCGAGTCACTGAAGAAGCTTCACACGGTTCTTGTCGACAGCCGCAACGGCTATGACGAGGCGTTGCGCGATGCAGACGACGGCGGTTTAACGGCGCTGCTTCGCGAGATGATCGCGCTTCGCGACCGGCATCATCACGAGATCGACGAGCGCCTGCGGGAGGCCGGCGAGACGCCCGACGAAAGCGGATCGTTCCTCACGACCGTGCACCGGACGATTTTCAAGATCCGGTCCCTGATGAACGGTCTCGATGAGAGCGTCCTGCCCGGGCTGATCGATGGCGAGGAGCGGATACTCACCTATTATGACGACGTTCTTCGCAGCGCCCCGCCCCCGGCTGTCGCGTCCACGCTGAACGGTCAGGTGATCGCCCTGCGTGAAAAGATCAGGATCATGCAGTCGATGCAGAACGAGAATGGCGAGGCCTGAAGCAGAGCCCGCGTCTCAATCCACAGAATCACCTCTGTCAATCCTTTGACGCGACGCCTCCCGGCTCCCTAAATGCGTGGCGAAACGGGCGCGGGACACACCGCCTCGCGCCCCGGATGGAGCAGGTTTGATGAAGTCGATTGCGTTGCGGATTGCGGAAGAACTCGGCGTCGCGGAGCGGCAGGTTACAGCCGCCGTGGAGCTTCTCGACGGCGGCGCGACCGTTCCCTTCATCGCGCGCTATCGCAAGGAAGTCACGGGCGCTCTCGACGACACCCAACTGCGCACGCTCGACGAGCGGTTGCGCTATCTGCGCGAACTGGAGGATCGCCGCAAGCAGATCCTCGACAGCATCGAGTCCCAGGGCAAGCTGGACGACGCCCTGCGCGCCAAGATCATGGACGCCGACAGCAAGGCGCGGCTCGAGGACATCTATCTTCCCTACAAGCCCAAGCGCCGCACCAAGGCGATGATCGCCCGCGAAGCGGGCCTCGAACCGCTTGCCGATCTTCTGCTGGGCGACCCGAAGAACGATCCACGCGAAGCGGCGACGGCTTTTGTGAACGCGGAGAAGGAAGTCGCAACCGTCGACGCCGCGCTTGAAGGCGCGCGCGCCATTCTCGTCGAACGCTTCTCGGAGAATGCGGAACTCATCGGCGCGCTGCGCGAAGCATTCTGGACGGGCGGCCGGATCGTCTCGAAAGTGCGCGACGGCAAACAAACCGCGGGCGCGAAATTCTCCGATTATTTCGACTTCGCCGAACCGCTGCATAAACTCCCGTCGCATCGCATTCTCGCGCTGTTCCGCGGCGAGAAGGAGGAGTTTCTCGACGTCGCGCTCGAAGCCGAGCCTGACGCTCCAACAGACCGCCCGGGTCTTTACGAGAACCGCATCGCGGCGAAATTCGGCATCGCCGATCTCGGCCGTCCCGCCGACAAATGGTTGCGCGACTGCGTTCGCTACGCATGGCGCTATCGCATACAGTCGTCGCTGTCCGTTGATCTGCGCGTGCGGCTGTTCCAGAACGCCGAGGACGATGCGGTCAAGGTGTTCGCCGGCAACCTGCGTGATCTTCTGCTCGCTTCCCCCGCCGGCACACGCGCGACGATGGGGCTCGATCCGGGCTTTCGCACCGGCGTGAAGGTCGCCGTCGTCGATGCGACGGGCAAGGTGGTGGACACCGCGACGATCTATCCCCACGAGCCGCAGCGTCAGTGGGATCAGTCGATCACTGTGCTTGCAGCGTTGTGCGCGCGGCACAAGGTCGACCTGCTCGCAATCGGCAATGGCACCGCCTCGCGTGAAACCGAGAAGCTCGCGCAGGATCTCCTGAAGAAATATCCGGAACTGAAGCTCACGAAGGCGATGGTGTCGGAAGCCGGCGCATCGGTCTATTCCGCGTCCGCCTATGCGGCGCAGGAATTGCCGAAGCTCGACGTGACGCTGCGCGGCGCAGTCTCCATCGCGCGCCGCCTGCAGGACCCGCTCGCGGAACTCGTGAAGATCGACCCCAAGTCGATCGGCGTCGGCCAGTACCAGCACGACATCGCGGAACACAAGCTGTCGCGCTCGCTGGACGCGGTGGTTGAGGATTGCGTGAACGCGGTCGGTGTGGACGTGAACACCGCTTCGGCGCCGTTGCTCGCGCGCGTGTCCGGCGTCGGCGAAAGCCTGGCGCAGAACATCGTGCAGCATCGCGATGAGAACGGGGCATTCCGCACGCGCTCGGACCTCAAGAAAGTGCCGCGGCTCGGTCCGAAGGCGTTCGAGCAATGCGCGGGCTTTTTACGCATCGTGGGCGGCGACGACCCGCTCGATTCCTCAAGCGTGCACCCGGAAGCCTATCCTGTCGTGCGGCGCATTCTCGAAGCGACGAAGAGCGACATCAAGGTGCTGATCGGCGACGCGAAGACTCTGCGTGGCCTGTCGCCGCAGAAGTTCACCGACGAGAAGTTCGGCGTGCCGACCGTCACCGACATTCTGCGTGAACTCGAAAAGCCGGGCCGCGATCCGCGTCCCGCGTTCAAGACGGCGGAATTCAAGGAAGGCGTCGAGACGCTCGACGACTTGCGTCCCGGAATGATCCTCGAAGGCGTCGTTACGAACGTCGCCGCCTTCGGCGCCTTCGTCGACATTGGCGTGCATCAGGACGGTCTCGTCCACATCTCGGCCATGTCGCGCACCTTCATCAAGGACCCGCGCGAGGCGGCCAAGCCGGGCGACATTGTGAAGGTGAAGGTGCTGGAGGTCGACAAGGCCCGCAAGCGCATCTCGCTCACGATGCGACTGGACGACGACGCGGCGCGCACGCCGCAGCGGGACGCGGTCCAGCGGTCGCAGCCCTCCCGCACGCCGCAATCGTCCCGGCCTGCGAACGCGGGCGGTGGCGGCGCCAAGGCCGGCGGCGTGGGCGCGCTCGGCGGCGCGCTGGCGGAGGCGCTTGCCCGCGCGCAGGCGCAAAAGGGGCGCTGACGCGGCCTTGCTCCCGCTGATACAATGAACCCGTTGCGCGGACGCGGCGTTTTGCCGTGCCCGCAGGAAGCAGGTTCGCCTTGGTCAAACGCCCCGCCCCGGAAACGCCACTCCCCAGCCGCGAAGACATCCTCGCCTTCATCGCCCGTGAGCGCGCCGCCGCGGAACAGGAAGGCCGCTCGCTGCCGGACAAGATCGGCAAGCGCGAGATCGCCCGCGCGTTCGGCCTCAAGGGCGCCGACCGTATTCCGCTCAAGCGCATCCTGAAGGAACTGGAAGCGGAAGGCGCGGTCGAAAAGCGCGGGCGCACCCTCCACAAGAAGGGGCAGTTGCCTTCGGTCGTCCTCGCCGACATCACCGGGCGTGACGCCGACGGAGAACTTGTCGCGCGGCCTGTCGAATGGAACGAGGACGAGCACGGCGCGCCGCCACGCATCGCCGTCTACACGCCGCGCAAGGGACGTCCGGGCCAGCCTGCCGCGGGCGTCGGCGACCGCGCGCTCATCCGCACGGAACTCAATCGCGACGCGCGCAGGGGCGAGCCACAATACTCGGGCCGCGTCATCAAGCTGCTCGCGAAATCGCGTCCGCAGCAACTCGGCGTGTTCCGCGCCCTGCCGCAGGGCGGCGGGCTACTGCTGCCAATCGACAAGAAGAACCTCGACCGCGAACTGACGATCCTGCCAGGCGCCGAGGGCGACGCGCGCGATGGCGATCTTGTGTCGGTGGACGTCGCGCCGGGCGGACGGGGCCATCGCCCCGTGGCGAAGGTGAAGGAGCGCATCGGCGCCATCGACAACGAACGCGCGATTTCGCAGATCGCGCTCTATACGCACGGCATTCCCCACGTCTTCAGGCCGGAGACGCTGGCGGAAGCGGAGAAGGCGAAGGCGGCGAAAATGGCCGGGCGCGAAGACTGGCGCGACCTGCCGCTCGTCACCATCGACCCCGCCGACGCGAAGGATCACGACGACGCCGTTCATGCGCGCGCGGACGACGACCCGGAAAACCAGGGCGGCTTCGTGCTTACCGTCGCCATCGCCGATGTCGCCGCCTACGTGACGCCGGGCTCGGCGCTCGACCGGGAGGCGCTGGACCGGGGCAACTCGGTCTATTTCCCCGACCGCGTCGTTCCCATGTTGCCGGAGCGCATCTCTAACGACCTGTGTTCGCTGCGCCCGAACGAGGATCGCCCGGCTCTCGCCGTGCGCATGATCATCACCAAGGAAGGGCGCAAGCTGCGTCACACCTTCCATCGCGTGATGATGCGCTCGGCCGCCAAGATCGCATATCCTCAGGCGCAGGCCGCGATTGACGGCTGGCCGGACGATCTGACGAAGCCGCTACTTGAGTCCGTACTGAAGCCGCTGTGGGAGGCGTATCACGCGCTGCGCATCGCGCGTCGGCATCGTCAGCCGCTCGATCTGGATCTGCCGGAGCGCAAGCTGATACTCACACCGGAAGGAAAGGTCGACAAGGTTTTGACGCCGCCGCGCCTCGATGCGCACCGGCTGATCGAGGAGTTCATGATCCTCGCCAACGTGGCCGCGGCGGAAACGCTCGAAAGCCGCGGGCAGCCGCTGATCTATCGCGCGCATGATGCGCCATCGGTCGAGAAGGTGCATGGCTTGAGCGAGTTCCTCTCGACCATCGACATCAAGCTGCCGAAGGGGCAGACGCTGCGGCCCGCCAGTTTCAACGGCATTCTGGAGCGGGTTCGCGAGACGGAGCACGAGCACATCGTCAACGAAGTGGTGCTGCGCAGCCAGGCGCAGGCCGAATACGTGTCCGAAAACTACGGCCACTTCGGACTCAACTTGCGGCGCTATGCGCACTTCACATCGCCCATTCGCCGCTATGCGGACCTCATCGTCCACCGCGGCCTGATCCGGGCGATGAAGTTAGGCGCCGACGGGTTGCCGAACGTCGACCCGGAGGAACTCGCCGAAGTCGCCGCCCGCATCTCTGCGGCCGAACGACGCGCCATGACCGCGGAACGGGAGACGAAGGACCGCCTCATCGCCACCTTCCTGTCCGAACAGGTCGGGGCCGCGTTCACCGGACGCATCTCCGGGGTCACGCGGTCGGGGCTTTTCGTGAAGCTCGAGGACACCGGCGCGGACGGTTTTGTGCCCGCATCGACTCTCGGGAACGACTATTTCAAGCACGAAGAGCACCTCCATGCGCTTGTAGGCTCGCGAACCGGCGAGACGTACCGCATGGGCGACACCGTCGAGGTGCGGCTCGTGGAGGCTGCGCCATTCGCCGGCGCGCTGCGCTTCGAGGTGCTGAGCGAAGGACGCCATCGCGTGCGCGGAGCTGCGGCCAAATCGCGCAAGCCGGCCGGGCGCGACAAGAAGACACCTTCCCGCAAACAAGTGGCGCGACCACATTCGCGCACAGGGACCGGCTCAAACAAGAATCATGGGCGCCGGCGCTAGCGGAGAAGTCGATGTCATTGGCGAGAGACATGCGCGAGGAGGCTGCCGCCTCCGCAGCCGAGGCGGATCGCGCCTGGTGGCCGGCCGCGCGGCGCGGCTTTTCCGGCCGCTGCCCCCAGTGCGGCGAGGGCAAGATATTCCGCGCTTATCTCAAGGTGAACGACGCCTGCCCGACTTGCGGCGAGGAGCTTCATCATCAACGCGCGGATGATGCGCCGCCCTATCTCACCATCTTCGTGGTCGGCCATATCGTGGCCGCGATGCTGATGTTCGCGGACGAGCGTTGGCCGCAGCTCGATATGTGGATTCACATGGTGCTCTGGCCGCTCCTCGCCATTCTGCTGTCGCTCTGGCTGCTGCCCTGCATAAAGGGAGCCTTGATCGGTTACCAATGGGCGCTCAGGATGCACGGGTTCGGGACGACGCTTCCGTCGATCGCGAGCCGCAGCAAGGCCCCCGAAACCCGTGACCTGTCCGCCTGATCTCGACGACTACTCTCCAATTCTGAACGAGCGCGTCTGGGAACGCCTGCGCAAGCAGCCGCCTTCCGGGGCGCGTCCGCGTCTTGCCTCGACGCTCATCATCGTCGACCGGTCCGGCAGGCGGCCGAAAGTGCTGATGGGCCGCCGCAGCCCGGCGGATCGCTTCATGCCGGGGAAATACTGCTTCCCCGGCGGCCGGCTCGACCCCGGCGACCGCCGCATGAACGTCGCAGGCGCGCTGGCTGGACCGGTCGAAGCCAGGCTTGCGCGAATCGCCCCCGCTTCGCCCGGCGCACCGCGGGCGCTGGCGCTTGCAGCCATCCGCGAGACCTTCGAGGAGACCGGACTGCTTCTCGGCACCCGCGAACATGGCGCGCCGGCGGCTGCTCCGGCGGCATGGCTCGCTTTCGCCGAACAGGGCGTGTACCCGGATCTCGAGCCGCTGCATTTCATCGCGCGGGCGACCACGCCGCCGCGGCTGCCGATGCGCTACGATACCGCCTTCTTCGCCGTGGACGCTTCGGCGCTATGCGGCGAAATGCCGGGGGCAGTTGGGCCGGACCGGGAGCTGGTCGAAACAGCATGGGTCGCCCTCGACGAGGCGCAGCGACTTGACCTTGCCGTGATCACGAATGTCGTTCTGCGGGAACTCGAAAAACGGCTGGCCGCCGGCCTGCCCCACTGGATGCCCGCGCCCTGGTATCGCGTCGGCCCCGGCGGCTGGCGGCGCGACGTTCTTTAGCCCCCGCCTCCTTGACTTACGCGCCGCCATCCGTATTTTGCGCGCAGAATTTCCATCCATAGATCGGATCGAACAATGGCCAAGGCCGCCAACATCAAGATCAAGCTCGTCTCCACCGCGGACACCGGCTATTTCTACGTGACGTCCAAGAACGCGCGCACCAAGACCGAGAAGCTCAGCTACCGCAAGTACGATCCGGTGGCCAAGAAGCACGTGGAGTTCAAGGAAGCGAAGATCAAGTAATCTTCGCTGACTGGCGTGCGTCGGGGGCCGCTCACTGCGGCCCTTTTTGTTTATGAAACGGATGCTGGCGCAAGGCACAAAAAAGTGGCCGGTCAAGCGCGATTCCGAGGAGGCCACTCCTGAACCGCGCCGACCGGCCTGCCCCACGGACCCAGGAGATGCGGCGGACCTGAGCACTCCGAGGGGTTTTTCAGCGCCTCGCCCTTGCAGGCGGGCTATAACGAAACTGTATCTCGGCTGCGCATGATGGACAATCGCAACCGTGACTGGTGATTAATGTTCACGGTAAATCCCGGATGCAACCTCGTCCGAGCGAAACAAAACGCGAATCAATCTGAAAATTCATAGCACCGTTTCACCCCGCAACGCGACGAAATTGCGGCGCAACCCTACGCAGCGTCGAGGGTTACGCGATTTCGCCCTTCGTGCTTGGAGCGGTAGAGCGCCCTGTCGGCGCGGCGGAAGAAGGCGTCCGGGCTGCGGTCGCCGCGCGCTTCAGCGAGACCGATGGAAACCGTCACCCGTATTTCTTTCGCGCCGCCCTGGATCGCGAATGGCTCGGCCTCCACAAGCTGCCGGACCCGCTCCGCGATCGAGGCGGCGTAACGCTGTTCGGCCTCCGGCATGATGACAACGAACTCCTCGCCGCCAAGCCGGCAGACGAGGTCGGCCTCACGGACGCCGCGTTTCACGCGCTGCGCGAAAGCGCGAAGGACCTCGTCCCCCGCATCGTGCCCCCAGGTGTCGTTGATCGACTTGAAGTGATCGATGTCGAGGACCATCAGCGACAGCGAACTGGCGCGGCTGACCGCCAGGTCGAGCATTCCGGCGAGATGCGTTTCGAGGTACCGGCGATTATAGAGTCCGGTCAGCGCGTCGACGAGGGCGGCGTTGATGGAATCCGTCAGGGTGGTGCGCAACGCGTCGGCGTAACGCTTGCGGCGCAATTGGGTGCGCACGCGGGCAATGAGTTCGTTCCGGTCGATCGGGCGGGCGAGATAGTCGTTCACACCCATGTCGAGGCCGCGCAGGACGCGCTCGCGATCGTCCATTTCCGCGATCATCAGGATCGGCGTCTGGCGGGTCTGCTCCATCGAGCGCAGATGCCCGCAGATGCGCAGCCCGTCATGGCCCGTCAGGTTCAGCGACACGATGATCAGTTCGTAATCGCCGGCGGCGGCGCGGTCGCCCGCCATGGCGGGATCGGCCTCAACGTCGAGCGAATGGCGCCCCCGCAGCGCGCCCTCGATCCAGCGGGATGAGTTCACGCGGTCGTCGACCAGGAGCACACGGCCATTTTGCCCAGGGTCGTTGACGGCTTCGCTGAGTCTGGCGGACGCTCCGAGACCCGCCGCCGTGGCGCAACGGCTGCGCAATTCGTCGAGCGTCACCTTGAGGCGGGCAAGCGATCGCACGCGGGCTATGAGGGCGACTTCGTCGACGGGCTTCGTCAGGAAATCGTCCGCGCCAGCGTCGAGGCCGCGCACGCGATCGGCCGGCTGATCGAGCGCAGTCACCATCACGACGGGAATATGAGCCGTCGCAGGATTGCCTTTGAGCCTGCGGCAGACTTCAAGCCCATCCATGCCGGGCATCATCACGTCGAGCAGCACGATGTCGCAACGCCCTTCCAGGCACACCGACAGCGCGTCGGGACCATTCATGGCGGAAAGGACGTCGAAATATTCGGCGCTCAGGCGCGCTTCGAGGAGTTTGATGTTCGGCAGCAGGTCATCAACGACCAAAACCCGTGCGGTCATGAAAAAATTACCCTCAGGCGCCCCCCGCATAGTTGCGGACGGTTTCAAGAAATTTCGCGACTGAAATCGGTTTCGACAAATATGCTTCGCATCCGCCCTGGCGGATTTTCTCCTCGTCGCCCTTCATCGCGAAGGCGGTGACGGCGATGACCGGAATATCGCGCAGGCTGGCGTCTTCCTTCAGCCATTGCGTGACCTGCAGGCCGGAGACCTCCGGCAACTGAATGTCCATCAGGATCAGGTCCGGGCGATGTTCGCGCGCGAGGGGAACCGCCTCCTTGCCGTCGCGGGTCTGCACCGTGCGATAGCCGTGCGCCTCGAGAAGATCGTTGAAGAGCTTCATGTTGAGCTCATTGTCTTCTACGATGAGGACAGTCTTGGTCATTACGAATCCCGGCGGACGAACCGCGCATCTCCTGGAGCCGCACCGGCGGCGACGTTCGGGAAGCCTAGCTCACGAACATTGACGAAATGAGAATCAGCAAGCCACCCCTCGCGCCCCACGGTCTTCGCCCGCGAATGCGGCAAGAAGATGCTGAAATGCTTGCTATTTCGGCCTTGGCACACATCGCGGCGGACGCCGGGCGGCTGGAAAGGTTCCTCGCCGTCACCGGGCTTGATCCGTCGGGTCTGCGGGCGGAGGCCGGCAAGCCCGGGTTCGCGGGCGGCGTGCTCGACTACGTGTGCGCGGATGAGGCCTTGCTTGTCGGATTCGCCGCAGAACAGGCGCTTGCGCCGGAAGCTGTGGCCGCCGCGCAGCGCCTGCTGGCCGGCCCGCAGGGCGAGGACTGGTGAACGCCGCCCCGCCGCCTTTCTGCCGGGACTGCCTCGCGCAGCAGGCGGAACCGGCGGCGCGACGGTGCGCGGAGTGCGGATCGCCGCGGCTCGTCGCGCATCCCGAACGCGATGCGCTGTCCATCGCGCATATCGATTGCGACGCCTTTTATGCAGCGGTGGAGAAGCGCGACGATCCTTCGCTGCGCGACAGGCCGCTCATCATTGGCGGAGGCAAACGCGGCGTCGTATCGACCTGCTGCTACATCGCGCGCACGTTCGGCGTACGCTCCGCGATGCCGATGTTCAAGGCGCTGGCCCTGTGCCCGGAGGCGGTCGTGCGCAAGCCCAATATGGCTCTCTACCTCGAGGTGGGACGGCAGGTGCGCGCGATGATGCTGGACCTTACGCCTCTCGTTGAGCCGCTATCCATCGACGAAGCCTTTCTCGACCTCACCGGAACCGAACGGCTGCACCAGGCGCCGCCAGCCTACACGCTCGCGCGCTTTGCGCGGCGCGTCGAAAAGGAGATTGGCATCTCGGTTTCCGTCGGCTTGAGCTACTGCAAGTTTCTGGCGAAGATCGCATCCGATCTCGACAAGCCGCGCGGCTACGCAATCATCGGGCGCGCCGAAGCGAAAGAATTCCTCGCGTCGAAGCCCGTCGGCCTCATCTGGGGCGTGGGCGCCGTCGCGCAGGAACGCCTCGCGCGTGACGGATTCCGGACCATCGGCGACATACAGGCGATGAGCGAGGCGGACTTCATGCGCCGTCTCGGCGGCGAGGGGCAGCGCCTGTGGCGGCTCGCCAACGGCGTCGACGACCGCAAGGTCTCGCCGGATCGTGAAACGAAAAGCGTTTCGTCCGAAACCACGTTCGACGACGACGTGGCGGACGCACAGACGCTGACGCGCGTCCTGCTGGCCCTGAGCGAAAAGGTTTCGGCACGCCTGAAAGCACAGGGCATCGGTGGTGAAACCGTGACGCTGAAACTCAAGACCGCCGACTTCAAGCTTCGGACCCGCGCCCGCACCCTGCCCGAGCCCACGCAACTCTCGGGCCGCATATTCGAGGCCGCGCGCGCTCTGCTCGACAAGGAGGCGGATGGCACGCGGTTCCGCCTCATCGGCGTCGGCGTCTCCAGCCTGCACGAAGAGGAGCACGCGGACCAGGGCGATCTGGCGGACGTTGAAGTCAAGCGCGAGAAGGCTGCGGAGACGGCAATAGACGCGCTGCGCGACAAGTTTGGCCGCGGCGCAGTCGTGCGGGGTCTTCTGTTCCAACCCCGGCGCGAAAAGTAAGCGCGCCTACTTCCGGCAGGTTTCTACAGGCAGCATATCGATCTTCGACATCTCGCCCTTGAGCTGGAAATCGCCGTAGTCGATGATGAGATCGCTCGAAACGCCATTCTCCCACATCTGGAAGGTGAGCGTGTAGACCGGCGGCGCATCGACCTTCTCGACATCGAAATAGGTGACGCGCGTGTTCCAGCGCCGCATGTTCTTCATCGCCGCGACATCCTTCGTCGCGTCCGGCATGGGTTCGGTCGTCGGCTTACCGATGACGCTCATCGTGTGATAAATCTTGTCGCCGCCGTCCGAGCCATCGAAAACCTTCAGCGCGAGCAGCGGCTGACCGGCTTGCGCCGCCTTCAGGGCCTGCATCATCATGTCAGTGGGAAACACGACATCCTGATCGAGATCGGCCTTCATGGGCCGCGGCTGCTTCAGTTCAAGAGACAACGCGCCGTCGCCGGACCTGATCGCGTTTCCATCGACCGTGCTTGTCACGCGATTGCCGTCGAGATGCTCGACGCGGAAGCGCAGCCTTCTGTGATCGGCGCTCTCGAACGTCGTTGAGCGCATGTCGGAGGAGCGTTGTTCGCCTTCAGGCGGCGTCAGTTCCGTGTACTGGCGGAAGGTGACGGTGTAGCCCTCGCAGGCGGAGCCTGTGAAGTCGTACACGATGCGTCCGCTGGCCGCGACCGGCGCGCTGCTGCCGGAGCCTTTGAGCAGCTTGAGGTCGTAGACGGCGCGGTGCGGAACGAGCGGGGAGTCCGGCGTCGCGGCCTGTTGAGCAAACGCGGGCGCAGCCATGAGGAACATGACGAACGTGGCGACGCGCGCGGGCGCCTTGATCCTTGAATGCATGCTTCTCCTCCGCGGGAGGCCAACCCATGGCCGCGCCGCATGGCGAAATTAGGGTTTGGCGCGGATGACGCAAGCTGCATAATCGGACGCCCACGGAGATTTGCGCATGCCGACCATTGAATCGCGACTGAAGGATCTCGGCGTGAGCCTTCCCGCGCCCGCAGCGCCCGTGGCGAACTACGTCCCCTTCGTGGTCACGGGCTCGCTGCTCGTCATTTCGGGCCAGCTGCCATTCGGTCCGGATGGCAAGATCGCTCCGGAACACACCGGAAAGCTCGGACACGACATATTCAACGAAGCCGGACAGGCGGCGGCGCGCCTGTGCGCCATCAACGTGCTTGCGCAGGCGAAGGAGGCCGTCGGATCACTGGCGAAGATCGAACGCTGCGTGCGGCTCTGTGGCTTCATCAACGCCGGGCCGAAGTTTCATGCGCTTCCAGCGGTCATGAACGGCGCCTCGGACTTCATGGTCGCGGCCCTTGGCGCGAAGAAAGGCCGTCATGCGCGAACGACGGTGGGCGTGGCGGAACTGCCGATGGACGCGGCGGTCGAGATCGAGGCGATGTTCGAGATCAAGCCGTGAAGCTCGACTGGCTATTTGCGCGCCCGATCTCCCATCGCGGGCTGCATGACGCTTCGCGCGGGATCATCGAAAATTCGTTCGCGGCGGCGGATGCGGCCATCGCAAGCGGATGCGCGATCGAATGCGATGTGCAGATGTCGGCCGATGGGGAGGCTTTCGTATTTCACGACGAGACGCTCGATCGGCTCACGGACGCGACGGGTTTGATCGGCGATGCAACGGCGGCCGACCTCGCGCGCGTGCGGCTCGCCGGCGCCGCGGGGGACGCAAACATCCCTTCGCTTTCAGCATTCCTGGAGCGCGTGGGGCGGCGGGTTCCGGTGATCGTCGAGATCAAGAGCCGGTTCGACGGCGACATGCGGCTCGCCCAACGCGCCGCCCGGATCGCCGCCGAATACGCCGGAGCGGCGGCGTTGAAGAGTTTTGATCCGTCGGTGGTGGCGCATTTGCGCCGCAGCGGCGGTTGCGCGGACGTTCCGCTCGGCGTCGTCACCGAATCGAGCTTCGATCCGGCGGAATGGGGTTTCCTGTCGCCGTCGATGCGGCAGTCGATGGCCTGCCTCCTGCACTGGCTCGAGACGCGGCCCGATTTTCTCTCGCACGGGGTGAATGGCCTGCCGAACGCCGCCGTCCACCTGGCTCGCAGCGAGTTGAGCGTGCCGGTCATGACCTGGACCGTGCGAACGCCGGCGCAATGGGATATTGCGCGCCGTTACGCCGACCAGGCGGTTTTCGAAGGCCCGCTTCCATGAGACGCCGGGCGACGCCACGAAAGAACTCAGCTTGATTTTCGCCGTCTTCCTGCTCTGCGGCTTTTCCGCCGCTGTCGCGATCCGCATACTCGATCCGCTGACCGTCGATGTGGCGAACGACCTCATGGTCCCCGTTTCGTCCGTAGTTCTGCTCGCATCGGCGGCCGCCCTGCCCTTCGCGTTGTCGCAACCTGTCTTGGGGCCGGTGGGCGATCATTTCGGCAAGGCGCGCCTGTTGAAGATTTCGCTCTGGCTCTCGGCGTCGAGCCTCGCTGCGGGCGCGCTCGCCAGCGACCTGAAGATGCTGGCGGCAGCCCGGATGCTCACGGGAATAGCGGGCGCGGGCCTCATACCCGTGGGCATGGCGATGATCGGCGACATGTACCCGCGCGGCCGGCAGATCGCGATCGCGCGCTTTGTCGCCTCGGCCATCATCGGGCAGATCACCGGCGCCGTGTTCGCAGGCGTGCTGGCGGAGGCGATCGGCTGGCGCGGCGTGATGTGGCTGTGCTGCGCGGTCCTGCTCGTCGCCGCAGCGGCTGCGACGCTGCTGCTGCCCGGCGAACCGAAGGAAGGTGAAAAGGGCCGTTTCGGCCTGCGCACCGGATTCGACATCTACGGCCGCATCTTTCGCAATCCGCGTTCGTGGGCCTGCTATTCCACCGTCTTCGCGACCGGGGGGCTGGTGTTCGGCTTCCTTCCCTTTGTGGCGCCTGTGCTGCAAATGCAAGACGGCGGCGGCGCGCGCGAAGCCGGCATCATCATCGCGGGAATGGCGGTGGGCTCGCTGACCGTGTCGCTGTTCCTGCCGTTGTTCCTCAAAGTTGCGTCTCGGCCGGCGCTGATGGCGGCGGGCGGCCTCGTTGGCTGCGCGGGGTTTCTGGCGTATTCGAGCGGCCTGCACTGGATGGCCGAAGCGGTGTTCTTCTGCGCCGTCGGCATCGGCTTCTTCATGATCCATAACTCGGTGCAGGCCGAGGTGGCGGACATCGACCCCGCCGCGCGATCGTCGTGCTTTGCGATGCACTCGGCCTTCTTCTATCTCGGCCAGACGGCGGGCCCCATCCTCTGGTCGCTCGCCATCGGCGGGCTGGGGCCGCGCGGCGGCGTCATCCTGATGGGCGTCCTGATGGCTGGCGCGGGACTGGGCGCATCCGCCGCCTTCCGGCGTCTGCCGAAAATCGCTTCCGGCGCGCTCTAGCCTTTACGCGACGATGGGCGCTTGCCGCGCCGTCTGCGCGCGCTAGTCTTGTCGCGTGCATTCCTCACCTGACACATCCACTCCAGCGTACACGATCCGCATCGCGAGGACGCTCGCTGACGTCGACGCGGCTTCTTGGGACGCCTGCGCCAATCCGCCCGGCCTCGAGACGGCCGCCGGGGATGAATCGCAAAAGGAGCGGTTCAATCCGTTTCTGTCCCACGCCTTTCTGAGCGCCTGCGAAACGTCGGGCTCCGCGACGGCGCGCGCCGGCTGGGCGCCGATGCATGTGCTGGTGGAGGACGGCGGCGGGGACCTCGTCGCCTGCGCGCCCTGCTATCTCAAGACGCATTCCATGGGCGAATACGTCTTCGACTATTCGTGGGCCGACGCCTACGAGCGGGCCGGCGGGCGCTACTATCCAAAGCTTCAGGTCAGCGTTCCCTTCACCCCGGCGCAAGGCCGCCGGCTTCTGATAAGGCCCGGCGACGGGGCGGTGAACGCGCGCGCCGCGCTGATCGCAGGCCTCAAGGCCGTTCGCGAGCAAGCCGGCGCTTCATCCATTCATGTGACCTTTCCGCTGAAGAGCGAATGCGACGCCTTGCAGGATGCGGGCTTTCTTTCGCGGACGGGCAAACAGTTTCACTTCTTCAATCGCGGGTACACCACGTTCGAGGATTTCCTCGCCGATCTCGCGTCGCGCAAACGCAAGGTCGTGAAGCGCGAACGCCGCGACGCGCTAGCGAGCGGCATCGAGATTCACGCGCTCACCGGCGCTGAAATCACCGAGGACCACTGGGACGCGTTCTTCCGCTTCTACATGGACACCGGCTCCCGGAAGTGGGGGCGGCCATATCTGACGCGCGCGTTTTTCAGCGAAGTGGGCGCGTCGATGGCCGAGCGCATCCTGCTCGTCATGGCGAAGCGCAATGGGAAGTGGATCGCAGGCGCCATTAACTTCATCGGCGACGATGCTCTGTACGGGCGCAACTGGGGCGCGGTCGAGCACCACCCCTTCCTGCATTTCGAGGTCTGCTACTACCAAGCCATCGAGTTCGCGATTTCGCGTGGGCTGTCCCGCGTGGAGGCTGGCGCCCAGGGCGAACACAAGCTCGCGCGCGGCTATGCGCCCGTGACGACATTGTCGTCGCACTACATCGCGGACAAGCGCTTCGCGCGCGCGGTCGCGGACTTTCTGCAACAGGAGCGCGCGGCGATTTCGGAAGCCATCGAGATCTACGGCGAACACGTCCCGTTTCGCCGCGATCTCTCCCGCGAGGAAAGCGAATAGATCAGTTCAACCTGTATTCCTCGCCAACCATCTTCATTTCTGCGGGCTTGATGAGTTTCGCATGCGCCACGACGATGGAGTGCAGCGGTCCTTCGAGCTTTCGCGTCCAAAAATCGAGAAACCTGCGCAGCTCCGGAAAATGCGGATGCAGGTCGTAATCCTGCCAGATGTAGTTCTGCAAAATCGCGGGATGATCGGGCATCCGGTAGAGGATGTTGGCCGTCGTCAGGCCATAGCCGGCAAGCATCTTCGTGAATTCGCGTGACGCCATTTCAGCAACCTCCGTTCCTCTTTCCTCCTTCACGCGGAAAGCGTGACACTCAAGGATTAAGCAAACCTTGGGCCACGATAAAGGTTTCCGTCGGCGTAATTCACGTGATTTCAAATTGTTAGCAGCACATTACAGCGAGCGCCAACGCCGCCGGGGGAATACGCGCCTATAAATCAAAAGCGTCGCGAGGGTTGACGAACGGGCTTCACTCGCCTTCTAGTCCGTAACCTCAAACGAGCCAGCCAATGCCGACTTCAGAACCTTACGCAACCGACAATATTTTCGCGAAAATTCTCCGCGGCGAAATTCCAGCCCACCGTATTTTCGAAGATGACGTCGCGCTCGCATTTCTCGACATCATGCCGCAGACGCCTGGGCATACGCTTGTCATTCCGAAGCTCGCCGTGCGCGGCATGGAGGACATGCCGCCCGACGCCTGGGGCCCGTACATGACGCGCGTCCAGCTGGTGGCCGCCGCCGTCAAGAAGGGCATGGAGGCCGAAGGCCTAAACGTGCGCCAGTACGAAGGCGCCGCTGGCGGGCAGACCGTCTTCCACCTTCACTTTCACATCCTGCCGCGCTGGGCTGGCGACTCGCTGCGCCGTCATGGAGACCGGATGGAAAAGCAGGAAGTGCTGAAGGAGCAGGCCGCGCGCATCCGCGCAGCGTTCTGATCAGCCGCCGAACCACCACGCAAAAAGCATGATCGCAGCCTCGCCGGCCAGAACGGCGCCGATCACGGACTTGCCCGTCGCCGCGTAGACGCCGAGGCCGATTCCCATGGCGCCGAGCCGCGCCACCAACGGAACGGTCGCGAGCGCGCCCGATGGCGCGAGAATGATGTTGGCGACGACGCCCGCGAGCAAGGCCGTCGACACCGCGCGCACCCATTCGAGGAGCGGCGAGCCTTCATCGATGCGGCGGCCGATGAACACCGACAGCATTCGCCATATCTCGCTCGGCAAAAATCCGAACAGGACGAGCGCAAGATAGGGCCAGAGCCCGCCGCTCCACTGATCGAGATGCATCATGGCGCGCCGCTCGCGCGCTTCGCGTTGATCCACCGCTGGCCGAGGAACGCCGCCGTGCCCCCGATGAGGCCAACTGCGAGGAGGTCGAAGCCCGCGCTCACAAGAGGCTTCAACAACGGCGACAGGATGAAGCCGGCGAAGAGCGCAATTCCGTCGATCGGCTCGCGTACGTTACGCACCAGCGCCGCGGTGAAGTAGATCGGCGTCACGAAGAGAAGACCCGCGGCAAGCTCCCGCGGCACCTCCGCCGCCAGCCAGTAGCCTGCGACTGTCGAAAGCGCGGCGGCGAAGACAAGTCCGTGCACGAGGCCAAGGAACCACGGCAACCGTGTGTCTTCCGGCATGTCCGGCAGGCGGCGGATCGACTCGACCCATCCCGTCACCGCGATCAGATGGGCGGTATACAGCGAAACCCCGAGCCCTTGATTGCGCCGGCGCAGCCACGGCATCAGCGACACGCACATCGGCAACAAACGCACCGACGACAGCGACACCGATAGCGCGATGGCTGGCAACGACAGTCCCTGTATCACCGCGCCGAAGAAGATGACCTGCGCAGGGCCAGCCCAGATGAGGAAGGTGGAGGCGAGAGCGAAACCAAGAGACACATTCGCTTCGTAGGCAAGGGAGCCGATGCCGAGGAATGTGAGCGCCATGACGAACATCGGCAGGCGCGCCGCATGACGAAAGCCGCGGCCAAACCAGTACCAGCCCGAGCGCTGCGCGCCGGCGTTGTCCACGGTGCTTGGCTCGGGCCGCGGCTCGCTCACGATTCACCCCTGCTTCCAGACCCGTTTAGAACAATCGGGTCCGCCGTCAAAACCGGTAGTGCTGCCCGCAAAAGAAAATGGCCGGGCGAACCCGGCCATTTGCGTATCTGAAAAAGAGGAATCAGCTTTTCAGGGGAACGTGCGGGACGATCCCTCCGCCGCGCGATTCTCCATCCTCGCCATCCGGCTTGCCGGACTTTCCGGGCTCGGACTTTTCCCCGCCCTTTCCGCCGCCCTTGGCAGCGCGGGCGCGGCGCACTTCCGGCTCTTCCTTCGGCTTGCGCTTCTTGCGCGCCTCGACGACTTCCTTGTCCGGCTTCGGCAACGCAGGCCCCTGCGGGAACATGAAGGCGAGCTTTCTCTTGCCCTCTTCTTCCGCGACGACAACGCGCACTGTGCCGCCATTCTTGAGCCGGCCGAACAGCACCTCGTCCGCCAGCGGCGTCTTGATATGCTGCTGGATCACGCGCGCCATGGGCCGCGCGCCCATCATCTCGTCGTAACCGTTCTCGACCAGCCAGTTGCGCGCCTCGTCGGAGAGCTCGATCGTCACGTTGCGGTCGCCCAACTGCGCTTCCAGCTGCGCGATGAACTTGTCGACGACCTGACGGATCACTTCGACCGGCAGGTGTCCGAACTGCACGACTGCGTCGAGACGGTTGCGGAACTCCGGCGCGAAGAGCCGGTTGATCGCCTCCAGGTCCTCGCCTTCGCGCTTGGTCTTCGCGAAGCCGAAAGCAGGCTTCGCCATGTCGGCGGCGCCCGCGTTCGTCGTCATGATGAGGATGACATTGCGGAAATCGATCTGCTTGCCGTTGTGATCGGTCAGCTTGCCGTGATCCATGATCTGCAACAGGATGTTGTAGAGATCGGGATGCGCCTTCTCGATCTCGTCCAGCAGAAGCACGCAATGGGGATGCTGATCCACCGCGTCCGTGAGCAGGCCGCCCTGATCGAAGCCGACATAGCCCGGAGGCGCGCCGATGAGACGCGAAACCGTGTGCCGCTCCATGTATTCCGACATGTCGAAGCGCACGAGTTCGACGCCAAGCGCCTTCGAAAGCTGGCGCGCAACCTCCGTCTTTCCGACGCCGGTGGGGCCGGAAAACAAGTAATTGCCGATCGGCTTCTCGCCGTCGCGCAGGCCGGCGCGGGCGAGCTTGATCGACGACGACAGGGCCGCGATCGCCTTCTCCTGCCCGTAGACCACGCGGCGCAGCGTATCTTCCAGATGCTGCAACACTTCCGCATCGTCCTTGGACACGGTCTTGGGAGGAATGCGCGCCATCGTTGCGATGGTCGATTCGATCTCCTTCACGCCAATCGTCTTCTTGCGCTTGGCCTCGGGCAAAAGCATCTGGCTCGCGCCGGTCTCGTCGATCACGTCGATCGCCTTGTCCGGCAACTTGCGATCGTGGATGTAGCGCGCGGACAGCTCTACCGCCGCCTTGATGGCGTCGTTGGTGTAGCGGATGCGATGGAACTCCTCGAAGTACGGCTTCAGGCCCTTCATGATTTCGATGGTGTCTGGCACCGAAGGCTCGTTGACGTCGATCTTCTGGAAGCGGCGAACCAGCGCCCGGTCCTTCTCGAAATACTGGCGGTATTCCTTGTAGGTCGTGGAGCCGATGCAGCGCAGCGTCCCCTGCGCAAGGGCGGGCTTCAGCAGGTTGGACGCGTCCATCGCGCCGCCCGACGTCGCGCCGGCGCCGATGACCGTGTGGATCTCGTCGATGAAGAGAATCGCGTTCTTGTGCTGCTCGATCTCCTTCATCACCTGCTTCAGGCGTTCTTCGAAATCGCCGCGATAGCGCGTGCCAGCGAGCAGCGTGCCCATGTCGAGTGCGAATACTGTCGCCTTGGCGAGCACGTCGGGCACTTCGCCCTTGGTGATCTTGCGCGCCAGACCTTCGGCGATGGCCGTCTTGCCAACGCCTGGATCGCCCACGAGCAGCGGGTTGTTCTTCTGCCTGCGGCAGAGAACCTGGATCGTGCGCTGCACTTCGGCTTCTCGGCCGATCAGCGGATCGATACGCCCGTCGCGCGCCTTCTTGTTGAGGTTCACGCAATAGGCTTCGAGCGCGCCTTCCTTCTTCTTGCCGTCCGGACCTTCCTGGCGTTCGCGCTGGTCGTTGCGGTCCTGATCCTCCTCGGCGGCGCCGCGCGGCGCGCGCGTCGTGTCCGAGGCGCCGGCGCGCTTCGCAATCCCGTGGCTGATGTAGTTGACGGCGTCATAGCGCGTCATGTCCTGTTCCTGCAGGAAATAGGCGGCGTGGCTCTCGCGCTCGGCGAAGATCGCCACGAGCACGTTGGCGCCGGTCACTTCCTCGCGGCCGGACGACTGAACATGGATCACAGCGCGCTGGATGACGCGCTGGAAGCCGGCCGTGGGCTTCGCCTCGTCGTGACGCGAGTTCGTAGCAAGATTGGCGAGTTCGTTATCGATGTAATCCAGCAAGCTCTTTTTGAGCGCTTCAAGATCGACGGAGCACGCGCGCATGACGGCGGCGGCGTCGCCGTCGTCCAGCAAGGACAACAGCAGATGCTCAAGGGTCGCGTACTCATGCCTGCGTTCGTTCGCGGCAGCGAGCGCCCTGTGCAACGACTGTTCCAGATTGCGTGAGAAGGTCGGCATGGGGGCTCCTGTCACTTCTTTTCCATGATGCACTGCAGCGGATGCTGGTGCTTGCGCGCGAAGTCCATCACCTGCGTCACCTTCGTCTCGGCGACTTCGTAGGTGTAGACGCCGCACTCGCCTACGCCGTGATGATGCACGTGCAGCATGATGCGCGTAGCCTCATCCGGATTCTTGTTGAAATAGCGGCGCAGAACAGTCACGACGAACTCCATCGGCGTGTAGTCGTCGTTGAGAAGCAGCACGCGATACATGCTGGGCTTCTTCGTCTGCGTGCGCGTTCGCGTAATAACTGCGGCGCCGGGGCCCCCGCCCTGACCGCCTTCATTGTTGCCGCGCTGCGGCTCGCGCGCAGCGCGCGTCACCCGGTCTTTCTGCAGGACGTCGCCGGTCCAGCGCGAACAACCGCGAGCTGCGGCGCCGACGGGCCGGGCATACGTTGCGACTCTCACCAGTGACCTCCGTTCGATCGCCGGGCATCTCACAATCCTAGACCGACCATACGCACAGGCAAGATGATCCAGACCCCGACCCACATAATCTAGGGACCTGAATCGCGAACCGCCAGACTCCTTTACGAAAGAACACGCGGGAAGCGTCCGCTGCGCCGGTTCAAAAAGGAACGGGCCCGGTCTGAACCGGGCCCGTGCGTACGCTGTATTGAATTGCCTTGTTCGGTCCGTTCGCGGCGCGCGAGCGCCTCACGGAACCGCGAAGGCTTCGCCGGCCTTCGACGCCAGCCTTACTTGGCTTGCGCAGCGGCGACGGCCGCTTCGACAGGCTTCATGATTTCCTTCGCCAGGCCGGCGTACATTTCGCCGATCTTCTTGTTCTGGGCCACGAAGGCCTCGTACGCGGACTTGGCGTAGTCCGTCTGCACCTGGATCGCGCCGTCGAGCGACTTGGAAGCGATAAGCTTTTCGAAAGCGGCCGTGGCGCTCTCGAGCGACTTCTTGGAGTATTCGGTGGTCTCTGCCGCGATCGCCTGCACGTTCTTGGTGATCGTGGCAGACGCCGCAGTGGCGGCCTCCATCTGGTCCTTGCTGTACTTCTGGAGGTCTTCGAAGCTCTTGAACATGACTATTCCCCGTTGGTCCAGGGCGCGGGCGCGCCCAACTTTCCGTGGCGGGAGGAGTCACCGCCGTACGCAATGCAATATATGCGCTGCACAATTTATGTCAAGGAAGTTTTGTTGCATTGCACAATATGACCAAACGGCGCCGAATTCTTCAATGAGAGCAGATAATTCGGGTGCTCCGCGCCGCCGCCGTTAACTGCGGCGTAACCCCGTTCCCCTACCCTGATGGGAGTTTTAGCTCCGCCACGGCGGAGACCGGACTTCGAGGGTATGTAATGGGTCTGTGCGGCGTCGCCTTCTCTGGTTCCCGCTTTATCGGGATTATCGCCGGGCTCAGCCTGGCGCTGACGGCGACGGCGGCGGACGCGCGGCCAAAGAAGAAGAAGCGGGTGGCAAGCTACACGCCGCCCTACGCGGCCATGGTGGTAGACGCCAACACGGGCCGGGTCCTGCACGCGGCGAACGAGAACGCGCTGCGCCACCCGGCCTCCGTCACCAAGGTCATGACGCTGTACCTGCTGTTCGAGCAGATGGAGCGCGGCCGCTTCCGCCTGGATACGCCCCTCCCGATTTCGGCCAACGCCGCGTCAATGCCGCCGACAAAGGTCGGCTTGCGTCCGGGCCAGACGATCACGGTCGAGAACGCCATCGGTTCGCTGATCACGAAGTCAGCGAACGACATCGCCGTCGTGGTCGCCGAAGCCATTGCCGGCGACGAGGCGACCTTCGCCCGCATGATGACGCGCAAGGCGCAGTCGCTTGGCATGTCGCGCACGGTGTTCCGCAACGCTTCAGGCCTGCCGAACCCCGAGCAGGTGACGACCGCGCGCGACCTGACCATCCTCGGGCGAGCCATCCAGGACCGCTTCCCGAAGCAGTTCGCGTATTTCTCGAAGCATGAACACCGGATGGGACAGGTCGTGATGCGCAATCACAACCGTCTGCTCGGTCGCCTGGAATATGTGGACGGCATCAAGACCGGCTACATCCGCGCTTCCGGCTTCAACGTGCTAACCTCGGCGAAGCTCGACGGCCGCAGCGTCGTCGCCGTGGTGATGGGCGGCCGGACCGCCGCGCACCGCGACGGGATCATGGCCAACCTGCTGCAGTCCAACATCCAGCTCGCGTCGCGCACCCGCAGCGCGCCGGTGATCGCCGAAGCGCCCGTCGCCGAGCGCGTCGCCGAAGCCGCTCCGCCCCCGCCGTCAGCGGCGGCGCCCGCTCCCCGTCAGGCCGCCGTCCAGCCTGCTCCGATCGCGCCGCTCGAAGCTTCTGCCGAACCGGTCGGCGCGCCGATCAAGCTCGCATCCTATGCGCCCGTACCCAACGCTCGCCCCGCCGTGGTTTCAGCGGCGCCGCGCGACGAGGCCACGACCGCCTCAATTCGCGCCGCGACGCCCAGCACGATTTCGGGCGACCGCCGAGCCGTCGCAGCGTCGGCCACGCCGTCCACCCTGCGCTGGACGACCGGGCCGCGCGGCATTGGCCAGGCGGGCGCGCCGCAGCCGGCGAACGATCTGACGCCGCCGGCTCCCATTCCCTCGGCGCAGACGCAGAAAATCGCGATGCGCGCCGAAGCGATCCATCAACCCCCTGCTCCGCTGGCGGCCATTTCCAGCGCCGCCGCGGCGCAATCCGCTGGGAATCAGGGACTTGTCGCCGCCGCGCGGCCCGTCGCCGCCCGCACCGGCGTCATGATCCAGATCGGCGCGACCGACGACCAGGGCAAGGCGCAGGAGCTGCTCGCCCGCGCCCGCAGCCAGTCACGCTCGCTCGCGTCCGCTCAGCCCTTCACCGAGAAGGTGCAGCGCGGCCGCGAGACGCTCTGGCGCGCGCGCTTCGCGGGCCTGGACGAGAATGAGGCGGAATCGGCCTGCCGCGCGTTGAAGCGTTCAGGGTTCGCCTGCTTCACGACCCGTAATTGAGTGTTTGCAGCGTCCGGCGCGAGGGAGTCATCGATGGCGACGCATGAGGATGTCCTTGGCCTCGTTTACACGGGCAGCCAGACTCGTCGTGCCTCCGTGATCGGGATGAAGTTTCTTCATCAGGGACCGGTGCGCGCGGGAAATGTCTTCCGGCGTCGCGTCCTTCTGAAGTCCCAGGACCTCATAGGCTTCATCCTCGGTCATCGCGGAACTGATGCGGCCGCGGCCAGCGCCCCGCCGGTCCGCGTCAGCCTCGTCTGCCGCACCCCATCCGGGCGCCCTGCGGTCGAGATACGCTTCGAGTAGGCGCGCGCCCTCGGGATCGGCCTGGCGGCAGGCGCGCAGCAGATCCATTAGCTCGCTTTCCGACATTGCAGAAAGGCGGCGGCCGGCGAACGGGCCGGTCAGCACGTCGCCGTCCATGACGCCGGTGTCGTGGTCCAGCTCCATCTGGATGGCGCCGGAGCGCACTTTGGAAACGCTCGGGCGCGCCGTCCCCGCCGTACGGAATTGATCGAGCCATCCAGGCGGGGCCCCCATGCCCAGCAGCCACAAGCCGACGCCGGCGACCGCCATCGCGAAATCAATCCGCCCGCGCACGAACAGGAAGCCCGCGAAAACGAGCGTCGCGGCGCCGCCGGCCCGCTTGACCAGCCGCGCGAGCTGCGCCGGCGGCGTGCGCGCGAAGATGCGGATCAGATACCAGGCGCCGAACAGGATCGCGGCGGCGATGAGCAGATTCGTCATGACGGCCGCATGTTACCGCATCTGCGCCAGAAGGAGGCGAGCCGCCTCGCCGCCCTGCTTCTCCAGCGCGACGCGCCCGCCCGCGGCGTAAGCGGCGGCGGCGGCCAGAAGATCGGCAAGGCGCCTCGGGGCCGAGGCGTCGAAAGCCGCGTAGACGCCGCCCGTCAGCCGGGCGATCTCGCGGAAGGCCGCGGCCGCGACCGGGTCGCCGCCCTCATGGAACATGAAGGCCTTGAGGCCCAGCAACCCGAGTTCGCCTGCCGTGACGGCAAGCGCGTCGGCATTCTCCTCCATCGCGTCGCCGACATAGACGAGCGCGGCGACCTTCTTCTCACGCGTCTCCGAGAGCGCGTGCTTCAGCACCTTGCCGATCTGGGTTTGCCCGCCTCGGCAATCGATCTTCTGCATGAGGCCGGCGAGCCCCTTGCCGTCGGTGACGAAGCGGGACGCGCGGCACTCGCCAAGACCACGGAAGTAGACAAGTTGCACGTCGAGCCCTCCGGAGGCTGCGGCGGCCTCGAACATGCGGCTTTGCAGCGAAAGGGCGAGGTCCCAGGTCGGCTGGCGGCTCAATGTGGCGTCGAGCGCGAAAATCAGCCGGCCGCGCGATCCCGCCGGCGCGACGGCGGGCGTGCGCGCAACCTTGTCGAGAAAGACGTCGACCGCCGCCTTGCCGCCGCGCTGTCCGGCGGGCAGCGAGGATGGCGGCTTTCCGGAATTCTGGCTCACGCGTCTCCCCTGCGCTTCCGCACGATCCCTTATAGATCGTTCGCCGGAGCGCGAGCGCAATACCGGCGGCGGAACCGGCTCAGAGCAGACCGAGTTCGCGAAGTTCCTTGCGCATGGCGTCCGGCATTTCGCCGACCGCCGCCAGCCCACCCGTGAGATCGGGCGGCGCCTCGTGGGCGGGGAGATAGCGCCAGCCCTGGAACGGACGCATCCGCCGCGGCGCGACGGGGATCACCTTGGGCTTCAGCACGAGATCGCAGCGCGAGACGCCCTCGCCGTCCGTGAACGGGCGAACGTCGAGGATTTCCTGCCGCGAGGCGATCTGGCCCTTGATGACCCAGTAGATCGAGCCCCCATCCAGCAGTTCCGCGACCCGCTTGGGGACCATGCGCGTGGTGTGGCGCTGCTCCGGCGTCTCCCCGCGCGCCTTCTGGGCGGCGAGCTTTTCCTTGATCCAGGCTTCGTGGTCGGCGATCGATTCCGCGCCCACGCACAGTTTCACGAGATGCAGCGTCATGGTGCGATTTCTGGCGCTTGGTAGGCGCAGCGGCAAGGCGGGAGCGGAAGAAAGCAGTGGATATGAACGCGACAGAACGGCACGAACCCTTCTCCCGTTTCACGGGAGAAGGTGGCCTTGCGTAGCAAGGTCGGATGAGGGCGAAGCAGCGTCACGTCCCTCACCCGGTTGGCTCCGCCAACCACCCTCTCCCGCGCGCGGGAGAGGGGAAAGGGCGTCCCTACCCCCTGCCCTCGAACGGCATCTTCGTCGCCTTGATGGTCATGAACAGCACGTTCGACTCGAGGGGCAGCGTCGCCATCGTGACAATGGCTTTGCCGACATGATCGAGCGGCATGGTCGCTTCCGGGCGCACGGAGCCGTCGGGCTGCATGATGCCCGCCTTCATCTTGCTCGCCATCTTGCTTTCGGCGTTGCCGATGTCGATCTGGCCGACCGCGATGTCGTACTTTCGGCCATCGAGCGCGCCCTGTTTTGTGAGGCCTGTCACGGCGTGCTTCGTCGCCGTATAGGCGATGTTGTTCGGGCGCGGCGTATGCGCGGCGATGGAGCCGTTGTTGATGATGCGTCCGCCCTGCGGCGTCTGCGCCTTCATCATGCGGAAGGCGCCCTGCATGCACAGGAACATGCCGTCGACATTGACGCGCACGACATCGCGCCAGCTTTCATAAGGCAGGTCCTCTAGCAGCACCGGCGGGCCGCCCATGCCCGCATTGTTGAACAGAACGTCGAGGCGCCCAAAGGCGCCTTTCACCTGCGCGAATAGCGCATCAACCTGCGCAGGCTCGCCAACGTCGCAGGACACCGCAAGCGCCTCACGGCCCAGCGCGCGAATGGCGCTCGCGGTTTCCTCCAGCGGCTCGATCCTGCGGCCTGCCACTGCGACGTCGAATCCCGCGCCAGCCAGCGCAAGTGCGGCGGCGCGGCCGATGCCCGTCCCGCCGCCGGTGACGAGCGCGAACTTCTTTTCACTCATGATGCGCCCCTCACAAATCGTCGTACTTTGGCTCGCGCCACTTCTCACGCGCCGCGTCCTTATGCCAGGCGGCCCAGGCGGGCAGCGCCATGATCGCGTCCATGTATTCGCGCGTCTGCGGCGACACGGGAACGTCGTAGACATGCAGCCTGTTGACGACCGGCGCGAACATCGCGTCCGCCGCGCAGAAATCACCGAACAGGAAGGGCTTCTTCTTCGAGCCGAACGTCTCGCGCGCCTCTGCCCAGATGATCTCGATGCGGCGCACGTTCTCGACGGCCTCGGGCGTCAGTTCAAGAGACTTCGGCTCGCGGCGAAAATTCGTCGGGCATTGCTGGCGCAGCGGCATGAAGCCGGCGTGCATTTCGTTCGAGATCGCGCGGGCGTGCGCGCGCGCCGCCTTGCGCTTCGGCCAGATTGCGCGGTCGGGATATTTCTCCGCGATGTATTCCATGATGGCGAGCGATTCCCACACGCGGATGTCGCCGTCGAACAGCACGGGCGCCTTGCCGGTGGGCGAGAGCTTGCGCAGCTTCCTGCGGCCGGCCTCGTCGTAGATGTTGCAGACGACTTCCTCGAACGGGATGTGAAACGTCGCGAGCAGGATCCACGGCCGCAGCGACCAGGAAGAATAAGCCTTGTTGGCGAGAACCAGCCGGAGCGGCATCGAAAAACCTCGAACGATGAATCGCCGCCAGCGCGGCACGGGCGAATTTGATCCGCCGCGCGCCCGGATGGCAAGGCGCGCGCGTGTTCGTTCTATTTCGCCTTGGGCGGATCGACCGGGCCGCCGGCTTCCTTCCAGGCGGCGAAGCCGCCTCCAATGTGGGCGACGGGCGAGAGCCCCATGTCCTGGGCGGTTTTCGTCGCCAGAGCCGAGCGCCATCCCGCGCCGCAGAAGAAGACGAACTTGGCGTCCTGCTGGAAGACAGGCCGCGCATAAGGACTTTCCGGGTCGATCCAGAATTCGAGCATGCCCCGCGGACAATGAATGGCGCCGGGTATGCGGCCTTCCTTGTCGAGTTCGCGCGGATCGCGCAGATCGACGAGCACGACTCCCTGCGCGCCGACGAGGCGCAGCGCCTCCCCTGCGGGGATCGTCTCGATCTCGGCTTCGGCCTCGGCGACCAGCGCCTTGTAGCCCTTCTTCATCGGCTTCATCGAAACAGTCGAGCGCGCCGGAGCGGCCGCGTCAAGCGCCCTCGCTTTCGCCTCGCGGGCTAGTTGCATAGTCTGACCGGGAGATTCGAGCCGGAAGGAGTTCGGCATGACCGGCTTACCATCGGTTTACGGCTTCACGGGACCTGACGTATTCGCCTTCGCCTTCTTCGTGGTCGCGTGGGGCGCCTATCATTTCGCGATCGAATATGGCTCGCGCACCGGCCTCAACGCGAGCATGGCGGAATACCGGATGCGCTGGATGGCGGAGATGAGCCGGCGCGACAATCGCATCGTCGATGCGAACATCATGACCTCGCTGCAGAACGGCACGGCCTTCTTCGCCTCGACCTCGCTGCTCGCCATCGGCGCCTCGGCCACGCTTCTGCGCGCGAGCGACGACGCGGTGAAAATCGCAGCCGAGCTGCCGTTCGGCATCGCCGCCACGCGCACGCTCTGGGAGGTGAAGGTCATCGGCCTCCTGCTGATCTTCGGCTACGCCTTCTTCAAGTTCGCCTGGGCCTACCGGCTGTTCAATTACGCGGCGGTCCTCGTCGGCGCGACGCCGTCAGCCACTTCGCCGAACGCCCGCGAGCGCGCCCTCATCGCCGGGCGTGCAGGGCGGATGGGCGTGGCCGCCGCGCGTCATTTCACGCGGGGGCAGCGCGCGTTCTTCTTCGCCCTCGCCTACCTCGGGTGGTTCCTGGGTCCGTGGGCGCTCGCCGCAACCACGGCGTTCGTGATGATCGTCATGTGGTCGCGTCAGTATGTCTCCGACGCCCACGACGCCATCGGCTGGGAGCCTCCCGCGTCAGCCGACAAGCCTTGACGCCGCTCCCCGCAGGCCACATCACCGGCGCATGAGCCAGGAACGCAAAGAATCCCGCCACAAGGAAGCCCACGAGCGCCGCCGCAGCCTCGAGGAGACGATCCTCGAACTTTGCGCCGAAGCGGGGCCGCAGAAGACAATCGACCCGATACAGGCGGCCAAGGCTTTCGCGGAATCCCGCGGCGAGGACGAGCTTGGCTGGCGAAGCTGGCTCGCTCACGTGCGCTCTGCGGCCATCGGACTGGCGCGGCAGGGCCGCCTCGTCATTTATCGCAAGGGCAAGCCCGCCGACCCGGACGACTTCCGCGGCGTCTACCGTCTGGGACTACCGCGCAGCGACTGATCCGGGAGCGGGAAACAGGGCATCTGTGCGGCCCGTCCAATGATAGGCGGCAAGTCCGATGAACTCGCGCAGGGCGCGTTCCGTGCGGCGCAGGCCGCCGAACGGGTCCGACATGACGAACAATTCGCCCGGGACGCCAAGCGTCTCGTAATCGACTGGATACGGCGTCACGTCGAAGCCTGCCTTGCGGAAAATGCCGACAGCGCGCGGCATGTGGGAGGCTGACGTTACGAGAAGCCATGTCTCGCCAGGTTTCGGCTTTACAAGCTCGCGCGTGAAGACGGCGTTTTCGTACGTGTTGCGGGAGTTTTCCTCGAACACTAACTGTTCGCCGGGAAGGCCGAGGCCAAGGAACAGCTGGCGCGCGACGTGGGCCTCGCGATAGGGCGAGCCCAGAAGCGCGGCGGAACCGCCGGTGAAGACGAGCTTCGCATCCGGGAAGCGGCGCGCAAGGATCGCGCCTTCGGTCATTCGGTCGCCCGAGCCTGAAAGTTCGATGGAGCCGCGGAAGCGCGTCACCAGTTCGCTGACGCCGCCGCCCAGCACGATGATCCCGGCAGGCGGCGCCAGATCGCGGGGACGCGGAAAACGATCCTCCAGAATGCGCAGCATGAGCGTGCCGGCGGGCAGGACGCCGAGCACGAAAAAGCCCGCGACAGACGCCAGAACAAGCGCGCGGCCAGCACGCGTGAAGCGCGTGTACAGCAGCGCCAGACCCAGCGCCAGGATCAGGAACAGCAAGTTCGCCGGGGCGAATAATTCCCACAGGATCTTGGACAAATAGAAGAACATGTCGCGGCGACTCTAGCGGCATGGCGCGCGGCTGGCGAGCGGCCTCACGTCAGCTAGGAAAGCGGAAGCTCGAGGATTTTGCCGCACGGACGCTCCCGGATACGCGCGTACCAGGCTTGCAGACCGGGCGCCGCGGACCGATCGACGGGCAGATGCAGCCATCGGTGCGTGATGGGCGCAAGGCAGCAATCGGCGATGCCGAACTCGGCGCCGGTCATCCAGGGCTGGCGCGCGAGAACGGCGTCCATGATCGAGAAGTTGCGGACGCATTCGAGCCGCGCCTTCTCGATGGCGTCCGCATCGGGAGCGCCCATCTTTCGGACAAGCGGGCGGAAGATTGCGTTCACCGGGTCGAGAAGAGTCGTGAGCTGCCAGTCCATCCAGCGTTCGGCGGAAGCGCGCGCCTGCGGGTCCGGCGGATACAGGCGCGGCGCGTATTTCGCGCAGACGTAGCGGATGATCGAATTGGACTCCCAGAGAACAAAGCCGTCGTCGTCGATGGTCGGAACGAGTCCATTGGGATTCATCGCCCGGTATCCGGGCGTGTTCACCACCCCGAAGGCGAGGCCCGCATCGACGCGCTGGTAGGCGACGCCGGCTTCCTCGAGCGCGGCGAGCGCCTTCTGCACGTTCACCGAATTCGTACGGCCCCAGATTGTCAGCATGTCCTCTCCCGCCCTCTCAGAAGAGATAGCGCAGTCCGAGGCCGCCGTGAATCGTGTTGCCGACGGGCTGCGGGCCGACCGTCGTGAGAGCAAAGACGTCGATGACCGTACCCTTCGCGATGCGGAACCCGACGCGGGCGTCGAACTCGGCCCATGTCGTGTCCTTCGCGGCAGGAGTGAACGCGCCGTAGAACGGCAGGGCCGACACCGCCTGGACACCCGCCTCGGCGCCGAAGCCGTGGGCGACGGCGGCGCTTACGTGCGCCTCGATCATCGGCGAGAGAAGCTGTGTGTGCTGGACAACGCCCTTGACGACATTGAGCGACGCGTTGCGCGTACCGTATGTGAGCGGCAGAAGGTTTGGGTCTCCGCGCTCCGTATACGCGCCGAAATGCTGCTCGGTCCGTGCGTAGGCGATGTAAGTCGCGAACTCCGCCACGGGGGACATGCGATACACCCAGCCAGCGCGCGCATTGAACGACCATGTCGTGGAGTCCGTGGCGCCCCGAAGCGCCGCAGGCGTTCCACCGGCGTTGACGAAGCGCACTGTGCTGACCTTGCCACCCGGGGAAAGCGAGCCAGCGACCTCGAAGAACGGACGGCTCGACCCCCAGTCCGTCACATCGTACCGCAAGCCGAGCGCGAAGATGGGCGCGCGCTTCGTATCCGCGCTCTTCGAGTCGTACTCGTTGTAGGAGACGCCGCCGAGAACGCTCAACTGCTCGGTGACGTTTTTCCGGCCATTGAAGCCGGCGCTGAAACTGCCCAGCATCCCGAACCCACGGAAACAGTCGCCGCAGTTGATTTGCTCGGTGCCGCCGAGCAGCGGACTCATGAGCCTGTTGTACGTGACGAGGTTCTTCACCCGGTCGTTGGCGATTTGCCGAAGCGAATTGTCGATGTCAGTGGGGGACGGGCAATTCCAGTAATTCTCGCCCGGGTACTCGTCGAACGAGGCGACCTGCCCGATGACGTAGCAGGGGGCGGTTTGCGCGCGCGCCTCGGCGGGGGCAAGCAGAACGCCCATCGCGGACAGGCCGGCGGCAAAGGCCCCGAGCAGGATTTTCGAGGTCATCGTCCGCATAGCGCATCCATGCCTTGTGCAAGCTGCGTTCCGCCGGAACCGCACAGCGTCGGATTGCCTGCGCAGAACTGGGCGAAGGAGAAGCCCGCGTTCGTGCGACGCGCGCCAGCTGAATCGATCACGACGCTATCGCCGGGCCGCAGCAATTGCGCGCATTGCCGGCCGTTGCGCGTGCAAGCCGTCGCCTGCCCGTTGTCGACCAGCGTGACAACCGTGCGCCCCTGCTGGACATTGATGTCGAGAACAGTTCCGCGAACGCCGATCTGCGCGACCGGCGACTCGATGCGATAGGCGCGCTTGTCCATCGCGCCTGTGGAAAAGCGGAACGCGCCGCGGGCGAGATTGACGCCGAGCGCCTGCGCCGACGCGTCGCCTGAGTAGACGAACCTGTTAAGAACCACGCGCGACGAAGGACCGATCGCCAGGTTCGTCTGATCCAGGAACGTCAGACGCGCCGACGACGACGCAGCCGTTGCGATCGTCTCGTTCCGGAACACGGACTCTCCCGCGCTCACGGTCAGCCTGGACTGCCCGCGAACGCGCGTCACCTGGTTCTGCACGGACGAGGCCTCGCCGATCCGCGCGTCCTGAGCCGCGACTTCAAAGGCTGCGCCGCATCCGAAGACTGCGAACGCAGCAAAAAGCGCGGGCAATAAACGACCCCTGGCCATTCTTCCCCCTTCATGCCCCGAAATCATGCGCAGCGGAGCGCCCCTGCGCAACCGCAAAAGGCTCGCCCGCATTCGCAGCGAGTTTAATTTGACCCGGGCCGATGCGCGAAGGACACATGCCGCCCGCGTTGATCGGCGGGGGCCAAAGCGGCATTAATGGCCCGGAGGGGCGGCGGGGAGCGGGTTTGAATGGATCAGACAGAGTTCAACCAGTTTGCGGAGCGGCCAAACCGCTTGCCATGGCCGCCCATCATCTATTCGGGCGCCTTTGCGCTCGCCTGGATCTTCCAGGAATGGGCGCCGCTGGGGGCGTTCGATGGGGCGCTTGCCCTCATTCCAAAAGGCGCCGGCCTTGCGCTTGCCGGAGCCGGCTTCGCGCTCGACATTGCCGCCATGAGCGCGCTGGTGCGCCACCAGACCGCGATACTGCCCAACATGGGGTCCAGCGCGCTGGTCAGCGGCGGCGTTTACGCTTACACGCGAAACCCGATTTACCTAGGCAACACGATCCTGCTGATCGGGTTCGCCGTCGCGCTGCGCTGGAGCTGGCTTGCGATCGCCGCGCCCCTGACCGTGCTTGCGGTGTCCCTGCTTGCGGTCGCGCGCGAGGAAAAGCACCTCGCGGCCCGATTCCCGGACGAATGGAGAACCTACTCGTCCCGGGTGCGGCGGTGGATCTAGCCGTCGGCGGTCAACGGCCCGCGAGCCAGTCGCGCCATTGCTCGCGCGTGCCATAGAAGGCGTTGCGGTCGATGTTCCCCTTCACGCCGGGAATGCGGCCGTCGGACTGATACTGCCAGAAGGTCCAGGCCCGCCCCGGGTAATGCACGCTCGGCTCGTACTTCGTCGAGCGCACCCACACCGGATAATCCTTGAACTCATCCGGGTGCATCATCTCCGCATAGAAGTCGACGGTCACGTAGATGACGGGCTTCTTGCGATAATGGGCCTCCATCTCGCGCAGCATCAGCCGCATCTTCGCGATGGTTTCCTCACGCGAGAGCTTTTTCGGGCAGGTGCGCGACTTCGGCTGATGTTCGACGTCAAGAACCGGAGGCAGCGCGACGGGATCGTAGGGGACGTTGCGCTTGAACCATTCGACCTGTTCGTGGCCGGGGCGGCACCACCATACGAAATGATAAGCGCCGCGCGGGACGCCCGCGGCCTTCGCGTTGTCCCAGTTCTCCCGGAAGCGCGGATCGACGTGGTCGCCGCCCTCGGTCGCCTTGATCCATGCAAACTTCACGCCCGAGGCGCGCACAGCGCGCCAGTCGATGGTCCCCTGCCAGCGCGACACATCGATGCCGTGGATCGGAAATTGCGAAGGGTGCAGCGAATTGAAGTGCTCGTTTCCGGCGCCGGGACGAGCGCCCTCGCCCGTGCCGTCGTCCAAGTGGAGCGATGATCCGCCCGCGCAGGCGGCAAGCAGCAGGGCCGCCGCGCACGCGAACGCAAACCGCCATGGGCGCGGCAAATGACGAACAATGGCCTTCTGCATGAGCGAAAATTAACCGGGCCCGCGTAACGGAGCGTTAAGGGACAGGGTTAAGGCAATGCAAACAGCGGGGCAACGGCCCAGCTGCGCGCCCTGTCGCCCGGCCTTGCGCTACTTCGCTTCCTTGTACTGCATGAGGCTCTCGAGGTTCGAGAGCACATCGGCAGGCGTTTTCGCGAGATCCGCCATGATCTGCTGCAATTCAGCGCCCGGCACGAAATCGATGTCACGCTTCTGCTTTTCCGCCTCCGCGACGAACTCGGCGTCAACGACCATTTTCGCGAAGGCGTCGCGCAACGCGGCGACGCGGTCCTTCGGAACCTCCTGTGCGACGAAAAACGGCCTGCCGGCGAATCCCGTCGCAATCAGCAGTGTGAAGTAAGCCTTCACCTGATCGACCGTGAATCCGCCGGAGACGCTCGACGGCGTGATCCGGTCGAATATCAGCGGCATTCCCAGCTTGCTCATCTCCGGGTCCGGCCGCAGCGACATCTGCACGATCGGGCGAATGAGGTTCTGCTTGCTGAGCGCCTCCGCCTGCGGCTTGTAGGAGGCCCACGACTGGCAGATCGCGTCAGCCTCGCCGCGCTCGATGGCGAGGTGAACCTGCTGTGTGGTCGTATAGCCCTTCACGAGCTTGAACCTTGCGCCCATCAGGTTGTTGAACATCGCCGGATGGAATTCCGTGATGTTGGGCCCCGTGCCGCCGATGCTGAGCGGAGTCTTCAGCATGTCTTCGAACGTCTGAACGCCCGTGCGGGTGGCGACGGCGCAGACGCCCGGCTCCGAGGACAGGCTCGCAAGCCATTGCAGCTCACTCGCCTTGAAGCGCGGACCCTGCTGCCCCATGAGCTGGATCAGCGGCACTTCGCGCTGGGTTGCGGCTATGACCGTTCCGTCCTTTGGCGCCACGTTGGCCACGAAATTCGCCGCCACGACGCCGCCCGCGCCCGGCATGTTCTGCACGACGAAGGCGGGCGCCCCCGGAATGAAACGGCCGAGGTGGCGCGCGACCTGCCGCGCATAATTGTCGTAGCCGCCGCCGGCGCCCGAGCCGACGATTACTTGCATGCGCTTGCCCTGGTAGAAGCGTTCGATCTCGGAGTCCGCCGACGCGGACGCCGCGAACGCCAGTGTGACGGCAAGCGCGCCGAGCACGATCTTCATGTAATCCTCCCCATGGGCGCGCGTCGTCGGCGCAGGTTCACTTTATGCCGGCGTCATCGAGCGTCCGCTTCAAACGATCGACCACGGGTTGCGGGGTCGTCATGATCTCGTCGACGAGCGCGGCGACGCCCGCGCCGTCGAGCGGCCTTATCATCAGGCCCATCTTGTCTGCGATCGCGAGAAAATCGGGATCCCTAGTCGCGGCGTCAAACGCCTTGCGCAGCGCCGCCAGCCGCTCGGGCGGAACGTTGGGTGGCGCATAGATCGGTCGATGCATCTCGAATTTCAGGAAGAAGAAACGCAGCATCCGCTTGTCTTCCGGATCGTTGACCAGTTCGTAGAGCGTCGGCACGTCGCTCAACTCGGAGATGCGCTCGACGCCGAACTGCATCACGTAACGAACCTTGTTGTCGCGGCGCCAGTCGGGCTTGGCGACGCCCAGCGTCGAATAGGCGCTGTTGTTGGCTTCGAGTTCACCGCGCTCCATCGCGAGCAGGATTTCGGCGACCCCGCGATAACCCGTGATGACTTCCGAATTCAGCTTGAGCAACTTGTTCGCCATCGCCGGGAAGATTGCGTTGTCGCCGCTGGCCGCCGTCGCGCCAAAACGCACCTTCTGCGTACGCAGATCCTGCCATGTCTTAACTGGTGTTCCATGCCAGACATAACTCACCTGCGGCTCACGAACCGGCGTGCCGATCCAGGCGAGCTTGCGCGGGTCGTAGCGGATGTTCTTGCCATCGGGGGACAGCATGTTGAGGCGCGGTTCGTAGGGGATGTTGCCGGTGCCCATGCCGATCACGGTTCCGTCGGCCGCCGCCGCGCTGACAAGATAGTTCGTCATGATGACGCCGGCCCCGCCCGGCATGTTGCGCACGACGACATTCGGGTTGCCGGGGATGTATTTGGACAGGAAGGGCGCCAGAGGCCGGGCGGTTTGGTCGAACCCGCCGCCCGCCGCCGCGCCCACGATAAAGTCGACGTTGCGCCCCTTGTAGAAGTCTGCGACCGGGTCGGCATACGCCCGATCCGCGACAGCCGCCGTCAGCACAATGAAAAGAGAGCAGATTCCGGCCCTGCGCAAATTCATCGGACGTCCTCCCCGGAAATCGCATTCGATTTTTCCGGGAGTGTAGGCGCCTTTCCCACCCCTCGGCAAGAGGCGATGAGAATTGCTCGCGCCACGCGCTTCATTGGACTTCGCTTGCTGGCTGGCCCTATATTTATTGAAAACAAAGATGCTGCGGAGGAAACATGAAACGCCCGTTGTCGCGAATGGTCGGCCCCAGCCAGTTTCGCATCGGCCTGTTCGGCATGAATTGCTCGAATGGAATGTGCATGACGACCGCTCCCGAACATTGGGAGGCGTCCTGGGACAACAACGTCGTCGCCGCCAGAATGGCCGACGAGGCGGGTTTTGACTTCCTTCTGCCGATCGGACGCTGGCATGGCTACAAAGGCGTGACGGACACAGAAGGCTCCACGTTCGAAACGATCACCTGGGCCGCTGGTCTCCTTGCCGCGACGCAGCGCATTACCGTCAGCGCAACGCTGCACGTGCGCTTCGCGAACCCCATCTTCTCGGCAAAGCAGATGGTCACCGCCGACCATATCGGCAAGGGACGTTTCGCGCTCAACATCGTGTCGGGCTGGAACCACGGCGAGTTCGAGATGTTCGGCGTCGAACTCATTCCTCATGAGACGCGCTACGACTTCACCGAGGAATGGGTCGAAATCGTCAAGCGCATATGGAGCGAGGATGAGCCTTTCGATCACAATGGAAAATGGTTTCAACTGAAGGACGTGCTGTCGAAACCCAAGCCGTGGGGCCGCGCTTTTCCGCTTCTCATCAGCGCGGGCGCCTCGATCGAGGGCCGCCGCTTCGCCGGGCGGCATGTCGACTGTCTGTTCACGTCCTACAACGATCTCGAGCATCTTGCGCAGAACGTGCGCGAAGTGCGCGGGATCTCGCGCGAATACGGCCGCGAGGCGGGCGTTTTCGGCAGCGGCCATACGATCTGCCGCCCCACCCGCAGGGAAGCGGAGGAGTTTTATCACTACATCGTCGACGAGCACGGCGACTGGGAGGCCGCAGAGCACGGCGCGCGGATTCGCATGCGCGGCCGCGAAGGGCGTTATACCGACGTCGAGGCGCTCAAGCGCCGGCTCATCAGCGGAATTGGAACGTATCTGGTGATGGGCTCCTACGACGAATGCGCGGAGGAATTCCGCCGCATGAGCGAAGCTGGCCTCGACGGCGTCGCCCTCGGCCTCGTCAACTACATCAGCGAAATGCCGCACCTTCAGGAAGTGCTCGCGCGGCTGGAGCGAATGGGGCTTCGCACGCCCGATAAGGAGAGCGCGCACGCATAGGCAAAGCCTGCCGCGGGCGTCGCCGTCTCGCCGGCGCTGACGGTCGTGAACGCGATAACCATGCGGAAGGGGATTTCTTGACGCCTGTTGCACTCGACGCAACTCTCCTCGACGATGGTCACTTTCCCGCTCGATGACGCCTACATCACCCTGCACAACGCCCGCGTCCTTTTGACCGGCGTGGATGCGGCGTACGGTGTTTCCGCGCTCGCCGGCGCGACAAGCGTTGCGCATCTGCTCCTCGTTGCGGCGTTCGGGCTCGTCGTCCCGCTGCCGACGGCGAATATGTTGGTCGGCGCCGCGGCCGCCTGTCTTTACGCGCTGGGGCTTTGGCGCCTGGCGATGTCGATACAGACATCACGATGGGTGGCCATCGGCACGCTCGCAATCGGGCTTTGTTACGCCGACACCCCTTTCCAGCTTGCCAACGGCCTCGAGACCGGTCTGGCCATGGCTGCGGTGACCTGGGCTTTCGTGCTCGCGATCGAGAAATCGCCAAGAGCCCTGCCGATCCTCTGCGGGTTGATGCCCTTCATCCGGCCGGAGCTCGCGGTCTTGTCGATTCTCCTGATCGCCACCCGCGCGTGGATCAATCCAGAGGCTTTCGCCAGAGACGTCGCCCTTGCTGCGGCTTCGGCGTTGCCCGTCGCCGCGTGGCTCGTTGCGACTCAGGGAAGTCCAATTCCCGCAACGGCGGGCGCGAAGGCGGCGTTTTTCGCAGAATCCGCTCTGCCGGTTCGGGAACGCCTGTCCATCCTGTTCGAATCGCCGGCCGCTTCGATCGTCGCGATCATGATACTGGTTTCAGGTTTCCTGCCATCACGCGCGCCATTCGGCATGGCTGCGCGCCTCTTCATCGCATGTCTCGTTATCGCGATGATCGGCGCCATGCCGAGCGCCGCCCTGCACAATTATTCCCGGTACATGTATCCAATGCTGCCCGCGCTGATTTTGCTTGTCGTGGGCGCGAACGGCCATCGCCTGGTTGCAAAGGCGGCGCTACCGGCGCTGGCGGTCTTCACAATCGCGCTTTCGCCGGCCTCATTGAACCACCTGGCGAGTGGGGCTGCATTCACGAGGAACGAGAATGCCGCGGCTGCAAGGTGGGCGAATGAAAATCTTCCGGCGGACGCACGCATCCTGGTTCACGACGCAGGCTATATCGCGTGGGCCACGCGTTTCCGGCTCGTCGACCTCGTCGGCCTCAAAACGCCGGCTTCCATCGACGAGCACCGCAGGTGGACCCTGCCGAGCGCGGGGCGGGAACGCTACCGGGCTATCGGGGCTATCGCCGAGCGGAACGCGGTAACGCACCTCATCGCCCTTAACGAAGGGCTGTGGAGCACGCTCCCTGCGGACCTGCAACGGGCCGGATGGGACATCCGCCCGCTCCGCACCCCTGAAGCTTATGGCTACGTCATCTACGAAGTGAAACAGCGGCGGCAGGGAAGCCAAGCCACGCTCACGCACGCCTCGCCGCCACCAGGCGCGGCCCCCGGCACAGGGGAAACAGGCGCCCGCCAGCGCGGCGGCAGCTGAACCATTCATAAGTCAGGGCGTCTTGGTGCGGCCAAGAAGACTCGAACTTCCACTCCGGTTAAGGAACTAGCACCTCAAGCTAGCGCGTCTACCAATTCCGCCATGGCCGCAAAGGGGTGTCTGAAACCCGAAGGTTCCTGCCGGCGCCGCTCCGGATGGAGCCCCATAGCGTCGGCACGCGCCGTCTAACAAATCGATGCGGCGGTGACAAGCGCCGCCGAAGCCTGATTTGCACCGAAAGGCGGCGCGCCGGGGGCGTGGCCCAGCGGAAAGCGATCATATATGTGGATTAAGCATCCAGAGGAGACGATTTTGTCCGAGTCCGCCTGCCCCATTGCCCCGGAACGCGGCGCGCTCGCCTGGCGCATGGCCGCTCCCGAGGGCGCGCCCCCGGTCGAATGGCGAATCTGGGACGGGCTGACGGATTACGAGACCGCGGTCGCAGCGATGGAAGCCCGCGCCGGGGCGATAGCGGCCGGCGAGGCGGCGGAGTGCGTGTGGCTGATGGAGCATCCAGCTCTCTACACTGCGGGAACCTCGGCGAAGGACGGCGATCTCGTTGAAGCCCGCTTTCCGGTGTTTCGCACCGGGCGCGGCGGGCAGTTCACCTATCACGGGCCGGGCCAGCGGATCGGCTACGCCATGCTGGACCTCAAGCGGCGCAGGCCGGACGTGCGCGCCTTCGTCTGCGCGCTTGAAGACTGGATTATCCGCACCCTGGCCGCGTTCAATATTCGCGGTGAACGGCGCGAGGATCGCGTCGGCGTATGGGTGGAGCGGCCGGACAAGGGCGATGGACACGAAGACAAGATCGCCGCCCTCGGCATCCGCGTGCGCCGCTGGGTGACCTTCCACGGCATGTCGCTCAACGTCGAACCGGACCTTTCGCACTTCGGCGGCATTGTGCCCTGCGGCATCTCGGAGCGCCGATACGGCGTAACGAGCCTCGTGGACATGGGCTTGCCGGTTACGATGCCCGAAGTCGATTCGATCCTGCGGCGCGAATTCGAGACTGTGTTCGGCCGCACCATCGCTGTGCCGTAATCGGCGCTATTTCTTTATCCGTTCGCCCCGGGAGACCTATGACTTCATGAACCGCTCCGCGCTCCTTCTTCTTTCCGCCGCCCTTCTGGCCGCAGCTCCGGCGAGTGCGCAGGCGCCCGCGCCGCTGCGCGTCACGCCGTCCGACCGAAGCCAGCTTGTGTATTCCTATTCGCCCGTGGTGAAGCGCGTCACGCCCGCGGTCGTGAATGTCTACGCCTCGCGCGTCGAGCGCCGGCCGGCCAATCCGCTGTTTGACGATCCGTTCTTCCAGCGGTTCTTCGGCCAGCGCCCGGGCGGACAGACCGCGCGTTCGCTGGGGTCCGGCGTCATAGTGGATTCGAGCGGCCTCGTGGTGACGAACAATCACGTCATCGAGAACATGACGAACGTCCGCGTCGCGCTCTCCGACCGTCGCGAGTTCGACGCGGAGATCGTGCTGCGCGATCCGCGCACCGATCTTGCGGTCCTTCGCATCAAGGGCGGGGCGAACTTCCCCTATCTGGAGACGGGCGAATCCGACGGCCTGGAAGTCGGCGACATTGTGCTGGCCGTCGGCAACCCGTTCGGCGTCGGCCAGACGGTGACGCAGGGCATCGTCTCCGGACTTGCGCGCACGCAGACGGGCATCAGCGACTACGGATTCTTCATCCAGACCGACGCAGCCATCAATCCCGGCAATTCCGGCGGCGCCCTTGTGGATCTCAGCGGCAAGCTGGTCGGCATCAATTCGGCCATCTATTCACGCACGGGCGGATCGGTCGGCATCGGATTCGCAATCCCCTCGGCGATGGTGCGCGTCGTCGTGGCGAGCGCCGAGAACGGCGGCAAGATGGTGCGCCGGCCATGGTTCGGAGCTGCGTTGCAACCGCTCTCGAAAGACATCGCCGACTCGCTCGGCCTCGAACGGCCGGCCGGCGCGCTCGTGGTGAACGTTCATCCCAAGAGCCCCGCCGAGGCGGCGGGCGTGCGCCGTGGCGACATCATCACGTCCGTAGACAATCTCGTCGTCGATGATCCGGAGGCATTCGGCTTTCGCCTCGGCACGCGCAAGCTCGGCGGCACGGCGTCGATCTCCATCCTGCGAGACGGCAAGCCCCGCACGCTCAACGTCGCTATGCGTCCGGCGCCGGAAACGCCGCCGCGAGAGGAGATCAAGCTGAGCGGACGGTCGCCTTTCGCCGGAGCAACCGTCGCAAACTTCTCGCCCGCCGTCGCCGAAGAAACCGGAATCGAGGACGTCACCGAAGGAGTCGTCATCACGGAGATCGACGAAAACTCAACCGCTGCGCGCGTCAACCTGCAGAAGGGCGACATGATCATGGAGGTCAACAGCGAGCGGATTACGCGCACGCGCGACCTGGAAGAAGCCGCCTCGGGCCGGCCGCGATTCTGGCGGCTCACCATCAGGCGCGGCGGCCAGGTCTTCCAGTCCGTGCTCGGCGGCTGATGCACGAACGAAAGCGCCGCCCCCGGGGGGCGGCGCTTTGCATTCAATGGGCCGATTATATCCGCTTGGCGATCAGGCGGCCTTTCGGCCTTTGGCGGGAGCCACTTTCGCCAGACGGCGCCTGATGGACGACCAGAGCTTGCGCGTCTCCTCGGCCGCCATGCCCGACGGGTTGAGCTCGGTGACGCCCCAGCCGATGCGCGCGGCCTCCTGATAGTCGACGCGGGCGCCAATCAGCGGCGTGATAAGCCCGCCCATGGCCTCCAGCGCCTTGGCGCCCTCTTCAACGCGGGCGCTCTGCTGGGAGGGCGGGCACTGATTCAGCAGAAAGGCGTATTCCTTGCGCAGCTCGCGGACCTGCTTGCGCGTGTTCTCGCTCGCCCACAGGTCGAACGCATTCGGCCGGCAGGGGATGAGGCATAGGTCCGCCGCCTTCATCGCAGCGGACGAACCCGCGTTGTCCGAACCAGCCGTGTCGATGATGACAAGCGTGACGCCCGATTTCGCCAGCGCATTGAGCGCCGCGTTGAGCTTGCCCGGCGACACCGCCTCAACCGCGATGTCCTTTTCCTTGCGCACCTTGAACCAGCGCAGCAGCGAAGCCTGCGGGTCCATGTCGATGATGAAAACGCGCTCGCCCGCCTCGTGCGCGGCGACTGCAAGTGATGATGCTATCGTGCTTTTTCCTGAGCCACCCTTCTGGGTGACAAGAGCGATCGTCCGCATGATGGTTCCCCCTGGAGCCTCGGGGCCGCCGCCGCCGCCCCCCCAACGACAATCGAGCGAGAACGCATACTGGCAGGCCCGATTCGATTTGAAGCTACGATCATGATTATTGAGTCGCAACCTGATTCAGGCTCCTGCTAATTGACTCTTCATGAGTTTACATTGCTGTGTGGCCGGGATGACTCATATTGCAATGCAGGAATTCTTGTCGTTTCGCAGGCGCATCGAAAATGTCTGACCTTTTTGCCGCTTCCAGTCTCGACAAGAACGCGCCGCGGCCGCTTGCCGATCGTCTTCGTCCAGCAAAGCTCGAAGACGTTGCGGGGCAGGATCATCTACTTGGAAGCGGCGGCGCGCTGACGCGGCTTCTTCGTTCAGGCTCGCTCGGATCGTTGATCTTCTGGGGACCTCCCGGCACTGGAAAAACGACCGTCGCACGCCTGCTGGCGAACGAAACAAACCTCCACTTCACGCAGATTTCCGCCATCTTCACAGGGGTCGCGGACCTGAAGAAGGTGTTCGAGGAAGCGCGCAAGCGCCGAGCGGCCGGACAGGGCACGCTGCTGTTCGTGGACGAAATTCATCGCTTCAACCGCACCCAGCAGGACTCCTTCCTGCCCGTGATGGAAGACGGCACGATCACGCTCATCGGCGCAACCACCGAAAATCCATCCTTCGAACTGAATGCCGCCCTGCTCTCCCGCGGGCGGGTCATGACCTTTCGCGCGCTGGATGAGGAAGCGATCGGCAAGCTGCTCGCGCGCGCCGAGGAGGTGGAGGGCAAGACCTTGCCGCTCGACGAGGACGCGCGCGCGGCGCTCGTGCGCATGGCCGACGGCGACGGACGCGCCGCGCTGACGCTGGCCGAGGAAATCTGGCGCGCCGCCGGCGAAGGCGAGATCTTCGATTCCGCAAAACTCGCGGACATCGTTCAGCGGCGCGCGCCCATCTACGACAAGGCGCAGGAGGGCCATTACAATCTCATCAGCGCGCTGCACAAGACCGTGCGCGGCTCAGATCCCGACGCCGCCCTTTATTACCTCGCGCGGATGCTGGACGCGGGAGAAGATCCGCTGTTCATCGCGCGGCGCGTCGTGCGGATGGCGGTGGAGGATATCGGACTTGCCGATCCGCAGGCGCTTGTGGTCGCAAACGCGGCGAAAGACGCATACGATTTTCTGGGCAGCCCTGAGGGTGAACTCGCGCTGGCCCAGGCCGTCATCTATGTTGCGACGGCGCCTAAATCGAACGCCGCCTATGCAGCATGGAAAAGCGCGCAGCGGCTCGCGAAAGATCATGGCTCCGTCATGCCGCCGCGCACGATCCTCAACGCGCCGACGAAGCTGATGCGCGAGGAAGGCTATGGAGCCGGCTATCGCTACGACCACGACGAGCCCGACGCCTTCTCCGGTCAGAATTACTGGCCGGAGAAAATCGGCCGCCGGAAACTCTACGAGCCCGTCGAGCGCGGCTTCGAACGCGAGATCGGCAAGCGGCTAGAATACTGGGCGAAGCTGCGCCGCGAGCGGGGCGAATAAGGCGCGCAGATCACCGCACGAACGAAAGGATCGCGCTGACGGCCGGGCCGTCCTGCATGTAGAAGCCGTGCGCGCCGCGCGGTCCGCACGGATTTGGGGCCTCCGGTCCGCGCGTATCGACCCACGCCACCCGAGCCCGCCCGCCCGACCAGGCGACGAAGCCCGGAACCTCCTGCGGCCGCGTCTTGCCGCATCCGTCATTGCGATGATGAACGACCAGGGCCGGAGGCAGGCGCGAGGGCGAGCCAATCCGCTGGCGCACCAGGTCAAGGCTCGTCGATACCAGCACGACGCCATCGACACGCGCCCCCGCGGCGAGCGCGCCCGCCGCCGTGACACCGCCACGGCTCATGCCAACGATGACCACACGGCGGCTTCCGGCTTTAAGTTTTTGCGAAAGACGTGCGACCTCCTGCGGACTCGTCGCGACAAAAGTCTCCACGCCGGCGCGCGCGAATGCGCTTCGATTGCGCATCAGAAAGTCGATTGGAACAGGGCCTCCGGCCCCGGGAATCAGGATCGCCGCCGTCTGCGCGCTTGCCGAAGCAGCGGCGAGCGGGGATGACGCCGCGATGAAGATCGCGAAAATCGCTCGACCAAACCCGGCCATGGCCTCCTCCCAGCGCCCACCGGCGCTTAACCTAGGCCTCGATTGGCTCGCGCGTCAATGCGCGGCGAGATTGCGGGTGGAGATCACCCCTGCTGCGGGCTATACAGCGGCATGTCCGCTTTTCTCTTCGTCTTTCTCGGCGCCGGGCTCGGGGGCGCAGCCCGCCACGCGGTCAATCTCGGCTGCGCCCGCTGGTGTGGCGTCGAATTTCCCTGGGGCACGCTGACCGTGAACGTCGTCGGCTCCTTCGCCATGGGCGCGCTCGTCGGCTGGCTCGCCTTCAGGGCGGGCGAAGGCTGGAGCCAGCACATGCGGCTGTTCCTCGCGACTGGCGTGCTGGGCGGCTTCACCACCTTTTCCGCCTTCTCGCTCGACGCGATGCTGCTGTGGGAGCGCGGGCAGGCGCTCGCCGCCGCGACCTATGTCGGCGCGTCGGTCGCCCTTTCCATTCTTGCGCTCGCGGGCGCGCTTGCCATTGTGCGGAGCCTGACGTGACCAGACCAACCGGAAGACCGGGCGCGAAAAAGGGCGCCGGCGGAAATCGGCCCGCGCGAAAGCCTGCGGGCAAGGCGGCCGCCAAGCCGGCTGGAAAGTCATTCGGCAACCCGCAGCGCGGCGCGCCCCGCAGGGAGCGTGACGAGCAGAGCGAGGCGCCCGCGCGTCCCTTGCGCGCGCGCAGCGAAGCGGCTCGGCCCGAGCCGAAGCCCGAGGCGCCCAGGCGCCCTGCCTCGCAGCGCACGGCCGCGCCCGGCGCGCCCGCGCCCGCACCTGCCGCCGTGCAGACCATCGCCATCACGGCCGATGAAGACGGGATGCGGCTCGACCGCTGGTTCCGGCGGCGCTGGCCCGCGATGGGCTTGTCCCATCTCAACAAGATTTGCCGCAAGGGCGAGGTGCGCGTGGACGGAAAGCGCGTCGAGGCGTCGGACCGTCTGAAGGCCGGCAACGTCGTTCGCGTCCCGCCGTTGAAGATCGACGTCGAGGCGCCCGCCGTGAAGCGCGCGCCCGCCGCATCGCCGCAGGATGCGAAATTCATCCGCGACATCACGCTCTACGAAGACCGCAAGCTGATGGTGCTGAACAAGCCGTGGGGCCTGGCCGTGCAGGGCGGCTCGGGAACGACGCGGCACATCGACGGCATGTTGCAGGCGATGACGGAAGAAATGGGCGAGCGGCCCGTGCTCGTGCACCGCCTCGACCGCGACACGTCCGGCGTGCTGCTCATCGCCAAGACGCGCAAGATGGCCGCCGATCTTGGCGAAATCTTCCGTTCGCGCCAGGCGCGCAAGATCTACTGGGCCATCGTGGAGGGTGTGCCTAAGCCGCCGCAGGGCCGCATCTCGCTGTTTCTCGCCAAGGGCGCCGCGATGGGCGACGACCGCTCGCGCGGGCGCCGCCGCGACCGCGACTTCAGCGACGCGCCGGTGCGCATCGATCCCGAGAAGATGCGCGTCGCCAAGCATGGCGAGCAGGACGCGCAGCATTCGGTGACGTTCTACGCGACAGTCGACAAGGTCGCGCCGCGTCTTGCGTGGCTATCGATGAAGCCCATCACCGGCCGCACCCATCAGTTGCGCGCGCATGCGGAGGCCATCGGCCATCCGATCATCGGCGACCCGAAGTATCACGGCGACATGGCGCCGAACGATCCGCGCCGCACGGACCCGATGCGCGCAATCCCGCCGGAAGTGGAGCGCAAGCTGCATCTGCTTGCGCGCCGCCTCGTGTTGCCGAACCCATCCGGCGGCGTGCTCGACGTGACCGCGCCGCTGCCGCCGCACATGAAGAAGACGTTCGGCCTCTTCGGCTTCGACGAAACGCAATACGACCCGATCGAGAACGCTCCGGAGGAGTGATGTCGCGCGAACGCATGGGCGCAATCCCGAAGGACCAGTACGACGAGGAACAGAAGGCCGCGCACGCGGATTTCGTCGCGCTGCGCAATGTGGATTTCTCCGGCCCCTGGCACGTCTTCATCCGCTCGCCGCAGCTTCTGACAGGCGCCCAGCGCATGGGCGAGCACCTGCGCTATCGCTGCTCGATGTCGGGCCGCCTGTCGGAGATCGCGATCCTTCTCGTCGCGCGTCACTGGACGCAGGACTATGAATGGGGCGCGCATCGCAAGATGGCGCTCAAGGCCGGCGTGCAGCCCGCGACCATCGAGGCGATCCGCGACGGGCGCAGGCCGGTCGGCCTGACGTCGGAAGAGCAGTGCGTCTACGATTTCGTCAGCGAACTTCTGCAGACGAAGCGCGTGAGCGATGAAACCTTCGCTCACGCTGCAGCGCTCTTTGGCGAGAATGGCGTCGTCGACCTGTGCGGCGTCGTCGGCTATTATCAGATGCTGGCGCTGACGATGAACGTCGCGCGCACGCCCGCGCCCGAAGGCGAAGAACCGTTGCCGCGCTTTCCCGACTAGCGCACTAGGAGAAGCATTGCTTCTTCATCGCCAGCGCGTGTTTCGCAAAGCCCGCGAGCGGAATGGTGTGAGAGGTCGCCTTGGGCAGCTCGAAGCGGAACGACTTCCCCTTGACCAGCGCCTGGAACAGCGGTTCATCGACTTCGAGATTGTAACGGATCGCCAGTGTGAGGGGGTCCTTGCCGAACCCTTCTTCCTGCAGAAGGCGAACGGAGACCGGCGCGAGGCGTTTGCCATCGACGACAAACACGGCCTCGGCTTCGGCGTTGGCCAATTCCTCCGGCCGGTAGCCGCCTTTGGTAACCGACACGAAATAGGCGTCGATGGCCGCATCACCCTTCCGGCATTCGAAGAGCGCGTCCCTCGCCAGCAGGTCACTTGGCTTGGCGTGATGAAGGTAGTAGCTCGTTTCCGTGGCCTCCGGCGGCGCGTTGGCGACTCCCCTCCAGCGGAAGGTCGACGGCGACTGCGCAAGCGCCGGCAGGGCCCAATAGACGGCGATGGCGACAGCAAGGATGGCGCGGAATTTCTTCATGGGTGAACACCTGACGACCAGCTTCGACCATCTGTCGCGCAAGACGAAAACGCGGTGCGTCCGCGCACGGGGCGGCGCATGAAGCTTATCATCTTCGACGTGGACGGCACGCTCGTCGACAGCCAGAACTACATCTGCGAGGCGCAGCGGCGCGCCTTCGTCCAACACGGGCTGGAGCCGCCGCCGCGCGCGCAGATGCTCTCCATCGTCGGCCTGTCGCTGGTGCGCGCGTTCGAGACGCTGGCGCCGCACGCGCCCGCCGAAAGCATGGCGCAGGCCTACAAGGACGCATGGCACGACATGCGCCACGATCCCGCCTGGGACGATCCCCTTTTTCCCGGCGCACTGGAAGCCATAGAAGCGCTGAGCCGGCGCGAGGACGTGATGCTGGGCGTCGCCACAGGCAAGTCGCGCAAGGGCGTCGCCAACCTGTTCGACAAGACCGGATGGGAGCGCCATTTTGTGACGATCCAGACTGCCGACGACCATCCCTCCAAGCCCGCGCCCGACATGGTGCTGGCGGCGCTCGCGGAGACCGGCGTCGAGGCCGCGGACGCGTTCATGGTGGGCGATTCCACCTATGACGTGGAAATGGCCTGCGCGGCGGGCGTGCGCGCGCTCGGCGTGTCATGGGGCTATCATCCCCCCGAGGCGCTGCTGGCCGCAGGCGCGCACGACATCCTCGCGGACTTCGCGGCGCTGACGCGGCATCTCGAAACCACGCCCGCGGCGCCATAAGTGGATGCGATGACCGACGACCTGCGGAAAGATCTCACGCCCCGGCCCGGCGAAAACATCGATCCGGTCGAGCTTGCGCGCCGCGACCAGAAGAAGGGCCTGCCGCGCCGCTTCTGGAAACATGCGGGCGTCGAGGAGGCCGATGGCCTGTTTGCGCTCACGCTCGACGGGCGGCGCGCGCGCACGCCCGCGCAGAATGCGCTCGCCGTTCACTCGCGCGACCTTGCGCAGGCGATGGCCGCCGAATGGGACGCGCAGGGCGAGTTCGTCGACCCCTCGGCTATGCCGCTCACGCGCATCGTCAATTCCGCGCTGGACGGCGTGGCGCGCGAGATGGACGCGACGCTCGACGAAGTGGTGAAATACGCGGGCTCCGATCTTCTCGTCTATCGCTCGGGCGATCCCGCAAACCTCGTCGCGGAACAGGCCGCCGCATGGGACCCGGTGCTGGAGTGGGCGCGGGCGCGGCACGGCGCGCGCTTCGTGCTGTCGGAGGGCGTGACGTTCGTGACGCAGCCCGAAGCCTCCATCGAGGCGATGCGCCGGGCGTTCGAGGCCGTGGCCGGCGCCGGGCCCGGCGCGGCGCTGCGTCTTGCAGGCCTTCACGTGATGACGACGCTGACCGGCTCCGCCCTGCTCGCGCTCGCCGTCGCGGAAGGCTATCTCGACGCGGCGGCGGCATGGAAGGCCGCCCATGTGGACGAAGACTTCCAGATGCGCGCGTGGGGCGAGGACGCCGAAGCAATGGCGCGCCGCGCGCGGCGCTGGCGCGAGATGGAGGCGGCGGCGAAGGTGGTGGGGCGGTAGGGCCCAGGCGGATCGAACCCTTGGCGCGCTGTCCGCGTTCTCCCGGTGCGGAGGACCTCCATCTTGACCAGCGCACGCCGCGTCCAGCGGAACACATCCAGCAGCCATAATCGTGCGATCCGCACCCGGACGGAGACGAGCGTCCGTTTCCATGAGCGAAACCCGGACAGGATAGACGCACGGCTCGAAGAACTCGATCGGGAATGGGACATCGAACGCACGCTGGAGGCGAACGCGGCGACCCTCGCGCTGTCGGGCGCGCTGCTCGGACTGTTCGCCGACCGCCGCTGGACGGCTCTGCCCGTTGTGGTTTCCGCTTTCCTGCTCCAGCACGCCGTCCAGGGGTGGTGCCCGCCCCTCCCCGTCTTGCGGCGCATGGGCTTTCGCACCGTGCGCGAGATCGACGCTGAACGCATGGCGCTCAAGGCGTTGCGCGGGGATTTCGACGGCCTGCGTCCCGCCACCCGCGAGCGGGACACCCGCACAGCCCACGTCCTGCAGGCTGTGCGTCTGTGAACTGGCCGCCAGGTGAAAGCCAATGCCGGGCGCGCTCCCGCGACTCCTTCGCAGAATCACGCTAAGTCCCTGCGCGACAACGCGCCCGGAGAGGCGTAGCGGTTAGAGGCATGGATGAAGGGACTTATTGCAACCGCCGCTCTTGGCGCGGCGGTCGTTTTCAGCGCGCCGGTTGCCGTGCGCGCGCAGGCGGCGCAGGACGCCGCCACGGTCGAGACAGCCGGCGACGCCTTCACGCGCGCCTTCGTGGACGAGGCGGCGTTCACGGCGCATTTCCGTTCGTTCTGGCTTGACCGGACGACGCCCGTTCCGCCCGGCCCGGCCGGCGGCGCGGCGGGCGGGTGGCTCGGCTACAAGTCGGGCTGGCTTTACGACGCCGTGCAGGCGGGCGCGACGCTCTACACGTCGCTGGCGCTTTGGACGCCGCCGGGCGCCGAACGTTCCCTGCTCTTTCCGCCGGAGCATCCAAGCTACGCGATCTTCGGCGAGGCCTACGTATCGCTTAAGGCGGGCGGCCACGTCTTCACGGGTTATCGCCAGAAGATCGACGAGCCGGAAGTGAACGCCCGCGACATCCGGATGATTCCGAACACGTTCGAGGCCTACAGCGTGCGCAGCGCGTTCGGACCGCTCGGCTATTACGTCGCCTATGTCGACCGCATCAAGCCGGTGAACGCCGACCGCTTCATCGGCGTCGCGGAACAGGCGGGGGCGCCGCCTGGAACGGACACGGGACTCTGGCTCGGCACGCTGCGCTATGCGCCCACTGAAAACCTGGTCGCCCGGCTGTCGAACTATTTCGTCGCGGACCTTCTGAACTCGACCTATGGCGATCTGGCGTGGACCGCTCCCGTCGGCGACGGCGTCTCGATCCAGATCGGCGCGCAGGCCATGCGGCAGGACAGCGTCGGGGCGAATCTCATGCCCGGCGCGCCGTTCCGCGCGTGGTCTGCGGGCGCCCGCACCGCCGTCACTTTCGGCGGCGCGACGCTCGGCCTCGCGCTGACGATGATGGGCGACGAGGGCGCCTATCGGACGCCCTATGGAGCCTGGGCGGGCTACACCTCGCTTCTGCTGAAGGACTTCAATCGCGCCGGCGAAAACGCGCTTTTCTTCACCGCCGCCTATGATTTCGCCGCCCTCGGCGCGAAGGGCCTCAGCGTCACGAGCTGGCTCGTGTTCGGCAACGGGGCGCGGGACGCCACGACCGGGCGGGCGCTCTCCGACAACACCGAGTTCGATCTTACCGTCGATTATCGCTTCACCGACGAACGCTGGCCGGAACACCTGCGCCCGTTCTGGATCCGCGCGCGCACCGCGCAATTGTGGGAGCGCCTCGACGGCGCGGAGGCCCGAACCTACGATTACCGGCTAGTGCTGAACTACGGACGCACGTTCTCGATGAAGTAGGCGCCGGGCGCCATGCTCGCGCGCGGATCGAACGGAAAGGAATGCACATGAAGATTCGCGGCGCGATCATGTCCTGCGCTGGCGCCATCGCCGGCGCGCTTCTCCTTGTGGCGGGCGCGCGCGCCGACGTGAGGGACGCGAACGAGGCCGAGGTCGATTTCTTCATCGGCAGGTGGGCGGTGGGCCCTGCCGACGCGCCGGGATTCGAGACGATAACCGGCGCGCCAGACTGCGCGCGGGCGAGCGTCGTCATCGAACGCGCCGGCGCGAGCGGCGTGCGCCGCGTCTCCACCCTTCGCGATGGCGGCCGGCAGGCCGTCGAGTTCGACGTCAAAAGCTTCGGCGGCAATTTCCCGTTCTGGGTGAAAGGCGGCGCCGGTGGACCGGTCGCGCGGCGGCTCGACGCCGATGCGTTCCTCCTCGCAAGCGTGCGCGACGGCCGCGCGGACTGGACAGGCGCGCTCAAACACGTCCGCTGCCGCTAAGGCCTGCCGCGCAGCCCCCTCCCTCCGTCGCATTCAGGCGGGCGCGGGAGCATGCTAGACAGGGCGTGACGATTTCCGGCCAGACGGCCCCAAGGCGGACGCCCCAATGAAAGACATCCTCGAATCCCTCGAACAGCGCCGCGAGAACGCCCGCCTCGGCGGCGGACAGGCCCGCATCGACGCGCAGCATAAGCGCGGCAAGCTGACGGCGCGCGAACGCATCGAGCTTCTGCTCGATCACAACAGTTTCGAGGAATACGACATGTTCGTGCAGCACCGCTGCACGGACTTCGGCATGGAAAAGGCCGACAAGATTCCGGGAGACGGCGTCGTCACCGGCTGGGGCACGGTCAACGGGCGCGTGGTCTACGTCTTCGCGAAGGACTTCACCGTCTTCGGCGGATCGCTATCTGAAACCCACGCGCAGAAGATCACGAAGATCCAGGACATGGCGCTGCGCAACCGCGCGCCGATCATCGGCCTGTTCGACGCGGGCGGCGCGCGCATCCAGGAAGGAGTCGCCGCGCTTGGCGGCTATGGCGAAGTATTCCAGCGCAATGTGCTGGCGTCGGGCGTCATCCCGCAGATTTCGCTCATCATGGGCCCGTGCGCGGGTGGCGACGTCTATTCGCCGGCGATGACCGATTTCATCTTCATGGTGCGCGACACGAGCTACATGTTCGTCACTGGCCCCGATGTCGTAAAGACCGTGACGAATGAAACGGTGACATCCGAAGAACTCGGCGGCGCGTCGGTCCACACGACGAAATCCTCAGTCTCCGACGGCGCATTTGACAACGATGTCGAGGCGCTGCTGCAAATGCGGCGGCTGATCGACTTTCTGCCCGCTTCCAATCGCGACGACGCGCCGGAATGGCCCACATTCGACGCATCGGACCGCCTCGACATGTCGCTCGACACGCTGGTTCCGGACAATCCGAACAAGCCCTACGACATGAAGGAGCTGATCCTGAAAGTCGTGGACGAAGCCGATTTCTTCGAGATTCAGGAGGCGCACGCGAAAAACATCATCACGGGTTTCGGCCGCATGGATGGGCGCACGGTCGGCTTCGTCGCCAATCAGCCGATGGTGCTCGCCGGGGTCCTCGACTCGGACGCCTCGCGCAAGGCCGCGCGCTTCGTGCGGTTTTGCGACTGCTTCAACATCCCCATCGTGACCTTCGTCGACGTGCCGGGTTTCCTGCCGGGCACGGCGCAGGAATACGGCGGACTCATCAAGCATGGCGCGAAACTTCTATTCGCCTATGCGGAGGCGACTGCGCCCAAGGTGACCGTCATCACGCGCAAGGCGTTTGGCGGCGCCTACGACGTCATGTCCTCGAAACATCTGCGGGGCGACGTCAACTACGCCTGGCCGACGGCGCAGATCGCCGTGATGGGCGCCAAGGGCGCAGTCGAGATCATCTTCCGCGCCGATATGGCCGACGCCGAAAAGATCGCCGCCCGCACGAAGGAATACGAGCAGCGGTTCCTCTCCCCGTTCGTCGCCGCCGAACGGGGCTATATCGACGAGGTGATCCGGCCCCACTCCACGCGGCGGCGCATCGCCCGCGCGCTCGCCATGCTCCGTCACAAGGAGCTGGAGAACCCGTGGAAGAAACACGACAACATACCGTTGTAGGGCGAAACGCATTCACGCGGTTCGAGCCGAATGCTCCTCACCTTCCGTTAACCCCGCCGGTTACGAACGTCGAAACCATCCCGTTTGGCAGCCGTTTAACCCTGCCCCTTCGTGCTCCGATCCGATTCAGATTCCGGAAAGGGGCCCCGGCCAATCCTCTCCCCATCAAGGCGCCGCAGCGTCAAGGAGAGACGGACATGACCAACGCCCACACCGGTACCAGCCATCTCAATGAAGGCCAGTCGCTGATCGACGCCATCAAGGCGGGTCATGCGATCGGCGCCGGGGAGCTTGGCAAGCTGCGCGACTACTTCACGGCCGTCGCGCCGATGACGCGCACAGAGGCCGAGGCGTTATTCGAACTCGATCGCGACATCGCCGACAAGCATGAAGAGTGGACGGCCTTCTTCGTAGAGACGGTGACCGACTACATCGTCTGGCAGAGCCGTCCGACCGGCCTCATCAACGGCGCACAAGCCGAATGGCTGCTCGCGCAGGCCGACATCGGTTGCACGCTCAACGCATTCGCAGTTCTCGTGAACGTGCTGGCCGAGGCCGACCGCGTGCCGGCGTGGCTCCCGGCCGCCGTGCATGGGCGCGCAGCCGCATGGCGCTCGGTCGCGGGCGCGCTGCACCAGGCCCGCGCCGCGTAACAATTCCTATCTCCATATTTTCAGAACGAAGGATTTTCACATGCAGGTTCCTGCGACCGGCGCCTTGTGCGCCGCCATTTCCCGCGCGCGCCGAATCCATGTTTCCGACGTGCTCGCCCTGCGCCATTCGCTCATGGGCAAGCCGCGCCCGAGCCATCACGATGCAGCGAGCATCGCCGGGCTCGCCGCCCAGAACTTCCCCGCCTGCGAGCAGTGGCGGCCGTTCTTCATCGAGACGATTTCGGCCTACCTGATCGACGGCGCGGCGCCCCGCGGCGAGTTGACGGAAGAAAACGCCGCCTGGTTGATCGCGCGGTGCGAGGACGGGCTTGATGAGGCCCTCGCCTTCGAACTGGCGGCGACCGTCGTCCAGCGGGCGGCCAACTGCCCCTCGGAACTCATGCGTTACCTGCTTGCCCGGCTGAACGATCTTTCCGCGCAGGTGCAGCAAGGGATGGCGCGCGACGAAGAGAAGGCGGCGCTGGACGCCGCCCGCATGGCTTTGCGCACCGCTGGCCTGGCCGGACGGCTTTATGTGCCGCGTGATCCGCCCGCCCCCGCCAGCGCCGCGGCCTGAGGCTCGAGCGCCGGTCGCCCTTTGGCGTATGGACGCGCCGGGCGCCCCACAATAAGACTCGAAGAGAGATATGATGGCGCCCGCAGCGCCGTCGCTGCTTGGGGTCGCCGGGGCGCTTATGTTCAAGAAAATCCTGATCGCCAATCGTGGCGAGATCGCCTGCCGCGTCATCAAGACCGCTCGCCGCATGGGCATCGCCACCGTCGCGGTCTATTCGGACGCTGACAAGGACGCGCTCCATGTCGAGATGGCCGACGAGGCCATCCACATCGGCCCTCCGGCCGCCGCCGAGTCCTACCTCGTGATCGACAAGATCATCGCCGCCTGCAAGGAGACGGGCGCCGAGGCGGTCCATCCCGGATACGGCTTTCTCTCGGAGCGCGAGGCCTTCGCGGAGGCCCTCAAGGCGAACGGCATCGTCTTCATAGGGCCTAATCCCGGGGCCATCGCCGCGATGGGCGACAAGATCGAATCCAAGAAGTTCGCGAACGCCGCGAAGGTCTCCACTGTGCCGGGCTTCCTTGGCGTGATCGAAAACGCGGGACATGCGGTCCAGATCGCGGACGAGATCGGATATCCGGTAATGATCAAGGCGTCCGCTGGCGGCGGCGGCAAGGGAATGCGGATCGCCTATTCGCGCGACGAGGTGGCGGACGGGTTCGAGCGCGCGAAGTCCGAGGCAAGATCCTCTTTCGGCGACGACCGGGTCTTCATCGAGAAATTCATCGTCAATCCGCGCCACATCGAAATCCAGGTGCTCGGCGACAAGCACGGCAACGTGATCTATCTTGGCGAGCGCGAGTGTTCGATCCAGCGCCGCAACCAGAAGGTGATCGAGGAAGCGCCCTCGCCACTGCTTGACGAAGCGACGCGGCGCAAGATGGGCGAGCAGGCTGTCGCCCTCGCGAAGGCGGTCGCTTACGATTCTGCCGGAACCGTTGAATTCGTCGCCGGCCAGGACAAGAGCTTTTTCTTCCTGGAGATGAACACACGCCTGCAGGTGGAGCATCCTGTGACGGAACTCGTCACGGGCGTCGATCTGGTTGAACAGATGATTCGCGTCGCCGCGGGCGAGCCGCTGGCGATCAAGCAAAGCGACGTGCATCTTCGCGGGTGGGCCGTGGAAAGCCGCATCTATGCGGAAGATCCGACGCGCAACTTCCTGCCCTCAACGGGCCGTCTCGTGAAATACCGGCCGCCGGCGGAGGGGCACTCCGACGGCGTCACGGTGCGCAACGACACGGGGGTCTACGAAGGCGGCGAAATCTCCATCTGGTACGATCCGATGATCGCCAAGCTCGTCACCCATGCGGGCGACAGGACAGGCGCAATCGAGGCGCAGGCGCGCGCGCTCGACGAATTCGTCATCGATGGCATCCGTCACAACATCGCGTTCCTGTCGTCCCTGATGCAGCATCCACGCTGGAAGCTCGGGCATCTTTCGACCGGTTTTATCGCGGAGGAATATCCGGACGGCTTTTCGCCCCTGAAGGCGGAGGGCGAGAAGGCGCATGTGCTGGCGTGCGTTGCGGCCGCCATCGACCATGTACTGAACGAGCGCAAGCGGCTCATCTCCGGGCAGATGCGCACGCAGACGCAGGTGACTTTCGAGCGTGCGCGCGCGGTCATGCTCGGCAAGGAACGATACGACGTTCTCATCGACGACGCGGACGACATCCTGATGATCCGCATGGAGGATGGCAGCGCGCACGCGCATCGGCTCGAGTCGAGTTGGGCGCCGGGCGAGCCCGTGTGGCGCGGCCTCGTCGACGACGAGCATGTCGCCGTTCAGGTGCGCCCAATCCTCAACGGCTTTCATCTTTCTCACATGGGCGTGTCGATCGACGCCCGCGTCTATACGCGCCGCGAGGCTGAACTTGCGGCGCTGATGCCGGAAAAAGTCGCCGCCGACACCTCCAGGGCGTTGCTCTGCCCGATGCCAGGCCTCGTTAAGTCGATCACAGTTCGGGAAGGTCAGGATGTGAAGGCGGGCGAGCCGCTCGCTATCGTCGAGGCGATGAAGATGGAGAACGTGCTGCGCGCGGAGCGCGACGTGACCGTCAAGCGCATCCTCGCCAAGGAGGGCGACAGCCTGCCCGTCGACGCGACGATCATGGAATTCGACTAGGCCAGTCGGTTCACCGGCCGGCGGCGTCTGGCGAGCGTGACCGTTCCGCGCTAGGCTGCGGACGCCTCCGCCAGGACGCCCCGCAATGAATTTCCTCGCGCCGCTCCAACCCTTCGGTCGTCTTTCGCGCCTGCCGTACGCAGCCATCGTGCTGGCCTGTCTTGCCCTCGGATGGCTGGGGCTAAACGTCACGCGCTTTGGCGGCGAAGACTGGATGTTCGGCCCGATCATATTCTGGCCCGCGCTCTATCTCCTGTTCTGCGCGATGGTGAACCGGATTCGCGACGCGCGCGCATCCGCGGGCTGGTTCCTGTTTCCGGTTTTCGTGACGGTCTTCGCCATCGTGACCGCAATCTATTCCGGACCGACCGACATTGCTGGTCACATCTTCGGCGGAACCGCGCTTGAGAAGCACGTCGTGACGGCGCCGTTCCGCGCGCTGCTTGCGTTACCGGCAATCATCCTTCCTTTCCTGCTCGCGCTGGCAGTGTCCCTGTTCGTCTGGGCGTTCAGCTTCCTCATGCTTGCTTTTCTTCCCACGCGCGCATCGCAAGGCTAAAGAGGCCACATGCCGCTCTACTTCGCTTATGGATCGAACATGGACGTGGAGGCCATGCGTTCGCGCGCGCCGAACTCGCGTCCACTCTGCGTCGCACGCCTGCCGCGATCCCGCTTCATCATCATGGAAGGCGGCTACGCCTCCGTCGTACGCGACCCACAACGGACGGTTCACGGCGTTCTCTGGGATGTCGCGCTCGCCGACATACGCCTGCTCGACCGCTACGAAGACATCGCAAGCGGCCTTTACCGGAAGATTCAACAGCCTGTTCTGCGCGACGGCGGCGGCAGCGCGCGCGCACTCATCTACATCGGCGCCTCGAGCGCGCGCGGAGAACCGCATCCCGGCTATATGGAGAGCGTCATTTCGGCGGCGCGCGCCTGGTCGCTGCCCGAGGCGTACATGCGAGAGCTGTCAATGCTCGCGCCACGCGCAAATCCTGGCGCAACAGCCGTGTGGCGGGCCCCGGACGGATCGGCGCAGTCCGCAAGCGGGCACATGCGAAGCGGACCGGCCGCGAAGGTCCGTCCGCGCTTCGCGACGCCGTTCGAGCGCAAATAAGCGCGGGCGCGCAATGCACGAAACAGGAGAGCGAATGAGCGGCGATGAAGCGGAACGCACTGTCCGCGCCTTCGTGCGCGGGCGCGTGCAGAAAGTGGGCTACCGGGCCTGGGTGAACGCCCATGCGGTGGCGCTTGGCCTGCGCGGATTCGTGCGGAACCGGAGCGACGGATCGGTGGAGGCTGTCTTCTGCGGCGACCCTGACCGGGTGGCGCAGATTGCAGAAAGTCTGCTCCGGGGACCGCCGAAGGCCGCTGTCACGGGCGTCGAGATCACCGAGGAAACTCAGGACGCGCTTGCGGAAACGTTCGGCGCGCATTTCGTGGTGTTGCCCACGCGTTGAGGACTCGACGTCGCGCACGAAAAAAGGCCCGCCGGAGCGGGCCTTTCGAACAATCTTTCGGCGAGGCGCAAATTACGCGGCTTCGGCGCTCGGGCCGGAGTCCTTGCCCTTGGCGTCGACGTCGCGGTCGACGAATTCAATGACGGCCATCGCGGCGTTGTCGCCGAAGCGGAAGCCCGCCTTGAGCACGCGGGTATAGCCGCCATTGCGCTCCTTGTAGCGGGGGCCGAGCACGTCGAAGAGCTTCTTGACGAGGTCAGCGTCCTTGATCTGCGCGATCGCCTGACGGCGCGCATGGAGGTCGCCGCGCTTGCCGAGCGTCACAAGCTTTTCGACAACCGGGCGAAGATCCTTCGCTTTCGGCAGGGTGGTGACAATCTGTTCGTGCTTGATGAGCGCCTGGCACATATTCGCGAACATCGCCTTGCGGTGTTCGGCGGTGCGGTTGAAGCGGCGCTTCTTGCGTCCGTGGTACATGGCTTACTCCTGCTTGTTGCGGCCGCCGTGCCAAGGGTCGACCGTCGTTGCTTGAACCCCCTCCCCGCATTGCAGGGAGAGGGACGCGTTGAACCTAGTAATGCTCCTCGAAGCGCTTCGCGAGTTCTTCGATGTTCTCGGGCGGCCAGCCCGGCACTTCCATGCCGAGGTGCAAACCCATCTGCGCCAGAACTTCCTTGATCTCGTTGAGCGACTTGCGGCCGAAGTTCGGCGTGCGAAGCATTTCCGCTTCCGACTTCTGGATGAGGTCGCCAATGTAGACGATGTTGTCGTTCTTCAGGCAGTTCGCCGAACGCACCGAAAGCTCGAGCTCGTCCACCTTCTTGAGCAGCGCCGGGTTGAAGGCGAGCTCGGGGATCGACGGGGCGGCCTCCTCGCGGCGCGGCTCTTCGAAGTTCACGAAGACGTTGAGCTGATCCTGCAGGATGCGCGCAGAATAAGCGACAGCGTCCTCCGGCGAGATCGCGCCGTTCGTCTCGACGGCCAGCGTCAGCTTGTCGTAGTCGAGAATCTGGCCTTCGCGGGTGTTCTCCACGCGATAGCTGACCTTCTTGACCGGCGAATAGATGCTGTCGACGGGAATGAGGCCGATGGGCGAATCTTCGGAACGGTTGCGCTCGGCAGGGACATAGCCCTTGCCGGTGTTCGCCGTAAACTCCATGCGGATCTCGGCGCCCTCGTCAAGCGTGCACAACACCAGGTTCGGATTGAGAACCTGGATGTCGCCCGTAACCTGAATGTCGCCAGCCACGACCGCGCCCGGACCTTGCTTCTTCAGCACCATGCGCTTGGGTCCATCGCCCTGCATCTTGATGGCGATGTCCTTGATGTTCAGCACGATGTCCGTGACGTCTTCACGCACGCCCGGGATCGAGGAGAATTCGTGCAACACGCCGTCGATGTGAACGGAGGTGATGGCGGCGCCCTGCAGCGAGGACAGCAGGATGCGGCGCAGCGCGTTCCCGAGCGTCAGGCCGAAACCGCGCTCGAGCGGCTCGGCGACGAGCGTCGCCATGCGGCGCGGGTCGTCTCCCGAAGCGACTTCGAGCTTGTTCGGCTTGATGAGTTCTTGCCAGTTCTTCTGAATCACGGCGGCCTCTCAGCGCCCCGGGCATATCGGTCCGTCGACCCTGGCCCGCGGCATACGAGATAGATAGAGACGCGCGCACGGCCCGTCGGCCATTGCGCGCGCATTCGCGAAAATGATCAGACGCGGCGGCGCTTGCGCGGACGGCAGCCGTTGTGCGGGATCGGCGTCACGTCGCGGATAGAGGTCACCGTGAACCCGGCGGCCTGCAGCGCACGCAGCGCGGATTCGCGCCCCGAACCGGGGCCCGAGACTTCCACCTCTACCGTGCGCATGCCGTGCTCGGCCGCCTTGCGGGCAGCGTCTTCAGCGGCCATCTGCGCGGCGTAGGGGGTCGACTTGCGCGAGCCCTTGAAGCCCATCGTGCCGGCAGACGACCATGCGATCGTGTTGCCCTGCGCGTCGGAGATGGTGATCATCGTGTTGTTGAACGTCGAGTTCACGTGCGCGACGCCCGAGGCGATGTTCTTGCGTTCGCGGCGGCGGACGCGGGTAGCTTCTTTAGCCATTGTTCTCTGCTCTTCCTTCAAACGCGCCCGTAACGCCAGGCGCTGGGGATCACTTGCAAAGTTGTCTTGCGAGGTGATCAGGCGCCTGCGCTTGCGCGCAGGCTCTCACCGCTTCGAAAAGCGGAATTACTTCTTCTTGCCGGCGATCGGCTTCGCCTTGCCCTTGCGGGTGCGGGCATTCGTGTGCGTGCGCTGGCCGCGGACGGGCAGCTGGCGGCGATGGCGCAGGCCGCGATAGCAGCCCAGGTCCATCAGGCGCTTGATGTTGATCGCCACTTCGCGGCGCAGATCGCCCTCCACGAGGTAGTCGCGGTCGATCGTTTCACGAATCTGAAGCACTTCGGCGTCCGTGAGCTGGGACACGCGGCGTTCGGCCGGAATGTTCACCTTCTCGCAGATTTCCTCGGCCTTCTTGGCGCCGATGCCGTGGATGTACTGAAGCGCGATGATGACGCGCTTGTTCGTGGGAATGTTTACGCCAGCAATACGGGCCACAGGCCGTCTCCATGTGATGCTGCAAGGCAGCGTTGGAATAACCCCGCGCCGGTGGAGGCCGGCCCATGCGAGGGCGAAACGCAAAATCGCCCCGACCCTTCCTGAAGAAGGCTCCGGGACGCCTGCGTCTATATGGATGCGCGGTGACTAGCCTAACAAGCCCATGGAGTCAACACGCAAATGCCGGAATGGCTGCGCCTTTCCGGCAAATCCGATTCAGCCGGCGAGCGCGGCGTCAATGGCCCTGGTCACGTCATCGATGGAGGCCATGCCGTCCACCTGCTTGAGCACGCCCTTCGAGGCATAATAAGCGGATACGGGGGCGGTCTGCTCACGATAGGCTTCAAGACGCTTCTTGAAAGCTTCCGGGTTGTCGTCAGCGCGCACGACGCCGCCGGCGGCTATGGTCTCGCTGGCCCGCTTCTCGATGCGCGCGAGCAGAGCGCTCTCATCGACCTTCAGCTCGACAATTCCGTCGAGCTTCATGCCCTTCGTGGCCATCATCTCGTCGAGCGCCCTCGCCTGCGCGACGGTGCGCGGAAAACCGTCCAGGATGAACCCCCTCCGGGCGTCGGGCTCCTCCATTCGATCGGCTATGATGCCGACAACGATCTCGTCGGAGACCAGTCCGCCTGCTTCCATGACGGCCTTCGCCTGAAGCCCGACGGGCGTGCCCGCCTTGACGGCGGCGCGGAGCATGTCACCCGTGGAGAGCTGCGGGATTCCGTGCTTCTCCATAAGCCGTGTCGCTTGCGTTCCCTTGCCCGCCCCCGGCGGCCCGAGAAGAATCAGTTTCACCTACGCCTCCCCCGAAGCTTCGCCTTGCGTACGAGACCTTCATACTGCTGGGCCTGAAGATGCCCGTGCACTTGCGCGACCGTATCCATCGTCACGCTCACGACGATGAGCAGCGACGTACCGCCGAAGTAGAACGGCAGGGCTGCGTAGGAAATGAGCATTTCGGGTAACAGACAAATGGCCGAGAGATAGATCGCGCCGACGACCGTGATGCGCGTCAGAACGTAGTCGATGTATTCAGCCGTGCGCTCACCGGGACGGATGCCCGGAATGAAGCCGCCGTGCTTCTTCAGATTGTCCGCCGTCTCAGTCGGATTGAAGACGATGGCCGTGTAGAAGAAAGCAAAGAAGGCGATCAGCAGCACATAGAAGATCATGTACGCCGGACGGCCGTGCGCGAAATAGGAATTGAAGGTCGCCAGCCAGCCCGTGGCGCCGGCCTGCGAGAAGTTCGCGAGCGTGGTGGGCAGAAGCAGGAGAGACGACGCGAAGATGGGCGGAATGACGCCGGATGTATTGATCTTCAGCGGGAGGAACGAAGTCTGCCCGCCGACCATCTGGTTCTGTCCGACCTGGCGCTTGGGATAGGTGATCAGCAGCCGACGCTGCGCACGCTCCATAAAAACGATGAAGGCGACGACAACGATCGACATCAGCATCACCACGAGGATCAGCGCCGTGGACAGCGCGCCCTGGCGACCAAGCTCGAGGGTTGACACGATAGCGGATGGGAACGCCGCGACGATGCCAGCGAAGATGATGAGGGACGCGCCGTTACCGATGCCGCGCGCCGTGATCTGCTCGCCGAGCCACATCAGAAAAATCGTGCCGCCCGTGAGCGTCAGCACGGTCGAGATGATGAAGAAAGGGCCAGGATTGGCCACGATGCCGGCCTGCCCCTGCAGGCCGATCGCGATGCCCCAGGCCTGGAATACAGCCAGCACCACCGTGAGGTAGCGCGTGTACTGGTTGATGACCTTGCGCCCCGACTCGCCCTCCTTCTTGAGGGCCTCGAGCGTCGGCACCACCGACGTCATGAGCTGGATGATGATGGAGGCCGAGATATACGGCATGATGTTCAGCGCGAAGATCGCCATGCGCTGCACGGCGCCGCCCGCGAACATGTTGAACAACTCCAGCACGCCCTGATTGCTGCTGGTGAAGCTCTGCTGGAAGGCGACCGGATCAATTCCCGGCAGCGGAATATAGGTGCCAATGCGATAGACGATGAGCGCGCCGAGGGTGAACCAGATGCGCTTCTTGAGTTCCTCGGCCTTCGCAATCGCCGAGAAGTTGATCGAGGAAGCGAGCTGTTCGGCTGCCGATGCCATTTCTGAGCTCCGAGCGGCGCGCCGGGCGCGCCCTGTTCCTGGGACTATGCCGCTACTTCTGACACCGGAACGGGGCGAAAGGTCGACGCCTCACGCCCCGTCCGAAAAAATGGTGGACGCCGCCGATGGCGACGTCCTGTCCGTTCAGGCTTCGGCCGATGCGTTGAGCAGCTTCACCGATCCGCCGGCCTTCTCGATCGCCGCCACAGCCGCCTTCGAGGCAGCCGCAACTTCAAGATTGAGCTTCGCCGTCAGTTCGCCGTTGCCAAGGATCTTCACGCCGTCGCGCGCCTTGGCGCAGACTCCGGCCGCGATCAGCGCCTCGACGGTGACCGGCTTGCCCGCGTCGAGCTTGCCGGCCTCGACCGCCTGCTGCAGGCGCCCGAGGTTCACCTCGTTGTAGTCAGTCGAAAACGGAGCGTTGAAGCCCCGCTTCGGAAGGCGCCGATGCAGCGGCATCTGGCCGCCCTCGAAGCCCTTGATGCGCACGCCGGAACGCGCCGTCTGGCCCTTGCCGCCGCGGCCGCTCTGCTTGCCCTTGCCGGAGCCGATGCCGCGGCCGACGCGCATGCGGTCCTTGGAGGAACCGGGATTGTCGCGAATGTCATTGAGCTTCATCGCGCCCTCCTCACTTGTTGCCGTCAACGACGCGCACGAGGTGCGCGACCTTGGCGATCATGCCGCGAACGGCCGGCGTGTCCTCGAGAGAGGAACGGCGGCCGATCTTGTTGAGGCGCAGGCCCTTGAGGGTTTCGCGCTGCTGGTGTGGACGGCCAATCGGGCTGGAAACCTGCTCGATGGTGATCGTCTTCTTGGAGGTGTTCATGCGATCGCCTCCCCTCAGCCTTCGGCAGCCGCTTCGGCGTCGCCGCCCTGGCGGCGCGACTGCAGCGTGGAAACCTTGAGGCTCCGGCGCGCCGCCACCGTACGGGGCGAATCCTCGCGCTTGAGCGCATCGAACGTGGCGCGGATCATGTTGTAGGGATTGGATGACCCCTGCGACTTGGCGACAACGTCGTGCATGCCGAGCGTCTCGAAGACGGCGCGCATCGGGCCGCCGGCGATGATGCCCGTGCCCGCAGGAGCCGCGCGCAGAACGACCCGGCCGGCGCCGTGGCGGCCAGCGACGTCGTGATGCAGCGTGCGGCCCTCGCGCAGCGGAACGCGAATGAGCCCGCGCTTGGCGGCTTCAGTTGCCTTGCGGATAGCTTCCGGCACCTCGCGGGCCTTGCCGTGGCCGAAGCCAACGCGGCCCTTCTGGTCGCCGACGACGACGAGAGCGGCGAAGCCAAAACGGCGCCCGCCCTTCACAACCTTCGCGACGCGGTTGATGTGGACCAGACGATCCACGAACTCGCTGTCGCGCTCCTCGCGATCGCGACTGTGGCGACCGCCTTCACCTTCACGTGCCATGTTTTTCTTCCGTCACTTGCGCGGAGCGCCTCACGCGCGCCGCTCGCTGGGGAGCACTCCTCTCGCCTTTTGCGCGAGGAGAGTCAATGAGGGCGGCCGCGCCTGCCCATGGACAGGCGCACCGCCCCAAAACCTTCCGCTGGGCGGACGGCTTCAGAAGTTGAGGCCGCCTTCGCGGGCGCCCTCGGCGAGCGCCTTGACGCGCCCGTGATACATATAGGCGCCGCGGTCGAACACGACGTCCTTGATGCCCTTCTCAGCGGCGCGCTGGGCAATGAGAAGGCCGATGGCCTTCGCAGCGTCCACATTCGCGCCCGACCTGAGAGCCTCGCGCTGATCCTTCTCGAGAGAGGAAGCGGCCACGAGAGTGGCGCCCTTCTCGTCGTCGATGATCTGGGCATAGATCTGCTTCGACGACCGATGCACGGAAAGACGCGGCTTGCCGTAGGCGCGGGCGCGAATGGCGCGGCGCACGCGCGCCTTGCGGCGGTCGACGGCCTGGTTGTCCTTGGCCATTGCAGGCGCTCCTTACTTCTTCTTGCCTTCCTTGCGGAAGATGAACTCGCCTGCGTACTTCACACCCTTGCCCTTGTAGGGCTCCGGCGGACGCAGCGAACGGATTTCGGCGGCGATCTGGCCGATCTGGCGCTTGTCGATGCCTGCGATCTGGATCTCGGTCGGCTTGGGGGTCGTGATCGTCACGCCGGCCGGGATCGGATAATTGATGTCGTGGCTGTAGCCAAGCGACAACTGCAGGTTCTTGCCAGCGACCGCCGCCTTGTAGCCGACGCCCGTGATCTCGAGCTTCCGCTCGAAACCCTTCGAGACACCATTGACCAGGTTGTTGATCATGGCTCGGGACATGCCCCACATGGCGCGCGCGCGCTTGGTTTCGAAGCGCGGGTCAACCTTGATTGCGGAGCCGTCCATGGAAACGGCGACGTCGTCAGGGACAACGAAGCTGAGTTCGCCCTTGCCGCCCTTGACGGCCACATTCTGACCGTCGACCTTCGCCGTGACGCCGGCGGGAATGGCGACGGGTTTCTTACCGACACGAGACATGTGCGTTTCGCCTTCCGATCAGAACACCCGGCAGAGCACTTCGCCGCCCACGTTCTGCTCGCGAGCAGAGTGGTCGGCCATGACGCCCTTCGGGGTGGAGACGATGGTGATGCCGAGCCCGTTGGCGACGCGCGGCATGGCGGTGACGGCGCTGTAGACGCGGCGGCCGGGCTTCGAGACACGCTCGATCTCCCGGATGACCGGCTGGCCCTCGTGATACTTGAGCTCGATTTCGAACTCGGTGCGGCCGTTGCCATAGTCCGTGGTCGAATAACCGCGGATATAGCCCTCGTCCTTGAGAACGTCGAGCACATGCTGACGCAGGCGCGAGCCCGGCGTCGAGACCTTGTTCTTGCGGCGCATCTGAGCGTTGCGGATGCGCGTGAGCATATCGCCCAATGGATCGTTCATCGCGCCCTCCTTACCAGCTCGACTTCACAAGACCGGGAATCAGCCCCTTGGAGCCGAGTTCGCGGACCGCGATGCGGGACATGCGCATCTTGCCGTAGAAGGCGCGCGGACGACCCGTCACCTCGCAACGGTTGCGCAGGCGCGTCTTGGACGAGTTGCGCGGCACCTCGGCGAGCTTGAGAGCCGCCTCAAACCGCTCGGTGATGTCGAGCGACTTGTCATGCGCAATCGCCTTGAGCCGCTCGCGCCGGGCTGCGTACTTCTTCGCCAGCTTCGCGCGACGGTTGTTCTTCTCGATGGAGCTTTTTTTCGCCATGTAGGTCTACCTCTTGGTTCCGCGTCTGAGACGGGGTCTCACTGCCGGAACGGGAAGTTGAAAGCACGCAGAAGCGCCTGCGCCTCTTCGTCTGTTTTGGCCGTGGTGCAGACGATAACGTCCATACCAAGGACCGACTCGGCCTTGTCGTAGTCGATCTCAGGGAACACGAGGTGCTCCTTGATGCCCAGCGCGTAGTTGCCCCGACCGTCGAACGACTTCGGGTTCAGGCCACGGAAGTCGCGAACGCGCGGCAGCGCGATCGTGATAAGGCGATCGAGGAACTCGTACATACGCTGGCGGCGCAGGGTCACCTTCGCGCCAATGGGCATGTTCTCGCGAACCTTGAAGGTCGAGATCGCCTTGCGGGCACGGGTGACAACCGGCTTCTGGCCAGCAATCAGCGCGAGATCCGCAGCAGCCGACGTCACCTTCTTGGTGTCGTTGACAGCCTCGCCAACGCCCATGTTCAGAACGATCTTCTCGATCACGGGCACTTCGAGCGGGTTCTTGTAACCGAACTGCTCGATCATCTTTTGGCGCACGACCTCGTCATAATGCTTCTTCATGCGTGGCGTGTAGCCCGCAGGAGTAGCAAGGGACTCGGCGGTCGCCACCTTGGCGGGCGCAGGCGCTTCGCCGCGCTTGGCCTTGCCCTTCGGGGCCTTGTCATTCGCCTCAGGCATCGATCAGGTCTCCGGAACGCTTTGCGAAGCGGACCTTGCGGCCGTCTTCGAGAATCTTGAAGCCGACGCGGGTCGCCTTGCCGTCCTTGGGATCGGCGATCGCGAGGTTCGACAGGTCGACAGGGGCCTCCTTCGAGATGATCCCGCCCTCCTGGTTCGCCGTCTGGCGCTGATGGCGACGCACCATGTTGAGACCGCGCACGAGCGCGCGATTCTCGTCCGGCATCACCTTGATGACCTCGCCCGTGCGACCCTTGTCGCGGCCGGCGAGAATGACGACCTTGTCGCCCTTCTTGATCTTTGCGGCCATTACAGCACCTCCGGCGCGAGCGAGATGATCTTCATGTGGTTCTTCGCGCGAAGTTCGCGCGGAACCGGCCCGAAGATACGTGTGCCGATCGGTTCGGCCTGGTTGTTGATGAGGACAGCCGCGTTCGAATCGAAGCGGATGACCGAGCCGTCGGACCGGCGGATGTCCTTCGCCGTGCGAACGACGACCGCCTTCATGACGTCGCCCTTCTTCACGCGGCCGCGCGGAATGGCTTCCTTGATCGACACCACGATGATGTCGCCGACGCCAGCGTACTTCCTCTTGGAGCCGCCGAGCACCTTGATGCACATCACGCGGCGCGCGCCGGAATTATCCGCCACGTCGAGGTTGGTTTGCATCTGAATCATGGCAACGCGCCTTTCTTCTCAGATCGGTTTCCGGAAGCGCGCTTCCGGACTACGCCTGAAGGGACCGGTTCTCGTTCCCTAGGTGTAAAGTGGATGCTTCAGGCCTTGGGCGTCGTCTCGACGACCGTCCAGCGCTTCAGCTTGGAAATGGGCCGGGTCTCTTCGATCGAAACCGTATCGCCCACCTTGTAAGTCTTGTTCTCGTCGTGCGCGTGGTAGTGCTTCGAACGACGGACCGTCTTCTTCAGGAGCGGATGCGTGAAGCGGCGCTCGACGCGCACAACCACGGTCTTTTCCTGCTTGTCGGAGACGACGGTGCCCTGGAGAATACGCTTCGGCATGTCGGTGTCCTTACTTCTTCGCCTCGGCGCGCTTCTGGGCGGCGACCGTGAGAGCGCGGGCGACGTCGCGGCGGACGACCCGCACGCGAGACGTGTTCTCGAGCTGTCCGGTCGCGCGCTGGAAGCGCAGATTGAACTGCTCCTTCTTCAGCTTCAGGACCTCGTCCTTCAGCTGGTCCTCGCTCATCACGCGCAGGTCGGAGATACGCTGATTGTTGGCCATCATATATCTCCTCACTCGACGATGCGCTGAATGAAGCGCGTCTTGATGGGCAGCTTGGCGGCGGCAAGAGCCATCGCCTCACGGGCGAGTTCAGCGGACACGCCGTCGATCTCGAACATGATGCGGCCAGGGGCCACGCGCGCCGCCCAGTATTCAGGCGCGCCCTTTCCCTTGCCCATGCGGACTTCGGTCGGCTTCTTCGAAACCGGCACGTCCGGGAAGATGCGGATCCACACACGGCCGGCGCGGCGCATGTGGCGGGTCATTGCGCGGCGAGCCGCTTCGATCTGGCGCGCGGTGATGCGCTCCGGCTCCAGAGCCTTCAGGCCGAACTGGCCGAAGTTGAGCTCGAAGCCGCCCTTCGCCTGCCCGTGGATGCGGCCCTTGAAGGCCTTCCTGAACTTTGTGCGCTTGGGTTGCAACATGGCTTAGACTCTCAATCCTTCCTGCCAGCTCAGGCCGCGTCGCGGCCGCGTCGACCACGATCATCACGATCGCGACCCTCACGGCGCGGCCGGCGATCGCCGCCGCTGTCCTGTTCGTTCATGCGCTTGTCCTGCGCCATCGGATCATGCTCAAGGATCTCGCCCTTGAAGATCCAGACCTTGATTCCGCAGGTTCCGTACGCCGTGTGCGCTGTCGCGACGCCGTAGTCAACGTCCGCGCGCAGCGTGTGCAGCGGAACGCGGCCCTCGCGATACCACTCAAGACGCGCAATTTCCGCGCCGCCGAGACGACCCGAACAGTTAATGCGGATGCCCTGGGCGCCAAGGCGGATCGCAGACTGCACGGCGCGCTTCATGGCGCGGCGAAACGCCACGCGGCGCTCCAACTGCTGCGCAATGGACTCGGCGACGAGCGTCGCATCGATTTCCGGCTTGCGCACCTCGACGATATTGATCACGACCTCGGAGTCGGTGAGCTTCGCCACCGTCTTGCGGATCTTGTCGATGTCGGCGCCCTTCTTGCCGATCACCACGCCTGGACGGGCGGAGTGGATCGTGACGCGGCACTTCTTGTGCGGGCGCTCGATGACGATGCGCGAAACAGCCGCCTGCTTCAGCTCCTTCATCAGCACTTCGCGGATCTTCATGTCCTCGTGCAAAAGCTTCGCGTACTCGCCGCGGGACGCGAACCAGCGGGAGTCCCAGGTGCGATTGATGCCGAGGCGCAGGCCAATCGGATTGACTTTCTGACCCATCGTAATCTCCTCAGGCCTTCGCTTCGGCTTGCACTTCGCGCACGACGATCGTCAGGTTCGAGAACGGCTTCTCGACCCGTCCGGCGCGGCCGCGGGCGCGGGCATGGAAACGCTTCATCACGAGCGCCTTGCCCACGTGAGCCTCGGCGACGACCAGATCGTCGACGTCGAGAGAATGATTGTTCTCGGCGTTGGCGATCGCGCTCTCGAGCGCCTTCTTCACCGCCGTCGCGCTGCGCTTGCGCGAGAACTCGAGATCGGCCAGAGCGCGATCGACCTTCTTGCCGCGGATGAGCTGCGCAAGGAGGTTCAGCTTCTGCGGGCTCACGCGCAACATGCGCGCGACCGCCTTGGCCTCGTTGTCCTTCAGCGCCCTTGGATTCTTAGGCTTGGACATCCTCAGCCCCTCTTCGCTTTCTTGTCCGCCGCGTGCCCGTGGAAGGTGCGCGTCGGGGCGAACTCGCCGAACTTGTGGTTGATCATGTCCTCCGACACGCTGACCGGAATGTGCTTCTGGCCGTTGTAGACGCCAAAGGTCAGACCGACGAACTGCGGGAGGATCGTGGAGCGGCGGCTCCAGATCTTGATGACATCATTGCGGCCGGACGCCCGAGCGGCCTCAGCCTTCTTGAGGATGTAGCCGTCGACGAACGGGCCCTTCCAGATCGAACGCGTCATGGATCAGCCCTTCTTCTTGCGATCGTGACGCGAGGACACGATGAACTTGGTGGTGGACTTGTTCGTGCGGGTCTTCTTGCCCTTCGTCGGTTTGCCCCAGGGGGTAACCGGGTGACGGCCGCCCGAGGTGCGGCCTTCGCCGCCGCCATGCGGGTGGTCGATCGGGTTCATGGTGACGCCGCGGTTGTGCGGGCGCTGACCGAGCCAGCGCGAACGGCCGGCCTTGCCGAGCGAAGTGTTCATGTGGTCGGGGTTCGACACCGCGCCCACTGTCGCGAAGCATTGGCCGTGCACGAGACGCTGTTCGCCCGAGTTGAGGCGGACGATCACGTAACCCTGGTCGCGGCCAACGATCTGCGCATAAGAGCCGGCGGAACGGGCGATCGCGCCGCCCTTGCCGATCTTCAGCTCAACGTTGTGCACGATCGTGCCGACCGGCATGTTGGCCAGCGGCATCGCATTGCCCGGCTTCACGTCGACCTGGTTGCCCGAGATCACCTCGTCGCCGGGCGCGAGGCGCTGCGGCGCGATGATGTAGGCCAGTTCGCCGTCCGCGTACTTGATGAGCGCGATGAAGGACGTGCGGTTCGGGTCGTACTCGATCCGCTCGACCTTGCCGGCGACATCAAGCTTGCGACGCTTGAAGTCGACGATGCGGTACGTCTGCTTGTGACCGCCGCCACGGAAGCGAACCGTGACGCGGCCGAGGTTGTTGCGGCCGCCCTGCGAGGACTTGCCCTCGGTGAGCGTCTTGACCGGCTTGCCCTTCCAGAGCTGCGAGCGGTCGACGATGACCAGCTGCCTGAGGCCCGGGGTGACCGGCTTGAATGTCTTGAGCGCCATGGTTCTCTTGTCCCTCGAGCTCTCTTACAGACCGGTCGTCACGTCGATGCGGTGACCCTCGGCGAGGGTGACGACCGCCTTCTTGACGTCGCTCTGCGTGCCGCGGGAACCGCGGAAAATCTTCGTCTTGCCCTTGCGCACAAGCGTGTTCACGCTGTCGACCTTGACGTCGAAAAGGCGCTCGACAGCCGCCTTGATCTGCGGCTTCGTGGCGTCCTTGCGCACCTTGAAGACAACCTTGTTTTGCTCGCTCGCGGTCGTCGCCTTTTCGGTGATGACCGGGGAGACGATCACGTCGTAGTGCCGGGTGTCGGCGAAACGCGAAGCCTGCCTCATTTGAAACGCGCCTCCAGCGCATCGACGGCCGCCTTGGTCAGCACGAGCTTCTCGCGGCGAATGATGTCGTAGACGTTGATTCCCTGCACGGGAAGCACGTCGATGTTCGGAATGTTGCGCGCGGCGAGCGCGAAATTCGTGTCGAGCTGCGCGCCGTCGATGATAAGCGCCGACTTCAGGGCGAGCTTTTCGAACGAGGACAACAGCCCCTTCGTCTTGGGGGCGTCAAGAGACGCGCCGTCCCACACGACGATACCGCCATCGCGAGCCTTCGCCGAAAGAGCATGGCGCAACGCCAGCGCGCGGACCTTCTTTGGCAAGTCGTGCGCGTGGCTGCGAACCTGCGGGCCGAACGCACGACCGCCGCCGCGGAACTGCGGCACGCGGGCGGAGCCGTGGCGGGCGCCGCCGGTGCCCTTCTGGCGATAGATCTTCTTGCCGGTGCGCGCAATGTCCGCGCGATTCTTCACCGCATGGGTTCCGGCGCGGCGCTTGGCGAGCTGATAGCGGATCATGCGCGCGATGAGATCCTCGCGCGGATCGAGACCGAACACATCGTCGTTCAGGTCGATCGAACCTTTTTCAGCGCCGTCGAGAGACGTGATGTTGATCTTCACGGCTCAGGCCTCCTGATTGGTTTGCGCCGGCGCGTCAGCTGCGGGAGCAGCGGCGCCATTGGCGACACGGAACTTGCCGGGCTGCGGCGCATCCTTGGGAAGCGCCTTCTTCACCGCGTCACGAACGGTGATCCAGCCGCCGGCGTGGCCGGGAACCGACCCCTCGACGAGGATCAGACCGCGGTCCGGATCGGTCGAGACGACGCGAAGGTTGAGCGTGGTGACGCGCTCAACGCCCATGTGGCCAGCCATCTTCTTGTTCTTGAAAGTCTTGCCGGGGTCCTGGCGACCGCCGGTCGAACCATGCGAACGGTGCGAGATTGACACGCCGTGCGTGGCGCGAAGGCCGCCGAAGTTCCACCGCTTCATCGGCCCGGCAAAGCCCTTGCCGATCGACGTGCCGGTCACGTCTACGTACTGACCCGCGACAAAGTGGTCCGCCGTGATCTCGGCGCCCACCGGAATCACGCCGTCCTCCGGAACACGAAACTCGACGAGCTTCATCTTCGGCTCGACGCTCGCCTTGGCGAAGCGCTCACGCTCGGCCTTGGAGACGTTCTTCACCTTCGCGCGGCCGATGCCGAGCTGAATGGCCGTGTAGCCGTTCTTTTCCTTCGTCCTGTGCGCGACGACCTGACAGCCGTCCATCTTCAGGACCGTGACCGGCACCTGTTCCCCCGTCTCGTTAAAGACGCGGGTCATGCCGACCTTCTGTGCGATGACACCTGACCGCATGTTACTTGTCCTCAAAGGCGCTTTACGTTGAAGAGGCGCCCGGTTTTACCCTCAGAGCTTGATTTCGACGTCGACGCCGGCCGCGAGGTCGAGCTTCATCAGAGCGTCGACGGTCTGCGGCGTGGGATCGACGATGTCGAGCACGCGCTTGTGGGTGCGAATCTCGAACTGCTCACGCGACTTCTTGTCGATGTGCGGCGAGCGGTTCACTGTGAATTTCTCGATCAGCGTCGGCAGCGGGATAGGCCCGCGCACCTGCGCGCCGGTCCGCTTCGCCGTCGAGACGATTTCCTTCGTCGAGGCGTCAAGGATCCGGTGATCGAACGCCTTCAGGCGGATGCGGATGTTCTGGCCGTTCATGGATTCATCCTCTGTGCGATCGGCGCGGACGTGTGGCCCGCGCCGGCCGAACTGATACCGCTTACTCGATGATTGAAGCGACGACGCCGGCGCCAACCGTGCGGCCGCCTTCGCGGATGGCGAAGCGCAGCTTCTCCTCCATCGCAATCGGAACGATCAGCGACACTTCCATCGTCACGTTGTCGC
>JBKBNT010000011.1:0-30042 GCA_046295155.1 Beijerinckiaceae bacterium
GCGACAACGTGACGATGGAAGTGTCGCTGATCGTTCCGATTGCGATGGAGGAGAAGCTGCGCTTCGCCATCCGCGAAGGCGGCCGCACGGTTGGCGCCGGCGTCGTCGCTTCAATCATCGAATGATTGAACACTCCGGCGAATGAATCGAGGGGAGCCTTCGGGCTCCCCTTTTATTTTGCGCCTTGCAATATGCGCTTCAGCACCGCGGCGAACAGCGCCGCAATGACCGGAGGCGCAACCAGCAAGCGGGTGGAATCGGTGAAATCGAGCGGGACGAGCGGCAGCAGGAAAACCGCTGTGGCGACGAGCGCCTCATGCAGGCGCAAGCCCGTGCGCTGCGCATCGCGCGCGAGCCACATGAGCGGGACGGCCAGCAGCATCAGGTCGTAGCGCAAGACGAAAGGCGTCGCGAGCGCCGCCCCTGCGCACATCAGCGCGCCGCAGCCCAGTGAGTCGCGGCTGTTGCAAGCCGCATGGGCGAGCAGGCCCGCAACGGCTGCGGCCGCGGCGCCTTGCGCGGCGTAGGACGATGTCACGGATGCGCCGGCGATGCGAAGCATTGCGAATACGCTCTGGAACTTCTCGTGCCCGAACGCGCCATCCTCCAGCACACGCCGGGCTTCCGGCAACGCCGCGGCATAGGCGCTCCATGTATCCGGCCCGAAAGCCGCGAGCGAGGCGAGGCAGAGCGCGAAGACCGTCGCGCCCGCCGACGCGAAAGCCCGCCACTGGCCGGCGAACGCCAGCAGCACAGGGATCAGCAGCCCCAGTTGCGGCTTGAAGCAGAGCAATCCGAACAGTACGCCCGCAACAACCGGGCGCCTCTCGAGGCACATCACGCCTGCCCCCATCAGCGCGCAAGTGAGGAACGCGTTTTGCCCGTGAGTCGCATTCATCATTACGGCAGGGAAGGCGAGAAAAGGCGCGACGCCGACCGCATTCGGCGCGAACTTCCGCGCCATGGCGACGTAGGTCGCGAAGGTCGCGGCGAGCCATGCGCCAATCGACATGAAATAGGGAGCGAGCGCCAGCGGCCAGCATAGGAGCAGATAGACCGGCGGATAGAAAAACCAGCTGTAACCGCTCTGCGGGAACAGCGCTTTCTGCGCCGCCTCATGCGCCGCGAGGTCGTAGACGCGCGCGGGCGCGCCATCGTGCGTCAGGAGGGAGCCGGCGTAAAAGCTTATGAAGTCGGGTCCGAGGTGCAGCTGCGTGGCCAGCGTGTCCCATTCGCGGATTGCGAGCGCGGCGGGCGGCAGCCAGACAAAAACGCCGGCGACCGCCGCATAGAGTGTCATGCGATGCTGCGGGAGGAAACCGGCCGCAGCGCGGGGGGGCTGCGCGGCCAGCAGGCGCCGCGCCTGTGCAAAATCGGTCAATGAACGGGCGTCCGGGCAAAAAAGCGGGTTGAAACGCCCGCCATCATGCCGGGCATGCTTGAACGGGGTCTTAAAACCCGGGCCGAGGCCGCGCGGCGCCCTTGCTTCCCCGGCGCTCTTGTGGGAGAGAAAGCGCGTTCCGGCGCACTGCGCCGGGGCCGCAGGAGTGTAGCTCAATTTGGTTAGAGCACCGGTCTCCAAAACCGGGGGTTGGGGGTTCGAGTCCCTCCACTCCTGCCAGCGCCGAAATCCCGGCCGCCCGGCCTCCAGGTCTTTCATCGCGCGGGCGGGCTACTGTTTCAAAATATCCATCGGCAGTTTCACCGCCTTTTCGACGGCGACGTAGCGCGCGCGCTCGCCGTCGTACTTGAACCGTTCCACGTAGGCTTGCGGGTCCTCGTACTTCCGGTGGACGTTCACGTTGTGGCAGACGTCCATGTAAAGGGCGAGGCTCGCCTCCTGATAGCCGGGAATATTCCCCTTAGGGTAGAGATCGAGCAGGTGGACGCTGAATTCGCCGTCCAGTGTGAACATTACCGCCGGCAGGGTCTTTGAGCAGAAGACGAAGGTTTCTTCCGGCTTCTTCTCCCACTTGATGGGGCGATTGCGCGCCGGGCCGCCGCGCGGGTTCGTCGAGGTTCCCCGCAGCAGTTCGAGCCGCACCAGATAACCGCGCGGCGACGTGCCGACAAAATCGCGGGAAATCTCCCGCGTCCAGCCGCATTCGCCCATGTGGCAACGGCCCATCCGCTGGGTCTGCGCGTCCGCACTTGAAGGCAGGAGAAAAGCCGCCACGGCCAGCAGCGTGTGAGAAAGTCGGATCATTGCAGCCCTTTCCGCTTCCATGATTGGCCATTGAAAAGGCTCATCATGGCGCAATCAAGAGGCGGGCGAGGTCTTGCCTGTTTGCAATAGCCGATTCAGGTGGCCTCCCTGAGATGACGGCCCACGAGAATGGCGGCGGGATAAAGGATGTCCTCCTCCATCCGCACATGCGCGATCAGTTTGTCGGCAAAGCGAATTTGCTCGGGCAGACCTTCTGAGTCAGCTGCGTCCGCCAGGCGGTTGAGCGCCTGCACGATGGCGAAATGCTCCGCGAGAAGATTTGGCATTTCCGTCTCGAGGCGCTGGGTCAGCGCACGCGCCTCAGCCATCGATGACTCGTCTGCGCCCTTGGCCAGTTGCTTCAGCAACGCCAGAGGCGGCAACGCGAATTCTTCTTCCTTTGCGAGATGGTCGTGAAGAAGGCGCGCGACCTCTCGCGCCGCGACGGCTGTCATGCCGCCAGCCTGCGTGGCGCGTTCGAGTTCTGATTGCAGTTCGTGATGCTCCGCTGAAAGGGGAGCGGGGACGCGGATGTTCATCTGTTCCTCCATCGGCGCACTGCGGGCGCTTGCCGGCGAACAGTTTGTGCGCACTGACCCGCCGCGCCTTGATTTGTGTCAGAAAGGCGCGGCGAGAATTGTTCTCAGGCGAGTTTATCGAGCGCGCCCGTTTCCTCGGCGAGGAGATAATAGAAACATACGCGCGACTTGTTCTTGTCGCCCTTCATGCGGTCGGCGACCTTTTTAATGGCGGCGTCGATGGCCTTGTCGTCGGCCAGCCCCAACTTCTTCTTTGCGAAGCCGTCCCGGATGCGCGCCAGTTCGTCCTTGTCGGAGGTCGCGACAAGCGATGAATCCTGATTTTTCAGCGCGATGCCGAGATATTTGACGATCGCGGCGACTTTCGCCTTGTCAGCGTTCGGAGCATACTTATTGAGGTCAGCTTCGTGATCAACGGTCGCAGCCATTGCTTGCCTCCCTGATTGCGGCGCCGACAGCCTGCCGCTTCGCTTGCGGTCTGGCAAGCGTCTTTCAGGTATAGATCAAGTAGGGGATATCCCGTTTAGGACCGATCCCAAGACTATTTCAATCTTGAAAAGCGGATCGTGAGCGCGCCGGTCTCGTCATAGAACCGCAGCAAACCATCCTCGCGGATGTCATATCTGCGCGAAGCGGCCAGCGCCTTGAGATATCTGGTTTCCTGATCCATCAGCGCGGGCGGACACGCCATTCGGGTCGTCGCCAGAGGTCCTATTTCGACTTTCCCGTGGCTGACCGCGCCCTTGCCGTTGAAGCGATTGCACCCGCTGGAGCCAGCTACGCGACCGTCAGGCAGAGGCTGCAACGTCGATTGGGCGCGATCAACGACCCCGCGGCCCATGATGTCTTCCGCGAGCCAGGCTGAACCCGTCAGATCAGATTGGGCCATCGCAGCGCCCGTTGCGGCGAGACTGACGAGAAACGCGAGGGTGATCATGCGCATCGGTTCCTCCATCCGTGGAACGGCGGCCGCATTCAATCGTCGCCGTCAGCGTCTGAACGCGCACTGGCGGTACGAGTCAGCGGGCCCGCGTGAGCCGCATGGTCAGGCGCCCCTGGGCGTCGTACACCCGCATCACGCCGGAGGGGTCGATCTCGTAGCGAACGGACGCGGGCAGGGCGCTGGCGAACCGGGCCTCCTGTTCAAGAACATCCGGCTCGCAGCCCATTTTTGTCATTGCCAGCAGCCCGACGCTGACGCGGCCGTCTGCGATTCGTCCAAGTCCCGAGTACGAATTGCAGCCGCCCGAGCCGGTGATCCTGCCTTCGGAGACGCGCATGGTTGTTTTGGCGTCGGCGACAGCCGGACGACCATCAATCTCGCGCAGAACCCACGTATCCGAAATGCGGGAATCTGCGGGCTGGGCTCTTGCGTAAGCGGTCGCGGAAAGGGGCATGCTTGCTGCGAGAAAGAGAGCAACAGCGGCGGGCGCGCGCATCGTGAAAGACTCCGTCGGGCCAAAGCGGCCCGGGGAGCATCAAAGTTGAACATCGTGGCGCGATGCGGGCGCGATTGGGGCGGCTTTGTCCGCACGTCACTCCCAGCCGAGAATTTTTACTGTCTTTTCGCGCACCTCCGCAGGCGTGTCAGCGGCCGTCTTCACGATCTGGGCGATCTGCTCGGGCGTCTTGGGCTTGATCTCGATTCCCCGCTGCTTCGCCTCGTCCAGCAGTGCGGGGTCGGCGAGCGTCGCCTTGTATGCCGCGCGCAGTGCGGCGATCCGGTCCGCGGGAACCTCCGGCGCGAGCCAGTGGCTGTAGCCGATGCTCGTGGGCATGCTGACGAGGGCGGCGATCTGCTTCGACTCCGCGCCGGAGACAAGATCGACGAGCAACGGCACGCTGGCGATTTCCGGCTGCTTCTCCGAGCCGAACTGGACGAGGATGTTGACCTTCTTGTCACGCAGCCAGTCGGGCCGCTGGCTTGCAAAACCATAATAAGTCGAGCGGCCCATCGATTCTACTTCGCCCTTTTCAAGCGCCATATTGACGCTGCTGGTGCCGCTGTAGCCCTGAATGGTCTTGAAGCGCGTTCCAAGCAGCGCGTTGAGCGTGCGGGCGTAAATGTAGGCGTCGTCATTGGCGCCGGTCGTGCCCATGGACACTTCGCGCCTCTTTGCATCGTCGAGCGAGGCGATTCCCGACCCGGCCCACGCCATCGCGATGCCGTTGGATGCGGCCATGGAGCCGAGCCACGCAAATTTCGTCGCGTCGTATTTCACCCCCTTGCCGCCGAGTAACTGAAACATGGGAATGTTCTGGTCGACGGCTGCGATCATCGTGCCGTCCTTGGGCGCGGCGACGTAGATGTTGTTGGACGCCACGACGCCTGCCGCCCCCGGCATGTTCTGCACGATGACGTTGGGCGCGCCGGCGATGTGGTTGCCGAGATGGCGTGCAAGCAGGCGCGAATAGATGTCGTAGCCGCCGCCCGGCGCATAGCCGACAACGACGGTCACCGTCTTGCCGCGATAGAAGTCGGCCGCCGATTGCGCTGACGCGTCCTGCGCGCCAAACGGGACGGAAAGCGCCGCGATGGCGAGTGCGGCGCCGCGCGTATTGTGCGAGGCGAAGAACCAGTTGATGCAACTCGGCATGAAACCTCCCGGCGGTGAATGTAAACTCGCCGGGACGTTCGCCGCCGGCGCTGCGCGCATGAAATCGCGCGCGCCGGAGGAAGGCAAGTTCCGCGCCGTCCTGGGGGCGATCCGGGGCTAGACGCCGCCCCACACCTGGCGTGCGGTTTCGACGACCACGCGCAGTTTAGCTTCCTGGTCTGCGGCGCTCACAGGATTTCCCGTGTCGACGCTGGCGAAGCCGCATTGCGGGCTGATCGCGAGATTGTCGATCGGCGCAAATTTCGCCGCCTCGTCGATGCGGCGCTTGAGGTCGTCCTTGTTCTCCAGCTGCGGAGTCTTGGTGGAGACGAGGCCGAGCACGACGCCTTTCGACTTCGGCGCGAAGCGCAGCGGCGAGAAATCGCCGGCGCGCGGCGAGTCGTATTCGAGCAGGAAGTGATGCGCCGCGAGATCGTTGAAGAGCTTTTCGGCGACCACGTCGTAGCCGCCTTCGGCGTGGAACTGCCCGCCGCGGTTGCCGCGGCACAGATGCACGCCTATGCGAAGATTCGGAATATCCTTCAGCACACGATTCGTGATGTCGACATAAACGTCGAGGATCTTGCGCCAGTCGTCGCCGCGCGCCGCCAACATCGCTTGCACCTCCGGATCGCCGAACTTCGCGAACGCCGTCTCGTCGATCTGCACGTATTCGCACCCGGCTGCCGCCAGATCGTGCAGTTCCGCGCGGAACGCGGTGACGATGTCGTTCCAGTAGGCGTCCATGTCGGAATAGGCGGTCGCGAGCGCGGCCGCGTCCCCGCCGCGGAAGTGGAGAGCGCATGGGCCGGGAATCGTGACTTTCGCCACGCTGCGGGTAAGCGCGGAGAGAAAGCGGAAGTCATCGAGATGGATCGGTTTCGTACGCACGATCCGGCTGCCGATCTTCGCGACCGGTTGCGTCGCCCGCTTGGGCGCGCCGGGAACGGCTGCGTCCTCCTCTGGCGGCACATGGTCGGGCACGATGTCGCCGAGATGGGCGAAGAAGAAGCTGTGATAGGAGCGCCGGCGCAATTCGCCGTCGGTCACGACCGGCAGTCCCACACGCTCCTGCAGCGACACGACGTCGCGGATCGCCTGGTCTTCGGCGGCCCGCAGTTCTGCGTCGCTCGCCAGCCCGGCGGCGTGGCGCCGGCGCAGTTCGAGTAGGCTGGCTGGCCTTAGCAGGCTGCCAATGTGGTCGGCGCGGAAGCGGACAGGCGTCATGCGGATCGTTTCCTCATTTTTCGCGCGACACATTTGCGTGTGCGGGCGTTGTATGCGCCGCACAGCTATTGTGCGGTGGCGGGAACTGGTCAATCCTTTGCTTCCGCCTATTTCCACCAGATGTCTTTTGAGGAAAGGCGTTTTGATGATTGGACGCATGACATGCGCCGGGTTCATCGGGCTGTCGCTGGCGCTCGCGGCGCCAGCGTCCGCGATCGAGGGCTGGTATCTGGTCGAGGGGAAAAACCCGGGCCAGCCGCAAAGCTACAAGGGAGAGGCCCAGATCAAGCAGACCGGGCGCACCTACACGATCGTGTGGAAGATCGGCGAGGGCGCGCAGATCGGCACGGGGATCCTCATCGACAACGTGCTGTCCGTCGTCTTCACCGCGCCCGGCCCGAATCGGCCAGGCCTCGCCGTCTTCGTCGTCGCCGATGACAAGATCGCCAGCGGCGTGTGGACATCGCTCGGTTCGCAGACCGTTGCAGAGGAGACCTGGTCGCCGGCCGACCGTCACTAGAGCTCCAGTCCAGGCGGCCCGGGCGCCCCTTGCCGCCCGGCTGGGCGCCCGCGCATTTTTCGCTTGGCGCAGTCCCATCCCGCCGCTATAAGGCCCCTGCTTGTGGCGCGCGACCCCCCGGTCCCGCGCCGCGATGTTTTTGGGCGCTTGCCGGTAGGCTGTTTCCGCGAAGGCGGGATAGGCGGGCGGGAAACGCGAGACGGGGTCCGATGGCCAATCCATTTGAGTTCATCCAGCAAGTGCGGTCGGAGGCCTCCAAGGTCACGTGGCCGACTCGGCGCGAGACGCTCATCACGACGGGCCTCGTCATCCTGATGGTCCTTGTGGCGAGTCTCTTCTTCCTCGCTGTCGATTGGTCCATCCGAATCATTCTCGGCTACATCACGGCGCTCGGGCGCTGACGGGGACGCGAAGCAGAGATGACGAAGCGCTGGTACATCGTTCACGCCTACTCGAACTTCGAGAAGAAGGTCGCCGAGTCGATTCGCGAGCAGGCTGCCCAGCGCGGCCTTGCGGAAAAGTTCGATGAAGTGATGGTGCCGACCGAGCAGGTCGTGGAAGTGCGCCGCGGCCGCAAGGTTAACACCGAGCGGAAGTTCTTCCCGGGCTACGTGCTCGTGAAGTGCGACCTCTCCGACGACGTCTATCACCTGATCAAGAACACGCCGAAGGTCACGGGCTTCCTTGGCGCCGATAACAAGCCGATGCCGATCCCTGACCGCGAGGCCGAGCGGATCAAGGGCCAGGTGGCCGAGGGCGTCGAGCATCCCAAGCCCTCCGTGTCGTTCGAAGTGGGCGAGACGGTGCGCGTGGCGGACGGTCCGTTCGCCTCGTTCAATGGAATTGTCGAGGAAGTCGACGAGAGCCGCTCGCGCGTGAAGGTCGCCGTGTCGATCTTTGGCCGCGCGACGCCGGTGGAGTTGGAATTCGGTCAGGTCGAAAAGGTCTGACCGGGCGGCTCCGGCGCGAGCCGGGGCGGACCCTGCGTTCGCGCGGGGACAACGTGGGAGACGTTCCGGGCCGCCATGTCCGGGCAGGCGTCCGACCACGAACTTCAACTGCCAAGGGCATGAGCCTGAGGCGCTTCGGAGAGTAAGATGGCAAAGAAGATCGCGGGTTACGTGAAGCTTCAGGTGCCGGCCGGCGCGGCGAATCCCTCGCCCCCGATTGGCCCCGCGCTCGGTCAGCGCGGCCTGAACATCATGGAGTTCTGCAAGGCCTTCAACGCGAAGACCGCGCAGATGGAAAAGGGGACGCCGATCCCCGTCATCATCACTGCTTACCAGGACCGCTCCTTCACCTTCGAGATGAAGCAGCCGCCAGTCACCTTCTTCCTCAAGAAGGCGGCGAACCTGAAGCTTGGCAAGAAGCCGGCCTCCGGCTCCAAGACGCCCGGCCGCGGTTTCGTCGGCAAGGTCACCAAGGCGCAGATCCGCGAGATCGCCGAGAAGAAAATGCCTGACCTCAACTGCCACACGGTCGAATCGGCAATGTCGATGATCGAGGGTTCTGCGCGGGCCATGGGCCTGCAGGTTGTGGAGTAAGGCGATGACCGGCAAGAGAATCACCAAGGCCCGCGAGGGCGTCGAGCGCACGAAGCTCTACAACGTCGACGACGCTGTGAAGCTCGTGAAGTCCAAGGCGAGCGCCAAGTTCGACGAGTCCGTCGAAATCGCGATGAACCTGGGCGTGGACCCCAAGCACGCCGACCAGATGGTGCGCGGCGTGGTCAACCTGCCGAACGGCACAGGCCGTTCGGTGCGCGTGGCCGTCTTCGCCCGCGGACCGAAGGCTGAGGAGGCCAAGGCCGCAGGCGCGGACGTCGTCGGCGCCGAGGACCTCGTTAACACGGTGCAGGGCGGCACGATCGAATTCGACCGCTGCATTGCGACCCCGGACATGATGGGCCTCGTCGGCCGACTCGGTAAGGTGCTGGGCCCGCGCGGCCTGATGCCAAATCCGCGCGTCGGCACGGTCACCATGGATGTCGCGGCAGCCGTGAAGGCGTCGAAGGGCGGCGCCGTCGAGTTCCGCGTCGAAAAGGCCGGCATCGTGCAGGGCCTCGTCGGCAAGGCCTCGTTCGGCGAGGAAAAGCTGGTCGAGAACATCAAGGCGTTCGTTGACGCCGTGGCGCGCGCAAAGCCTGCCGGCGCCAAGGGCACCTACATCCAGCGCGTGGCGATTTCCTCGACCATGGGCCCGGGCGTGAAGGTTGACCCGTCGTCCGTCTCGTCGGGCGCCCAGACTTAACACTCACGCTTGCGCTTCCGGCGGCGATTGCCGGAACTTAATGAAATTTCCGGTCCGTAGCCTCTTGGCAGCGGACCGGAAGGCGGTTAAATAGCCTGTTCCGGGGTCCGAAGCTTTGGCGACCCCGTTTCAATTCAGCTTCCGCGGGTGAGGGCGTTTCGACGAAAGGCTTTTGCACGCGGCGGATCGGTCGGCGGACCCGGAGCGAAAGCCCCGTGTGCGTCGGCCATGCCTTGTCCGAGACTGCGGGCGCACGGGCTCCGGCCCAAGCTTAATCGACCAAAAGCCGGTTCGTTCCGGCTTCGGGCGGCCAGCATAGACGGGGAGAAGCGAATTTCATGGGGACGCCGTGAGGCGCCCCGGGGTTTGGTTCGAACCTTCTGTCCGGTGGCGACCACCATCGCTCCGGGGACAGGCATTCGAAGCCGCCGGCGCCGCGAGGCGCGCGTGCGGTGCATGCAGCCGACGGGGCGTTTCAGCGCCTTGTCAACCGGAGAGAGCAAACGTGGACAGAGCGGAGAAGAAAGAGCTCGTCGCGGAACTGAACGGCATCTTCCAGAAGACGTCCGTCGTTGTCGTGGCGCACTACTCCGGCCTGACCGTGGCCCAGCTTCAGAAATTGCGCGCTCAAATGCGTGAAGCCGGCGCCTCGGTCCAGGTCGCAAAGAACCGCCTCGCCAAGATCGCTCTCGAAGGCACGGATGTAGCCAGCATCGGCTCCCTGCTGAAGGGACCGACCCTGATCGCCTATTCGGACGATCCGGTGGCTGCGCCGAAGGTCGTCGCCGCCTTCGCCAAGGATCACGACAAGCTCGTCATCCTCGGGGGAGCCATGGGCGCGACCGCCCTGAACCCGGACGGAGTCAAGGCGCTCGCCACGATGCCGTCCCTGGACGAACTGCGCGCCAAGCTCGTGGGGCTCATCAATGCTCCCGCGACCAAGATCGCCCAGCTCTCCACCGCGCCCGCAGCCAAGCTCGCGCGCGTGTTCGGGGCTTACGCCAATCGAGACGCGGCCTGAACGGGGCCGACACACACAACCGGTTCGAACCGATAAACTCAAGGAACTACATCAATGGCCAATCTGGAAAAGATCGTCGAAGAGCTTTCGAGCCTCACCGTGCTCGAGGCCGCTGAGCTCGCCAAGATGCTCGAAGAGAAGTGGGGCGTCTCGGCCGCTGCGGCGGTTGCGGTCGCTGCTGCTCCGGCTGCCGGCGGCGGCGCCGCCGCGGCTGCTGAAGAGCAGACCGAATTCACCGTCGTGCTCGCTGCGGCTGGCGACAAGAAGATCGAGGTCATCAAGGAGGTCCGCGCGATCACCGGCCTCGGCCTCAAGGAAGCCAAGGACCTGGTCGAAGGCGCTCCGAAGCCGGTCAAGGAGGCCGTCTCGAAGGAGGACGCCGCGAAGTTCAAGGCCCAGCTCGAAAAGGCTGGCGCCAAGGTCGAACTCAAGTAATGGCCGATGGGGCGGTGATCGCCGCCTTTTCGGACTGACGAATGAGAGACGGTCCCGGAGTTTTCTCCGGGGCCGTTCGAGCGTTCCGGAAAAGGCCGTTGGCCTCGGCCGGAACCGCCTGCGCCGGACGCAGGAATGTGGTGGGGCCGAAGTGCCCCAGGCGCGTGGGTCTCCGGGATCCGCGTGAGGCGTGCGGCCCCATCGGGCCCGCCTAGATGAAGGTGCGAGAAGCGATATGGCTCAGACCCCGGCTCAGACCTCCCAGCAGACGCTCACCGGCCGCAAGCGTATCCGCAAGTTCTTCGGACATATCCGGGAAGTCGCGGAAATGCCGAACCTCATCGAGGTTCAGAAGGCTTCCTACGATCAGTTCCTGATGGTCGAGGAGCCGAAAGGCGGACGCGCGGACGAAGGGCTGCAGGCGGTTTTCAAGTCGGTTTTCCCGATCCGCGATTTCGCTGGCACCGCCCAGCTCGATTTCGTGAGCTATGAATTCGAACAGCCGAAGTACGACGTCGACGAGTGCCGCCAGCGCGGCATGACGTTCGCCGCGCCGCTGAAAGTGAAGCTGCGTCTGATCGTGTTCGACGTTGACCCGGACACGGCCGCGAAGTCGGTGCGAGACATCAAGGAGCAGGACGTCTACATGGGCGACATGCCCTTCATGACGTCCAACGGCACGTTCATCGTGAACGGCACCGAGCGTGTGATCGTGTCGCAGATGCACCGGTCGCCGGGCGTGTTCTTCGATCACGACAAGGGCAAGACGCACTCGTCCGGCAAGCTCCTGTTCGCCGCCCGCATCATCCCGTATCGCGGCTCGTGGCTCGACATCGAGTTCGACGCGAAGGACATCGTCTATGCGCGCATCGACCGCCGCCGCAAGATTCCGGTGACGTCGCTTCTGTTCGCGCTCGGCATGGACGGCGAGGAAATCCTCAATTTCTTCTACAACAAGGTGACCTACACCCGCGTCACCGAGAAGAAGAAGGGCGCTGAGCCCTACTGGCGCGTGCCTTATGACGCCGAGCGCATGAAGGGCGTCAAGGCGGCCGTCGATCTCATCGATGCGGACACCGGCGAAGTCGTCGTGGAAGCCGGCAAGAAGCTCACGGCGCGCTCCGCGCGCCAGCTCACCGAGCGCGGGGTCAAGTTCCTCAAGGCTCAGGACGAGGATCTTTACGGCCAGTATCTGGCCGAGGACCTCTATGATCCGAACACCGGTGAAATCTTCGCCGAGGCCGGCGAGGAATTGACCGCGAAGTCGCTCGCGAACCTGATCGAGCACGGATTCGAGGAGCTTCCGGTTCTCGACATCGACCACGTCAACGTCGGTCCCTACATCCGCAACACGCTCTCCGTCGACAAGAATTCGACGCGCGAAGACGCGCTTTTCGACATCTATCGCGTCATGCGTCCTGGCGAGCCGCCGACCATCGAGACAGCGGAAGCGATGTTCCATTCGCTGTTCTTCGATCCCGAGCGGTATGACCTATCGGCGGTCGGTCGCGTGAAGATGAACATGCGCCTTGATCTCGACGCGGAAGACACCGTTCGAATCCTGCGCAAGGCCGACATCCTCGCTGTCGTGCGCGCGCTCGTGGACTTGCGCGATGGCCGCGGCGAGATCGACGACATCGACCACCTCGGCAACCGCCGCGTGCGTTCGGTAGGCGAACTGATGGAGAACCAGTATCGGCTGGGCCTCCTGCGCATGGAGCGCGCCATAAAGGAGCGCATGTCTTCTGTCGACATCGACACGGTCATGCCGCAGGACCTCATCAACGCCAAGCCGGCGGCTGCCGCCGTTCGCGAGTTTTTCGGCTCGTCGCAGCTGTCGCAGTTCATGGACCAGACGAACCCGCTCTCCGAGATCACGCATAAGCGCCGTCTTTCGGCGCTCGGGCCGGGCGGCCTCACGCGCGAACGCGCGGGCTTCGAGGTGCGCGACGTGCATCCGACGCACTACGGCCGCATCTGCCCGATTGAAACGCCGGAAGGCCCGAACATCGGCCTCATCAACTCGCTTGCGACTTTTGCCCGCGTGAACAAGTACGGCTTCATCGAGGCGCCTTACCGCCGCGTGCGCGACGGCAAGGTGACGGAGGACGTCGTCTATCTCTCCGCAATGGAGGAGTCGAAGCACTACGTCGCGCAGGCGAACGCCGCCATCGACCCGAATGGCGGGCTCGTCGAAGACCTCGTTGTTTGCCGTCACTCCGGGGACGTCATCATGGCGCCGCGCGAACGCGTCGACTTCATGGACGTGTCGCCCAAGCAGCTCGTGTCCGTTGCCGCCGCGCTGATCCCGTTCCTCGAGAACGACGACGCCAACCGCGCGCTCATGGGCTCGAACATGCAGCGTCAGGCTGTGCCTCTGGTGAAGGCGGACGCGCCGCTCGTCGGCACGGGCATGGAATCGGTGGTTGCGCGGGATTCCGGCGCGGCCATCGCCGCCCGCCGCACCGGCTTCGTCGACCAGATTGACGCGACGCGTATCGTCGTTCGCGCGACCGAGGATCTGGACCCCTCGAAGGCGGGCGTCGACATCTACCGCCTGATGAAGTTCCAGCGGTCGAACCAGTCGACCTGCATCAACCAGCGTCCGCTGGTGAAGGTCGGCGACTTCGTGCGAAAGGGCGACATCATCGCTGACGGACCGTCGACCGACCTCGGCGATCTCGCGCTTGGCCGCAACGTGCTCGTCGCGTTCATGCCCTGGAACGGCTACAACTTCGAGGACTCGATCCTCCTCAACGAGCGCATCGTGCGCGACGACGTGTTCACGTCCATCCACATCGACGAGTTCGAGGTGATGGCGCGCGACACGAAGCTCGGCCCCGAGGAAATCACCCGCGACATTCCGAACGTGTCGGAAGAGGCGCTGAAGAATCTCGACGAAGCGGGCATCGTCTACATCGGCGCTGAAGTGCAGGCGGGCGACATCCTCGTCGGCAAGATCACGCCGAAGGGCGAAAGCCCGATGACGCCGGAAGAGAAGCTCCTGCGCGCCATCTTCGGCGAAAAGGCTTCGGACGTGCGCGACACGTCGCTGCGCGTGCCGCCGGGCGTTCAGGGCACGATCGTCGAAGTGCGCGTGTTCAATCGTCACGGCGTCGACAAGGACGAGCGCGCCCAAGCGATCGAACGGGAGGAAATCGAACGTCTCGCGAAGGATCGCGACGACGAGCTCGCGATCCTTGACCGCAACGTCTATGGCCGCCTCACGGAAATGCTCGTGGGCAAGACCGCGACGTCCGGCCCGAAGGGTTTCAAGAAGGACACGGAGATCTCGAAGGAGATCCTCGAGGAGTATCCGCGTTCGCAGTGGTGGACGTTCGCCATCGAGGACGACCGCCTGATGGGCGAGATCGAGGCGATGCGCAAGCAGTACGACGAGGCGAAGAAGGGGCTTGAGAGCCGCTTCCTCGACAAGGTCGAGAAGCTGCAGCGCGGCGACGAACTCCCGCCCGGCGTGATGAAGATGGTCAAGGTCTTCGTCGCGGTGAAGCGCAAGATTCAGCCCGGCGACAAGATGGCTGGCCGTCACGGCAACAAGGGCGTCGTGTCGAAGATCGTGCCCAGCGAGGACATGCCGTTCCTCGCCGACGGCACGCCCGTCGACATCGTTCTGAACCCGCTCGGCGTGCCGTCGCGCATGAACGTGGGCCAGATTCTCGAGACGCATCTTGGCTGGGCCTGCGCCGGGCTCGGCAAGCAGGTAGGCGAGGCTGTGAACGCCTACATGCGCCAGGGCGACGCCAAGCCGCTGCGTGAAAAGCTCACGGACATCTACGGCAAGGACGAGAAGACGATCGCAAGTCTGGACGACGCTTCCCTCGTGGAGCTCGGCGAGAATCTGCGGCGCGGCGTTCCGATCGCCACGCCCGTCTTTGACGGCGCGCGCGAGAAGGACATCGTTGAACTTCTCACCATGGCCGGACTCGACGCGTCCGGCCAGTCGACGGTCTATGACGGCCGCACCGGCGAGCCGTTCGACCGCAAGGTGACCGTCGGCTACATCTACATGCTGAAGCTTCACCACCTCGTGGACGACAAGATCCACGCGCGCTCTATCGGCCCATACTCGCTCGTCACGCAGCAGCCGCTGGGCGGCAAGGCGCAGTTTGGTGGCCAGCGTTTCGGCGAAATGGAGGTGTGGGCGCTCGAAGCTTACGGCGCGGCCTACACGCTGCAGGAGATGCTGACCGTGAAGTCGGACGACGTCGCGGGCCGCACGAAGGTTTACGAAGCCATCGTGCGCGGCGACGACGCGTTCGAGTCCGGCATCCCGGAAAGCTTCAACGTGCTGGTCAAGGAAATGCGGTCGCTCGGCCTTAATGTCGAGCTGACCTCGGCCAAGAAGATCGAAGGTCCGGCGGAAGCCGCCGAGTAAGCGAGTAAACAGCGGGAGCGCCCTTCGCAGGCGCGCCCCCGCTTCGTGACGCAAAAGGATTTCCGGCAGGCCTGTGGCGCAAGTCGCGGCCTTTAGCCTTCAGGAGCAGAGAATGAACCAAGAGGTCATGAATCTCTTCAATCCGGTCGCCCAGCCCCAGGCGTTCGACCAGATTCAGATCGGCATCGCGAGCCCGGAAAAGATTCTGTCCTGGTCGTTCGGCGAAATCAAAAAGCCGGAGACCATCAACTATCGCACGTTCAAGCCCGAGCGTGACGGCTTGTTCTGCGCGCGCATCTTCGGTCCCATCAAGGACTACGAATGCCTGTGCGGCAAGTACAAGCGCATGAAGTACAAGGGCGTCATCTGCGAGAAGTGCGGCGTTGAAGTTACGCTTTCGCGCGTGCGCCGCGAGCGCATGGGGCACATCTCGCTCGCCGCGCCAGTCGCGCACATCTGGTTCCTGAAGTCGCTGCCCTCGCGTATCGGCCTGCTCATGGACATGACGCTGAAGGAGCTGGAGCGCATCCTCTATTTCGAGTCCTACATCGTCATCGACGCGGGCCTCACGCCGCTGAAGGAGCGTCAGCTCCTCTCGGAAGACGAGTACCTGCACGCGCAGGACGAGTACGGCCAGGATTCGTTCACCGCAATGATCGGCGCCGAGGCCATTCGCGAACTTCTTCGCAACATGGACCTCGAGAAGATCGCGGCCGACCTGAAGGTCGAGATCGCCGAGTCGACGAGCGAGTTGAAGCCCAAGAAGCTCGCCAAGCGGCTCAAGATCATCGAGGCGTTCCTACGCTCCGGCAACAAGCCGGAGTGGATGGTGCTGACGGAAGTGCCCGTCATTCCGCCGGACCTGCGCCCGCTCGTTCCGCTCGATGGCGGCCGCTTCGCGACTTCCGATCTCAACGATCTGTATCGCCGCGTCATCAACCGCAACAACCGCCTGAAGCGCCTGATCGAGCTTCGCGCGCCGGACATCATCATCCGCAACGAGAAGCGCATGCTTCAGGAGGCGGTTGACGCGCTGTTCGACAACGGCCGCCGCGGCCGAGTCATCACCGGCGCCAACAAGCGTCCGTTGAAGTCGCTCGCTGACATGCTCAAGGGCAAGCAGGGCCGCTTCCGTCAGAACCTGCTAGGCAAGCGCGTCGACTATTCGGGCCGTTCGGTCATCGTCGTCGGTCCTGAACTGAAGCTGCATCAGTGCGGCCTGCCGAAGAAGATGGCGCTCGAACTGTTCAAGCCGTTCATCTATTCGCGCCTCGACGCGAAGGGCTTCTCGGCGACCGTCAAGCAGGCGAAGAAGCTCGTCGAAAAGGAAAAGCCCGAGGTTTGGGACATCCTCGACGAGGTGATCCGCGAGCATCCGGTGCTGCTGAATCGCGCGCCGACGCTCCACCGCCTGGGCATTCAGGCGTTCGAACCGGTGCTGATCGAAGGCAAGGCGATCCAGCTTCATCCGCTGGTCTGCGCAGCGTTCAACGCCGACTTCGACGGCGACCAGATGGCCGTGCACGTTCCGCTTTCGCTCGAGGCGCAGCTTGAAGCGCGCGTGCTCATGATGTCGACGAACAACATCCTGCATCCCGCGAGCGGTCAGCCGATCATCGTGCCTTCGCAGGACATCGTTCTCGGCCTCTACTATCTGTCGCTCATGCGCGATGGCGATGTGGGGCAGGGCATGGCCTTCTCCTCGATCGCTGAGATCGAACATGCGCTGCAGGCCAAGGCCATCACGCTGCACACCAAGATCAAGGGTCGCGCCTGGACCTATGACGAGAATGGCAAGCGCGTGTCGAAAATCTTCGACACGACTCCCGGCCGCATGATTCTCGGCCAGCTTCTGCCTGCGCATCAGAAGATTCCCTTCGACGTCGCCAACCGGCTTATGACGAAGAAGGAGATCTCGGCGATGATCGACACCGTCTACCGCAACTGCGGTCAGAAGGAGACGGTCATCTTCTGCGACCGCATCATGGCGCTCGGTTTCCGCGAAGCGTTCAAGGCGGGCATCTCCTTCGGCAAGGACGACATGGTCGTGCCGGAGACGAAGGAGAAGATCGTCGGCGCCACCCAGGCGCTCGCGAAGGAGTACGAGCAGCAGTACAACGACGGCCTGATCACGCAGGGCGAAAAGTACAACAAGGTGATCGACGCCTGGGCGAAGTGCTCTGACAAGCTCGCCGAGGAAATGATGGCGCGCATCTCGTCCGTCCAGAAGGACGACACCGGTCGCGACAAGCCGATCAACTCAATCTACATGATGTCGCACTCGGGCGCGCGCGGTTCGCCGACGCAGATGCGCCAGCTCGCCGCCATGCGCGGACTGATGGCAAAGCCGTCGGGCGAGATCATCGAGACGCCGATCATCTCGAACTTCAAGGAAGGCCTTACCGTTCTCGAGTACTTCAACTCGACCCACGGCGCGCGCAAGGGCCTTGCCGACACGGCGCTCAAGACGGCCAACTCGGGGTACCTGACCCGCCGTCTCGTGGACGTGGCGCAGGACTCGATCATCACCGAACGCGACTGCGGCTCCACCAATGGCATCCGCATGCGCGCCATCGTCGATGCGGGCCAGGTCGTCGCCTCGCTCGCCAGCCGCATTCTCGGCCGCACCGCGGCGGAGGATCTCGTTGACATGGACGGCAAGGTGATCGTGCCCGCAGGCACGATGATCGAAGAATGGCACATCGAGCCGATCAACGCGGCCGGCATTCAGGAAGTGAAGATCCGGTCCGTGTTGACCTGCGAGGCCAAGAACGGCGTCTGCGGCCAATGCTACGGTCGCGACCTGGCGCGCGGCACTCCGGTAAACCTCGGCGAAGCTGTCGGCGTAATCGCCGCGCAGTCGATCGGCGAGCCCGGCACGCAGCTTACCATGCGCACGTTCCACATCGGCGGCGCGGCGCAGATCGCGGATCAGTCGTTCATCGAATCGAACTTCGCCGGCACGGTGCGCATCCGCAATCGTCACCTCGCCCGAAACAGCGAGGGCGACCTCATGGTCATGGCGCGCAACGTCGCGGTCGTCATCGTGGGAACGGATGGCGTCGAGCACGCGGTTCACCGTGTGCAGTATGGCGCGCGCCTCAAGGTCGACGAAGGCGACCAGGTCAAGCGCGGTCAGCGCATCGCGGAGTGGGACCCCTACACCCGTCCGATCCTCACGGAGGTGGACGGCGTGGTGGGCTTCGAGGACCTCGTCGAGGGTCAGTCCATGTCGGAAACGGCGGACGAGTCGACGGGCATCACGAAGCGCATGGTGACCGACTGGCGCCTCAACCAGCGTTCATCCAGCCTCAAGCCGTCGATCATCATCAAGGACTCGAGCGGCAAGATCGCAAAGCTCCTGCGCGGCGGCGACGCCCGCTACTCGCTGCCAGTGGAGTCGATCATCGCGGTCGAGCCCGGCGCGACTGTGAAGGCCGGCGACATCATCGCCCGTATCTCGATGGAAGCGGCGAAGACCCGCGACATCACGGGCGGTCTGCCGCGCGTCGCCGAACTCTTCGAGGCGCGTCGTCCGAAGGACCACGCGATCATCGCCGAGATCTCTGGCGCCGTGAAGTTCGGCCGCGACTACAAGAACAAGCAGCGCATCGAAATCGTGCCTTCGGAAGAAGGCGCGGAGCCCGTCGAGTACCTGATCCCGAAGGGCAAGCACATCCATCTGCAGGACGGCGACGTCGTGGAGAAGGGTGACTACATCGTGGATGGCAACCCTGCGCCGCATGACATTCTTGCGATCAAGGGCGTGGAGGAGCTGGCCGCCTTCCTCGTCAACGAGATCCAGGAGGTCTACCGGCTCCAGGGCGTGAACATCAACGACAAGCACATCGAGGTGATCGTTCGCCAGATGCTGCAGAAGGTCGACATCGTCGATACCGGCGACAGCGACTATCTGTCGGGCGAGCAGGTCGATCGCTCCGAAATGGACCAGGTCAACGAACAGCTTCTCGCCGAGGGCAAGAAGCCCGCAACGGGGACCCCGGTTCTGCTCGGCATCACGAAGGCGAGCCTTCAGACCCGTTCGTTCATTTCCGCCGCCTCCTTCCAGGAGACGACGCGCGTCCTCACCGAGGCCGCGGTCAACGGCAAGGTGGACACGCTCGAGGGTCTTAAGGAAAACGTCATCGTTGGCCGCCTGATCCCGGCGGGCACGGGGGCTGCGATGACCAAACTGCGTCGCGTGGCCACCATGCGCGACGACATGATTTTGGCGCAAAAGGCGCAGGCCTCCGAAGGCGCCCAGCCTGCTCCGAGGCTGCCGGCCGCTGAGTAAGCTGTTGCGCTTAAGGGAAAAATTCAGGGCCGCCCTCCGGGGCGGCCCTTTGCTTTTGCGCCCCACAAAAATGTTCGATTTGTGCGCTAGATCACAGCGAACGATTTGGAAACCATAAACATTAACAGCCAAGGACCGCCGCAGTGCGGTCATAGACAGGCGTAGAGGCAGTCATGGCTACCCACTTCTCGCCCGGCGTGCAGGCGCCAGGCTCCGAGCCCCGCAGGGCGGATATATCGCAGCCGGCGACGTCCTCGCCGGACACGCTAGCTCCCATACTCGCCGGAGCGCGCGCTCGCGGCATCGCTGATGCGTTCGAAATGATCGGCGAAGGCGCGATCCTTCTCGATTTCTCCGGCTCCGTGCTCCACGTCGGGCAGATGGCCAAGCCCATGCTCGGCTGCGGCCTTGCCGTCACGGGCGGCCATGTCGTGGCATTGTCGCGAAAAAGCGCCGATTCCTTGCAGCGCCTGATCGAGGCCGGCCTTGCCGATAGCGCGCCGCGCGTCCTTGAAGAGGACCTGCTGTGCGCCGAAGAAGGCATGCGCCAGCGCGTGCGCCTGTTCCGCGCGCCATCGGGCGACGCATACCAGATCCTGGCGTCAGTCATGGTGCTCGAGCCGCCGCGGCGGGTGCGCTGCCGCCGGGGTGCCCGTCATCTCGCGGAAGGCGAAAAGGCGGCTTGAAGGCCGCCTCCGAACGTCATTGCTCGAGCTTCACGTTCGCGTCGCGAACGACCTTGCCCCAGCGATCGACTTCGCTTGCGACGAATTTCCCGAATTCCGGACCGTACAGGTTCGGGATCGGGGAACCGTTCCGGGTCCAGGCTTCCCTGATGGTCTGTGAAGCCAAGGCCGTCCGGATTTCCTTTTGCATCCTTTCGACGATGGGTTGCGGCGTGCCCTTGGGCGCCCACATCGCGTACCAAGTAGCGACCTCATAGCCAGGCAGTCCGGCTTCCCGCGCCGTCGGCATATTGGGGAAGGCCTGCGCCCGCGTCGGGGCGGCGACCGCGATCCCGCGCAGATTATTGCCCGCAATCTGTCCGGCCGAAGAGCCGAGTCCATCGAACATGACGTCTATATGGCCGGAAACCAGGTCCTGCATGGCTGGACCCGCGCCGCGGTAGGGCACATGCGTGATCTTGGCGCCTGTGATCAGGATAAACAATTCGCCCGCCAGATGATGCGTCGTCCCGTTGCCCGCCGAGCCGAAGTTGAGTTTGCCAGGCTGCGCCTTCGCAAGTGCGATCAGTTCCTTGAGGTCCTTCGCGGGAACCTTCGGGTTGACGACGATGACCTGGGGCGGTTCGGAGATCACGCCCACCGGCACGAAATCCTTCAGGATGTCGTAGTCGAGCTTCGGATAAAGCGCAGGCGCGATCGCGTGGTGCGCGGCGCCGATAAAGAATGTGTATCCGTCGCCTGGCTGCTTGGCGGCGTGGGAGGCGCCTACGGTGCCGCCGGCGCCGCCGCGATTCTCGATAACGATCCTCTGCCCGAGTTGCGTCTCAAGCTGTGCGGCGAGCGGTCGCGCAAATGCGTCAGTTCCACCGCCGGCCGGGAAGGGAACGACGAATGTGATCGGCTTGGATGGCCACGACTGCGCACTCGCGGAGCCGCACATGGCCAGCGCGCCTGCCAGCGCGCACATTAAACCTCGCTTGGTTATGCGCATGATTCCCCCCTGTTGTTCGCCCCCCGTGGAGGCGGTCAGAGGTTAAGGCCGCGGGAGGGATTGGCAAGACGCGCGAGCAGGGGCCATCACTATCTACGACTAAAGGCGGACACCGATGGCGCCTGGGCTGCTCTCACGCACCCGGTCTCCATCGGCGAAGCGTCAACGCGTTCGTCACGACGCTCACGGATGACATCGCCATCGCCGCGCCAGCATAGACGGGATCCAGCATCCCGAATGCGGCGAGGGGAATTCCGATTACGTTGTAGATGAACGCCCAGAACAGGCCCTGCTGTATCTTCCGATAGGTCGCGCGGCTGATGCCGATAGCGTCGGCGATGAGGAGCGGGTCGCCGCGCATCAGCGTGACTCCCGCCGCGTTCATGGCGACATCCGCGCCGGTGCCCATCGCTATCCCCACGTCGGCGGCCGCAAGCGCCGGTGCGTCGTTCACCCCGTCGCCGACCATGCCCACACGCTTGCCCGCCGCGCGCAAAGCCTCCACCTGCGCCGCCTTGCCCTCTGGAAGGACGCCTGCGGCAACGTCGTCAACGCCAACCTGCGCCGCGACGGCGCGCGCGGTGCGTTCGTTGTCCCCGGTGACGAGACGCGGCTCTACGCCGAGCGCCTTCAGTCGCGCGACGGCGAGCCCCGCGTTGGGCTTGATCGGATCCGCGACGCCGATCGCGCCAAGGAGGCGCGGGGAGGGCGACAGCTCCGCGATCCACATCACGGTGCGGCCGCCGGTTTCAAGCGCGGCCGCGCGATCCTCGAGCGCCGTGGCGTCGACGCCGTTCTCATGCATCAGGCGTCGATTGCCAATTGCGATCGAGCGGCCCTCGACGCTCGCGACCAGGCCTCGGCCCACATGAGCGGTGAACGAGTCGAGACGCGGAAGCGGATGGGCCTCGCCATATCGCGCGAGAATGGCGTGCGCGAGCGGATGCTCGCTGCCCTGCTGCGCGCCGGCGGCGAGACGCAAAAGGTCGTCTTCGGCCACTGGCGCAACGGCGATGATGTCCGTGACGGCTGGCTTGCCTTCCGTCAGCGTGCCGGTCTTGTCGAGGATGATCGCGTTGATCGAGCGTCCGTTTTCGAGAGCTTCGGCGTCGCGGATCAGAATTCCAGCGCGCGCCGCGACGCCAGTGCCGACCATGAAGGCGGTTGGCGTGGCGAGGCCGAGCGCGCAGGGGCACGCGATCACCATGACGCTGACTGCGGCGATCAGCCCTGCGCCTGCGTCTCCGGCGATCAGCCACCAGCTGAAGAACGTGGTTGCAGCCACGGCCAGCACCACGGGTACGAAGATCGCTGAAACCCGGTCGACGAGCTTCTGCACCGGCGCTTTCTTGGCCTGCGCGGATTCGACAAGCGCGATGATCCGCGACAGCGTGGACTGCGCGCCGACGGCAAGCGTCTCGACGCGCAGAAACCCGGCCCCGTTGATCGACCCGCCGATCACCCGGTCGCCTTCCTTCCTTTCGACCGGAAGGCTCTCCCCCGTGATCAGACTTTCATCGAGCGTGCTAGCGCCGGAGACGATGCGCCCGTCGATTGGTGCGCGTTCGCCTGGCCGGATGACCGCGATGTCGCCGACGCCGACCGCCGCGACGGGAACTTCGATAACTTCCCCGTTGCGTTCGATCCGCGCCTTGTCGGGGCGCAGCGCCATCAGACTGCGGATTGCTGCGCTCGTGGATCGGCGCGCGCGTCCTTCGAGCCACTTTCCGAGCAGCACAAGCGTGATGACAACCGAAGCGGCCTCGAAATAAAGATGATGCACATGCGGCTGGAACATCAGCCACAGTGAGAAGAGATACGCCGCTGACGTACCAAGCGCGACGAGCAGGTCCATGTTGCCTGCGCCTGCGCGCAGCGCTTTCCAGCCCGCGATATAGAAGCGCGAGCCCAGCCAAAATTGCACCGGCGTGGCGAGCGCGAACTGAATCCATGGCGACACGGGCACGCCGAACATCGGCAGTAGCAGCGGCGCCGAGAGCGCGATCGCGAGGACAAGACGGAGCGTCTCGCTTCTGCGCCGTGCGGCGTCGCGCTTGTCGGCCTCCGCCTGCCGCTCGCCGTCCTCGCCGATGACGCTGGCGCCATATCCTGCGTCTTCAACCGCGGCGACGAGATCGAGCGGGCGCGCGGCGCCAGGCAAATAGGTGACGCTCGCCTTCTCCGTCGCGAGATTGACCTCCGCCTTTTCGACGCCGGCGACGTTCTCGAGGGCCTTTTCCACGCGCGAAACGCATGATGCGCAAGTCATGCCCTCGATCGACAATTCGATGCGTTCACGCGGCACGCCATAGCCGGCGTCCTCGATTGTCTCGGCAAGTTTTTGCGGCGAGGCGAGGGCGGGATCGTAATCGATCCACGCTTCGTCGCTGGCAAGGTTCACCTGCGCGTTGACGCCCGGGAGTTTACAGAGCGCCGTCTCGATGCGGCCCGCGCATGTGGCGCAGGTCATGCCTTCCACCGGCAGACGCAGTTTCGCGTGGCGTTCCGTTATGCTTTCGCTTTGGTGAGGCGCGGCTTCATCAGGCATGGCGAACACATAATAACGCAACGAGGACCGCGCCAATGCGCGGGGTCAAACCAGCAGGTTTTTGCTTGCTGCGGAATGCGCCTTCGCGACCATAACTGCCCGGGCGATTGGGCTCATAGCCTCGCGCCCGAGCCGCGCGGCGTCCTCCCGGCCGCGGATCGCTTCGCTTCCGTGAATGCCCGCGCTACGGTTTGCGTGCGGTTAAATTTATGACCGCGGACATTCCGCTGTGCGCCGGCCCTTCGTGCATTTTGAGTTCTTCCTCGGCAATGCTTATGTCTTTCCATCCGGCGAACTCGGCCTCGAGCATATCGCGCGTGTAGAGGTGATCCAGTTCCTTCGGACCGCCCGTGCCGTATTCGAGCTGCTTGGGCGTGTAGCCCTGGATGATCATCAGCCCGCCGCTCTTGAGCGTGCGCTTCATGCCGTCCCATTTCCGCCGGCGCTGCGCGGGGTCGCTGAACTGCGTGAAGATTTCCGCCACGACGTCGAACGCGCCCTCGGGATACTCCCACATGTGGACGTCGGCCTCTTTGAGCTCAATGCTGACGCCCCGCGCAGCTGCGAGCTTGCGCGCCTTCGCCTGGCCGTTGGGCGAGAAGTCGATCGAAACAACGTCGAGCCCCTGCTCGGCGAGCCACACGCCGTTCCGTCCTTCGCCATCGGCCACCGCGAGGGCCCTGCCGCTCCTGGGCAGAAGCGGTTTGCAGGCGGCGAGGAAGTAATTCGGCGCCTCGCCGAAAATGTATTCCGGCGCGCTGTAGCGGCCCTCCCACCGTTCGTATTCGCCCATGTGCTCCTCCGCAGTATTCGCTTGTGCTTGTGTAGGCCCGGCCGCAGCCCCGGTCCAGACGCCGCCTTGACGCATAGGCCCGATCGTTTACCTGTGCAGCGATAGGCGGCGGATGGCCGCAAGGAGGAAATCGATGACCGCTGAAACGTCCGCAGGCCCGACCGTCGCGCAATCCTACATGTCCGCGCTCAAGGCCTGCGGCATCCGTCACGTGTTCGCCAACGGCGGCACTGACTTCGCTCCGATTATCGAGGGCATCCTGCAAAACTGGCAGGCAGGCGGCGAAATGCCCGAGTTCGTCACCGTGCCGCACGAGAATGTCGCGGTCGCGATGGCGCAGGGCTACTACAAGGCAAGCGGCGTGATGGCGGGCGTCATGGTCCACGTCAACGTCGGCACGGCGAACACGATTTGCGCCCTGATGAACGCGGCGCGCGACAACGTTCCGCTTCTGCTGGCCGCCGGCCGCACGCCCCTCACGGAGACCGGCCATGCGGGCTCCCGTGACGTTCCGATCCACTGGGCGCAGGAAAACTTCGATCAGGCCGCCATCGTCCGCGAGCATGTGAAGTGGGAATACGAGCTGCGCGACGGCCAGCCGATCAACACTCTCGTGGCCCGCGCCGTCGACATCGCCATGAGCGAACCGCGTGGCCCGGTCTACATGACCCTGCCGCGGGAAGTGCTCGGCAACCCCTCGATAAATCCGGGCCCGCTGCCGCGCGACCGGGCCTTTGGCGCCGTGCCCGCGATTCCGAACATGGACGCGCTTGAGCGCGCAGCCGAAATGATCGCGGCGGCCGAGAATCCCGTCGTCGTCATCACCAGCGCGGCCAGCCCGGCGGCCTTCCGCGCTCTGGGAGCCTTCGCGGAGGCGCACGCCATCGGCGTGCTGACGGGTCCCCATGCGGCGATCGCCTCGTCCAGCCCGATGAACCTTGGCCTCGTTAACGGCCCCGCCTTGAAAGCAGCCGATCTTGTGATCGTGCTCAACTCCGCCGTGCCGTGGGTGCCGCATACCGTACAGCCTTCGAAGGACGCCAAGTTCATCCACATTGCAACGGACCCGAACTTTGCGACCTATCCATTCCGCGGGTTCGAGATGGACCTTGCCATCGCAGGCGATCCGGCGGCCGCGCTCTCCATGCTCAACGAAATGCTGCGCACCAAGCTGAAGGGCAGGGAGGCTGCGGTCGATCGCCGCCGAAAGACGAACGGCGACAAGCGTCAGGCCCTGCTGGACAGCCGCAAGGCGGCCATCGAGGCGGCGTCCACCCAGAGCCCGATCAGCTACATCTGGGCCGCCCACTGCCTTAACGAGGTCAAGGGCGCCAACGCCACGGTCGTCGAGGAACTGGGCGTGCCTTTCCCGTTCCTCGACGTCGAGGACACGCGCGATTTCATGGCTACGTCCTCGGGCGCGCTGGGCATGGGTCTCGGCATGGGGCTCGGCGCCAAGTGCGCCGCTCCCGACCGTACGGTCATCACGACGGTGGGCGACGGCTCCTACATGTTCGGATGTCCGACAGCCGCGCATTTCGTCAGCCAGGCGGAGAACCTGCCGGTCCTCACGATGATCATGAACAATTCCCAATGGTTCGCGGTTCGCCGCGCGACGGTCGCGATGTACCCCAAGGGGCTGGCGGCGCAGGCCAACAGCCTGCCGATCGTCGACCTGTCGCCGTCGCCGGACTATCACCGAATCGCGGACGCGTTCGGGGGCTACGGCGAGAAGGTCGATGATCCTGCCAAGCTCAAGGGCGCCATCGGACGCGCTCTTGAGCAGGTGGCGCAAGGGCGGCAGGCGACGCTCAACGTCGTCGCGCGCACTCGCGCGGGATGATTGATTCGGGCAGGTAACGACCGCCCCTGCGGGAAAATGGACGGCGCGCCCTCATGCGCCGTCCGCCCAGTCGCCTTTTTATCGTTCCATCGCGGCAACAGACTCATTTTCCAGCACATTCGCAGACGATTCATGGCTGGGAAGCGCAAACAGGGGGTTGACGGGATGGGGCGTTACGAATAGTTTCCGCCCACTTTCGACAGGCCGTAGTTCCTGCCGCTTCCGGACGCCGCGTCTGGAACACTTTGGATCTAAACGCTGTCGGCCTCAGCCGCGATGTGCAAGTCACAACCGCAAAGCCCTGAGTATCAAGGGTTTACGGTACAGGAGGCAAGACCCCGGTTTCATCGCCGTGGTCCTCTGCGGAAGTGAGCGCCAGGGCCTGTCAGGGCCTCGGCGCCGATTTGTTTTGCGCATGGGTTTGTCGCCCGTGCAGGGGGCTTCGCCGGCGAGTCGGCGTGGCTCCGGAAGTAGTCCAACGGTTCGCTTGTCTGGAAGGGCGAAGAATGCCGACGATTAGCCAGTTGATCCGCAAGCCGCGGCAACAGAAGACGTACCGCGAAAAGGCCCGCCACCTGGGCCAGTGCCCGCAGAAGCGCGGCGTGTGCACGCGCGTCTACACGACGACGCCGAAGAAGCCGAACTCTGCGCTCCGCAAGGTTGCGAAGGTGCGCCTCACCAACGGTTTCGAGGTGATCGGCTACATTCCCGGCGAAGGCCACAACCTTCAGGAGCACTCCGTGGTGATGATCCGCGGCGGGCGCGTGAAGGACCTTCCCGGCGTTCGCTATCATATCCTGCGCGGCGTGCTCGACACGCAGGGCGTCAAGGACCGCAAGCAGCGCCGTTCCAAGTACGGCGCGAAGCGTCCGAAGTAATCACACCATTGTGCGGACAGCCTGGCGCTCTCCGCTGAAGTTCGACGGAGCCAATCGATGTCGCGTCGCCACAGGGCAGAAAAGCGTGAGGTCATTCCGGACGCCAAGTTCGGGGATGTCGTCCTTGCGAAGTTCATGAATTCGATCATGTACGAAGGCAAGAAGTCGGTCGCCGAGCAGATCGTCTACGGCGCCTTCGACGTCATCGAGCAGAAGTCGAAGCAGGAAGCGCTTCCGCTCTTCAAGCAGGCTCTCGACAACGTTGCGCCCGCGATCGAGGTTCGGTCCCGCCGTGTGGGCGGCGCCACGTATCAGGTGCCGGTTGAAGTGCGTCCCGAGCGCCGTCAGGCGCTGGCGATCCGCTGGATCATCGCGGCTGCCCGCGGCCGCAACGACAAGACAATGGTCGACCGCCTGTCGGCCGAGCTGATGGACGCCGCCAACAACCGCGGCAACGCCGTCAAGAAGCGCGAAGACACGCATCGCATGGCGGAAGCCAACCGCGCGTTCGCGCACTATCGCTGGTAATTGGATAAAGAGGCGCTCCGGCGCCGAGAGGACACGACGATGCCCCGCCAATACGCTCTCGAGGACTACCGCAACTTCGGCATCATGGCCCACATCGATGCGGGCAAGACGACGACGACGGAGCGCATCCTCTATTACACGGGCAAGAGCCACAAGATCGGCGAAGTGCACGAAGGCGCTGCGACCATGGACTTCATGGAGCAGGAGCAGGAGCGCGGCATCACGATCACGTCCGCTGCGACGACGGCCTTCTGGAAAGGCAAGCGTCTGAACATCATCGACACGCCCGGCCACGTCGACTTCACGATCGAAGTCGAGCGTTCGCTGCGCGTGCTCGACGGCGCCGTGTGCGTCCTCGACTCCAACCAGGGCGTCGAGCCGCAGACAGAAACGGTGTGGCGTCAGGGCGACAAGTACAAAGTTCCGCGTATTGTCTTCTGCAACAAGATGGACAAGACCGGCGCCGACTTCTTTCGCTGCCTTGAGGACATCAAGACTCGCCTCGGCGCGCGTCCCGTCGCAATTCAGCTGCCGATCGGCGCCGAGAACAATTTCCAGGGCGTCATCGACCTCGTGAAGATGAAGGCGATCACCTGGTCGGGCGAGGCGCTCGGAGCCGAGTTCGTCGAAGGCGACATTCCGGCCGATCTGAAGGATCAGGCTGAAGAATACCGCATGGCCATGATCGAAGCCGCCGTCGAAATGGATGACGACGCGATGGCTGCGTATCTGGATGGCGCGGAGCCGGACGAGGCGACCCTTAAGGAGTGCCTGCGCCGCGCGGTCATTACCGGCGCGTTCTATCCGGTGCTCTGCGGATCGGCGTTCAAGAACAAGGGCGTTCAGCCGCTGCTCGACGCCGTCGTGGCTTATCTTCCTTCGCCGGTCGATCGCGGAGCCATCAAGGGCGTCGACTACAAGACTGGCGAAGAGACGGATCGCAAGCCCGGCGACAATGAGCCCCTGTCCGTTCTCGCGTTCAAGATCATGGATGACCCCTATGGCATTCTGACCTTCGCGCGCATTTACTCGGGCACGCTCTCGAAGGGTCAGGCGCTGCTGAACTCCAGCCGTGACAAGAACGAGCGCGTGGGCCGCATGGTCCTCATGCACGCGAACAACCGCGAGGAGATCGCCGAGGCCTATGCTGGCGACATCGTTGCGCTGGTCGGCATGAAGGATACGCGTACTGGCGAGACGCTCTGCGATCCGCTGAAGCCCGTCATCCTCGAGAAGATGGAATTCCCCGATCCGGTCATCGAACAGGCCGTTGAGCCGAAGACGAAGGCCGATCAGGAGAAGATGACCACCGCGCTCGTCAAGCTCGCCAACGAGGACCCCTCGTTCCGCGTCTCGACCGATCAGGAATCCGGCCAGACGATCATCAAGGGCATGGGCGAGCTCCACCTCGAGATCAAGGTCGACATCCTCAAGCGGACCCACAAGGTTGAGGTGAACGTCGGCGCGCCGCAGGTCGCCTATCGGGAAAAGATCACGCGTCCGGTCGAGATCGATTACACGCACAAGAAGCAGACCGGCGGCACGGGCCAGTTCGCCCGCGTGAAGATTCAGGTCGAGCCGAACGAACCCGGCAAGGGCTTCGAGTTCGAGTCCAAGATCGTCGGCGGCGCCGTGCCCAAGGAATATATCCCGGGCGTCAACAAGGGCCTCGAGTCGGTTCTGGGCGCTGGCGTTCTCGCCGGCTTCCCGGTCGTCGACGTGAAGGTCGCGCTGGTTGACGGCGCCTACCACGAAGTCGACTCGTCGGCTCTTGCGTTCGAGATCGCGTCGCGCGCCGCTCTGCGCGAGGCGCTCCAGAAGGGCGGATCGGTTCTCCTCGAGCCGGTCATGAAGGTCGAGGTCGTCACGCCGGAGGAATACACCGGCTCGGTGATCGGCGATCTCAACTCCCGCCGCGGACAGATCCAGGGGCAGGACATGCGCGGCAACGCGGTCGTCATCAACGCGATGGTGCCGCTCGCCAACATGTTCGGCTACGTGTCGAACCTGCGTTCGTTCACGCAGGGCCGCGCGAGCTACACCATGCAGTTCGACCACTACTCGGAAGTTCCGCGTAACGAGGCCGAGAAGATCCAGGCCAAGTACGCATAAGGCCGGGTGGCCGTTAAGACGAAATCGCAAGTTTGGAAAGTTTGAAGGAGCCTTGCTATGGCGAAGGAAAAATTCGAACGCAATAAGCCGCACTGCAACATCGGCACGATTGGTCACGTTGACCACGGTAAGACGTCACTGACGGCTGCGATCACGAAGATCCTGGCGGAGACGGGCG
>JBKBNT010000012.1:0-29346 GCA_046295155.1 Beijerinckiaceae bacterium
AGAAAATGGTGTGCTTGATAAACGTGACCGTCAGCGTATCTCTCACGGCAAACTCTCGTTCGCCCGCAAGGACGCCGCCGTCCACGTCTCTCTTCCTTCCGATTCAATTGTCAAACAGCGCATCCAGAGCCGAAACGCACAGAAGCGGCGAACCGCTTTCGCCCTGACCGACCTAAGTCGTTCGATCAGGTTGTGTACGCCCCGAGAAGCTCGAGAAGTCCGAGGTCAGTGGGCTGCGGAGCAGCGCGTCGCCGTCGGTGGGTGGTGTATAGTTCCACCGCTCGGCGCCTGTCAACACGTCATTTCAAAAAACTTTCATGCAAGCTGGCGCGACAACGATCAGCCGCGTCCGGGCCACGCGCACGGCCTCGGCCACACTCGAGCCATGATGTCCGGTTTGTTTCGCCGGGCTTGCAGCCGCGTTCATTGACGAGGCCTGCAATGACAGCCAGAGTCGTCGACCTGCCGCGCGTTGAATCGCGCGAGCCGGCGGGAACGGACAGGACGGGACCAGCGAGTGGGGACATCCCTCGACAACGCGAACGGATCGCGGACGAACGGCGCGCGCCGATTCGACCGTGCGGGCGCGCCTCCGGAACTCGGCCTTGACCCGCCGCTCGAAAGCGACGGCGCCTCGCACAACGAACTCGACCGTCGCCGCGTCTCCATTCGATGGCTTTCCGGCACCATTCTGACCGGGCTCGCCGGCGCCGGCCTGATCGGCGGCGCGGTCTATGCAGCGCTCGACCCCGCCGTCTTCATGCCCGAGCAGCCGCAGATCGCGGTGCTCGAACGGCCGGCCGCCCGTTCCGAAGGCGCAGCCGCACACAAGGGCGACCGTATCTACAAGTCCGTCGACATCATCGCCGCGCGGCAGACCTTCCGCACGCCGACCACGGTCCGGGTCGGCGACCGCGAGATCGTTCGCCAGCGCACCTTCACCAAGGTGGCGACCACGCTGGCCATGGGGCCGACCGGGTTCGCCTCCGACGTTCCGCCTTTCAATCCGCTGAAACTGCTCGCCGGCGGCCCGGCGCAAACCGAAGCCGCGCCCGAGCCGGACGCGGACCGAGAAGAGGCGGACGTCAGTTTCGTGACCCTCGATCTCGCGCCGGTGAACGCCTTCCCGGATGGATACGCCCTCTCCGACGAGGAAATCGGCGCCCAGCTCACCGAGTTTCTCCGCACGGCGGGCCGGGACGCGGCGCGCACGACGCTGCCAATTCCGCCCCAGTTGCTCCTCACGCGCACCAGCCGCGCCGCAATCGATCCGGTGGGCCTGTCCTACGCAAACGGCCTCGACACACGGTTTTCGACCGTCTTCTCGTCGATCGAAGTTCGCATGGTGCCGGAAAACGTCACGATCATCCCGCGCGCCGATGCGCAGAAGCGCGACACCGAGGAACGCGTACTTGTCGTGCGGCGCAATGAGACGCTGGCCGACATTCTGAAGGAGGCCGGCGCGAACCCGGAAACCGTGCGCCGCATATCAGCCGCGCTGGCGACCCGCCGCGGCCAGTCTCCAGTCGGCGAAGGCCAGCGGGTGCGCATCATGTTCGCCGATCTCGACGCCAACGGGAAACCGACGACGATCGCGCGCCTTTCCATTCTCACCGACGATCGCGAGGAGGCGACCGTCGCTCTCGCGGACAGCGGCGAGTATGTGCAGATCGCGCGCGCCGAACCGAACAAGCCCTTGCGCCGCCGCCAGTCCGACGAGGACGAGGACGACGAGGACAACGGCGCGATGCGCCTCTACAACTCCTTCTACGAAACAGCCGTGAAGCAGGAGATTCCGCGAGCGGTCATCGACGATCTCGTCCGCATCTTCGCCAATGACGTGGACTTCCAGAGATCCGTCTCCGGCGGCGACTCCTTTGCGGTCTTCTACGAGGAGAGCGACGAAGGCGACGGACGTCACGAATTGCTCTATGCCTCGATCACAGCGCGCGGCGACACCTACAAATATTATCGCTATCACTCGGCTGAAGACGGCGTGCTCGACTTCTACGACGATCAGGGCCGGTCGACGCGCAAGTTTCTCATCCGCAAGCCGATCGTCGCAGGCGAACAGCGCTCCGGCTTCGGCATGCGCCGGCACCCGATCATGGGCTATACGCGCATGCACACCGGCGTCGACTGGGCCGCGCCGCGCGGGACGCCCATCGTCGCCGCCGGCAACGGCACCGTCATCAAGGCGGCGCGCGAATCGGGCTACGGCAACCGTGTCGAGATCCAGCACGCCAACGGCTACATCACGACCTACAATCACATGTCGGGCTTCGCGCGCGGCATGCGCGAGGGCCTGCGCGTGCGCCAGGGACAGGTCATCGGCTTCCTGGGCTCCACCGGTCTTTCGACAGGCCCGCACCTGCATTACGAAGTCATCGTCAACGGCAATTTCGTCGACCCCTTGCGAATCCGTCTCGCACGCACCCGCGAACTCAACGGACGCCAGCTCGCTGAATTCCGCCGCGAACGCGATCGCATCAACGAGCTGATGCAGCGCGCGCCGGCGCAACAGCGATTCGCGGCCACCGCCGCCACGAACTGATCCGGGCCCTAGGCGAAGCCGAGCCGCCGGCGCACGTCATGCGGGCTGACGCCTTCCTCCCGCAATGCTCTCAAGGTGCGCGATCCCTCGCTCTTGGAGAGCTTGCGCCCGGCGTCATCCTCGACGAGGCGATGATGGTGATAGCGGGGCGCAGGCAGATCGAGCAGCGTCTGCAGCAGGCGATGCAGGCTCGTCGCGTTGAACAGGTCCATGCCGCGCACGATGTCCGTCACGCCCTGGAGGGCGTCGTCAACCACGACGGCGAGATGATAGCTGGTCGGCACATCCTTGCGGGCGACAACGGCGTCGCCCCAAAGCGACGGCTCGGCATTGACGTCGCGTGGCTCCGACCCCTCGAAGAATTCGCACCAGCCGATCCTGTCCTGCGCGCGCGCCAGCGCCGCCTGCATCTCGAGGCGCGTCGCGGCGTGCCGGCCGGAGGCGATGCGGCGGTCCCTGTCCTGATCGGAAAGATGCTTGCAGGTTCCCGGATAGAATGGCGATCCGTCGGGATCGCGCGGCCACGGACCGAAACTCACGCCAACCTTCTCGACGGCGGCCGCGATTTCCCCCCGCGTGCAAAAGCAGGAATAGACGAGCCCCTGCCCGCCCAGCCGCTCAAGGGCCAGCTCGTAGTCGGAAAGATGCTCCGACTGCCGGCGCACAGGCTCCTCCCATTCGATTCCGAGCCAGGACAGATCCTCGTAGATCGCCTGCTCGTACTCCGGCCTGCTGCGCTGCGGATCGATGTCCTCGATGCGCAGAAGCAGGCGCCCGCCGGTCTCGCGCGCAACCTTCTCGTTGAACAGCGCGGAATAGGCGTGGCCAAGATGCAGGTAGCCGTTCGGCGACGGCGCGAAACGAAGCACGGGCTTGGTGGAGGGGGCGTCGGGCATATGCAATCATCGGCGTGTGCGGCGCGGCGGTGGCGGCCGGGCGCGGTCAGAAAGGAACAATAACATATATGGCGCGGCTCCCTTCGAAGCTTGAACGTAAAGGGCCGCCGCCCGCGCCGCGGCGCATCCTGGGGGAGGACGACCTCGCGCAGGCGATGCAGGCGCTGCTCGCATCCGATCCGGAGGTCGTCGGACGAATGCTGGCGCTGTGTGGCCCTCCACCGTTGAGGCGCCGCCCGGCGGGGTTGGCGGGCCTAGCCTGGATCGTGGTTTCGCAGCAGGTTTCGGCGGCGAGCGCGGCGGCCATCCATCGGCGGCTGCTGGCGCGCTTTCCCGTTCTAGAGCCTCACAATCTGCTCTCGGCGAGCGACGAAGACCTGCGCGCCTGCGGTCTCTCGGCGCCGAAGATGCGCACCTTGCGCGCGCTCGGCGAGGCGCTCGCCGGAGGGGCGCTCGACCTCGACGCGATCGGATCGCTCGAGGCGGAGGAAGCCCGGACCGCACTGACTCAGGTAAAGGGCGTCGGCCCGTGGTCGGCCGACGTTTATCTTCTTTTCTGCCTGGGACACCCGGACGTCTGGCCTGCCGGAGACCTCGCCCTTCAGGAAGCCGCCCGGATGGCGCTTCGCCTGCGCGTGCGGCCGGACGCACGGCGGCTGGAACGCATTGGCGAACGGTGGCGGCCATGGCGGGCCGCCGCAGCCCGCCTGCTCTGGGCGTATTATGGCGCCGCCCGCACGCGTGCTTGACGCGCGGCGGCGCGGCGTTCATGGCCGTGTGCGAACCCGGAGACGAGAATGGCCCCGCGACTTGATGGACCCCGCCTGAACGCCCGTTCGGGACAGACTAAGCAGCTGGTCGTGATTCTCCACGGCTTCGGCGCGGACGGCCAGGACCTTATTTCCCTTGGTCAGCAATGGGCGCAGGTGCTCCCGGACGCCGCATTCGTCGCCCCCAACGCCCACGAGCCTTGCGAGCACATGCCATCCGGGCGGCAATGGTTCAGGCTTTCCGACCGCAATCCGCACGAACGCTGGAACGGCGCCTGCGCCGCCGCTCCGATCCTCAACGCCTTCATCGACGACGAGCTGGCGAAACATTCCCTGCCCGGCTCAAAGGTCGCGCTCGTCGGTTTCAGCCAGGGCGCGATGATGGCCCTGCATGTCGGCCTGCGCCGTCCGGTCGCCCCGGCCGGCATTCTCTCTTATTCGGGATTGCTGGTCGGCCCGGAAAGGCTCGCCGACGACCTGAAGGCGCGCCCTCCCGGCCAGCCTGTCCCGCCCATGCTGCTCATCCATGGCGCAGCCGACGAGGTGATCCCGGCGGAAGCCCTGTTCGGCTCGGCGCAGGCGATCTGCGAGGCGGGCGCCGCCTGCCAGTGGCGGCTGTCGCCCGGGCTCGGCCACAATATCGACGGCCCGGGACTGGCGCATGGCGCCATCTTCCTCTCCTCCTGCTTCGGCCTGCCCTATCCCGAAAAGCTCAGGCGCGCTTGAGCGGCTCCCCGGCGACGCGGCTGCCGGTGGCCAGCGCAGGCTGAAACTCGATGGCCCGCCGGCGCACGGAGCGCCGCGCCAGCGCGGGGCGATACAATTGTTTCGTCGCCTCGATCACATGAACGCCTGCTCCGGGAAGCGAGAGTTTCGCGCCCACGGCCTCGAACGCGGGAGCCGAGCGCAGAAGATAGGGCCGGGCGAATGGCGGCGCGTAAAGGGCGTCACCCCAAAAAACCGGTGAGAACAGGGTGTCCCGCAACAGGGTGCGCAGCTGGCTGCCCGAATAGGGACGTCCATGCCCGAAGGGCGTGGAGTCGACGCGCGCCCAGACCCCCGCGCGGTTTGGCGCGACGAGGATCATCCGGCCGCCCGGCGCCAGAACGCGCCACACCTCGCAGAGGAAATCATGGGGCTGGTCCGCCATTTCGAGCGCGTGGACGACGAGCACGCGGTCGATGCACGAATCCGGCAGCGGCAGCGCCGTGACGTCCACCAGGGCGGATGCGGACAAGCCGCTCGACGGCCAGTTCACGACGCCCTGTTCGGCGGGCATGAAGGCGAGCGTGCGCACCGCGTCCTTGCGCATGGCCTCGATGTAGGGAATGGCGAAGCCGACGCCGAGCACCGACTGGCCCGCGTGGGATGTCCACCGTTTCGCGATCGCTGCGCCGATGAACCGTTGCGCCACGGCGCCGAGCGGCGAGGCGTAGAAGGAGCGCAAGTCGACGACGTCGATGGACATGGCCGAGAACCTAACGCCGGAGGCGGGCCGCGAGCAAACGCGACCGGCGGCGTCGCGGTTCGGCCGGCGGCGTTCGCGCGTTTGACCCTGCCTGCCCGCTTCGCTAGCCTCGCGCCTCCTTTGGAGAGTGGAATGACCGCCATCGTTCATCAGTTCATGTGCCTTGAGGATAATTTCGGCGTGCTGATGCACGACCCGGCGACCGGCGCCACGGCGTCGATCGACGTTCCCGAGGCGGGCCCAGTCCTCAACGCGCTGAGCGAAAAGGGCTGGACGCTGACGCACATTCTTCTCACCCATCACCACAAGGATCACATCGGCGGCGTCGACGAAGTGCGGGCGCGTTTTCCCGATGTGACGGTCGTTGGCCCCGCGCCCGACAGGGCGCGCGTGCCGGGCGCGGACGTCTATCTCGGGGAAGGCGAAGAACTTGTTGTGGGCTCGCTGCGCGGCAAGGTGTTTGAGACGCCGGGCCACACGAGCGGACACATCGTCTACTACTTCCCGCAGGAGAAACTTCTCTTCGCCGGCGACACGCTGTTCGCGATGGGATGCGGGCGCGCTTTCGAACGCCCGGCGCAGGTGCTCTATCAATCGGTGATGAAACTGGCGGCGCTTCCGGACGACACGCAGGTTTACTGCGGGCATGAGTACACGCTCTCGAACGGGCGCTTCGCGCTCAAGGTAGATCCCGAAAACGAAGCGTTGAAGCAGCGCATGGACACTGTGGAGAAGATGCGCGCGGCGGGCGCGTTCACCCTGCCCACCACGATCGCAGTCGAGAAGCAGACGAATCCGTTCTTCCGCTCATCCGACGCTTCGATCCAGCAAACACTCGGCATGACAGGCGCGGCGCCCGCCGACGTGTTCGCGGAGTTGCGTGAACGCAAGAACAGGGGCTGACCGACCGCTGCGGATCGCAGCGCGGCTCTATTGGCGCGCACTGGCTTTTGGCGAATGAGGCCGCGTGATGGCGATGTCTTTTCAAGACGGCGGAATGAGCGTGTCCGACGTCGTGCGCATTCTCGATCTCGCGCCGCATCCGGAAGGCGGCTATTACCGCGAGACCTATCGCGATCCGCAGACCAACGAGAGCGGACGCTCGATCAAGACGCTGATCTATTTCCTTCTCGGCGCGGGTGACGTGTCGCACTGGCACCGCGTCGACGCCGTCGAGGTCTGGCATTTCTATGCGGGCGCGCCGCTCGTCATCACGATATCGCCGAACGGCGTCGACGCCGCGGCGAGCCACCTCGGCCCCAATCTGCGCGCGGGCCAGCGGCCGCAGATCGTGGTGCCCGCCAATCACTGGCAGACAGCGACAAGCCTTGGCGAATGGACGCTGGTGGGGTGCACCGTCGCGCCGGGCTTCGAGTTTTCAGGATTCGAACTGGCGCCGGAAGATTGGCGCCCGACGCCAATGCCGCCAGGCAGGCGTTAGAAGCTGCATCAGCTCTTCGACAGGCCTTCCAGCTTGCGCTGCATGTCGGCGATCTGGCGTTTCAGGTCGTCAAGATCGCCCTTCGGATCGGCGGCGGGTTGCGCGGGCGCGGCGTCGGCTGGCGGGCTTTCCGCCCCGGGCTGGATGAACGGATTGAACATGCCGAGCGCCTGCGTGTAGATCTGGATGTTCTTGCGCGCCTGTTCTTCCATCGCGTCGAACATCTGCACGCCGGGGATATTGCCGCCGAACGCGGCCTTCATCTGCTCGCGCATCTTGTGCTGTTCATTGACGAAGCTGTTCAGCGACATTTCAAGGTAGCCGGGAACGAGCATCTGCATGCTGTCGCCATAGAAGCGGATCAACTGCCGCAGGAACGAAATCGGCAGCAGGCTCTGTCCTTCCTTCGCCTCCTGTTCGAAGATGATCTGCGTGAGAACCGACCGCGTGATGTTTTCGCCGGTCTTGGCGTCGGTGACCACGAAATCCTCGCCGTCCTTCACCATGCGCCCGAGGTCTTCAAGCGTCACGTACGTGCTCGAGCCCGTGTTGTAGAGACGGCGGTTCGCGTACTTCTTGATCGTTATCGGTTCTTTCTCGTTCGCCATGTCGCCCCTGCCGGACCGGCGTCCTGTGCCCTGCCGGAATTCCTGAACGATAGGCTCTTTTTCGTCTGGGTGAAACATTTTTGTGCAATGCGACGAGGCGCGTGGCGCCGCCGATGGTCTTGAGACGAATTGCTCATTTCATCAGCCGTTTCACGTCTTGACCCGGGATAAGGCAAGATGGTTGATGTCAAGATCAACAGCCCGGTTGAACGCGCCGGGATGCCGGCGAACGCTAGGGAGACAAAGTATGGCGAGTGATATCGTTGTTGTCGGCGCGGCGCGCACGGCTGTGGGTTCATTCAATGGCGCGTTCGGGTCTATTCCCGCGCATGATCTCGGCGCGGCGGCCATCAAGGCGGCGCTGGAGCGCGCGAAGGTTTCGCCGCAGGAGGTCGACGAGGTGATCCTCGGCCAGATTCTCACGGCCGGCCAGGGCCAGAACCCGGCGCGTCAGGCCGCAATGAAGGCGGGCGTCCCGCAGGAAAAGACCGCCTGGAACCTCAACCAGCTTTGCGGCTCGGGCCTGCGCGCCGTCGCCATCGGCATGCAGCAGATCGCGAATGGCGATGCGGACATCATCGTGGCCGGCGGGCAGGAGTCCATGTCCATGTCGCAGCACGCCGCTCACCTGCGGGCCGGCACGAAGATGGGCGACATGAAGTTCATCGACACGATGATCAAGGACGGTCTGCTCGACGCCTTCAACGGCTATCACATGGGCGTGACGGCCGAGAACGTCGCCTCGCGCTGGCAGATCAGCCGCGACGATCAGGACGCTTTCGCGCTTTCCTCGCAGAACAAGGCGGAAGCCGCCCAGAAGGCGGGCAGGTTCAAGGACGAGATCACGCCATTCACCGTCCAGACCCGCAAGGGCGACGTCGTCGTCGACCAGGACGAGTACATCCGGCACGGCGCCACGCTGGAAGGCATGCAGAAGCTGAAGCCCGCGTTCAACAAGGAGGGTTCGGTGACTGCCGGCAACGCCTCCGGCATCAACGACGGCGCCGCCGCGGTGGTCATCATGACCGCTGCGGAAGCCGCCAGGCGCGGGCTTGCCCCGATGGCGCGCATCGCTTCCTGGGCGACCGCCGGCGTCGATCCGTCCGTCATGGGGTCAGGCCCCATCCCGGCCTCGCGCAAGGCGCTCGAAAAGGCTGGCTGGAAGGTCAAGGATCTCGACCTCGTCGAAGCGAACGAGGCGTTCGCGGCCCAGGCGCTCGCCGTCAACAAGGACATGGGCTGGGATCCGTCCATCGTGAACGTCAACGGCGGCGCGATCGCGATCGGCCACCCCATCGGCGCATCGGGCGCGCGCGTGTTCAACACGCTGCTGTTCGAAATGCAGCGCCGCGGGGCGAAGAAGGGCCTGGCCACGCTGTGCATCGGCGGCGGCATGGGCATCGCGATGTGCGTGGAGCGTTGAACGCGCGTGCCTGAGGCGGCGGGCGCGTCCCGCCGCCATCCATCAAGACCAGACTTTCATTGGCAACCGGAGGGGACGCCATGAGCAGGGTAGCAGTCGTCACAGGCGGAACGCGCGGCATCGGGGAAGCGATTTCCAAGGCCCTCAAGGCGGCCGGATATTCCGTCGCCGCGGTTTACGCAGGCAATGACGAGGCGGCCAACCGCTTCAAGGCCGAGACCGGCATCCCCGTCTACAAGTGGGACGTGTCGAGCTACGAGGCCTGCGCGGCCGGCCTCGCGCAGGTGGAGAAGGACCTTGGGCCCGTCGACATCGTCGTCAACAACGCCGGCATCACGCGGGACGGCTTCTTCCACAAAATGTCGCCGGAGCAGTGGGCGGCGGTGATCAACACGAACCTGAACTCGCTGTTCAACATGTGCCGCCCCGTGATCGAGGGGATGCGCAACCGCAATTTCGGCCGCATCGTCTGCATCTCGTCAATCAACGGTCAGAAGGGCCAGGCCGGCCAGGCGAACTATTCCGCGGCAAAGGCGGGCGAGATCGGCTTCGTGAAGGCGCTGGCGCAGGAAAACGCCAGCAAGGGAATCACGGTCAATGCGATCGCCCCCGGATATATCGGAACCGAAATGGTCCGCGCGATCGACCCGGCGGTCCTGGAAAAGCGAATTCTGCCGCTGATTCCCGCCGGCCGGTTGGGGGAACCGGAGGAAATCGCCCGCTGCGTCCTCTTCCTCGTCGCGGACGACGCCGGGTTCATCACCGGCTCGACCCTGTCCGCCAACGGCGGTCAATACATGGCTTGACGGGGCGGGCCGAACTTCGGCTTCTAAGCAAATAGCGAGCGCGACGTTAACCTTGGGCGCGGGGCCTCCCCGCGCGCCGCGTCGATTCCTTTGATTTTGCCCATACTTTGTGTTATACGTATTTTTAACAGTCGCAAGCGTCGCCTGTCCATCCAATATCGTCTTCACGGTCGCTCCGGTTTGACCGGAGCTGTTTTTTTGCGCCGCGAAGCGGTCGAGGAGCGCAATGTGGCGAGCCGCCTCCCCCCGGGAGGGCCGGCGCAGCCCGGCAGGACACCCGGTCCTCGCATGGTCGACTGAGGCCAGGCTTCCGCCTTGCCGACGAAGGGCGCGCGTATCTGCGCCCTCGACGCCGCCCCGTCTCCACAGCGGGGCAGACAGGAGTGCCGAGTATGGGATCGCCGAAGAACAAGTCCCGCGCCTCGGGCGCGTCGGCTGGCGCCAGGAGCGGGAAGGATAAGGCAGACAAGACGAAGGTGGCGGCGGCGAAGGCGGCCCCTGCGCCCGCGCGCGGGAAATCCGTAGCCAAGGCCGCCCCGTCCAGGTCCGTGAACTCCAAGTCGGTCCCGGCGAAATCCGCTGCGGCGAAGTCCGCGCCTGCTAAGGCGGCGCAATCGAAACCGTCGCAAGCCAGAACGGCTCAGTCGAAGACGGCGCCGGCAAAAGCCCCTCCGGCCAAGACCGAGAAACGCGACAGCAAAGGAAATGGCGCGGCGAAGGGCGCAAGCCCGGCCCGTAACGCGGCAAAGGTGGAGAAGGCGAACGTCAAGCCGGCAGGCAAGGCGGTCGTTTCCGTGAAGGGCCAGGCGGTCGCGTCTGCGGCCCGGAAGGCTACCGTCGCATCGAAAGCGCAGGAGGTTTCGGCCTCCCGCACGAAAGCGGCCGCGGCGGCCGCAACACCCAGCAAGGCAGGCAAAGCAGAGTCCGTGAAGAACGCCCCGAAGAAGACAACGGCGTCAAACGCCACATCCGAAGTTTCCTCCAAGCCGGTCAAGTCTCCGTCGAAGCAGGAAGTCGCCGCGCCCTCCAAGGCTGCGGCTCCCGTGAAATCCAAGAGCCCCGCGGAGGGCAAACCCGCGGCCGCCACGAAGGCGGTCGAGGTCGCCAAGCCCGTTGCGAAGGCGGATAAGGCGCCCGCCTCCGTCCGCAAGGACTCCGTGAAGGCTGCTGCGCCTGCGAAGGTCGAGGTCAAGGAGGCCGCCAAAGCCGCCCCCAAACCGGCCGCCGCCAAACCGGCCGCCGCAAAGCCCGCCGCAGCGAAGGCCGAGTCCTCGCCGGCCGCGAAACCGGTTCAGTCGGCCCCGGCCGCCGTGAAGCCGGCTCCCGACACCCCGGCGCCCGCAGCCGTCGCGCCTGTCGCGGCCGCGCCTCAGGCGGCAGCCAAGCCGGCGCCTGCCAAGGCGGCGGCCCCCGCGCAGGCGGCGAAAGCGCCGGCAAAGCCGGAGCCGGCGCGCCAGCCCGGCGCCCACCGCACCGGGTTCAAGGCGCAGGAGTTCATCGTCTACCCGGCCCATGGCGTCGGCCAGATTCTGGCGATCGAGGAACAGGAAGTCGCCGGCTTCAAGCTCGAGCTGTTCGTCATCAACTTCGCCAAGGACAAGATGACCCTCAAGGTGCCGCTGCCGAAGGTGATCTCCGGCGCTATCCGCAAATTGTCCGACGAGAACACGGTGAAGAAGGCGCTCGACACGCTCACCGGACGCGCTCGCGTCAAGCGCACCATGTGGTCGCGCCGCGCGCAGGAGTACGAGGCCAAGATCAACTCGGGCGACCTCATCGCGATCGCCGAAGTTGTCCGCGACCTCTACCGATCCGACGCTCAGCCGGAACAGTCCTACTCCGAGCGTCAGCTTTACGAAGCTGCCGTCGATCGCATGGCGCGCGAACTTGGCGCCGTTCGAAAGCTGACGGACACTGAGTCGCTGAAACTCGTCGAGCAGCATCTGGAGCGCGGCCCCAAGCGCGGGCCGCGCAACGAGGCGCAAACCGATCAGGACTCGGATAGCGACGCTGATGCAGACGTCGAAACAAGCGACGGCGAGATCGACGCGGCGGCATGACCTCGCGCAGAGTCTGAAGTTGAAAAGCCCGGCTGGATGGCCGGGCTTTTTGATTCTCTGGTTTGGATCAGCGGTGAATCAAAGCGCCGCGTGATGCGCTTCCGCCGCGTGATTGGCGAGAAGCGTGCGGCGCAGTTTCTCGAGCGCACGCGATTCGATCTGGCGCACGCGCTCCTTCGAAATGCCGAGTTCGCCGCCGAGCGTTTCAAGCGTCTTGGCGTCGTCCTGAAGCTGGCGGGCGCGCAGGATGTGCAGTTCACGTTCGGAAAGCGTGGCCATCGCTTCGCGCAGCCAGCGCAAACGGCGCTCGCCGTCGATTCGCGAACCGACGATCTCATCGACGAGCGGACCCGTGTCGACCAGGAAATCTCCGCGTTCGGCGGAAGAGGATTCCTCATCGCTCAGCGGCGCATTCAACGAAACGTCCGGCCCCGACAGGCGTGCGCTCATGCCTTCGACGTCGGCCACCGACACGCCGAGCGCCATTGCAATCTGCTGATGGGCGGACTGGCTGTCGCCGCCATTCTGCGCCAGACGCGCGCGCAAGCGGCGCAGGTTGAAAAACAGGGCCTTCTGCGCCGATGAGGTGCCGCCGCGAACGATCGACCAGTTGCGCAGGACGTAGTCCTGGATGGAAGCGCGGATCCACCATGTCGCATACGTGGAAAAGCGAACCTCCCGCTCGGGCTCGAAGCGAGACGCCGCCTCGAGAAGCCCGACGTGACCTTCCTGGACAAGATCGGCGATCGGAAGACCATAGTGGCGAAAGCGCATGGCGACCGCCATAACAAGTCGCATGTGCGCATGCGCGAGTTGATGAAGCGCGTCCTCGTCGTCGGCCTTGCGCCAACGCACGGCCAAATTGCGCTCCTGCAAGCGATCGAGAAACGGCGCATTCATCGCCGCTTTCACAAACTGCCGAGGAACCCCCACCGCCTGTGCCATCGCGACCTCCTGATCACTTGTCCAACATACGTGCCGGCCCGCGATGCGGATCAGCGCCCAGGTCATCTCGGGTAGGAAGCGACTGCGCCGTCGGCAGGTTCAACAGGAACGGGCGCATCATGTCCTTCATCGAAGCGAAAGCGCGCGGGAGACTGGAAGCGCGTCCAGCAAAACGTCCTGTCTCGAAGACTTGTTCCCCCATCTGCGGCATAGATCGCGCTTATGTGATCACTACAACGACCTGACACCGGCAGGCGCCCCGGCAAGGTGCACGCAATAGAAATAGCTTCCAGACGCGCAGCCTAGAAGCGTAAGAGAACTCTGGTACTTCTACGTGCCGAAGGGAACGCCTTTGTCTGCGCGCCGGCGGGGTCGTGCGCGAGCGGATTATTCCTGCACGAACTTGTAACGCTCGCCCGCTTCAAGTGGACCCGCGCGGCGCAGGCCGTTGATCAGCATGAAAACTTCTGGTCCCTGGTCAGGTATCGCCATGCGCGATCCGATCGTCTGAGTCGTGTCGCCGGGTCGCGCCGCGATCACGACCAGTTTCAGCGGACGAAGCGAAGAGGCTTCGGCGCCGGGAATGCGGCGGAAGGAATCGATCGAGGCCATGAAGCGGCGATCGGTGTCCGCGTTCAGCGAACGGCTTGCGAAGATCAGCCGGTAGACTTCCCCGCCGAGACGAATGGCGGCGATCCGGAATTTCCAGTCCGCGCTCGACGCAGTTGCAATCGCTGCGGGCAGGCCGTTGACGGTGATCGCGCGAATGGACTCGCGGTTGAGTCCTTCGATCCATCCTGTCGCCATGTATGTTTCGAGGCTTGTTTCCAAAGGCACGCGCACGCTGTCGAGGCGCAACGCCTCGTTGCCCTTGTTGGCGACGCCGAGCACCGCCTGCGCGGTGTTCTCGATCGTGAAGCCCTCCGGCGCGAGAAACGAAAAACCGAGACGACCGTGGATGAACCTGCGTCCACGCACGATTCCTTCCGAAGGATCGTCGCCGAAATCGATCCCGTTGATCGCCGCGAGATAAGCGGGCCTGTCGGTATTGCCGACTCCCGGTCCCGCAATCTCGCGCGCCGCTGCAATCGCGCGATTGACCCGTTCCGGCGTCGAAGGGTGGCTCGCCATGATATCGCCGTCGTCGGCGCTCTTCTGGCCGAGCAACGCAGCGCGCATCGCCGTTGACTTGCCAAGCGCCTCGAGGAATCGCGCGGCGCCGTAAGGATCGTAACCCGCGCGCGCGATCATCTTCACGCCGATCTGGTCGGCTTCGAGTTCCTGACGGCGGGAGAAGCTTGCGAGCGACAGCTTCTCGATCGCCTGCACTTCCTCGCCACGCTCGGGGCTTTGCACGACGCCGGCAACGCGGCGGCGCAGGTCGGCGGTCTTCGCAGCCTCCTCGCGCTGCGAGGCGTGGCGAAGCGTCACGTGCGCGATCTCGTGCGCCATCACGGCTGCGACTTCCGACGTGTCGTTGGCCAGCGCGAGCAGACCGCGTGTGACGTAGAGATTGCCGGAGGGCAACGCGAAAGCGTTCACCGCCGGCGTGTTGAGGATGGTGACGCGGTAGGCCTTGCCGGGAATTTCGTCAGCCCTCGCCAGCTGCGCGAGCACCTGGTTCAGGTGAGCCTCCGCGGCGGGCGCGCGGTATTCGCCGCCGAACATCCCGACAAGCTTCGTGTGTTCCGGAGAAGGCGCGGGCGCCTCCCCGATCTCGGTCTGCGTCTGCGGCGCCCCGTCCCGCCGATCGACGAACGGGTCGAGCGCGGCGCAGCCAGCGAGCAGGAGGCCCATCGCCGCCGCCCCTATGACCCTGCCTATCGCCATCCGACCCGTCACCTCGTCAAGAACCAGAGCGCCGCCACGCTCAACGGTCACATCATCAAAATAGGTCCGCGCTGTGGCGGATCGCCTCGCCGAGCGCCAGCCATGCTGCGGCCCGTGTTTATCTTTGCCGAAGCGTATGGAGGAATGGTTACGCCATCAGGGGCAAAGGCGCTTAGCGCCCCGCAGACCGGGCGTCCTCAAGCATCTCGATGGCGTTCGGGCCGGCGACCTCTATACGCGGTCCCGCCCGCAGGTCCAGCACGCCGCGCGCCCGGATCTTCCGCCCCGCGAGCGCTTCCGGCTCGACGCCCTCCCGCTGCATGGCTCGCAGCGCCTCGCGTCCGAGCGTCAGGGACGGGCTGCGCGGGGACCCGTCACCGAGATTGACGAAGGTGACGCCGCGCCCCGCGCGCACGCTCGCCACGCGCCCCTCGACGATGGCGATTTTGCCGGCCTGCGCCTGCGAATCCAGTGGTTTGCCAGCGTCGAGAACGGCGAACGCCGGGTCCGCCCAAAGCCCCCGGCGGGCCGCCCGCGCCCGCGCCTCTGCGGCATAAAGCCGGTCGAGGCAGGGCCGCGTCTCCGACGAGGGATCGACCCGCGCGAATCCGGCGTCGATGACGGCTTCGGATAACGAGGGCAAGAGATCGGGCGCGAAGCCCTTTTCGGCGATGAACGCCCGGGCCTCCTGACGGCCCCAGCGGTCGGGCTGCGCCTTGAGCGTGAAGATGGCGATGGGGGATGAGGTCCATAGCGCGAAATCTTCGGATGCGCTTTCCATGAACCTTGGTTCTGCGCCCCGGGCAGACGGCGATTCGACCCCGGCGAGCCTGATGAGCCGCCCATCGGCCAGCAGCAGTTCGAGCCGTTCGTTGGCGGCCGCCTGTGCCGCCGTCTCAAGCCTTGGAGGCCGGCACGGGTCGGAAGATGCGCCCGCCTCGACAGCAAAAGCCGCCGCGCCAAGCGCGGCGGCGATGCGCAATGCCCGGTGGGCCTTGCCGGCCGTCAATAGCGCCAGCTGCTGGGGAAGCGGCTGCCCGGCGGATTGTAATGCAGCCGGGGCCCGGCCTTGCTCTGCGGCATGCCGGCCCGCGCCGCGGACTTTGCGGCCGGCTTCTTCTTCGCCTTGGCGCCCTTGTAGGACTTCGGCATGTCGGCGGCGACGCCCACGCTCGGGGTGGTCACCAGCGCAATCGCGCCCAGGCAGGCGCTCGCGAACGAAATTGTCAGAACTTTCCGTATCAAGACTGCTCCCCTTCTTTGCTTCCGACCTAAGGATGCTGTGACGGCCACGCTCAGTCAATCAGACGCGCCATTGCCCGCGCGGCAGGAGGCAATGGCGATCTTTCCAACGCGAACCGGTGTGCTAAACAGGGGTGCGCCCGCGCTGGCGCCGCGGTCCCGTAGCTCAGCAGGATAGAGCAGCGGTTTCCTAAACCGAAGGTCACAGGTTCGACTCCTGTCGGGACCGCCATCTCAAACATTCTCACCGCCGTTTCACTTGTGTTTCACGCAGCATGGCGCGGATCGCCGCGCGATGGATTCGCACCGAACCGGTTCGGGAAATAGGGAGCGTCAGCAGGTCGCGGGTCCGCCGCGCACACGGCGACGAATGCGCCGCCGAGCCGGCGGCGAACCTCCCGGCGCTTCGGGAGCGACACGACGATCCGCACCAGATTGTAGGCGATGAATCCGGCGCCCATCGCGAGCGGGTCAATCATGACGCGCCCTCGCCATGCCTTCGCGCTTGCCTGCACCCGACTTCACGAGCCCTGCCGCCCCACCGTTACCGTGATCGAGCGGGTCCGTTTCTGAAACACGCCATCACCAGTCTGATTGGATCATCATCACGGGGGCGCCGGAAGATGATGTGCGCCGCCGCACATCCTGGCGTCCGCGGCCCGCCGGCGGGAACGATTCGCGGGGGCGCGCGCTCTCCGTAGCTCGCAGCGGAGACGGCTCATGAGAACTCTGGATCTGGTTACACTTGCGCTTGTGATCGTCGGCGGCCTGAACTGGGGCCTCGTCGGCGCTTTCGATTTCGATCTCGTCAGCGCCATTCTGGGGCAGGGAGCGGACGAAACCGCGCCCTCAAGCGCGCTCTCCCGGGCCGTCTATATCCTGGTCGCGCTTTCGGCGCTCTGGCAAATCAGGTCCTTTGCGGACCAGGCCAGCGACCTTGCGGTCGCCGGCCCCAACTGACCGCCACGGATCAGCCGCCGTCGCCGCCAGATGGCTTCTCGTCCGACTTGCGCTTCGGCGGCGACCCGGAAATGGCGCTCCCGCCCATGTAGGAGGGCGGATCGCTGGCGGGGAACGAGTCCTCGGACCCTTCCGTGACCACGTCCTTCTCGCGGCGCGACGGACGGTCGCCCTTCACATCCGTATCCTTTCGAATCACCTCGCCTGGATTGGCTTTGCTGCGTTCGTCGGCCATGTTGAATCCTCCGGTGTTGCCGCGGATATGAACGCCGGGGTCAAGCCTTGGTTCGCGCGCGCCGGCTCAATGCCCCGGACGCACCGGCCGTGGCGGCGCCTCCCGCGCGATTTCGGCGGCGATCAATTCGTCCATCAGACGGCGGATCCGATGGTCCGAGACGCCGGCGCCCGCCTTGCCCAGGTCGTGAAGGATGCGCTCGCGCACGCCATCGTCGCCGAAAAACGCTCCAAGGCGGACGATGAAGGACTGGTAGGAGGACGCCTCGTGCTCGGGCAGAGACATGCGGGCGGCCGCCCACGCCGCGAGCTTCCGGTTGCGCCTCGCCGCCGCCCGGAAACGCAGGTCTTCCTCGTGCACGAACAGGTTCTCGAACGCCCGCTCGCGATTCTCGAACAGCGACATCGTGTCCTCCCGGTGGATTCTGGGGCGCCCACGGCGCCGCTTGAATAACCCCCACCCTGCCCGCCGGTTCCGTGATGAACGCCTTGTGAGCGCAATGATGCGCGGCTATCGTCGCGCCAAACGACGCGCGAACGTTCGCCGGGAGGATGCCGAAATGGACGATCAGACAAAAGCGGCCGAGCACATCGTCGGGGGCGTGCGCATGGAGCGCCCGTTCCGCATCCGGAGGCTCGGGCACTTCGGCCTCGATGTGGAGAACATCGAAGCCGCGCGCGATTTCTATACGCAGAACTTCGGTTTCCGCATCGCCGATCCGCTCGATCTAGCCCATCGCCTGCCGCCGGAAGAACGCGACCAGCATGGTCCGACCACGGGCTATTTCATGCGCCACGGCACTGATCACCATTCCTTCGTGATCTTCCCGCGCCGGCTGCGCATGCGCCTGCTGCCGCATTACAACAAGCGTTGCTCGATCAACCAGATCACCTGGCAGGTCGGCAGCCTTCGCGAGGTCGTCGACGGCTTCAACTGGCTCAATGCGCGCGGCGTGAAGATCATTCGCTCCGGCCGCGACAACCCGGGGTCCAATTGGCACGCCTATCCGCTCGATCCAGAAGGCCACACCAACGAAATCTACTATGGCATCGAGCAGATCGGCTGGGACGGCCTGAGCAAGCCCGGCGGAATGCACCGGCAGGGCTATACGACGACGCCGGCCCTGCCCCATCGCTCCGAATGGGCGGAGACGAACGAGGGCCTCAAGGCGGGCGTCGACCTGATGAGCGCGACGCGCGCCTTCGAGCCGCTGGAGGAGAAATACGACGTCGGCGGCGTCTTGCTTGGCCGTCCGTTCAAGGTGACGAAGGTCGGGCCCGTGCGCATCTTCGTCGATGACGTGGAGGCCGCTGTCGCCTTCTATCGCGACAGCATGGGCCTGCGCCTCACCGAGGAGGTGGAGTGGAACGGCTTCCGCTGCGCCTTCCTGCGCGCGAACACCGAGCATCATTCCATCGCGCTCTACCCGATGGCGTTGCGCAAGGAACTGGGCCTCAGCGAACACACGACCCATTTCTCCATCGGCTTCCAGGTCGGCGACTACAGGCAGCTTTGCGACGCCATCGACTGGCTGAAGGGCCGCGGCGTGACGATCCGCAAGTTGCCGCCGGAGCTCTTCCCCGGCATGGACTACACGGCCTTCGCTTTCGATCCCGACGGGCATGCGGTGCAGATTTACTATTACATGGAGCAGATCGGCTGGGACGGCCGCCCCCGCCCGGCCAGCCAGCGTCCGCGCATCGACAACGAGCGCTGGCCCGAGTATGTGGACGCGGCGAGCGATGCGTTCGCCGGCGAGGTTTTCCTCGGGCCGTACAACTAGTCCGGCCCGTAGCAGCAGAAGAGGACGACAACACGTGAAGTTTCTCACCTACAAGGCGGGCGACGCCCTGAAAGTTGGCGCGCTCGATGACGCGAACGGCGTCTGCGATCTCGTGAAAGCCGCCAGGACCCTTCTCGGCAAGGAGCTGCCCGACACGCTGCGCGGCATCGTGGAAGGCGGGGACGCGGCGCTGGCCACGGCGCGCGAGGCTCTGAAGGCCGCGCAGGGCAAGCCCGACGGCATGTTCACGCCGCTCGCGGGCGTGAAGATCGCGACCCCGTTGCCCGGCGCCCGCAAGAACGTCTTCTGCGTCGGCCGCAACTACAAGGCGCACATCGAGGAAATGGCCGCCGCCAACGGCCGCGCGCCCGAGTACCCGAAGAACCCCGAGTTCTTCACCAAGCCGCCGACCACGATCGTCGGCCATGAGGATGGCGTCGAGCGCCACGAAGGCCACACCGACAAGCTCGATTACGAAGTCGAACTCGCCATCGTGATCGGCAAGAAGGGCCGCAACATCAAGGAAGCAAACTTCGAAGACTACGTGTTCGGCTACACGGTGGTGAACGACATCACCGCACGAGACGCGCAGCGCGCCCACGGGCAGTTCTTCAAGGGCAAGAGTTTCGATACGTTCTGCCCGATCGGCCCGGTCGTCGTGACGAAGGACGAATTCGGTTCGCCTTCGGGCCACCGCCTGACGCTGAAGGTCAACGGCAAGACCCGCCAGGACTCCAACACGTCCGACCTCTACTTCGGCGTTCCGAAGATCATCGAGAGCCTGTCCGGCGCGCTGACGCTGGAGCCCGGCGACATCATCGCAACGGGCACGCCCTCCGGAGTGACCGCCGGCATGAAGGACCCTCAGTGGCTGCAGAAAGGCGACGTTGTGGAAGCCGAAGTCGAGGGCATCGGCGTCCTGCGCAACACGATCGTCTGATCGCGCCCGTCAAGGCGACGACAGAAAGGCCGCAGCGATGCGGCCTTTTTGCATTACGCTGCACGCGCCGGAGCGCAGAAGCGCGCGGCCTGTTCGATGTGGCGATGGTCCGTGCCGCAGCATCCGCCGATGACGTTGACGTGGGGGAGACGCTTCATCAACGCGCGATATCGCTGGCCAAGGTCGTCCGGATCGCCTGAATCAAGCTCGGTTGCTTCGTCCAGTTCCGCGTGCGAACGCATCGAGGCGTTGGCGCGCAAGCCCCGGATACGGCGCGTCCAGTCTTCGCCGTGAGCGAGCGCGCCGGCGAAATGCGCCGGATGCGCGCAGTTGATCATGTAGTAGGCGGACGAGCCGGCCGTTGAATCGTCGACACGCGCGATGGCGTCGCGCAACGTTTCGCCCGACGGCAGCCGTCCATCCGTTTCCGTCGTGAAGGAAATGACGCATGGAATCGCCGCGCAAGCGGCGGCGCGCGCAACGCCGATCGCCTCGTCCGAATACCCGAGCGTAAAGGCGGTGACGCAGTCTGCCTGCGATCCGGCGAAAATATCGATCTGCCAGGCGTGATATTCCTGCGCTTGCGAGGCGCTCATCATGCTCGACGGATTGTAGCCGTCGCCGCGCGGCCCGATCGCGGCGCTGATGGGCATTGGCGTGCGCGGCGAATCGAATCCAGCGCGCAACTCGTCGAGGAAGGCGACGGCGCGGCGATTGAGCTGGGCAAGCCGCGCCTCGCCGTAACCGATCTTCTCCGCCCAGTCGCGCGAAGCGCGCCATGTGGCGGTTTCGAGCACGAAACCCGCCCCGTGGCGGCGCGCCGCCTCGATGTAGGGTGTGAAATAGCGGCGGAGCTTGTCTTCGCCGTCCGGCCGGGCGTGCATGTCGATCGCTGCGAAATGCGGAAGATCGACGCCCTCCAGAAAGATCAACGTCGTTTCGAGACCGCCGTCGGTCAGAAAAAAGCCGCCGTCGAGCTGCGGCAAACGGTTGCGGTAAGTGCCCATGATGTCCCTTCCTTGCGGCGCCAGGCCGCGTTTGCTGAGGACTGCATCATCGCAAAGGCTCATTGCGCCCGACAGCCTACTCGCGGGCAAGTCGCCGCACATCGCCAGGCTTTGCAAAAGCCATTGTCAGCCGGGCTTTTCTGCACCAGTCTGCAGGCGAGACGACGCGGCGGCCAACTTTCGCGAAGCCGTCAACTGCACTCGCGGTGCACCCATGACAGAGCTTTCGACCAAGAAGCGTGGCGATACGCGCGAGAGGCTGCTGGACGTCGCCGAGCAAGCAATCCTGGCGAAGGGCTTCGCTTCCACCTCGATCGAGGAGCTCATCGCCGCGGTCGGCATAACGAAGAGCGGCTTCTTCTATCATTTCCGCGACAAGGGCGATCTCGCGAAGGCCATTCTGCTACGCTATCTGGACCGAGACAGAGTGCTGCTCGACGACATCTTCGCGCGCGCGGACGAACTGAACGATGACCCGCTGCACGGCCTTCTGGTGGCGCTGAAGCTTTTTGCCGAGATGATGTCTGACCTCGAGGAGGCGCACCCCGGCTGCATCGCCGCCTCGTTCTGCTACCAGGATCAGCTTTTCAATCGCGAGATTCGCGATCTCAACGCGGGCGGCCTGCTCGCCTGGCGCACGCGGTTTCGGGCGCGGTTCGAACGCATCGCCGCCATCTATCCGCCACGCGCAAACGCCGATCTCGACGCTTTGGCGGACATGGCGGCAACTCTCACGGAAGGCGCGCTCATTCTTGGGCGCGCGTTGCGCGATCCGACGATCCTGCCTCGCCAGCTCTTGTTGTACCGGGATTACGTGCGCTGCGTCTTCCTGCGGGAGTGAAAACCTCAGTTCCCGAAGACCAGGCGCAGAACGTCTCCGCCGTCTTCGACGGGAATGTCGCGAAAGAACGCGCCCGTCGCGCTCATGCGGCCGGTCGGCAGGTGGATTTCCGACAACCGCGAACTCTGCCGCTCGCCGAGCCGGATCGCGCTTTCGAGCATCCGCGTGAGCTGATCGTCACCCTCCGGAACTTCCGTGAGCGTGAGGGCGGTCTTGCCGGGGCTCGGCAGCAGTGCTGCAAGCATTCTCTCGAATTCGAGGTGCGACATCGATCCTCCGGCGGGGTAGTCCCGCCCTGTAGGCGTGAGCAGAAGCTATTCGGACGCTTTAACCTTTTGCAGAGCGACAAGTTCCTATTGCAGCGCAAACACCCCCGCAACGCGGCGGCCTGTCACGCTCCCAAAGTCGAGCTATCGCTGCCCGGCCGGGCCCAGATAAGCCCGCGTTGGCAGGCTGGAGTCAAGCAGGGACGTTCCGTACGGAACATTGGATGCGACCGCTCCCGGCGCCGGCGCCGCGGCGCCCTCCACCGGCGCGAGATAACGCGGGCCGGACGCGGGCGGCGGACCTTCCTGAAACTGATAGCGCACCGCGGGCCCGGCGGGCGCGGGCCTGACGGGCGCGGCCCGGGCGGCGCGCGGGCGCGGGGGAGGCGCGGGCTGTCCTGGCGCAGCCGCGACCCGGTGCGGCGGGGGCGCAGCTGCCGGGCGCGGCGCTGGCGCCGGTCCCGGCAGGGCGGCTTCGAGCGACCCGCTGATCGGCGTCGTCACAGCCCCCGCGGCCACGGCGCCGCCATAGGCGGGCGGCGCGGCGTCTGCGACGCCCGCGGAGACCGCCATCCGCCTGTCCATCCGCACGACCTGCTCGACGGCCGCGGGCATGGCGCGAAGGCCTTCCATGAAGCTTGCCATCTGGTCGAGGGTCATCGTCGTGCTGCACATGCGCAGGCGAACGGAGGCAGGCGCCGCGCCGCCCGAAAGCATGGACGCGAACGCCGAGCGTGAGCCGTTTGCGGATGAACGCAGGTCGTCGACCCATTGCCACGCGAAAACGCAGCGTTCTTCGCCGCGGCGGCCGATCGCGAGTCCGAACGGTCCGAACATGTTGCTCATGGGCCGCATGACGACATGCATCTTCATGCCTGGAAAGCGCGCCTGCGCCTCGGTCGCAACGCCCCGCTGCGAGGGCTTGCCGATCTGCAGGTCGCCGCGCGGCGCGTTGTCGCCACCGGATGTGCGCAGGCTGACCTCGAGAATATTCTCGCCGCCGGCGCCGCCCGCGATGATGATCTCCTGTCGCGTGCCATTGCGGTAATGGCGTTCGCGCACGCGCAGCACGCGGCCCGCCTCCGGCGGAGGGAGCAGCATAGCTTCGGACGGCGCGGGCACGTCGGGCTGGCCGAGCGCGTAAGTCCGGATGGGCCCGGCGCCCTCGGCTTGCGCGATAAACCCGGACTCGCGCGTGGCCGTGTTGCAGCCTGCGACAGCAAGGCAGAGCGCGCTCACCATCAAATGTTTCATCGCCTTTCCTCCGGGACGCGCGCGCCTGTCGTTTCGGGCTTTGCGCCGCAACGATCGCGCACGCTCGCCAGCGACGTGAACGGGCAGCCCAGTCTTGCTTGCGGCGACGAGCGGCCGAGTTGCGCCAGCACGTCGGTGAGAGTTGGACGCCACTCGGCTTCGGAGGCTGCTGTCTCCTCCTTGCGCGCAGGCGTGTGCGGCGGCGGATAGGGATAGGCCTCGGGCAACGCGTCGGCCAGCGGCGCGCTGACCGGCGGAAGCTCGTTCGAGCTCGAGCCGCCCGGCAGATCGCCGCCCTCGACGCTTCCTGTCGCCGTCATGTCGACATCGAGGCCAGGCCGCAGCCCGGCGCCGCGCATGAAGTTCGGCGCGGCGGGCGTCGCGCGCATCGCGCCCGGCAGCGGCACGCGCGGAGCGTTCGAAATCACCTGCAACGCCTGGTACGGGTCGACGTACGTTTCGCCCGCGCGGCTGCCGGTCGGCTCGCTCGCCCATACGGTGCCCGGAGGCGCGGTCTGCGCGGAATGCGGCGCGTCGGGCGCTGTCTGACCGTTTGCGCCGGGCAGCAGACTGAACCCCCATCGTTCGTAGGGCATCGGCCCCACGCCCTGCACACGGCGGGCCACGAGCGGAGCGGGACGCGCCGGTTCCGCGCGCAGCAAAGTCTGCGCCGCAGGCGGCGTCCTCGTCTGGACCGGCCGGCCCATGATCTTGCCGGAAGAAGCGAAGCGGCGGTTGTTTTCAGGATCGACGGCCGCAGGAAATTCGCCGCGTGCGAATTTCGGCATCTGGTCGTTGGCGACCGGCACGAGCGCCGGCGCCTGATACCCCGTCGGCCATCCCTGTTGCTGGGTCGGGAAAGAGGGAAACGGCCCCGCGCCGTAGGCTTGCCGCATGGCGGGGCCCGGCGTGGGCTGCGGGCCGCGGAAGCCTGCGGGCGCGCGCGCGCCAGCCACCGCCATGTCGCAGGCCGAAGGCGGACGCTGGTAGCCGTCGGGGAAGAGGACGCCGATCACCTTCGGGAACAGGCCATCGTAGCGGTTCGCCAGTTCGTACACATCCTTCATGCGCTTGGCCCGCTGCGAGGCGAGCATGAGGCCATAGACCGTCGCCTCCTTCGGATACCAGGCGACGGCGCGCTCGAACCATTCGCGCGCGGCTTCGTACTGGCAGGTGTTGTAGGCGTACCAGCCCAACGCCTGCGCGCCCTCGCCGGACGCAAGGTCCATTGTCACCTGCGCGTAGCGCATCAGCCGTTCGGGCTCGATGTGGGGCGGCGAGGCCTGCGTGAGCTCGGTTTCGAGGACGTCGATGTAGAGGATCGAATTGTTGATCAGCGCGTCGCGCCACGCGAAGGCGACCTCTTCAGCTTCGCGCTTCATGCCAAGTTCGCGCAGCGCGTTGGCCAGGCCGTGCGCGATCATCGCGTCGCCCCCGCGCTCCAGCGAAAGCTTGAACCATTCGAGAGCTTCGCGGCTCGCCCTGTTCTTCAGGTGATACCAGGCGATGAGGCCGATCTGGTTCGGGTCGTCCTGGCCGCGCGCGTAGTCCTGATAGGCCCGAAACTCTGCCTCCGGAATCCGTTCGGCGCGTTCGTCGCGCAGATAGGCGCTGATGCGCGCGCGCGTGATCTCGTTGGAGAGTTGCGCCAGTTCGTTGCGCCCGTTCTCATCGGCCTTCATCTCCTCGAACAGCGGCTCGAGTTCCGCGATACGCAGAAGCTCCATCGCCTTCTGGATCGTCGTCAGCCGTTCGTGCGGATCGACGAGCGTGCGCAACAGGGACTGATAGATCGCAACCGCCTCGCCGGATCGTTTCATGCGCGCATAGGCTTCCGCAACCGTCCATTGCAGATCGACATCCGCGCGGTCGCCGCCATAGCCCTCCCGGCTGACAGCCCCGATCATCTCGTTGAGATCGCCGGCGCGCCAGAAACCCATGAGCCGCAGGCGCAACTCCTTGCGTGCGATCTTGTCCATGAGGTCCTTCGACGGGCGCCATTCCGGCTCGCCGCGCTTGCGCTCATCGATCGCGGCGCGCAATTCGTCGAGGCGGTCCGCGCCAAACAGGTCCCACAGCGGCTGCTCGTCTTCGGTGGATGCGCTCGCCGGCTCCACGAGCGTCTCCGGCGGCCGCCATGATGGATAGAGTCGCCGCAACCGTTCGATTTCCGCGGCGACGCGCCTCATCTGGTTCTGCGCCGCATAATAGCGCAGCGCCGTTTCGTCGGCGCCGCCTTCCTCGGCGTCGATGGGCTTGACGGTGATGCGTTGCGGCTGCCTGCGTTCGGGCGCTCCCGGCTTCGCTTCGTGCGCGGGCTTCTGCGGCTGCGCCTCGCGCGCAGTAGCCGCGGCGGGCCTGCGCGGTTCAAGGATCGGCGCATCGATGAAGAAGCCGCCGTCATTGCGCGATTGCGCATGCGCGCCCGCCAGCGCCGCAACCGATGCCGACACGAGGAGCAGGAGCTTCATGGGCATCGTCTTCAGCTCCCCTGGCATGAGTTGTACCTCATGTTCGCCGCCGCCATCGCGAGCAGTTGCAGCGTGACCGAATAGTAGTTGTCCGAGTCGCGCACCGTGCGGAATTCGGAGCCCGCCGGCTTTCGATCCACCGCGCACGCGAGCAGGGCGCCGATGGCGCCATATCCACGCTCGGCGAGACGATCCGCGTCCCGTCCACTGTCGACGTCGATCGTCGCCAGCCCGCGCGAACGATGCGCCCACGCATGGAACGCGCTATAGTGATCCCAGTCGCCGACGCCCGCCCAGGCCATGTAGAGCGGGATGCGTATGGCGTTGTACGAGAACTGGCGCGGGAATCCGTCAGCGGGTTTCGGTTGGTCGCCGCGCAGGGAAATCCAGTCCGTCGGCAATTTCGATTCGCCGAAACGCGCGGTTCTGATCTGGTCGAGCCCTGTCTGGATCAGTCCGTTCCAGTCGACTTCCGGCGCGACTGTGGCGAGGCGCGCGAATGCCGGGAACACGTAGTAGGAAAGGTTGATGACGGGCCCGTCCGGACGGTCGCCTGCGCTGAACCCGAGAACGCCGGGCAAAAGAATTGCGCCGTTGGCGGTCTTGAACATCACGGTCTTGCGCGCGACCTCGACGGCGATTCGCCGCGCGGCGGCGCGATGGGCCGCGTCGCCCCACAGTTCGGCGGCTTCCGCCAGCGCCCAGGCGATCAGGATGTCGCCGTCGGTCGCGTTGTTCATGTCGGTGATGGGCGGGCGCTGTCCCGGCGTCCAACGCCATGCGATCAGCTGGTCGTCGCGCACCATGAGATTGGCGCGCGTCCAGCCCCAGAGGCGATCGAACGTCGGCCTGTCGTTCGCGGCGACGGCGAGCAACATGCCGTAGCCCTGCCCTTCGCTGTGGCTGATCTGTCCGTTCGCCGTATCGACCACGCGGCCCGAACTCGTGATGAATCTCTGCTTGTAGGTTTGCCACGCCTGCGGGGCGTTGAGGGCGCCGCCAAGCGGAAGCGCGCGGCCGTCGAGCTTCAGCGGCGCGCGCTTCTGATCGTCGTTCGATGACGCATTCGCCGTCATGGCGGGGCGGGGCGCGAGCGGCGGCTGGGCCAGCGCGATTGTGCAAGAGAACGCCGCGAGGAGGAGCGGCGCAAGACGCGCCCTGAAGCGGATCATGTGTTCTTCCTTCCCACGTTGGCGACGAACTCGCGTGTCGTCAGCGCGAGCAGGGCGGCGATCAGCAACGCGAGGACGACGTAGATCTTGTTGTTCAGGGACAGCCATCCGGCGACGATGAGCCTGACGTTCTGGACCGAGAAGGATTGCGTCGCGATCAGCGTCGATCCCTCAACGGGCGCCGCGATGATCTGTCCGTCGGAGGTGTCGAGCATCGCCATGCGCCCGCCGATCTGGCGCCATACGCGCGGATCGACGAGGCATGCGACCGATTGCTGAAGCGTCACGGAATCCGGCGCGGTGACGACGGTGCGCACGTCTTCGGCGTTCGAGCCGAGAATGCTCTGCGCCATCACGAGCGGCCGGCCGCGCGACACGCCCGGCGCCGGGGCCGCGATGTCGAGCGAGCCGGAGATCGCGTCGCGGGCGCCGGCGACCTTCGACAGCGCCCAGCCGCCAGCCCCTTCGAGGAACGACAGCGCGCGGCCAAAATAGCCTGGCGCCGACCGCAGTTCGGAGTCCCATTGTTCGTAAAGGTCGGCCGGCGGCGCATTCTGCGTCTGCCCGACCGCCTGCGCGGAAAGCAGGCCGGCCAGCCGCTCGGCGCGCCGGAAGCCGCCTTGTGGCGTCGGCATGTGACAGGACGCCGGGAAGTTGCGCTGCAGGACGAGGCGATGGCGCGCCATCATCTCCGAACGGCTCAATTGCTCGGGCGCTGGCGGCGCAGGGTTTTCGATGCGTTCGCGCCACGCCGAATACAGATCCTCCTGCTTCAGACCGACCGACGACAATAGCTCGCTCTCGAGCGCGGGAACCGGCGCGACGATCAACGCCGGCCCTTCGCCCGCCGGCGGGACGGCGCCGCGAAGGCGAAAGTTGATGGGCCGGCCTGCGGCGATGGCGAGGTGCGTGGCGATGGTCGCCGCCGCGCCGACCGATTCCCGCGACGGCGCCGGCACCGCGAGGGTCGGGCGGTTCTCGGAACCGTAATAGGGAAACGCGCCCGTCGCGGTGACGGCGAGGTCGGGCATCCGGGCGATCCGCGCGATCTGCGGAAGTTCGATTTCCGTCGTGTCGAGGAGCAGGAAACGCTTCGGTCCGGTGATCGCGGCGAGCGTGTCGCAGGACCGGTCGGCGGGGGCGGGAAGATGCGCTTCGATCTCGATGCGGTTGAGGCCGGGGCGCATGCTGCCGAGCGGAAGCTGCATGGGGTTCTGCTTGAACACGTCGCCGGCCGCCTTCGTCAGCTTCGTGCTCATCACATGCCGGCCGTTGACGCTGACGATCACCTGCGAACCGACGCCAAGTCCCGGCGCGTAGCCTCCAGCCAGATCGATGATCGCCTTGCCGTAGTCGGCCGAATAGAAGTCCGGCGGCAGGATCAGGTTGAAGGCGGCGCGAAACAGGCGCCCGGAAAACTCCTGGCTTGCGACGCCGAGTTCGCGCAGGCGCACCTTCTGCCCTCCGCCGAGCCGATAGCCAGGGAACGCAGCCGCCGCGCGCAGCCCCTCAGGCGTGCCCTTGTTGCTGGCGGCGACGCGGAATTGTTGCAGCGCCTCGGTCGCCTCCTCGTCCGTACGCCCCGTCGCCACGATGGTCGTGCGGCGGCCCTCGGATCCCGGAACCACGATGACCATCGGACTATGAACGAAAGGCAGCGCAAGGCCCTGAAGCTGACCGCGCAGCTCCTCTATGGGGCCGACCGCGAGATTGACGCCGTGCTGGCCGTGGGCGAGCGGGCCGAAGTCGACGACCGGCTGAGCGAAACGGCCAAGAAGCGAGATCATCTGCGCGGCTTCGATGATGCGCTCGACGGAGGCCATGCCCGCCCGCTCCGGCGTGATGGCGCGGATCGGCAATGCGCCCTGATCGTCGATGGGAATGGCGGGCAGATCGGCGATGCTCGTCACGCCCGGATCGCTGCGCGGCAGCACGAGGCCGGTCTGCGTCGGGTCGATCTGCGTCCACAGTTCATAGGTCGACTCGAGCGAGCAATCGACGCGATGACGCTGTTCGGCGGTGATGCGGATCGAGTTGAACCCGGCCTTCATCAGCCCCGCCGGAATGTCGAAGACCGCCGTGCGCACGCCGCGCGTGCCGACGATGTTCGTGCGTCCGACGATCGCGTCGTTCACGGTGAGCGACAGATACGAGCCTTCCGGCATGACGGAGACAGCGGCGAGATAGCCGAGCCGGAACGACAGCCGGTTCTGCGCCTGCGCCTCGGTAAGGAACATCGGCCATTCCGCCTGCGCTATCTCGCCCGCCAGCCGGAAGCCGTGAATGTTGTTGGTGAGGTGACGCAGAATGTAAGGAGCCGCCGCCTGGCCTGCCGGCGGCCGCGACAGGGTCGCGGCGCTGGCGGTTGCGCCCG